>JAEZZR010000009.1 GCA_023418505.1 Actinomycetes bacterium
GACCTCCACCGGATACGACCCCGACATCGAAAGGGCCGTGTCCATCGCCGATCCGCAATTGGGCGTCGACATCGAGGGAATTCTCGCGGGCGCGGGGGCGGCCGTCGTAAAGCCGCTCCTGTCCGACCGCGACGCCGCCGCACCCACCATCGCCGAGTTCGAAGCCGCCGGCGGGGCCCTGCCCGACTGTGGGGGATTCGGCTCGACGGTGTTCTGGGGATTTTCCGGAGCAGTCCACTGTGGTTGCGAGCCAGGATCGGGAGTATTCATACTGTGCAGCCTAATCTGTAGTGCTCACGTTGGATTCTGTGCCCGATGCTGTATCCGGTTCGGCAGAGAGTTTTTGGGCAGCTGTGTAGAGGTCTTCGATTAGCTCTGGCATGGTGCCTTCGCTGCCGATTCCCCCGGTCAGGGCGTTGTAGTACAGGCCATCGCCGATCAGTAGTAGAGCGCGGGCAGCGGTTTCGGATCCGGTGTCGCGTTCCAGGATGGTCAAGATGCGCTGTTGTACATCGGCGACGATCGCGCGCACGCGGCCACGGTTTTCTTCATCCAGGCGAGTGGCGGCAATGGCCACCCGCCCATAGGTATCGGTAGTAATCGCCGAGGTGCGCAGATAGTAATGTGTCGCACCCTCTGGAGCAGAAGCCATCAGTGCCACGTCTTCCATCGCACGATCATGCAGGCGATCTGCGAATGCATCGATCAACGCCGCTTTGTTGGGGTAGTGGTATAAAAACCCGCCTTTAGACATCCCGGCGCGCGTGGCCACAGCTTCGATAGTGGCGGTGGATTCGCCGGATTCGATCAAGATGTCTTGAAACGCATCAAGGATCTTTTCTTTGGCGCTACGGGCGGGTTCGGAGGGCATGGCACAAACCTTAACACTTTGCTACTGTACTTGCCGGACGGTTTTACTATACCGTCTGGACGGTTTGTTTGTGATTGAGTTCAAGAAAGAGGACACCATGACCACGCAAGACATGCGTGTTGCATCCCCAGTGGATGCTGGCCAGCGTGAAGACAAGCGCTGGTGGGCACTAGCTGTACTGATGCTCCCGGTATTGCTGGTTTCAGTGGACAACACGGTGCTGGCCTTTGCCGTACCGAAAATTTCTGCAGCTCTCCAGCCAACAGGCAACCAATTGCTGTGGTTGGTAGACATCTACCCTCTGGTGCTGGCCGGTTTGCTGGTGCCGATGGGCAGTATGGGCGACCGCTTTGGGCGTCGTAAAGCTCTTTTAATCGGTGGCACCGGTTTCACGATCTTTTCTTTGGCAGCAGCGTTCATGCCAGATCCGTCGCTCGTCGTCTTTGCTCGCGCGGCAATGGGCTTCTTTGGTGCGATGATCATGCCAGCAACGCTGTCGCTGATTCGTAACATCTTCGAAGATGCGAAAGAGCGTCGTTTGGCCATTGCGATTTGGGCAGCGGCCTTTTCGGGTGGTTCGGCGATTGGACCGATCCTAGGTGGCTTCTTGTTGGAGCACTTCTATTGGGGTTCGGTGTTCATCATGGCAGTACCATTCTTGCTGCCGATGCTGATCCTGGCACCGATCCTGGTGCCAGAATCGCGAGACCCACAGCCAGGTCCGATCGATCCAGTGGCAATCGTATTGGTGATGCTCACCATGACGCCGTTGGTCTACGGCATCAAGCACACCGCCACCGCGGGATTCGATGGTGCCAGCGTGACGACGTTTGCCGTCGCCATTGTTGCCGGCTGGCTCTTCGTGCGTCGTATGCTGCGCAAGACCACGCCAATGCTGGACGTGCGCTTGTTTGCACGCCCAGATTTCACTGGCGCGATCATGGCAAACCTGCTGAGCTTCTTCTCTCTGGTTGGTTTCTTGTACTTCATCTCCCAGCACTTCCAGTTGGTCAGTGGTTACGGGCCGATGATGGCGGGCTTGATGTTGCTGCCAGGCACGGTAGTCACGATGGCTGCCGGCTTGGTTGCCGTGAAGCTGGTGCAGCGCTTTGCCCCGCGCACGGTGGTCACCGGTGGCTTGCTGTTCAACGCCGTGGGCTATGCCGTGGTGATGTGGGCTGGTTCGCAAGGCTCTGATCTAGGCTTAGTACTAGCATTCGTACTGGTAGGTGCCGGTGTGGGCATGGCAGAAACCATCGCAAACGATCTGGTGATCTCTGCGGTACCACCTCATAAGGCAGGGGCAGCTTCGGCTATTTCGGAAACCGCGTACGAAACCGGCGCTGTGCTGGGTACTGCGATCCTCGGTTCGATTCTGAATGCCGCCTACCGGGCACACCTGGTCATTCCGGATGAGGCCGCAACTCCCGCACGCGAAGCTTCCGACGGAACGAATCTGCTGCAAGCAGCAGGCGAGACTCTCGGCGGAGCAGTCCGGGCAGGTGAACAGATTGGTGGAGCCGTCGGCAGCGAACTAATCACTAATGCTCAGCATGCGTTCGATTCTGGTGTGCTGATCACCTCTGCGATTGCGATTGTGCTGATGCTATTTGCGGCGGTGCTGTCCTGGCGCACACTGCGCCACGCTGAGACGGACTAGCCGCGTCGGAATCGCTAAAACCCATTAGCAATTCTTCTATTTTTGCTTATATTCCTCTCAGGCTGGTTAAACTGTTCCGTTGGCTATCGGGCACATCGCGCGAAAGCCAATGGAAAATTTGCCCGCAAACAGCGAGGAGTGGATTCCCCCGTGGAATCAGCAAGCATTAAAACTGAAGAAAAGAGACCAGAAGGGAAGTCTAGAAGATTCAAACTTCAGACGGACCCAATGATCTTCTCCGTGGCGATGGGATTCATCATCCTCTTCGTTGTGGTGACACTGGCTCTGGGGGAAACCGCCCGCGACGCCTACGGTGAAGTAGCCGATTGGGTAACCACCAACCTAGGTTGGCTCTTCATCGGTGGTGTCTCGCTCGCATTTGTGTTCTTAATTGCGGTGTTCGTCTCTCGCTACGGCCGGCTGCGCCTAGGCGATGACGACGAAGAACCCGAATACTCGTTGGTCGCCTGGTTCGGCATGCTCTTTGCCGGCGGTACCGGCACAGTGATGATGTTCTGGGGTGTGGCAGAGCCACTGAACCACGCGTTTAATCCGCCGTTTAATTCCGAGCCAATGTCTCGCACGGCGCAAAACGAAGCCATGGGTGTCACCCTGTACCACCTGGGCTTACACATGTGGGTAATCATGGTGCTGCCAGGTTTGGCGCTGGGTTACTTTATCTATAAGCGCCACTTGCCACCACGGGTTTCATCAATCTTCGCACCACTGCTGGGTGGCAATATCTACCGCTGGCCAGGCAAGCTAATCGACGCAATCGCGATCATCGGTACCGTCTTCGGTATTGCAGTGTCTGTAGGCATGGGTGCAATGCAGATTAACTCTGGTGCTGCCCGTGTGCTGGGTCTGCCAGAAAATTCCATGGTGCAGCTGCTGCTGATCGTGGCGATTATTATCGTGGCGTCGATTTCGGTGGCTCGTGGCCTGGATAAAGGCATTAAGTTGCTGTCCAACATCAACATCTGGGCAGCTGTGGCTTTGATGATCTTCGTACTGATCATGGGCCCAACCCTGACGCTGCTGCGCCAGGTTGTCGATACCGCCGGCGTGTACTTGGACATGCTGCCACGCTTGGCATTCTGGACGGACTCTTACGACGCCAACCCGAACTGGTCCCAGGGCGCCTGGACCGTGTTCTACTGGACCTGGACGATTTGCTGGTCGCCATTTGTGGGCATGTTCATTGCGCGTATCTCGCGCGGCCGAACTGTACGTGAGTTCATTGCCGGTGCATTATGCTTGCCAGCGATTTTCTCGATTATTTGGTACTCGGTACTAGGTCGCGCTGGCTTCGAGCTAGAGCACCAGAACCCAGGCATTCTCACCGAACCAGTGGTAGTAGAAGGTGATCCATCGCCATCGCTGTTCATCTTGCTGGAGCAGTTCCCAATGGCCGGTGTGGTCAGTGCCTTCGCACTATTCGTGATTATGGTGTTCTTCGTAACCTCGATTGACTCCGCCGCCATGGTCACCGACATGATGTCCACCGGCGAGGAAAACAAGTCCCCAACCATCTACCGCATCATGTGGGGCGCGATGATTGGTGCCGTTGCTGGCACTGTGCTGGTGGTTTCCGGCCAGACCGCACTCACCGCATTGCAAAACACCGTGATTGTGATTGGTGTGCCGTTCTTCTTCATCGAATTGGTGATGATGTACTCGCTGATCAAGGGCATGAAGGACGACCACATGGCAGTGCGCGGCCCGGTTACCCGCCAGTGGACGAAGACCGACACCGCCGAGAAGCTAGAAATCAACGAAGCAGCACCAGCACCAGGCTTCGACGAAAACGGCAACGAACTACCTGCGCTGGACTACGACTACGACGACGAAGGACGCCTCGTCATCAAGTCCGACGTCGTGATCCAAGGCCAGGTAGCGCAAGAGCCTGACGACGGATCAGACACCCGAAACAACAACTAAGACTGCAGCCGCTTAGCGGTGTGCAGCGCGCCGGGTGGCGATGTCGCTTAAGACCTCCGCGACGTCGTCAAGCGTATGTACCCGAGTAGAGGCGACGGTATCCCCGTCGCCTACTTTTATGCCTAAATCCTGGGGACGTAAGGCCTGG
Source organism: Actinomycetes bacterium (assembly GCA_023418505.1). GTDB lineage: Bacteria > Actinomycetota > Actinomycetes > Mycobacteriales > Mycobacteriaceae > Corynebacterium. The sequence continues at coordinate 4,621 of JAEZZR010000009.1, forward strand.
AAGGCGTCCTCGTCGGTGACATCATCGCCGAGGTACACCGCAGCGGTGGCGTGGAAGCGCTCGATCATCTCGGCCAGGCGCTTGCCCTTATCCATATCGATCAGCGAAAACTCCACGATGTTTTTCCCGTGCAGCATCGCGATTTCTTGATCGGCGAACTCTTCGTGGCGAATCTGCATGGCCTTTTGTTCGACGGCTCGTGCACGCTCCGGTTCTGCATCCACGATCTTGACGGTGTGAATCACCAGGTGAGAAGGCTTGACTTCTAGGAAGATCCCCTCTTCGGAATCAGCCAATTCCTGCAGGCGAGTTTGCAGGCGCTGGTAGGTGGCACGCTGTTCGTCGGTGAGATCCAGGCTGTCGTTGTAAGTGACCTCGGCGCCATGAGAGCCAGCCAAAATGACCGGATCGCGCAGCTCGCACAGCTCGTAGAGATCTTTCAGCTGACGGCCAGACAGAATACCCACAGTGGTGTTGGGTAGATGAGCCAAGTCGCGAAGCGCGTCAATGGACTTTTGCGTAATCGGCACGTCCATCACATCGCGGTTGAATCCAGCCAAAGTGCCATCGAAATCAGAGACCACCAATAGGTGCTCGGTGGTGGCTAGCGCTTCCAATTGCGCGGTGGTTGGCGCGGGCAGTTGCTGTACGGGATGCTGAGCAGATTGCTGTGCGACAGTCATGAATCCAGTATGACTGAAAAGCAGTGCGGGGTGGGGCTAGCCGTCTGCTTTCCAGTAACCGTGGAATTCGATGTCTTCAGCTGCAAGCGTGGTTGCCGGGGCATCGGTGGATTGCGTATCATCGGCGGTTGCTCCCTGAAACTCATTGAGCACCTGGCGGACCTGCTTGAGATCAGACTTTTCGCCAGCAGCCCAGACAAAGCCCGCACCTTCGGGCAGGGTAAGAGCGCCATCGGATCCGGCAAACAATTCCGCTACCGCCGTCGCAAAGCTCTGACCTTCACTGCGGAATACCCAGCGCAACTCGGTGGCCGCGGAATGCGCCAAGGCATATTCGTGGGCGGGTTCTGCCGCATCCACAATGGCAATTACTGACAGCTCACGCAGCTTCGGATCCTCGGAATTGGCGAACTCTTCCAAACACCGAGAGATCGCCGGAATCTCCGTGGCATCACCACACAGCAGCAACCAATCACGGTGTGCCGGATGCGTCCGGCAGGCTTTGGGCCCCACCATCCAAATCTCGTCGCCAGGCTCCGCTGTCGCCGACCAGTTTTCTGCCAACCCACTGCCGTGGCGCGCGAAATCGACTACCACCTGTGTCGGCTGCCCAGCGGTATCGCGAATTATCTCGCGCACAGTGTAGGTGCGAAACAGCTGCTTTAAGTGTGGAAGCCACTGCATCTTGCCTTCGTCGGACAAAGTCACCTCTGGCAGCTCCCCGGTGGTGGGATCGGGGAAGATCAGGCGTGCGTCGTCGTCATAGCCCCAACTGCGAATCGCCGGAATCGTGTGTCCTTGACGCTGGTGCTCGCGAAGCTCCCCCGCAAAGACGATCCGACGCATCCCGGGCGTGATGTCTTCCACCGACACCACGTGCACTTTCCGCGGATACACGGGGAACAGCTCCAGGGTACGGCTGGACTTCTTGCGAGGCTTCTTCGGCTCCATGCGGTCAAGGTTAGGTTAGGGTGCGGTGGTTGTCACTGGTTTGGGCATTTTAGTTGTCACTGGTTTGGGTTTTTAGAAGCGTTGCTTTGCGACGAACCACGCTCCGAAAAACGTCAGTAATAACCAGGTGGCGAACGCGAATGGGTGGGTGGAGATTACCTCCGAATTGATGGGCAGGGGCAGCAGCAGCCCGGCCAAGCCAGAGGACGCAAACACCAGGCCGAATAATTCGATAGCTTTGCGACCTTTGGCATTGCTGCGTTCGACCTCATATTCGGCGCGAGCAATCGCCTGAGACAGTGCGCGTTCGGCGGTGGTGATCTCTCGTTCAAGGTCACTGGTGGCTTCAACGTTGGCCAATGCTGCCGTGGGATCAGGCGGTGCATTGGTGCCAAGCCGTCGTTCGTAGAGACTACGGATCCGCTCGAAGTCCTGTTGAATGCCCTTCAAGTGCAGTAGTGCTTTACTCGGTGAGCTTTCTACGGCTGCATGATCGGCAGCCCTGGCACTGTGTGTTGCTGCCAGCCAGGTGGATTGCAGCCGGAACTCGACCAAGCTGATCAGATCGTCGGCATCCGAGACTTTGATGTCTGAATCGCGGGAAGCTTGCACCACCACCGATGACCAGCTCGACCGCAGGGTTGCGGTCTTACTGCGCAGCGGTACAGCGCCAGGTAATTCCGGATCTATTGCATCGATGTCCGCTGATTGGGCGTTGATGCGTTTGGCCAAGGTCGGTACGTCGGGAAGCTCGGCACGGGAAACACTCGACGAACACCCCACACTTCGCGGAGACAGCAACGCGGCAACACATGGCTCCGGGAGATCATGAATTACGAAGACGCTAACGGCATATTCCAGCACTTTGTCTGGATCAGTGACGTGCCGATGTGCGGACTTATTTGCATGCTTATGGTTTTTCCAAGATTGCTGCAACACCGAGCGCAGCCGATTAATTAGCTCTACCAGGGAAGATGTGAGCGCTTGTGCGTCAGCTGTGTCGGCGGTGGTGGCTTCTTCTACTTCCGCTGCTGCTAAAGGACGCTCAATAGAGTTGTGAAACTCGATGCGATTTAGCAGTTCCTGGGCAGTTAGCTCGAAGGGATTCAGCGCGGCTACGTGATGAGAATCGTCGTAAGCGAAGTGATAACGAACTACTGCGTAACCGGATTCTGCGATGTAGCACCACAGATTGTCCTTGGCCAGGATCGTCACGGCGTTGGGCAGAACGCAAGCCAGCTCGCTCGTGCGGAACTGGTCGCGGATGTCCTGCCAACCCAGATGTTCGGCTTCGGCAATGATGCGCTTCTGGAGCTTTCGATCTGTCAGATTGGCTCCCAGATTTAGTGGCGCAAATTCGAGACGTTGCAACATGGCAGATCACTCAGCCAGATTCACCACGTAATCGCGACCAATAGTGCGTTGCAGTAGGCGAATCGCAGCCCGATCAGCATCGGAACCGCCATTGGTGGCAGTGCCTTGGATGTCCACCGTGACTTCGAAGCCATGATCGAACAAAAACGCAGCGTTTTGCAGCACACAGACATCAGTATCAATGCCAACGACGGTGACCTGGCTAATCCCACGGTCTTCTAAGATGGCACGAATTTCGTCACCAGCACCGTAGGTGGTCTTATCGACGATGATGTCGGCGCGCCGGGCGACCTGCGGATCCAAGGCGATTTCATGGGGCGTCGACAGCCGTGACCATTTGATAAAGCGTCGGAACGGAGAACCCGGTGGGTTGGAAAACCGCGTCGCGATAACCAGCGAATAAGCAGGATCCTCCAGCAGCTCGTGGATCCGTGGCAAAGCTTTCTGCGTGTAATCAGAGATAAAACCCGCCTGCACATCCACTACTAGCAACGCCTTTGCCATGTGGAGCACCTCCTATTTTTAAGCTCACTGGAACCGCTAATCCCACATACTCATGCGATACTAATTCCTATGAGTGACAAGGTGCAGATTTCCAACGTACTGGCATCGCGGTATGCCTCGGCAGAACTCGCAAAACTGTGGAGCCCAGAACACAAAATCGTCTTAGAACGTCAGCTCTGGGTGGCGGTGCTCAAAGCACAGGCAGCTCGTGGCATCGAGGTTCCCGAAGGCACCATTGAGGCCTATGAAAAGGTCATCGACCAGGTCGATCTGGCATCGATTGCTCAGCGTGAGCGCATCACTCGCCATGATGTGAAGGCACGTATCGAAGAATTCTGTGCGCTCGCCGGCACCGAGCACATCCACAAGGGCATGACCTCCCGGGATCTCACTGAAAACGTCGAACAGCTCCAGGTGCTCCAATCGCTGCAGCTGATCCGCAACAAGGCGATTGCAGTGGTGGCGCGTACCGCGGAAAAGGCAGCACAGTACCAGAGCCTGGTGATGGCCGGCCGTTCGCACAATGTTGCTGCTCAGGCCACTACTTTAGGCAAGCGCTTCGCGTCCGCTGCCGACGAAATGCTCCTAGCTATTCAACGCACCTCTGAACTCATTGATCGCTATCCACTGCGCGGCATTAAAGGCCCGATGGGCACCGCTCAAGACATGCTCGATTTGTTGGATGGCTCCCAGGATCAGCTGCAGTCGCTGGAGTCCGAAATTGCGGCCGGCCTTGGTTTCGATCGGGTGTTCGATTCGGTCGGCCAGGTTTACCCACGGACACTCGATTTCGATGCCATCAGTGCGCTGGTCGAACTTGGTGCTGGACCGTCGTCGTTAGCTACTACCATCCGCCTGATGGCCGGCAACGAAACCGTCACGGAAGGTTTCAAGGAAGGCCAGGTTGGTTCTTCGGCGATGCCACACAAGATGAACGCGCGTTCTTGCGAGCGCGTCAATGGGTTCCAGGTGATTTTGCGCGGATACCTCACCATGACCGCCGATCTTGCCGGCAACCAGTGGAACGAAGGAGACGTGTCGTGCTCCGTGGTGCGCCGCGTGGCACTGCCGGATGCGTTCTTCGCCATCGACGGTATGTTCGAAACTTTCCTCACTGTGCTCGCCGAGTTCGGCGCCTTCCCAGCGATGATCGAACGCGAGCTGGAACGCTACCTGCCATTCTTGGCTTCTACCAAGGTGTTGATGGCATGCGTGCGGGCAGGTGTGGGCCGTGAGGTCGCCCACGAGGTCATTAAGGAACACGCTGTTGCCACCGCCCTGGATATGCGCGAAAAGGGCGCGGAGCAGAATTTGGTACAGCGCTTAGCTGGCGACGATCGTATCCCGCTTTCCGAAGAGCAGCTGGCGGCCGCGCTGCAGGATCGACACGCTTTCATTGGCGCTGCCGAATCCCAGGTGGATGCGGTGGTTGCCCGCGTGAACCAGTGGGTAGAAAAATACCCGGAGGCAGCGAACTACCAACCGGGTGACATTCTGTAGCAGTTAGTTGCTTACGACGCCGCACTGCACACGGCTGCCGCCATCGCCTGCGGAAAGAGTGTCCTCGTCGGCTCCGTCGGCAGCGTAACGCTCTGGGATATGCGCGAAGTTATCCGCTTGTTCGTGGACAACCACAGCGGAGCCATCTTCATCCAGCAGCATGTCCGGCGAGAGCCGATCGGTAACGAAGGTCATCTCGGCGGTGCCATCTTCATTGACCAGCAGTGACGGTAGATCGCCAGCGTGATGAGGGTGAACCGAATCTTCCTCTGGTCCTAGGTGTCCGCCGGAAGCGGTGAAGTCGCCGGCGTCGTCCGCTTCCTTTTCACACGAGCCAATCTCGTGGATGTGGAAGCCATGGAAACCTGGCGCGAGGCCTTCGGTAGTAACCGCAACCAGGGTGCGACCGCCGGAGGCGTCGGTGAAGGTCACGGTGCCAACCTCTGCACCGGAAGGATCCTGCAGCTTAGCTTCAGCGTACGGAGCCTTTTCCAACATGTGATTGCCCAGCGTGCCTTGCGCGGCTTCATTAACAGCAGAAGCGCCGGCAGCTGGGGTATCGGTGATGTCAGCGTTGGCCGATGGATCATCATTATCGCCATTGCCACAGGCGGTTAATGTTAGGGCTGCGGTGCCCAGGGCAGCGACCGTCGCCAAGCGAGTACGACTGCGAGTAGAAGTGGAAAGGGACTTGCTAATTCGTGCGTTCATACTCGCCCAGGATAATCAACTGCGAAAATTTTCTCAGTGAAATGGTGAGATTAGCTGTGGATCCCAGCGGGAACCTGGCAGGGATCCTGCTGCGCCCTTACTGCGTCGCCAACTCGCGAGCCTTCCGAGCAGCTTCTACCAATACCTGCAGCGAGGCGGTAGTTTCTGGCCAGGCGCGGGTCTTCAAACCACAGTCCGGATTCACCCAGAGTAGCTGCGGATCGACGCTCTGTAATGCGTCGGCAAGCAACTGATCTACCTCTTCCTGCTTTGGTACGCGAGGGGAGTGGATGTCCCACACGCCAGGGCCAACGCCCAGCTCGTAGCCGTGCTCATTTAGCGCGCTGAGCACCTGCATGCCGTTGCGGGCAGCTTCGATGGAGGTGACATCGGCGTCCAAATCGCCGATCGTGGCGATCAGCTCGTTGAACTCGGAGTAGCACATGTGGGTGTGGATCTGAACCTCGCTCGGAGCACCAGAGGTAGCCAGACGGAACGCGCCGACCGCCCACTTGATGTACGCCGGTTGATCCGCGCTGCGCAGAGGTAGCAGCTCGCGAATGGCAGGTTCGTCGACCTGAACCACGCGGGCACCAGCATCGATCAGATCCGCAATTTCATCGCGCAATGCTAGTGCGACCTGATCGGCGGTCTCACCCAGAGGCTGATCATCGCGGACAAACGACCACGCCAGCATCGTTACCGGACCGGTGAGCATGCCCTTGACCGGCTTATCGGTAAAGCCAGCTGCCACCTGGTACCACTGCACCGTCATAGGCTGCGGACGTGACACATCACCGTAAATCACCGGCGGGCGCACGCATCGCGAACCGTAGCTTTGCACCCAACCGTTCTTGGTGGCCAGGTAGCCGTCGAGCTGCTCGGAGAAGTACTGCACCATGTCATTGCGCTCTGGCTCGCCGTGGACCAGCACATCCAAGCCCAACGCTTCCTGACGCGCAATCACGTCCTCGATCTCATCGACCATCGCCTGGCGGTATTCCTCCGCGGAAAGCTCGCCGCGGTTCAAGCGCGCACGCGCCGAACGAATTTCTGCAGTCTGCGGGAACGAACCAATCGTTGTGGTAGGCAGAGGCGGCAGATGCAGGCTTTCGCGCTGTGCTTCACGACGGGTAGCAATCGGCTCGCGACGACGATCGCCCTCCGAAACAGCAGCAATCCGCTCGCGCACGGCTGCGTTGTGGGTCAGAGTAGAAGACTCGCGATCGGCCAGCGCTTGGCGGGAGGTGGCGAGCGCTTGTTCGTCGTCGGCAGCTAATTCACCATCATCCAATGCCACGCGGGACAGCAGTGCTACCTCGGCGAGTTTTTCGGCGCCGAAAGCCAGCCAAGCGCGGACGGCCTCGTGATCGCCCAGATCGGGCTCGGCGGACAGCGCGTAAGGCACGTGCAGCAGCGAACAGCTCGTGGAAACGGCGACCGGACCGCGCTGTGCGAGGCTCTTGAGGGTAGCCGTGGCGTAATCGAGATCAGTGCGCCAGATATTGCGACCGTCAACCACGCCGGCAAGCAGTAGCTCTTCGCCAGTCCAAGACGGCAGATCAGCGTTGCCGTAGACCAGATCCACACCAAAGGCGGCGATGCCCAGGCCGGAGAGAGTCTGAATCGCCTGATCGCCCTCGCCGAAGTAAGTCTGAACGACGACGTTGAGTGGGGTGGTGGTCGTGGCGTCGTTGGTGGAGAGCGCGGCGAGGAGCTGCTGGTATCCGGCACGTACGCGATCCAGGGTGACGGTATCGACGTCGGTAACCAGACTTGGTTCGTCGAGCTGCACCCAACGCACACCAGCTGTATGGAGCTGCGTGAGCAGTGCAGTGTAGACGTCGATCAGGGTTTCGAAGTGATCGAGAGGATCAGAGCCGTCGGTAGTGCGGGACAGCTTCAGGTAAGTAAACGGACCGACCAGGGTGGGGCGGGTAAGCTCGCCGAACTGCTCTACCTGTGCTTTGGCATCGGCGACGAAGGACTCTGCCTGGAGGTGGAAGGTCGTCTGCGCGGAAAGTTCCGGGACGATGTAGTGGTAGTTGGTGTCGAACCACTTGGTCATGGCCGAAGCTGGCAGCTCGGCGGTGCCGCGGGCTGCTGCGAAGTAGCGGTCGATCCAGGCGGGGAGGGCGGTGGAGGCGGTGTTGGCGCTGGTTGTGTCGGTGTTGGTGGAGCTACCGTGATCCGGGATATCCGCTACACGCTCTGGCAACACACCGAGCAACGCCGAGGCATCAAGCACGGAATCGTAGAACGAGCGACCCAGCGTCGGCACAGCTGCCACGCCAGCCTCTTGTGCCTGCTTGGTGTAATCCGCGGTGAGCTGCAGGGCAGTGTCGTTTAATGCGGTGGCGGCGTCTGCGCGATCGCTGTTGGTGCCGTCGTTAGCGGAATTGGCATTGCTTTCGGTGCGCCAGTACGCCTCGAGGGCTTTTTTGAGCTCGCGGTCAGGCCCGATGCGAGGGACGCCGGCGGTGGTAGAGAGAAATGGTGCCGTCATGGTTGCTATGGACTTCCTTTTATTTGTGTCTTATTCGGATGTGGCAGGAAAAGCTGCGGGAGGCAGCAGACATGCCAACGATTCGCCTTTAGACACCTGTACCGGGGCTCCAGCAGGTGGGCGGCACTACTGCGGAAGGTGTCGATCAGGTACCGGCGAGGTGGCTGCTGGGTTGGAGCCATCGCCTGCCTAAGCGGTTCGGTTGCCTGATTGAGTTTTTCCGCGTGTAACGCTTGGCAGTATCAAACCAATAGACAGCTTGGTCTGTCAAGTTTTGGGTGATTTGGCTGTGCAAGCTGCACCCTGATGGTGCGGAACCGTCCAGACCGACGGCTACCCCAGCACCCACACCGATCTGCACCCGAAAAAGAAAACGCCCGGCAGGGATGAAAATCCCTGCCGGACTAAAACCCTCTTTAAGAAGGTTGGCAGCAAAGCTAGTTCAGCCGTCTGCCTTAGAGCTCACGTACGGTACCCGTGAAGTGTGGGCGACGCTTCTTGCGGTTCCACGCCACGATGTCCATGCCTGGGCTTGCCGGGCTCTTGGAACTGGTGTCAGGGCCGGTAGCGCGGGTGATAGCCACCATCACGCTAGCTGGCAATACCACTGGTGCACCGAACTCAATGTCGAATTCGAACGCCTGGTTTGGGGCAACGTCAGCTTCAGCCAGCGCCCGGGATGCGGTGTACATGCCATGAGCAATCGCACCTGGCATGCCCAGAATCTTTGCCGAAGCATTAGCGATGTGGATTGGATTCCAGTCGCCACTAACCTTTGCCCACTTACGGCCAGTAGTAGCACCAAGACGCCACTGGGCAGTAGGAACCGGAACCTCAAACGCAGGACGTTTAGGAGCATCCGCACCATTCTTAATTGCCTGGCGCTGCTCTTCGACCTCCTCGTAGCCCTCGGCATCCTTCAGACGTACGCCCTTCGCCAGGTAGACAGATTCCTCTTCTACCAGCGTGGCACCGGACTTGCTAGCCGTCACGGTGGCTGCCAAGACTACTTCGGTACCAGCGCGGTGAGCACGGAACTTCGCCACCGAGACCTCGATATCCACTTCGCCATCAACAGCCACTGGCGATACCTGGCGGTAGGTATTTGCGGTATGCACCAGACCCATCATGGGCAGTGGGAAATCGTCGGCAGCCATCAATTCCATCTGCAATGGCATGATCAGCGAATGGATGTGGCCGAAGAAAGCCTCTTCGCGCTTGGAAGCGTTGACGAGCTCGCGGAACTCCTCATCGCGGGCGCGACCAACCTTCACATTGTCCACGCGCAGCGCCGAAACCTTGATGTCCAGGGACTTTGGCTTCTTCTTCGCGCTGCCCGCCGCAGCTTTGGCATAAAGCGGCAACAGCTTTGGAATCTCGGGCAGTTGCTTGACCTTCTGCTTGCGCTTCGAAGCGTTATTGTCACTCATAATTCTTCACCAACCGTTTTACGCACCTACGATGTTCTGGCCACAGACACGTAGTACGTGGCCATTAACACCCAACGCACGATCCGAAACCAAGAACGCAATCGCCTGTGCCACGTCGCCTGGCTGGCCACCCTGCTGCAGCGAGTTCACGCGGCGCGCCACCTGACGGTTCACAAACGGAATCGCAGCCGTCATATCGGTCTCAATGAAGCCAGGAGCCACAGCATTGATGTTGCCGCCCTTAGCTGCGAATTCCTCAGCGGAAGCCTCAACCATGGCGATCACACCAGCCTTGGAAGTCGCGTAGTTGGTCTGGCCGCGGTTACCAGCAATGCCGGAAGTCGAAGCCATGGTCGCAATACGTGGCGAGTTCTGGAAAGCAGAGTGCTTGAGCAGCTGTTCGTTCATCTTCAGCTGCGATTCAATATTCACAGCGATTACGGAACCCCAGCGGGCTTCATCCATGTTGGCCAGCATCTTGTCGCGGGTAATACCAGCGTTGTGCACCACAATATCCAGCTTGCCGTACCGCTTTTCGGCGGCATCGGCGATCTGCTTGCCGGCGTCGTCAGCCGTAATATCCAGCTGCAATGCCAGGCCGCCCAATTCGTTCGCAACCTTGGACAACGCCTCGCCGGCCTGTGGCACGTCAATGACGATCACGCTAGCGCCATCAGCCTTCAGCTGCTTCGCAATAGCCGCGCCAATGCCACGTGCCGAACCGGTCACAGCAGCAACCTTGCCCTCTAGTGGCTTATCCCAATCAGCTGGGATCTCGCCGGCGTCAGAGGTCACGCGCAGGAACTGGCCATCGATAAACGCAGAACGGCCAGACAGGAAGAAGTGCAGCGAAGCCACCACAGATGGCGCAGTCACATCCACACCGTCGTGCACCAGGATGCCGTTGGCGGTCGAACCGCCGCGGACCTCGTGACCCATCGAACGCACCAGGCCTTCAACACCACCGCGCGCAGCGTTGGCAGCAATGTCCTTGTTGGCGTCGTCCTTCGCACGCGAAATCGTAATGAAGCGGCCACCCTTATCCAGCTTGCGCAGGTGCTTCGCCGCCGCCAGCACAGGCTTTTGCAGCTCAGCTGGGCGGGTTACCTCGGTAGCAACTACTACGATTGCGCCCACCTTGTCGTCGGCAGCTTCGTTGCGACGTACCTGCAGGCCCCACTGTTCTAGTTGCTTTACGACGGAATCAGCGTCTTTGCCTTCGCCGGCAACCAGAACCTTATTGTTCTTCAGCAGTTCGGCGCCTGGCTTGTGGCGGCGTAGGAAAGGAGGCTGGGGCAGACCAGCTGCTTTAGCTAATCCAGTAAGTGGTCCGCCATTGACGAGTTCTTGGTACTTATCAGCCATGGTGCTTCGATTCTCCTTGAATGAGGCTTTTAGTTTTTGCGAGTTCTATGCGAATTTTGTTTTCCGCGCTTGCCGGTTACACGCGAGCTTCGAGGATAGCTACTACGCCCTGGCCGCCAGCGGCACATACCGAGATGAAGCCACGGGTGGTCTTGCCGGTCTCGTCTGCCTTCGCGCGCAGCATCTTGGCCAAAGAAGCGGTGATGCGTCCGCCAGTAGCAGCGAATGGGTGGCCACATGCCAGGGAAGAGCCGTTGACGTTGAGCTTCTCGCGAGGGATAGCACCCAGTGGCTTGTCCAAGCCCAGACGCTCGCGGCAGAACTCTTCGTCCTGCCAAGCCTTCATGGTGGACAGCACAGTGCCGGCGAAAGCTTCGTGGATCTCGAAGAAGTCGAAGTCGTCGAAGGTCAAGCCATTGCGAGCCAGCATGCGTGGGGTGGCGTAAGCAGGTGCCATCAGCAGGCCTTCGTCGCCGTGCACGAAGTCCACAGCTGCAGCCTCAGAGTCGATCACATCAGCGAGTACTGGCAGGCCACGCTCTTCCGCCCACTCTGGGCTGGAAACCAACACAGCGGAAGCACCGTCGGTCAGTGGAGTGGAGTTACCGGCGGTCATAGTTGGCTCTGCATCTAGGCCACGGCCGAACACTGGCTTTAGCTTGGCCAGTTTTTCTGGAGTGGAATCAGCACGCAGGTTGGTGTCGCGGGTAACGCCCTTGAATGGGGTCATCAGATCGCTGAAGAAGCCCTCGTCGTAAGCGCGAGCCAAGTTCTGGTGCGAAGCCGCTGCCAATTCGTCCTGCTCTGCGCGAGTAACACCCCACTTTGCGGTGGTGATTGCCTGGTGCTCGCCCATGGAAAGACCAGTGCGAGGCTCGCCGGTAGAAGGAGCCTCGGGAGCCAAATCAGACGCACGCAACTTCGCGAACACCTTAGCCATATCTACTGCAGACTTCTGGCGGTTTGCCTCCAGCATCTTCTTACGCAGGTTGTCATTCAGCGCAATTGGAGCGTCCGAGGTGGTATCCACGCCACCTGCGATAGCAGCGTCGATCTGACCTAGCTTGATCATGTTCGAAACCGAGTTCAGCGCTTCCATACCGGTGGCACACGCCATCTGAACGTCGAAAGCCGGAGTAGTAGGAGCCAAAGCCGAACCCAAAACGCACTCGCGAGTCAAGTTGAAGTCGCGCGAATGCTTCAACACAGCACCGGCAGAAACGGCGCCTAGGCGCTCGCCAGCCAGACCGAAACGCGCCACCAAACCGTCGATAGCTGCGGTGAGCATATCTTGGTTCGAAGCGTTGGAGTATTCCTTATTAGAACGTGCGAAAGGGATGCGGTTGCCACCAACAACAACGGCGCGACGGATGCTCGAATTTTCGTTCGTCATGGGTACCTTCCTGGGAATTCGTATGAATCTGTGGTTAATCGTCACTGCGCAAACATAACTGTGACATGTATTACTAAATTTAGACCATACGTGGGATTCAGTGAACTGTCACGCATCTTTGGCGGTTCTTTCAGCCCTTTTCCGGCCTTCGTTCAGCCCGTTTACCCCTTGTTACCCCTATAACAGTGCCCTAATGAGAGTTCTGGCTCTTCGGGGTCTAAACTCATGTGCCATGCGTCCCGAACTTTCCTCCTATAACCACCTTTCAGCAGGTAAAGTCCGCGAGATCTACGAGATTGATTCCGAGACTCTGTTGATGGTGGTCAGCGACCGCATTTCGGCGTTCGATTACATCCTAGAAACGCCGATTCCCGATAAGGGGCGAGTGCTTACGGCGATGAGCGTGTTCTTCTTCGACGAGCTCGACTTCCCGAACCATCTGGCAGGCCCTGCTGACGACGAGCGCATCCCCGTCGAATCCCTCGGCCGCGCGTTGGTGTGTAAGAAGTTGAAGATGTTGCCGTTCGAATGCGTCGCTCGTGGCTACCTCACGGGTTCGGGGCTAGCGGAGTATCAGGAACACGGCACCGTGTGTGGCATTGAGTTGCCAGAAGGGCTTGTCGATGGTTCCCAGTTGCCCGAGCCAATCTTCACCCCAGCAACGAAAGCTGATTTGGGTGAGCACGACGAAAACGTCTCTTTTGCTCGCCTGGTTGAGGAACTTGGCGAAGAGCGCGCCGAGGAAGTACGCGACGCCACGCTAAGCATCTACCAGCAGGCCGCTGCCTTGGCAGCTTCCCGGGGCATTATTCTGGCCGACACCAAGTTCGAGTTCGGTATCGACGAAGACGACAACTTAGTGCTTGCCGACGAAGTACTCACTCCAGATTCGTCGCGCTACTGGCCAGCGGATTCCTATGAAGAAGGTCAATCCAACCCCAGCTTTGATAAGCAGTATGTGCGCAATTGGCTTACCTCGTCGAAAGCGAACTGGAACAAATCTGCGGGCACGCCACCTCCGCCGCTGCCTGGTGGGATCGTCGAAGCCACCCGCGAACGCTACATCGAAGCCTACGAGCGAATCTCGGGGCGGCGTTTCTCGGATTGGATTGGGGATCCAGCGTAAATGGCCGCGCCTTCCACACCACCGCGTCCGGAAAAGCGTCCAGTTACCCGAACGTTCCACGGCCGGGAGTTCGTAGATAATTACGAGTGGCTGCGGGACAAGGACGATCCAGAGGTGCTGGATCACCTGCGCGCCGAAGATGCCTTCACTAAGGCACAGACTGCTGACCTGGCTGATCTTGAGGAACAAATCTTCCAGGAGATTAAGTCGCGGACGAAGGAAACCGACATGTCGGTGCCTACGCGCGCCGGCAGCTGGTGGTATTTCTCGCGTACTGAAGAGGGCAAGTCCTACGGTAAATCCTGCCGTGTGCCCGCCACTCCAGGTGATTGGCAGGCGCCTGAAGTCACCGAAGAGCCTTTGCCAGGCGAGGAAGTGATCCTCGACGCCAACGAACTGGCCGAGCCACACGATTACTTCGCACTGGGCGCAGCAGCGTTATCGAAGGATCATAATTTCGTGGCGTATTCCACGGATACTTCCGGAGACGAGCGCTACGACCTGCGGATCAAAGACCTTCGCACCGGACAGTTGCTTGCCGACGCAATCGACAACATCGCCGCAGGTGCCACCTGGATCGGCAACGAATGGCTGCTGTATCAGCGGGTGGATGAGGCCTGGCGCCCAGATTCCGTCTGGCTGCACCGGGTGGGCAGCGATACGGCTGAAGATACCCGTATCTTCTACGAGCCTGACCAAGCCTTTTGGGTTGGTGTTGGTGTTACCCGCAGCGAAAAGTATCTGCTGATTGCTGCAGGATCAACAGTGACCTCTGAATGCTGGTTCGTAGAGACCACCAACCCACGGGCACCACTGACTTGTGTGCGTAAGCGTCAGCGTGGTGTGGAATACGACATCGATCACGCAGTGGTTGATGGCAAAGACATGTGGCTGGTCAACCACAACGCCGATGGCCCGAACTTCGCCCTTGGCGCAATTGAGGTAGGCAGCTTCGAAGAGTTTTCTGAACTCAAGCCCGTGGTGCCACATCGCGACGATGTGCGCGTGGAGTGGATGGACTGCTTCGCCACCCACCTGGTGCTGGGCTACCGCCGTGGTGGCATTGGACGCATCTCGTTGGCGCAGTTGCCACAAAGCGCTGAACAGGCAGATCAGACAGAGCCGGAAAGCTCCATCAACTTCGTTGATATCGAGTTCGACGAAGAGCTCTACACCGCAGCACCAGCCGGCAACGCCGAATGGGAAGCGCCAGTGCTGCGCTATGGCTACGGCTCTTTCACCACGCCGAGCCAGCTGTGGCAGCTAGACCTGCGTACCGGCGAGCGCACGTTGCTTAAGGCACAGGAAGTGCTCGGCGATTTCACGGCCGAAGATTACGTCGCCGAGCGCCGCTGGGTTCCCGCCGCCGATGGCACCGAAATCCCCGTTTCGATCGTCCGCCGGCGCGACCTCGACTTAGCCAATCCCGTGCCTATCTTGCTCTACGCCTATGGCAGTTACGAAGCGTCGATGGATCCGGGCTTCTCGGTAGCACGTTTGTCGCTGTTGGATCGTGGCATGTCGTTTGTCATCGCTCACGTCCGTGGCGGTGGCGAGATGGGGCGCTCCTGGTGGGAGCGTGGCCGCACCATGTCCAAGAAGAACACCTTCACCGACTATGTTGCGGTTGCCGATTACTTGATCGCCGAGGGCTTAACGACGCCGGATCAGCTAGTAGCTGTGGGTGGATCTGCCGGTGGCATGCTGATGGGCGTAGTGGCCAATACCGCAGGTGATCGCTTTGCGGGCATCCAGGCATCCGTGCCGTTCGTCGATTGCTTGACCACGATGCTCAAACCCGAATTGCCACTAACCGTGGGCGAATGGGATGAGTGGGGTGACCCCTACCATGATCCAACCGTCTACGATTACATGGCTTCCTACTCGCCGTACGAAAACATCTCCGCCGATATCAAGTATCCGAAGATCCTGGCGATTACCAGCTTGAACGACATTCGCGTGTTGTACGTCGAGCCCGCAAAATGGGTGGCGAAATTACGCGATGTAGCTGGCGACGGAAAACTGGTGCAAGACCACCCAGATCAATTCTTGATGAAAATCGACATGGTCGGTGGCCACGGCGGTAAATCCGGACGCTACAACAAGTGGCGTGATACCGCGTTTGAATATGCGTGGCTGTTGCGTACGTCGTCGGCAGCATAAGTCGACAGCGTAATTCTTAGCTAGAAACGTTGGCCGGTAAGGTGTGGAGAGTAACTTTTCACACCTTTTTTGAGTTACTACTAGTTGTCGAACATCAGGAGCACCAGCGTGGCCCGAGTAGTTGTCAATGTAATGCCCAAAGCCGAGATCCTCGATCCCCAAGGCCAAGCCGTGCACCGCGCGCTAGGACGCATCGGAGTAACCGGAGTATCCGACGTCCGCCAGGGAAAGCGATTCGAACTTGAAGTTGATCCATCTGTTTCCGACGATCAGCTGGAACAGCTAGCAGCCACCCTGCTGGCCAACACTGTGATCGAAGATTTCGAAATTGTCCGCGAAACCGAATCGGCGGGAGAGTAATACCAGTGACCGCACGAGTTGGAGTGATCACGTTCCCCGGAACGTTGGACGATGTGGATGCCGCCCGGGCAGCCCGGCTAGCTGGGGCACAGCCGGTAGAGCTGTGGCATTCCGATCAGGATCTGAAAAACGTTGACGCCGTAGTTGTGCCAGGTGGCTTTTCCTACGGCGATTATTTGCGTTCGGGGGCAATTTCGTCGTTAGCGCCTGTAATGCGCTCGGTAGTAGATGCAGCGCAAGGCGGAATGCCAGTGTTGGGGATCTGCAACGGTTTCCAGATTCTCACCGAAGCGAAACTGCTACCTGGTGCGCTAACCCGCAATCAAGGGCTGCACTTTCACTGCGTAGATACCTATTTGGAAGTGGTGAACACCAATACCGCCTGGACTTCCACTTTTGCAGAAGGCCAGAAGATCCTGATCCCAGCCAAGCATGGGGAAGGGCGCTTCCAAGCTTCCGAAGAAACGCTTGCTGAACTGGAATCGGAAGGCCGCGTAGTTTTCCGCTATACCGATAATTTCAATGGTTCCCGAAACGCGATCGCTGGTGTGTGTAGTGCCAACGGTCGCGTTGTTGGTTTGATGCCACACCCAGAACACGCGGTGGAGGCGTTGACTGGCCCGTCCGTGGATGGGTTGGAGCTGTTCCTCTCTGCTGTGGGCAGTATCGCTGCCTAAACAGGCGACATGAAAGCAACGCGAAAAACACAGCGTTAGAGCAACGCGAAACACAGCGCGGCTGAGAAAACTAGGAGAAAACGTGACCCTTCATGACGACACCGTCCAGACAGCATTCGATTCCCCTGACCTGCAACAACCTTGGGCGGAACTAGGACTTAAAGAAGACGAATACCAGCGCATCCGCGACATCCTGGGCCGTCGCCCAACCGATGCGGAATTAGCGATGTATTCGGTGATGTGGTCGGAGCACTGCTCTTATAAATCGTCGAAAGTGCACCTGCGCTACTTCGGCGAGACCACCACTGATGAAATGAAAGAAAAGATGCTCGCCGGCATCGGTGAAAACGCCGGTGTGGTGGACATCGGTGATGGTTGGGCGGTGACCTTCAAGGTCGAGTCCCACAACCACCCGTCATACGTTGAGCCTTATCAGGGTGCCGCTACCGGTGTGGGTGGCATTGTGCGCGACATTATGGCGATGGGCGCACGCCCAGTTGCGGTGATGGATCAGTTGCGCTTTGGTGCTGCCGACGCGCCAGATACTCAGCGCGTACTGCCTGGTGTGGTCTCTGGTGTGGGTGGCTATGGCAACTGCCTGGGTTTGCCGAACATCGGTGGCGAGACTGTCTTCGATGAATCCTATGCCGGCAATCCACTGGTCAACGCCCTGTGCGTTGGCGTGCTGCCCAAGGAAGACCTACACCTGGCTTTCGCCACGGGTACTGGCAACCGCGTGGTGCTGTTTGGTTCGCGCACTGGCTTGGATGGCATTGGTGGAGTATCGGTGTTGGCTTCGGACACGTTCGAAGAAGGTGCTGAGCGCAAACTGCCTGCCGTGCAGGTAGGCGATCCATTTGCCGAAAAGGTACTGATCGAATGCTGCCTGGAGCTGTACAAGGCCGGCGTTGTGGTTGGTATCCAAGACCTCGGTGGCGCAGGCCTATCGTGCGCGATTTCGGAGCTTGCTGCTTCCGGTGAAGGTGGCATGGAAGTGAACTTGGATAACGTTCACTTGCGTGCCCGCAACATGACCGCCGCTGAGATTCTTTCCAGCGAATCCCAAGAACGCATGTGTGCTGTGGTCAAACCAGAGCACATGGATAAGTTCATGGAGATCTGCGCCAAGTGGGACGTGATCGCCTCCGATATTGGTGTGGTGACCGAAGCGCCAAATTTGGTAGTAACCCACAACGGCCAAGTAGTTGTCGATGCACCACCGAAGACCATCGCTGATGAAGGCCCTACCTACCACCGCCCCTATGCACGGCCGCAGTGGCAGGATGAACTGCAGCAGGAGCCAGAATTGGCTCGCCCAGAAACGGCAGAGCAGTTGCGCGACACGATGCTTCAGCTAGCTGCGTCGCCAGCGTTGTGCTCTCGTGCGCATATCACCGAGCAGTACGACCGCTACGTGCGCGGCAACACCGTCGCTGCCAAGAACGCCGAGGCAGGCGTGTTGCGCGTCAACGAAGAAACCGGACGTGGCATCGCAATTGCTACCGACGCTTCTGGCCGCTACACCAAGCTCGATCCACGTACGGGCGCACAATTGGCCTTGGCCGAAGCACACCGGAATGTGGCGGTGTCTGGCGCGAAGCCTTACGCGGTATCGAACTGCATGAACTTTGGCAGCCCAGAAAATCCAGATGCGATGTGGCAGTTCGCCGAAGCGGTACGTGGCCTGGCGGATGGCTGTGCGCAACTGGCCGTGCCAGTGACCGGCGGCAACGTCTCGTTCTACAACCAGACTGGCGACGAACCAATCCTGCCCACCCCAGTAATCGCCGTACTGGGCATCATGGATAACGTTGAGCACGCCATTAGCAATAAGTTCTCCGCTGGCCAGCAGCTGTATGTGCTAGGTGAGACTTACGACGAACTTGGCGGCTCGATCTGGCAGCAGGTAGCCCACCAAACTTTGGCTGGTATGCCACCAAAGATTGATCTGGATAACGAAGCCAAGCTGGTGGAGTTCTTCCACGACACGATGGCTGGTGCAGTGGTTGGGGCGGCTGGGGAAGAGGGCTCCGGTTTCAGCGCCCACTTCGTTTCGGCAGCACGTGACCTTTCGGAAGGCGGCCTGTCGCAGGCGTTGCTGGAAACTGCGGTGCAAAACGGCGTTGGCGTAGAGGTTAACCTCGATGGCGTCAGTGAGGATCCGTTTGTGGCTTTGTTCTCTGAATCTGCCTCGCGTGCCTTGGTTGCTGTGCCAGAAGCTGAAGCTTCGAAGCTAGAGCAGCGTGCGGCCGAACTGGGTATCGCGGCCGTGCATATCGGGCGGACGACGCAGACCGCTGAAGTTGGTCAGCCAGTACCAACCATCAGCGTTTCTGGCGCGGGTGAATCCTTCCAGATTGAACTGCCAGAAGCAGACGCTGCTTGGCGCGATACTTTGCCAAAGCTGTTCCGCCATGCAGCAGGTGCGAACTCGGTAGTAGCTGCGGAGTAAAGCAAAAATGCTCCAGCCGTTTGGCTGGAGTATTACGCTTGCTGCGGGTTGTTGCTGGTTGCCGCTAGTTGAGGCAACCAGGTTTCAGTGGTTCCTAGTCTTCCGGCGGTACCAGTGGCAGCGGATCATACTGCTCACGCATTGCCTTTAGCGATAGATCATGAGCATGTAGGCGACGGTCTTCTTCAGTGACCGGCTGGAAGTGTGGCACGGGCTGAGGTTTGAAGTTTTCGTCGATAGCTACATACGTCATGGACGAATGCAGTGCCTTTTGCATGCCACCGCGACCCAAACGGGGTTCACCGGAATAGACGTGCACGCTGGTGTGCATCGATGTGGTACCCGTGCGCAGGATCCGGGCGCGGACCTCAATCAAATCGCCAATGTGGATCGGCTTATAAAAACGGATACCACCAGCGTAGACAGCAATGGTCTGCCGGCCAGCCCAGTTCATGGTTACCGCAGAGGCAGCCTCATCGATCCACTCCATCGCGGTGCCACCGTGGACGTTGCCACCCCAGTTCACATCCGTTGGCTTCGCCAAGAACCGAGTGGTGATCTGCGGGGCCGAAGAATCCGCCGAATAGAACTGGCTACGCATCGCCGTTTCAATATCGCGGCGCAGGTCAAAGCGCGAAAGTACGGCTTCGTAGGTTTGCTTTTCTTGCTCGGTAGCAGGCGTGAACTTAGGTACCTCGGTGGGTTTGCCATTTTCGTCGACAGCTACGAAAATCACCACGCAATCCGCAGCCCGCGAGAACTTGCCCTCGCGCGGATCGGCGGAAAGTACTTCATTGACAATGTGCATCGATGTACGCCCGGTGTACGCGATTTTGGAACGCACCTCTACCAAGTGCCCCGATGGGATCGGCCGGTTGAAGTGAATGTGGCCGAAATAGGCGGTCACGCAGTAGGAACGGCTCCAAGCGGTAGCACACGCGTAAGCTGCTTTGTCGATCCACTGCAGCACACGCCCGCCGTGCACGGATTTCATACCGGCGGTAAGCACATCTGTAGGCGAGGCCATAAAGCGCAGGATCATCGCTGGCTCGGGGCGTACGACGGAGTCTGTTTCAGGGGAAGTCGCATCATTGTCAGGCATAATTTGAGCCTACTCCCGCATAGTTCTAAGTAAATTCTTAACCCCGGGGATGGGAACCGAGATCGCCGCGCCCGCTTTACACTGGAGCACTATGTCCCCTCGAGTTGCGAAAACGGTTGATCCGGCACAGTTGCGCGCTGCTGCCCAGCAGGTAGCTGATTGGGTGGCGAGCCCGCAGCAGCATCCGGAACCGTCGCGAGCCGACCTTGCCAAGGCCGTGCGCATGTCGGCGCGGATGTTAGCCCAGGAGGCACCGGGCCAGAGCGTAGAGGTGCGCGTGCCGCCGTTCGTCGCCGTGCAGTGTATCGCCGGGCCCACACACACCCGTGGCACTCCGCCGAACGTGGTAGAGGCAACTCCGCTGGCATGGTTGCAGCTTGCTTTGGGTTTTGTGCCTTACGACGAGCGCCTGGCCGGACTAGATGTCTCAGGCACACGGGCGGCTGAAATAGCGGAATATTTACCAATCGTGGTGCCTTGATTGTGATCTGGTTCTCCAGACCGGCTATCGTGTCAGTGTGACCGATACCGAGACATCTGGTTCCGCGCCATCTGGTTCCGCTCCACAACATTTCACCCAACCCCAAAAGCTCAAACCCCCAACACAGAATTTCCTCACCGATCTTGACGACGGCGGGGAGACTGAACCCAGGGAAGAATGCGGGGTATTCGGCGTCTGGGCGCCGGGGGAAGACGTTTCAAAACTGACCTACTACGGTCTATTCGCTTTGCAGCATCGAGGTCAAGAAGCTGCAGGTATTGCAGTGGGGGACGGGGATCAAATCCTGGTTTTCAAGGATTTAGGCTTAGTTTCACAAGTTTTCGACGAACAATCTCTCGAAGCATTAAAAGGCCACGTAGCTGTTGGCCACACGCGTTACACCACGGCAGGCTCTCCGAGCTGGCATTATGCGCAACCTATCTTCCGGATGGCTCCCGACGGTACCGACCTGGCATTAGGCCATAACGGCAACCTGATTAACCACGAGTCCTTATTCCGCGAAGCCAAAGAATTAGGCATCGCCCAGGAACACGAAGGCCAAAAGCCAAGTGATTCGGATTTGATGTGTGGTTTCATCGCACACGAGACCGGCAAAGTAGAAGATCCTGCCGCCGGTGGCTGTGAAACTGCAGTGGAACTAGCTGCGCTGCGGGCGTTGCCAAAGTTTGAAGGTGCGTTTTGTACGGTGTTCACCGATGGCGACACCTTGTACGCTGCCCGGGATCCTTTTGGGGTGCGACCACTGTGCCTCGGCCGGATTGAAAACGGCTGGGTGGTAGCCAGTGAAACATGTGCTTTGGACATCGTGGGTGCGTCGTTCGTGCGTGAAGTCGAACCCGGCGAGCTGATTGCTATCGATTCTGCGGGGGTACGTACCCGTCGTTGGGCAAAAACCACCCACGCAGGCTGTGTGTTTGAGTACGTGTACCTGGCACGGCCGGACTCGGTGATTCGCAAGCGTTCGGTGAACTCGGTGCGCGTGGAATTGGGACGTCAATTGGCGCGCGAATTCCCCGCTGAGGGCGACTTAGTGATGCCTACCCCAGAATCTGGCACGCCAGCTGCGGTGGGATACGCGCAAGAATCCGGCATTCCATTCCGGCAGGGTCTAACGAAGAACGCCTATGTGGGGCGCACGTTTATTCAGCCCTCGCAGACCATTCGCCAACTGGGTATTCGGCTGAAGCTCAATCCATTGCGCGAAGTGATTGCTGGCCAGCGATTGATTGTGGTGGATGACTCGATCGTGCGTGGCAATACCCAACGCGCGTTGATTCGGATGCTGCGCGAGGCCGGCGCCGCTGAGGTGCACGTGCGTATTGCCTCGCCACCAGTGAAGTGGCCATGCTTCTATGGCATTGACTTTGCCTCGCCGGGAGAGTTGATTGCCAACGGCGTGCCAGAAGCTGACGTAGTGGAAGGAATCGCCACGGCCATTGGCGCGGATAGTTTGGGCTTTGTTTCGGTGGAAGGCATGACAGCTGCTACCGAGCAGGCTTCCGAAGACCTATGCTGTGCCTGCTTCGACGGGCGCTACCCACTAGGATTGCCAGAGACAAGCTCCAGCGCCGATGCAGTGCGCCGGCTCCAAGCTGCCCAAGACTGAAGCGACTAACTGAAGCAACAGAAGGTTTAAACAAAATGACGGATAACCAAAGCGACCAGAGCGAGCAGCAGGGCCAGTACGCCGAGCAGGTTGCGCATGAGAAGCAGGTTGCGCACGGCGAGCAAGCTGTGCGCGAGGAGCAAACCACTCCGGAAGTTTCCTACGCTGCTGCCGGCGTGGATATTGCTGCTGGTGATCGCGCAGTAGAGCTGCTAGCTCCGATTACTAAGAAAGCCACGCGCCCAGAGGTACGTGGTGGCTTGGGTGGCTTCGCCGGTCTGTTTGCGCTGGGCAAGTACGAAAAACCACTACTAGCTGCAGGATCTGATGGCGTAGGTACCAAGCTAGCCGTGGCACAGGCGATGGATAAGCACAACACCATCGGCTTGGACTTGGTGGCCATGGTGGTCGACGATCTAGTGGTCTGTGGCGCCGAACCATTGTTCCTGCAGGACTACATCGCTATCGGCAAGGTAGTGCCAGAGCACGTTGCCGACATTGTTTCCGGTATCGCCGAAGGTTGCATCCAATCTGGCTGTGCGCTGCTAGGCGGCGAAACTGCCGAACACCCTGGTGTGATGGAACCCGGTGAGTACGATATTTCCGCCACCGCCGTAGGTGTTGTGGAAGAAGACGAAGTGCTCGGCCCACACCGCGTGCGCGAAGGCGACGTGGTGATCGCAATGAAGTCTTCCGGCTTGCACTCCAACGGCTACTCTTTAGCGCGCCACGTGCTGTTCGAAAAGGCTGGGCTGAAGGTCACCGATTACATGGAAGATTTTGGCCGCACCCTTGGCGAAGAGTTACTCGAACCCACCCGCATCTACGCCAAAGATTGCTTGGCACTGGCGAATGAAACGGATGTACGCACGTTCTGCCACGTCACCGGTGGTGGCTTGGTGGGCAACATGGTGCGCATCATTCCCGAAGGGCTTACCGCAGAGATGTCCCGCAACAGCTGGACGCCAGGTCCGATCTTCCAGACCATCGCGGAACTGGGCAAAGTCAGCCAGGCTGAGATGGAAAAGACCTTCAACATGGGTATTGGCATGGTCGCGGTAGTAGCTGCCGACGAAGCAGAGCGCGCCATGGCACTGCTGACCGCCCGCCACCTGGAAGTCTGGGAGCTAGGCCGAGTGCAAAAAGCAGAACCAGGGGAGCCAAGCGCCGTGCTTACTGGATCTCATCCACGTTTCTAAAGCGCGCAGGCTTCCACTCGTTGGAAGCCAAGAAGACGCGAAAAGTAGCGCGGTAGCGAAAAGAATAGACTCTTCACCCGCGCTACTTTTCTTTAGGCCAGATAGTTGGCTGGATTTAGATAGGCCAGGTATCTGGCCGGTTGGCTGTGGCGCTTTGCTTAGCGACGATCGTCGCCAGCTGCCCACCGCTCCCAATCGGAGTAATCGTCTTCGTCATAGGAAGCATCGCCGTCAACGGAAGAGTAGTTATCCTCCTCTTTGTTTCCGACAAGCTCGCGTTGAAGCCTCTCCAGATCCATCTCTGGAGTGTCGTACTTCAGCTGACGAGCTACTTTCGCCTGCTTTGCCTTAGCACGGCCGCGACCCATGGTCTGACCCCCTCATGTTGTCTTTGGGTACGGCACGGGGATTCGGCCGTCCCACTGATGTTCTCAATGCTTAAATCCTGTACACACCATAGCCCATAATTTGGTTTAGTCGTGAAGCCGCACGAGAAAAACGCACTTTTTCAGTGCTCTCAATGCGGCAAAATTAGGCCTTATCCTGCAGCTTAGTGCTGTTAAAGAAAAATAAGAATTTTTCTGAAAACGGTTCGGATTTATGGAGTCATCTGTTGCACTACTGTGTTGTGCCGCGCAGCTTCATGATTGCTGCCCGCCCGGCACCAATCGAATCATCCGTGCTAACCGTATCGGGGTCGATCATAATTGCACAGCCTTGCGCTTCTAGTGCCATCTGCCCAGAGACATTGCTCTGTTGTGCACTGCGTTTCACTAACGCCAGTGCCACCGGCCCGTATTCAAAGTGATCGGCTACGGTGCCAATCCGGCCCACCGTACGACGACCGGCAGTTATCGGCGCGCCGACTTCTGGCAGCTCGGCAGCAGAACCATCTAGCTGTGCCACCACCAAGGTGCGCGGTGGTTTGCCTAGATTGTGTACGCGGGCGACGGTTTCCTGGCCACGGTAACAGCCCTTTTCTAGGTGCACTGCGTCGGTTAAGTAATTCTGTGATTCATGCGGAATCATCTTGTCGTCTACATCCAGGCCGATCTCTGGGTGCAGTGACATCACCCGCTCTGCTTCGAACGCCATCAGGCCAGCTGGGGTAGCGCCTGCTTCAGCCAAAGCGTCGTACAGCTGCGTCGAAGAATCTCGTGGTACCAGCAGATCCACGCGACCTCCTGAAGGCCACGGAATATGGCTGATCGCCACCGGCGTGGTTTCGTCGATAAGCGCTGCTTTATGTACTTCCGGAAACGGCAACGAATCCGAGCCTTCCCAATGGGCGCGGGCGAGCACCTCCGGTGTGTGCGGGCCAACCACAGACAGCACTGCCAGATCGGCCCATTCGATGGTCACGTCCGACCAGAACACCATCATGGACAAGTACTTAAACAGTGCTTCGGCGCCAATCGGGGAGACATCTGCAAGGACATACTCCGGCAGGATCGTCAGGTTCAGGTGATGCTGGATGCGCCCCTGTGCGTCGAGATTCAGTGCCTCGGTAGCCACATTAACCAGGGAAGAGGTGGTGGCTTTGCCTGCTTCGCCATCAGCTAATTTCTGGGAAAGTAGGGTGTTCAACCACGTCAGACGATCGGGGCCGCCGATGCGAATGACCTTGCGGTAAGAGCGATCCACGATGCCACAGTTATCCATCATGCGGCGTTGTTCCACCAAAGGATCGCCATAATGCCATGCCACGCCCGTGCGACCGCCAATATCGTCGGCAGCTACCGCCACCGCTTTGGCAACATGATCGATCAGCGGGCTGCTGTAGGCGGAAGCTTGGTTGCCTGCCGCTGCGTTGCCTTCCGCGGCGTCGCTTTCCGGTGTTGGTTGATTCTGTGAAGAGTGCACCACACCGCTATGGTAGCGCGGCCAGTAGTATTGTGTGCTAGTTCACTTTTGAGGGCAGTGTTTTTAGAGAGTAGCTCAGGGAGTAGATCATGGAAGATGCGCCGCTGGTACTAGTTGATGTTCTTGCTGCTAACGGCTCTGGCACGCGTCCGACCGTGCGCGATGCTTCGCAACCTTTTCTCTACGCCGATGATTTAGGAGCGGTACGTGGCGACGGTGTGTTCGAAACGCTGCTGATCCGCGATGGCCGGATCCACAATCAAAAGCGGCACGAGCAGCGCTTTCTGAACTCCGTGGAGATGCTGCAACTGCCCGCGATTTCCCTGGATGATTGGCGCGCAGCAACGGATCTGGCGGTAGCTGAATTGCTTCGGCGTACCGATGGGTTAGCTGCCGACGCCACCTTGCGCTGGGTGTACTCGCGCGGGCGCGAATCTACTGGGCAGCCCACGGGATACGTGCTTGCCACTGTGGCGCCTCCGCTTGGCCAGGTGCGCGATAGCGGTGTTTCGGTGATGTTGGCCGAACGCGGCTACACCTTGGAGCTGGGCTCGAAAGCACCGTGGGTATTAATCGGTGCGAAGACGTTATCGTATGCCGCAAATATGGCAGCGTTGCGGTATGCCGCTGATCAGGGCTTTGACGACGTTATTTTTACCTCGCATGAGGGCAATATTTTGGAAGGGCCAACGTCCACAGTGGTAATCGTGCGCGATGGCCAGCTGATCACTCCCACACCTGGGGCAGGCATCTTACCTGGTACCACCCAGGCGGCACTGTTTGCATTGGCGCAGCGTCAGGGTTGGCAGTGCCACGAGCAATCGCTAGTAGAACAAGACCTGCGTGAGGCCTCGAGTGTGTGGCTGGTGTCTTCGGTCCGGCTGGCGGTGCGAGTCACTGCCATTAATGGCGTGGAATTGCCGGTACCGGACGAAGCTGAAGAACGCCAGATCCAGCAGCTAGTGGCAGAAGCTGTAGCTGCGGAAGGTTAGGTGGCCGGATCGGCCGGCGGCGCTGGTTTATCCGGCGTAGCGGGTCAGCTGTGCGGACATGCGTGGTACAAACTCTTCGTCGCGGATGCGCTCGTCTACCCAGCCCAAATCGTTGTTGGGCATGAGTCCATAGAGGCGCTTGCCAGGCCCAAGTGCAGTCGGACCGGTAGCCGTGACCATCGTCGATGCTGCTTGCAGCTGCCAGGCACGCTCGGAGATGGGCTCGCCATAGTAAATTTCGATCACACCCGTGGAGTGGGTGACCACGAACTCGATTTCGTCTTGCTCGTTAATACGCCAAAAGCCGGCCTCGCGCTCTACTGGAGCGCCGGGCTGACCGTCGTCGTCAAGCTTCCAAATCCGAGACTCGTACTTCAAGTAATTCTCGCCGTCGTGGGAGAACACGATCTGCTGGCCGAATGCGAACTCGCCATCGGCAGCCGTATCGGCGTTACCCTCACCGCGCCACACACCTACTAAAGGAAGCAGCGCCAACAGCCCATCATGCAGGTTCGGCCCGTGGCGCAAGTTCGCCGTATCAGGGGCGACAGGTAGGCCCTCCAGGTCGGCAATATTGCGCTGACCAGTAGATTGTGCAGTAACAGCCGCGCGGTTCACCGCTGCGTTGCCATCGAGCTTCGGGGTGTTTTCGTTTTCAGCCATGGCACCTACTGTACTGCTTCCCGCGGCACCCGAAACCGGCCGCGCCTATTTCGCTTCGAATTCCTCGGAGGTGGCGGCTACAGGCAAGAAATCCTCCGGGTTAATCACCGCGTGGATTTTTTCGGCTTCAATGAAAATCGATCCGCCAGAGACAAACACTCGGGTAGGCGACATGCTCAGCGGCAGTTCTTCGCCACTGAGGTTCAGTGTGAAGGCGTCGAAGATGCGGTTACGAGTGGCTTCGTCGAGATCTTCCGGATTCGCCGGCACATAATCTTCCGTGGCGGAATCGAGTGTGGAATCTAGATCGGAAGCATCCGGATCCGGCAGACTAACTACCTCGTAAGGGGTGATATGCACAACGCCCTGGCGCACGCGCAATTCCACCGCAACCTGGGTGGGCGCACTATCGCCGGGAAGCGTTGCCTCTAGCAGCGCTTCGGTTTCCCAACCGCCGATCGGGGAAATATCGTCGATGTTTTGCACCACCAGATCGGTAAAGCCCATCAGCCGGCCAAGAGCTATACCGTCGAGCTGCAGCTTCGTAAAGAACTTCTTGGCTGGCGCATCGTGGAACTCGCCGGTGAGCACACCATGGCGATCGAGCTCCACATCACTGGCACCGGATTCCACACTGACTAGGCCAAAACCAGGCACTTCAATATCGCCGGCGCGCACGCTAATCGAGGTCACCGTGCCCGTGAGCAGCGATGCCGTGTACGCCGCACCACCGAAACCGGCATAAGGCGCGGTAGGCAGGTTCGCGGTCTCACGCAGCTCATTGGAGAACCGCCGCTCGGTATTCATTGCCACAATCGAATCCGCACCATTGAGCGCCGCCACCGCGACCAACGTGATGATCAGTGGCTTCTTCCACCGCGCCCAAGTGCTACGGGAGCTTCGAGAGGAGTCGTGGTTGCTCTGCGAGGAGTCCTGGATCTCCTGCGTCTCTTCGGAGCCTCGATTCTGATTCACCCCGCTATTATCGCACTAGCGTCGGGTGGAATCGCACTTGCGTAGGGTGGGAGCATGAATCAGAGTGCAGATATTTCCAATACCGACCACGCCCACCAACCCGCGCACCTTATTGATTTAGGTAGCAGCCGGCTGAGTGTGGCTCAGTTAGCGCAAGTCCGCACCGTGCTGGAGAGTGCAGAAGCTCACGACGGAGTAGAGCCCTTCGGCGAAGCTTTCCTCCGCGGGCTCGATCGCGATTCCGGCCACCGACACGTGTTGGCAGTAGCTGGCGACGGTGATGGCGGTAATGACGGTGATGACGGTGGTTCTGAAGTTGTAGTAGGGCTCGTCGCTAGCGACGGCGATGCCGCCGAATTAGCCGTCCACCCAGATTTCCGGGGACAGGGCATTGGCGCCCAGCTGATCGCCGAAGTTGAAGGGACTCCGGTGTGGGCACACGGTGATACGCCGGGAGCGCAGGCGTTGGCGCGCCGGGTGGGGCGTCGTCGTACGCGAGAACTGCTGCAAATGACAGTTACTGGCGATGCATTGCAGAAATTAGCCGATCAGCCAGTAACTGCCGATGACGGCATTGCGATCGTGGATTACCCAGCGGCCACCCAACAGCTAGGGCAGGAAAGAGTCGATCAAGCGTGGGTGGACACCAACAATGAAGCTTTTTCTTGGCACCCTGAGCAGGGCGGTTGGGATCTAGGCAAGCTCAACGAGAGCCGCGATACCGCGTGGTACGACCCAGCAGGCGTGTTCTTTGCGCTCGATGCGGAGGCCATGCTCGGTTTCCACTGGACGAAATGGCACGCCGATGCAGAAATCCCTACCGGCGAGGTCTACGTCATCGGCCTTGCCGAGCGCGCACGTGGCAAGGGGCTCGGTTCGCGCTTAACGACGGCGGGCATCCAACACCTTATTAAATCGGCTGCCGAAGAAGTGCTGCTGTATGTCGAAGGAGACAACGAGTCTGCGGTGCGTACCTATAAGAAATTAGGTTTCCAGATCAGCCGACGCGATGTGATGTACGGATAGCGCCCTAATTTCCCAGCGCACAGCCGATTATGTTGCCGAAAATGCATCGAGAATTCACTTACTGTTCACTTGAATAACGCCTTTTAGACAACCAGCTTTCTTAACCTCTCCGGTGTACGAAAAACCATGGCGCGACCCATTGCGCCGCTTGTACCCCTGTATAGAGGAGCTGTTGTGCCTATTAATACCCGTCGTCGCGCTGCTGTTTTCGGTCTTGCCGCTGTTGCTGGTCTGACCCTTTCTGCCTGCTCTGAAGGTGGCTCCGCGGACGTTTCTGAAGTTGAAGGCGTCACTGAAACCACTGGTGAACTGCAAGGCGAGGGTGCTACCTCCCAGCAGCGCGCCATGGACTTGTTCGCCACCAAGTTTGAAGCCACTGGCTCCACCCTTTCCTATAACGCCACTGGTTCCGGTTCGGGACAAACTCAGTTCATCGCCGGCACCGTGGCGTTCGCTGGTTCTGACTCCCCGCTGAAGGACGACCAGATCGAACAAGCTGCTCAGCGCTGTGGTGGCAATGACGCTTGGCACCTGCCAATGGTGATCGGCCCAGTTGCTATTGCCTACAACCTCGAAGGCGTCGACGTTGCTCTAAGCCCAGCCGTGGTTGCCGAGATCTTCGACGGCAAGATCACCAACTGGAACGATCCACAGATCGCAGAGCTGAACGATGGTGTGGACTTGCCAGATCAGCAGATCACTGTGGTCTACCGTTCGGAAGAATCGGGTACCTCCGATAACTTCATGAAGTTCCTCTCCAGCGCGGCACCAGAGCAGTGGCCATACGAGGCTTCGAAGTCCTTCCCACAGGGCACCGGCACCGGCGCTAACGGTTCTTCCGGCGTGGTGGATCAGGTCGACGCCATCGAAGGTGCAATTACCTACGTGGAAGCTGGCTTCGCAGAGGATAAGGGTCTGGGCATTGCGAAGATGGACTTCGGCCACGGCCCGGTTGAGCTCAACGTCGAATCCGTGAACAAGGCGCTGGAAGCTGTGGAGTTCTCCGGCGAAGGCCACGACATGGTAGTTGACACCGACGCTCTGTTCGCGATGGACGAAGACGGCGCCTACCCGCTGGTACTGACCACCTACGAGCTTGTCTGCTCCGCTGGCTACGACGATCAGACCCGCGACCTGGTGAAGAACTTCTTCAAGATCGTGCTGGAAAGCGCACAGAACCAGGAGCTGGAGGACTTGGGTTACATGCCTGTCGACGGTGACTTCAAGCAAAAGCTTTCCGACGCCGTAGACGCCATCCAGTAATCCCAACTTCCTAATCAGCTAATTTTCACTTTTTGAGGAATACCATGTCTGCTTCCGATCCATCTGCCACGGAGCCTATGGCTTCTGATGGCAGGGGCATGGTTGCTACCGACGATAGTCTTCGTCTCTCGGCAGCCCACCGCCCAGCCGGGCAAACTGTAGAGCAACAGTCAGGTAACCGAAACGGGCGCAAAGGTCCGATTGCTGCAGGCGCCGTTTCGCGCCCAGGCGACCGGATCTTCCGCACGCTGGCCGTGGGCTCGGCGTCGATGGTTACTGCGGCGATCATCGCAATTGCGGTGTTCTTGCTCTACCGGGCATTGCCGGCACTGCAAAACAATGAGGCAAATTTCTTTACCTACACAGAGCGGTGGAATCTGTCGGATACCTCCGCGATGTATTTCGGTATTCCGAATCTCTTCCTCGTTACGGTCACGGTTTCCATTTTGGCGCTGCTCTTTGCCATGCCAGTGGCCTTGGGTATTGCAATCTTCTTAACCAGTTACGCTCCAAAGCGCCTGGTAAAGCCACTGGGCTACCTGGTGGATCTCTTAGCTGCGGTGCCGTCGATTGTCTACGGCTTGTGGGGCTTTATGGCTTTAGGCCCTGCGCTTTCGGGCGTCTACGAATGGATCGCCGAGCACCTGGGCTTCATCCCACTGTTTGCCACCTACGCCAATTCGCCGGCTTTCGAAACCGGCCGCAACTTGCTCACCGGTGGCATCGTGCTTGCGATCATGATCTTGCCAGTGATTGCAGCAACTACACGCGAGGTTTTCATCCAAACCCCACCTGGCCACATCGAAGCTGCTTTAGCTTTGGGAGCCACCCGCTGGGAGACCGTAAAAATGGCCGTGCTGCCATTTGGCCGTTCGGGTTATATTTCAGGCTCGATGTTGGGCTTAGGCCGTGCGCTCGGAGAAACGATGGCGTTGTACCTGGTGATTTCTCCGTCGAGTGCTTTCCGCGGATCGCTTTTCGACGGTGGTACCACCTTCGCAACCGCCATCGCGAATGCTGCACCCGAATTTAATGACGACCTCAAAGCAGGCGCCTACATGTCTGCCGGATTGGTGCTGTTCTTGCTCACCTTCGTGGTGAACTCCGCAGCCCGCATGATTGCAAAGAGGTAAAAACCCAATGACTATGGCACAGACTTTTACCCCAATTAAGAAGTCGCGGAAAACCAAAGATCAGGTTTCTACCGTTGTGATGTACAGCGCGATGTTCATCGCTTTAATCCCGTTGGTCTGGGTGCTGTACGAATTGGTCAGCCGTGGCGTTCCATCGTTGTTGTCCTTTAGCTGGTGGAGTACCTCGCAGATGGGTGTGACGGCCGGCAGTAACGCCGGCGGTGTTGCCCATGCGATTGTGGGCACCTTGGTGCAAGCGCTGGTGACCACGGCAATCACAGTTCCGGTAGGCATCTTCGTTGCCATCTACCTGGTGGAATACGCCGCTGATTCGCGCCTGGGCAAGATCACCACGTTCATGGTGGATATTCTCTCTGGCGTTCCTTCGATTGTGGCTTCGCTGTTCATTTACTCCATGTGGGTTGTGATGTTCGGCATGAGCCGCTCTGGCTTCGCTGTCTCACTGGCACTAGTACTTCTCATGCTGCCAATAGTGATTCGCAATACCGAAGAGATGCTGCGAGTGGTGCCACATGATCTGCGCGAAGCTTCCTATGCGCTAGGTGTGCCCAAGTGGAAGACCATCGCAAAAATCGTGTTGCCTACCGCGTTATCCGGCATTGTCACCGGTGTGATGCTGGCTGTGGCACGCGTGATGGGTGAATCCGCGCCGATGCTGATTCTGGTTGCTACCTCGCGCATCATCACTTGGGATCCATTCGGACAGTCCCAGTCCTCACTGCCACTATTCATGCTGGATATGTATAAAGCCGGCAACACGGGCGCTGCCTTCGACAAGATGTGGGGCGCTGCCTTAACTCTGGTGCTGATCATCGCCGTTATCAATATTGCTGCGCGGGTGATCTCCGCGAAATTCTCTGTCAAAAAGTAAACAGGTAAAAGGAAAATTATGGCCAAGCGTCTTGACCTTAAAGATGTCAACATTTTCTACGGCGATTTCCACGCGGTACAAAACGTCAATCTCGCGGTGCCACCCAAGTCCGTGACGGCGTTCATTGGCCCCTCCGGTTGCGGTAAATCCACCGTATTGCGTTCGCTGAACCGAATGCACGAAGTAATTCCGGGTGCCTATGTGAAAGGTCAAGTGCTTCTCGACGGAGAGAACATCTACGACCCCAAAGTAGATCCCGTATCCGTACGCAACACCATCGGTATGGTTTTCCAGAAGGCCAATCCGTTCCCCACGATGTCTATCGAGGACAATGTGGTGGCTGGCCTAAAACTCGCCGGTGAGCGCAATAAAGCGAAGCTGAAAGAAGTAGCCGAAAAGTCGCTGCGCGGGGCGAACCTGTGGGATGAAGTGAAAGATCGTTTGGATAAGCCGGGCGGTGGGCTCTCGGGCGGTCAGCAGCAGCGTCTGTGTATTGCACGCGCCATTGCCGTAGAGCCAGAAGTGTTGCTGATGGATGAGCCTTGTTCGGCACTGGATCCAATTTCCACCCTGGCAATTGAAGATCTGATCCACGAGCTAAAAGAACAATTCACCATTGTGATCGTGACGCACAATATGCAGCAGGCAGCGCGTGTGTCGGATCAAACTGCCTTCTTCTCTTTGGAAGCAACCGGCAAGCCCGGCCAGCTAGTAGAAGTAGGCACTACAAAGAAAATCTTCGAGAATCCCGATAAGAAGGAAACCGAAGATTACATCTCTGGCCGTTTCGGCTAAAGGCCGGCGCCCTAGAAATCGAAGTGGCGCTCCAGGTGCTCGAGACGACGACGAATCGAGTTGCGCTCTTCCTCGGACTCCAGCTTGTTTAGGTAGTCGTCGCGCTTATGGCCAGTAGCCAGGTACACCACGCGGGCGGCTACCTCTACTAGATGATCGGCATAGCGCTCGAAATAACGGCTGAGCAGCGTGATGTCCACGGTCTGCGCGGGGGTATTTTCCGAGTTTGCCGACGTCGTTAGCGTAAACAAGTGCGAGTGGATGTCGTCGATGCCGTCGTCGTCGTTATTAGCCTTTAAAGCCAACTGCACGTCGTAATCAATCAACACCTGGCGCACATCCAGCGTCATTTGATCGGAAACGCGCGCCATCTCGCGGAAGTAACCTTCCACAGCTACTGGCAACGCTCGGTGTGGGTAGCGGCGGCGCGCGACGCTTGCGATGTGTACCGACAGCGCACCCATGCGCGCAATATCTTCCACAATGTAAATCCCGGAGACCACCTGGCGCAGGTCGCCAGCAACGGGAGCCTCGCGGGCGAGCAGATTGAACGCGCGATCCTCGGCATCGCGGCGCAACTCGTCCAGACGATCAATGCTGGACAAGACAGTTTCCGCGAGGTTGGTATCGGCCTCAAAGAGAGCTTTACAAGCATTTCGATGCATGCTGTGCACATGGTCGCACATCACGATCAAACCGTGGGCGAACATGTCGATTTGTTCTCTATAGGCACTGCGCATAGTTCGAGCTTATTCGTGAAAAAAGAAAAACGCGCGCTGAAGGATGCGGATTCGGAAGATTTTTACCAAGAGTTAACTTCAGCGCTGTCTGTGATTCGTACGGGGTTCATTTACTGGATTCGCTAGAGCGAAAAACGGTGGAGCGAAAAACGGTGGAGCGAAAACCCTAGCCACCCGAGTGCATGATGTCCGCACCTTCCGGAACCGTATCGTCTTCCGGATCATCCAGCCAGCCTTCTGGCAACACAACTTTCGCGGGCGATCCTTGGCGGCCGCGTGCGCCGTCGGCGTCGTCAGGCAAAGCTGCGGCGAGTTCTCCGTCGTAAAGCGGTTCTAGAATCGCGTCCAACTCTGCCAGAGTGCCCACGCGCGAGAGATTCCGGCGCACCTCGGAGCCGGCAGGGTAGCCGCGCAGATACCAACTGATGTGCTTGCGCAGGTCGCGGCAGCCTTTCGTCTCGCCCTCGTGCTGTGCAAGCAACTCTGCATGACGACGGATAATGCCTGCCACCTCGCCGAACGTCGGCGGCTGCGGCACCTCAAGACCGCGCAATTCACAGGCGAGCTCCGCGAAAAGCCACGGGCGACCCAAGCAACCACGGCCAACGACAACGCCATCGCAACCCGTCTGATTCATCATCGCGCGAGCATCGGAGGCAGCGAAAATATCGCCGTTGCCCAGCACTGGAATATGGGCAAAGCCAGAATCGACCATGTGCTGCTTTAACGCGGTGATCTGCGACCAATCAGCCTCGCCCGAGTACCGCTGAGCGGCAGTGCGCGCATGTAGAGCTACCGCGGCAGCGCCTTCTTCGGCAGCGATGCGCCCGGCATCGAGGTGGGTATGGTGATCGTCGTCGATGCCAACGCGGAACTTCACCGTTACTGGAATGTCGGTGTCCTCCACGGCGCGCCGGGCAGCGGCCACGATCTGGCCGAATAGACGGCGCTTGTAGGGCAGGGCAGAGCCGCCACCTTTGCGCGTGACCTTCGGAACCGGGCAACCGAAATTCATGTCGATATGATCGGCCAGATTTTCCTGGGCAACCATGCGCGCAGCTTCGTACGTCCACTTCGGATCAGTGGTGTACAGCTGGAGGCTGCGTGGGTTTTCGTCGGGAGCAAACGTGGTCATGTGGAGCGTCTTTTCGTTGCGCTCTACCAACGCACGCGCGGTGACCATCTCGCAGACATAAAGGCCAGAAACGGTACCTACCCGGCTGAGCTCCTGCTCGCGGCACAACGTACGAAACGCCACATTGGTTACGCCAGCCATCGGTGCCAGTACGACGGGCGAGGCCAAATCAAACGGACCAATACGCAAGTTGCTTCCAGGAGCGGGTGCCATGCCTTCACGGGTAGAAATCACAGGCGCTATTGTTCCATCGCAGCTGGAAACAGAAAAATTGGTTAAATGCTTCTCACTCGGTTAAAGTGTTTTCTCGGCTGTATCGTCAAAATATAGCCAACCGGGCCTCTAGCTCAGATGGTAGAGCTGCGGACTTTTAATCCGTAGGTCGTGGGTTCGATCCCCACGGGGCCCACTTTTTTTATGCCTAAATCGGGGGTTACCTTAGGCAGAAGGAAAAGTACTTTTCAGGGGAATCGGAGTAAGCTAGACCACAGTTTTACTGTGATAGTTTTTCTTTACTCTGTATTTTTGCTCGCCGAAGGCGTTGCACTCGGGTACTACTAGTTGGGCTCCACCTTTGCAGCGCATGAGCGCGGGATGTTGTCAGGAGACCTCATGACCTCTCACTCGAAACCTCCCCACCGTGGCAAAGGCAGTAGCGTCGCCAAACCCACGAAGCCCGATCCCACTCAAACTGGACGTAGCGTCGTCCTGATTGCCTCGGTGGCAGCGCTCGCTGGCTTTTTGTTTGGCTACGACTCCGCGGTGATCAACGGTGCCACCGAAGCCATCCGCAAAGATTTCCAAGTGGGCTCCGGCCCCTTAGGCTTCGCTGTTGCCTCTGCTCTAATCGGTGCAGCTGTCGGTGCATTCTTCGGTGGGCGCCTCTCCGACCGCATTGGCCGCATCGCTGTGATGAAGATTGCCGCCACGCTGTTCGCCGTATCGGCTATCGGCTCCGCTTTGGCGCCGGGGATTGTCTCACTAGTGATCTTCCGCATCGTCGGCGGTGTGGGCATGGGTATTGCCTCGATCATCGCGCCGGCTTACATCGCCGAAATCGCTCCCGCACACATTCGCGGACGCCTGGGATCGCTGCAGCAGTTAGCTATCGTCGTTGGCATCTTCCTCTCCCAGTTGGTGAATAAGATCCTTGCCGATACTGCTGGTGGCTCCACGGAACCGTCGATGTTCGGCCTCGAGGCCTGGCGCTGGATGCTGCTGATCGAGCTCGTCCCGGCCGTGATGTACCTCGTCGGCACCTTCCTCATCCCAGAATCACCGCGCTACTTGGTAGCTGCGCACCGCATTCCGGAGGCACGCCATGCTTTACGACGGGTTGTCGGCACAGACACCATCGAGCTGACTATCGACCGCATCCGCACCTCCCTGCACGGCGAACGCAAACCAACGTGGTCGGACTTAAAAGGCCCAGCACTGGGTATTAAACCGATCGTGTGGATTGGTATTGCGCTTGCTGTATTCCAGCAGTTCGTGGGCATCAATGTGGTGTTCTACTACTCGAATACGCTGTGGCAGTCGGTGGGCTTTGCGGAGTCTCAGTCGTTCCTGATCTCACTGATTTCGTCGATTGTCAACGTTGCGGTGACCTTGGTGGCAATCGCCTTGGTAGACAAGATTGGCCGTAAGCCACTACTGCTGATTGGTTCGGCGGGTATGACGGTTTCGCTGGTAACCGTGGCTGCTGCTTTTAGTGCCGCCGACGTCATCGATGGCGTGCCACATCTGGGTGACTTTGCCGGCCCAATTGCGCTGGTTGCTGTGAACCTGTTCGTGATCTTCTTCGGCATGAGCTGGGGTCCGGTGATGTGGGTGATGCTGGGCGAGATGTTCCCGAACCGTGTGCGCGGCGCTGCACTGGCTATCGCTGGCTTTGCCCAATGGATTGCGAACTTCGTGGTCACTCAGACGTTCCCAATGTTGGCGGATCTCTCGCTGGTAGTGGCATATGGCCTCTACGCGGCGTTCGCTGCGATCTCGCTGTTTTTCGTCTGGCGCTTCGTCCCAGAGACCCGTGGCATGGAGCTCGAGGACATGCCGGAAGGTCGCGTGGTTACCGCTGGTGAAGCGCTGAAGTAGCGCGAACAGAAAAGCGCGCTGAGTTCCTAGCGCCCCGACGCAAAAGTAATCCCTCCAGTTCGAAAACTGGAGGGATTATCTAATTTGCCTAGCCGGCGTTGCAGGTTAGCTAACGCTTAACCTAGCCGGCAGGAGCTTACTTCTCTTTGCCTTCGTGCTTGTCGTGCTTGTGGCGACGCGGACGGCGCAAGTGAATATCATGCTCATCATCCAAAATTGGGTGATCCTTGAAAGCAGGCTGGCTGAAGCTCACCCACTCCACACCGCGAGCCTCGAAGCCGTCCTCCAACGGATCCTGGTACAGCGCTTCGAACTTGTCCTCCATGGTCTTGTGCACGTGCTTACGACGTAGTTTCAAGCTTGGAGTCAGCTCGTCCTTCTCAATATCCAGTTCGCGATCCAGGATGCGGAAGCGCTTGACCTGCTCCCAAGAGTTCAGACGCTGATTCATTTCTTCCAACGCCTGCTGCACACGCTCATGGACTTTTTCGTGCTTGGTCAGGTCAGCGAACGGCACGTCGTCGCCAGCTGGAATGTCGTTCTTCTCGCACCAACCGCGAGTCGCCTTTTCCTCCAACACCACCATGGCCGTGACGTACTTCTTGCCCTCGCCGTAGGTCACCAGCTCCATAGCTAGTGGGCACAAGCCCTTGAACTCAGACTCGATCGCACCAGGAGCCACGTACTTACCGTTAGAGGTTTTGTACAACGCCTTCTTACGATCGGTGATCTTCAGGAAGTGCTTGTCGGTGAACTCGGCGATATCACCAGTGTGCAGGTACCCGTCGCCAGGCAAAACTTCTTTCGTCTCTTCCTCCCGGTTGTGGTACCCCGCGAGGAGCCAAGGCGCCTTAATCAGCAGTTCCCCATCGTCGGCAAGCTTCACTTCTACACCCGGCATCGGGAAGCCCACGGTGCCCACGCGGTAGGCGTCCAGGCGTGTGACGTGGGTGATGCCACCTTCGGTAAGGCCGTAGCCCTCCAGGATTGGCATGCCCATGGCGGTGAACCACTTCGTGATGTCCTTGTTAATCGGCGCGGAACCGGAAATGAACATGCGGATGTTGCCACCCATCGCCGCACGGATCTTCTTCAGCACCACCTTGTCCGCGATGCCCAGCTTGAAACGATCCCAAGCCGACGGAGTTTCGCCGCGCAGACGCTGCTCAGTGACCTTCAGTGCCAGCGCGATAGAAACCTTACCCAGCTTCGCCTTCACGCCATCGCCATCGAACTGAGCCATCACGCCGGCGTAAGCTTTCTCGAAAATACGAGGTGCCGCGCCCATCAACGTGGGCTTCACATCCTGCAAGTTATCGACGATCTTGTCGATGCGGCCGTCGATAGCGGTCTCGATGCCAGCCTCAATGGAAAGGTAAATCAACACTCGGCCGAAAATGTGAGCCATCGGCAGCCAGAGGAAGTGAACGTCGTCGTCCGCTGCCAGATCCGCCGCATGCATCGATGCCATGTTCGAAGTCCAGCCCTGGTGGGTGAGAATCGCACCCTTCGGACGTCCCGTAGTGCCCGAGGTGTACTGGAAACTCGCCGGCTGGTCGCCATCTACCGCCTGCACCGCGTCGGTAACCGTATCCGGCGAAGACTCGAGCAATTCCTTGCCAGCCTGGAAGATCTCGTCGACGGTACCCACCCAATCATCGGTGTCCTCGTAGGAGGAATCCATGATGAACACGCGATCGACATTAGGCAGTTCCTCGCGAGCGTGACGCAGCTTATCCACCTGGGCAGCTTCGTCGACGATCACGATGCGCGACTCGGAGTCATTCAAAATGTAGGCGATTTCCTCCGGCACCGAGGTGGGGTAGATCGCCACAGAAATGCCACCAATGATCTGGATCGACAGATCCGCGTAGACCCAGTCCATGCTGGTGCCACCAATAATCGCGCCGCTATCTCCCGGAGAGAAGCCCAGAGCCAGCAAACCCGCGCTCAAAGTATGGACGTGCTGCCCAAACTCTTTCCACGTAGATGTTTGCCAATTCTCCTGGCTATCCCGGAAGCGGTACGCCGTCTTGTCCGGGGTAGCGTCCAGGCGGCGTTGAAGCATCTCTCCCAGATTTTTCGCGTGATTTTCGAACACACCCGGCTTGATATTTTCCTGCGACGGTTCGGTAATACGATCGATTGACCACGGACGCCGTGGATCACTAGGGGTAAAGCTCATGGTTAGTTTTAACCTCCAAATTCGAACGGTGTTAACGCAATATTAGTCACAAAAGCTCTTAATGTGCTCAACTTTTCTAAATTAATTACCTTTCGAATCGATATTCATGGAGTGGGTGGGGTGGTGCTGGGAGGCGGTTTGCGGGGATGCTGGTTGGTGGATTGAGGGGATGCTGGTTGGTGGATTGGCGCGAATGCCGCTGGTACCGCGCCGGATTTAGGTAGGGTAGCCACATGGCATTAAGGGACGATAACCAGCAGCCGATCTGTTTCGTGGCAACCGTGGTAGGGGCGCGGGATCTGGCTGCAGGGTTGCGCAGGATCACGCTGCACGCGCCGGAATTTACAGAGCCGGGTTTCTATGGTCGCAACGAAGCGGGCTATGACGAATTCTTTGGCTTGCTGCTCCCGCCCGCGGGTGAGGCTGTGCATCTGCCGGAGGAGATCTCCGGTAACGTGCGCGCAGCTGTTTCTGCAATGCCGGAGCAGATTCGTCCCACAATTCGCTGGTACACGATCCGCAAATGTCGCCCGGAAATTGGTGAAGTGGATGTAGATATCGTCACGCACGGCGATAGCGGTCCAGGCAGTGCTTGGGCGTTAGGCGCGCAGGCAGGAGATGAAGTTGGCTTCTTCGTAGCGAATCGGATCTGGGGGTTTGTGGGGGAGGTCGAGGGGCCGGTGTTGCTGGTTGTCGATCCCACGGCGGTACCTGCAGTATTTGCGATCGCGGAGCGGTTAGCTAACGACGGAAAAACACTCGCCTCATGGCATCTAGTAGTGGCAGATCTCGGCGACGGTAAAGAAGAGCCTGGGTTGGAGCGAGCGGCAGAGAGCTGTGCGAGCTTTACCCGAGTAGTAACTAACCCAGGGGATGCGCCCGAAACATTGCAGGCTTGGCTGGAGGAAGAGGCACCCGAAGGGTTGCGCAATGTTAAGTCTGCGTGGATTTGTGGAGAGAATTCTTTAGTTAAAGCAGTCCGCAGAGTGGTAGTGCGCCAGTGGGGAGTGCCGAAGGAGCGAGTGGCGTTCCCGACGTATTGGATCCTGGGGCAACCGCGGGGCTAGCGTTTAGTGGTAGTTGGATGTGAGATTAGCGTGGAAAACCCTTTGTATCCAGGGTTTTTGTTGAAATGCTGTTTATCATTTAAGCTATCTGACGTTGCACACGGCAAGCCACGATAGTGGTGAGTGTGTAAGAGTCGGGCTCCCATCGTCTAGAGGCCTAGGACTCCGCCCTTTCACGGCGGCAACACGGGTTCGAATCCCGTTGGGAGTACCAACAAAAATTTTTAGTGGCCCTGTGGCGCAGTTGGTTAGCGCGCCGCCCTGTCACGGCGGAGGTCGCGGGTTCAAGTCCCGTCAGGGTCGCAATTACCCACATTGCAGATACTCAAAGCAATATTGCGATGTGGGTTTTGTGCGTTCGGCAGCGAGCGGGCAGATTCTAGTAGTCGTGGACATGCCTGAGATGGTGTTAGGCCAAAGATCCGTTATGGCCTCATGCTGGGGGGTGTGAACAAGTTAGAGTCTTAGGCTGGGGGATTGCGAACAAATTGTTGTTGGCTGCTTCTGTATCCCCGTTTGTGTCGCGGATAAACCTAGAGTGAACTGCAGGTTTGCTAGGTAAGTAGCATCTTATGTAAGGTTTTCATTCGTGCACAACGCCCAATATCGGGCTGAGGAATCAATCCGAATTCGCGGTGTGCTGCAAAGTTAATATGGCCCTGTGGCGCAGTTGGTTAGCGCGCCGCCCTGTCACGGCGGAGGTCGCGGGTTCAAGTCCCGTCAGGGTCGCAAAGCTACGCAACGTAGCTTTGGCCAGATAGCTCAGTAGGTAGAGCATCCGCCTGAAAAGTGGAAGGTCAGCGGTTCGATCCCGCTTCTGGCCACAATCTCCCATCTCATTTAGAGATGGGATTTTGTCGTTGATGTCGCTGTTGCGCTAGTTCGATTTCTTCTTGAAGTGCAGTACTAACAGCACTATCGCTGCAATAGCGGTGTACATCAGTGCTACGGGGATTCCATTTTCTAGAACACTGCGAGCACCATTGCTAAACGATTCACCCCAGCCACCGTCCTGGCTGAAAATCGTTCGGATAACAGGGAAGATGAAGTAACCAACGAGCGTCCCTAGTGTGATCCAGAGCCAAAGATTGATCCAGTTTCGAGGGTTGAAGTCGTTGTTGCCATCCATTGTGGTTCATCTCAGTTTATCGTGACTAAGGGCGAGTAAGATGCTGCAAAATCATACTGCTCGAGACATCTCTAGCGCTACTGTCCCCGCGCAGACGAAGTTCAGCTAGATATTTCAGCGGAGCAAGATAATGGAAGAGATTACAGAATCGCCATTTACTAAATTTGAGATAGTATTATCTTCGCTAAATGATGAATTCGGAATCTCTGTCGATCGGAGCGGAGTCGCTAGATCTGAAAGCAGAAACGATGTAATCCAAATATTGGCCTCGGAAGAATCGGCAAGATGTATGATATTCAGGAACTGTCCGTCAGAGTCTATCGATTGAACCCTGTTTTGCACCAGAGGCAGTTCGCCATTTTCTATAGTGATTTTTTCGACCCCAGATATCCTAACGTATTTTCCTTCGCGTGAGATAAGTAGGATCCCATCATGAAGTCCCGAAATGCCGCCTGGTACATCAATATGGAAAATATCAACTAAAAGTTGTTTGTCTCTTAGTGCGATATATCCTTCGTTGATTCCGAACAATGATGCCGCTGTTTGGTCTGCTTCCTCGTGGACTACCAACAGAGAATTATTGTTGCAGTCAAAAGTTGCTTGGATTATTGACGCAAATGGTATGTCCAAATCAGCCACGTGCGTCTCCCCGGCCTGATCGCTGGCGACGAAAGTCTGAGATTCGTTGCTATCAACCCAAAGCAATGAGCCGTCGTTACACACTGTGAGTCCCAAAGGGTGTGACGAAGTATCTACATCGGCGCTACTGGACTCTCCGAAGGATTTTACTATATGGGCGTCGCTGCGATCCCGGTTTGAGGCTTGTTCGTTCTGGAAGGCGAATGCAGCGTATCTGTGATTAGGCGAGGTCGTAGCACCGGCCAATACCCCAGGGCTAGCAAACGTTGCGAGCCTAGATAGGGATCCTTTGTGGTCGATTAGCTTCAAACCGTCATCCACTGGAATTAAAAGCCTATTTCTGTATTTCACAATCTTACTGTTGTAAATTGCCCCAATTGTTTGAATGTTAGATATTGATCCTGTGTCTGAAATGGAAAAGGTGTAGGATGTATCGTGTTTAGGGTTTGCAGAGGTGGCTAAAGCTATGTAAGACGGAGTATGTTCCAGCGGAGAGTGTAGATCAGTGACTTCAGATTTATGACATGCAGAAAATATGACGCCAGACACTACTAAACAGATGGAAGTAAAGAAGGCATTTATTCGCATAAACCTGAAATTTTTTATCGTATGGAAAGTGGATATAGTCACTATGTTGTGAAGGCGGCGTATGGCTCAGTTTAGCTTGAATATGACGAAGAACCTCGCCACAGACGTAGTTGAAAGCTAACAGTCTCGGCGGACTACCAAAAGCTGTCAGCTAGAATCAGGGAAGTATGGATACCTCACATACTCACCGCTCGCAGCCTTCCCACAACCCGCAAGAATACGCCCATCAGCCAGTTGACGTCCGCCACAATCTGCAAGCAGTGCGCTACGAAATATTTGTCGATGGTAAAGAAGCGGGATTCGCCTCATATGTACACCGCGAAACAGCCGATCAACTTCCGTACCTAGATTTCAATCACACAGTGATCGATCCTGATTTCCGTGGCCAGGGACTATCGAAGCCACTCATCCAGTTTGCGTTAGATGATGTCTCTGCAGCCGGGCAGCTGACTAAACCAACGTGTTCTGCCGTCGCTAAGTTCATAGAGAAAAACCCCGATTACCAGAGGTTGGTAATCAGGGGTTAAATGAAGTCTCCGTCGCCCTGCACATAAACTGCAGGGTCGCAGTTTGGTTTGTGCTCGTCGGGCTTCGCTTTGCGCGCCTTCCCCGGAATGCCCACCACAATCGAGTTCGGCGGGCAACCACGAGTAACTACCGCATTAGCGCCGATAGAGGAACCAGCACCAATCACAATCGATCCTAGTACCTTGGCACCAGCACCCACCACAACACCATCTTCTAGTGTGGGGTGCCGTTTGACCTTTTCCAGGCTGCGTCCACCCAGGGTAACGCCGTGGTAGAGCATGCAATCGTTGCCAACTTCTGCTGTCTCGCCGATCACTACACCCATGCCGTGGTCGATAAAGAACCGACGCCCAATCGTGGCGCCGGGATGAATTTCAATCCCAGTTAGCGCGCGGGCAAACTGGGATAAGATCCGCGCCGGCGTCTTCCAAGCCCCACCTTTGCACCACATTCGGTGCGAAAGCCGATGCAACCAAATCGCATGCAACCCGGAGTAAACGATGGCGTTTTCCACGTCACCGCGGGCAGCGGGGTCATGGTTGCGGGCGTTTTTCAGATCTTCGCGTAGTAGACCGAACAGGCTAGGGGTTTGGCTCATATCGAAATAGTATCGAACCGGATTAGTCGCGCAGGTCTTCGTACAGGATGGAGGAAACGTAGCGCTCGCCGAAGTCAGGAACGATCACCACGATGGTCTTGCCCTCTGCTTCTGGGCGAGCAGCAACTTCCAACGCCGCCTTGATATTTGCGCCGGTAGAAATACCGCCTAGGATACCTTCGCTCTTGGCCACCTCACGCGAAACAGCGATGGCGTCTTCATTAGACACAGCAATAACTTCGTCCAGGATCTCGCGGTTCAAGGTGTCTGGCACGAAGTTTGCGCCCAGACCCTGAATCTTGTGCGGAGCAGCCTTACCTTCGGTAAGCAGTGGTGATGCAGCAGGCTCCACAGCGATCAGCTTCACGTCTGGATTGTGCTTGCGCAGCGTCTCGCCAGCGCCAGAGATAGTTCCACCGGTGCCTACGCCTGCG
This sequence comes from Actinomycetes bacterium, assembly GCA_023418505.1. Taxonomy (GTDB): domain Bacteria; phylum Actinomycetota; class Actinomycetes; order Mycobacteriales; family Mycobacteriaceae; genus Corynebacterium. The sequence continues at coordinate 48,967 of JAEZZR010000009.1, forward strand.
ACGAAATAATCGACGTTTCCGTCGGTAGCTTCCCAAATCTCCTCACCCGTGGTCTGGGCGTGAACGCGTGGGTTAGCTTCGTTTTCGAACTGGCGAGCCAGAATGGCGTTTTCCGTGCTTTCGACGATTTCTTGTGCCTTAGCCACGGCGCCCTTCATGCCCTCCGAACCAGGGGTGAGCACAAGTTCTGCCCCCAAAGCGCGCAACACTACGCGGCGCTCCTGGCTCATGGTGTCTGGCATGGTCAAGATAACTTTGTAGCCACGAGCAGCACCGACCAGAGCTAAAGCGATACCAGTATTGCCGGAGGTACCTTCGACGATGGTGCCGCCTGGCTTCAATTCTCCGGAAGCTTCTGCAGCATCAATAATTGCCTTGCCGATGCGATCCTTGACGCTATTTGCAGGGTTGTAGAACTCCAACTTGGCAACAACCTTGCCTGGAAGCCCTTCAGAAACTCGGTTGAGCTGGACTAATGGGGTATTGCCGATTAGTTCAGTGACGTTGTTGTAGATGGTCATGGGATCGAAACACTCCTTTGAAGATGTTCGCGTTTTTGTCTTCATTGGTGCGAACGTTGCACAAGTCTACGGTTATTCCCACATAAAGTACAGACCAGTTAGTCTATTTTGGTTAATCGGTTTCAGAATTCTTCCCTCGAAACCACTGCCCAGCGCCTCGCGCTTGCGTACCCTGGCGAGTATGACTACCGAAACAAGTCAGCCAGCAAACCAGCAACCAACAAACCAAGAGTACGAAACCATCAAGGTCTCCGTTGACGGCCGCGTTGCCACCATCGAGCTCAACCGCCCGAAGGCACTCAACGCGCTGAACACCACCGTGATGCGCGAGCTCGTCGGCGCTGCGGAAGCCTTCGATGCCGATCGTGGCATCGGAGCTATCGTCATCATCGGCTCCGAGAAGGCCTTCGCTGCAGGTGCAGATATTAAAGAGATGCAGCAGATGTCTCACCCAGATATCTACCTCGAAGATCCGTTCGCACTATGGGATCGCCTGGGCAAGTTGCGCACGCCACTGATTTCGGCGGTTTCCGGTTACGCATTGGGCGGTGGATGCGAGTTGGCGATGATGGCAGATGTGCTGCTAGCTGCGGAAAACGCGAAGTTCGGCCAGCCCGAAATTACGCTGGGCATCATCCCCGGTATGGGTGGCACGCAGCGTCTCACCCGCGCAATCGGCAAGTACAAGGCCATGGATCTGATTCTTATCGGACGCATGATGGATGCCGAAGAAGCAGAACGCGCCGGCCTCGTTTCTCGTATTTTGCCTGTCGACGGATTTGCAGACGAAGTAGCCAAAATTGCTAACACCATTGCCGAGATGCCAACCGTGGCCGCCTACATGGCTACAGAGGCAGTCGATCGAGCTCTCGAAACCACGCTGGATGAAGGGGTGCACTACGAGCGTCGCGCGTTCTACTCGCTATTTAGCACGGCTGACCGCCAAGAAGGCATGAGCGCATTCGTCGAAAAGCGCAAAGCGGAGTGGGAGCGCTAGACGCACACCTGGAAAGGTCCCTACTGAAATGGGCGTGTACCTAGAATTGTTCCCACCGTGTGTGCGGGGGTAGCTGATCGGGGGTATATTATGAGTGTCACTAGGTAAATTCTCAGCTAATTAACCCCCATTTAGGGGCGTTAGCTAATTTGCGCGGGCCAGGAGGAAGCACGATGGACCCCCACCGCACGCTTGACGACGCGGAAGTAATTCGATCCTCACTGATTCATCTGCGTGGTGCCACTGGAATACCAGTCACTATGTACGGTGAAGTCACCGATCAGGGGAAGCTGCAATTAACTTACGCCGTGGGGTTGCGCACTCCGGCTCTGCAGAATTTAGTGATTGAACCGGGCGCGGGCGTTGGGGGTCGAGTGTTAGCTACGCGCCGTCCGGTGGGGGTAAGTGATTACACGCGTGCGAAGATCATCTCGCACGAATACGATCAGCCAGCTAAAGATGAAGGCCTGCATTCGGTGGTGGCAGTGCCTGTGATCGTCAACCGGAACGTACGCGGAGTGCTTTATGGAGGAGTGCATTCCGCAGTGCGTTTGGGCGACAAGGTGCTGGAAGAGCTGACCATGACCGCCAGGTGCCTGGAGCAAGACCTGGCTGTAGTGGAATCCACTCGCACCCTGGATCGCATTCATAGCCGTGGTGGGCGAGTGATGAACGGCAGCGAATGGGAGCAGGTGCGCTCGACGCACTCGCGACTGCGGATGCTGGCCAACCGTGTGGAAGATCCCGATATCCGCGAAGAACTCGAAGAACTCTGCGAACTGATGCTCACTCCGGTGCGCATGAAGCAGACCACCAAATTGTCTGCGCGCGAGTTAGATGTGCTGGCGTGCGTGGCGCTGGGGCATACCAATGTGGAAGCTGCCGAAGAGATGGGGATCGGCGCTGAAACAGTGAAAAGCTACCTACGCTCTGTGATGCGCAAACTAGGAGCACACACTCGTTACGAAGCAGTTAACGCAGCTCGACGAATTGGCGCGTTGCCGTAAGACACTGCAAAGCACTGCCCGTCTGTTGCACACAGGGCACGTTGCTGCGAAGCCGATTGCCGTAGAGTGGGCGTCGTGGGAAATGATCGTAACGAACGCTTTTTAGTTAAAGGTGGAGCGCGACTTCAAGGTCAGGTACGCGTTTCGGGAGCCAAGAATTCTGTATTAAAGCTGATGGGGGCAGCGTTGCTCGCCGAGGGCACAACCACACTGTCTAATTGCCCCGAAATCGACGACGTCCCGCTGATGCAAAAAGTCCTCGAAGGACTGGGCTGCTCCGTGCAACGCGACGGTGCCACCATGCGCATTACGGTGCCAGAGCAGATTACGTCGCAAGCTGATTTCGATGCGGTGCGCCAATTCCGCGCTTCCGTATGCGTGTTGGGGCCGTTGACCGCCCGGTGCAAGCATGCGCGCGTGGCACTTCCCGGCGGCGACGCCATCGGATCTCGGCCCCTAGACATGCACCAATCCGGCCTGGAGAAGCTCGGCGCAACCACCTACATCCACCACGGTTGCGTGGTTTCTGAAGCTGAGCAGCTGCGCGGCGGGCACATCAAACTCGACTTTCCTTCCGTAGGTGCAACAGAGAATATCCTCACCGCCGCAGTGCTTGCCGACGGGGTAACCACACTGGATAACGCCGCCCGCGAGCCAGAAATCGTTGACCTCTGCGAGATGCTGATCAGTATGGGGGCAAAGATCGAGGGCGCGGGTTCGAACACCATCACAGTGACCGGCGTGGAAAAACTACACCCTACTGAGCACGAAGTAGTAGGCGATCGAATTATTGCCGGCACCTGGGCTTTCGCGGCGGTAATGACGCAAGGTGACATTACCGTTGGTGGCATCAACCCACGGCACCTGCATCTACCTCTAGAAAAGTTGAAGAACGCTGGAGCGACGGTGGAGACCTATAAGTCGGGCTTCCGCGTACGCATGGATCGGCGGCCAGATTCGGTGAATTACCAGACCTTGCCATTCCCTGGATTCCCAACGGATCTGCAGCCAATGGCAATTGCTTTATCTGCTGTAAGCCAAGGCACCAGTGTATTGACGGAAAACGTTTTCGAATCGCGATTCCGCTTTGTCGACGAGATGATTCGTTTGGGCACAGACGCCACTATTGATGGCCATCACGTAATGATCCGTGGCAATGAACGATTGAGCTCTGCGCCAGTGTGGTCCTCTGATATTCGTGCCGGGATTGGATTGGTGCTCGCTGGGTTGTGTGCAGAACCGGGGGATGTGACTGAGGTCCACGATGTGTACCACATCGACCGCGGCTACCCACGAGTAGTGGAAACCCTGAATGCGCTAGGTGCTGATGTGCAGCGGGTGAGTGGTTAAGGCGGGGTGTTGCTCAGCGACGCGCTTTGCACCGGGACTCGCTTTGCCCCGGGGCGCGCTTTGAGTGGCCTTTCCACGCTGTGAACGGTGTGTAGCGGTGTTTATCGCCGTTTAACGTGTAGTTAACCTTGTGTGTTTACCGCCTGTGACCTGCATGTTTGTGTGACTGTTGCATGCTATGTAGTGTATATCGAGCAAGCGACGCCAACGAGGCGCCGCACAACACAAGGAAAGACATCAGGTGCAAGCCAGGTTGTCCTTCGAAGCCTAACGGCAAAACATAATTTTCATCGTCTTCTTTGATGGTGAGTCTAGTTTGTTTGGTTGTGGTTGTTGTGTAGCGTGTGTTGGGGTGTGTTGTGTGATAACTCAATAGCGTACCAAGATGTACTTAGATTACTTTACTTTATTTTCAAACATTGTTTGATGCGTTAATTTTTTTGAAGTACCATTTTTTACTTTTTTTGCTAGTTAATTTGTTTAGCTAGGATGTAGAGCTTTCTACAGGTTTTTT
>JAEZZR010000011.1 GCA_023418505.1 Actinomycetes bacterium
CACCCGAATCCGGATGCAGTGATTGTTAGCCGGGTATTCGAGACGGCCTGACAACACAGGCACATAGCGTTGATCACACAATAAAAACGGAGCTTTCTTGGCTCCCGCCCCAAGTTGCAACAGCACCATCAAGGGTTGCGTAACCAAGCCGAAGCACAAGCGACAGCAATCCGCGACCTTGTCCTATCCAGTGGCTCCGACGGCGATGATCCCGTTTTAGTGGCCGTGTCTCACATCCTGGCCGTAGATTAGAACCATGACTGCGCTGGACGACGCCCGCATCCTGGCCGAAGACAACCAACTATGGCAGGCCGCTGACCTAATGATGGTTCACAGCACCACGCCTGCCGAACAATGGGATTTGCCTGCTGGCGTGGATCCCCTGGAGGTCGCTGCGGGTTGGTTGGAACTGCTGGATGCGCTGGAATCCGATGGCGCTGAGGTCGCTGAGAATACTCCACCCCGGACGTTGCGCTGGGCGCAGTGGCATACCTTGCAGGGGCAGCGCACGATGGAGCTTAATTTCCCAGGTCGCGCGATTGAGCATTTCGAACTAGCTGCGGGGCTCTTCCAATCCGAGGGTCTGGCGTTTCCGGCGTGCCCGTTGCTGGGCAATATTGCGCAGTGTCAGTTAGAGCTTGACGACGTTGCAGCAGCCGAAGAAGCCCTGGAGCGTGCTCGCGCAATTACCCGCACGCTGCCAGAAGCACGGCAGCGGTATCGCCAGCAGTTAGATCAAATCGCTGCGGAGATTGCAGCGAAGATTTAGGGCGCGTTCGGCTCTAAATTGCTTTCAACTTTGAGTGCTCTCGGCTAATCCTCATCCGAACTGGTGATTAGCCCAATCCAATAAGCCAGCAGTGCTATGAATGGCAGTACTAACAGTGCCGGCTGCGTATTAAAAGGAGCCACTAAAAAGGTGCCCGAGGTGCGCAGCATGGCGATGCCAGCGCCGATTAACGTCATCAAAAGGCTTGCCACCAGCGCACAAGCGCCCAACCAAAATTCCAACGATAAGCTGCGTCGGTGGGTGCGCAACATCGCGATGGCTAATACGAAGCCAGCGAGTGCGGAAATGCCAACGAACCACAACAGTGCATCGAAATTTGCTCCGATGGCGTCACGCGGTACCGCGATTTGGGAGCCCTCTAAGATTGTGACCTCATAGCCCGGGCGCACCACACCCCACAGCACACCGGCCACGATCGACACCATCAATGAAGCCAGCGCGGTAAAGCGCATAGCTGGGATATCCAGCCCGCTGCGCCGGGCTGGTTGAGCCGGCTGTGACACCGCTGTGGATTCTTCAGAGATGCTCATTAACAGCACCCTAGCCTAAAGCACCATCGCGGCAGTCCAACCTGCCACCAGCAGGGGCAGATTGAAGTGAAGGAAAGTTGGAATTACCGAGTCTCGAATATGGTCGTGTTGCCCATCGGCGTTCAGACCCATGGTCGGCCCCAAGGTGGAGTCTGAAGCTGGCGAACCGGCGTCGCCAAGCGCACCTGCCGAACCAATCAGCGCCACCGTTGCTGCAGGCGAAAAGCCCAAGGACAGACACAGCGGTACATAAATCGTGGCGATAATCGGCAGCGTGGAAAAGGACGACCCGATGCCCATCGTGACTACCAGGCCGACCAGAAGCATCGCGGCGGCTGCTGCTGCCTGCGAGCCAGCAAAAAGATCGGCGGCAGCCTGTACCAAGCTATCTACTTCGCCAGTTTCCTTCATCACCTGGGCGAAGCCTTGCGCCGAGATCATAATGAAACCGATTAAGGCCATCATGCGCATGCCTGCGGTGAAGACGTCGTCGGCTTCATTCCACTTCACGGCACCGGTCAGCATGAAAATTGCCAAGCCTACTAGTGCGCCGACCAGCAGCGATTTAGCCTCAGAGCCAACGATTTCCATCACGACCTGAATGCTGAAAGTCGCGATAATGGCGATGATTGCCACCACCACGCGGTACTTGGAAACCTGCTCGGTAGAAGTACGAATGACGTCGCCAGCAGGATGACCATTGCCCCGATTGGTACCGGTACCAGAACTCGAACCGGCAGCACCGCCAGAACTAGCAATCTCCTGGGCACCCACCAAAGCTTTATCCGCGTATTGGCGCGGCTTGCGGTAAGTGACAAAAACGGCAACGAGCAGCCCGGCGAACATGCCCAAGGCTGGAATGCCCATGACATGCATGATGCTAATGCCGTCGGTAGCCAACCCTGCATCAGAGATATTGCCCAGCAGGATGTCGTTCAAGAAGATGTTACCGAAGCCGATTGGAACCCACATGTAGGTGGTGACCAGGCCGAACGTCATAATACAAGCCACAGCCCTGCGATCGAGGTTCAGCTTGTTCATAACCGTGAGCAACGGCGGAATGATCAACGGAATGAATGCGATATGCACTGGAATTAGATTCTGCGACATAATCGCCATCGCCAAAATGCCAGCCATCATCAGCCACTTAGTAATAGCGATGGTGCGTGCCTGGGCTTGGCTATCTTCCACCCCAAGCCGGCCAATCAACCAATTTGCCAGCAGCTGCGGCAGACCAGAACTAGCCACCGCCATCGCGAAAGCACCCAGCAAAGCATAAGACAGTGCGATCTCTGCGCCCCCGCCCAGACCATCTTGGAAAGCCACCATGGTGCTACCAAATCCCAGCCCTGCTGTTACGCCGCCAACAATTGCTCCAATAAACAGAGCCAAGACCACATGCACTCGCGCCACGGACAAAATCAACATGACAACGACTGCCAGTAACACAGCATTCATAGCAAACAGATTAGTCTATTGCCTATGGCTTCCCATGATCAGTTCCCAGCACACTTGGCTCACGACGACACCGGCACCTCTGCGGTCAACCGCACTGTGGCACGGATGCGCCCCTTTAAGGAAAGTATCTTTGCTACGGCGTCGAAGATGGCGTTGAAAACAGAGTCCATCAATTTAGGCCAAGGGGCACCTGATTGGGATGGCCCGGCAGTGGTACTCGATGAAGCCTGCCGCCAAATCCAACAAGGCAACAACCAATACGCACCTGGCCGTGGCATCCCAGAGCTGCGCGAGGCTATTTGTGCCGATCGCAAACGACGGATGAACCAGGACTGGGATCCAAAGACAGAAGTATTAGTAACAGTAGGCGCGACCGAAGCGATTGCTGCTTCTATCTTGGGGCTCGTGGAACCAGGCACTCACGCGGTGATGATTGAACCGTACTACGACTCTTACCGCGCCTGCCTTGCATTAGCCAATACCCGGCACACCAGCGTGCCACTGCTGGCTCCTGATGAGACCCAGGATCGCTGGCACCTAGATATAGAGGCCTTAAGCGCGGCGATTGAACCGGATACCTCGCTACTGATTATTAATACGCCACACAATCCCACCGGCGCGATCCTTACCGAGGAAGAACTGAAAGCCATTGCCGAGGTAGCCATCGAAGCCGATGCCATTGTGGTGGCCGATGAAGTCTACGAGCGCCTGATCTTCCCACCAATTGCAGCCGAGCATGAAGCAGAGATCGGTATTCCGTATCCGTCGATAGCTAATATCCCCGGTATGCGGGATCGCTGTGTAGTGATTTCCAGTGGTGGCAAGACGTTTAATGTCACGGGCTGGAAGACCGGCTGGGCACTCGGTGCACCACATCTGATCGATGCCCTGCTGCACGCCAAGCAGTACTTGAGCTTCGTGGGCGCCACTCCGGTACAGCCTGCGATCGCCAAGGGATTGCGCGAAGCCGACGAATGGGTAGCAGAATTAGCTGCCACCTTGGAAGACAATTGCGAAACGCTGATTGCTGGTTTGGAAAAGTGTGGGCTGCACGTCTACCCGCCAGAGGCTGGCTACTTTGTGATTGCTGATATTTCTCCGCTGGGCTTGGGCAATGCTTTCGACGTACTGCCAGTTTTGGCCGAACAAGCCGGCGTCGTTGGCATTCCGGTAGCTGCCTTTGTGGATGAACCGCAGGAAGCTCCTTGGCCAAATCTGATGCGCTTTAGCTTCTGCAAACGCAAGGAGGTAATCGAAGAGGGACTAGCGCGACTGCAGAAATTCTGCACGTCGTCGTAAAGCGTCGTAAAGCACAGCCGTCAGGCACAGCCGCAGCACCGAAACCCGCGGAACTTTAGGAGCAACGCCCGCATGCCCGTTATGCTGTAGCACATGGCAAAATCTTCTACGGCGCACGACTATGCCGTCTGGCCGGGCGATCAGTATCCTCTCGGCTCCACATACGACGGTGCGGGAACGAATTTCGCAATCTTCTCCGACGTCGCGGAGAAAGTCGAACTGTGCTTGATCGACGAAGAGAATAACGAAACGCGCATCGAACTACGCGAAGTAGATGCGCACATTTGGCATTGCTACATCCCTGGCATTATGCCTGGTCAGCGCTACGCCTACCGTGTACACGGCCCATACGATCCAGCACACGGCCACCGCTGCGATCCGAATAAGCTGCTGGTGGATCCCTATGCGAAGGCTTTCGACGGAGACTTCGACGGCCATCCGTCGCTATTTAGCTACGACATCAACGATCCATCGAAGCGCAATACCGAAGACAGCCTCGGTCACACCATGACCTCTGTGGTGATTAACCCCTTCTTCGACTGGGCGGGCGACCGCGCCCCACGTACCCCGTACCACGAGACGGTGATCTACGAAGCGCACGTCAAGGGTATGACCATGACGCACCCGGAGATCCCCGAGGATATGCGTGGTACCTATGCGGGTCTGGCACATCCTGCGATCATCGATTACCTAAAAGATTTGGGTGTGACTGCCATCGAGCTGATGCCAGTACACCAGTTCCTGCAGGACGATCGTCTACGTGAGCTGGGCTTGCGCAACTACTGGGGCTACAACACCTTCGGTTTCTTAGCACCCCACCACGATTACGCGATGTCCGCCAAGCCAGGTGACGCCGTATCCGAATTTAAAGGTATGGTGCGCGCCTTCCACGACGCCGGCATCGAGGTAATCCTCGACGTGGTGTACAACCACACCGCCGAGGGCAACCACATGGGTCCGACCATCTGCTTCCGCGGTATCGACAACGCCGCCTACTACCGCCTGGTGGAAGGCGATAAGCAGCATTACATGGACTACACGGGCACCGGTAATTCGCTGAACGTGCGCCACCCGCACTCGCTGCAGCTGATCATGGATTCGCTGCGTTACTGGGTGAAGGAAATGCATGTCGACGGCTTCCGCTTCGACCTGGCTTCTACCCTGGCTCGTGAGTTCCACGATGTGGATCGCCTGTCTGCTTTCTTCGATTTGGTGCAGCAGGATCCGATTGTCTCGCAGGTGAAGCTGATTGCTGAGCCTTGGGACGTTGGCGAAGGCGGCTACCAGGTGGGTAACTTCCCACCACAGTGGACCGAATGGAACGGAAAGTACCGCGATACCATCCGCGATTACTGGCGCGGCGAGCCTTCCACCTTGGGTGAGTTTGCCTCCCGTATTACGGGTTCTTCGGATCTCTACGCGAATAATGACCGTCGCCCAACCGCCTCGATTAACTTCGTTACGGCTCACGACGGATTCACGCTGCGCGACCTGGTGAGCTACAACGAAAAGCACAACTGGGAAAACGGCGAAGAAAACCGCGATGGCGAATCGCACAACCGCTCGTGGAACTGCGGCGTAGAGGGCACTACGGACGACGAGATGATTCTGATGCTGCGCAGTCAGCAGCATCGCAACTTCCTGACCACGTTGTTGCTGTCTCAGGGCACGCCAATGATCAGCCATGGCGATGAAATGGCGCGTACCCAGCGCGGTAATAACAATGTGTACTGCCAAGACAACACTCTGTCGTGGATCGACTGGAATCAGACGCGCACGAACTCTGAAATCGTTGATTTCACCAAGTTCTTGATCCAGTTGCGTGCGGATCATCCAGTGTTCCGTCGCCGTCGTTTCTTGCGTGGCGGCCCATTGGGGGCAGAAACCGACGATCGTGATATTGCGTGGCTGACCTACGAAGGTCGCGTGATGACCCAGGAAGACTGGGACTTCGACTTCGGCAAGTCTTTGATGGTGTGGCTCAACGGCAATGCCATTACGGAGCCTGATCAGCGTGGCCAGCGCATCGAAGATGATTCGTTCTTGATGTGCTTTAACGCCCACTACGAGGATCTGCAGTTCCAAATCCCAGGCACCGAATATGCCAACCAGTGGAAGGTCATCGTAGATACCTCCGAGGTAACTGGCCGGCCACAAAGTGAAGTGATCGTGACCCCAGAAGGTGAACTACGGGTGCCGGCTCGCTCGGCCATCATCTTGATGGAACACCACTAGTGCTGTGAGGATAGTGGCGGGGCCCGGCTACGCACCTACCCCGCACTAGCGCCTAAGCACGGTTAGCGCCTACCTAGAAACGCCAAATGCTCCTAGGATCTTTCCTGGGAGCATTACTCTTATCCTCTGCGCTGGTGCAGCGCTCTGCTACTGCGCTTTTAAGGCGCTTTTTGGGGCGAACGAACTTTTACGCGACCTTGCTATTGAACTCGCGCTGGTAGTCCAACCAGTATTCCTCGCTGGTACCGAAGTAGGCTGCCAAGCGTGCTGCTAGATCATGGGTGACGGCGGTGTCGCCCTTACGGAAGCGCTCTAGCGTGGAGCTTGGTACTCCAATACCTACGGCTAGCCGGTAGATGGACACCTTTTGAGGTGCCAAAAAATTGTCGTTGAGGATCTTTCCGGGGTGTACGGCGTTGCTCACGATGCTCCTTGAGTCAGACTTTTCGGGTGTTTCGTCGGACATGGGAATTATAGGTAGCGCTTTGGCTAGTTGTATCTTTAATCGTTGTTACTGTCAACATCCGGGCGTTTAGAGCCCCTTTTTAGGAACCGGTACGATAGATTTCTATGACTTCATCCCTGGTAGCGCCCTTTTCTTTTGCCTCTGCGGTTGTCCGTGTGTTTTCTAACACGTTGAGCGAAAATCGCACTGTAAAAGCCTCGGATTGCCAATTGATAGTCACGCCTACAGTTAGCGATCCGATTCAGTTGCAGCTGCCTATAGAAGCTCAGCTGGAACCACCGACGCGCTTCCTTCCCGGGCGCTTAGTATTGCGTACGACAGCAGGCTCTAGTGCGGATCCGAGCCACAACTCTCATGCCGCCACCGAGATCACTATTTCGGTCTCTCCGCGCTCCTGGGATGACGCCGTGCTGCTCACCGAATTCCTCCAGGGGGAACGCACGCTCACCGCACCGGAGGACTTAGCACCGGCATCAAGTGCAGCCTCTGCTGCCACTACACCAGTAAGCGCCAACCAGGACGTCGCCTCTGAATCCCAGCTGCCCGCCCCGGAGGACTTCGTCGCCTTCGACGTAGAGACCGCTAACGACGATTACGGCTCCATCTGCCAGATTGGTCTAGCCGTGGTGCGCGCTGGCGAGATTACCGAAGAGTATTCCTGGCTCTGCCAGCCACCGGAAGCGGTATCGCATTTCGATTCAGTCAATATTGCAGTCCATGGCATTACTGCCAACGACGTGGCCGATGCCCCAACTTTTGAAGAGCGCCTAGGCGAATTGAAAAACGTCGTTGGCGAGCTGCCCATGGTGGCTCATAACGCCAAGTTCGATTTCACTGCGTTACAGCGTGCTTGCCAGCTCACAGAGCAGCTCGCTCCACGCGTGAAGTTTGCGTGCACCTTCCTATGGGCACGCCGCACACGACTGGGATTGCCGAATTTAAAGCTGCCGACGCTAGCAGCTGCTGCAGGCTACGAGCTGACCCAACATCACGATGCCACAGCCGATGCTCGTGCCTGCGCGAAGATCGCCCTGTGGCTGTTCCAGAAACTGGAAGCTAGCAGCTGTGAGGAACTCTCCCGCAAACTTGGGCTACCGATGGGTGAACTTTCGCCCGAGCGGTTGAAATTGATTTTTGCGCCACGCGGTACGTCGAAACGCAACCAGCAACGAAAGTGGGACGCCGTAGCTACTCCTGCTGCAATCCCGAAAGCCAACAAGGACGCAGATCCTCAAGGAGCGTTGTTCGGGCAGCGAGTGACCTTGACTGGCGACTTCGAACCACACGACAAAGGCACGCTATGGCAGCACATCGCCGCTGCTGGGGCAGACATTAATAAGAGCGTGACGAAGAAAACCACGATTCTGGTGGTAGGCGATTGGCATTCGGTGACGTCGAAGGAAAAGCGCGCGCGGGAGCTGCAAGAACAAGGCCAAGAAATTGAAATCTGGAGCAAAGAAAAACTCTATGCAGCTTTAGAGAACCTTTCTGCATAAACGTGCGTCCACATCTGGTGAGAACAGATTTATTGGACGAATCATGTGGAAAAGGAGCTGCCATGCTACGCCCGGCAGGACACCCAGATTGCACCGCAGAATGGATTTCGATTGGCGCGAACTTACGTGCCGCACCTGATGCGGTGAACATTGTTTCTGATTTTGTATTTTCTGATGAGCTGCAAGTGCCGGTCACTGATTTTGAACGGCAACTGGGGATTGTGCGTGGAAGTGCCACCGAGTCCGAAGATTTAGCTGGCTGTACTGCATTGAAGATTGTGGCCCCGCGGTTGGCGCCAACAAATTGGTTGGCCACTGGTGCTAGCCGGTTGGCATTAAATAAGGCGTTAACTGATCATTTTGGTTCCGATCCTATCTTCTTCGCACCCACGCAGCTCGATCTGTTGGCGGTGGCTTCGGATGAAGCAGAAGAAGTGTTGGCCGAAAATTACAGGAGCGCGACAGGCTTTGCTGCTACTGCTTCAACCCGAACTGCAATTCCCGCCCGGATCCTGCGTGCGTGTACTTGGTCCGTCCAAACTTTCTTGCGCAGTAATCATCGCTTAGTGCCGGAACCACTGTGCATCACCACCAGCGGTGAGCTTCAGGCGGCTGTAGTCGCAGAGTCGAGGAAAATCACTAAGGTGGAACCGAACGGTTTTGCAATCGCTGCATGAAAGGCACACCTATGGTCTCCCGCCCGATTACTGCTACGTATCGCTTACAGCTACGTGGCCCCAAAGCAGATCCTCAGGGCAGAGCTTTTACCTTCGACGATGCCCGGCAGCAAGTGCCATATCTGGCCAATTTAGGTATTTCGCACCTGTACCTTTCGCCTATTTTGACCGCGGTGCCGGAATCCAATCATGGTTACGACGTCATTGACCCCACCGAGGTCAACCCAGAGCTCGGCGGTCTGGCCGGGCTGCAGCGCTTAGCCGAAGCTGCCCATGAAGCTGGACTAGGCATCATCATCGACGTGGTGCCAAACCACCTTGGTGTGGAAGATCCTCAACTGAATAAGTGGTGGTGGGATGTTCTTACCCACGGTAAAGACTCCGAGTTCGAGCCATATTTTGATATTGACTGGCACAAGGACAACGGCGCCGGTGGCAAAATGGGGCTGCCGATTCTGGGCTCTGAAGAAGATGTGGCAGCACTAGAAATCGATCGTTCTGGTGATGAGCCGCTACTGCGCTACTACGATCACGTCTTCCCCATCGCCCCTGGCACTGATGAAGGCAGTGCCCAGGAAGTCCACGACCGCCAGAGCTACCGTTTGATGTACTGGCGCGATGGCGTCATCGGTTACCGACGTTTCTTCAGCGTCAACGGCCTGGCTGGTATCCGCCAGGAAAATCCCGTGGTCTTCGAACGTACTCACCGCATCATTCGCGAACTGATCGCCCTGGACATCATCGATGGTGTGCGCATCGACCACCCAGACGGGTTGAGCAATCCTTTCGAGTACCTGTCCCAGCTGCGTCATTTGCTTGGCGACGATAAATGGCTGGTCATTGAAAAGATCCTCGGCTCTACCGAGCCATTAGATCCGCGCCTTAAGGTAGACGGCACCACTGGCTACGACGCCATGCGCGAGTTAGACAACGTCTTTTTAAACCGTGATGCCCGTGATGCGATGAGCATGCTGGCGCTGCAGCAAACCGGTTCTACCTGGGATCGCAACGCTATCGGCGCTACCGAGCGAGAACTTAAGCGCGATGTCACGCGCTTCGAGCTCGCTGCCGAGGTGCGTCGTCTGGCTCGTGCACTGCGGCGCGATAACTGGTCTACCTACGGTGCGAACGTCACCGAAGAGGATCTGATCAGCACGATTGGCGAGCTTGTCGCAGCGATGCCGGTTTATCGCTCGGACTATGTCTCGCTATCGCGGGTGACTTCTTCGGTGATCCAGCAAATGGCAGCGCGCTTCCCATCGCGGGTCTTCGCACTGGATTTGATTGCCGCTGGTCTGATCGCCGGTGGCGAGGCTGCCACACGTTTCGCCCAGGTCTGTGGTGCAGTGATGGCAAAGGGCGTGGAAGATACAACTTTCTACCGTGCTTCCCGGCTGGTCAGCCTCAATGAAGTCGGTGGCGATCCAGCACACTTCGGTGTTTCGGCTGCCGAGTTCCATCTGTTGCAGCATGAACGTGCACGCCTCTGGCCACGTGCCATGACCAGCTTGACCACGCACGACACCAAGCGCGGTGAAGATACCCGTGCTCGTATTATCCAGCTGTCTGATGTTTCGGGGCTCTGGGCAGAATGCGTGCGTGACTGGACGGCAATTACCCCACCACCAGATGGTGCGACCGGCTACTTCCTGCTGCAGAACATCATTGGTGTCTGGCCAGCTGACGGCGAAATTGATGCCGAATTCCGCGAGCGCTTGCATCAATATGCTGAAAAAGCCATGCGCGAGGCGAGCCTGCACACCACCTGGACAGAGGTCAACGAAGACTTCGAAAACCAGGTACATGGCTGGATCGACGCGCTGCTAGATGGACCACTCAACGAACGGATTACTGACTTCGTACGCAAGATTGCGCCTGCGGCATACACCACTAGCTGGTCGCGCAAGCTATTGCAGCTGATTGGCCCTGGTATCCCTGATACTTACCAAGGCGCGGAGCTGATCGAAGATTCCCTAGTGGATCCAGATAACCGTCGTTTCGTGGATTACGACCGCCGCCACGATTTACTCAGCACTGTACGCAGCGAAGAGATGCCCTCACTTGATCTAGAGGCTGCTTCAGCCACGGCTCACGAGCGCGACCTAGCTGATGTAGTGAAGATGATGGTGATCCACCACGGCCTACAGGTACGCCAAGAAAAGCCAGATTCCATCATCGGTGGCACCTACCAGCCAGTATTTGCAGAAGGTTCTTCCGAACGGCACTTGGTTGGTATGGCTCGCGGCCCACAAGGTGCCGAGCCAGATGTGATCGCCTTGACCACCCGTCGTCCGCTCGGTCTGGCACGCGATGGTGGTTGGGAAGATACGACAGTCACCCTGCCCGAAGGTTTCTGGACGGATCGCTTCACCGGTCGCACTTGGTCGAGCACCATCGCAGTGGCATCGATGTTCGATACCTACCCACTCGCGCTGTTAGTACGCAACGAAGACTAGAAGCTTAGCGTCCGCGCAGCCGATCGAGCTGACGACGTTCTTTCTTCGTCGGCCGGCCACTACCCCGCTCCCGTACCGGCAAAGATGCCAAAATTTCTTTTGCCGGCGGTGGCGGGGATTTGTCGATATAGCACTTTTGCGCCACAGCAGCCCCCACCCGCTTCGGTACCGTTGTCACAACTTCCACAATGGTTTCGCGATGGTTTGCCCACAGGCGCACCTCATCACCGGGTGCTACGAGCGTGGCCGGCTTCACCACCTGACCATTGACCTTCACATGGCCACCGCGAATAGATTTCGTCGCCAGCGAACGAGTCTTAAGCAGCCGTACCGCCCAGAGCCACACGTCAATGCGAACCGGAGTTGCCGTAGGTTCCATGGTGATCCTGCCGAACCTACTGCGCGTCCTTGTGGTTGACGATGCGGCGTACCTGCCAGCCGTTATACAACGCCAAGATCATACCGACGACCAGCACTAACACCACCGTGGTCGCATCGCCGAGTGCCAGCCCCAACACAACTGCCAACGCAACGGAGCCACCGGCGAAAATCACCGCGTTGCGGCTATAACGGCGCACTGCCTGCTTGCGTTGCTCAATCGGATTGACACTGCCACCACGAGGTTGACGCATCGGATAATTTGGCTGAGACATAACCGAAATCCTACTACCTCCTAATTAGCGCCTGCACGGCGTTCTACCCACCGAGACCCCGCAGAAACACCGGCATACTTCCCCCGAGAAATCCCGGCGATCAGCTGCTCTAAATCCTCAACCTCACCCGGCGCGCACGCTACTTCGATGATGGCCGTAGCTTCCCACTTTGTATCCAGCACGTTCACGTCGTGATTGCGTAAGGTGGCTTCGATCGCACCTGCTTCAGCTACGTCAACTGGAATATGGCGGATGGCATGGTTGCTACGGATATAGCGAGGCACTTTATCCAGCGCAGCATTCGTGGCATCCGAATACGCGCGCACTAGACCGCCCGTACCCAGCTTGGTGCCACCGAAATAGCGGATGACAACCGCCACTACGTTGCTTAGCCCAGATCCGGCCAACACATCCAACATGGGTTTTCCCGCAGTTCCGGATGGTTCGCCATCGTCGCTGGATCTTTCGATAGGTTGAGCGTCGTCGACAGCAATAATGAAAGCGCTACAGTGGTGCCGCGCATCTGGGTATTCCTGCCGAGCAAGTGCGATGAAATCGCGGGCTTCTTCTTCGGAATCGGCGCGACCAATCCAGGCAATGAAGCGGGAGCGCTTTTCCTCAATTTCTGCAGTGACGTGGGTGGCAACTTCGGGAACCAAGAGCTCTTGTGCTTGTAGGTCAGCCTGTACTTGAGGCTGTACTGGGGTTTCCGAAGTCGACATAAACTCAATAGTTCCTATGATGGGGACTATGCGCAAATACCGAGTCTGGGCTCCTTACGCCGACGAAGTTGAACTATTACTCCACGGCGATGCCACGAAATCACATCCGATGACCGCGGAAGGAGATTCAGGTTGGTTCACCTCCGAGCAGGAAATGACTCCTGGGCAGCGCTACCAATTCCGGGTACGCAAAGCTGAGGCTGGCGACGCTGAAGCTAGCGACGCAGGCGCAAACGATAGCGCAGCCGAAAGCCCCGAATGGTCGATCCCGCTACCCGATCCACGTTCCCAGCACCAACCGGAAGGCCCACACGGCCCTTCGGAAGTTATTGACCTTGCTGATTTCACCTGGAACGACCACAACTGGACTGGCCGTATCCTGCCTGGTGGCTTGATCTACGAACTCCATGTGGGCACGTTTAGCCCTTCGGCTGATTTCGCCGGTCTGGTGGAAAAGCTCGACCACTTGGTCGATCTGGGTGTCACCCATGTGGAACTGATGCCCGTGCAGCCTTTCGGTGGCAATCGCAACTGGGGATACGACGGCGTGTCCTGGATGGCCGTACACGAAGGCTACGGCGGACCGCGCGGCTTACAGCAGCTGATCGATGCCTGCCACCAGCGTGGCCTGGCTGTCATTTTGGATGTGGTGTACAACCACTTCGGCCCCGATGGTAATTACGTGGGCTTCTTTGGCCCCTACACCCAGCCTGGTGATACCGGCTGGGGCGATGTAGTCAATCTGATCGGAGATGATTCCGATGAGGTGCGCGCCTACATCCTAGATGCCATCCGCCAGTGGTTCGTGGACTATCACGTGGATGGTCTGCGTTTGGACGCCGTCCATGCGCTGCATGATCCGGGCGCTTTCCACATCCTGGAGCAGATGCAAGAAGTAGCTGATACCGTCGCCAGCCAAACGGGCATCCCGCGTACCCTGATTGCCGAGTCCGATCAGAACGATCCCCGCCTGGTACGCCCACGTGCTGCCGGTGGTTTTGGTCTCGCGGCACAGTGGGACGACGACGTACACCACGCGATCCATACGCTTGTCTCTGGCGAAGATCACGCCTACTACGGCGATTTCGGCACTGTAGAAGTGCTCGCCCAGACCCTGCAGACTGGCTTTTGGCACACCGATCGCTATTCCTCCTTCCGCGGACGCACCCACGGCCGCCCATTCGATCTAGCCGTGCAACCAATGAATGCGCTGGTTACGTACACCACCACCCACGATCAGACGGGTAACCGCGCGCAAGGTGATCGCCCCTCGATGAACCTCACTGCGCAACAACAACTGCTCAAAGCCGCGGTAGTGGCGTGCAGTCCGTTTACCCCAATGCTCTTCCAGGGCGAAGAATGGGGCGCTTCCACGCCGTTTGCATTCTTCTGCTCGCACGAAAGTGATGAACTCCAGCGCCTAACCCGCGAAGGTCGCCTCCGCGAGTTCAGCCGCGCCGGGTGGAATCCGGACGAGGTCGCAGATCCAAGCGCACCAGAGACTTACGAAAATTCCATCCTGAAGTGGGACGAAGTAACATCCGGCGCGCATCAGCAGATCTTGCAGGCCTACCAAGAGCTCTTTGCTTTACGACGCCGTCTGCCCCAATTAACTAATCCTTGGGCGGATTCCGTACAGGTAAAGACCTCGGGCAACCAGATGCAGCTGATTCGTACCAACCATGGCACCAAACCGGTGGTGCTAGTGGCGAACTTCAGTGCGCAGCCAGCTGACGTAGTTGTTACCGAACTGACGGAAAATCCAGAGGTGCTGCAGCAGTTTGAACAGGTAGAGATCACTGCTGCAGATGGTGGCTACACGGTGGCGCTGCCTGCCTGGGGCTACGCAGTAATTAGCTAGCGATCTGTATTCTAGGCCTCGATTTTAGGCCTCTGATTCCTGGGTGCCTGAGGTTTCTTCCTCGGCCTCCAGGTGTACTAGATCCCCAGCAGTGGCATGGGTAACCAATGCTTCAGCAATCAGCAGGTCACTCATCACCAGGGTTGGCACGAGGTCTGCGAGCTTCGTCCACAGTGGCAGCAGTTCGCGGATCACCGTATCGTCCACGCCAGGATTATCGCGCTTTTGTTGTGCCAAGCAGCGTGCAGCCACAGCAATCAACAGCGACGTACCAGGCGTGAGCGTCCAATGCAGCCGCGGATCATCCGCATCAATGCCATCGAGCTTGTGGAAGCGCACATTCACCGCTTTGCGCAATGCCGGTGAGGTACGCGTCACAATCTTGAACAGTTTGCGCGAGTGGCTCGCCAGGCCAGTCATCACCGCCGAATCCACGATCTCATTGCGAGCTTCCACCACTTCATACACGGCAGTAAAGCGCGCATCATCGTCGGTTAACGGCCCAGGCACAATCCGGTGCGAGTTAAACACCTGCGCCAAAATGGCATTCGCCTGCGCTTCTGGCAGTGCTGTGATCTGTACCGATGAGGAATCAATGCTGGCCGATTCCAACGTTGTATCCTGCCCGGTTGCCAAAGCATCCACCAAAGCCGCACCACCGGTACTACGGATGTAATCCAAGAGTGCGTCGCGGTTTGCTGCGTCGTCGGCAGGCAAAGCACGCAAGTCTTCCATCGACGACAACACACCGAGCCATGGCACGCGGCGTGGATCTGGCGTATTTTGCCGTGCGACGAAGGGCTCCAGCACCAGGGCACTGCCAATGAAGGTGCCCGGCTGATCGTCCAAGCGAATCGACGTGGAATTCAAGGCGGCCAAACTCCGGCGCGCATCCTTGCGGAACGCCACGCGTAGCTGATCTGGGGCCAAGTTGGGGTTTGCCTCGGCAAGCTTCTTTGCCAGGCCTTCACGCATCGCGGCATAGAGCGACCACAAGCGGGCAAGTTCAGGAACTGTGAGCTGATCGACGGCGATAGTGCCAGTGTCACGCGCATCCTCGTCTGGCTCGTGCAATGCTGGCAAGATCGTAGAACCTTCGGCTGGCCACTTAGGCCGGCGACCTTTTTCCAGACCAAGCGTTGCCTGCACAACATAAGGGCCAGCTTCGGCATAGTCTTCCGGTAGTTGGCATTCCCCATCGATGACGTCGAGGCCAATAGGCTCCAACCACGGCGCGGAAGCACACCAGATCCACAGCTTTAGTGGCACGTGGGCGATGGAGTCTGCGACGTCGACAGCAAAATAGCGATCCTCGGTGCTCTGCCACGAAATTGCCTGGACAGGATCCTTGCGTGGTGCTTCGACCAAACGCACGGACATACGCTTGCGGGCGGTCACGCGCGTCCAGTCCAAGTTAATGCGAATCGCCGTGAGCATGCTGATGCGTTCGGCGTATTCCCCGAAGTCACCAACCAGCACGTCGCCCTTGCGAGTCAGTGGTACGCGGCAAATATCGCGATCATCGTTGCTCACCGACAAGTGCGCGTGACGCAACTGCCCTGGTGCATGCACCCGGAACTGGCCGTGAACGTTAATTCGGCGCACGCGGGTTTCCAAGGTGAAACGGCGGTGCGCGGTGGTGCCGTCTTCTAAAGGAATATCGAAGCCCAAAGTTGCGGGGCGGATTTGGATCTCTAGGCTGGCGCCTTCGTCGGTGGATAGTTCCAGGTAGCCCTTAGTTTCGTCTTCGCCGAGCTTCAACACTTCTGGTTCGGCGTACATCGGCTTGTCGCCACAGAACAGGCGCACCTGGACTGGGCTTAAGCCTTCGACGGTTGGAATGCGGAAGCCATCGCCACCACCACGGTAGGCAATATCGAGTTCCGCCTGTTCCGCTACTGCGAAATGACGCTGGAACGTGCGACCACGCGGGTTGGTCAGGCGCACGACGAATTCGCCGAGCCAAGGGAACTCATCATCAGTGAGGATCTCTACTTCGCCACCATCGGCTGGCACTTCGAGGTCGTATTCCATAATCGCCTCGGTGGTAAATTCACCGAAGCCCGTGAACTCGGCCAGCTGTACCCGCCATGGCTCATCGTGGCCAGACAACGTCGGTGGGAATACGGCTACCGGACCGCCAGCGAATACTGGCGTACCAAACTGCGTGGTAGCCCCGTTAAGCAACGAATGTGGGCAAATCACCCGTGGCCGGCGCATTGGGGAGGCAGAACGCACTTGCCCCGCCACGCCTTGACGCCGTACCTGCAGCGCCCAAACATCTCGCAAATCCACTTCTGCTACTTGCCACAGCGGCCAAGAAGATTCCGTCGGCGCGGTTAAGAATGGCACGGCATCGCCGGTTAGTGGATCGACCAACGTGGCATCTTCTGGAAACAGCACGAATGCCGAATCATAATGCAGCGAGACTTTATCCGTTACCGACTGACCATCAGCGCCGAAAATCACAATCGGATCATCGGTATCAATTGCGGGGATCTGCCAACGATGCTGTTCGCCAAGCTCCACCAAAACTTCGCGGACTGGCTCGGAGATATCCACGATCGGACGCCGATCAGCTTCCCCTAAAGCCACCACCGGCGTGGATTCCACTGAGCCACCGAAGGTCACAAGCCATGAAGAAGCCTGCGGCGCTACCGGCGTTGGCAGCTGCACGCCTACGCGCTGGGTATCTTGATCGAAGTACAACTGTGGCCGACCAACTGTATTAATAGCACCGAGTGCTGTACGACGCTGGTAGGTTCCCGCTGGACGCACCCGTAGCTCTTCGCGAGCTGCATCGGCGTGGATGAGTGGCAATTGGCTGCTGATTTCATTGCTGCGGATCTCCCAATCCACCGGCGATTCCATCGTCTGGATAAGAAATTCCGCTAAACCTGATACCAGTTGCGCTGCAGCTTCCGGGGCGGTCTGGCTGAGCATCCGCAAGGCACGTGGCACATCACCAGGTACGTCGCCGGCGAAGTTGGACACAACTTCCGGTACCGCGACATCGGAAACTCCAGCAACCGAAATTTCGGCCTCTGATTCGGTGAGCCCCGCGGTAGCTTCGATCTGCTCGAGCACATAAGGCACCACCGACTGCTGAACGCCCGAGTTCAGCAGCAACAATCGTGCTGCATCATCCGAGTGATCGGCACCGTCCAAGCTCACTTCAGCTGCAAGCCCAAATTCAGCCAGCCAGACACGCACCTTCGCTTGCAAATGCTCCACCAGTGCTTCCACCCCAGCACCTGTCAGCTGCAAGGCGGCCGCCCAGTCCGTCCACATCGTCGCTTCCGAAGCAATACGTGCGGCTCGACCTACCAAAGAGGTCAACAACGTAGCTGGAAATTGATCCACCACCGCACACGCAGCTGCGGCTGGCTTAGAGTTGCTCTGCAGCGCATGACCCAAGATGGCAGATAAGAAAGAGTCAATCCGCTCTACCTCATCCATCCGCAACCCAGACCAAGCCACCAGCGACGGGACGTCTTCGGTGTCGGCAGTCTCACGCAGCCGGGAGGCAAGATCATTTTCGGTTACAGACAGCCACAAAGACGCCATAGTTGTGTCTTGCAGCACGCGCTGGGTCACTGAAATGTACTCCGTTTCTTCGGGTTCGAGTTAGGTTTCTGGTTAGGTTCGAGTTAGGTTTCAGGTTAAATATCGAGGGAAAGATCCGGTTAGAGCGCCAAAACTCTAACCAAGGCGCCAAACAAGCTTCTAAGTCAAGAAATCGTATTCCGGCGTACCAGGCATCAAGCGGCGGCACACCAACGGCGATTGATCCATCCGTTGTAGCAAAGCCTCGAGATCAGCAGCATGGCGCAATTCGATACCCACCAAAGCAGCACCGGTTTCGCGGTTGTTGCGCTTTAAGTATTCGAATTGGGCGATATCGTCGTCTGGCCCCAACACGTCTTGCACAAATAGCCGTAGCGAGCCTGGCTTCTGAGGGAAGTTCACCAAGAAGTAGTGCTTCAATCCTCGGTAAACCAGGGAGCGTTCCATGATTTCGCCATAACGCAGTACGTCGTTATTTCCACCGGTGATCACGCAGACCACAACGTCGTCAGGCGCAAAATCAATATCTGCCAGCGCTGCCACGGAAAGCGCACCGGCAGGTTCTGCGATGATGCCCTCGTTTTGGTATAGATCCAGCTGAGCTTCACAGACCGCACCTTCCGGAGAGATCAGCGTACTAATCCGGCTACGGTTGGCCTGGTAGATGTGCCACGGCAGATCACCGAAACGACGCACTGCCGCGCCATCGACGAAAGGATCGATCTCGGTAAGCTGCACCGGTTCACCGGCATCAATGGCGGCATGCATACACGGCGCGCCCTCTGGTTCTACCGCGTGTACCTTCGCGTGTGGCGCCATATCGGCCACGTAGCTGACAATACCGGAGAGCAACCCACCGCCACCGACCGGCACCACGGTGTGATCCAAGGTCATGCCCTGGGCGGATAGCTGCATGATGATTTCGGCAGCCACGGTGCCTTGCCCCACGATGGTGTCGAAGGAATCGAAAGGCTCCACGACGGTCGCGCCCGTGCGCTGGGCGTCGGCGCGAGCAGCTGCGGCGGCGTCGTCGAAGTTATCGCCGGTGACGATGATCTCTACAGCACCACCACCGTGGTAGCGGATCCGATCACGCTTCTGCTTCGGCGTAGGCGTAGGCACATAGATACGCCCGGCGATACCCAGTTGGCAGCACGCGTAAGCCACGCCTTGAGCATGGTTACCTGCCGACGCTGCCACCACACCTGCCTGGCGCTGCTCCTCACTGAGCTGCACGATCGCGTTATATGCGCCACGGATCTTATAGCTGCGCACATCCTGCAGATCCTCGCGCTTGAGGAACACCTGGGCTCCTGCGATCGACGAAAGACGCTGGGAGTACTGCAACGGTGTAGCCGCAATAACCGAGCTAATTCGCGCCTGAGCAGCCTGAATATCAGCTGCATGGACTAAAGCTCGGACGGGATCTAAAGAGGCATCACCATTGTCAGTCATGGGAGGTGATTCTACAGCACCTGCCCGCAGCACAGCCAAGGCATCAATTCACCACAGAGGTACCGAAGGACGCTTTCAATTCGCCGAAGAGATTTGCCCCACGTTCCACACGCAAGTGCTCACCTAACACCACGGTGTCGTGGCCAGCGCCATCAACCAGCTTCACATACACATCCGATTCACCAGGGTTATCTTGCAACACACCTTTCAGACGCTTAATGAACTGTGGTGTGCACTGATCAAAACGCAAGGTCAACCGCACTGGAATGCCTGTGGCATCGCCGAGCCCAAGCTCTGGGGCTTTAATGTCGTCACAGACCAAAGTCATGCGATCATCGCGGTACTGCACACGGGCTTTGACCAGCACAATCGCATCTTCGGCAATGAAATTCGCCACCATTGGATAGACCTTGGCGAAGACGAAAATATTTACCGAAGCGCCGTTGTAGTCCTCTAGCCCAATGACCACCCACGGCAGACCGTCCTTATTTACTTTGCGTTCGACCGAAGAGACAATGCCGCCGATGACCACTTGGCTATTGTGACGAATCTCCTGATTTGCCACCGCCGTCAAGGTGGTATCGGTTTGGTTTGCCAGCGATTCCTCGTAACCATCCAGTGGGTGCGCCGACACATAGAGACCGAGCATCTCGCGCTCTAGGGCAAGCTGATGGCGACGATCCCACTGCTCCTCTGGAATCGAAACCTTAAAGACACTATCGCCCATCCCTTCATCGCCACCGAATTCGGCGAAGAGGTCGAACTGGCCTTTATCGGCAGCTTTCTTGGTTTCCAGGACGCTATCGACGGCATCTTCGTAGACCAAGATCAAACCTTTACGCGGATGGCCTAGTGAATCGAAAGCACCTGCTTGGATCAGCGATTCAGTCACGCGCTTACTGCACGCTGCGGTACTGATCTTCTCCAGGTAATCCGTGAAGTTCTGGAACGGTCCCTTTTCTTCACGGGCGGCGATGATGGCTTCCACCACGTCGCTACCCACGTTGCGCACTGCAGTCATACCAAAGCGAATATCCTGGCCGTCCGAGACAAAGTTCTTGCCCGATTCGTTCACATCCGGCGAGAGCACGCGAATACCAAGGTGGCGGCAGTCTGCCAAGTACTGCGCCATCTTGTTTTTATCGCCCTGCACGGACGTCAACAATGCAGCCATGTACTCCGAGGGGTAATTCGCCTTCAGATACGCGGTCCAGTACGACACCAGGCCGTAGCCTGCGGCGTGCGACTTGTTGAACGCGTACGACGCAAAAGGCAGGATCACGTCCCACAACGTCTGAATCGAATTCTGGGAAAAGCCATTGGCCTGCATACCGGCCTGGAAGGTCACGAATTCCTTTTCCAGCACTTCCGGCTTCTTCTTACCCATAGCTTTACGGAAGCCATCTGCTTGGCCAGCGGTGTAATCAGCTACCTTCTGCGAGATCCTCATGATCTGCTCCTGGTAGACAATCAAGCCGTAGGTTTCTTCCAGGATCTCGGCTAGTGGCGCTTCGAGCTCCGGGTGAATTGGCTCAATCTTCTTGCGACCATTCTTACGATCCGCATACGCCCAGTGCGCTTCCACACCCATCGGACCTGGACGGTACAGCGCCAATGCAGCCACGATGTCGTTAAACTCAGTCGGCTTCATCCGCCGCAGCAGCTCACGCATACCCGGCGAATCCAGCTGGAACACACCTAAGGTATCGCCCTTGGCCAGAAGCTCGTAGGTTTTCTTATCGTCGATAGCTAGCTCATCTAAATTGATGCGCACGCCGTGATTGGCTTCGATGTTTTCCAGGCAGTCGCCGATCACCGTGAGGTTGCGTAAGCCCAGGAAGTCCATCTTCAGCAAGCCAACGGCCTCACACGCTGGATAATCCCAGCCGGTGATAATTGCACCATCGGCGCCGCGCTTCCACATCGGAATGTGATCCATCAGCGGCACCGAGGCCATAATCACCGCACACGCGTGCACGCCGGTCTGACGCACCACGCCTTCCATGCCACGGGCGGTCTCGTAGATCTTTGCCACATCCGGGTCGGTTTCGATTAGCTGACGCACCTCGGCCGCCTCGCCATAACGCGGATGGTTCGGATCCGTAATACCCCCCAGCGGAATGTCCTTAGCCATAATCGCTGGTGGCAGCGCTTTTACCGCCCGATCAGAGATCTGGTAGCCCGGCTGGCCAAAGAGCACACGGCCGGAATCCTTCAGCGCCATCTTCGTCTTCACCGTGCCAAAGGTGACCACCTGGGCGACCTTGTCCTCGCCCCACTTGTCCGAGGCATAGCGGATCATCTCGTCGCGGCGGCGATCATCGAAGTCGATATCGATATCAGGTGCGGATGGACGCTCTGGGTTCAAGAATCGCTCGAACAGCAATCCGTGTTCGATCGGATCGATATTGGTAATCCACGTGGCATAGGCCACCAAGGAACCTGCTGCCGAACCACGGCCCGGGCCTACCTTGATGCCCACCTCGCGGGCGTGAGCAATAATATCCGCCACGATCAAGAAGTACGACGGATAACCCTTGCCATCGATCACGTCGATTTCGTAGTTCGCACGGTCAATGTATTCGCGCGGTACTTCGTCACCGTTGAAGCGCTTCTTCAGCCCTTCCATCACGTTGTGTTTCAGCCACGTAGTTGGAGTTTCGCCAGCTGGCACATCGGCTTTTGGCATGCGGTCGTGTGGGTGTTCTTCCCAGATTTCGTCGTAATCGCCCACACGCTCGGCGATCAATAGTGTGTTATCGCAACCATCGGGAACCAGGTGATCCCAGGTCTCGCGCATCTCTTTCGCGGACTTGATGTAGTAGCCGTCGCCATCGAACTTGAAGCGATCTGGATCCTGCAAGGTCTTACCGGTCTGCACACACAGCATGGCCTCGTGTGCCTTGGCCTGATCGCGGGTGACGTAGTGGCAGTCATTGGTCACCAACGGCGGTAGCCCCAGCTTGCGCCCAATTTCCAGCAACTCGGTGCGTACCCGGTTTTCAATATCCAAACCGTGATCCATCAACTCAAGGAAGTAATTATCCTTGCCGTAGATGTCCTGCCACATCCCCGCTGCTTGTAGCGCTTCGTCGAATTGCCCTAAGCGCAGGCGGGTCTGCACATCACCAGACGGGCAGCCGGTGGTGGCGATAATGCCTTCGGCGTGTTCTGCGATGATCTCGGCATCCATACGCGGGTACTTAGAAACTTGGCCTTCGTAGGACGCTAACGACGATAGCTTGAACAGATTGTGCAACCCCTGCACATTTTCCGCCAGCATGGTCTGGTGCAGGTAATAGCCGCGGCCGGAGACGTCGTCGCGCTTTTGGTGCGGCTCGCCCCACTGAATGCGGAATTTATCGTGCCGGCTAGCGGGCGCGAGATATGCCTCGATACCAATAATCGGTTTGACGCCTTTGGCTTTCATCTGCCGGTAGAAGGCATCAGAGCCAAACATATTGCCGTGATCGGTGACGCCGACGGCTGGCATCCCCTGCCGGGCAACTTCGTCGGCAAGCAAATCGATCTTTGCCATCCCGTCGAGCATCGAATACTCGGTGTGATTGTGAAGATGCACGAACGAGGAGTTAGCCATAGCTGCTCATTCTAGCTACCCAGTTTTGGGCGAGCCATTTTCGGTGGCCAATTTTGGGCGTTCCACCCCGCGTAACTGCGACCTTGGTTAAGCTTTTCTATTATGAAACCTCAGTACCCGCCGGCAAGTGTGCGCAATGCCGTGACAGATGTGCCTTTACCTGCGGTAATTCTGGATTTGCGTGCGGTGGAGCTCAACGCGGCGGATCTTGTGCGTCGCGCCGGTGGCATGCCAATTCGGGTGGCGTCGAAGTCACTGCGCATCCCTCAGCTGATCCAGCACGTTCTAGGGCTGCCGGGCTTTCACGGCGTGCTTGCTTACAGCGTCGCCGAGGCCATTTACCTGGTGCGCGCCGGCATCACCGACGACGTGGTGGTCGCCTACCCTTCCGTGGATCGCGCGAGTATTTCGCAAGTGCTTGACGACGAAGAACTGCGCTCAGCCATCACTTTTATGGTTGATTCCCCACAGCAGGTGCAGCTGATGCTGGATGCTGGGGCGGGCAGCTGGGACGCTACGAGCCCGGCGCGGTTGTGCCTTGATGTGGATGCGTCGTGGCGGCCGGTGCGTGGGTTGCACATCGGCACGCGACGCTCACCGATTCACACGGTGGCCGATGTGGAGCACTTAATCGAGCAGATTTTCCGGGCGATGGATTCGGCTGGTTCCTCCGGGGCATGCCGGATCGTGGGCGTGATGATGTATGAGGCTCACATTGCCGGTGTCGGTGATAACGCAGGGGGCGTGCGCCAGCCGGCGATTCGGCTGATGCAGAAGTTGTCGGCTGCCGAGCTGGCCACCCGGCGCGGCACGATCGTGGCCGCGGTGGAGAATCAGCTTGGCTACCCGTTGGAATTTGTCAATGGTGGTGGGACGGGTTCGGTGGACTCGACTGCTGCCGAAACGGCAGTCACTGAGGTTGCTGCTGGCTCTGGTCTGATCGGTCCGGGATTGTTTGATACCTACCGCAGTTTCCAGCCGTGGGCGGCTCAGTGGTTTGCACTCCCGATCACACGTATCCCAGCAGCTGGCGTGGTGACGGTGGCCGGTGGAGGCCGGATTGCCTCTGGCCCTGCCGGGGCAGATCGTTTGCCACAGCCGGTCTATCCACCGGGTTTGGAGTATCTGCCCGATGAAGGTCCTGGTGAAGTGCAAACGCCGTTGCGGGTTTCAGGGCGAACAGATCGACTCTATATCGGCGATCCGGTGTGGTTCCGCCATGCCAAAGCCGGCGAATTAGCTGAACACGCAAGCGAGGTCATCGTGATAGAAGGCACGAGCAGTAACGCCAGCATTACCGCCCATTGGGCTACTTATCGAGGATTAGGACACGCATTCGTATGAGCAATGGCACGAGTAATCGCACGAGTTTTCGCAATTGGGCAGGCACGGTTACTGCCACTCCGGAGGAGCTATTTCAGCCACGTAACGAAGAGGATATCGTCGCCAAGCTAATCGAAAGTGATGCGTCGATCCGTCCGCTGGGCGCGGGGCATTCTTTTACTGCTGTGGCGGCCACCGACGCTATCTCGCTGCAACTGGATCACTTAAGTGGCCTGATTAGCGTCGATCGAGAGAACATGACCGCCACGTTCTACGCTGGCACGCGCCTGCGCGATATTCCGGGGTTGTTGGCGGACTACCACGTTGCCTTGCCGAATCAGGGCGATGTGGATCCGCAGGCGCTGGCTGGTGCGGTGTCTACGGGCACCCACGGCACGGGGTTGGGCTTTACGGGCTTTGGCGGTATTGTGCAGGCGTTTACGCTGATCGATGCCTCGGGGACGCGCCACGAGTGTGCTGCGGATGCGCCTGGTGTTGCTGGTGAATTATTCCGGCTCGCCCGCGTTGGCTTGGGCGTATTCGGTGTGATCACCACCATCACGATCAGCGTGGTCGAAGCTTTCTACTTGGCTGCCGACGAGCACCGCGAACCGCTGGAGCAGATCCGTGATGAGTTCGTTGAGCGCTGCCGGAGGCAAGATCATGTGGAGTTCTTTTGGTTCCCGGGTGCTAAAGACGCCTTGGTGAAACAAAACCGCCGGCTTAGTGCTGCAGAGGTAGAGACCTCCGAGATCAAACTTCCAAAGCCGCAGCGGTCTTTTTTCTCGGAAGAGATCGTCAATAACGGTGGCTTGCGAGCGATGTGCGAATTAGCGCGCTTCGTCCCACCGGCGACTCGGGGCTTAAATGCGGTGGCTACCAAGGCAGTGTCGCGTCGAAAGTATCTGGATCAGGCGCATCGGGTATTCGTTTCTTCGCGTCGCGTGCGGTTTTCGGAAATGGAATATGCAATTGCGCTAGACGACATGCCTGAGGTCTTGAAAGAAATCGCCGCCGTTATCGACCGCAACCGCGCGTGGGCATCATTTCCCCTAGAGATCCGCGCCGCAGCTGCCGACGACGTCGCTCTATCTACCGCCTATCAACGCGATAGTGCGTATATTGCAGTGCATCAGTATCACAAGCAGCCGTATCAGCATTATTTCTTCAATTTGATCGAGCCGATTTTCCGGGCGGCTGCAGGGCGTCCGCACTGGGGCAAGTTGCACACCATGGGTTACGAGGATTTCCGCGAGGCATATCCGCTTTTCGACGACGCCTGCAATTTACGCCAACAGCTAGATCCCAATGATCGGTTCTTGAATAACCATTTACGCAGTATCTTCCTGCCGAACTAGTGAATTTCGATGCCGTTTGCGGTGGCGGATAAGCAAATCAGTAATGAAGATTGCCACAGCCACCCAAATCAAACAATAAGCTGCCCACTGCGCTGGGCTGAGCTGCTCTTGGTTGATAAACACTGCAGTGAGCATCTGCATGCACGGGGTGATGTATTGCACTAATCCAACGGTGGTGAGCGGAATGCGCTTTGCTCCCGCGCCGAAGAGCAACAGCGGAATGGCGGTAGCAATACCGGAGAAAATCAGCAGTGCCGTATGAGTGGGGTTCACGCTGCTGAAAGTCGATTGGTGTTGTACCGACAGGTAGATCAAATAAGCCAGAGCTAGCGGGCTCATGATAGCGGCTTCGGCCGTAAGCGATTGGGCGGAACTCAGTGGCACCTGCTTCTTTAGCAGGCCATATATACCGAAGCTGAACGCCAACGTCAGTGCAATGATCGGTGGTTTGCCGACCAACACCGTCAAAATAATGACAGCCACCGTAGCTATACCTACCGAGACTGCCTGCAGCCGGGTCAACGATTCTTTGAGGAAAATCACCGCCAGCGCCACACTGACCAAAGGATTAATGAAATATCCCAGTGCCGCTTGCGCCACATGGCCTGAGTTCACCGCAACTACGTAGACACCCCAGTTAATCGAAATCACCAAAGCACTGGCAGCAACAATGCCGATGGTTTTTAAGTTCATGTGCCACAGCGCGCGCCAGCCGTGCCAGAAAGAAAGCACAATAGCCATGAAGACGAATGTCCACACCAAACGGTGGGACAAAATTTCTACTGGCGAAGCCGGATCCAATAACGGGAAATAAAACGGAAACAGACCCCAGATTACATAGGCACTTACGGTGTATAACACCTAGTAAACCCCTTTAATTTAATACCTATTAATGCTATTTTTTCTATTAATTTTCCGCGACATACAACGGCCGGATACCAAACCGACCACGGGAAGCATCGGCTGGCAACGCTTCTACCGCAATAATGCTGTCTTGTTCGCGCAGCCGCTGTAGCTGATCAATCGTGCCATAAACCACCAGCCCATTGATCAGCAGATCCGGGCTATCCAAAGGCACCTGAGCAGATGAGGCTGCCACAGCGAGCTCCTGATCTAAAACCTCTTGGTGGCTGGCTCCGTCGATAGGCTCTGGCAAATCACGTGAACTCATCGTGCCCACTAAAGCCGTGGCAACGCGCAAGCCAGCAATATCATCGACGGCGCGCGCAACAGTCGCGGAATCCTGGCGGGTATCGAACGACGCCAGCGCCCAGAAATGCAACTTCGGTCCAAGGGGATTACCGTCGCTAACTTCGGCGCTTTCTGCAGCCCGGTCTGCCAAAGTCTCATCCGCCCGCTGGGCATAGGCTTCCGGATTGCCGTTTTCCCAGCCCTGCGGACCTAAGAAATCTCCATTGATATGCTGCGTGCCACCTACACGGGTGGACTGCGACAACACGATCATCAAAATTGCCAAGCCCAGCACACACAGAAAAGACAAAATCGCAATCGCAGGGGAAACTTCCGAGGAATGTCCGCGACTGCGCCGAGGCGTCTTCTTCGTCGCCCCCTGATTCGCTTCTGCCTGATCTGCCACGCGCTTGAAATGCCTAACTATGCCGGTAAATTCTGATGCTTAAACACCTACTAGCTTAAACGCCTACTATAGGCTGCGCTGGCGCAATAGCTCTAAAGCATGTGCCAGATCATCTGGATACGGGCAGGTGATCTCCATCCAGCGTCCATCGGATGGGTGATGAAAACCCAGCTCTACTGCGTGGAGCCACTGGCGGTTCAAGCCCAGTTCTTCAGCCAGCTGCGTTTCATTGCTATACATCGGATCACCCACACAAGGATGATGCAGCGCAGAGAAATGCACGCGAATCTGGTGCGTACGCCCAGTTTCCAGGCGCACTTTCATCAGCGAGGCTTCACGGAAGGCCTCGAGGGTTTCATAGTGAGTAACTGCAGGTTTGCCGTCGCTGCGCACGGCAAAACGCCACCCAGCCGAAGGGTGCCGGCCAATCGGGGCGTCGATAGTGCCGTCGGAAGGATCCATGTGGCCTCGCACCACTGCGTGGTATGTCTTCGATACTTCTCGATTCTTAAAGGCGCGCTTGAGCACTGAATAGCCGCGCTCAGAGCAGGCCACCACCATCACACCCGAAGTGCCCACATCCAAACGCTGCACAATGCCTTGGCGCTCTGGAGGGCCAGAGGTAGAAATCCGGAAGCCAGCTGCAGCCAACCCTCCCACTACTGTGGGGCCTTCCCATCCCACCGACGGATGGGCTGCCACACCGACGGGTTTGTGGACGGCTACCAAATCAGAGTCGTAGTAGAGGATGTCCATGCCCTCTACGAGTTCTTCCTTAGGCATCAGCGACGGCGCCGGTGCGGGCAAGAGCACAGAAAGCCACGCGCCTTCTTGCAGCCGATCCGATTTGCCCACTACCGCTCCATCGATCGTGATATCCCCGGCAGCGGCAAGCTCCGCGGTAGCGGTACGCGATAGTCCGAGCAGCTTGGCTACCCCAGCATCGACACGCATGCCGGCTAAACCTTCTGGCACTGGCAGTTGACGATAATCCCGCTCGGTCATGGGCGCTCCCCCTCCAGTGCGCGATCGAGATCCGGAGAGAAGATGATCCACGCGGCCAAAATCACCACACCAACAGTGATTGCACTATCGGCGATGTTAAAAACAGCGAAGCCGTCGACAGATAAGAAATCAACTACGTGGCCAACATAGAAACCAGGCTCGCGAAAGAGCCGATCAATCAGGTTCCCCGCAGCACCGCCGGCCACGAGCCCCGCACCTAGCGCACCCCACGGCGAGACTAAATACTTCGACGCCAGCAGCGCCAGCACAATGAATGCAATCTGGATTGTGGTGAACACCCAGGTTGCTGAAGTGCCGAAGGAAAACGCCGCCCCCGAATTAAAGACCAGGCGGAATTGGAACCAGTCGCCGATGATATTGACGGACTCGCGGGGCTCCAGCAGTTGCAGTGCCGCTATTTTGGTCAGCTGATCGATCAGGGCAACCACAACGATGGTGGCTAGTAACACCGTGCGACGGGGACGCAGCGAACGTGTCGGCGCTGCTACCGGCACAGCTGACGCGGATGGCGTGTCGTGGTGCTGGGAGCTATCACGCTGGTAGTCATCATTGTCGGCTGAAGTCACGCTTAGGAGTCTAACGTACGAGCCCGCGTCTTTCGTCTGGCCAGAGTTATGTCTAGCCTGAGATATGTGAAGCGTGCGAAGAATTTAGCCCGGGTAACTGCAGCTGCCGTCGTTGGCCTATTTTGCGCCACTGCGGTGACCGCGTGTGCCGACGAGCCAGAACTTGATCTGCAAGAAGTAGAGCTTGCCGACGTAGAACTCAACGTCCTCGACGAAGGCGACGCCGCGAACCGCACGCAATTGCGCTACCAACTGGCATCGGAAGATGGCGACGCTACCGATCGCAAGCACCCACTACAAGAAACCACGGCCGTATTCACACAAGGGTTCACCCAGCGAGCTAACGCAGCAGGTGGCAACCAGACCATCCCTGATACGGACTTGGAAGTACCTCTGACCCTCTGGCTGCCAGAGGGCAATCACACCGATGCGCAGGACCATCAGATCGTCGACGCAGTAGTGGGCACGCCACACGGCACCGACGAGCAGCTCAACGACGACATTGCCACCGCCGAAGGCTTCCGCATGCAATGGGAGCAAGACCCCACCGGCACCCTCACCGCACTTCGCATGGGCGCACCTGCTGACGCCACCAACACCGCCCGCGCCGGTATTGAAGGAGTGCTGGCGAACCTGCACGAAACTCCCCTGATCTTCCCAGACCAACCAATGGGCACCGGCGGATCCTGGGAAGTGACCAACCACCTCACGGGCACCCGCGACGCCAACCAAACCATCACCTACACCGTGGTGGACATTGAAGGCTCGACGGTGACTCTCGACGTGGCTGTTTCCCAGGAACCTACGGTCACTGAGCTTGACGACGGCACCAGCGAAGAACCACTCACCGTCACCGATACCGATACTGTGATGCGCTCTGGCCAGCTAAAGGTTGACCTAACGAAGCCACTGCCCGTCGCAGGCGAAATCAACTACATTGCTGCCACCACTTATGGCGAGGGTGAGAGCGAAATCGTGCAGCAGCGCCACTGGGCACTGCGCTTCGAATAACTCCGTTTCGAATAGTTCGATCTGCGCTAGTGCTTAAGGCTGCTTAAGGCGCTGGTGGAGCTTCCGGTGCTGGCTCTGGGGCTGGAGCAGGCTCAGGCGCTGGAGCCGGTTCTTCCGGTGCCGGTACCGGTTCAGGAGCTGGCGCAGGTACTTCCGCAGGTGCTGGTTCCGGCGCCGGCGCTGGTTCTTCCGCTGGCGGTGGTGGCAGTTGGCCATCTGGCAAGCAGGCAGCTGGAACCGCATCCGGGCGCATTGCTTGCGCCAACGTGCACGACCACTGGTGGCCAATGCGCCACTGGCCATCAACGCGGACAAACTCCACGCCTTCCATGGTCATTGGTTCCACTTCCGGACGCTGTACCTCTACCCCAACCAATGCCGATTCTTTGGTAAAGCCCGGCATTACAGGATCGATCGCTACGAAGTTCGGGCCGTTTTCCGGCGGGCGCACGATTGCTTCGAGGATCTCGTGGTTTTCTTCGCCGTCTTCTACGAGCTTTTCGCGTTCTTCGATGGGCAGTGCACCGTCGGTAGCGCGCATCATGATGTCTTGTAGTTCTGCAGCGGTAGGCAGAACATGCACTTCTTCGGTAGCGCTTGCCGAGGTGGTGGTCTGCTCTGGTTCGTCATCATTCGAACACGCAGCAAGGGTGGATCCGGTGGCTAACAAGGCAGCGGCAGCCAGCGGTAGGACTACGGTGCGGTTGAGGCTTCGCATCGGATTTTGCTCCCTAGTAATGCCCTTTTTAGGCGATCTTGGTGCTTCCAACGCCAGGTGTTGAAAGCGGTACACTTCTTCCCTGATGCTACACAAACAGACTTCTAGTTTCCCCTCCCAGATTTCTTTGCTGGCAACCGGTGGCACGATTGCGTGCACCGCTAACGACGAAACCGGCGCCTTAGAGCCCACAGTGACAGCTGATCAACTAGTGGCTCGGCTGCCGGAGAATCTCACCGAAAAGTGCCAGTTCCACACTGTGGATCTTGGGATGCTGGATTCTTCTGCGCTGCAATTGAGTGATCTGGCGGCGTTAGTGGCGAAGATCCGAGACAGTCTAGATCGTGATGACATCGACGGGATCGTAATTACCCACGGCACCGACACCATCGAAGAAACTGCAGCTGCTCTGGCGGCACTTGCCTACCTCGAGCAATGGAGCAAACCAGTAGTGCTGACCGGTGCGATGGCTCCTGCCGACGATGCTCATCCAGATGGAATCGCTAACCTCGCGCTGGCCAGCCACAGCATCATTGCCGGCCGGGTACCTGTGGCCACCGTGGCTATCGCTTTTGCCGGCCGACTGTTCCCAGCACTATCGACCTACAAGAAACACAGCACAGACCGCGTAGCTTTTGCCTCTAACTTGCCTGCCGCTGCACGCCAGTGGCAGTTAGGTAACGACAAGCCGAAGCCAGATGTGGCACGCACGGTGAATTGTGATAGTCAGCCCTTTGTGCCGGTAGTGTTTTCGTATCAAGGTGCAGATCGAACGTTTGTCGATGCTGCAGTAAATGCAGGAGCAACTGCAATCGTGGTGGCTGGTTTCGGTGCGGGCAATCTGCCACCGCTGATGGTGGAAGCCTTAAAAGAAGCTGCCAGCAAAGGCAGCGAAATCATCGTTACTACTCGCGTACCTGAAGGTGGCGTAGCGCCGATTTATGGTGGTGCCGGTGGCGCGGCCACATTGGCAGATCAAGGCTTTGTCTATGCGGGATACCTACCGGCGTCGCAAGCCCGCATGATCGCGGTGGTGGCAGCCTGGGCTGGAGTCAGTACTGCAGAGTTGATCCAGCAGCTTACCCAGGCTGATTAGTTACTTCTTAGTTACTTCGCTTCGCCGATAATTCGCGCCGGATTGCCACCCACGATCACGCCCGCTGGCATATCCTTGGTCACTACTGCACCGGCGCCAATCACCGTGTTATCTCCGATCTTTACGCCGGCGAGGATGATCGCACCGCCGCCGACCCATACATTCTCGCCGATTTCAATGGGATCACCAGCTTCGAGCAAAGTCTTTCGTGCTTCTGGATCTACTGGATGTACTGGTCCGAGCATCTGAACGTTCGGTCCGATCTGGCTATTGTTGCCAATGCGTACTGTGCAGATATCCAAAATGCTGCAGTTGAAGTTAATAAAGACGTTGTCACCCAGCGAGACCTGCGAGCCGTAGTCCACAGTAAAAGGCGGGCGCACAAAAGTGTTCTGACCCATGTCACCGACCAGTTCACGAATGATTTCCTGTGCCTTCGCCGGATCTTCTCCATAGGCTTTGATGAATTGTTGGCTCAGGCGGTAACCGCGCAGATGTAGCTCGCTCAATTCATCCGAATCGGCTAGGTACCATTGCCCGGCGCGCATGAGCTCTGGGGCGTTTTCGCGCAGCTGTGGGTCTTTAGCTAGTTCTAGATCAGGAGTGCGAACGCGATCCGTGTTACGAAGTGAGGGTGGTGTTAGTTTCTTCTCGGTCATGTCGGCCAGTGTAACGAAGCACTGGTGTATCCATCACGGCGTCCTCGTCGGCAGCGAACCAGTCTTGCCAATCTAAGCTGCACACTGCGGAGCAGGGACGAAGTTGCGGTTCATCTTCCGGCATCGTGCGCATCACACCAGGCCCGGTGGTACGACTTTCAAACCGGACACTGACCACCCCATGTCCGGCTCCTTGTACCCAACCATGGCCATAGTCACTGTGATGGACATCGGCGCTAGTGATCCAAGGCGAATCAGTGGTCACGGTAGGAAGGGCAGTTACTTGCTGATCCTGGGTTACTACTTCGGCGCGCTCTAGCTCTGGGAATAATACTTCTTGCAGATGAGCATCCAGGCCGGATAATCCCACTCCCACCAGGCGAATCGGACCGACTTGAGCGGGATCGAAAGCAAGGCGATGTGCCACGGCTGCGAAAACTTCCTTGTCTTGCGTGGCATACGACAGCGTCTCGGATCGAGTATGAATTGATAAATCGTGCAGTCGAATCTTGACGGTCACTGTCTTCGCACCACGGCCATCCTTCAACAACCGCGGATGTGCCCTGTCTAAAGCACGATCGATTGCTTGGTGGACTTGCCCCACGCTGGTTAAGTCCGCCGGATAGGTGTATTCCTTCGAAATTGACTTGGCAATATCGCGTTCTTTTACCGGCCTTGGATCAATACCTTTAGCTAGTTGCCACAGAAAAGGTCCGTTCTTCTTTCCCAAAGCCGATTCCACATCCGCCAACTTCATGTGGGCAAAATCCGCAATAGTGTTTACCCCGAGATTGGCTAATTTCTGTCGGCTCACCGGTCCCACACCCCAGAGCTTGCCGACGGGAAGCGGATCCAGCACCTCGTGACGTTTATCCGGCGGGATCACGCACACCCCATCCGGCTTCGCCAACCCGGATCCAATCTTGGCGAATTGCTTTCCAGGGCCAGCACCGATTGAGGTAGTAATACCCACTTCTTCTTTGATCTTTGCGCGCAACCGCTCCGCCCACTCGTGGACTTCTGCCGCAGTTGCACCGCGAAGCTCCTCTGGCTCTAGGAAAGCTTCATCGACGCTGAGTTGCTCGACTACCGCTACTTGGTCGCGGACAATCGAAAACACGCGCTTCGAAACTGGTCCGTAAAGCCCATGGCGCACCCCAACGAATACGGCATTACTGGGTACGAGCCGCTTGGCTTGCATCATCGGCATAGCGGAATGAACACCGTATTGGCGGGCTTCGTAAGAACAGCCAGCGACCACTCCACGCCCCGATACCCCACCTACCAGTACGGGACGGCCTCGCAATGTGGGACGTGTGAGCTGATCGACGGATGCGAAAAATGCATCCATATCGAAATGAAGTACCCATCGGGAGGCAGACTGAGAGCTCATCGTGCTGACAATTCTAACCCCCTGATCCAATCAAGCGACCATCCCAAGCAGACGGCTGTTACGTCTCCTGCACTCTAAGCCGCATCTTCGGCGGGCGTAACCGAACTTTTCACCGAAGCGTAGGTCATCTGATTCAACGCATATTCCACCATCACCGGCCGAGTACCGAATAGAAACGCAAGCTCGGCAATCACTTCGTTTGCTGCATCAACCATGGTGTCAAAAGAAGCTTTGCGCTTATCGCATTGCTCGATACCAGCGGCGGTTAACAGTGCAATGATCTTAGGATTCAGACACGGCTTTTCAGCCCCTACCAACAAGCGGAAATGGCACCAACTGCTCTGCCCTAGCCCATAGATACGCAACCACACATCACGCATGAAATGGGGGCGAAGCTGATAAGCGTGCACGAAATCAGATTTGGTCTCATAGCCGCACCGGGAAAACTCGTGACAGAGTTCCGCCACAATATCCGTCTTTGGCCGGCCATTGATTTTATTGGCCGGGAAGATCCGTTGGAAGCTCTGTGCTTCCGAATCGGCTGCCGAACTTAGTAGCTCCAATACCTGCTGTGGCACAAGCGATTCATGGCTGTATTCGCGCAGCCAACGACGATAGCGCGAAATCAGCCGATCCACTTGCCCGTGGTGCATGCGCACCGAGAACACCGCATCGATGATGCATTCGATCAGATCGTCCCGACTATCAGCACCCCACACCCAGCTATCGGATACGCCAAAAACTTCTTCAACGCTTTCTTTTAATGCAAGGATCTTCACTGGATCCACGCATTGTACTTCAATCTGCATAAGCACAAGCTGTAGTAAAAGAAAACCACCCTGGCAGCGCGCACAGTAGCGTGCGGCCACCAGGGTGTGGATAGTTATTCAGCTGTGGAAAAGCTCAGCAGAAGCAGCTAGCAGGAAAGCTAACCCCAAAAAAAACTAGCCGGAAATCCTAGGCCTTTGCCAACTCAGCGAAGCTATCGTCGCCAAGCTCGTAAAGCTCAGCAGCCTTAGCAGCGGCGTTGTCATCCGCAACCACCGTAAACGAAGTTGCCAAGACTTCCGAAGCGATGGAATCCTGCAGCTGAGTTGCCCAGGCCTCGCGGTGCTGTGGCACGTACATCGTTACGGTGATGCGGTCGGTGACTTCCAGGCCAGCCTGCTTGCGCGCATCCTGCAAACCACGTACACGGTCGGCGGCCCAGCCGCGAGTCTCGTGCGACTCATCGACATTGGTATCCAGCACCACAAGGCCGTTGACACCATCGACCTCAGCAGTGGTTTCCGGTTGAACTGCTACCAGGCGACGCGAGAACTCGTTTTCTTCCAGCACGATGCCATCGGCAACGATGCGGCCGTCTTCCTGTACTTCGTAGTTGCCCTGCTTGGTGGCCTTGATTACGCGCTGGACATCCTTGCCCAAGCGAGGACCGGCCACACGCGCATTACAGGTGACCTCGTAGCGGCCAACCGACGAAACGTCAGAGGTCAACACCACTTCGTCCACATTGACCTCATCGGCGATGATGCCTACATATGGCTGCAGCTGATCAGCATCAGGCACAGCTACGGTCAGCTTTGGCAGAGGCAGACGGTTACGCAGCTTCTGCGCTTTACGGATACGCGAGGTAGCCGAGCAAACACTGCGCACTACATCCATTTGAGCTACTAGGTCACGTGCCTGCTGGTCGTGTGGCAACTCAGCTACGGTTGGCCAGTCGGTCAAATGCACCGAGCGCCCACCAGTTAGCGACTTCCAGATCACCTCGGATGCCATTGGTAGCAGTGGCGCTGCAATACGGGTCAGAGTCTCCAACACGGTGTAGAGAGTGTTGAAAGCCTCTGGGTGCACTTCGTCGCCAGCCCAGAAACGCTCACGCGAACGACGGACGTACCAGTTCGTCAGCGCATCGCAGAACCAGCGGATTTCGTCGGTAGCTACTGCCACATCGAGGTTGTCCAGCTTCTCAGTGACCGATTCCACCGTTTCCGCCAGCTTCGCCAGGATGTAGCGATCCAAGACGTTATCGGAATCGGTCGACCACTGTGCTGGCTTCGAAGCGTAGAGCTGCAAGAACGAGTATGCATTCCACATCGGCAGCAGTGCCTGACGCACGCCTTCACGGATGCCTTCTTCAGTGACAATGAGATTGCCACCGCGCAGGATAGGCGAGCTCATTAGGAACCAACGCATCGCATCGGCGCCATCGCGGTCGAAGACTTCGCGCACGTTCGGGTAATTGCCCTTCGACTTCGACATCTTCAAACCATCGTTGCCCAGCACGATGCCGTGAGCCACCACCGTCTTGTAGGGCACGCGGTCGAACAATGCGGTGGATAGCACGTGGGTCATGTAGAACCAGCCGCGGGTCTGGCCGGAGTACTCCACCACGAAGTCTGCTGGCGAGTGAGTATCGAACCATTCTTTGTTCTCGAACGGGTAATGCTTCTGCGCAAACGGCATCGAGCCCGATTCGAACCAGCAGTCCAGGACCTCTGGCACACGACGCATGGTCGATTGCCCCGTTGGATCATCTGGATTCGGACGCGTCAGATCATCGATATAAGGTCGGTGCAGCGAGGTTGGGCGGAACCCGAAGTCGCGCTCCATTTCATCCAAAGAACCGTAGACATCCACGCGTGGGTACTCCGGATTATCCGAGACCCACACTGGGATTGGCGCACCCCAGTAGCGGTTACGCGAGATATTCCAATCGCGGGCACCTTCCAGCCACTTACCGAACTGGCCATCGCGGATGTGCTCTGGGATCCAGCGCATATCATTGTGGTTCAGCTCCACCAGGCGATCGCGGATCTTGGTGACCTCAACGAACCAAGCTGGCAATGCCATGTAGATCAGAGGCTCGCCGGAGCGCCACGAATGTGGGTACGAGTGCTCGATGGTCTGGTGCTTGACTACGCGCCCGGCAGCCTTGAGATCCTTGATGATCTGCTTGTTGGCATCGAAGACAAGCTGGCCTTGGTATTCCGGTACCTCGGCGGTGAACTTGCCGTCCATATCCACTGGGATAACTACACCGATGCCATGGGCTTTACAGACGTTCATATCGTCTTCACCGAATGCAGGTGCCTGGTGCACGATACCGGTACCGTCTTCCACCGAAACATAATCCGCTGGGATGATGCGGAACGCATTCGGCTGATCAGCAAAGTAATCGAAAATCGGCTGGTACTTCAGACCCGTGAGCTGGGCGCCGGAAGCCGTAGCCAGAACCTTGTGATTCTTGCCCAATTCAGCCGCATAATTCGGGATCAACGCTTCGGCCAAAACCAGCTTCTTGCCGGCAAATTCTGCCAGGCCGTCATTGCCTACTTCGACTACGGCGTAGGTGATCTCTGGGTGGACTGCCAGCGCCAAGTTCGAAGGAAGCGTCCATGGCGTAGTGGTCCACGCGATAGCTGCAGCACCTTCCAGCGCCGATGCTAATTCGTCGCCAGCTGCCAAGGTTGTGGCAGCATTAGAGCCTTCTTCCGCGCCAATCAGAGGCATGGTGATGGTCAGCGCTGGATCCTGGCGGTTGCGGTACGAATCGTCTAAACGGGTTTCCTGGTTCGACAGTGGCGTGTGCTCAGCCCAGGAATATGGCAGCACGCGGAAGTCCTGGTAGATCAAGCCCTTATCGTAGAGAGTCTTGAACGCCCAGATCACCGACTCCATGTAGTCGAGATCCATCGTCTTATAGCCGCCCTCGAAGTCCACCCAACGTGCC
This sequence comes from Actinomycetes bacterium, assembly GCA_023418505.1. Taxonomy (GTDB): domain Bacteria; phylum Actinomycetota; class Actinomycetes; order Mycobacteriales; family Mycobacteriaceae; genus Corynebacterium. The sequence goes on from JAEZZR010000011.1 coordinate 37,747, forward strand.
TGAGAGGTGACGTAATCTTCCCACTCTTGGGTGTAGCGCAGCACAGATTCTGCGCAGTATTCGTTGAACTTGGCCAGGCCCATGGCTTCGATCTCGCCCTTGTCCTTGATGCCAAGCTGCTTTTCAGCTTCTAATTCTGCTGGTAGGCCGTGGCAGTCCCATCCGAAGACGCGCTGTACCTGCTTGCCTCGCATGGTTTGGTAGCGCGGCACGATGTCTTTTACGTAGCCGGTAAGGAGGTGGCCGTAGTGTGGCAGACCGTTCGCAAATGGCGGGCCGTCGTAGAAGACGTACTCTTCCGCACCTTCGCGCTGGTCTATCGAGGCCTGGAAGGTACCGTCTTTCTTCCAAAAATCAAGTACCGCGGACTCTAGCTTGGGAAAACTTGGGCTGCCGCCGGGGCGACCGAATTCATCAACGCGTGGGTATGCGCCACCGGCGGGAGTTTGCTGATTAGGGGTGCTCATCTGCCTTTACTTTCTAAAAATGCGCCACACCGTGGTGAGTGACACTATGGTTCGTTTAGTGTTTGGTCTCCACCACGGGGGCGCTGGAAAGGCGCGGTACCACCCCGCTTGAATGCAACGCTTGCAGCAGTCCATTGCATTCCGCTTCGTATTTAGAGGATTACGGCTCCAACCCGTCTGGTTCTAATAAGCAACAGCCCTAAAAGAGTTTTTAAGGCTGTTACCGTTCTTCCAGAACGCTCCCCGGTGATTGCCGGATCATTGCGCAGGTATTGAATTTAGTGAGAGTATCCGTCTGCTGGTGCAGCCGATTCGCGAGAATTCAGATCCTCCAACTGGGACTCCAGGAAGGTCTTCAACCGGGTACGGTATTCACGCTCGAACAGGTGCAGCTCGTCGATACGAGCTTCCAGAGCAGACTGCTGTTCCTTCACCGTGGTCATAATCTCGGTGTGCTTGCGCTCTGCATCTTCCTGCAGCGCGGTTGCTTTCTGCTGTGCAGCAGTAATGGTTGCCGAAGAGCGAGAATCCGCATCCTGAATCATCTGCTTCGAACGCGCCTGAGCGTCGTTCAAAGTACGGCTGGACTCTTCGCGAGCTTCCGTCACCAGCTGCTCTGCTTCACGACGTGCAGATGCCACGGTGTGATCAGCTTCACGACGAGCTTCATTCAAGGTGGATTCTGCTTCGCTATTGGCCGCACGCACGCGCTCGTCCGATTCACGCTGAGCGGACTGCAAGGTCTGCTCTGCTTCCTGGCGAGCTTCCGACAGCATCTTGGTTGCTTCCGCATTTGCATCGGAGGTCAAACGATCCGCGGTTTCCTGAGCCAAGCCCAGTACGCGAGCTGCCTGCAGATGAGTTTCAGCGGAAGCTTCGGTCTCGGCCTTAGGAGCTGCAGCTGCTGGAGCGGACTGCTGGTGCTGCTGAGCCTGGCGGGCGCGCTGTTCTGCATTAGCTGCACGCTGCTCTGCTTCACGAACCTGCTCGGCAGCTTCGGCGCGAGCCTTGGAAAGCTCTTCGTTCAAGCGCTGGTCGTATTCCGCACGCAACTGTGCTTCCACAGAGCTACGGATCTGCGCTTCATCAACCGAGGAAGTCTGAACTGGCGCAGCAGCAGCACTGCCAGCGGATTCCAATTCACGCTCTAGTTCATCAACGCGAATACGCAGGTCAGCGTTCTCGTCTTGTAGCTCACCCAGGGTGTCCTCTACTAGATCAAGGAACTGATCTACTTCGTCCTCGTTGTAGCCCCGCTTGCCAATAGGCGGCTTGCTGAAAGCCACATTATGCACATCAGCTGGAGTCAGCGGCATGGAGTGTCCCCTTCGCGTTGATTGGACTTTAAAATTCTAATTTATCTGTAGTAACAACGATTACCAGGCGCCACTTTAGCACAGTTAACCAACTTTGCCGTGGTAGACACCAGATCTAATTCGTTGCACTTGTATTTACAAGAACAGCTATCTACAAGAACAGCCCGGCTAGCACCATTCGCAGGATCATCAGAATAAAGAACAGCACTAGCACAGACATATCCACCATTACGCCGCCCAATGGCAACGGTGGAATCAGTTTACGCAGCAACTTCACTGGCGGATCAGTGATTACGAAGATGATCTCGCCAATCATCGAAAACACACGCCCCGGCTGCCAGGAGCGTGAGAAAGATTGAATCATCTCGATGATGATGCGCACGAACAGAATGTAGGTAAATACCGTGAGTGCGATGATGAGCGAATAAACTACTTCAGTCACGAGCGTTTACCTTATCAGTTCTAAAACCACGTGGGCTTTAACATCAGCCGGGTATTGATGCGGGCGTGATTAAATGCTGGCGCGACGCTGTGGCTCTACGTTCTTTTGGGATACACCTTCTGGCAGCAAGGTCATCACTGGGCCATTGGTGATGATCCGGCCACGCAACGCAAAAGCTAGACCAGCAGCGAAGTCCACGTAGCGCTTCCTTTGCGCATCGTCGAGCGCACTTAAGTCGAAGGACACGATGTCGCCCGAACGGAAAGAACGGCCAATTTCCGGTGCCTTGGAGTACTGATCTTGGAAATCGCTGCGCAGCTCTACGAAGTGGTGCTCTGGATCGCGCACAGGCTCACGTACTGGTTCACGATCGGCAAGGAAACGCGAGCTACCCGAGCGTGGCATGGATTCGCGATCGTAATCATCGCGAGCCTCCCGGTCGTATGGCTGACGTTCGTAGTCTTCGTAGCCGTCTGCCTCGTAAGCATCCGCGTACTCGTCGTTCGCACCTGGGGTTAATCCGAAATAATCGGAAACCTTGCGCATTACTCCTGCCATGTGATGATCCTTTTTCCACTTGGGCGTTCTTTATCCAGTGCCACCGAATTTACCGGTAATGCTGGCACTTTGGCTTCCATGACACGCCCACAAAACAAAAGAATCTCTGCGCTGTAATTTCCGGTGACTTCTCACCGGGGTACGCATTTTCACCGGGTGAGCAGCACTACCCCAGCTTGCCGTCCAGTAGTTTGCTCCCTGCGGTACGAATAAAATTCCCGATCAGAAATCGTGCACGCCGGATAGCTATCCACTGCGGTCCCGCCCATCCCATAGAGCTGGCGAACAATACCCGCGCGTAGATCCAGTCCCGCCGTCCCTTCCTTGGTTCGGGTGGCAGATCCTGGTAGATGCTTGTCGACGTCGTGAGCCATCGCTTGCGGAACTTCGTACTGCGCTCCGGATGCCGCAGGCCCAATTAAAGCGTGGATATGCTCGCGTTTGGCACCCAGGGCTTCCATTTGGGCGATTGACTTTTTCACAATACCGTTGCGGGCACCCATGCGTCCGGCGTGAGCAGCAGCGATAACGCCAGCTTGTTCGTCGGCAAGCAATACCGGAACGCAATCAGCCACCAGCACAACTAATGCGCATTGGGTGGTGGTAGTTACTAATGCATCGGTGGCGGGAGCAGTGCGTGTGCCTGCCACGTCAAGCGGAATGTCGTCGAGGGAATCCACCACAGTGACCGTGGGCGAATGGATCTGCTCCATGAATACACACTGATCCGGGCGGAGATCCAAGTTTTCTGCCAGGCGATGGCGATTGCGGCGTACGGTATCTTCATCGTCACCGACGTGCAGCCCTAAGTTGAAAGAGTCGTAGGGAGCCACAGAAAAACCGCCACGGCGGTTAGTGAAAAACTCCCGAACGCGGCGGTTAGTCATGAATTAGAAGCCCCACTGTGGCAGATCGTCGCTTGGATCGTAGGAGCTGCGACGGTCGTCGCGGCGGTCATCACGGCGCTCGTCACGGCGATCGTCCCGGTAGCTATCGCGGCGTTCGTAGCGATCCTCTTCGTCGCGACGGCTGTGGCGGGAGTAATCGCGGTCATCGTCTCGGCTAAAGCTAGAGCCATTGGTGAACAGCCCGGAGCGATCCGAACCAGCCGAAGAGCCGGAAACAGTCGAGCGTGGAGTGAAGCGATCGTCGTCGCGCGAATCATCACCGAACAAGGAGCCACGCTTTGGCCGATCTGCTTCTTCATCGCGGGACGTCTCGGATGCAGCACTTGAGTCGCCAGCGAGGTAATCGCCACCTGGCAGGGACGACTTCGGTGCCTCAGCTGCTTTGCGCTGCGGTGCGCTCTGAGCGTTTTCGCGGGAATCTTCGAAGCCAGTAGCAATCACGGTCACGCGCACTTCGTCGCCCAAGTTATCGTCCACGATGGTGCCGAAGATGATGTTTGCGTCTTCATCGGCCAATTCTTGGACGATGCTGGCGGCTTCGTGAACCTCGATCAGGCCTAAGTCCGAGCCGGAAGCAAAGGACAGCAGCACGCCACGGGCGCCCTGCATGGTGGATTCCAGCAAAGGAGAGTTAATTGCAGCTTCGACAGCTTCGCGAGCACGGCTATCACCGCGGGCAGAGCCAATACCCATCAGCGCAGAACCGGCAGCCTGCATAACGGAGCGAACGTCGGCGAAGTCCAGGTTGATCACACCAGGAGTGGTGATCAGGTTAGTTACACCCTGCACACCGTTGAACAGTACTTCGTCGGCAGCCCGGAAAGCTTCCATGATGCCAATATTTGGATCACCGATCTGCAGCAGGCGGTCGTTTGGAATCACGATCAAGGTATCGCACGCTTCCTTCAGCTGCTCGATACCTTCGATAGCCTGCTTGGTGCGCTTGCGGCCTTCGAAACCGAATGGGCGAGTAACCACGCCTACCGTCAGTGCGCCCGACTTCTTGGCGATATTCGCTACTACTGGTGCAGCACCGGTACCGGTACCACCACCTTCACCAGCGGTAACGAAGACCATGTCGGCACCCTTGATGGTCTCTTCGATCTCTTCCTTGTGATCTTCAGCAGAAGTGCGGCCAACCTCTGGGTTCGCACCAGCGCCCAGACCGCGAGTAGCTTCCCGGCCAATATCGAGCTTCACATCGGCATCAGAGAACATCAATGCCTGCGAATCGGTATTTACGGCGATGAACTCAACGCCCTTCAACCCCTCTTCAATCATCCGGTTGACTGCGTTTACGCCGCCACCGCCAACTCCGACGACCTTAATGACGGCGATGTAGTTGTTTGGGGAGGTCATTGCGTCAGACTCGCCCTTCCTCTTTAAAAAGCTTACGAATAAGTTGCGTCTATCTTCACCCAAAATACCCGGAAAAGTCCGCTAGAGGCTGTAGGCGTGTCGGCAATTCGCCGAGTATTTTTCGGCAACCGATGGCAATTAATACCGCAATTAATACCGCACCGAAGGCTGAGCTGGATTAGACACATTCCAGCGATGCCCTTCACGTTGAAGTACTAACTCGGTGGCTCTAGCCTTTTCTTCCGCCCGATCAGAAGAACCGAAGTAGACTTCCCTACCGTCGTGAAGCCGAATTTCAATCTCGTACGGACCTGGTGCTTGAATTGCCACGGCCTGGTCGCGTACCTCCGGGGCCAACGCATTCCAAATCTCCAGCACAGGCTCGAGGATATTCGGTTCGATATCGACCTTCCCTGGCTCCGGGAAATAAGTCTGCGGCGCACCGGTGAGCTCTAGCACCCCGGGGGCAATCGGATATTCAAAGGGCTCGGTGGCATATTCGGTGCCAGTATCGGAAATGAAATGCAATCCATCCGAGGCACGCACGTAAATCGCAGGCCGATACTCGGTGACTTCGATCTCCAAGGCATTCGGCCACGCGCGGTCGACAGTAACCATATGCACCCATGGCAACGCTGCGACATTGCGCGCGGTTTGCTGGGTATCTACTCGGATTAGCTGCGTATCGACGGGCACCTCGGCGGCATCGCGGATCTGCTGTTCCTCCATTTGCGCCACGCCAGTGACACGAATTTCTTTCACAGTAGCCACGGGCGTGAAATACAGCACCGCCCAAATAATGCCGATGACTACGGCAACGGCAGCAACACTGATGCCACCGACCTTAAAGAACTTCGCCAAACTGCTTTTATTCACGTGCTTCACGTTCACAGCTGCTAAGAGTTTTCGCCGTCGTCCGCGCGCTGGGAGGCGTAATCCAATTCGCGTAGTAGCTCGTCGGCCAGCATGGTCACACTGCCCGCGCCAATGGTGAGTACTACGTCGAAAGGCTCCGCGACTTCCACTACTCGATCCGGTGTTGCCGCAAAGTGTGGTTCGAACACTGCTGGCGTATCCGCATGACGCTGCTGGATCAATTCCACGAGCAAATTGCCATCCACACCGGCAATTGGTTCTTCGCGAGCGCCAAACACATCCATGACGATCACCTGATCGGCCAACGCAAGCGCATCGGCGAACTCGGTGGCAAACTTTTCGGTACGCGAGTACAAGTGCGGCTGGAAAACGGCCACCACACGACCGCGACCTGCACTATCGACGAGTTCCCGCGCCGCACCTAGTACCGCGCGCACCTCAGTTGGGTGATGCGCGTAATCGTCGTAAACGCGGATGCCCTGGAACGCTCCAGCGCCCGTCATGCCGTGGTAGTCGAAGCGACGACGCACGCCGGTGAATTCTCCGAGGCCTCGCGCCATGCGCTCTAAATCGCCACCAACACAGAAGCCAGCGAGCAACGACGCCACTGCATTGAGTGCCATATGGCGTCCCGGCTGCTTCAATTCGAAGTGCACGGTGGTCTGATCAACGGTGGCGGACACGCGCGCGCCACCACCATACGGCTGCCAGCCCAACAATGTGGCACCGAAAGGCAAATCTGGATAACGCTCGGCTGCCTCTGGGCTGCCATAAGCCAACACCTTCGTGCCTGCGGCAGACGCGCGAATGCCAAGTTTCGCGGCCCGCTCGTCGTCAGCGCACACAATCAAGGTGCCGTTGGAATCGATGCGGCGGGCGAACTCGTCGAAAACCTCCACGTACTTTTCTTCGGTGCCGAAGAAGTCCAGGTGATCGGGCTCGATGTTTGTGACGACGGCGACGTGGGGCTGGTAGGTGAGCAACGATGCATCTGATTCATCGGCTTCCGCCACGAAGACATCGCCGGTGCCCTGGTGCGCATTCACGCCTACCTTCGACATCAACCCACCCACGGCGAACGACGGATCCAAGCCCGCAGCTTGCAGAGCCGCTACGGTCATCGAAGTGGTCGAAGTTTTCCCGTGCGTACCAGCAATCAACACCGCCTGCTGATCCTGCAGCAACATCGCCAGCAGATCGGAACGCTTCAACACTGGAATGCCGCGTTCGTGCGCGACGGCAAGCTCTGGGTTCGTCTTCGGAATAGCTGCAAAAGAAACCACCACGGCTTCCGGATCTTCGCCCAACAGGCGCACGTTATCGGCGACGTGGCCGATCTCGATGACCGCGCCCATTGCCCGCAGGCCGATAATGGCGCGGGATTCCTTCATATCCGAACCTGAAACCGCTACTCCGCGAGCCAACAGCAACCGCGCGACGCCAGACATGCCGGCACCACCAATACCAATCATGTGCACAGACTTCGGCAATGCACCGGTTACCGGCTGAAAATCCGCAAAGTTCAGTTCGTTTTGCGTGTGCTGATCAGTCATATCAGGCATTACCTTCCTTGTGCTGGGCTTTTGTGCTGGTGGCAGTCGCGAGTAACCGGCGCGCAATTTCGTAGGCGGTATCGCCGTGGCCGACATTTTCGGCGGCCTGGCTCATGGCAGCCAGCTTATCCGCATTGTTTACCAAAGGGATCACGGTGTCTTTGAACGTTTCTGCTGAAAGCTGCGCATCCCGCACGATGATGCCACCGCCGGCTTCTACGACGTCTTTGGCGTTGAGTGCCTGTTCGCCATTGCCATGCGGCAATGGCACAAAGATGGCGGGTAGGCCAAGTGCGGAAATTTCCGCCACACTCATGGCACCGGAGCGGCAGACAATCAGATCAGCGGCGCTGTAGGCCAAGTCCATCCGATCGATATAAGGCACCGCGCGGTACACGCCAGCGCCGTGTAATTCTGGCAGCTCGACCTCATTTTTCTTGCCATAGGCATGCAGTACAGAGATACCTGCTGCTACTAGCTCCTGTGCTGCGGCTACTGCTGCTTTATTAATAGACTGCGCACCTTGCGAACCACCGGTAATGAACACCACCGGGGTGTCTTGTGGCAGATCGAAAAATTCTCGGGCTTCTTTTCGTGTGGCATGACGATCGATTTGGGTGATTGCTTTGCGCACTGGGATGCCGACGACCTCCGCTGCGAGCCCCGAGCCAGAAACCGCTGCAAGACCCGTGCCACCCAGGCGGACACCCAATTTATTCGCCATCCCAGCGCGCGCATTGGCCTCGTGGACGAAGAATGGGATGCGCTTGCGACCTGGGCGTGGGGCACACGCCAGATACGCGGGCGCGGAAACATAGCCACCAAAGCCGATCACCACATCGGCTTCCACCTTCTTCAGGATGTTGCGCGTAGTACGCACCGACTGTGCCACCCGAAGCGGCAAGCGCGCCAAATCAACATTGACATGGCGAGGCACTGGCACTGGTGGAATTAGCTCTAGATCGAAGCCGCGCATCGGTACCAACGTAGTTTCCAAGCCGCGAGCAGTACCCAGCGCAGTAATCCGCGCCTCTGGGCACAGATCACGCACCGCATCAGCTACTGCGAGCGCCGGCTCAATATGCCCAGCAGTGCCCCCACCAGCAACAACGATAGATGGGTTATCTTTCTGGCCAGTCACGGCTGCTCCTTCGATAAGACGTTGGTCGAGACATACGCTGTACATGCGAATCACGGGGGCTGCGCGAATCCCGGAAGTCCCGCGAATCCCGGAGGTCCCGCGGATTCCGGTAGCCCCGATCTCGATTCGCCCTTGAACCTGCATGATACTTGTCCGGATCATCGAAGCGCTGTGGTTCACGCTGCGAGCGAAGCTCTTCAGCATAACGTTGCTCGGGTCGATATTCAGTTGGCTCTGGGATGCCTAGGATACGGTCGATGCCCGGTCGGCCAGATGTCTGCATCGCAGAGATTGCCTCTGGTTCATTGCGGGCACAGGTTGCTAGTAAGCCCATGGCCATCAACGTCACGATCGCCGAAGTACCACCGGAAGAAATCAAAGGCAGCTGCAAACCGGTAACCGGCAACAGACCCACCACATAGCCGATATTCACGAAGGCCTGCACCACAGTTGCCGTGGTCACCGTGGCAGCCAGGAGCCGCAGGAATGGATCGGCCTGCTTGCTAGCAATCCTTAAGCCCACCCAGCCGAGTGCAGCATAAAGCAGGATCACAATACCGGCGCCAATAAAGCCGAGTTCTTCACCAATGATGGCGAAAATGAAGTCGTTAGATGCTTCCGGCAGATAGAACCACTTAGCGCTGGACTGCCCTACGCCGACGCCCGTCATCGAGCCTTCGGCTAGAGATAAAAAGCCCTGATACGACTGGTAGGCATCGCCACGCACATCGTTGAACCGGCCAAACAGCGAATCGAAGTACACCCGGAAACGCGCTGAACGGAAGCTCGCAGCCACGGAAAATCCAACGATCACCATGCCGAAAAAGCCGATGGCAAAACCCACAATCCAGCGTGGCAGACCAGCAAACCAAGCCAATGCCACTACCACTACAGACATAGATGCCACCATGCCTACGTCGCGCTGGATCAAGACCAATACCAAAACCACGACAGAGGCAAACGCAAATAGGCCGAAAAGTTCTCTCACGTTCGTGGCATTACGCGTCCGATCTGCCAAAATCTTCGAGCCCCACAACGCCAGCGCAATCTTGGCCAACTCCGAAGGCTGCAGCGTCACGCCTGCGATCATCAACCAGCTTCGCGCACCGGTTTCCTCCAAACCCACGCCAATACCAGGGATCGCCACTAGCACCAGCAACGCAACCGATACCAGTAACAGCGGCAGTGCCCATTTTCGAATGGTCTCAATCCGAGTGCGCAGCACCAACCAAAAGACCACCAAACCTACGATCACCATCACCAGCTGACGCAGGAAAGTGCCGAACACACTAAAAGAACTGCTGCTGGCGTTTAACGCCATCGATGCCGATAGCACCATAACCAGGCCAATACCTGTGAGCAGTCCCACTACGATCAGCAGCAGGTGGTAGTCGAATAACGGCCGCGACTTCCAGTCATTAATATGCTCGCGCACCGACATACGTGGCTTATCGGAAGAGGTGTTCGAAGCCGAAGAGTTCCGCCCCGTACCTTTACGCGAAGTATCTTTACGCGCCGTATCCCTGCGCGCCGCCGACGCTGATTTCGAAGGCATCCGATTTCGTGGTGGCATCCGGTTTCCTCCTATTGCGTCGCGTGCGACTCAGTGGCGTAGTGCGCGAACAGATCACCGCGCTGCGCCATCGACGTGTACATATCCAAACTTGCCGCTGCCGGCGCCAACAACACGGTAGCGGTGTGCGCAGAATTGACTTGCTTCGATACACTATGCGCTGCAATTGCATAACGACGAGCGGTATCCACCGCTTTTTCCATCGCTACATGCGGATCCCGATCATCGATCACTGTGATCTGGCCACTCTTGGCTGCCGGACCGCCGGTGGCTTCCAGTGCATCGTGAATCTGCTGGGCATCTTGGCCAATCAACACTGCCGCAGCAATGCGCCCGGCATGTTTATTCACCAAAGGCACAATGTCTGCGCCTTTCAGCTGACCCCCAGCCACCCACACCACGCGTTCGTGACCACTTAAAGCGGCATCCGCCGCATGCGGATTAGTGGCTTTCGAATCGTCGATCCACTGCACTTCTACGGTTCCCTGCTCGGCTGGCTCACTGGTGCGTGCCACTACTTGACCCCGGTGGGCGTTCACTTCGAACTCAGCTAAAGCACGGGAAATATCGGTAACCTCAGCGCCAGCTGCACGGGCTAACGACGCCGCAGCTAGCGCATCTAAAATTCCGGCCCTGCCAGCAGGCGAAATTCCTTCTGCCGAGCACAGCCCAGTCACTTGGCCACCAATAATCTCCACTAGCTGCTCGTTGACTACAAAATAGCCGTCGAAAGCACCATCGGTGGCTTGGGCAGCTTGTTGTGGATCGTCGCTAAAACGTAGCACCCGATCAGCTAATTCGCCTTGTTGTTGTAGCTTGTCGACGAAAGTGGCGACGTCTTCGTCGTCAGCCCCAAAAACCGCGACCTTGCCGCGTAACGCCTGTAACTTATCGGTGGCGTAGTTGTCGTAGCTGCCGTGCCAATCAATGTGATCCTCGGCCAGGTTCAGCAAAACGCCAGCATCGGGCTCGATGTTCGGTGCCCAATGCAGCTGGAAGCTAGACAGCTCGGTGGCAAGCACCTGAATTTGCGTATCGCGTAACGCATCGTAGATTGCCACGCCGATATTGCCACATGCAGCAGAACCGAGACGCTCAGTCATAGCAGCCAACATTGCCGTGGTGGTGGACTTGCCATTGGTACCGGTTACTACCAGCCAGATGCGAGGCTTACCCCAAATCCCCAATCGATCAGCTGCAAACGCAACAGCAACTTCACCCACTACCGGAACTGATGCACGATCAGCGGTGGCGAATAAGGAAGAATCTGGTCGCCAACCCGGTGAAGTAACAACCAGCGAGACGGCAGGCTGTGAATCTTCGTGGCCATCAAACAGCTCCTGTGCTTGAGCAGTATCGCGCCAACTCACGCTCAGATCTTCGGCGAGCTGCGTGCCTGCGGTTTCGTTGTCATCGACAATCACGATGTGCTGGCATCCCAGATGCTGCAGCATCTGCGCAGCACCACGGCCCGAAACGCCAGCGCCAGCTACCAGTACGGTACCGGTGCGGATTGCCTCGATGATCTGGGCGTTATTCATGGTGTGCGTACCTTTCTGCTAAACACTATCGGCGACTAAACGCTGCGGGATGATAAACACTGCCGGGAAGTCTGAGCTATCACACCTGGTCTATAACAGTGCGTCAGTTTGAAGTAGCCAGTCGCTATAGAACAGTGCTGTGCCCAAAATGTTGAAGATCGCCGCCAAGAGCCAGAATCGAATGACCACTGTGGTTTCGGCCCAACCGCCATTTTCAAAGTGATGATGAATGGGCGCCATACGGAACACACGGCGGCCGGTGGTCTGGAATACCGCAATCTGGATAGCTACCGACGCTACTTCCATCACGAACAGGAAGCCGATAATCACCATCAGCAACTCAGTCTTCGTAACAAACGACAGACCTGCCACCAAGCCACCCAATGCCAGCGAACCAGTATCACCCATGAAGATCTTTGCAGGTGCCGCATTCCACCACAGGAAGCCTAAGCAAGCACCCAAGCCAGCGACCGCAATCACCGAAACATCCAGCGGGTCGCGTACCTGGTAGCAGCCTGTGCCCAAGTTGGTTTCACAGGAATTACGGAACTGCCAAAAGGTAATCAGCGTGTAAGTTCCCAACAGCAGCGCCGAGGTACCTGCAGCGAGGCCATCCAGGCCATCCGTTAAATTCACGGCATTCGTCCAGGCTGCGATCACCAGGAACACGAATACCAGGAAGACGATAATTCCAATCCAGAATGGGCCTGGCAGCAGATTCCAGGTCTCGATATCGCGAATGAAGCTTAAATTGCTCGAACCTGGGGTCAGGCCTGCTTCGTCTGGGAATTGCAACAGCAGCACACCGAAAACCAAAGCTGCAGCCAACTGGCCTACCAGCTTCATGGTTTTGTTCAACCCCAGGTTGCGGCCTTTGTACAGCTTGATGAAGTCATCAGCAAAGCCCAGTGCACCCATGGCCAACACAAGGAACAGCACCAACAAACCAGAGGCAGTAGGACCTGCAATAGCAGTGTTACGGCCAAAGACCAGCCAATTAATTAAGTGCGAGAGAAAATAACCCGCGAAAATACCGGCAACAATCGCGATGCCACCCATCGTCGGTGTACCGCGTTTACGCAGGTGGCTCTTCGGCCCGTCTTCGCGAATTTCCTGACCCAGGCCTACGGCAGAGAATCTACGAATTAAAACCGGAGTCAAAAACACCGAAACGATAAAGGCAATTGCGCCACTGATGATTAGCTGAGTCACGGGTCAATCCTCTTTTAATCCTTTTATCGGTTCTAGTTTTGGGTAGCTGGCGACGTTAACAGCCCGTCAGCCACCTGCCACAGCGCATCTGCGTAGGAGGCTTTCACAAGCACAACATCGGTTGAGTTCACTAGCTTACCTGCCTCATTAGTCGCATCCGTAACATCAGCAACAGCTACGGCGTGTATTCCAAGTTGCTGTGCTGTGTGATACATCGCTTGGACATTCTCCGAGTCCCCTACCGCAATCAGATCAGTAACACCGGAGGCAGTGGCGAACTCAGCAACTGCCTTGTGCTCTGCAATGGCACCATCGCCTAGTTCACCCATCTGACCGAGCACAGCCACTGCTTTGCCACTACGTTCAGCAGCCATAGACTGCAGTGCCGATAGCCCAGCCCGCATCGAATCTGGGTTTGCATTGTAGGAGTCGTTGATTACTACGAGGCCGTCGTCGCGCGTACTTACTTCCATCCTTCGGCCGGAAACTGCGGTATGACCACCCAACCGAGCGACAGCTTCCTTCAAATCGATACCGGCAGCCACGCCAACTGCAATAGCCACCAGCGCATTTGCCACTTGGTGGGCACCCACAACCTGCAACTGCACCCGTGCAGAGTCACCGTGGACATCCGTGACAGCGAAAGAGGCGCGAGCAGCCTCATCGAGCTCAACATTGGTCGCCCGGAACTGTGCCTGACTATGTCGCGGATTGGTTTCATCAGCACTGACAAACCAGACTTCCGCCTCCGTTCGGCTGGCCATTGCGGCCACCAAATCGTCGTCAGCGTTCAAAATTGCCACGCCACCATCAGCAGCGTCCGGCAGTGCTTCTACCAGCTCACCCTTGGCCTGGGCGATGGTCTCGCGGGAGCCAAACTCGCCGAGGTGCGCGGTGCCCACGTTGAGTACCGCTCCAATATTCGGCGGTGCGATCTGCGCCAGATGCGCCACATGCCCCACCCCACGCGCGCTGAGCTCCGCGACCAAGTACCGCGTGGACTCATCACTGTGCAGCACCGTGTACGGATGCCCAATTTCATTGTTGAACGAACCCTTCGGCGCAATCGTGGCACCAGAGGGACGCAACACGCTGGCAATCATGTCTTTTGTGGTGGTCTTACCTGCCGAGCCCGTCACACCAACCACCGTCAGCTCCGGCAGATGATCCACCAGATACCGTGCTAACTTGCTCGCAGCCTGCAACACCGCAGCGCCGGAGCCATCCGGATCGTGCGCATAAGCATCCGCGTTCGAATCTTGTTTGCCTAAGGGCTTGACGACGACGGCTGGCGCCGAAACTTCGCGTGCCGCGATCACCAGCGCTGCACCGTGCTCGGCTGCTTTGGCGGCAAAATCGTGGCCATCAACTTTAGCCCCTGGCAGACAGAGGAAAATCGAGCCTTCGGTCACCGCACGTGAATCGAACTCAGCGGGTTTGGTCACCAAGGCATCCGGTGACACATTATGCAACGTGCCCCCGGTAATTTCGGCGATCTGGCCGGCAGTTAAAGGAATCACTTGTCGGAGCCTCCAGCATTTTGTGCTGAGTTACGAGCTTCCAAGGCGTTGGCCACTTCTTCGCGATCATCGAAGTGGTGGATGACGCCACCGACATCCTGGCCAGTTTCGTGGCCTTTGCCAGCAACCACTACCACGTCGCCAGTTTCGGCATAAGAAATGGCTTTGCGGATTGCTTCGCCACGGTCGCCAATAACTTCAATCTGGGTCTGCTTACCTTCGGCGGCTTCAAGCTTCTTGGCTTCATCGTAGGCACCTTCAGCAACGGCTTCGCGGATCTTCGCGGGGTCTTCGCTACGCGGATTGTCGTCAGTAATAATCACTACTTCTGCGCCACGCACTGCTTCGGCGCCCATCAGCGGACGCTTTGTGGCATCCCGATCGCCGCCAGCACCAACCACCACAATCAGCTTTCCGGAAGCCTGGTTGCGCACCGTGGCCAACACTTCAGCCACCGCAGCTGGCTTGTGTGCATAGTCCACTACCGCGAGGAAATCCTGGCAGCGATCGATACGCTGCATACGTCCAGGCACAGAGACCTTGGCCAAGCCTTGGCGGGCACCATCGGATTCCACTCCCGCAGCTACTAACGCTGCCCACGCCACTGCAGCATTTGCCACGTTGAAGGCGCCGGGCAGTGGAATATCCAAGGTCACCTGGCGCTTCGTGTCCGCGTGATAATCCAAAGTCGCTTCCTGCACACCGTTATCGGCTACAGATACTGATTCCAACTGCCACGATGCCGCAATGCCTGGTAATCCGGCGCCGGCCTCTGCACCCGTTTGAACTGCATCCGCATTGGTAGCCACAGTTGTAACAGTGGCATCTTCGGCTTCAGCTGCAACGCCCGCCATCTTTCGGCCGGCATCATCGTTAATGCAGATCACTGCCTGTGGTGCATGCAACGGCGAATCAGCCTGGAACAATACGGCTTTCGCGTCGAAGTACTCTTCTAAAGTGTTGTGGAAGTCCAAGTGATCTTGCGACAAGTTCAAGAAGCAGGTCACATCGAAATCCACTCCGCTTACTCGGCCAAGGCTCAAAGCGTGCGAAGATACTTCCATTGCAACGTGGGTAACGCCGTCGTCAAGCATCTCGCGGAACAGACGCTGGAGAGAAGGAGCTTCCGGCGTCGTCAAGCTCGATGGCACTTTACGCCCATTAATGCGAGTACCCGTGGTGCCAATAATGCCCGTGTGCTTGCCCGCGCCAATCAGCGCAGATTCGAGCATATAAGTGGTGGTGGTCTTGCCGGAGGTACCCGTCACACCGATCACTGTTAACTCGCGGGAAGGGTGTCCGTAAATCTCGGAAGCCACCGGGCCCATCACAGTGCGCACATCGGCAACTTCAATTACTGGACGCGTTTCGCCAGCTTCGCGCAACAGCTCCACGCCCTGCGCGTCGGTAAGAATTGCGACCGCCTGCGACTGCGACGCGTACCGCGCCCCATGTGCCCGCGTACCCGGCACCGCTGCGAACAAACCATCAGCGCCCACCGCCGCAGCGTTCAGATCCATCGCTTTCACCGGAAGCTCTTTCGCAGCCTCCAGCTGGGCGGGAGTGCTAGAAGAATCTAATAACTTCACCTCACCAGCAGCCGTTACGGCTAGGGATCCAACGGTTACGGTCATGGTCGCTCCTTTTAGTTCGTATCTGTGCGCTGTGCTTTTGTGACAGTAGGCGTTACGGCAGTTTCGCGTTACGGCAGTATCGAGTTTAAGGCTGTAATAATAATGTCTCTTCTCGCGCAGGCGACGGAGGCACGTTGTAGTGATTCAACGCCCAGTTAGCGATGTCTTGGAACAAAGGCGCAGCTGATTGACCTCCTTGGCCGTGCACACCACGCACCGGCTCGTCCAGCATGATGCCAATCACAAAACGCGGATCATCAGCAGGCGCAATGCCCGCAAAAGTAATGTAGTACTGCGAATTCGAGTACGCGCCCGTATTCTCGTCGACCTTCTGCGCCGTACCCGTCTTACCGGAGAGCTGATAGCCCTCGATACCACTGCCCGAAGCAGTACCAGACTGGTTGCCGGTCGGATCCGATTGGAAGACAGATTGGAACATATCGCGTACCGTGCGCGCCGTTTCTGGGCTTACGACGGTGACCTCATCAGCTACTTCGTCCACGGCAGCTACTCCGTCGGCTCCGGTGCCCTTGCGGATCACTCGGGGTTCGACGCGCACTCCGTCGTTAGCGATGGTCTGATATACGGAAGTCATCTGCAGCAAGGTCATTGCCATGCCCTGGCCGATCGGCAGGTTGGCAAAAGTGCCACCCGACCACTGCGGGCGTTGCGGCACCAACCCTGGACTTTCACCCGGTAACTCGATGCCAGTGGACTGGCCGAGGCCGAACAGGTGGAGCATCTCTGCAAAGCGATCCTCGCCAATGCGATCAGCCAACATCAAAGTGCCCACGTTCGAGGACTTACCGAAAATACCCGTAGTGGTAAACGGCTCTACCCCATGCGGCCACGCATCACGCACGGTAACGCCAGACATCTCGATCTGACCTGGTACCTGCAGTACCTCATCAGGGGTTGTGACTCCATCTTCAATCGCAGCGGCAGCCGTAATAATCTTTGCTACCGATCCGGGTTCGAAAGGATCAGACACCGCGGTGTTATCCATGGTGCGACCATCAGATACTTCGGCACCGATGTCGCGATTCGGATTTGCCGTACCGGTTTGTGCCATAGCGAGTACCTCAGCGGTATGGGCATCCAGCACCACAGCCGAAGCGCCTTTCGCCCCAGAGTTCGCCTTCGCTTGTTCTAACTGCTGCTGCACGTAGTACTGCAGATCCGCATCAAGGGTGAGCTCGTAGTTCGTGCCGTCGATAGGCGCATGCTCGTCGCGGGTAGAACCTGGAATGGCAATGCCGTTGGCAGCGACGTCGACAGTCCGGCCACCATTAATGCCCTGCAAAGTAGCATCTCGGGAGGCTTCGAAACCGAATTGACCCACACCATCGTGGCCGATCTTTCCGATCACATTCGCACCAGAGGCACCATCGGGATACTGGCGGATGTCCTGCCGCTCAGAGACTAACTCCGGGAAACGCTCCACCACAGCTGCAGCTTTATCTGGATCGACGTTGCGCACCAAGACTTCGTAGCTACTGGACTCGTCGGTGAGCTTATCCATAATCTCCTTGGAGCTAATACCGCTTGGGGTATCTTGAATGCCCAATTCGACTTCGGTCTCTTCTTGGTTGGTACGACGCTTGCGCTCGGAAGTATCCGCAATATGTTCACGGCCTGCCAAAGTTGGCAATTCTTCAGCAATATCGCGCAGACGCTCTTCATACTCTGGATACTGATCTGGCCAGAGACGATGCGCCGCTTCTAGATGCTCCCGCAAGGCATTGGGGTGCACAGTAATACTGCGTGCTTCTAGCGTGAAGGCCAGCTGGTTGCCATGCCGATCCGTGATCGTGCCACGGCGCGCTGGGTCCACGATTTCCACACTGCGCTGGTTTTGCGCCTGGGCGGCCAATTCGGGGCCTACCATCAACTGCACCCATGCCAAACGTGAAATTAGCGCCACTACGATCAGCAGTCCAATGAACTGCATGAGGTTACGTCTAAGTATGAACTCACGAGACCCCGTTCGAAGCTGCTCGAACGGGGCAAGTTTGCGTCGATCTGCACTCATGGCAGGATCTCCGGCGCGGCCTGATCGGCTGGGGCTAACACCTCCGGTGCTGGGTCATCCTCTGCCGGCGGGATCGGCAACGGTGGATTATCGCGATCCAACTCCGGCAAATACGGAGCTGCTTCTGGTAGCGGATCGTCAGATTGTTCTGGAACTGCCGGCGCCTGCATACCTGGCACATTATCAGTTTGCGCCGGATCGGACGTTGGCGCGTGTTCTGCGCGCGAGTTGCCAGAGCCATTGATATCTAGCAAACGACGGTATTCGGAGGATCCAGCACGAACTTCAACTAAATTGCCTTCGGCGTCTACGGTCAAAATTGCTGGTTGTTCGTACTGCACCAAGTTCATATCGCCAGCTTGGCGGGCGATTTCGGCAGTGGATCCGGAGTAAGCAATATCGCGCTCTAGCACAGCAATTTGGTTGGCCAGGTCGCGGCTTTCTTCGCGGGCTTCACTCAGGCGCATGGTCTGGGAAGTCGATAGCCCGGACAGCACCATGGCGATCACAACGCCGATCACCACAATCAGAATCGCGAGCGAACCGAACTTAAACTTCGTACGATCCTCGGTGGTTTTCGTTAGGCGACGGCCACGTTCTACCACTACTTGCTGAGACCCCAGGCGCGAGTGACGCTTGCGCTTTACAGCGGTGGCCGTCCGCGGCTTTTCCATAGTCGTCGACGCCATTAGGGTTCTCCTGTGATTTTTCTAGTAGTGGGTGTTTGGTCTGAGCTTTGGGTTGCAGGCCTGATCCGTTCGATGGCTCTCACCCGGACAGAGGCAGCTCTGGAGTTTTGCGCAATCTCATCCTGAGAGGCCTTTTCCGCCCCTCTAGTGACTTGGCTGAACCGCGCCTCGTAGCCAGGCAATTCCATCGGCAGATCCGGCGGAGTTTTCGATTTCGATAGCTGCCCGAACTGCGACTTAACGATCCGATCTTCCAAGCTTTGGTAACTCATAAAGACCGCACGACCA
Source organism: Actinomycetes bacterium (assembly GCA_023418505.1). Lineage (GTDB taxonomy): Bacteria > Actinomycetota > Actinomycetes > Mycobacteriales > Mycobacteriaceae > Corynebacterium. The sequence goes on from JAEZZR010000011.1 coordinate 56,856, forward strand.
CCAACCCGCAGCGCATCCGTGACCTGTGGGATCACTTGTTCGACGGCCTCTAGCTCACGGTTGACTTCCACCCGCAACGCCTGGAACGTGCGCTTTGCTGGATGGCCTCCCGTACGACGTGAAGCAGCCGGAATTACGTCGTAAAGCAATTCCACTAACGGACCGGAAGTAGTAAACGGTTGTGCTTCACGACGGCGCAGAACCGCCGACGCGATCTTTCCAGCGAAACGCTCGTCGCCATAAGTGGAGAGAATCCGCGCGAGATCACCATGCGAGTAGGTATTGAGTACCTCTGCCACGGTGATGCCTTGACTTGGATCCATACGCATATCCAGTGGCGCATCCACACGGTAGGCGAAACCGCGTTCGACCTGGTCGAGCTGCATCGAAGAAACGCCCAGGTCGTACAGCGCGCCGGTGATACCGCCGGCTTCCTGAATCGCCTGGCGAACTTTCGCGAACTGCTGCTCTTGCGCTTCGGTTGGTGGCGTGACCACGTGCGGATCAGTGAAATCTGCGTTGAGTACCGACGCCAGCGCATCGAAGCGAGCTTGAATGCCAATGAAGCGGTCATGGAATTTCGCGAGCCGTTTAGTTGCCGCTTCCAGTGCTGCGGCATCGCGATCGAAACCAATTACAAACGCGGTGGGAAAGGTCTCCAGAAAGCGCTCGGTGTGACCACCTGCGCCTAAAGTGCCATCGACGAGCACCGGGCGGTGGTTTTCTGCGACGGTGGTTTCCACTGCAGGGGTAAGCAACTGCACCATGCGATCGAGAAGCACGGGGACATGACCATGCTCGCCAGAAACACGCTGTTCCTGCTGAGACATCAACTGCCCCCTCTCTGTTGGTTACGCTAGGCACCGAAATTTCGATCGCTTACGGGGAGTGCACACAGAGCCCTACCCGAGAGACGTTGCTGATGACGGGGAAGAACACCAGAAACGCTCCCAGGCAGAGTTCTTGCGGGCACACCACCTGTGTTGGAAAGCTGCACCGGAAACGGCCGAGAGATTTGGCCGTGGTCTAGAAGACGTCCAGCAACGAGTCATCCTCACCATCCGAGAAATCAGCCTCATGCTCAGCCTGGTAGGCCTCCCACGCCTGCTTATCCCAGATTTCGAGGAAGTCGATCGAACCGATCACCACACACTCTTTCGTCAAACCCGCGTAACGGCGGTGATCGGCAGAAAGAGTGATACGCCCAGAACCATCCGGGCGCTGCTCATCGGTACTTGCAGCCAAGTTTCGAATGAAAGCACGCGCCCGAGTGTTAGTACGCGATGCCTTCTTCGCTCGCTGAGCGAGTGCGACAAACTCATCCTTTGGATAGACGGCTAACGAATGGTCTTGGCCTTTCGTCACCATCAAACCGCCGGCGAGATCGTCGCGGAACTTCGCTGGAAGCGTCAATCGACCCTTGTCGTCCAGCTTGGGGGTATAGGTGCCCAGAAACATCGTGGTCACTGGCTCCTTTCCCCATACAAGCGTTTGGACTGTGTTTCGACTGCGTTTCGACTGCGTTTCGACAGCTCTCCAATTGCAATATTCAGTTTCACCCCACCCTACCCCACTTTGCCCCACAATCAAGTGCAACTACTGAAAACCAGGGGGAATTTTAGAGAGATTTGGGGCTAATGTTACTGCTGTGGCTAATGGGGTTTAAGTGGGTCTTCGGGAAGTGCAAGAGAAGAGCGCTCGAGATTCAGTAAAACCCGGCAATGACCGCAGGCTTTTAGCCGTTCAACCAGTAGGAATACGGATCTTGCGCCACCACTTCGAGCCCTGCAGATAAATAATTGATCACAGTGTGGGGCGAAGTGGGGCTTGTGGGGCAAAGTGGGGGATAAAAAAACTCCCACAGGATTTCTGTGGGAGATAATGCTGTAGCGCTCAAAGCCACAGCACCAACCTGTGGCCAGCTACTACGCTCAGCTGCTGAGATCTTCTATCAGTCGAAGCGGTTACGGAATCGATCTTCTAGGCGCGACGAAGATGGCTTCGATTTCCGCTGGCCTTGATTCTTATTCGTGCGGGAGGAAGATCCGGCCCCTGAGGCACCAGAGAAAGACATCCCCTTCTTTGAGCTAGAAGAATCAGGCATCAGTGCCCAGACACATGCACCAAACATCAACAGGAATCCGGCAACAGAGATAGAGATCAGCCACAAGTTTTCCATGGCGATATTCAAGGCCACGCCACCGATTAGCATGAGGAGCCCTAGGACTAATAAGGCCACTACTTGAATATTGAAGCCACGCCGAGGTGCATCATCGTCGAATCCACCCGAGCGGCCTGACATTGTCGAACCAAATTTCGGGTCTTCCGCGTACAGGGCAGACTCGATTTCATCAAGCATGCGCTGTTCTTGCTCGGAAAGTCCCATGATTCCTCCATTACGTTGGCTGGCGTACAACCCATATAGAACTCTAACGCCGAACGTACGCTAAAAGTTCCCAAAACTCACCTAGCACCACACAAAATAGCAGCCAATTGCCTGGAACCATTCCACCGGGTTTAAGCAGCTGCCGGCAGCACCCGCAATTGCGCTTCTACATAGGCGATGAACTTCCGTGCGAAGCTTAAGACCCGCTCGGCAGTGAACTGATCTGGATCACTGCCGATACCCAGACGCACATCTTCACGAATGCGCATCACGGTTGTGGCGCGCTGGCTCCATTCAGCCCAATCGCCACCCTTGGCGGCAAGCCGCACCCAAGCACTACCAGCAGGCTTGCGACGCTTCTTCCCCATATCACCGGCCAACACAGCACCGGCAGCCCGCAAGCTTGCCTGCACAGCAAACTCGATCTTCTCTTCGTAAGCTTCAGCCGTTGCCGCTTGTGCCAACAACTGATGTGCCTTATCCAAGAACACCAAAGCTTCCATAGAGACGCTATCGGGCGCGACGAAACGCGACCGAGTCCGTGCCTGCTGCAATTTCGCAATTCCGTTCATCGCCCAACCCTCTTTTCTATGACTAGCTAGCTACTTCGACGTGATGCTGCTCCGATTTGGTTTAACTGAAGATTAGAAAGCAACCCGGATCACAAAACCCACCCACCACCGAAAATTCGCACAAATTTTCGAACTACCTCTTTTGCGTATAATTTCCCACGTGCAATGCAGCGTGGTTCCGGTATCGAAGGACGTGTTCGTAGCTCGTCTTCCCGAGCTGGTCGATATTTATATTCGCGCGATGCGATACAACCCGGTGATTACTACGGGGCGGATTGCTTCTTGGCGCGATCAGGTAGAGCTGCCGGGCTGGTCGGCCTGCTTGGCGATCGCACATCCGCCCGACGAGCCTGCACGCGAAGCACTATCAAAACGGCACCGTCAGATTCTCGGTGTTACCTACGGCTACACCGGCCATCCCGGGCATTGGTGGTACGACCAAGTGCAAGACGCCTGCCCGGAGCCCCTGCCCCATTTCTTTGAAATCGCGGAAGTTCACTGTGCGCCGCAGGCGCAGGGCTTTGGGATTGGTAAGGCTCTCGTCGAAAAGCTCTGCGAAAACCGCACCGAAAAAGCTGCCTTGCTTTCTACCCCGGAAGTGGCCGATGAGGCGAATCGCGCCTGGCACCTCTACCGCTCCCTGGGTTTTCAGGATGTGTTGCGCGATTTCCATTTCCGAGGCGATTCACGCCCGTTCGCAGTTCTCGGCCGCCCCTTGCCCCTGCAGTAAATCGCAACTAAAAGTATTGGTGCGCACCGATTAAAGTATTTTCCATGCTTGGTGCTTTGCGACGATCGTTGGTCGCCAGTTGTCTCGCCCTATCTGCGATGGTGTTGGCGGGATGTTTTCACTCAGACGCAGACCTTCAAATCACAGGTGACGACCGCGTGAGCGGCACTGTGACTGTGACGTCGTACGCTGATCCGTCGTTAGCGAACCAATGGACAGTACCCGAGCAATATGCGGACAACGCAGTAATATCCGAGCGCGACGCGAACACAGGAATGATTACCGTAACGTTGCGCGACCTGGGCTTTAAAGAAACCGGCGAGATGGTTGAGGAATTATCCGAAGACCATATCTCGATGAATATCGAGCGCACCACGGCGGGACAGATTTCTCTAAGCGGGACTGCGGATTTAACGGCGTTTCCGGATGCGATCAGCAACCTGACCATTCGACTGCCCAAAACTGTGCTGGCAGCCAACGGCGAAGTGATTGATAACGCAGTTTCCTGGCATTTCACGGGTGGCACACGCACCGACTTCTGGGTTGATGCCACTGCCGGGGAAACGGATCGAAATGAATTAATCCTCTGGATAGCGATTGCAACTGGGGTGGGTATTTTGGCCGCCGCTGTGGTCATGTTGTGGGCGGCGCAGGAGCGGCAGCGTCGTTAGCTATCGCTAGTTATCGTTCACTATGAGCCGCACCAACCGCCTAGAATCCGCCGCGCATCATGTCCTGCCCCGTTCCCCACGCTGGCGCCATGCCGAGGTTGTGCAGTACTTCTTGGGTGGCGCGGGCGAAGTTGAGGGTCATGAAGTGCAAGCCCGGCGCGCCTTCGGCGATTAGACGCTCGGCCATTGCGGTAGAGACTTCGATACCCACTTTGCGGATGTCTTCGCGGTTTGCTTCTTCGTCGCCGGCTGCGGCCTTTTCCAGGCGACGCTCTAGGTCAGGCGGTAAAGCTGAGCCGGACAGCTCCACCTGCCTGCGTACGGAACGCAAGGAAGTAATTGGCATCAGGCCGGGGATGATCGGTTTCGTGCCATCGATGGGATCTGCTTTGGCCAGGCGGTCACGGAGACGCAAGTAGTGTTCGACGTCGAAGAACATCTGGGTAATGGAGTATTCGGCGCCGGCGCGGAGCTTAGCGAGGGTGTATTTAGTGTCATCGTCGAGACTTTTCGCGCGGTAGTGCCCTTCCGGGAATGAGGCGATGCCTATTTCAAAGGCGCTAAATTCTTCTTCGTTGGTGATGAGTTCGATCAGGTCGCTGGCATAACGCAGGCCACCTTCGGTTTGCTCCCATTTGCCTAGCGGGTCTCCCGGCGGATCGCCCCGCAGCACCAGGAGATTGGTAAGCCCGGCGTCGAGGTAAGAGCGCAAGATTTCCCGCAGCTGATCGACGGTGTGCTCTACCAAAGTCAGATGTACCAGCGTGGTGAGTGGTTGTTGCGATACCCGTTTTGCAATCCGCAAGGTGCGGCCACGGCTGGCACCACCTGCACCATAGGTAACGGAAGCGAACGACGCACCCAAGTCATGAAACGCTTCTGCCGCGCGAAGGAGACGTTCTTCGGCTGCGTCATCGCGGGGAGGCATGAACTCGACCGAATAAGGGATCTTGCCAGGGCTGGGCAGCTGTAAGGCACGCGTAATTGGCACCTGGAGACCCGGTTTCGGTTCCCGTAGTTCAGACGAAGAGTGCGACATGAAAAGTTATTGTAATGCAAAATCCAGATAAATCAGACTAAGCGGTCTATATTCCTGGTGGATTTTGGTGACTTTTGGTGGCAGGGGTGGTTAGCAGCTGCCGTGGGATGGCGCCCTACCGGTACTACCTGTCGATTTACTCTGCTGGTGGAACATGAAAAACTAAAAGCTATGGATCAGGGTGAAGGCCAGGTAAACCGCCAGAGCAAGGGCAATCAGACAGATCTAATGGGATCGGCGGATTCCACTGCCTCGATGGATTTGTCCGCTCTGCCAGCTGCCGTAACCGACCGCCTTGAGCAATACTTCAACTCCCGCGACGCCGAAGTTTCCGCCATCGGCGAGCATTACCGCAGGGTTGTCGCCCAGCTACGCCAGTTCACCCTCGGTGGTGGCAAGCGCATTCGTCCGCTTTACGCTTGGCTGGGTTGGCATGTGGGTGGCGGTCCGCAAGGTCGCTACACGGACGCCGAGGATCCGGAAGCTGTGTTCTCCGTGGCTTGTGCGTTAGAGCTGATTCAGGCGTGTGCGTTGATCCACGATGACATCATCGACGCCTCCAACACTCGCCGAGGCGCACCCACTGTCCATCGCGTGTTCACCGAGCTCCATGCGGAAAACGAGTGGGCAGGTTCTAGTGAGCACTTCGGCCAGGCAGTAGGGATTTTAGCTGGCGACGTGGCGTTATCCTGGGCAGATGATTTAATCTTCGACGCCGGACTATCCGCCACTGCTTTAAAGCGACTGCACGCGCCGTGGCGTGCTATGCGTACCGAAGTGCTGGGCGGACAGCTGCTTGACATCACTGCCGAAGCTTCCCGTGATTCGCGCCTAGAGACCGCTCAGTCTGTCAATCTATACAAAACTGCGGCGTACACGATCGCGCGCCCCTTACATATCGGCGCTGCCTTGGCTGGGATGCCTGCGGGAGAAACCGAAAAGCTCCTCCAATACGGCTGGAACTTCGGTTGTGCCTTCCAGCTGCGTGACGACCTCCTGGGAGTATTCGGCGATCCCGCCGTTACTGGCAAACCTGCTGGCGATGACCTGCGGGAGGGCAAACGCACCGTATTGCTGAACACCGCCATTGACTACTGGCAAGACAAAGATCCAGCAGCCGCCGAACAGCTAAATCTGCGCGTAGGCGTTGCCACCTCGACTGCAGAAATCAATGAACTTGCCGAATTAATCCGCACCTCCGGTGCCATTGAACACATCGAGGCTGAAATAGATCGCCTCACCGCTGCAGGCACTGCCGCCATCGCAGACCTAGATACCGAAGACCACTATCGCGAACTGCTGCTCGATTTAGGTCAACGCGCCACCAAGCGGGTCAACTAGGCGGACTCTGGCACACAACCAAACCGCACCCCATAGCTCATGAACAGCAGTTTTAAATTCACCTCCAGCCCGGCTGCCCGGCGGCGCTTGCATCCCAGTCAGCGCCTTAAGTCTTGGCGCTCCCTACTCCCGGCCAACCTTGCAGATTGGTCCAAACACCGCACAGTACCCCGCAACCTCGTTCCGCCCGGCGGTCACGTTGTGGTCATCGGCGCCGGTCTTGCCGGTTTAAGCGCAGCGTTGCACTTACGTGGTGCGGGCTACCAGGTCACTGTCATGGAGCAGGCCAATCAGGTAGGCGGCCGCTGCGCCACCGAGCGCCTTACCTGCCCTACACCGGACGGCAATTTGGAAGCTTCTTTCGATACCGGTGCCACGGTCTTAACGATGCCCGCTTTAGCAGACGAAGCCCTAGCTGCTGTCGGCTTAGACCTCGATTCCCTGCTTGCCGAACTCCCCGTTCCAACCAAGTTAGTCAAACTCAATCCCGCCTATCACACTCAAATCCCTACTCCCGGAGTAGATCAGTGGCAGAGCTATAACGTCCCGGCAGATACTTCCGGCGACAACTTCCACCGCCTGCACACCTGGCTTGCCGAAATCTTTGAGGCTTCTTTCGACAATTTCATGGGTCGCAGCTTCGACTCCCCGGCCAACATGGTGGGCGATCGTTCCAGCCGCGCTGATTTGCTCCGGCTGCTTCGTCTGGGAGCGTTTGGTTCGCTAGGACGTGCCGTCGTCAAGCATCTTCCCAAAAACGTCGATCCGGAATTACGGCGGGTGTTTAGCTTCCAAGCACTGTATGCCGGGGTCGGGCCGGATCAGGCGCGCGCGGTGTATGGCTGTATTGCGCATATGGATACAGCGTTGGGGGTTTATTATCCGGTATCTCAGGGCGGTGCTCAGCAGGAACCACACTCAACGCCTACTCCCGGGATCGGCGCGCTGGCAGAGGCTCTGGCACTTGGGTGCCGGCAAAGGGGCATCGAGATTCGCCTCGGCACTTCAGTTCAGGGATTGCAGTGCGAAGGGAACCACCGCGTTACTGGCATTCACACCGCCGACGATACGGTGCCTTGCGACGCGATTGTTGCCACCGTCGACCGCGAGATGATCGATCATTGGCTCGCTACTTCGGGAGCGAAACCGCCGCGGCGGCTGTTGCGTCGTCAAGCATCACCCTCTGCAGTGGTTGCGCACGGCCTGGTTCCTAGGGAAATCACCGCAACCTGGCCGAACTACCATCACACGATCAGCTTTGGGCATAAGTGGGAGGAGACCTTTGCGGAGATTTGTGCGCCTGACGACGGAAAACTCATGAGCGACCCTTCCCTATTGATTACCCGACCAGCCGTAAGTGATCCGCGGTTGGTGGTTGGCGGTGGTGCGCGTGGTGCCGGTGCCGAATACGAACCCGTCAATATCTTGGCGCCGTGTCCGAACTTGGAATCTGCCCACCTGCCGTGGGAAGCTCTGGCAGCACCGTATCTGCAGGAAATTCTCGGCGAGCTGGAAAAGCGGGGCTTTGCCGGTGTGCGCGAGAACTTCCACACCGCGAAGATTGTGACGCCTGTGGATTGGCAGGCAGCTGGCATGACCGCAGGATCACCATTCGGCCTGGCCCACCTATTCCGCCAGACCGGGCCATTTAGGCCGAGAAACTATTCGGCGGCGTATCCCGCTAATGTAGTCTTTGCTGGTTCCACCACTGTGCCGGGAGTTGGCGTGCCCACTGTGCTGGTATCAGGCCGACTAGCTGCACAACGCATCAGCGCTGAACCCAAATCAGAAAGGCAGTAGCAACGACGTGACTACTTCCCCTCACGATTCGCAGGCCTTACCCCGGCACAAGCGCGCTTGGGAATGGTTGCGCACCCCCATTGGTATCGGTACCGCTGGCACAGTGATCATCGCGTTGGCGTCGATTGGTGCGGGCGCAGTTCGCTATCGCGGTGGTTTGACTGATGCTTTGGGTTTGAGCTTCCTTACCTTCGGCCATGGTTTTGCGATCTCTGAGCTGACGCTTTGGCTGGGTATCGCACTACTGGTTGCAGGCTGGGTACGGCTGGGAGTGCAGTTCTTCCCGTTGCGGGCCGGAGCTGACTCCCCGATCACTGACACCACCGCCGATTTCGCACCCCAAATGGCACGCATCAAACGTGCTCTGTGGCTCTGGGTTATCCCATTAGCACTGGCCGGGCCGCTATTTTCCCGCGACGTCTACTCCTACCTCATGCAGGGCGCGATGGTCCGCGATGGCTTCGACCCCTACACCCAGGGCGCTGCCGTCAACTCCGGGCCGTACCTGTTGGAGGTCTCCGGCGACTGGCGCAACACCACCACCCCGTACGGTCCGCTGCACTTGTGTTTAGGTGAAGGCATTACGACGGTAGTTGGCAACCATGTTGCTGCCGGCGTCATTCTCTTCCGGATTGTCGCAGTACTTGGCTTTGCCACAATCTGTTGGGCAATTCCGCTGATTGCGAAGAAGCTCGGTGCTAATCCCGCCTTTGCGCTGTGGCTTGGCGTGTTGAACCCTGTGGTGATTCTGCATCTAGTCGGCGGTATCCATAACGATGCCATCATGGTGGCTTTTGTTAGTTTGGCTCTCGTCGTCAGCCTCTACTCCCGGAACTGGATTGCCCTGGTGGGCTCGGCGGCGCTGATCGGGGTTGCGGTCGCGGTAAAGGCGACGGGTGTGATTGCGCTGCCGTTTTTGGTGTGGATTCTGGTGCACCGGCAGCGGGCCCACAGCGCCAGCGACACCACAACAGCTACCCACCCAGTGAAATACTTCTTTACGCTGCTGCCCAGAGCAATCGTCGTCGGCATTGCACAAGTAGCCGTGATGCTGGCGACGCTGGCGGCGATCACCGTTGCGTCGTCGCAAACGTGGGGCTGGATTTCCGAAATCAGCGGCAACACCAAGGTGGTAAATCCGCTGGCCGCACCATCGGCGGCTGCGACGGTGATTTCGTGGCTGCTGTCGTACTTTGATGATTCGCTGACGTTCAACGTCGTCGTGACCTACACGCGCGCGATCTCCGCGCTGATGATGGTGCTGGGGCTGGTGCTGTGCTGGGTGTTGTTCCATCAGAATCGTCGGCGCAGTGTGGCAGGTATCGTTGCTGCGTACACGGTGGCGTGCGTGTTCAATGCCGTTGTGCTGCCGTGGTACTACGCCAGTGTGCTGACGCTGATCGGCACCGTACGCCCTCGTCTCTGGGTAGTGCGGGTGACGGTTTTCGCCACGATCCTGCTGAGCTTCTCGTTCTCCGGCGGCGGCAACAACCGCTTCTACGAGTTGCCGTGGATGGTTGTGGTTACGCTAATCGCATTCTTTACTACCCGCTGGCTTACCGCCGAAAAATCTAGGCAGCCGGAATATGCCGCCAGCTAGACCGCAGTACGTCGACTACCCGGGTGCTGCCCAGGATTTCGACGCCTGCCGACGCACCACCCACCACCACGGCAAAACCTACGCCCTCGCCACCCGCATTTTTCCCCGCGAAAAACGCCAAGCGATCTATGCGCTCTACGCTTGGGCGCGGGCTATCGACGACATTGTGGATGGGCAGGCTGGCGCGCCTATTGCCACTACACCAGCTGCCGAAGACCACCGCGAGCGCGACATCTGGCAGTTACACCGCACTTTGGCGGCAGCCGTTTCGGCGCTTTCGTCCGCGCCCACTGCACCCCAATCCTGGGAGCAAGCCGACCGCATTATCCGATCCTCTGGCGTCGCTAGCTACTACCAGCGCATTTTGCGCCCCACCACCGCAACTATTGCCACCTGGCAGATCGATTTTGCGCTTTTCGACGATTTTGTTGCTGCGATGGCTCAAGATCTACCAACCAGCGCAACTGCGAAAACACACTACCGCACCTGGGAAGAACTGACCGCGTATATGTGGGGCTCAGCTGCCGTAATCGGATTACAGTTGCTGCCGCTGCTACCCACAACTCCGGGAGTGCAGCAAGAAGAACTGCCACCACATGCCACGGAGCTGGGCTACGCCTTCCAGATCACGAATTTCATCCGCGATATCGGCGAGGATCTGCAGCGCGGGCGCATCTATCTGCCACTGGAACACTGGGAGGCTTTCGGAGTCTGCCCCGAACACCTCCTGTGGTGCCACCGACAGCAGCGCGTCGACCAGCCGGTGCGGGAAGCCCTGAAGTATTTCATTAGCGTCAACCACGCGCACTATCGGGCTGCTACTCCCGGGATTACAAAACTCGCAGGCAAACCAGGTGCTGCCATTGCCGCCGCCGAAGCCGGCTACCGACACATTCTCACCGAGATCGAAAAAGCCGACTACAACGTCTTCGCCCGGCGCGCCATTGTCCCCCGGTGGCGGCGCCTCCAACTCGCAGCCGGCGCCGGACTCACACACGTGATCCGCTAACTCCCGGACGGGCAGCCAGGCCAACGCCATCCGACGGCGAACCTCGTCGCCAGCTAAAAACTAAAACGCACTTGCCTGGGCGCGGCGCATAACCTCGCGAGCCAAATGCCCATGGAGCGCATCTACCGGACGGCCTGGCAAGGTCTCGTCCTCGGTGTACAACCAGCGCAGTGCCTCCTCCTGGGAGTAGCCACCGTCGTGGAGCACCGCCAGCACTCCCGGAGCGAAACGGTTGACGGAAGATTCATCGAGCAGGCGCTCCGGAACCTGCGCCACCCCATCGCGCTGCACGGCAACCAACTTGCCTTCCTGAATCAACGCGTGCACGCGGGTGACAATAATGCCTAGCCGATCAGCAACATCAAGCAGCGGCAAAGTAACGTCTTCGGCGGACAGAACATCTTGGCACGTGGGAATCTTTCGCACTCAAGTAACCTTACCTGTTGGACCTATTGGAAAGATACGCGCACAAGTGTGTAAGTGTGGAAAGGATCTGGCGGTGAAACAAGGCGACCTGCTCGACGGACGGTACCTCATCGGCGCCCCTATCGCCCGCGGCGGTATGAGCACCGTGTTTCGTGCCGTGGATACGCGCCTGGATCGCGAAGTTGCTGCCAAGATCATGGATCCGCGGTTCGTCGATGATGTTGCGTTTCGTACTCGCTTCGAACGCGAGGCACGTGCAGCTGCCACTATTAATGACAACACCGTGGTGCGCGTCTACGACCAAGGCACCGATGCCGCGGGGCACGTGTTTTTAATTATGGAGCTTGTCGACGGCGGAACGCTGCGCGAACTACTCCGGGAGCGCGGCCCCATGCCCCCACACGCTGCGGTGGCGGTGCTGCGTCCGGTGCTGCATGCGTTGTCTTTGGCGCATGGCCGCGGGATGGTACACCGGGATATTAAGCCGGAGAATGTGCTGATCACGGATCAGTGTGCTGATGGTGGGCGCGTGAAGCTGGCCGATTTTGGGTTGGTGCGCGCGATTGCGGATTCGCATGTGACGTCGAATTCGGTGATCGTGGGCACGGTGGCTTATCTGTCGCCGGAGCAGGTCACGGGCGGCTCGATTACTCCTGCTTCCGACGTCTATTCGGCTGGCGTGTTGCTGTATGAGCTGCTCACCGGCCAGACGCCATTTAGCGGCGATCACTCCCTGGGCGTGGCGATGCAGCGCGTGCAGCAGCCGATGCCGCTGCCCTCGGAGGCAATCGCCGGTGTGCCGGCGGAGTTCGACCACCTGGTGGCACAGGCGTGTGCCCTTACTCCCGGAGATCGTTTCGCCGACGCCGGGCAGTTTTTGACTGCGCTTAACGACGCGGCCCGCTCACTTCAACTTCCGCCATTCACCGTCCCAGTGCCCAACCACTCCGCGGCGAAAACCGCGCTGATGCGGGCGGAAGGCTTTGCCCCCACTCCCGGAGTTGGGGATGGGGGTGCTGGCGCGCTCAATGAAACCCGCGCCGATCTGCCTGCCGAAACTCGGGTAGATGGTGGTGCGGCTTTCACGCCTGCTGTGGCTGCGGGGTCTACGGGGGCTGCATCTGCCAGGGCTGCGGGGTCGGCTGCACCCCAACCCGCACCTACCCCCACTCCCGGAACCGCCGAAACCGCCGAACAGCGCTTCCCGACTGCCGAACAGCGTCGCAAGCACGTCGAAAAGCGTCAACGCACCCGGCTGGGATGTGCCCTCTGGTTGATCATCGCGCTGGTCGCGATTTTCGCGATGGCTTTGGGAGCCTGGTGGCTCGGCTCCGGACGCTACGGCGAAGTTCCCACCGTCACCGGCATGAGCGAGCCTCAGGCGACCGCCGAAATCACGCAGGCCGGCTTCGAAGTCGAACGCCAGGAAAATTATCACGACGACATCCCGGAAGCGCAGGTCATCGGTACGGACCCGCCGGCTGGCGATAACGTCGTCCGCGGAAATAGCATCAACCTGCTGATCAGTGCCGGCAAACCGACCGTGCCATACCCGCCGGGAGATGGCTCGGCGTCGAATTATCTGCACCGCCTGCAGGAGCGCACGCTGGTGCAGCAGATTGGCGAGTCGGAATACTCCGACGAAGTGCCCGCCGGGAGTGTCGTCTCAACCACTCCGCCGCCCGGCACGGTGGTTGATGTGGGCTCGACGGTCCAGGTGCACCTCTCGAAAGGCCCCGCCCCCGTGAAGATTCCATTCCTCCATGGGATGGAGCAGCAGGCAGCCGTCGACAAGCTCGAATCCCTCGGCCTGAAAGTCGCGCATTTTGAATACGAGTTCGCGCCTAGCGACGCCCCCGGCACCGTCCTGGAACACACTCCCGGAGCGGGCAGCGAGGTCGCGCGTGGTACCGACGTGACGCTGGTCATCAACTCCGGCATCGAAGTGCCGCGCGTGCATGGCAAGAGCGAGGCGGAGGCGCGCGAGATCCTCGAACGTGCGGGGATGCGAGTGACCGAGGTGGTCGAGACGTCGAACACTTCGCTGGCGGCGGGGAAGGTTGAACGTACCACTCCCGGAGCTGGCGACGTCTTCGATCCCGAAAATCCCGAAGTGACGTTATACGTCTCCAACCGGGTGGAAGTGCCGAATCTGCTGGGCAAGAACGTGGATGAGGCCCGGGAGCTGCTGGAAGAACGCGGGCTGCGGCTGGATGTGTCGAATACGGCAACCGACGACGATATTGTCTTCACGCAATCCCCACTCCCGGGGCGCAAGGTCAGCGCCGGAGATACGGTGCGGGTGCGGGGGATCTGAACCACAACCGCCGCCACTTTGACAAGCCCCATCCGGGGGTATGTGGATAAGTCGAAAAGTAATCCACAAGCAGCAATTTTGGCCTTGCCAGTCTGTTGCGCGTGCTCCTATGTTCGGGTTTATGAATCCGTTCGACCTGCTCGACCAGCTTTCCCGCCAGGGCATGAGCATCCTTAGCGCGTTGCACCGCCTGCAGCGCCGCAGTGCTAGCTCTCCCGGCGAGATTGCCGCGCGTTTCGGGTGGGATCCGGCGTACTGCAAGCGGGTTTTGATCTGTGCGGGGCGGCTTTTAGACACTCCCGACTCCCGGGATTTGCAGGCCGCCAACGACGAAGCCCACCGCCTCGGCCTATCCCTGGATACCTTGCTATGCATCGACAAGCGGGTCCGCCAGATCAATAACGTGGAGACGCACGATCAGCATCGGCTGGCGTTTACCCGCAAGGCAGGCACGGTGGATTTCCGGGAGTTGGACAGGCAGATGCGCGAGACCGTCGCTGAGCTTAACCGCGAAGCTCCGCCGCCGAATCATGTGCGGGCGCGGGTGTCGAAGCGTCCGGATATTCGCGGGTTGAAGTACATCAACATTTCGGGGCCGGCGACGAAGATCGACAACCTGGTGGCCGCACTTACGGTCCGTGCCGCTGAGGTTGCGAAGGCTCACGACGATTACACCCACGACCGGTGCCTCGGCCAGGCTTTGGCGGAGCGTCTGATTCATGGCTCCCCACTCCCGGCGGGCATCGTCGATGAGATGCGCCACCAGCCGGCCTTGATTATCACTCCCGAAGATTTGTTGGAGTTTAGCCCTCGTTTTGCGGCGACTTCGAATGGTTCGGTGTTGCGTCCGGAGGAGTTCATCAACGCGCTTCTGGCCAATCGGGGGTGGGCGCTGGTTTACGATGACAATCATCAGCCGATCGATCTGTATCAGTTGCGTCGCACGCGTTTGGCCACCGAACCGCAACGCTTGGCGATGATCATCGATAATCCGATTTGCAGCTGGCCTGGGTGCGATCGTCCTGCTCATTCCAGCCAGGCGCACCACCTGCTGGCCTACAAACACGGCGGCGAAACCACGATGGCGAACCTGACGATGCTCTGCCACACTCACAACGCCTGGAACGATGACAACCGCCAGCACATCAACGGCCACATGATCCGCGATGAAACCACTGGCCACGCCTGTTGGGTTCCGCCCGATACCACCCAGCCGCGTCGCTTCAATCACGCCCGCGCCACTGCCCTAGCTGGGAGGGCATATGCGGATTACAAACGTCGTAAGCCTCCCGATTAATTGCTTTACGACGAAAAGTAGCACCGATTCCTAACCGGAATGCGGTGCTACTTGTGCTGCTTCGGCCTAGTTGCGCAGCATCTCAGCGACCAGGAAGGACAACTCCAAGGACTGCTGGGTGTTAAGCCGGGGGTCACAGGCGGAAGCGTAGCGCCCCGGGAGATCAACATCCGTAATGTCCTGCGCCCCTCCCAGGCACTCGGTGACGTCTTCGCCGGTAAGCTCGATGTGCAGGCCACCCGGGTGGCTGCCAAGGCTGCGGTGTACTTCGAAGAAGCCCTGCACCTCGTCGACGATGCGGTCGAAGTGGCGGGTCTTGTAGCCATTCGACGCGCTATAGGTGTTGCCGTGCATCGGGTCGCACTGCCAGATCACCTTGTGGCCGGTCTCCTCCACTGCTTCGACGATCGCCGGGAGTACGGAACGCACCTTGTCGTTGCCCATCCGGGAGGTAAGCGTCAGGCGTCCCGGCTGGTTTAGCGGATCGAGCTTCTTCACGTACGCCACTGCTTCTTCGGGAGTGGTCGTAGGACCAATCTTCACGCCCACCGGGTTGCCGATCAGTGCTGCGAGTGCGATGTGGAAATCATCAAGTCCGCGAGTGCGTTCGCCCACCCACAGCTGGTGCGCGGAGAGGTTGTACAACTGCAGTTCCCCGTCGGCTTCTTCTGCCAGGCGCAGCATCGCGCGCTCGTAGTCGACGACCAGCGCTTCGTGGGAGCAGTAAATCTGCGCTGTCTGCAGGTTCGTATCCGACACGCCACACGCCGCCATGAAGTTCAACGCGTGGTCGATTTCGCGCGCCAAATCCTCGTAGCGCGCTCCGGCAGGCGAGTTGGTGACAAACTCCCGGTTCCACTCGTGGAGCCGGTGCAAGTCGGCAGTTCCGGAAGTAGCAAGTGCGCGTACCAGGTTCATAGCTGCCGACGCGTTCGCGTACGCCCGTACCATACGTGCGGGGTCGTGGACGCGCGCCTCGTCGCTAGGCTCCACGGCGTTGACCATGTCGCCGCGGTAGCTTAAGAAACCGTCGCTATCCCGATCCGCAGAACGGGGTTTCGCGTACTGCCCGGCGATACGCGCCATCTTCACTACGGGAGTGGAAGCGCCGTAGGTGAGCACCACTGCCATCTGCAGCAGCGTCTTCACGTTCGCCCGGATGTGGGGTTCAGTGTTGGACTCGAAAGTCTCCGCACAATCGCCGCCCTGCAACAAAAAAGCCTTGCCGTTAGCGACGTCGGCAAGCTCCTGGCGCAACTTCCGCACCTCCGGAGCTACAACAATCGGGGGTACCGACTCCAAGATCTTGCGCACATCCGCAGCCTTCTCCGGATCCCAACTCGGCTGCTGCAACGCCGGACGCGCAATAGCATCATCAAGAGCTACACGCGTTTGCGCAGGCAACGGCGGCAAATCGGGAAGTTCGTCAACGGGGACGTCAATGCTCCAACTCATAACGGAACATTGTAACCGCTCCCGGAGTATCCGAAGCTATCGCACCGGAAAAAGGAGGAGGTTTACTCCTCCACCTCATCGCCCGGGAGTGGGAGGACTTTCCGGATCGTGTCGAAGCGGATCTTGTTGTGGCGCGCGTCGGCGAGGGCGTTATGTGCGCGACGGTATTGACGCGGGATGCGCGGCCGGCCTGCCATCTCCCAGTATTGGCGCAACTCCCGGGTGTAGTGCGGCATCTGGTTTGGGAGGTCTGCCATGCTGCCCCAGAGTTGGGCGAGTACCACGTGGTCGTAGGCGCCTACCCACGCCCAGAGCTCGGGGCGGTCGTTGCCGGTGGGCATCAGGAATTCCGCGAGTTGTTCGCGGATCTGCTCCCGGGGCATCCAGTACGGCGAGTTAGGCCCTGGGAGTTGGTTGAGTACGTTTTCGCGTACCCACGGGTTGGCGGCTTTGGGGTCGAAGTCGGTGGATATGGCGTAGTACTCCCGGCCATCTTCGGCGACCACGCCGATAGAGACGAGTTCGATGGTAGTGCCGTCTTCGATGAATTCGGTGTCGTAAAAGAAGCGCACGGAAAGGTGATTTTCTAGCTAGGGCAGTTCTTGGTGGTAGAGCTGCGATTTTTCTCTAAACGCTGTTAAAAGGAGATACTATCAAGTTCCGGGAGTGGGGCCTAGGGTGCGGGGCGGGTTAATTTTCCGCCGGGTTCGGTGCCTTCGGGGTAGCCGTTTCCGTTGTTGAGGGATTCTTTGACTTGGGAGGCGTAGGCGTCGACGTATTCTTGGCCGGATAGTTTTTGGATTTCGGCGATGACGTCGTCGATGAGGGCTCGGGCGCATTCGTGTGGGGCGCCGCGGTCTTGGTAGTCGGCGGGGTCGATGGGGTCGCCGATGATGACGCCTACTTTGGCCGGCCGTGGGATCCACGAGCCGATGGGGTTGGCTTTGTTGGTGTTGATCATTGCCATTGGGTAGACGGGCACACCGGTTTCTAGCGCGATGCGAGCGGCGCCGGTTTTTGCGCGGTAGAGGCGTCCGTCGGGGCTGCGGGTGCCTTCGATGGAGATACCTAGGATGTCGCCCCGGGAAAGGACTTTTTTGCCGGCGTTGAGTGCGTCTTTTGCGGCGTCGCCGGAGGTGCGGTCGATGGGGACCTGCCCTACGGAGGAGAAGAAGAATTTCTGGATGGCTCCTACGACTCCGGGAGTGGTGAAGTATTCAGATTTCGCCAGGAACGTGAGTTGGCGTTTGCATACCAGTGGGAAGTAGAAGTGGTCCATTACGGCGAGGTGGTTGGACAGCATTAGCGCCGCGCCTTGTTCGGGGATTTTTTCGCCGCCGACGTAGAACGGACGGTTGTAGATCCGCAGCCATGGCCCGATGAGGATGTACTTGAAGAAGCTATACCAGCGATTGTTCACATTAGGAATATTAACGCATGCTCAGATGCTGGCGTTATTAGCTGGCGACGTATCGTGCCGCGATGTTGGCTGCTCCGATGAGGCCGGCGTCTGTTCCGAGGGTGGCTAGTTGGATGTCTGCGAGTGGGCGGTAGCCGGATCCGGTGATGTTTTCGACGAATACTTGGTGGGCGGTGTCCATGTATTGGTCGGCGGCTTGGGCGACTCCGCCGCCAATGACGAGTAGCTCGGGGTCAAACACATCGACTACCAGCGCTAGGCCACGCCCCAGCCAGGCGGCGAAATCGGCAACTGCCTCTAGTGCCAGGTCGCTGCCGTTGCGCGCAGCCAGCATCACATCGGTGCCGGTGGGATTGCCTGTAAGTAACTCCCGGACAATGGGTTCCTTAAAGCGCCCCGTGCGCGCCAGTTCGATACCGGTTGCCACCAATGCGGTACCGGAGCAATACCGCTCCCAGCAGCCGCGCTTACCACAAGAGCATGGCCGGCCATTGTGCACCACGCTTAAGTGCCCAAATTCGGGAGCGGTACCGAAAGCACCCCGGTAGATCTCTCCGTTGTGCTGCATCATCGCCCCACCGATGCCGGTACCCAGCGACACCAGCACCCAGTTGCTTACCCCTTGGGCAGCACCGAACTGGTATTCGCCCCAGGCCGCCGAATTCGCATCATGCTCCAGTTGCACTGGGATCGACAACTGCTCGCCGATCCGCTGCGCCACATCCGCATCACGCCACGGCAGGTGCGGGGCAAACCGCACCCGCTGCCGATCCTGATCCAAAAAGGCCGCCACCGCCAGCCCCACGGCCGCCACATCCGGGTGTTGCTCCTGTAGCTGCCTCGCCGTAGCCACGATGGAGCGCTCCAAATCGGCAACTGAACCGTCGGAGGACGTTTGGATGCGGTCGACGATGGTTCCGTCGCCCGCTACCACTGCGGCGCGCAAATTAGTTCCGCCGATATCGAACCCGATGGCGGAGGGCAGGCGTGAGTGGTCTGGCTGCGACGAAGTCATAGGTGCTTATCCTAACGGATCCCGCGCAGGATGCTGCGAAGTTGCGCGCCCATTACGTCCCACGTCCAGTTTTCGCTGACGTGACGCCGGCCGGCTTCCCTCATTTTCCGGGAGTGGGCGGGATCGAGCAATAGGCCGGTGATCCGCTCGGCGAGCTGCCGGATGTTGCGCCCGTCGACGATATAACCGGTCTCGCCGTCGACGATCGTTTCCGGCGCTCCCCCGGAGTTGCCTGCGATTACGGGTACTCCCGCGGCTTGGGCTTCGAGGTACACGATGCCTAATCCTTCGACGTCCAGCCCACCGCCCCGAGTGCGCGCCGGCATCGCGAACACATCGCCGGCAGCATAGTATGCGGGTAAGTGCTCGGCGTCCACGGCGCCAGTGAAAATCACCTGCGTGCGAGCTGGCTTTCCGTTGGGCAGCTGCACTTTTTCGGCGAGCTCTTCGAGTGCTTTACGACGCCCGCCTACCCCGACAATCATTAACCGGACATCGGGCACCTCTGCGGCGATCAAGGGCAGAGCCTTGATTAAGGAGTCTTGGCCTTTGCGTGTCACCAACCGGGAGATGCACACCACTAGCGGAACACCAGAGTCAAGCCCATGCCGTTGACGCACCCACTTCCGGGAGTGGGTATCGGGCTGGAACCGATCCACATCGACCGCCGATGGCAGTCGCTCGAACGCCGCCTGCGGGCCGAAGGCCGCCGCAATCCGGTGGCGCGTGTAGGCCGAAATGTAGGTCACCACATCCACTGAATTGCCAATTATCCGCAAACACCGCCGCGCCCCTGGCACCATCGACCACCCCACCTCATGGCCATGCGTGGTGGCCACGATGCGACGTACGCCGGCACGTCGTAAAGCAGGGGCCAACAATCCCATGGGAGCAGCTGCGCCGAACCATACGGTCTCGATGTGCTCGCGGCGAATAATCTCAAGTGCCGCCCGCAACACATGCGGCAACGGCAGCATAATTCGATCTGGAAGGCGGACGACGCGATACGGCTGGGATCCGTCGTAAGCCTTTAATTCCTCCGAAGCGATGCCGCGTGAAGAGGCCAACACCGTCACATCTTCGGGGGCCAAGCACGCGACGAAATCGCGCAGGTACGACTCGATGCCACCCGGACGGGGCGGGAAATCGTTGGTGATGAGCAGAACGCGGGTCATGGGATGGCGCGCAAAACTATCGAAAAGCGATTACCAACTAGTAGCGCACGGCACCCTGGTATGGGCCGCCCTGGTCGATGCTGACTACCTGCACGGGGATGCCGTAGTCGGAGGCGTGCACGATCTTGCCGCCACCGATGTACATGCCTACGTGGGTGATGCCTGGGTAATAGCCGATGATGTCGCCGGGGCGCAACTGGTCGCGGGAAACCGGGGTACCGCCGGAGAGCTGAGCTTGCGACGTACGTGGAATCGTTTTACCCATCTGCTGGTAGGCCCAGTACATCAGGCCAGAGCAGTCGAAGGAAGATGGGCCGGCCGCACCCCACTCGTATGGTGCGCCAACCTTGGACATCGCGGCATCAACCGCGCCGGAGACCCCTACCATCGCATCGATGCCCGCGGAGATCGGGTTGTTCTTGTTACGCCAAGCCTCTGCCTGAGCTGCAGTCAGTGCATCCACAGCCGATCGCACCTCGCTGATGCGGCGATCCAGCTCGGTTTGCTGTTCGTTGAGCTTGTGCTGCGCCTGGTTCAAATCTGCCAGCTGCATCGTGGCCAAGCCACGCGCAGCGGAAGCTTCGGTGTACTTCTCGGCGGTGGTCTCGCGGGCCTGGTTCAGCTGATCGAGCAGTGCTTCACGCTGGCGACGGATGCGCTCCACGTAGCTGCTGCGATCAATCGCTCCCTGAGCACTGTCGGCGCCTAGCATCGAAGTCGCAGGATCAAGGACGTTGCCACGCATCCGATCGACGGCGAAGCGGGAGATTTCATCCTGCAACGACAACAATTCGTCGCGGGCGGCAGCTGCTTCTGCGTAGCTTCGGTCGACGTCGGCCTGCAATTCGTCTAGGGCGCGCTGTTTATCGGCGATGTCGAGTTCCAGCTGCTGAGACTGCTGGGACAGCCCTTCAGCATCACGCGATAGCTCTTCCAATCGCTGAAGCAATTCAGCTTCAGACTCCGGGAGTTCTTCTGCCTGGGCTACCGCTGGCGCGAAAACACCGAATGGAGCCACTGCAACGATTGCTGGGGATAAGACGGTGGTTGCCGTTACGAGGCAGGTGACGGCGGTGCGATTGAAGTGGCGTGACCGTCGGGAGCTCAGGGTGTGCGACACGAGCGTTTAACTCCTGGAAGTACTGGGCTGGATGCGCTGGGCTGGTTAAAGCAAAAAGAATATAACACAACGAATGCCCATCGGCGTTGCAGCACCGACGGGCATGACCATTGCTTTTCTCCTTGGCGGCTATTACCTGCCGGGAGTGGGCATTAGAAGCGAACGACGTTGTTGACTGGCATGTAGGAAATTGGAGCCTCGGTCACGGTCTGGCCGGACTGAGGAGCGTGGATCACGTTCTCGCCACCGGAGTAGATACCCACGTGGGTTGCACCGGAGTAGAACGAGATGATGTCGCCCAACTGCTTTGCGTTGTAGCCAACTGCCATGCCGGAGTTAGCCTGTGCCTGAGAGGTGCGTGGAATGGACTTGCCAACCTGAGAGTATGCCCAAGAGGTCAAGCCGGAGCAGTCGAAGCC
The DNA here is from genome assembly GCA_023418505.1 of Actinomycetes bacterium. GTDB lineage: Bacteria > Actinomycetota > Actinomycetes > Mycobacteriales > Mycobacteriaceae > Corynebacterium. Next base: position 78,648 of record JAEZZR010000011.1, read on the forward strand.
ACCTGGCTGGTTGCCACCCCACTGGTAAGGGGTACCAATCTGGGAGCGAGCAGCAGCTACGATGCGGGCGCCAGTGGACTGCACTGGAGCTGGAGCTGCAGCAACTTCGCCGCCATTGATGATTTCGAATGCTTCCTGAACGAAAGGCACCTCTGGGGTACCTACGCCGAACTGACCGGCGATGTTCTGCGCCTGGTCGATGTATTGCTGAGCAGCGCCCAAAGGATTAGCGCCTGCTGCTGGTACAACCATTGCCGATACGCCAGCGAAAGTAGCAGTAGCTGCTGCTGCGTTGCGAGCGAACTTAGAACGGCGGTGGTGCTTACCCATGTGTGAAACTCCGAATTCTTCCTGTTTGGTGCCTACCGGGTTAGCTGACGGGTTCGGAAGTCAAGGAAGACCTTCCTACCTTTCACACACTCTGCAAGACGCTTTATGATTTACGTTTGATTCACGTCTTTTCAGATTGCCTGTCAGGATTCACCCCATGTTGCAAGACTTGGGTCCCCGGCTCAATCTCATTGTGAGATCGATGTTCTCTATATGAGACCGAAATGGCCTGTTTTCATTTCCATGAGCGTTGACCACCTTGTGGCCTCGCTGCAATGTCTCAAAAAGATTACGAAATCAACACAAGCCATGTCCAGTGGACACGCAAAAACAGCGCCGTAACCCGATTGTTATCAACCCTTTATCGAAGCTGTTATCGGTTCGTTATCAAGCTGCACATCCAACGCCAGCCCCGCACACCACCCCGAAAAACCCACCTCAACCTGCACAAACACCACTGCCCACCAAGTCACATCAGCAATAAATCCCGCCTATCACCCGCCGCACTACTTCTTAAATGTTAACTATGTCACATTTGCTGATTTTGGCTAGATTTCGGTTCTATAACACGGAAAAACACGGTTCTATAACACAGAAAAACACGCCGAATCCGCCCCATAACTTAAGCTGAAACGGTGCCTCACAACCCCGCCGAACCCACCCCATCCCCCAACCTCGAACTCGATCTCGGTCTCGCCGATACCACCTTCGTGGTCTTCGACCTCGAAACCACTGGCACCTCTGCCGGCGACAGTCAGATCATTGAAATCGGCGCAGTCAAGGTTCGTGGTGGCGAAACCATCGACACCTTCCATACTCTCCTTGATCCGGGCACTACTCTCCCTAGCTTTATTTCACAGCTAACGGGCATTCGGAGTGAGGATCTCGTCGGCAAGCCCCAACTGGGCACGGTGATCCCCCAATTCCTGAAATTTGCAGCCGGTGCGGTGTGGGTGGCGCACAATGCGCGCTTCGACGTCGGGTTCATCCGTGCGGCGTGTACGCAGTTGGGGTTGGCGTGGCCGGCGCCGCAGGTGGTGGATACGTTGCAGTTAGCGCGTCGTACGCTACCCCGCGAGGCGGTGGGCTCTTTTCGCCTCGGCGCCCTGGCGAAGTACGTGGGTGCGGATACGCGTCCGAATCACCGCGCACTTGACGACGCGCTGGCTACCGTGGATCTGCTGCATTTCCTGATTGAGAAGCTGGGTGATTACGAGGTCGATACCCTAGAGACGCTCACCAACTTCCGCTTCACCACGAATGCTCCACGAGGTTCGCGGGTGGCGAAGGAGATTTCGCAGAAGCGCACTCTGATCGCCGATGTCACTCATAGCCCGGGCGTGTATATTTTCCGCTCTGCAGCGAATGATCCCTTATATATAGGCACGGCCATCGATCTGCGCCGCCGTTTGCTGTCTTATTTCAACGGCACCGATAAGCGCCGCAGGATCTCGGAGATGGTGCTGCTCACCGAGCGTGTAGAAACCATCGAATGCGCCCACGGGTTGGCCGCCGAAGTTCAGGAAGCGCGCCTGCTCGCCCACAGCCGTCCGCCTTACAATCGCCAGCGCAAGGAGCCCACGCGCGGCTGGTTTTTGGTCAAAGATACCGCCACCAACGGTATGCGCCTGGCTCGCAAGCCCACGTCAACGACGAGTATCGGCCCATTCAAAAACCGCACTCTCGCTGATTTAGCTGCAGATCAATTGGGGTTTCGCGATGCGCTTTACGACGACGTGGCAAACGAACTCATCTCTGGCGGCTCTGCCACGATTGCAGCGTCGGTAGAGCGCATCGGTGAGTTAGCAGCCGCCGGCCGCTACCGCCGCGCCGCCCAGTTGCGCGACGACACCGCTGCCATCATCCGTACCGTCGACCGCTTCCAACGCCTGCGTAGCCTGGCACTGCTGCCGGAAATGCAGGTAGCCTTCCCAGATGGCGCTGGTGGCTGGCATCTGTCGATCATCCGATATGGCAAGCTCGCTGCTTCAGCGACCTGCCCGCGCGGTGGCAATGTGGCACACGTAGCCCGGCTGCTGGCGCAGTCGGCAGAAACGGTCTTTCCCATGCCGAGCCCGTATGGTGCCGCAAGCCATATTGAAGTAGGCGTGATCTATCGGTGGCTGATGCGCGATGACGTGCGCATCGGCCCCACCGTGGGCACCTGGGCTTCCGGCATCAATAGTTTGGCTACGTGGCGGCCGTGGGTGGAAAAGGCCGGGGAGGCTAATGCTTCAGAGCGGACTCAACGATTTCTAAGCACAACCCCGAAGCAATAATCTGCTCGGCTTCGGCTACACCCTTAGTAAGAGCGGCGTAGATCGCGGATTCGGTGAGCTTGCTGCCCCAACCGCGACCCACGGCAATGGCTGCACCGGCATTCAGCACAACGGCGTCACGCACTGGTCCGGTCAGCTGCCCCGACCACAATTGGCGTGCGATCTCTGCGTTGAAAACGGGATCCCCGCCACGGAGGCTGTCCGCGTCGGAAAGCTCAAAACCCAGCCGCTGCGGATCGATGTCGAAGCGAAGCACAGCACCATCAGCCACGGCGAAGCAATCGGTCTTATCTGCCACGGTGATCTCATCGAGTCCGTCGTATCCGCGCACAATCAGAGCCCGCTGCCGGCGCTGCGCAAAAGCACCCGCCATGGTTTCCAGCTGATCCGCAAACGCGCACCCCACTAGTGCCGCAGAGGGCTGAGCGGGATTGGTCACCGGCCCCAACAGATTAAACAGAGTAGGAACCTGAAGTTCTTTACGAAACGGGGCGGCAAAACGCATCGCTGGGTGATACGCGGCTGCAAATAGAAACTTTAAGAAGAAATCGGGACGCTGGGGCGCAGTAATACTGCCCTGTTCCAAATCCAGGCCTAGTGCTTCGAGCATGTCGGCGCCACCAGACTTCGACGACGCTGCCCGATTGCCATGCTTAATCACCGGAATCCCGGCTGCAGCCACTACCACCGCAGACATCGTAGAGATATTAACGGTATGCGCACCATCGCCACCGGTACCCACAATGTCGATGCCACCGCGGGCTACGGCATCAATGACTTCCGGATCGGCAACGTCGCGAGCAAAAGACAACATGATCGTGGCGGCGGTCTCTAGCTCGGTGGGCGTAATGCCTTTGGCGAAAAGCCCGAAAGCGAAACTGGCGGCCTGCACATCGGAAGCCTCGCCGCTCATGATGGAATTCATTGCGAAGGCAACGTCGTCAGAATTTAATTCTTGATGCTTGCCAATCTTGCCCAACACAGACGGCCACAGCGTCACGCCGTGGTTCACGTCGTGCTGTTGCTGGGTCGAGACTGCGTGATTCATACGGGACATCGTATTACTATTATCAATATTCGCCAGTCGACGCACGGCGAAGCGGAGGCGCACCAGTTCCGCGCAAGCTCTGAGCAACCGGCGCGCAGCCCCCGAATGCCCCGCAAAATGCCCCGTCGGAAAACAACCTCAACAAGTTCCCGGGTGTAGGAAAAATTTGGAAAATTCTCAGGAATCTTAAGATGCGACCTGGGGTTTTAAAAAAAATTTGGCAAATTTGGGGGTTGCGATGTGACTACTCTTAAGAAAACAGTCATACTGATATGCGTGACGAGCGCAGTTGAAAACCAAGGTATGACAGCATCGCGTCGTGCCGCGACACTAAACCGGCCCAACATGGTCAGTGTCGGCACGATCGTGTTCCTGTCTCAGGAATTGATGTTCTTCGCCGGCCTCTTCGCGATGTACTTCGTGTCACGCGCGAATGGCCAGGGTGAATCGTGGGATTGGGGTACCGGCCACCTCAACGTCCCGTACGCACTGGGAATCACCATTGTCCTGGTTGCGTCTTCGTTCACTGCCCAGATGGGCGTGTTCGCGGCCGAAAAAGGTGACGTATTCGGACTTCGTAAGTGGTACCTGATCACCATCGTGATGGGTTCCGTCTTCCTGGTTGGCCAGGTCTTCGAGTACATCACCTTGGTGGGCGAAGGTCTCACCATTCAGAACTCTGTCTACGGTTCCGTTTTCTTCATCACTACCGGCTTCCACGCAGCTCACGTGTTGGCTGGCGTTTTGGCATTCGTGGTGGTGTTGATCCGCGTACAGAAGGCAAAGTTCACCCCGGCTCAGGCAACCGCAGCCATCGTTGTGTCTTACTACTGGCACTTCGTCGACGTTGTCTGGATCGGCCTGTTTGCCACTATTTACTTCATCCAATAGGCCGCCGCAGTTTGCAGCGTCCGCGCTGTAACTAGGCACAAAGGCCCATCCACTTTCCACGAAATATAAAGGGAAAAAGATGGAAAACATTAACCCCGTAAACGAGGAGCGCACCTCCTCGGCGGCGGCCCGGAAGACAAAGGGTCGCCGTAAGATGCGCCGTGCTGCTTCTGGCTTCATGGCGCTGGCTCTCGCCCTCACCGGCGCGGGCTTTTTGGCGAATGCTCTCACCCCTGATGCTCAGACCGCTACTGCTACGCAAGACGAAGCTGCGCTAATTCAGCAGGGTAAAGAGCTTTACGACGTCGCGTGTATCACCTGCCACGGTGCAAACCTGCAGGGCGTGAAGGATCGCGGTAAGTCCTTGATTGGCGTTGGCGAAGGCGCTGTGTACTTCCAGGTGCACTCCGGCCGTATGCCGATGCTGCGCAACGAGGCTCAGGCAGGCCGTAAGACTCCTCGTTACAACGAAGAGCAGACTTTGGCTCTGGCTGCCTACGTTCAGTCTCAAGGTGGCGGTGCCGGTATCGTCCGCGATGAAGATGGCCAGATTTCGATGGCTTCCCTTCGCGGTAAGAACGCTGGCCCGAACGGCGAGATTGACCCAGCCGACGTTGCTCGTGGTTCAGAGTTGTTCCGCCTGAACTGCGCATCCTGCCACAACTTCACCGGTCGTGGTGGCGCTTTGTCGGGTGGTAAGTACGCACCAAACCTAGACCCTGCAAATGAGCAAGAGCTGTACCAGGCTATGCTCACCGGACCGCAGAACATGCCTAAGTTCTCTGATCGTCAGCTCACCGCCGACGAAAAGAAGGACATCATCGCTTACGTGAAGAACGCTTCCGAAACTCCTAGCCCAGGTGGTTGGGGTCTCGGTGGCATTGGACCAGTTGCTGAAGGTCTATTCATGTGGATGGTCGGCATCGTAGTTCTCGTGGCCGTATCTCTCTGGATTGGATCCCGCCGATGAGTGATAACGCTAACAAGAAGTACAGCTCAGAAGAGCTGTCGAAAATGAGTAACGCCGAGCTAGCCCGTCTTGGTGCTGAGCTTGACGACGTCACGATCGCGTACCGCAAAGAGCGTTTCCCGATTGAGAATGACCCAGCGGAAAAGCGTGCCGCTACGGGCGTTGCTATCTGGTTGGCTCTCGCGTGTGTTCTAGCTCTTGGCTTCATCGCGGTCTACCTGTTCTGGCCATGGCACTACAAGGGTCACGGCGAAGAAGGCCTGTGGTTGTACACCCTGTACACCCCAATGCTGGGTCTAACCCTTGGTGGTGCGATCATCTCCTTGGGTGTGGGTGCGGTCAAGTACACCAAGCGCTTCATTCCAGAAGAGATTTCGGTACAGCGTCGCCACGACGGCCCATCTGACGAAGTTGACCAGAAGACCATCGTCGCACTGCTGAACGATTCTTGGCAGACTTCTACCCTCGGTCGTCGTAAGGCAATCAAGGGTCTACTTGGCACCGGCGCGGTACTGTCCGGTATCGCTTTGATCCTGCCCATTGGCGGCATGATCCGTAACCCTTGGAAGCCACGCCACCACATGGACGTCACCGGCGACGGTACGTTGTGGACCACCGGCTGGACCTTGGTCTCCGAAGGTGAAAAGGTTTACTTGGGTCGCGACACCGGCGCTATTGCCGAAGAAGGTTCTCACGGCTACAGCACCCAGGGTGTGTCCCGCCTGGTTCGTTTGCGTCCAGAAGACCTCTCCGCAGGTGCGATGGAAACCGTATTCCCGTTGCCTGAAGGTGATGTCAACGATGGTGCGGAATACGATCCAATGAAGGATGTTTACGAACACCACATGCACTCGATTCACGGCTCCCGTAACTCGGTGATGTTGATTCGTTTGCGTTCCGCCGACGCCGAGCGCGCTACCCTGCGCGAAGGCCAAGAGGACTTCCACTACGGCGACTACTTCGCATACTCGAAGATTTGTACACACATCGGTTGCCCAACCTCGTTGTACGAGGCTCAAACCAACCGTATCCTTTGCCCATGCCACCAGTCGCAGTTCGACGCTCTGCAGTACGGTAAGCCAGTCTTCGGACCAGCTGCTCGTGCTCTACCTGAGTTGAATATCAAGGTGGACGAAGAAGGCTACTTCTACGCTGCGAGCGACTTCGTTGAACCTGTCGGTCCAGCTTTCTGGGAGCGTAAGTCATGAGTAATCAAACCAAGCTAGCGCAAGCTGGCCGCAACATGGACGATCGTTACACGATGTCGGCCGGCATGCGTCGCCAGCTCAACAAGGTCTTCCCTACCCACTGGTCATTCCTTTTGGGTGAAATCGCACTCTACAGCTTCATTGTGTTGCTGATTTCGGGTGTCTACCTCACCTTGTTCTTCGATCCGTCGATGGCAAAGGTGATCTACGACGGTGCCTACGCACCGCTCAATGGCGTGGAAATGTCCCGCGCTTACGAAACGGCACTGCAGATCTCCTTCGAGGTTCGTGGTGGTCTGTTCATCCGCCAGATTCACCACTGGGCAGCTTTGCTGTTCGCTGTGTCGATCATGGCGCACATGTTCCGCATCTTCTTCACTGGTGCTTTCCGTAAGCCACGTGAAGCTAACTGGGTCATTGGTTCGATCCTGTTGCTCCTCAGCATCGCTGAAGGCTTCATGGGTTACTCCTTGCCAGATGACTTGCTATCCGGCGTTGGTCTGCGCATTATGTCCGCAATCATCATCGGCTTGCCAATCATCGGTACCTGGTTGCACTGGATGATGTTCAACGGCGACTTCCCAGGCGACATCATCATTCCTCGCCTGTACATCGCACACGTACTGATCATCCCGGCATTGCTGCTCGGCTTGATTGCCGCCCACTTGGCCTTGGTCTGGTACCAGAAGCACACCCAGTTCCCAGGACCGGGACGCACGGAAAACAACGTCGTAGGCGTACGCATTCTGCCTATCTTCGCTGTGAAGTCCATGTCCTTCGGTTTGATCACCTTCGGCTTCCTGTTCCTGCTGTCTGGCTTCTTCCAGATCAACGCAATTTGGAACCTAGGCCCATACAACCCAGCACAGGTGTCCGCTGGTTCCCAGCCAGATATTTACATGCTGTGGACAGATGGTGCCGCTCGTGTGATGCCTCCATGGGAGCTTTACATCGGCAACTACACCATTCCTGCAGTGTTCTGGGTTGCCCTACTCTGTGGTTTGCTGGTGGTCTTGCTCTTCGCTTACCCATTCATCGAAGCAAAGATGACTGGCGACGAAGCACACCACAACTTGCTGCAGCGTCCACGCGACGTTCCAGTTCGTTCCGGTTTGGGTGCGATGGCTCTGGTCTTCTACACCCTGCTGACCCTCTCCGGTGGTAACGACCTCATTGCCTTCCACTTCGAGATCTCGCTGAATGCTATGACCTGGATTGGTCGTATCGGCTTGATCGTGCTGCCTCCGATCGCGTACTTCGTCACCTACCGTATCTGCGTAGGCCTGCAGCGTCGCGACCGCGCAGTATTGGAGCACGGCATTGAAACCGGTGTGATCAAGCAGCTGCCATCTGGTGCGTTCATTGAAGTTCACCAGCCACTAGGCCCAGTTGATGAGCACGGACACCCGGTACCACTGCCATACGAAGGTGCTTACGTACCTACCCAGATGAACGAGCTCGGCTCTGCCGGCCACCCAGGCCGCGGCGGCTTGCTAAAGCCAGACTCTGCCGAGATCGCTCGTAAGGCACATGAAATTGAGGAAGAGAATCACGAACAGCGCACTCAGATGTTCCGCGACCTAGAAGCGCGTAACGCTGAACAGCGCGCTCGTCGCGACGAACTCGATTCCTAAAATTTCTCGCCACTGCGCTTCGTAGCCCCGCTTTTCGAAAACCAGATTTTCGAAGGGCGGGGATTTTTTATTGGAAATTTTCTGTCTGAGCACGTCACAGGCATAAAATGAAATTATTATGCCTACTCAATTAAATGCCCACGGAGTCTGTTTCGATTACGAGGGCACGCCCGTGTTAGATGCAGTTGATCTTTCGCTTTCCGACGGCGATGTCCTCGGTCTGGTGGGAGACAACGGCGCTGGCAAATCGACGCTGCTGTGGCTGCTTTCTGGGCGTCGTAAGCCTACTCGTGGCTCTATTACCCACGTAGGCACCCGAGTGTTGGGCTCGCAGGAGCTTGAAGCACCTTTCGAGGCCACAGGAGACAATCTCGTCGCCGAAGCCCTGGGGCCTGCTCATCGGCGCCTAGCAGAGCTAGAACAGGCCGCTACATCCCTTGCAGTGGCCACAGAAGCCGATTCCGCAAAGGCCGAGGACGCATATTCGCGCATCTTCTCTGATGTGATGGCTCACGACGATTTCAACGCCGATCACAATGCGGAAGTGGTACTCGATCATCTGGGTTTAAGTGGCGATAATGCCTCAGGTGCACTGCTCTCCTCCCCTATCGCGGAGCTGTCCGGTGGCCAACGTGCGCGCCTTGGGCTTGCATTGACGCTGATCCGTAAGCCGGAGATTTTGCTTCTCGACGAACCAACGAACCACCTAGATGCGCGCGGTCGCGAATTGGTAATTAACACCATCCAAGACCATCCAGGCATCGTGGTAGTCGCTACCCATGATCGGGACTTCCTGGATGCCGTGTGTACCGCAATCGGCGATCTGGTGGTGGGTAGACCTGGCCTGGAGCTGTTCCGCGGTAACTATACGGCCTATGACCGTCACCGTCGCCACGCACGCCAACTGTGGGAACACCAATGGCGGGTAGAAAACGCCGAACGCGCCTCCCTCGAGGAAACTATTGCCAGTGCTAGCGAGGAAGCCGGCCCCATTCGCGCCAAACGCGACAACGAAAAGATGGGCTACGGCCATGCCGCAGGTCGCGCCGATCGCCAAGTTGCCCGTCGGATCCGTTCTGCCCGCAGACGGTTAGAAGAGCTGGAGGAAGACGGCGTCGCAAAGCCTCCTGCCCTACTAGGTTTCGATGCCCCTTTAACAGCACCGCTATCGACGAAACGGGCGCCGGCGGGAAGCGATGAAGACTTCCACATCAAGATGCGTGGCGTGATCATTCCCGATCGGCTTCGGGTGGGCTCGCTGATTATTCGCCCCGGCGACAAGGTAGTGATCACTGGCCGCAACGGCGCAGGTAAATCGACGTTGCTGCGTGCGATTACCGATGAAGTAACCCCTGAGGCCGGAGAGATTCGCATCGGCCAGCAGGCACGCGTGGCAATGCTTGCGCAGGAGCAGCATTGGAAAGATCCGCAAGCGACACCGCAAGAGCTTTACGACGCATTACATCGCGTCAACCCTGCAAACCGGATAACGCTAGAGGATCTGGGCTTATTAACGCAGCGGGATTGCCAGCGGCCGGTTGGAGATCTCTCTGTTGGGCAACAGCGTCGGGTAGCGCTGGCGTTGATCACTGGCAATCCACCAGATGTTTTGCTGTTGGATGAGCCGACAAACCACTTATCTGTGGAGCTCATTGAGGAAGTCCAAGATGCCATTGAGGCAGCAGAATCAACGGTGCTGGTGGTTACTCACGATCGGCGGATGGTGGATCGTCTTGCTGCACGTCATTTAAGTGTGGATGATGGCGAGGTATTCGAGCTTCCCAAAGGCCAGAAGCCTGTGGAGTTCGATTAAGCATAAAAAGCACCCGGTACAAAAAATACCCGCTACAGATAACGGAAGGCCTTATCTGTGGCGGGTGATCTATTGCGGGTGAGTTATTAGTGGTGCTCTGGTGGCGTCAAGTACTGGGTGTTCAGACGCGTTCCGGCGAAGATCAGGATGGCTGCGCCGAGCACGATCATCCAGTACGCCATGAATGCGATACCAATACCCATGATGCTGATGGCCACGGTCATGACGAATGGCCAGATGGAGCTGGCGGAGAAGAATCCAAGGGTTCCTTCGCCGTCGGCGATTTCAGCTTCTTCCCAGTCGGAAGGGGTGATATCGGAGCGAACTTCAGTGAAGTGGAAGTATCCACCGAGCATCAAGGTCAACAGGGTTGCCAGTGCCAGGCCGGTAGAACCAGCCCATTCCAGGCGACCGTGGTTTTCGTTGATGATGTTGCCGCTGTCCTGCAGGTGCATCGTGCCGAAGATGTAAACCAACGTCATGATGAACAGGAATACGGTCAATCCGTAGAAGAGCTTTGCTGCAGACTTCATTGTTTGACTTCCCTAGTTTCTTTAAGAACGAACGTTAGTTCTGTGCGTTCAGGTCGACAGTGTTGTCTTCATCGCGGGTATCGGTACGGCCGGAGTTGAATGGCGAGGTCGATACTGCGAAGGCTGGTTCACCGATGTGTTCCAAAGCTTCAGCGTTGGATGCACCTGGGTTCTCGCGACGGAAGTTGATGTACTCAACGAAGTTGTCACGAGAGACAACACGGATTTCGAAGTTCATCATTGCGTGGTAGGTACCGCACATTTCTGCACAGCGACCGACGAATGCGTTGGAAACTTCATCCGAAGGGTTGTGGACGCGGCGGTTGTCGATCTTTTCCTGCTCGATAGCCTCGATCTGGAACAGACGGTTAACCTTGTTTGCCTCTGGGTGAGGGAATACGTCGCGCTTGAATAGGAACTCTGGAACCCAGAAGGAGTGAATCACGTCGGCAGATGCCAGGTTGAATTCAATCGCGGTATCGGCTGGAAGTACCAGTACTGGGATCTCTTCGGTGGTACCTAGGGTTTCAATTTCATTGAAACGTAGGTAGGACAGGTCTTCCTTAGAACGACCGTGAATTGGGAAGTCATTCTGAGTAGCACCCTGTGGCAGTTCGTTACCGATCTGCTCGTGGCCTTCTTCGGCAGTGAAGAACTGTTCGCGATCGCGGCCGCTTTCATCCTTCAGGCCGATGTACTCTTCGCCCATCAGATCAGCGGAGATCTGGCCGTAGCCGAACTTCCAGTTCCACTGGAAACCAGTGACGTCCACAGTCACCTCTGGATCCTTATCCAGAGCAGTGACCTCATCCTGAGTCTGGACTGTGAAGAAGAAGATGCTCATCACGATCAAGATTGGGATGATGGTAAGAACCAGCTCCAATGGAACGTTATAAGCAGTCTGGCGTGGGAATTCTCCCTCACCCTTCTTCTGTGCTTTCTTTGCACTGAAGGCACTCATCGAGAAGAACAACAGTGCCCAGACGATGAAGCCGATGATCCAGGCAGCTACCCAGATCCAAACCCAGAAGTTACCCATAGCCTGGGCTTCTGGAGTTACGCCGTACGGCCAACCGAAGCGTAGTAGCTCGAAGAATTTATTGTCGGGCGGGTTTACATCACAGCCCGCAAGTAGCGCACCGCTACCTGCGAGGACGCCGAGGACACCGAGCTTACGGGCGGCTCCGTACTCCTTACGCATATTCACGTGTGTCTGCCTTCCTGATCCACACAATGTTTACAAGTGCAGGTTAGTCCATTTCTGAGAATTAACCACAACGGACATACCTGTAGGGGTGTGTTCGATTATAACGCGCCTTATAAAACACTGAGAACTACACACGCTATGGGGGTAATTTTCTTAGGTTTCGGGGCTAGCAAGTGTCAGTACTATGGTGGAAACACTTCCAATTTTCGGTTCAAGAAAGGCACGTGGTTTCAAACAAGATGTGTGGTCTATTAGGGATCCTCACCGCCAAGGGTAATGCCTCCGATTTCACAAACGCGATCGAGCGGGCTTTGCCATGCATGCGCCATCGTGGCCCGGATGAGGCCGGCACGTGGCACGACGCCGATGCCATTTTCGGGTTTAATCGCCTTTCCATCATCGACTTGGAGCACAGCCACCAGCCCTTGCAATGGGGTCCGGAGGATAACCCGCAGCGTTACTCCATGACCTTCAATGGCGAGATCTACAACTATGTCGAGCTACGCCAGGAATTGTCCCAGTTGGGTTATACCTTTAATACCGCTGGCGACGGGGAACCGATCTTGGTGGGCTTCCACCATTGGGGTACCGATGTAGTGAAGCATTTGCGTGGCATGTTTGGCATCGCGATCTGGGACTCTGTAGAACGCAAGCTGTTCTTAGCCCGCGATCCCTTTGGCATTAAGCCTTTATTCTATGCCACCACTGAAGCAGGTACCGCGTTTGCTTCCGAGAAGAAGTCCATCCTGGAAATGGCTGCCGAGCTTGGCTTCGACGATAAAAGCCTGGATCGCCGTGCTCTCGCCCACTACGTGGATCTGCAGTACGTGCCAGAGCCAGAGACCCTGCACACTGCTATTCGACGCCTAGAGTCCGGCTGCTTTGCGGAAGTAACTCCTGGCGGTGAAGTGAAGCAAACTCGCTACTTCCACCCCACCTTCCCTATTAAGCCAGTGGCTAAAGGCAAGGAGCAGGATACGTTCGACAAGATTGCTGCGGCATTGGAAGACTCCGTCGCAAAGCATATGCGTGCGGATGTTACCGTCGGCAGCTTCCTATCTGGCGGTATTGACTCCACTGCAATTGCCACCCTCGCGAAGCGTCATAATCCGAATCTGCTGACGTTTACTACCGGCTTCGAGCGCGAAGGCTTCTCCGAGGTCGATGTAGCTGCAGAATCCGCCGAGGCGATCGGCGTGGAGCACATCGTGAAGGTAGTCTCGCCGGAGGAGTTCGCAGACGCGATTCCGAAGATCATCTGGTACTTAGACGATCCGGTGGCCGACCCCGCTTTGGTGCCGCTGTATTTCGTGGCAGCTGAAGCTCGTAAGCACGTGAAGGTGGTGCTCTCTGGCGAGGGCGCCGACGAGCTCTTCGGTGGCTACACCATTTATAAAGAGCCGCTGTCGCTGCAGGCCTTCGATAAGATCCCGAATCCGCTGCGCAAGGGCTTAGCAAAAGTGGGCGACGCCCTACCAAACGGCGTGCGCGGTAAGTCTTTGCTGCAGCGTGGCACTACCCCGTTGGAAGAGCGCTACTACGGCAATGCACGCTCCTTTAATTTCCAGCAGCTCCAGCAGGTGCTGCCATGGATGCCGCGCGAGTGGGATCACCGAGAAGTAACTGCCCCGATCTACGAGCAATCTGCCGGCTGGGATCCCGTGACTCGCATGCAGCACCTGGACTTCTTCACCTGGCTGCGTGGCGACATCCTGGTTAAGGCCGACAAGATCACGATGGCCAACTCCCTAGAGTTGCGCGTGCCATTCCTCGACCGAGTGGTGTTCGACGTCGCTCGCACGTTGCCGGTAGATATGCGTATCTCACACGGCACCACGAAGTATGCTCTGCGTAAGGCGATGGAGCAGATCGTGCCTGCGCATGTGCTTAACCGTCGTAAGCTTGGCTTCCCGGTTCCGATCCGTCACTGGTTAGCTAGCGACGAGTTGGGTCCGTGGGCTCGCGAGGTTATCCGGAATTCTCAGACTGACGAGTTGTTGGATAAGCAGGCTGTTAAGAAGATGCTCGATGAGCATCATCCAACGAATAATGACAATTCCCGTCGCCTGTGGACGGTATTGGCGTTCATGGTCTGGCATGGCATCTTCATCGAAGATCGCATCAAACCAGATATCGAGCAGCGTGACTACCCGGTAAACCCAAGCTAGAAGGCTGGATTGTAGCTGGATTCCCCCAATCCAGCGTTGTACCCGACGCTTAACTTTTAGTTAAACGAGTCGCCACAAGCGCACGAGCCAGTAGCGTTCGGGTTATCGATGGTGAAACCTTGCTGCTCGATGGTGTCGGCGAAGTCGATCTTCGCACCCATCAAGTACGGCACCGACTGGCGGTCTACTACCAGGCGCACGCCGTTGAAATCTTCAGCTACATCGCCATCAAGATCGCGATCGTCGAAGTACAGCTGGTACCGCAAACCTGCGCAACCACCTGGTGCTACCGAAATGCGTAGCGAGAGGTTGGTGGCACCTTCTTGTTCTAGCAGGGTCTTAGCCTTAGCCGCTGCGGCGTCGGTCAAAATGACTCCGGTGCTCTGTGCAGTAGTCATGGTTGCACTCCTTTATAAAGAATCGGCTGTGTGGCATCCTACGCCACGAAAGGTGGTCACGCTATAGATCAGCTGTGCGCGGGCTGATTTTATTCCCACTACCCCTCCCACTATCCATTGGTTGGCTCGATGGTTGGTTCAATCCGGCGGTTGCCCTAATCTGGTAGCCGTGAAGTTACCCTGGAAATCTGACAAGCCCGAAGGTGAAAACCCTGCCACCGTAGCTGAGTCCGGCTCTGAGTCCACCACCGACTCCGCTAGTTCCGCGGACCACACCGACCCCACCGCCAGCACCAAAAAGCACGGTTCTGCTTTTACGCCTAAGAAAGATCGTCCTACCCCAAAGCGCAACGAGCGCGAACGGGAGCGTGGTGTGCGTCGTGGCCCGGTTTCGGCTCCACTTACTGCTAAAGAGGCTCGCGCTCGTCGTAAGGAGCTTAAGGCTTCGATGTCGAAGGAAGAGCTTAAGGAGCACAAGCGGCAGCAGCGCGCGGAGCGTCGCGAGGCTCGCCGGATTGCCGATGAGCGTATGGCCGCCGGCGATCCCCGTTACCTCTTGCCACGCGACCAAGGCGAAGAGCGCAAGCTCGTACGCAACTGGGTCGATTCCCGTCGCTTCATTGCCAATATCTTCTTGCCGATGGCACTGGTATTACTGTTTGTGATGTTAATCGGCACGGCAGCTCCAGCATTAGCGAATGCCGTCTCGATGATGGCCATGCTGTTGATCTTGGGTCTGATTATTGAAGGTATTTGGATTGGCCGGAAGGCTAACCAGCTGGTTCGCGAGCGCTTCCCTGAATCCACTGATACCGGCATTCGGGTGGGCTTCTACGCTTACTCGCGTGCGTCGCAGCCACGTCGTTTGCGTACTCCTCGCCCGCAGGTAGAGATCGGCGCTAAGGTTTAACTCATGTCTGAGGCTCTCGAGATTTCTTTTCCCCCCATTTCTCCCATCGATGATGCGTGTGGGGCGCAGGCTCGAGAGTTGCTGCACCTTTCTTTGCCGGGTGCCAGTGTGGGGCGCCTCGCGAATCTGGCGGGTTGGCTGGCAGCTTGCCAGCATCAGGTGCCTCCCGCACCTCCCACCGACACACGTTTGGTGGTCTTTGCTTCCCAAGAAGATGCACTTGACGACGCCCCGGGCACCGTTTTCGCCGAGCAAGTTGGCTGCCGGAATGTCACCACCGTTGTACCTGACGATGATCCCGTAGCCTCTGGCCGCGATGCAGCTGATCGTGCCGTTGATGAGGGTGCGCAGCTGTTAATCCCTGCTGCTACCGGCCCTGGGGTCATGCTGGATAGTGTGGCGGCCATCGGCGCGATTACCCGCACTGAACCAGTGAAGTTGGTGCGCCATGTGCCACAATCACCCACTCGTCGCTGGCAAAATGCTGTGGCTACCCTGCGTGATGCGATGTTCCAGGCGCGCACGCATACTTCGGAGCCACGGCAACTATTGGCAACCATCGGTTCGGCGGAATTGGCTGCCACCGTGGGATTTTTAGCGCAAGCTGCGGTGCGTCGCACTCCTTGTGTGCTCGATGATGTGACAGCCATCGCCGCTGCAGTAATCGCCAATACGTGGGCTCCAGGGGCAGCACAGTGGTGGATTGCCAGCGAT
The DNA here is from genome assembly GCA_023418505.1 of Actinomycetes bacterium. Classification (GTDB taxonomy): domain Bacteria; phylum Actinomycetota; class Actinomycetes; order Mycobacteriales; family Mycobacteriaceae; genus Corynebacterium. The sequence continues at coordinate 94,751 of JAEZZR010000011.1, forward strand.
ATTGGGGTGCAACCAGCGGCAAAAATCGGGCTCGACCAGCTGGGATTGACGCCACTATTCGACTATGGCTTCAATCGAGTTCCCGGTGCCGGTGGCGCGCTGACCATCCCTCTGATCAGAACTGCTGCTTCACTGGTGGCTGATCCGAAAAATAATCAAGAAAATTCTTATTAAAAACTCTTGACTCTCACGTTTTTCGGGCTTACGCTGGGGTTACACCGAGAGGTGATCAGTGAGAGTCTCGTTCACCGCAGCTCGCCCAAATTATATAGCGCTGACCGTTTGCCGGGGCGCCATGTACGAGCTAGCTGATCTCCCACTGATAAGACTAAACCCGGTCTTGCTATTCAGTTAGCTAGACCGGGTTTAGTGCTGCAAGCCGACGTTCCGGCTGTATTCACTCATGCCACGGTATTAACTTACGCCTCTGCGTTACCTGGAACGAGTTCGTGTAGCCAGTGATGGGTATCGTCGTAAGCACCACGCTGGATACCAGTCAGGCGTTCGCGCAGCTTCATCGTCCACTCGCCTACCTCGCCGTTGTTGATGTCAAACGATCCATCGCGCGACGCCACATGCCCAACCGGGGTAATCACAGCGGCCGTGCCGCACGCGAAGGCTTCCAACATGGAGCCGTCGTTAGCGTCCTTTTCCCATTCCTCAGTGGAAATACGGCGCTGCTCCACCGCCATGCCCAAATCAACTGCAACGGTGAGCAGCGAATCGCGCGTAATCCCTGGCAGCAGTGAACCGGAAAGCTCTGGGGTGACCAGCTTGATACCGGATTCGGCGGTGTCATCGGCGTAGAGGAAGGCCAAGTTCATGCCACCCATCTCTTCGATGTATTTGCGCTCGATGGCGTCGAGCCACACCACCTGATCGCAGCCCTTTTCCTCTGCCTGAGCCTGGGCAGCAAGCGAGGCTGCATAATTGCCCGCGAACTTCGCAGCACCCGTGCCACCTGGGCAAGCGCGGACGTATTCGTGCGACAACCACACGGTCACCGGATTAATACCACCAGAGAAATACGCACCTGCCGGGGAGGCGATCAACAAAAACGTGTACGTGCTGGATGGATGCACACCTAAGGTCTGCTCAGTGGCAAACAACAGTGGCCGCAAATACAGCGCCTCTTCCCCACCCGCGGCAGGCACCCACGCACTATCAATTGACACCAGTTGCTGCACCGCTTCGATAAATAACTGCTCGGGCATCTCTGGCATGGCCAGGCGCTCGGCGGAAGCGCGGAAACGGCGGGCATTTTGCTCGGGGCGGAAGGTGACAATGGAATCGTCGCTAAGGCGGTACGCCTTCAAGCCTTCAAAAATCGACTGCCCATAATGCAGCACCGAGGTGGCTGGATCCATCTGAATTGGTCCGTACGGCACTACCGCGGCGTTGTGCCAGCCCTGCTCCTGCGTCCAGTCGATGCGCACCATGTGGTCGGTGAAGTGATTACCAAAACCGGGATGCGCCAAAATAGCGCTCCGATCCGCATCACTTGCTGGATTTTCGCTTCGGGTCACGGAGAATTCGTAATCAGCCATGGGGCTATCTTAGACCCCGCGTCTGCCCCAGCGCAGTTATCTGTACGGTAGGGAAGAGTAAAAACCAACCCTTTTGGAGGACACTTCCGATGACATTCCATACCCCCAACTCCCAGATTCTCACCGAATTACTGCCTGCTATTGGTACTCGGGTGGAATTGCTTGCCGACGACGCTGGCAATACTTCCTCTGCTGCAAGCAACGGCAGCACCGGTGGCGACACTGTAATCGTGGTCGGCTTGACGAAATCCGACGCCCAAGATCTAGAGCTAGTCGCCTTTGATGCCATCGGTGAGGCTGCACCGAAGGTACTCGCCGGACTGGAGGCTGTGAGTGCTTCGGCGAAGTTAGAGTCCATTACCCGAATCCCGGCACCGGAGGGTGTGGCTGCGCAGTCGATTGTGGCTGTGGGCTTGGGCTCTGGCGAGGTGGATTCCGAGGAAGTGCGTCGTGCAGCCGGCGCTGCTGGCCGTGCGTTGCAGGGCACGGAAAACGTGGTGCTGGGTCTTGGTGTGCTCGATCCAGTTGCTGCTGCCGAGGGCTTCGCTTTGGGCGCGTACTCTTTCCGCGGTATCCGGGCCAAGCGAGAAGATGCTGCGGGCGAGCCTGTGGGCGAGGCTGCCAAGGATGAAGCGCACACCCGCGTTACGGTGGTCGGTGCGAACGACGCGCAGATTCAGCGCGCTGCTACCGTAGCCGATGCCGTAGCTACCGCCCGCGACTTGGTTAACACCAATTCCGGACATCTGTACCCAGAGTCCTTTGCCAACATCGCAGAGGCTTTGGGCAAGGATGCCGGACTCGACGTCGAAGTACTGGACGAAAAGGCTCTGGCCGAAGGCAACTACGGCGGCTTACTGGCCGTGGGTACCGGTTCGCAGCGCGGACCTCGTTTGGTGCGCCTGGGTTGGAAGGGTGCTGATAACACGACAGACGCAAATGACAACGGAGCCGCTTCGCACCTCGCCCTGGTTGGCAAGGGCATCACCTTCGATACCGGCGGTATTTCCTTAAAGCCAGGCGCAAACATGGAAAACATGATCTCCGATATGGGTGGCGCCGGCGCTGTGCTGGCCACCGTCGTTCTGGCCGCTCGCCTGAATGCCACCACCCCAGTGACGGCATGGCTACCAATGGCGGAAAACATGCCCGATGGCAAGAGCTACCGCCCAGGCGACGTAATCACGCAATATGGTGGCATCACCTGCGAAATCCTGAACACCGACGCCGAAGGTCGCTTGGTGCTTGCCGACGCTTTGGTGCGCGCCAGCGAAGAATCGCCTACTCACATCATTGACACTGCAACTCTTACCGGCGCACAGCTGGTTGCCCTTGGCGGTCGCACCCCTGGTGTGATGGGCACTGATGATTTCCGCGACTTCGTGGCCGAAGCTTCGCAGAACGTAGGCGAAAACGGCTGGGCAATGCCAATTCCAGACCAGCTGGCTGAAGGTTTGAAGAGCGAAGTGGCTGATCTGCGCAACATCTCGCCGAACCGCGAAGGTGGCATGAGCGTTGCTGCAGCGTACTTGCGCGAATTCATCGGAGACGACATCGAGTGGGCACACATCGACGTCGCAGGCCCGGCGTTCAACACTCACGGCGCCTACGGTTACACCCCGAAGCGTGCTACTGGCGTGCCGGTTCGCACCATGTTCGAGGTGATTGAGCAGCTAGGAAATAAATAGGGCTCCAATAGTTCCTACCGAATCCCATCTAGCTAAGATCACACTGTACTGTTGAGTGTGATTAGCCCTTTTACTTCAAAAGAGACATAGACATATGGAGGAGTGCACCTATGGCGACCTCAGTTGAGATGCCAGAGCTTGGCGAGTCTGTCACCGAAGGAACCATTACCACCTGGCTGAAGAGTGTCGGCGACACCGTTGAGGTCGACGAACCACTATTAGAAGTCTCCACCGACAAAGTCGATACCGAAATCCCATCCCCTGTGGCCGGTACTTTGCTGGAAATTCTGGCGGAAGAAGACGACACCGTAGAGGTGGGCGACATTATTGCGAAGATCGGCGATGCCGACGACGCTGATGATTCGGATGACTCCTCCGATGAAGATGATGCCGAAGCAGAAGAAGCTGACGACGCCGATGAGGCTCAGTCTGAAGACAAGGAAGAGAAGGAGTCTTCTGGTTCTTCGAAGTCTTCTGATGGCAAGGCTACCGACGTCGAGATGCCTGAACTCGGCGAATCCGTCACCGAAGGCACCATTACCTCTTGGCTAAAGAGCGTGGGCGACACCGTTGAGGTCGACGAACCACTGTTGGAGGTTTCTACCGACAAGGTCGATACCGAAATCCCATCCCCTGTGGCCGGTACCCTGCTAGAAATCCTGGCTGAAGAAGACGACACCGTTGATGTCGGAGACGTCATCGCCCGCATCGGTGATGAATCTGCCGCAAGCTCCGACGACAGCGACGATGATGACGACGCTGATCAGGAACAAGAGGCCGCAGACGAGGCTGAGGAAAAGGAAGAGAAGGAAGAAAAGAAGTCTTCCGGTTCTTCTAAGTCTTCCGGCGGCGAGGCCACCGACGTCGAGATGCCTGAGCTCGGCGAATCGGTTACCGAAGGCACCATTACCTCGTGGCTAAAGAGCGTCGGCGACACCGTCGAGGTTGACGAACCACTACTGGAGGTCTCTACCGACAAGGTCGATACCGAAATCCCATCGCCAGTAGCCGGTACCCTGCTAGAAATCCTGGCTGAAGAAGACGACACCGTAGATGTTGGTGACGTCATCGCCCGCATCGGTGATGAATCTGCCGCAGGCTCCGACGACAGTGACGACGACGATGATGCTGACAGCGCTGACGACAAGTCCGCTGAAGAAGCACCTGAAGGCGAAGGCCAGGACGTCGACGACGCCGAAGAAGAGGCAAAGCAGCGCGCTAAGGATAAGGATGCCGAGTCCAAGCCTGGCAAGAAGGCCGAGGGCGCGAAGTCTGACTCTTCGTCGAAGAAGTCGGATGACAAGGATGACAAGAAGGATTCCCAGAAGTCCGCTCGATCTGCGTCGGCAAGCTCTAAGAAGGGCGACATGCCATATGTCACGCCTTTGGTACGCAAGCTCGCAGACAAGCACAACGTTGATCTGACCAAAATCGAAGGCTCGGGCATCGGTGGACGTATCCGCAAGCAGGACGTCATGAAGGCTGCGGCTGGCGAATCCCAGGAAGGCCAGGCTGCGCAGGACACTTCGGCGAAGTCTGCAGCTTCCACCAAGGGCGTGCGTCCAGAATTGGCAGAGCTGCGCGGCACTACCCAGCGTGTGAACCGCATCCGCGAGATCACTGCAGCAAAGACTTTGGAATCGCTCCAGACCTCTGCACAGCTGACTCAGGTACACGAAGTAGACATGACTGCCGTCTGGACGTTGCGTGCCGAAAACAAGCAGGCCTTCCAAGACAAGCACGGCACCAAGCTGACCTTCCTGCCATTCTTCGCCAAGGCAGTTGTGGAAGCCCTGGTCTCGCATCCAAATGTGAACGCATCGTGGAATGAGAAGACCAAGGAAATCACCTACCACGAGAAGGTCAACCTGGGTATCGCTGTGGATACCGAGCGTGGCCTGCTCTCGCCGGTGATTCACAACGCCCACGAGATGTCGTTGCCAGAATTGGCAGCAGCCATCGTGGATATTGCGGATCGCGCGCGCAACAACAAGCTGAAGCCAAACGACTTGGCTGGCGGCACCTTCACGATCACCAACATTGGTTCCGAAGGTGCATTGACCGATACCCCAATCCTGGTGCCACCACAGGGCGCCATGATGGGTACCGGTGCGATCAAGAAGCGCCCAGTAGTGGTGACCGAAAATGGCAGCGACGCTATCGCAATCCGCGCGATGGCTCTGCTACCACTGACCTACGATCACCGCTTGATCGACGGCGCAGATGCTGGCCGGTTCCTCACCACGGTGATCGACCGGTTGCAGACCGCCAATTTCGAAGGTGACTTGGAGCTCTAATCCAATAGTTCCTTGCTCAGCGACTCCGGGTTGAATGCGATCCGGGGCTGCAGAAGCCTTAAGAGACCCTGCCACTTTGCGGTGGCAGGGTTTTTGCGTTGACGGCAGTTTTCTCGTCGCCAGCTCTCTTCCCTGCTCACATCTCTCCTCTGATCTTCTCTCCTCTGGATGGAATAAACGCGAGCCCAATAACGCTAGTAAGGTTGGTGAAACTATGAATAAACCCCTGCGCGATCCCTTTACCGACCCCAACATTTCGATTCGCGATTCCCACGACGACATCGAGATCCAGCATCTCGGCGTGCTCGATTACCAAGAAGCCTGGGATTTACAAGCCAAGTTGGCTGCCCAACGCTACCGGGGTGAAATCCCCGATCAGATCCTAGTGGTCGAGCACCCCAGTTTGTACACCGCGGGCAAACGCACCCAGGATTCCGATCGTCCAACCAACGGATTGCCGGTGATTGACGTTGACCGCGGTGGCCGGATCACTTGGCATGGTCCGGGGCAATTGGTGTGCTACCCCATTATTAAATTGCGCACCCCCGTAGACGTGGTGGATTATGTGCGTCGCTTGGAAGAAGCCATCATCCATTGCCTACGTGGCATTGGGCTGGCAAAGGCCGGACGCATCGATGGCCGATCGGGAGTGTGGATTCCTGCGGATCACGCGCAGCTACTGCCCGATCGGAAAATTGCAGCTCTGGGGATCCGCGTTACCCATGGGGTGACCATGCATGGCCTATCCATTAACTGCAATAACTCCATGGATGCCTATCTGCATATCATTCCTTGCGGCATCAGTGACGCAGGAGTAACTTCAGTTAGCCAAGAACTCGGCGTAGAAAAAACGCCGCAAGATTTGGTCGAATCGCTTCTGCCAGATTTACTCAATGCCTTGGATGGATCTCTGGCAGTGGCCAATCATTCGTTCGGTTCTGCCCCTAATCCGTCTGGCCCAAGCCGATGAAGACCACCGTCGTCAAGCAAAAAATCTCTCATGTAGGGTGTACACGTGACTATCAAGCCTGAAGGTCGAAAATTACTCCGTATCGAAGCGAAAAATGCGCAATCCCCGATTGAAAGCAAACCTCGCTGGATTCGTAACCAGGCAAAAACCGGCCCCGAGTTTCGCGACATGAAAAAGCGGGTCTCCGGCGCCTCTCTGCATACGGTGTGCCAAGAGGCAGGATGTCCCAATATCCACGAGTGCTGGGAAGACCGCGAAGCTACCTTCCTGATCGGTGGCGATAAGTGCACGCGCCGGTGCGATTTTTGCCAGATCACCTCGGCAAAGCCGGATGCACTGGATCGCGACGAGCCACGCCGTGTTGCGGAATCCGTCGCCGAGATGGGTTTGCGCTACGCAACGGTTACCGGCGTTGCGCGCGACGATCTACCCGACGGTGCTTCTTGGCTCTACGCCGAAACCTGCCGGCAGATCCACAAGATGAACCCGAATACCGGCGTGGAATTGCTTGTCGACGACTTCCGTGGCGATCTTAGTGCCGCAGAGCAAGTCTTCGAGGCCCAGCCAGAAGTATTCGCGCATAACGTTGAGACGGTCCCTCGTATCTTCAAGAAGATTCGTCCGGCGTTTCGTTACGATCGCTCGCTAGAGATGATTAGCCGGGCCCGTGAAGCTGGGTTAGTAACCAAATCCAACCTGATTTTGGGTATGGGTGAGCAGTACGACGAGACCTTGGCTGCAATGCGGGATCTGCACAGTGCGGGTTGCGATATTTTGACGATTACCCAGTACTTGCGCCCAACGCCACTACACCACCCTATCGATCGGTGGGTAAAGCCAGAAGAGTTCGTCGCGCTTTCTAAGGAAGCTAAGAAGCTTGGTTTCCACGGTGTGATGGCAGGTCCTTTGGTGCGCTCTTCGTACCGCGCGGGACGGTTGTATGCCCGAGCCCTCGCTAGCCGTGGCGAGACGTTGCCGGAGCACTTAAGCCACTTGAAGGAAGCGGAAGATGGCACTACGGCTCAGGAAGCTTCGAGCTTGCTGAAGCGCTACGGTGCTTCCAAGGACACTCCGGTAGTGGCATCGGGTGCGCCCGTGGCCTAGTCTTGGTACGTTATTGCACTTTAAAATTAACTGTAATTAACTGTTAGGTAGGCACCATGTCAGACGCTAAGGAAGCGAAGAAACAGCAACGCGCTGCGAAGAAGCAGCGTCGCAAGCAGACCCGTTCGCAAATGTGGCAGGCCTTTAAGCTGCAGAAGTCGCGGGATAACAAGCTGATCCCTTTCATGCTGCTCGCTTTCCTGGCTCCTGTGTTGCTGTTCTTGGCGCTTGGCCTACTAATTGGCGGCGTTTGGACGTGGCTGCTTCCAGTGACCTTAGGTATTTCCTTCGGTCTGATGGCTGCAATGTTTGTGTTCACCAAGCGCCTGGAATCCAGCTTCTACTCTGAAGCCGAAGGCCAAACTGGCGCTGCTGCGTGGGCTTTAGAAAACATGCGTTCTGGCTTAGGCACGGTGTGGCACGTCAAGCCAGTGGTGCAGGCGAATCAGAATATGGATGCCGTACACCGCGTGGTGGGTAATGCTGGTGTAGTGCTGGTCGGCGAAGGCGATGAGAATCGCGTGCGCAAGATGATTGGCCGCGAAAAGCGCTCGCTATCCAAGATTGTGGGCGAACAGCCTATCTACGAGATGGTCGCAGGATCCGGCGAAGGCCAGGTGCCGGTTAAGCGTCTACAGCGTGAAATGATGAAGTTGCCTCGCAACCTCACCAAGGATGAGGCAAACGCGCTGAACGAACGTATTGAATCGATGGATCGTATTCGCGATGCCCGCGCTGCGATGCCGAAGGGGCCAATTCCTAAGGGTGCACGCCAGCCAAGCATGAACCGTCGCGCGCGCCGTGCAGCAGATCGTGGCCGGAACCGGTAAGTACTGGGCGGAACTCCGAGCAACTTACGCGGAACTAAAAAGCTGCCCTCAAAGTTCCATCATCTCGATCACATTTTAGGGCGCAAACCAGCGCTAATGTGACACCATGGAGATGTGCATCTCCTGGTTGAAAATGAACTCCTCGCCCTGTTAGTCATCATGGGCATTGGTCTGGCTATCGGCCAGATCAACATCGGTGGGTTCAAGCTAGGCGTGGCCGCGGTCTTGTTCGTAGGTCTTGGCTTCGCCACCGTTGAACCTGAAATTCAAATTCCTCCCCTGATTTACATCCTGGGGTTGTCTCTCTTCGTTTACACGATTGGTTTGGAAGCAGGACCGGAGTTTTTCCGTTCCTTAAGATCTCGAGGGATCAAACATAATTTGTTTGGCCTCGGGATCTTGCTGTTTGTCACCCTGGAAACCTTCCTACTGATCAAACTGCTTGGCATCGATGAGGTGGAAGGCGCCGGTACTTTCGCTGGTGCAGTTACCAACACTCCTGCTTTGGCTGCCATTGTGGATGCCTTGCCCACGGTGCTGTCCGCCGAGGAAGCCGCTGAGAAGGCTCAGCTGCCTGTGATCGGCTACTCGCTGGCCTATCCAATTGGCGTGTTCGGCGTGATCGCAGCAATTGCCATCTTGAGCAAGGTTTTCCGCATCGATCATCAGCAGGAAGCTATCGATGCTGGTGTGGCTGCCTTGCCTCTGCACACCCGCGACATCATGGTGACGCAGTCCAATCTCCCCTCTGTCACCGACATGCCTCGGATCTACGGCCTGGAAATCACGATCTCTCGTATCAACCACAACGGCCGCCTATTCGTGCCGCATAAGGGCGATACGGTAGATCCTGGCGACATCCTGTCCGTGGTAGGCACCGAAGAGGCGCTGGAACAAGCTGCAGCCCGTATTGGCGATATCGTCGAAGGCGATCCTACGCACGATTCGCGTCTGGAATACCGCCGTATTTTCGTCTCTGCGCCGGATGTTTGTGGCGTGCCCCTCGCCCAGCTGCACCGCCGCATGGATGGCATGATTATCACCCGTGTGCGCCGCGGCGACCTGGATATGGTGGTTACCCCAGAGATGAAGCTGGAACTGGGCGATCGCGTGCGTGTTGTGGCGCTCCCCGAGCGTATAGGCCACGCTACGAAGTTCTTCGGCGATTCCTACAAGCGCCTGTCTGATGTGAATCTGCTGCCGATGATCTTGGGCTTAAGCATTGGTGTGTTGATCGGTTTAATTAAGATTCCTTTGCCTGGCGACGCTACTCTGCAACTTGGTTCTGCTGGTGGCCCGCTGGTGGTGGCTCTGGTTTTGGGTTACTTCGGCCGTACTGGCCCGTTCGTCTGGCCAATTCCATACTCGGCGAACTTGGCGTTTCGTACGGTTGGCATGGCGTTGTTCTTGGCAGGCATCGGCACTACCGCAGGTGCCGGGTTCCAGAAGGCGCTGTCTGATCCTTCGTCGCTAGGCATTCTGGGGCTTGCCGCAATTATTGCAATCTCAGGCGCGCTATTGACGCTGATCCTTGGCTACAAGGTGATGAAGATTCCATTCGGCCAAACTGCTGGCTTGCTGGCTGGCCTGCATACTCACCCGGCTATCTTGACCTTCGTGAACGAACAAACCAAGAACGAGCTGCCGGCGATGGGCTACACCACGGTCTATCCAATGGCGATGATTGTGAAGATTATTTTGGCTCAAGTGCTGATAGTCGCGCTGGTCTAGGCCAGCTCTTCTTGGCCGTTCTGACCAGCAACTGGTTTTCTGCCCTATCCCCTAAGGGCGGAAGGCCAGTTTTTTATGCTGTGCGGGATCCTGATTAACCGCGGATCACAGCGGTACCGGTGGCGCGGTCGTGCATGCCGCGCATATCGGAGTCCACAATCGCCGGTGGCAGCAACAACAAGGTCATTACGGTACGAGCTAACGCGCGCCAGAATCCCACGCGCTGGCCTGGCTGATCCACACGCGCCACGCCCATACCTAGAATCCACTGTCCTGGTGTGCGGGCGAACAGCCATACGGAAATCGTGCCTACCAAAAGGAAGAACAGTGGTGTCCAGGTAGCTACGAAGGACTGCCAGGCGATAAACGGATCGTTAAACGCTTCCAGCTGTTCTTGAGAGGCACCGATGAAAACAAACGGAATAGCGGTAAGCATCATCGAGATAAACCAGTCGATCAAAATACCACCAACGCGGCGCATCAGAGTGGTTTGCGAGCCAGGTCCTTCTGGCGTCAAGCCAAGATTTTGCCCTGGGTAATCGGATTCCTCCCGCGGATTATCTTTCGCACCAGGGATTTGTGGACCGTCTAGCCAGCTTCCTTTTTCAGCCATGGTTATTCAGTGTACTTCGCTGTCGACGGTGAAATGAATATAACTATCTCGTGCAGGTTCGTTAGACTGGTATCGCGTGACTGACAATGACCGCCCTGATTGGAGAGCTTCGCATGTCTTTTAGCACCCCTGAAGAAGTCGCTGCATATATGAAAGAAGAGGGCGTCGAATTTGTCGATGTCCGTTTTACGGATGTTCCAGGTACGGAACAGCACTTTACGATTCCCGCATCCGCGTTTGATGAGGATGCAATGCAGGAAGGTCTCGCTTTCGACGGTTCTTCCATCCGTGGATTCACCACCATTGATGAATCGGATATGGCACTGTTGCCGGACCTAGGCAGCGCCAAGATTGATCCATTCCGCAAGGCCAAGACGTTGAACGTGAAGTTCTTCGTCCACGATCCATTTACGTTGGAGCCTTTCTCGCGTGATCCACGCAATGTGGCTAAGAAGGCAGAAGAGTACCTTGCCTCTACCGGTATTGCAGATACCTGTTTCTTCGGTGCAGAAGCTGAATTCTATGTGTTCGACCAAGTTCGCTTCCGCACCGATATGCACTCTGGTTTCTACGAGGTAGATGGTGAAGCCGGCTGGTGGAACCGTGGTGAAGCTACGAACCCTGATGGCACGCCTAACCGTGGCTACAAGGTTCGGGAAAAGGGTGGCTACTTCCCTGTGGCTCCTTACGACCGCTACCAGGATCTGCGCGACGAGATGTCCTTGGAGCTAGCAAAGGCTGGTTTCGAATTGGAGCGCCAGCACCACGAGGTTGGCGGTGGCCAGCAGGAAATCAACTACAAGTTCAACTCTATGCTGCATGCGGCCGACGACTTGCAGACTTTCAAGTACATCATCCGCAACGTCGCTTGGCGCAACGGCAAGACCGTGACCTTCATGCCAAAGCCACTAGCAGGCGATAATGGTTCGGGCATGCACGCCCATATGTCCCTGTGGAAAGATGGCGAGCCATTGTTCTACGACGAGTCCGGCTATGGCGGACTGTCGGACACCGCCCGCTACTTCATTGGTGGCATCTTGCACCACGCAGGCGCGGTACTGGCATTCACGAACCCCACCTTGAACTCCTACCACCGCCTGGTAAAGGGATTCGAAGCTCCAATTAACTTGGTGTACTCACAGCGCAATCGTTCTGCAGCTGTACGCATCCCAATTACCGGTTCGAACCCTAAGGCGAAGCGCATCGAATTCCGTGCGCCGGATCCAAGCGGCAACCCATACTTGGGCTTTGCAGCGATGATGATGGCAGGCCTAGACGGTATTAAGAACCGTATCGAGCCTCACGCACCGGTGGACAAGGACCTCTACGAGCTGCCACCAGAGGAGGCTGCTGATATTCCTCAGGCTCCAACTTCGCTCGAAGCGGCACTCAATGCACTGCGCGAAGATCACGAGTTTTTGCTTGAAGGCGATGTATTTACCGAGGATCTGATCCAGACCTACATCGACTACAAGTTCGAAAACGAGATCGAGCCAGCTCGCCTGCGCCCCACTCCATTGGAATTTGAGCTTTACTTCGATTGCTAAATTCCTGGTTGCACAATCGTTTTTGATCCCTACCATGGTAGGTACCCATGAAATCTGGCCGGTGATATCCGCCGGCTCTTAATTAGCCCGATTATTTAGAGGAGTTTTGCTTTTATGCGTAAGTCTCTTATCTACCGCACCTCTGCTGTTGCTGCTGGTTCTGCTTTGCTTTTCGGCTTGGCTGCTTGCTCTACCGACGACGCTCAGGACGCAGCTAACGACGCCACCTCCGCAGTAACCTCTGCTGCTACCGAAGCAACGGATTCTGCTTCTGACGCAGCTGCCGACGCAACTGATGCCATCGGTGGCGATGACCACGCTGGCGAAGAAGTTGCCGAAGCTGATCTGCCTGCCGAAATCACCGACGCTGCAGCAAACCACGAAGCTTACGACGCCGGCTCGGGCGAGTTCGTTTCTGCTCACCGTGATGGCGACAACTACGTTGCTGAGTACGAAAACGTTACTTTCGTGTCTTCCCCAGAGACCGGTGTACAGCCACTAATTGGCAAGATTCGCGACACTTGGGTTGAAGGTGGCGGCCTGCACAACGAAATCGGTCTGCCAACCGAGCCAGAGCGCGTGATCGACAACGGCTGGGAGCAGAACTTCACCAACGGCACCATCATTTGGGCTCTTGACGAGGCCGGAAACTACACCGCTACGTTTGCGTAAGAACTAAGAGCTAGGGTTTCCTGAATTTTTCAGAAATCCTCTTAGGAAACTCTTGTCATTGCCCTCATCCTCGCGCTAGAATCGAGCACAAGAAGTTCAACCCAGGGTTGTTACTCTTAATTTGAGGCAAGACCTGAGACTTTAATAATTCAGCCTATCTACAGCTGAATACGTATTAAGTCTCAGGTCTTTTTTGTGTTTCTGGATCTTTTCTTCTCAGGAAAGCCAGATCGAAATGAGCGAAGGAGATGACGAGCATGTCGGATTTGACGTCGTCAGCCGAGAAAATCCTCGCGGAACTCGGCGGCGCGGGCAACGTAAAGTCGCTAACGCACTGTGCTACGCGGCTACGTTTTGAATTGCATGACGCATCGAATGTAGATCAAAATAAAGTTCAAGCTATTGACGGCGTCTTGGGCGCTGTCCCACAAAGCGGTAACCGCTACCAGGTGATTATTGGTGGTGCCGTTGCCGATATGTTCAACGAAATCAACGCGCTACCTGCTATGAAGAGCCGCGAAGCTGGCGACGGAGCGGGTGCAGGCGCTGCAAAGTCTGACGCAGACATTAAGGCAGAAGCCCGTTCCAAGGCTCGGGGCAAGAATGCTTGGCTCGATAACTTCTTCGAGTTCCTGTCGGACTCGTTCCGCCCAATTCTGGGTGTGCTGCTGGGCGCATCGCTGATCATTGCGTTCACTGCTGTTCTCGACGCACTGAATATCGTCGACTTCCGCGCAGACGACAAACCAATTTCTTGGGTTTTCGTCGATGCCATGTGGCGTTCGGTGTTCTACTTCCTACCATTGATGGTGGCTTACAACGCTGCTAAGAAGCTCAGCGTGGATCCATGGCTGGGCTTCACCATCATGGCAGCTCTGATGACCCCAGAGTTCATGAGCCTCAGCGATACGGAAAAGTTCGCTGACACCGTATGTACTGAAACTTCCTTCGGTAGTGAAGTTTGCTCCACTGAGATCTTCGGCCTGCCATTGCAGCTCAATGGTTACGGCGGACAGGTCTTCGTGCCACTGCTGATTGCTGGTGTACTGGCGTTGGTTTACCGCTTCTGGAAGAAGATCATTCCTGGCACCGTCCAGATGGTGTTCGTGCCATTCCTGTGCATGGTCATCATGATTCCTCTGTCCGCATTCCTGATTGGCCCATTGGGCGTTTGGTTGGGTACCGGCATTGGTAACGGCTTGTCCTGGATGAACTCCAACGCACCATTCGTATTCGCACTGATCATTCCAATGGTCTACCCATTCTTGGTGCCACTTGGTTTGCACTGGCCACTAAACGCTCTGATGCTGATCAACATCCAGACCTTGGGTTACGACTTCATTCAGGGACCAATGGGTGCCTGGAACTTCGCTTGCTTCGGTGCAACCGCTGGCGTTTTGATCCTGTCGATCCGCGACCGCGATCTACAGATGCGTCAGACCTCTTCGGGTGCTTTGGCCGCAGGTTTACTGGGTGGCGTTTCCGAGCCTTCGCTCTACGGTATTCACCTACGCTTCAAGCGCATCTACCCACGTATGCTGCTCGGCTGCTTCGCTGGTGGTTTGACCATCGCTATCTTGGGTATCCCATCGGACGGTGTTACCACCGAGGCCTTCGTATTCACCTCGTTGCTCACCATCCCAGTGTTTAGCCCAATGTTGACCTACGCAATCTCGGTACTAGTTGCCTTCACCGTTGCGATGGTTGCCATTGTCTTGACCGACTACCGCACTCCAGAAGAGAAGGCGGAAGCTAAGGCTGCCGCTGCTGCTCGTGAAGCTGCTGAAGCTGAAGGCACCTTCGACGCTGCTGCTCCGGCTCAGACTCCTACCCTTGAGCAGCCACACACCGGCGCTGCTGCTGGTGCCGCTGGCGCTGGCGCAACTGCTGTCGCGGTCAAGGATCGTCCAGCTGAAGCTGCTGCTCCTGCAAACGAAGCTGAAACCGCAGAAGCTGCTGCACCAGCTGAGGTAGATACCCGCGAAGTCAAGGCTGTATTCGCCGGCCACGCTGTTTCGCTTGACGATGTGGACGACCCTGTGTTCCAGTCTCGCGCTCTCGGCGATGGTGTTGGTATTCAGCCAGGCGACGTTAATGCTGCAACTGTGGTGGCTCCTGTTGCCGGTACGTTGAAGACCGTCGCTAAGACCGGACACGCTTTCGGTATCAAGACGGACGACGGCGTAGAAATCTTGATCCACGTTGGTATCGATACTGTCCAGATGGATGGTGCTGGTTTCGACGTTGCTGTGGAAAAGAAGCAGCGCGTAGAGGTTGGCGATCCTTTGGTGAATGTGAACTTCACCGCAATTCGCGAAGCTGGTTACGACACCACCACCATGGTGACCGTGACTAACGGGGCAAAACTGAAGAAGGTTGTCCCACTGGTAGACCGGGACGTTACTACTTCCGATGCAATTATCGAGGTAGAAAAGTAGCCTGGCTACCGGAGGACTCATGGAGATTTTGCGGGTATTCAACAACAACGTGGTGTTGGCTAAAGACACCACCGGTGAGGTCATCGTCACCGGGCGTGGTTTAGGTTTTCAAGCGAAGCCTGGCGACGTTGTTGATCCCGCGAAAATCGTCCGAGTCTTTGTACCTGCCGATGGTCGCGACCCCGACCATTTGGCCGAGCTACTGGCTGATATCCCTATTGAATACATTCAGCTAGTGGCTAATGCCGCTACTGCAGCTGGTTTGTCCGACAGTTTGATGCAAAGCCCTACGCTGATTATGGCGTTGGCTGATCACGTGAAGTTCGCGATCCGCCGGGCGAAAACTGGTCGTGGCTTTGAGTATCCACTCCTGGCTGAAGTGCGGCATTTATACGATGCAGAGTATTTGCAAGCTGTTGCCATTCTGCGTCATATCAATTCGCGCCTTTCCGAGCGCGGCGAGGTAACACTGCCTGATTCCGAAGCTGTGGCGTTGACACTGCATTTGGTAAACGCTGGTTTCGCCTCTGGCGACTTGTCTTACACCTACCAAATGACGGGTGTTTTGCAGCAGTTAATTGACGTTGTGGAAAACACCTACGGTGTGGTTTTACGACCAG
This sequence comes from Actinomycetes bacterium, assembly GCA_023418505.1. Classification (GTDB taxonomy): domain Bacteria; phylum Actinomycetota; class Actinomycetes; order Mycobacteriales; family Mycobacteriaceae; genus Corynebacterium. The sequence goes on from JAEZZR010000011.1 coordinate 110,808, forward strand.
ATACCGCCAATATCGGACGTTTTATCACTCATCTTCGATATTTATTCGTACGAATTCGTCAGCATAAACAGCTGGTAGAAGGCCATTCTTCGATTGCTGATGCGATTATGGCATCAGATCCGAAGGCATACGACTGCGCTTTGAAATTATCATCGATCGTAGAGTTGCGGCTCGACGCTTCGTTGACCGCTGACGAGATCGCGTATCTCACTCTTCATATCTCGCGGATTACTTCCGCAATCAGTGAAGACAACTTATATGAAAGGAAGGAATCTCAAATGATTTCCCGTACTGCAACTATTGGTTCTTCTGTTGGTCTGCACGCTCGTCCCGCTGCAATCTTCACTCAGGCAGCTGGCGAATACGATTACGACATCACGATTTCCTTCGATGGCGAAGAAGCAGACGCAGCATCGATTTTGGAAGTTATGACTTTGGGCGCAAAGCATGGCGACGAAGTCACCCTTTCCAGCGATGAGGACGAAGCTGCAGAGGCTTTGGACGCGCTTGCTGAACTGTTGGCTCGCGACTTGGAAAACGAGTGAGTCGATAGTCATGAGTGAATCCACTTCTACTCCTGCTGAGCATCAAGTCATTTATGGCATTGGTGTTTCCGCCGGAACAGCACATGCGCCATTGGTGAAGGTGCTGCCCGCTCCTGGTGTAGATGCCAACGAACCTCCATCGACGGATCCTACCGCTGATGGCGAGCGCGTCAAGGCTGCAATGCAGTCGGTGGCTCAGGGGCTAAAAGATCAGGCTGCGAACGCTTCGGAAAAGGCCAAGCCGATTCTGGAAGCAACTGCACAATTGGCTACCGACCGCGCACTGGTTAAGGCTGTCAACAAGAAGTTGAAGGCTGGCAGTGGCGTTACCCGTGCAGTGCACGATGCTGTAGAAGAGTACGCCAAGCTGCTCGCTGGCTTGGGCGGCTACATGGCAGAGCGTGTCACCGACTTGTACGACGTGCGCGACCGCACCATCTGCGAGCTTCGTGGCCTGCCAAAGCCAGGTATTCCAGAGCTCACCGAGCCAACGATCGTTGTTGCTGCCGATTTGGCACCAGCAGAAACCGCTACGTTGGATCTAAACCATGTGGTGGGTATTGTCACCGAATTCGGCGGCCCTACCAGCCACACGGCAATTCTGGCAGCGCAATTGGGCATTCCTGCGGCCGTGAAGGTTCGTGGCATCGGCGAGATCGCAGCTGGCGAGATTTTGGCTATCGACGGCGGTTCGGGTGAGGTTATCGTCTCCCCTACTGCCGAAGAGGTAGACGACTTGGCGGCACGTGCCGAGCGTCTAGCTGAAGCTCTAGCTCAGTCCAAGGGCGCTGGCAAGACTGCTGATGGTTACCCAATTAAGTTGCTGGCCAACATTGGTACTGCAGACGATGCAGAAGCCGCTGCGAACGAGGATGTTGAGGGCTCTGGCCTATTCCGCTCTGAGTTCTTGTTCTTGGATCGCGATGATGCGCCAACGTTGGAAGAACAAACCGAGACCTACGCTCGCGTGTTCAAGGCTTTTGGCAAGCGTCGCGTTGTGGTTCGTACCCTCGATGCTGGCGCAGACAAACCACTGAGCTTCGCCGATTTGGGTGAAGAAGAAAACCCAGCTTTGGGTCGCCGTGGTTTGCGTCTTACTCAGGCTCGCGAAGAGCTGATGGACACCCAGTTGGATGCTCTGGCAGCGGCTTGGGAGCAGACCGGCAAGGAAGCTGATCTGCGTGTGATGGCTCCAATGGTGGCTACCGTGGAAGAAGCCATGTGGTTCTCCAAGCGCGCTCGCGAGCGTGGCCTGCCGCAGGTGGGCATCATGGTGGAAATTCCAGCTGCTGCTATTCGCTCGAAGCAACTGCTGTCGATCGTCGACTTCGCCTCTATCGGCACGAATGATCTTTCGCAGTACACCATGGCAGCAGACCGTATGCAGGGTGAACTAGCAGAGCTGCTGGATCCATGGCAGCCAGCTGTGTTGAACCTCATTCAGTCCACCTGTGCTGGTGGCGATAAGACCGGTAAGCCAATTTCTGTTTGTGGTGAAGCCGGTGGCGATCCATTGCTCGCTCTGGTTTTGGTGGGCTTGGGCGTATCGTCGCTGTCGATGGCTCCACGCAAGGTAGCTCGTGTACGTGCAGCTTTGCAGTTGCATGATCGTTCTACCTGCCAGCAGATGGCTGCATATGCAACCGATGCACTGACGGCAAAGGATGCCCGTGCTGCAGTGGAAAACATCATGCACCCACGGATGCGTGACTTGATGTAGTAGCTAAGCACACTACTTCTCCACCCCAGTTAAAACTTTTTAGCTGGGGTGGATTTTTCTATTTATTCTGTTCAACAGTTATATTTTAGCTACTTGAACGTTAATTGGTGCTTCGCGCTAGGTAAGGCATAGTAAATACATATGAGCATCTCTAAAGTTGCGAACAGCTTGTTATTTCGCATCATCGTGGCGATCATCCTGGGCATTGCCTGCAGCTTCTTCTTCCCAGAAGCACTCACACGCGTATTTGCCACTTTCAACGGATTGTTCGGCAACTTCCTGGGCTTCTTCGTCCCCGTCCTGATTTTTGCCTTAATTACCCCCGCTATCGCCTCGATGGGGCAAGGTGCGGGCAAGCTCCTTGGCCTTACCACTGGCATCGCCTATGGCTCGACGGTGATCTCTGGCCTGATGGCCTACGGCCTTACTGTGGGGCTCTACGGCTGGCTGCTGGGAGGCGAGGCAGCAGGTACTGCAGTAGACGTTGATGAAGGCGCTATCGAGCCCTACTTCACCGTAGAAATGGCACCACCTTTTGAAGTGATGACTGCCCTGCTGCTGGCCTTCTGCATTGGCCTGGCGATGACTGCAGTGAAATCTGATTCGCTCCAACGCGGTGCGGATCAGCTACGCAGCGTGATCATGAAGATCATTGAATCGTTCATCATCCCGATCCTGCCGTTCTACATCTTCGGCATCTTCCTTACCATGGGCCAAAACGGCAACCTCACCACCACGTTATCGATGTTCTTCAAGGTGCTGGTATTGGCCATTATCGGCACGATCGTATTGCTGAGCCTCCAATTCCTGGCAGCTGGTGCAATCGCTGGTAAGAATCCTGCCACTGCTTTGAAGAATATGATGCCGGCGTATGCCACAGCGTTAGGTACGTCGTCGTCGGCAGCTACTATCCCGGTGACCTACAAGTGCGCTACCCGCAATGGGGTATCTGCGAACGTCGCGGGCTTCACCGTACCGTTGTGCGCCACGATCCACCTGGCTGGCTCGATGATGAAGATCGTGCTTTTCGCGTTCGCGGTTTTGTACATGACTGGCGAGCCAGTTTCCGCGCCTACCGCGATCGGCTTCGTGTTGATGTTGGGTATCACGATGATCGCTGCTCCTGGTGTGCCGGGTGGCGCGATCATGGCGGCGGTGGGTCTGCTGACCTCGATGCTGGGCTTCAACGACGAGCAGGTGGCGCTGATGATTGCGGCGTACATTGCGATTGACTCGTTTGGTACGGCTTGTAACGTCACGGGCGACGGCGCGATCGCTATGGTGGTCAACCGCTTCGCCAAAAACGATGAGGATGTCCCCGACGCCGCAGTTGCTGCGAAATAAGAAGCTGCAAATTTCACCGGCGCTGCTGGTAGGGTGAGCTGTTGTGAAATACATCTCCACCCGTGATCCGCAGCGCCGTGAAGCTACTTTTTCTGAAATTCTGCTGGGGGGACTAGCTAATGATGGTGGCCTTTACTTGCCATCGGAGTACCCGCAGTTGGACGATGCCACGTTAAAAAACTGGCGTCAGTTGCTTGACGACGAAGGGTACGCGGCACTTGCGGCACAGGTGGTAGCCCTGTTTGTCGATGACATTCCGGAAGAAGACATCGCTGCGATGTGTCAGCGAGCTTATAGCACGCCAAAGTTTTCGGATCCGGACATTGTGCCTACCGTGGAGCTCACCGAAGGCATGTACCTGGGCCGGCTATCCATGGGACCTACGGCTGCGTTTAAAGATATGGCGATGCAGCTGTTGGGCGAATTGTTCGAATATGAACTAGATCGCCGCGACGCCACGCTGAATATCTTAGGGGCTACCTCTGGCGATACGGGATCCTCGGCGGAATATGCGATGCGCGGGCGCAAAGGCATTAACGTTTTTATGCTTACCCCGAAGGGGCGGATGACGCCGTTCCAGCAAGCACAGATGTTCGGTTTGGAAGATCCGAATATCCATAACATTGCCTTGGATGGGGTTTTCGACGACTGCCAGGATGTGGTTAAGGCGGTGTCTTCGGATCTGGAGTACAAGACCCAATACCGCATTGGTGCAGTGAACTCGATTAACTGGGCGCGTCTGATGGCTCAGGTTGTGTACTACATCTCGTGCTGGTTGCGGATCACCGACGACAACCAGCAGAAGGTCAGTTTCTGTGTGCCTACCGGCAACTTCGGAGATATTTGTGCCGGCCACATCGCCAAGCAGATGGGCTTGCCTATCGATCGCTTGATCGTGGCCACCAACGAAAACGATGTGCTCGATGAATTCTTCCGCACGGGCTCGTACCGAGTGCGCTCGGCTGCAGAAACGCTAGCTACTTCTAGCCCATCGATGGACATCTCGCGTGCCTCGAACTTCGAGCGCTTTATCTTCGATCTATTAGACCGCGATGCAGATCGGGTAGCTGAATTATTCGGCACCAAGGTACCGGAAGGTGGCTTTACCTTGACTGCCGATCAGAGCCTAGAAAAAGCTCGCAGCCAGTACGGTTTCCTTTCCGGTAAATCAACTCACGCCGATCGTGTCGCTACCATCGCGCAGGTGTACCGTGACCACGACGTGCTGATTGATCCGCATACAGCTGATGGGGTATTCGTCGCCCAGCAAGTACGAGACACTGTGGCTACTCCGATTGTGTGCCTGGAAACCGCGCTGCCAGTGAAGTTTGCGGATACCATCGTGGAAGCCATCGGTTTCGAGCCCGAATTGCCAGAGCGTTTTGCGGGCATCATGGACGCTCCACGTCGGGTAGCGGATCTGCCGAACGACGCCACAGTAGTCAAGCAGTTCATCAAAGAACGCATTGTCTAGCGCGGCAGCCGGCGATAGCAGCGCGCCTATAGATCGCATCCATGGCCGGGCATTACTGGTTTGGGCAGTTGCCGTAGCGGTTTATATCGGCGCGATTACGGCTCGTACCTCGATGGGCGTGGCCGGTGTGGATGCCATGGAGCGTTTCAGTGTGGACGCTTCGCGGTTGGCGGTCTTCGTCGGCGTTCAGGTAGGTGTCTATGCTGCAGCGCAGATTCCCGTTGGCCTGCTGATCGATCGCTATGGTCCGCGCAAGGTGCTCGTGGTGGGTGCTGTGATCATTGCTGTGGGGCAAACCGTGCTGGCGTTAACTACCTCCTACCCGCTAGCAATTCTGGGACGCGTTTTAATTGGTGCTGGCGACGCCACCGCATTCCTATCGGTGATGCGTTTATTGCCCGCTTGGTTCCCTATCCGGGTCACACCGGTATTTACCCAGCTCACCTCCTCCCTGGGACAAATTGGCCAGTTCCTTTCTGCAGTGCCGTTTTTGGCTGCACTGCATCACTATGGCTGGTTGCCAGCTTTCCTCGGCTTGGGCACCGCGGGATTGCTGGTTGCTCTGGCGGCCGGCGTGGCAGTTGTTGATAGTCCGGAAGCTAAGGATAAAACTGTCGCCGTAGCTCCTGCCACGGCGCACACCTCTACCCCGCCGACGCCGAGCTGGGTGCGGCTGAAAGAGCGTTTGGCATACGTCGTTAAGCAACCGGTGTGCTGGCAGGCATTTTTTACTCACTGGTCGGGGCTGGGCTATCAAGCCACGTTTACCTTGCTGTGGGGCATGCCGCTGATGACATTGGGCATGGGGCTTACGCCAGCGCAGGCCAGTACGGTGCTGATCGTCAATACGGTGTCGATCATCATTGGCGGACCTCTGGTAGGTCTGGCTTCGGCACGCTTTGATCGTTCACGTGTAGCTCTTGCTTTGGTGTGCTCGACGCTCACTACGCTGGCACTGGTGTGGCTGCTTTATCTGGCTGGTGATAACGCAGGCGCCAGCCCGTCGTTCGCGGTGATCGCAGTAGTAAATGTAATTCTGGGTGCGGCGAGCCAAGCAGCGAATGTGGGCTTCGATGATGTGCGTGTGCACGTCGAACGCCATGCCCTGGCAACTGCCACGGGTTTGGCGAACATGGGTGGTTTCGTGGCCACGATGCTGGCGGCACAGCTGATTGGTTTTGGTCTGGACTGGTCGAACCCCGCTCGCGATTACGGTTGGGCTGATTTTCAGTTCGCGTACCTGGCTGCTTTCCTAGTGTGGGGTGTGGGAGTTGTAGGGCTTGTCGTAGCGAGGCGTGCGGTGCGCTAGTCTGGCATCCATGTCGGAAGTCCAGATCGCATCGCCATTTCGCGATAAATTACAAGAAGTTACCGAGTCCGTTCGCAATATCAACGAGGGCTCGAACGCGGATTACATCCCTGCATTGCAGGAGGTAAATCCGGATTTATTGGCAACTGCGGTGATGACTCCCGATGGCGATCTCTACGCATTTGGCGATACAGATCACCGGTTTACGATTCAATCGATGTCCAAGCCGCTGGTGTATGGTCTGGCCATTGAAAAGCTGGGCATCGATAAGGTGTTGGAGTACGTCGGTGTCGAGCCCAGTGGCGATGCGTTTAACAGCATTTCCTTGGATAAGAATGGCCGTCCGGTCAATCCAATGATCAATGCTGGTGCGATTACGATCCACGGCTTGTTGCAGCAGTATGCCGGGGGCGATGCAGTGAATCTGATTCTGGATACGATGTCCCAGATGGCTGGCCGCGACTTACGCCTGAACCGGGATGTTGCTCGCGGAGAGGCAAAAACCGGCTACCGAAACCGCGCTATCGCTAACTTGTTGCGCGCCATGGACAATATCTCAGGTGAGCCTCTCGACGTGGTGGAAGGCTACTTCGAGCAGTGCTCTATCGAATTAACCATCTGTGATCTAGCTGCTATTGGCGCAACTTTAGCTTCCGGTGGTGTTCAGCCTGTTACCCGCGAACGCGTTTTTAGTGAAGAGACTGTGCAGTGGGTGCTCTCTGTGATGTCTACCTCGGGTATGTACGACGCTGCTGGCAACTGGATGAACTGGGTGGGTATCCCAGCGAAGTCGGGTGTCTCTGGTGGCATCATCGGTGTGATTCCTGGTCAGCTGAGTATTGCGTCGTTTTCGCCGCGACTAGACGAATACGGCAACTCGGTGCGCTCTACTCGTTTCTTCAAGCGCCTGTCGCAAGAATGCGACCTGCATATGATGCGTGCCACTGCGCGCCCACACGGTGCGCTGCGCCAGCAAGCTGTGGTGGACTTCGACGACGACGGCATCAAGGACACCACCTTGCTACGGCTCTATGGCGATATTGATTTCCCATCGTACCAGGTGATCGACCACGAAGTGGCCAAGGGAGCTGCCTCGGGCACGCACCTATTCTTGTCTCTTGTCGAGGTACGCTGCTTCAGCCCACTGGCAGCCCAGTTGATGGAGGAACTCCTCGATTCTGCTGCTCGCCACACGCGGGTCTATGTCCATGATCCGGCTGATCTATTGGATCATGGTGCTTGCTCGGCACCGAAGTGGGTGGATCGCGCTTCGATTCGTGATTACTTAAGCGAATCCCCAGAGCGCTTGAAGCCATTGCGCCGACTAACCAAGCTGGGCCGCAAAGCCAGCAACGGTAAGGCCACAAAAGCCGGCAATGGAAAGTCCGCCAAGAACGACACTCCGAAAGCGCTGAAAGCTACGCGGTTTACCAAGAAGCGCAGTTAAGCACCGGCACTAGCCCAGCACTAGCCCAGCCGAAACGCCTAAAACAGCGTGAGTTGCTCCGGCTCATCGGGGCCGGGTTTATGGGATAGCTGGAGCTGCTGTTCCAGTGTGGTTGCGTCGTAAGCCCGTTGGAGCTCCACGCGCAGCGCAGGTTTGAGTAGCTCGTTGTCTTTGCCGAAATCGAAGTCTTCTAAGAGAAGATCAACGTCATTGTCATATTCCAGCAGTGCTTCCTGTAGCTTCCGGTGGATGATCACCCAACTGGAACGATCCCGGCATTCGACGCGCTCGCCTAAGTAGTTCAGATCCTCCGCCAAACTATCGGGAACCGCTCCTTGGGTTGTGATCATCAAACGGCCGATATTTTCGCTATAGCGGTCAGCGAGAGGGTCGATAGCGCGAGTCACCCCTATTTGCGGTTTGCTATCGAAAAGCTCATGCACCGCTAACGAAATCCGGCTGATTAGCGAATCCACTGGTACGTCAATCGGGCGCTCAGCTGGGAAATCTTCACCCCAGATGTCGTCGAGAGCTAATTTCAGCTTCGCCGTCAACGGGCCTCCATGTCCGAAGTAGAACACGCCCAGCACTTCTGCCATCTTCAAGTAGAAATCCAGCGAGTTGAATTTCTCCAGGTACTGCAGATCCCGCACGGGCTTGGTATACCAATCCAAAAAATGATCGACGCAACACTGGTGGTACATCGCGCTGTCGGGATCATTGCCCTCTTGCTTTTGCTGTTCGGCAGCCACGCGCGCGCATTCCGTGCCGAGCCCAACCAGACTGCTGTACACCCGCGCGGAAATCACACGAATCAAATAACGCAACACGGGGGCGTCGATACCCCAATGTTTTTCCATCACATAGTCATCGGGGCCACGCAACATACCTGCCACTAACCACGCCCAACGGGTGCCAGGATTGGCAGTAAACCAGTACAGCTGCGCATCCGAGGTGAGCTCCCCGGTCTCCGCATCCAACAGACCCGCGTAGATCAACAGCGACACAATATAAGTCGCATCATCTGTATCGGCACCGATCGCTGCAGCGAAGTCGACGGTGCGCTCGTCTTCGAAATCCAGCAGCACCGGTGTGCCCGGTTTTACTCCGCGCATCATGTACTCAGAGGCAAAATTCACCGCAGCTTCGGCTATGCGCTGCAGCTTATGTGGCGCCACCACCGAGGGATAGATTTCCCGCTGATGCTGCCGAGGCAGCCGAATCCACGTGGCTGCAGTAGCCGCAACTGGGCCTGGTACGGCGGTGCCAAAACCGTCGTAAGGCAAGAAGTAGCCTTCTTCATTTTCAGTGCGCACGAGCACATTGGCAGAAGTTTGGCTGCGCCGCGGAAACAGCAGGAGATGCTCTGCGCACCAATTAAACATGGCGGGTTGGCTCTCTACGCGGTCGTTCGTATCCAGCACATCCCACAGTCCGAAGCCTTCTTTCAAGGCGTGGTGAAATAGTCGCATCACCGCTACGGGAGCTTGCCCGAATACACTGCGAATCCGATTCGGCGAGGAGTAGAACTCCTCTAACACTTCCACCAGGTAGGCCTGATCTAGCAACCAGTGCAAGTGTGGATCAACAAATGCCTCATCCAGCAGACCATTTTTCGCCATCGCAACTACCAGGAATTGACGATCGGCGACATCCACTAGCTCCGGGACACTCATGCTCGTCCAGGCCAAAGCCCGAGTCATGTCGCGTACATAAGGGACCACAGTCCATTTCGGTTCGGTACCAGGCGCACCAGAATTGTCGCACCACACTAGCCCGTTGGCGGCTGCTTCTAACAGGATGGCTTCCAAGTCTTCCCCGGTAGCAGGAACAGGTGTGCTGTCTAGCAATGCTGTCCGGTCGTGTGGCGCTAGATCTGCGTCAGAGGCAAACCTCGTAATCAGGCGTAGTTGCTCTAAAGTTGCTGCCCCACCGAAGGTCACTAACAGCTGTACCAGCACTTGTTGTTCTTGAGTGGCCTGCGCATAAGCATGGTAGGCGGCCATATCCGTGGTCAATCGACGCAAAATTTGGGCGACTTCAGAGGTGACCCGGATAGTGCCTGCTGCGTCGTCGCGCACGGTCGCGACAGATTCCGCTCCGTCTTCAGCCATCATCAGCAGCGCGTGACCGGCGTCGATTGAATTGAAAGATGCCAATGGGCTCGCGATGTAATCGTCAATGCCCGGTGCTGTGATCTCACCGGCATCCAGACGGCGCACCAGATCCGCCATATGCAACGGATGCATTTTGGCCAAATATTTCAAATAGCCAGCGCGCAGTTGCATATCTGCAGCTTCTGTAGCACTCGTCGCTTCGCTGGTCATTTTTTCTACCATACCGCGCGATTACCGCCGTGAACAGTCATTCTCTAGTGGGACTTTCCTCGCCCCAGAACACCCGTTCCACCACCCGGCGCGCCCGTCTGGTGGCGCGTAGGTAGTCTTCCATGAATCCGCCGGAGTCTTGGGGATCCCATCCGGCTGCAGCTGCTACTTGTGCCAGGTATGGCCCGGGTTGTGGTAGTTCGTCGGCGCGTTTTCCGCGGGTGAGCACGATGGCATTGCGCGCCTTGGTCGCGGTAAGCCACGCAGTACGCAGACGTTCGACGTCCACGGGCTCGAGGATTTGCGTTTCCTCCAGCACATCCAGGCATTCCAACGTAGAGGTGTTGTGTAGCTGCGGAGATTCGTGGGCGTGAAGCAGAATCAGTAGTTGCACGGTCCATTCGATATCTGTCAGCGCACCGGAGCCCAGTTTGGTGTGGGTACGTCGATTGGCGCCGCGTGGCAAGCGTTCGTTGTCCACGCGCGCTTTCATACGCCGCACTTTCATGACGGTTTGCGCATCGGCACCGTTTTCTGGATACCGCAGCGGGTCGATAGCGGTGAGGAATTTTTCGCCGAGTTCTTCGTCGCCAGCGATAAACGTCGCACGAAGCAGTGCCTGCATTTCCCAGGTTTCGCCCCACCGTTGGTAGTAGTTGATGTAGGACTGCAAGGTGCGCACCACCGCGCCAGAGCGTCCTTCCGGGCGCAGATCCACATCGACGCTGAGCGGCGGATCCCCGCTAGGTTTTGCTAGCCGACGACGCATCGCATCGCAGATACGTCCCGCCCACCGCACGGCTGCGGTTTCGTCGTCTATTAGTGGCTCACAGACGAACATCACGTCGGCGTCTGAGCCGTAGCCCAGTTCCGCACCACCCAGGCGGCCCATACCGATCACGGCGATGCTGGCAGGTTGGTCTTCTTCTGGGTGTTGTAGACACCACCCGCGGATCTCAGCGCTAAGGGCTGCTTCTAGTACGTTGTTCCATACCTTCGACAGCGAGGCACAGACCTCTGGCACTTCCATCATGCCCAGCAAATCCGCCGAGGCAATACGGGCGAGCTCCGAGCGGCGCAAGCCACGGGCAATTTCACTGGCTCGCTGCGGATCGTCATGGCGCGAGGCTGCCACTACCAGCGATTTGCCGACCTTCTCCGGATCGGTATCAAGCAACTTCGGTCCTGCTGCACCATCACCAAGCAGGCGAATCGTATCGGGCGAAGCCATCAAAAGATCCGCCGCATATGGCGAATTGCCTAAGATCTTCATCAACCGCTGCCCCACAATGCCCTCATCGCGCAGGGTACGCAAGAACCACTGTTGGCCGTAAAGCACCTCGGAGAGCTTGCGGTAATTCAGCAACCCCGCATCTGGATCTTGGGTGGCAGACAGCCACTCCATCAACGTAGGCAACAACATTGCCTGGATCCGCGCTTTACGCGACGTCCCAGAGGCCAAAACCACCAAATGCTCGAACGCCCGATCCGGGAACTTGTAGCCCAATGCTGCTAGCTGGCGTTTTGCGGCTTCCGAAGATAGCTGCATCGTGCCGATATCTTGCTCGACCACGGAGTTCAACAGCGGACGATAGAACAACTTGTTATGCAGCGATCGAATCTGCTTAGCCGTTGCTCGCACTCGCTTATCTAACGCATCCGCTGGCGGCGTCGGCGAGGTCGCGCTTTCTGAGGCCAGCAAACCAGCTGCCCGAGCGAGCCAATTGCGCGCTTGCGTGTCCTGTTCTTCCGGCAACGTATGAGTCCGACGTAGTTTCTGCAGTTGCAACCGATGCTCGAGCAGCCGCATAAATTCGTAATCGGCGATCAACGAACTGCCGTCTTCGCGTCCCACATAGCCCCCGGCCACCAGCGCGCGCAGCGCCTCGACGGTAGAGAGCACCCGCAGTGATTCGTCGTAACGCCCATGAACCAGCTGCAACAGCTGCACGGCGAATTCCACGTCGCGCAGCCCACCGACACCCAGCTTCAACTCACGCATCTGCAACTGCTTCGGCACATTGTCGATCACACGCCGGCGCATCGCCTGCACATCTTCAACGAAAGACTCGCGCTGGGAAGCTTCCCACACCATAGGTTCGAGCTTGTCGACGTATGCCCTGCCCAGATCCAGATCACCCGTCATAGGCCGGGCTTTGAGTTGCGCCTGGAACTCCCAGGTCTCTGCCCACCGCTGGTAGTACTTTTCGTGTGATTCCAAGGTGCGCACGAGCGCGCCGCTTTTGCCCTCTGGGCGCAGCGCTGCATCAACTTCAAAGAAGCACTTGCTAGAGATCTTGATAAATTCGCTGGCCAAGCGGGTGGCTATGGTGTCGGCGGGCTCGGCGACGAAGATGACGTCTACATCGGAGATGTAATTCAACTCGCGGGCACCACATTTGCCCATCGCAAGTACTGCCAACCGCGTAGAAACCGGCGTGGACGGGTAAACCGTCGCAACTGCTACCGAGAGCGCTGCAGTTAACGCAGCATCAGCAAGATCCGACAAGCTACGGGTGATGATTTCAAAGGGCACTTCCGGTTGCCCATCGCGGCGCGGCCCCTTGGGATAGGTGCCCGCCAGATCGGCTGCGGCAATACGCAGGATTAAGTCGCGGTAGGAACGCCGCATCGCCTTTTCGGCTTCCGCGCCAGTGATCCCTGCACGGTACAGGCCGGGTCCTTCCAGATCTTCGGACGGTGTGGTGGGGTAATCGGCATCGAGGTCTTCTTCAGCTGCTTCGGTTTCTGCGGCAAGCTGTGGGACTTCTGGCCTTGCCTGCACGCTGGTGAGCAGCTGCCGATACATATCAGAGGTGCTCGGCAAGTCTGCTTGAAGCAACACCCACTGGCTGGGATTAGCAATCAGATGATCGCCTAATGCTGCCGAACCGCCCAGAAGCGCAAACATGCGGGTACGCACAATGACGTTATCTCGCAGCGCCTGATCGACCGCTGCCCACGATGTTTCCGCGCCGTCGCTAGATTCTTCCCGATTAAGCGCATCGCGCAACCGCAAGATATTCAGCAACGCCAGGTTCGGATCGGCGGCTCCGGCAAGCCCCCAGAGCAGCTCCAGGGAATCTTCCGAATACCATCCGAGCTCCGTCAGATCGTCGATGGTGCGTTGTCCCGTGTTCAGCCCCAAAGCCGCAGGCCGTGGAACAGAATGGCGGGTAGAACGTGGGCGGTTGCGCATAATCTCTTTTCCCAAGAAGGTGGATTCGGCTGGACTAGTGGGCTGGGCTCGCAGGCTGGCGTGGCTAGTACTCGAGGGTAGTTTTTAGCTCCCACTGTGTAACTTGGCGTTGGAAGTCGCGCCATTCCCGCCACTTGTTGCGCAAGAAGAATTCGAAAACATGCTCACCTAAAGTATCGGCCACCAGATCAGAGCGCTCCATTTCCTGCAGGGCTTCTTCCAAGGAGGTGGGCAGATCGCGGTAGCCAAGTGCACGGCGCTCGCGACGGGTGAGCTCTGCGATGTTGTCTTCGGCATGTGGTGGCAGTTCGTAGCCTTCCTTAATGCCACGCAAACCAGCAGCCAGCACTACCGAGTAGGCCAAGTACGGATTGCAGGCAGAATCCAGCGATCGAATCTCCACCCGGCGCGAATGGGCTTTACCCGGGTTGAACATGGGCACGCGCACCAACGCCGAGGCATTAGCCATACCCCAGGTGGCTGCAGTCGGCGCTTCAGCACCAAAGACTGTGCGCTTGTAGGAATTGACCCACTGATTGGTTACTGCCGAGATCTCTGGGGCGTGAGTGAGGATACCTGCGATAAAGCGGCGCGCTGTCTGCGAGAGCTGGTTTTCGTCGTCCGGATCATGGAACGCATTTTCTGAACCTTCAAAGAGCGAAAAATGCGTGTGCATGCCCGAACCCGGCTGATCCGCAAAGGGCTTCGGCATAAACGTGGCATGCACACCGTTGGCCATGGCCACCTGTTTAATCAGATAGCGGAAAGACATGACGTTATCTGCCATGGTTAGCGGATCGGCATAGCGTAGGTCGATTTCCTGCTGGCCAGGGGCATTTTCGTGGTGGGAGTACTCCACTGGAATACCTAGGGTTTCCAGTGCCGTGATGGCGTCTTGGCGGAAACCTGGCGCCTTGTCGTAGACCGCCTGGTCGAAGTAGCCACCATTATCGGTAGGCGTTGGAGGTGTGCCATCGCGGGTTAATTCTTCTACTAAGAAGAATTCGATCTCGGGGTGAACGAAGGCGTTGAATCCTTCGTCGGCAAGCGCATCGATCTGACGGCGCAGTACGTAGCGCGGATCTGCCCAACTTGGTTGCCCGTCCGGCATTGTCACGTCGCAGAACATGCGAGCCGATACCACGTCTTCGTTGCGCAGGTTCGGCAGAATCTGGAACGTCGACGGATCGGGGCGCGCAATAGTATCTGCCTCAGAGACGCGCGAGAATCCCTCTACGGCGGAACCGTCGAAGCCAATGCCCTCGTCGAAGGAGCCTTCTAGCTCGGCCGGAGCAACTGCCACGGACTTCAGATAACCCAAAATATCGGTAAACCACAGCCGGATGAACCGAATATCCTGCTCTTCGATGGTATTGAGTACAAATTCCTGTTGGCGATCCATGTGTTCTACGTTACCGTGCAGCCACTCGCGCGTAGCCAGGTTGTGAATCCGGGGTCAATTTCCATTAGGCGTATTTCAGGCGAGTAATCTTTTGTGACATGGGTTCCAAGAAAATTCGTACCTCGGATTTGGCGCTGTGGAAGCAAAATGGCCGTCCGTGGGCTATGTTGACCTGCTACGACTACTCCACGGCACGATCGTTTAGCAACGCCGGCATTGAGGTTTTGCTGGTGGGCGATTCCAGCGCCAACGTGATTTATGGCTACGAAAGTACCGCCGAGATCAGTTTGGAGGAATTAATTCCTCTGGTACGCGGGGTGGTTCGAGGTGCGCCGAATGCACTGGTAGTGGCGGATCTGCCTTTTGGAACCTACGAAGCCTCCAACGAGCAAGCAGTACTAAGTGCCGCACGCATGATGCGCGAAACCGGCGCCCACATGATCAAGATCGAAGGTGGCGTGCGCATGCAGGATCGGATTCGCGCCCTGGTTCAGGCGGGCATTCCGGTGATGGCGCATATTGGTTTCACGCCACAGTCGGTCAATTCTCTGGGTGGGTTTAAGGTGCAGGGCCGCGGTTCGGGTGCGGAGCAATTGCGCGCCGACGCACACGCCGTCGCCGAGGCTGGAGCACTCGCCGTTGTACTCGAGATGGTTCCCGCATCCCTGGCCGCAGAGATCACCGCCGAGTTGCCAATCCCTACCTGTGGCATAGGTGCTGGCAACCAGTGCGACGGCCAGGTTCTAGTCTGGCAAGACGCGTTCGCGGTGCCTTCCGACGGACGTCGCCCGTCGTTTTCTTCTGTCTTCGGCGAGGTCGGCAAGGTACTCGAATCTGGGGCAGCCGATTACAAAGCCCGGGTAGAAAACCGTAGCTTCCCATCTTCTGAGCAGGATTTTTCTTGACGTTGTTCCTAGACTGGGGGCATGTCGAACCGCGAAGGTAAAACTGCTGATGTCTCTCAATCGGTTGAGCTCGAACTAAAGTTCACCGCGACTGCCGAGGATTCAGTGCCAGATTTCACGGCACTATCTCAGGTGGCCTCAACCGAGGTGGAAGTGCGCGAATTGTCAGCGCGCTACTTCGATACGGCGGATTTACGGCTGACTCGCGCGAAACATACCTTGCGCCGCCGCACCGGCGGCTCTGATGAGGGCTGGCATCTGAAGGCTCCCGCGGTAGACGCGAAAGGCAAAGTAGCCGGCCGGTTAGAGTATGGCGCTGCTCTATCCGATTCAGTTCCCGAGGAGCTGTTAGCGCCGGTGCGCAGCTTGGTGCGTGATGCGCAATTGCTGGAGATCGCACAGGTAGATAACCGTCGCGAGGTAACCTTACTTCTCGATGACCGCGGCGAAGTGCTAGTTGAATTCTGCGACGATCACGTTACTGCGCGCAGTTTGATTCGCGATGGTGACGATTACGCCGACGATTCCCCGCGCCAGTGGCGCGAGTGGGAAGCAGAGCTCGTAGCTGGCGACGAAGCACTGCTGGAAGACATCGGCACATTATTAGTGCAGCAGGGCGCCAAAGAATCCGATACTCCGTCGAAATTAGCCGCTGCTCTTGGGGATACGATGTCGGTCGCGCCGGTACCACCACAACCGGCGAAGCTTCCGGAAGGCACACCTGGTCACACGGTCATCGCAGCGCTAGCAGACAACGTGGCAAAACTGATTGCCATTGATCCAGCAGTACGCCGCGATGAGTGGGATTCCATCCACCAGATGCGTGTGGCAACCCGAGAAATCCGCAGCCACCTGCAGACGTTCCACGGCATTAGTGTTGGCGAGCACCTGCCACAGTTGGAAAAGGATTTGAAGGCTCTGGCTTCAACATTGGGAGCTGCCCGCGACGCCGAAGTTGTTGCCGAGCGCGCAAAGCACACCGTTGCGCAATTAGCAGCTGATAAGTCGGCAACTTCGGCTGCGCTGCCAGTAGATCTCTCTGAACTTGCCGACGATCTCGACGCCACCTTGCGCAAGGATTATCAGCGCTTCCACCGCCGTTGTGTGCAAGCTTTGAATTCAGATCGGTATTTCCGCTTGCTTGACCAGCTTGAAGCACTGTTGGCTGCTCCCCCATTGGCGGAAAACATTGCTGGTGGCACACCTGCTGCGAAGCCTGCAGGAAGTAAGAAAAAGAAAAAGAAAAAGGCACGAAAAACCAAGGTCTCGGGCGCTAATTCTGGATCAGCTGTAGTGCTGGCTGAGCATCTCGACCAAGCCATGGGGCGGTTCAACAAACGCATCGAAGCAGTCAGTGCGAACACCGAATCAACAGTCCCCGACGAGCTGTACCACGATGTCCGCAAAGCGGCGAAGAAGGTGCGCTACAGCGCAGAAGCTGCAGGCAAAGCAGGTTTGCCTACCAAGCAGCTGTATGAAGCGATGAAGCAGTTGCAATCGTCGTTAGGCGATTTCCAAGACACCTGCACGGCAAGCCATGTTTATGCCACTAAAGCCCGGCGCGCGCGGATCAGCCAGAGTTTAAGTTTCGGCTACGGCATGGCCTACCAATTAGAGCGCGACGCCGGCACACGGTACTTAGAGCAATACGCTGCCGACGTACAAGCTGCCGTAAGCGCCTACAAGAAGTTTCAGCGAAAGCTGCGCAAGAGCTCTCCCAAGAAACGCCACTAAAACCGCTTCCAGCCAGCGCCAATAAAAAGGGGTTTCGTAAAAGCAGACAACCTGGTACGGTACTTTGCGTACATGTCAACAGACAT
This sequence comes from Actinomycetes bacterium, assembly GCA_023418505.1. Lineage (GTDB taxonomy): Bacteria > Actinomycetota > Actinomycetes > Mycobacteriales > Mycobacteriaceae > Corynebacterium. The sequence goes on from JAEZZR010000011.1 coordinate 128,300, forward strand.
TAGGATTACTTAAGGAGTTTCCATGATCTTCGCACCAATGCCTACCGGAATTCGAGACATCGTGGCTCTGATCGCCCGCGTTGCCGTGGGTGGTTACCTGATTTTGCACGCGTGGCAGAAGCTGTTCGAGTGGGGCCCAAGTGGTGTGGCCGATAACTTCGCGAACATGGGCGTGCCAATGCCTACCCTGTCCGCTTGGATTGCCATCTTCGTCGAGGGCGTTGGCGGCATCATGCTGATCCTGGGTGCGCTGCAGGCGATCGTTAGCATCGGTGTGGCTTTGGTGATGGCAGGCGCTGGTTACTTCGCGCACTCCGGCGGCGAGGTCTTCGCCTCCGACGGCGGCCCAGAGTTGGTTATCGTTATCGCCGCTGCTGCCCTGCTGGTTGGTGCATTGGGCTCCGGTCGCTTCAGCGTTGACGCACTACTAGCTAGCCGCAAGGCAGATCCAGCTGGCGTCGCGAAGGCTTAACAGCTCGGCTTAAACACTAGTCTTCGTCATCATCCCAGCCGTCGTCGCCCCAATCGTCGGCGGCTTCATTTCGTTGCGACACCAACTTCATAGCCTGCTGAGCCTCTTCCCGTGATGCGTATGGCCCCATGCGATCTTCCCAGCCGCGCTGCTTGCCTTGCATAACTTCCCCCGTACTGGGGCGGTAGTACCAACCGGTGTCGTCACCTTTGCCGAACATCACAGCTGCCTTTCTCTAGGAAAAGTTTCCCAGAATATATTTTCTAGGATTTTTCTTAGATTCTAGCTAAGCCGGTATCTTAGGCGATAGCTCTTTTCGCATGCTGGAGGGAATGAAGAACTATGCAAGCAGCATCAGACAACATCGCTGCACCTGAGGTTGTCTCCGAAGTTTTCGCTGCAGTAGGTGATGATGCTTCCGTTGCATTTGCTCCTGCCACGATGGCGCTGATGGGTGAAGAATGTGGTCGCTCTGGCGGCTTTTTGCTCACCACCGCCTTAAATGCCTATGCCGCTGTTGGCATTGAAGAAGTTCCTACCCCTGCTGATGCGCCCGATGGCGCGCCACAACTGATTGTGGTGCACCGACGCCAGGAACATCGCCTGCCTATCCCGGATAGCGCACCAACCGGTTACCCCGATGTAGTAGTCGCCGTAGCTGCCACGATCGCTGCGATGACGCATTCGGTGCACATCATTCCGCGTTCCGATCGCAGCTTGAAGGTGACGATCGCTTCCACGATCCCTGCCCGCCGTGGGTTCCACGAGCTACCGGCAATCCAGTGTGCGTTGGCGCTAGCTATTAATAAACGTTGGGGCGATCAGGATAATGTGCCGAACCGCACTCGTTACGCCAGTGCCATTCGTGCCATGACTCTGCCCGAGTTTGGCCCCCACTGGCCGCTCTATCCTTACACCACTGCCCTGCGCAGCCGTGCCAATTCTTTCTTGTGCATCAACCACGCCGATGACGCAGTAAACCAGATCGAACGCCCCAACGGGTTAGCGCTGCTAGCAGCATATTCTCCGGATATTACCGCAGGTTCCGCGCCGGTGGATCGCTCGCAGTTCCTCACCGAGGCGTGCGTAGCTTTCGGTGTTACTACGCTGCACGAGCTGCCCGATGCATCGCGGCGCGTATTGGATTGGTTGCAGGCGCGCCACGAGGTACATCCGGATCAGGAAGCACCATCGGTTGGCCGTGCTTCGGGTTGGCTTGACGACGCTTGGGCAAGCTCGGACCGGGCGCGAGCAGCTGCCGGCTATTTGCGCCACGCTGATGTCACCGCTGCGCTAGCGGGAGTAAATCGCGATGCCCACAGCCGCGATGCCGTACCTGCTGCAGGCTCTGGCTTAGGCGAAATCTTAGGCCAGCTGGGCAACCATATTGATTCTTTGGCTCAGTCCCAACAGCCACCGCAATTGGCCATTCGTCTGGCGAATGCTCCGGCTGCCACAGTCGCCGTATGGACGCGTGACGATCACATTCACGATATCGCCGACCACATTCACGATCACGGCGGAAAAACGCTGAGCGTGCAAAACACCTGCCCTGGTCTAGCCGTAGAATAGCTTTTTGCACTTTATTTCCAGGGCAAAATTACCTGGACAAAGTGGATTAAAGCGCAAGTGAGCCGACCTATAAGCCGGATTCTGTATCCCTGCCACTAGCCAAGCTGGTGGCAACGATGGCGACCATCCATCTAGGTGCATCGCCGATGCACTCAAGCAGCTCACCCGCAGACTAAAAGGCGAACCACCTTCTTCTTGCGAAACGCCTGCGCAATCACACTGTGCCAGCCACAAACGGCTGAACAATCAGTGCAATCTCTTGCCTTGCTCCCGGTGGGGTTTACCTAGCTAGCGCAGTCACCTGCACCACTGGTGCGCTCTTACCGCACCTTTTCACCCTTACTAGCTTGTTGCAGCTAGCGGTTTGTTTTCTGTGGCACTATTCCCGCGGGTTGCCCCGGGTTGCCGTTAGCAACCACCGTGTTCTATGGAGTCCGGACTTTCCTCGTTCACCAGGCCTGAACCTTTCATGGTTTGGTTCCTGATGCCGCGGCCGCCCAGTCGGCTCACTTGCGAGCACTCACTCTACCCCAAAGTATGAGACGTATCGTTAATGCACGTCACCGTGGCATCACCATTGGCGTAGCGCAACACCGTCGAAACCGAGGCAAGCCCCAGATGCAGCGTGCGATAAATCCGATAATCGCACTGCAAACCTACTCTTATGATCGCCTTGATCGGAGTGACGTGACTGACGATCACAATAGCGCCGGGTTTTCCATCGGGGCTGGCCTCCACCTCCTGCAGATTTGCCGCCACAATCTCATTCGCCGCATCGTTGACGCGCCGATCCGTCTGAGCAAAAGACTCTCCACCCGGCGCGCACATCGTGGGATCAGCTAACCAATTGGCATGGAACTCAGGATCGCGCCCGCGAGCTTCCGCGAACGCAAGTCCTTCCCAATCACCAAAATCTGTCTCTCGCAGCCCCTGATGGGCAAGGACTTCTACTGCGGGGTCACAAACTTTCGCCACCGCTGCAGCAGTCTGGCGGGTACGCGTTAGTGGCGAAGTGTAGATTTTCTCAATCTGCCATCGCTGCGCCAGATAACGTGCTGCAGCTGCGGCTTGTTGCTTGCCGAAGTCCGTTAACTCCGGATCCGAACCACAGCCCGAGTACTGGCCTTTTGCGCTCATCTCCGTCTGGCCATGACGCAACAAAATAACTTCCAATGGCGCAGACTGATGCCCAGTCCACGCACCCGGACGTGGCTGGTGTTTAGCTGATTGGCTCACCTTTACACTGGCCTTACTGCGCTGCCACAGTCCATGGGTCGGAGCGCACTTCGCTAACCCAGATGGCGTCGTCGGCAAGCCCCAATTCCTTGGCCAACAACTCTGCTGCTTGGAAGCACCACGGGTATTCACTTGCCCAGTGCGCCGTATCCACGATGCAAAGTCCGTGCTTAGCTACGCGCAAGGTTTCGTCTACGGGATGGTGGCGCAAATCCGAGGTCACAAACGCGTCCACCCCCAATTTGATGGCGGTATCTAAGAAGGAATCGCCGGCGCCGGAAGCCACCGCCACGGTTTCAATCAGCTGTTCCGGATCGCCGGCACCACGCACTCCCCATTCGGTCTTGGGCAGGCGATCGGCAACACGCTGCACGAATTCCTTAAACGGCATCGGGGTATCCAACTCGCCGACCCGGCCAATGCCCACCTGCTGGGTTTCGTCGAAACCAGTGGCTTGGGATTCCACGATGTCGAAAGCTGGCTCTTCATAAGGATGAGCCGCCACAAGCGCCTGGTGGATCTTCGTGCGCAACTTCTGCGGAGCAACGAATTCAAGCTGCAGCTCGGAGACATATTCCACGTCGCCTACCGCACCAATGTGAGGATTGGCTCCTGATTCCGGTTTAAACTGACCGATCCCCTGCACCGAGAAAGCACAGTGGCTGTAATCGCCGATTTGTCCGCCACCGGCTGCGAAAACAGCGTCCTTAACGGCGTCGGCAGCTTCTTCTGGCACCTTCACCGTCCACGAATCCAACGGTGGCACTGGTTGTGGTGCCAGCGCAGCACCGGGAGTGACGCCGAGCAGTTCGGCAAGCTTGTCATTAACGCCGGGACGCGCCGAGTCCGCATTCGTATGCGCGGCAAACAGCGCAATATCGTGCTTAATCAGCTGGTGGATCAAGCGCCCTTTCGGCGTATCTGCCGCCACCGAGGCCACGCCACGCATCAGCAGCGGGTGGTGCACCACGATCATGTCCGCATTGGATTCGATAGCTTCGGCGACCACGGCGTCGGTGCATTCCAACGCTACGATAATGCGGTTGACCTGCGTTTCGGGATCTCCACAAATCAGCCCAACTGCATCCCAGCTTTCTGCCAGCGCCGGTGGATATGCGCGATCCATCACACCGCGGACGTGCTCGACGGTGGTGTTTCCTGCTTGGTTCGTATTTGCGTGCGCCATGGGGATTTAAAGCTCGTTTCGGTAGTGGCTCGTAACTATGTTCTTACGTTGCATTCCAGTGTGCCTTAGTCTTGAGTTATGCCCAACCCCTCTACGCAATCCACGCAGCCGGCCGTGCTGATCGATGTTGATGGCACGCTGTCTGATTCGCTGCAAGGTATTCAGCTCAGTTTCCTGGAGGCGCTGAAAACTATCGACGTCACCCCTCCCAACCAAGAATTCCTCGATTCCATTGCCGGACCACCGATGGTGGAAAACTTGGCGCGTTTAGGGCTTGACGACGCACAGATCCAAGCTGCTTCCAGCACCTATTATCAGTTGCAGCGCGATGGTGGGTGGCGTGATACCAAGATGTTCGAGCTGGATCCCTCCTGGCCCGAGCTACTGCACAGCTGGCGGGAGGCGGGATATACGATTGCCACTGCGACGTCGAAAAGCGAATATTTCACCGAAAAAGTGTTAGAAGATTTTGGTATTCGCCAGTATTTCAATGTTATTGGCGCTGCTTCCAACGATGGTTCACGGCGCACGAAAGATGATGTCATTACTCATACCTTGGAATTATTAAACCATCCCAGCAAAGCGGTAATGATTGGTGATCGGATTCACGATTTTTCGGGAGCCACAAACCATGGGTTGCCTGTGATCGCCGTGAGCTGGGGTTATGGTTCGGACAACGAACGTCGTAAAGCAACAGCCACCGCACATACCGGTGCGGAATTAGCTACCCTGGTAGCCGAACAATTAGAACGTTGATTTTCAGCGCAAGTAGGAAGCAAAAGAAAGCAATAGGAATAGTGTCTGCAAAGCGTACTGAAACGTTATATTTTGTCTTTGTCTGTACGGGAAATATTTGCCGTTCGCCAATGGGTGAAATTATTGCCCGCGAATATTTAGATGAGGCGGGTCTCGGCGACGAGGTGCTCGTGCGCTCTTGTGGCATTGGGGGCTGGCATGTGGGTCAAGGTGCTGATGAGCGCGCTGCCGCAGAATTGAGTCACGCGGGCTACGACCCAACCCACAGCGCTGCACAACTCGGCGCTGAGCATGACGATGCCACGCTATATATCGCTATGGATACCGGGCATATTAATGATTTGGTGTCGCACGGAGTGCGCCAGGAACGGATTCGTTTGATGCGTTCTTTCGATCCGGATGCGCCAGAGGGTGCGATCGTGGAGGATCCGTATTACGGCAGCCGGGAAGATTTCACAGTTGCGCGCAAGCAGATCGAAGCTGCGATGCCAGGATTAGTTGATTATGCACGGCAGCTCTTGGAAGAAGCTTCGGGGCGGTAGTGCACAGAGCTGGCGCTAGAGCTGCTTTAGCTCGATGCGCTCGCGCTTACCCCGGCCTGAACGCGGATCGCCTACCACGCGGATGCGGAAAGTCCAGAGCTTGTTGATCAAGAAGTTCGCCGGGGTACCCAGCAATACACCACAGACCGTCGCCCAGTAGAAGGCGTTACGCAGGCCAGAGGAGTTATCGAAAATATCCGACGGCAGCGCCAGTGGCGAGGTTGGGTTGGTCAGCAGCGTCACCACGATCAGACTGATCGCCCAGCCAGATAGGCCTGCCATCAGGAACGGAATGAACTGGCGGAACCAATTCGGACGATTCTTCGTACGGAACGTCCACGAGCGATTGAGCTGGAAATTCCAGACATTCGCCAATAGGAAGCCGATCGTAACGTAGACGTGAGTCCACCGAATATTCCAGCGCGTGCCAAAGAGATTCATGAAGACGTCGTGCTCGTTGATGCCAAATTCCAAGCCTGATTTACGAGCAATAATCACCACAATCAGATTCACCAGCACGCCGGTGCCACCCACAATGCCGAATTTCATGAATTCACGGAAGACCGCACGGTTGCGGAAAGCAGACAACAATCCGGCCATGGTTCCTCCAATAACTACTCAAGCAATAACTACTCAAGGCATCTAAAAAACGGGTGGGCTGTAACACTCGTAGGCAACTAAGTCCTATCTAGTTTAGCCGGTAAACACGACTGCTACTAACACCGGTGGGGCGATTTGGGTCACTTCAGTTGGGGTGTATTTGAAGGCGGGTACACTGAGAAAATCATGAAGCGTGTTCGTCAGTTTTTATCGCCGGGGTGGATTTTGGCGTTCGTGGTAGCGATCGCATTTTCCTACCTTGCCTTTACGGTGTTGGCTCCCTGGCAGTTGGGTAAAAACGAACGCACCCAGGAGCGAATCCATCAGCTGCAAGAATCCTTCGAAATAGATCCGGTACCCGCGCAGGAATTGTTCACCGATGGTGCGATTGATCCTGCCAAGGAGTGGCGGCGCGTCACTGTCACCGGAGATTTCATTCCGAATGCGGAAGTTCACTTGCGCAATCGCCCAGTCAATGGCGGCCCGGCAATTCAACTCCTGGCAGTTTTCCGCGCTGATGATGGGCAGTTGTATCTGGTCAACCGCGGTTTTGTGGTACCAAGTGATTCCAATGTGGTGGAAGTTGATCCCCCACCGTCCGGCCAGATCACGATCAGCGGTTTTGCTCGCATCGACGAACCAGCACCGGGTAGCGCACCCAAGTTCGAGGTAGCGGGCGAAAAGACTGTCCCACAGGTCTACGGCATTAACACCGAACAAATCGCCGATGTGCTTGCGCAGTACACCGCGGATTCGGACATCGAAGATTTCGCTGGCCTATCCGCCGATTGGATCCAGCTGGACGAGCACTCCCCCGGCGTGGAAAACGCCATCCCCCTGCCTAATTTAGATAGCGGCCCGTACCTGTCCTACGGCATCCAGTGGATCGCGTTTGGCATCATCATTCCGCTAGCAGTGATCTGGTTTGTCTACGCGGAGATCAAAGAACGTCGCCGGGAACGCGAAGAACAACAGTTGCTTGCCTGCGAGAATCAAACACCCGCTGAAGATGAGCAGGAGCGCTCCGATAGTGCGGAAGGCGCGGAAGACGCGCCAGCCGAAGAATCCCCCAAACCGGAAATCGATGCCGCAGAGCGAGCCCGCCAACGCCGGCTGGCACAGCGCTACGGCAATTCCGATCACCGGTTCCGTCGTTAGCTAAAAATTACTGCCCTTCTGGCACAGCTTCGGTGTCTGGGAGGTCCGAAAGCTCGTTTTCAAGCTGTTCCAAGATTGCGTTGAGCTCGGCGTCGTGAGCTTCTTCGTCGAACTCAGCCAGAGCCGGATCCTGCTCGGGAGGCAGCGGGCTATCAACAAACGGCGCGAAGAGATCCTCGAGCTCGCGCATGCTAGCTGCGATTTCCTTCATGTTGACGCCGGAATCGCACAGCAACCAGCGGTCATCTTCATGGCGGAACCGGAAAGATTCATCCCCATGCTGGTAGCGCACTTCGTCGCGCTGATCAGAGATGAAACGCAGGTTGTCTTTGTCGATCTCGCCGAACGGGTTCTCGCTGGAAGACTCGGTGAATTCATCTGGACCGGCAATGTCTGCCAGGGTGGCGATCTCTTCGTCGCTAGCGCGGTACTCGGCGCAAATTTGAGCGTTGAGCTCCACGATATCGTCGGTGCGATCGAGAATCTCGGTGGTTTCCTGCACACCTTCAGCTGCCTTCGATAGATCGCGGCTCTCCGAAGTGGCAAACCATGCAACGCCACCCAACACCGGAATTGCCACCACGGCAGCGATCGCCGCGATGATTAAGGGCTTGCGGTTAGGTGCCGAGTTCTGCTGGGCTGGTTGTGATTCTTGCTGATACTGCGAATCTGGCTGGTACGGGCCATTTTGCGGTGAGTTGTGATCTGCCATTGGCGAAAACTCCTAACAAGCAGGATCGAATGGGAAATTATTTAAAATCATTAATTCAAAATTAATAGTACTGTACCGCTAACAAAATCGGAATAAGTTACATGAATTAATGGAAATTTTTCCGATACCGTCCGTTGGTGGGCTTAAGATGGGTAATCGTAAAAACAGCTAGCGGTAGTTTGAAGGAGAACTTGCGCCAATGAGATTGACACCGCGGGAACAGGATAAACTCATGCTGTTTTTGGCAGCGCAGGTGGCGCAACGTCGCAAAGATCGGGGGCTGCTGCTCAATCGCCCGGAGGCTACGGCGTTAATTTCGGATGCGGTGGTCGAAGCCGCGCGCGACGGCAAAACGGTTGCCGAAGCCATGACGATTGGTACGGAAGTACTCGGCCCCGATGACGTACTGCCGGGTGTGCGAGAAGCACTCGGGCTGATCCAAGTGGAAGCCACCTTTGTCGACGGCACGAAACTCGTCTCCGTACACGACCCCATTGGAGGCTAGCCATGGCCCACAACACAACCCGGTACATTTTGCACGCCGGCGTCGAGACTCCCCCTGAATTCTTGGCAGCGCTTCGCGACGAGCTTGACGACGTGGCAAGCCACCAATTTCTTACCTCTCATTCGCTACACCAATTGACCTCGCTGCTAGCCGAGGCTACTGGCGCCACCGTGATTGTGCCGATTACCGCTGGCCGCGATAAGACGCTGCTGTCGAATGTCGGCCGCGCTGCAGCGTGGGTGCGATCTCAATCTGGTAGCGCGGATCCTGGTGGGATTTGCGTGGTGCCTGAAATGATCACCCCGACGATTATTACCGCTAACCTGCGCAAACAGTTGCGCCAGCTGGATCCGGAACGTGACGTGGCAATTGTAGCGTCGACAAGCATCGACGAATTTGCCGACGCCGAACTCTTCCGCCTGGCGCGCCTAGCGTGGGTCAACGGCACGGGCGTCACCGTCGATGTTGCGTTCGATGATGTGTTCCCGTCGTGCGCGGAGGTCGCGGCTCGCTATCCCGATAAGAAGCCAGCGATTATCCGGGCTGATTTTCATAATGGTTTAGGTGGCGCGGGTGGTTCGGGAAGCGCTGAGCCAAACCCAGCCGCCCGTCCTCTACTCAGCATCCCTTCAGCTGCCATGTTGGTACAACGCCAAATTTCTACGGCACTGCAACTGTTGCAGGATCACCACGATGACGGCATCGATGCCGCCGTATTAGCCGATCACGAACACGGGCATGCGCACTCACACGTCCACCATCACCACCACTAAAAACAAGGAGTTCCATATGAATTCGAGTACTGTGCAGACTTCTGGAATGTCCTTGACGCTAAATCCGGGGCGTCGCACGATCCTGCTCACGGTTGCCAATACCGGCGATCGGGCGATCCAGGTGGGCTCGCACTATCACTTCTTTGAGGCCAATAAGGCGTTGCGGTTTGATCGTCATCAGGCTTATGGCATGCATTTGAATATTGCTGCTGGCTTGGCGGTGCGTTTCGAGCCCGGCCAGGAAAAGCAGGTGCAGTTGGTCGATTATGGCGGTGCGCGTCGGGTGCATGGTTTTGCGGGGTTGGTCGATGGTGCGCTTGACGACGAAAACGTGCGCCAATCCGCTTTCGCCCAACTGGAACTCCAGGGCTTTCAACACCGGGTGGCATCCGTCGTCAAAGCTGAACCAGTAACAGTCACAGCCGAGCACCGCGCCAGCCTCTACGGACCGACCACGGGCGATACGGTGACGTTGGCGGATACGAATTTGGTGCTCAGAATCGATGCGGATCTGACCGCGAATTTCCCTGGTGACGAGTCTGTGATCGGCGGTGGCAAAACTATCCGCGATGGTATGGCCCAAGATCCGCTCGCGGTGCGCGACACTATCGGTGCTGATGCCAATGCTGATGCTGATGCTGATGGCCAGCACGCCGGCTGCCCCGATACCGTTATCACGAATGCGATCATTACGGATGCGGTGCTGGGTGTGGTGAAAGCCGATGTTGGAATTAAGGACGGCTCCATCTGCGCCATCGGTAAATCCGGCAACCCCGGGATTCAAGATGGCGTGGATCCGCGGCTGGTGATCGGCGCTAGTACCGAGATCATCGCCGGTGAACACCGTATTCTCACTGCCGGTGGCATCGATACGCACATCCACTACATCACGCCAGATCAGGCCGAAGAGGGGCTATCAAATGGCATCACCACGTTCTTCGGCGGTGGTACCGGGCCGGCGGAAGGTACGAAGGGCACTACCTGCACCCCTGGTGCGTTCCATCTTTCGCGGTTACTCCAGTCCGCTGATGGATTGGGGGTAAATACGGGGTTCTTGGGTAAGGGATCCGGAAGTGGCCATGAGGGCTTGCGGGAGCAAGTCGTCGCCGGCGCTGCGGGTTTGAAGATTCATGAGGACTGGGGTGCCACACCCGCCACGATCCGCACTGCGCTGGATGTGTGCGATGAGTTCGATGTGCAGCTGGCGATCCACACCGATACGTTGAACGAGTCGGGTTTCTTCGAGGACACCGCCGTCGCAATTGGTGCGCGTACGATTCACACGTTCCATTCCGAAGGTGCAGGTGGTGGGCATGCGCCGGATATCTTGAAGGTTACTGGGATGGGCAGTGTCCTGTCGGCCTCGACGAATCCCACCCTGCCGTATTCCATCAATTCCGTCGAAGAGCTGCTGGATATGGTGATGGTCTGCCACCACCTGTCTCACAACGTCCCGGAGGATGTTGCCTTCGCTGATTCTCGGGTGCGCGCGGAGACCATCGGCGCCGAGACCGTGTTGCACGACATGGGTGTGATTTCGATTTTCTCCTCCGATTCGCAGGCGATGGGGCGCGTGGGCGAGTCTTGGACGCGTCTGTTCCAGACCGCTCACCACTGCAAAGATCAATTAGGGGTGCTCGCCGAGGATTTAGAAGCTGCCGACGACGGCGCTCGCCCAGCAGATAACGAACGCATCTTGCGCTATGTCGCCAAGCTCACGATTAACCCGGCGATTGCCTCTGGTATCGGTGATTATGTGGGTTCTGTTACCGAGGGCAAGATCGCTGATTTGGTGTTGTGGCCGATTGATCAGGTGGGTGCGAAACCTGATTTGGTGTTGCGTTCTGGTGTGATTTGTTGGGCTCCGATGGGGGATGCCAATGCCAGCTTGCCTACCCCGCAGCCGATTATGTATCGCTCGATGTTTGGCAATCGTGGTTCTGCCCTGCCGGCGAGCCGGGTGACTTTTGTGTCGCAGGCAGCTATCGACGCAGGAGTACCCGAAAAGCTGGGTATTACCTCGAAGGTGCTGCCAGTGCGCGACTGCCGAGGCATCGGCAAAGCCGACATGATCCGCAACAATGCGTTGCCCGAGATCGATGTGGATCCGGATACTTTCGCAGTAACTGTGGATGGAGTGCCGGTTTCGATCGCGCCCGCTGAGCAGCTTCCACTGACTCAATTGCATTATCTGTTTTAGTTGGTGGCTGGTTGAAATGGCGGGTGTTTCATGAGGTCGCGTTTACGCAGCTTGCAGTGGGCGGATACTGCTTTTCCTTCTGGCCGCTATACGTTATCGCATGGCCTGGAAGGCCTGATGCAGGCCGGGATTATCACTAAGGATTCGAGCTTTGGTGACGTCGTAGACTTCTGCCAGGATCTCCTGGTGTGGTCGTTTATGCCCGTGGATCTGGCGGCACACTTTCGGGTGTGGGAGGTGCTGGATAAGCAAAAGATGGATCAAGCTGCAGAGAATCAAGCCGTTGCCCAGATCTGCTACATCGACCATCTGGTGCACATCAGCCGTCCCGGTCAAAGTACGCGAACAGGTTCGATGCGCGTAGGCAAGCAACTGTTGTTTATGGCCGAACAGCTGGGGATCAGTAGCCCGGTGTTGGATGATTATGGTGCGGCAGTTAGCGGCCAATCCTGCCCTAGCGCCCACGGCCACCAATACATCAGCGCGGCACTGATCCACCAGGCGCAAGGCCTCGACGCTGTCGAAGCTGCAGAGGTGGAAAGCTATGGCTTCGTGGCAGCGGTGGCCTCGGCTGCGGTGCGTCTGCAATTAGTTGATTTCATTGAAAGCCAGCAGTTGATCCAACGCTGCGAAAGTACAATTTCTGAAGCCATAGCCAAGGCACAACAATTATCACTAGATGATATTGGCACCTTAACGCCACTATTAGATGCCACATCAGCACAACATGAATATGCATCGGCACGATTATTCATTAATTGATTATTTATTAATTAGAATGCAATTAAGGAAAGAAAAATGACAAAGCAAGAAACAAATCACAGCAATACCGCCACAGCCAATAACGCGAAGATCCTTAGTCCTTCCAACGGCAACATTCGTGCCATCCCCCGCATCGGTATCGGCGGACCGGTTGGCTCCGGCAAAACCGCCATCATCGAAGCCCTCGTACCCGAGCTAATGCGTCGGGGCGCTATTCCCGCTGTGATCACTAACGATATTTATACGCAGGAGGATGCGAATCAGATTCGTCGTACGCTCGCTGGCACCCTGGATCCGGAGCGCATTGTCGGCGTCGAAACCGGATCGTGCCCGCACACCGCGGTGCGCGACGATCCCACGATGAATCTCATGGCAGCCGCGGAACTGATCGACGAATACCCCGACACCACTGTCCTCATCTTCGAGTCCGGCGGCGACAATCTCACGTTAACCTTTTCCACGGCACTAACGGATCTGTTTATTTTCGTGCTCGACACCGCCGAAGGCCAAAAAATGCCGAAAAAGAAAGGCCCCGGCATCACTGATTCCGACATTCTAGTGATTAATAAAATCGATATTGCGCAATACGTGCGCTGCGATGTCGACATTATGCATACCGACGCACTGAAGGTTCGTAACAACAAGCCCGTGGTTCTCACCAATAGCCTTGATGGCACGGGAATTTCCGAATTGGCAGATACCATTGTCGAATTATTACCAGCCTCCTAGCCCACCCCACACTTACCGAGAAGATTCCCCCGGCAAAAACGGCCAGCTCCTCCTCGAGATAAGCCCCCGTGGCGTCGTCAAGCAACAGGCGAAAGCCCCGCTGTCCATGAGCAAGATGCTGCGCCTCGAGCCCAACCTCCCCACCACCTGGTACGGCTATATCCGCTCCATCGGTGGCGGTATCGCGCAATACGATCGCCACCAGATCACGCTGCACACGCGTCCCAGCGCGCACGCGGTGTTCACCTCGCAGGCCGCCAGCCGCATCCACCGCATGGACACAAATTACGGCCTGCAGCAGGTCACACTCCACGCCGATAAAAGTAGCGTGCTCGAGTACTTCCCCGACGCAATCATCCCCTCCCAGAACTCACGCTTCCGCCAGGTCACCGATATTTTCGCTCACGACGACGCCACCATCCTCACCGGCGATCTTTTCACCGCTGGTCGCATCGCCCATGGCGAGCTTTTCGACTTAGATTGGCTGGAAATCCGCACCACAGCCTCCCGCCACTCTGATTCACTTCAGCCCCACCAGAAACACCTGGTGTTGCGGGAGCAGGCGCGTTTCGATTCACGACGCCAGCTCACCTCACCGATCAACCATCACACTTTCTCTTGCTGGGCGACGCTTCTGGTGTTGCCGCCGCGGGCGTGGCAGAACAAGCGCCAGCTGACTGCACTTCGCGACGCCCTGCGCCACACAGCGGATGCCGTCGCCAGCGACACCCTCATTGGCACGAGTACTCTGCCTTACGACGCCGGGTGTTGGGCACGGATTTTCGGAAGCCGCCTGCCGGAAGTCGAGCGGGCGCAATTTCAGCTTTGGAGCACCGCCCGCGAAATCCTGCTCGGCCGCCCCGCCGTGAGCTTAAGAAAGATGTAACGCAAAAACCCCTGGTGTGGCACCAGGGGTGAAGTGGTGCGGCGAGAGGGTTTCGAACCCCCGACCGCTGGTGTGTAAAACCAGAGCTCTACCGCTGAGCTATCGCCGCTTGGATCTGATCAAGATCACTCGAAGAACTTTAACAGTTGGTGAATAAAATTACGAAATCCGCAGCTAGAGGGTGAAAAACTCGCCCCAACAAGACAACTTAGCCTGCACGCCCACGACCCGTCGCTAAGCCCGCTTCACACCACGCTGCACCAGACGGTTGCCCTGCCACTGGCCAAGGCGCTCCGCGGAAGTGCCCGTCAAACCAGCCAACTGCGCCGACTCGTCAATCACACCAGGCTCAATAGCACCAGGCTTTCCCGCCCCTGGTGTGAGCAGCCAGATGCACGAATCCTCACCGAGCGGACGAGTAGCGTCGACAAGCCCATCTACTAAATCCCCATCGGACTCGCGCCACCACAGCAACACCACGTCGACAACCTCGTCGGTGTCCTCGTCCAGCAAATCCTCCCCCAGAAAATCCTCAACCGACTCACTGATCGCGGAATCACAATCCGTATCCCAGCCCACCTCTTGAACCAACTGGCCACGCTCGATGTCCAGAATTTCAGCGAAATCACGAGATGCGCCCGTGGTGTCGACCACCTTGGAAGTCCTCCTCTAATAAATACAGTGCCGCACTACACGCGCACCATGAACTAAGAAACAGCTAAGAGAAGTTTAACCGTTCGATCTCAAAAAGGATAGTGCCGGCGAAAACACCCCCAAAGTGAGCCACACCACCCCCACGCGATCGGCGAGAAAAAGTAGAGTGGCAATAATAAAAACAAGAGCAAAAATCTCCACAGGAGGAAAACCGTGGCCACCGACAACGCCAACCACGAATACCAAGCCACCGAAGACAAAACCTTCAAACTAGGCAAAACCCAACACGGCGCCGACGACACCAACGTCGCCCTCGTACGCGACGGCGTTGCCTCCTACCTAAACGACGCCGACCCAGAAGAAACCCGCGAATGGCTCGACTCGCTCGACGGACTACTAGAAGAAGCCGGTCCTGAACGCGCACGTTTCCTGATGTTGCGCCTACTCGAGCGCGCCACCGCCAAGCGCGTCGCCCTACCGAGCCTGACCTCGACGGACTACGTCAACACCATCCCATCCAAAATCGAACCAGACTTCCCTGGCGACGAAGACATCGAAAAGCACTACCGCCGGTGGATCCGCTGGAACGCCGCCATTATGGTGCACCGCGCCCAGCGCCCAGGCATTGGCGTCGGCGGGCACATCTCCACCTACGCGTCCTCCGCGCCACTGTACGAAGTGGGCTTCAACCACTTCTTCCGCGGTAAAGACCACCCAGGCGGTGGCGACCACATCTTCTTCCAAGGCCACGCCTCACCCGGCATTTATGCCCGCGCATTCCTCGAAGGACGACTATCGGAAGACGACCTCGACGGCTTCCGCCAAGAAGTCTCCCACCCAGGCGGAGGCCTGCCGTCCTACCCACACCCACACGGCATGCCGGAATTCTGGGAATTCCCAACCGTTTCGATGGGTCTCGGCCCCATGGATGCCATCTACCAGGCACGCTTCAACCGCTACCTGCACGACCGCGGACTCAAAGACACCAGCCAACAGCACGTCTGGGCCTTCCTCGGCGACGGCGAAATGGACGAACCAGAATCCCGCGGCCTCATCCAAAACGCCGCACTGAACAACCTGGACAACCTCACCTTCGTGGTCAACTGCAACCTGCAGCGCCTCGACGGACCTGTACGCGGCAACACCAAGATCATCCAAGAGCTCGAATCCTTCTTCCGCGGCGCCGGCTGGAACGTCATCAAGATCGTCTGGGATCGCGGCTGGGACCAGCTATTCGAAAAAGACGAAGACGGCGCACTCGTCGACCTCATGAACAAATTCGTCGACGGCGACTACCAAACCCTCCGCGCCAACGACGGCGCCTGGGTACGCAAGCACTTCTTCGGCAAAGACCCACGCACGGCGAAACTCGTCGAAAACATGACCGACGAAGAAATCTGGGCTTTACGACGCGGCGGCCACGACTACCGCAAGATCTACGCAGCATTCAAAAAAGCTCTAGAAACCAAAGATCAGCCAACCGTGATCCTCGCCCACACCGTCAAAGGCTACGGGCTCGGCCAGAACTTCGAAGGCCGCAACGCCACCCACCAGATGAAAAAACTCACCCTGGAGGATCTCAAGAAGTTCCGCGACAAGCAGCACATCCCAATCAGCGACGAAGAGCTCGAAAAGGATCCCTACCTGCCTCCGTACTACCACCCAGGCAAAGACGACCCAGCGATCAAATACATGATCGAACGCCGCAAGGAACTCGGCGGCTTCGTACCAGAGCGCCGCACCAGCTACGAACCGCTCGAAGTACCTGCCGTCGACAAGCTCAAAAACATCCTCAAAGGCAGCGGCAAACAACAAGTCGCAACCACCATGGCCGTCGTGCGCATCTTCAAAGACCTCATGCGCGACAAAAACCTCAAAGACCGCATCGTGCCCATCGTCCCCGATGAAGCACGCACCTTCGGCATGGACTCCTGGTTCCCAACCCTGAAGATCTACAACCCACACGGACAGAACTACACACCAGTAGACCACGACCTCATGCTGTCCTACCGCGAATCCACCAAGGGACAAATCCTCCACGAAGGCATCAACGAAGCCGGCTCCATGGCCAGCTTCATCGCCGCCGGCACCTCCTACGCCACCCACGGCGAACCCATGATCCCGCTATACATCTTCTACTCCATGTTCGGATTCCAACGCACCGGCGACTCCATGTGGGCCGCCGGCGACCAAAACACCCGAGGCTTCCTCCTCGGCGCCACCGCCGGACGCACCACCCTCACCGGCGAAGGACTCCAACACATGGACGGCCACTCGCCACTCCTCGCCGCCACCAACCCCGCCGTCGTAAGCTACGACCCCGCCTTCGCCTACGAAGCCGCACACATCATCCGCGAAGGCATCGACCGCATGTACGGACCCGGGCGCGGCGAAGACGTCATGTACTACCTGACCATCTACAACGAGCCCACCCCACAACCCGCACAACCGGAAAACCTCGACGTCGAAGGCCTACACCGGGGCATCTACTGCTACAAGAAAGCAACAGGAGAAAACCACGTCAATCTCCTAGCCTCCGGCATCGGCATGCAAGCAGCCCTCAAAGCCGCCGAAATGCTCGAACAAGACTACGGCATCCCAGCGTCGATCTACTCCGTAACCTCCTGGAATGAACTCGCCCGCGACGGACTCGCCCGCGAAACCGAAGCACTCCACAACCCAAGCGAATTCATCGAACGCCCATACGTCCAACGCGCCCTCGAAGACGCCGACGGCCCATTCATCGCCGTCTCCGACTTCCAACGCGCCATCCCAGAACAAATCCGCAAATGGGTACCAGGCGACTACACCGTCCTCGGCTGCGACGGCTTCGGCTTCTCCGACACCCGCGAAGCAGCACGCCGCTACTTCAACACCGACGCCGAATCCATCATCGTCGCCGCACTCGCCGGCCTCGCACGCGAAGGAAAAATCGACATCACCCGCGCACAACAAGCCGCCGAACAATACCGCATCACCGACCCACTCGCCGTCGCCAACCCAACACCCGAAAGCGAAAACGAAAAGCACTAACCCCCAACACCCGAAAGGACACACACCACCGTGGGACAAAGCCTCGGCGAAGCACTCAGCGCCATTCTCGACGACCAACCCCACACCCGGAAAAAAGCAGCAACACCAGAAGTTGCTAGTGCTTCGGGTGTGACGGCCGACGTGCTCGCTATCGCTAAAGGTGTTCCCGGGTTTGATGCAAGTGCGTTCGATGGGGAGGGCAACACCCAGCTCCCCCTCGACGCTCCCCTGCGGGAGTTAGGACTCGACCGCCTAGGCGTCGTCGAGCTCGCCATCAAATGCGAAAACCACACCAAGGTTCGCATCGACGACGACACCATCCCCACCTTCAAAACCCTCCGCGACATCATCGACTACCTGGAATCCCAACACCAGGAGTCCTGAAATCACCCGCCCGGTGTTGGCGGGTGTTTTTCTTCCAACAGGAAATCCCGCCCCAACCGGCCTAAGATAACGAGCCATGAGCAATTCTGCGGGGTATGCCGCTTCAGATTCTCTGTCCCGCAACGAGCGGCTGGATCGTCTTCCTGTTACACGCAAGCATGTCCGCTTGTTGGGTGGTTCTGGTATTGGCTGGGCGTTGGATGCGATGGACGTGGGGTTGATTTCGTTCATCATGGCGGCGTTGACTGCTCATTGGGGGCTGTCCCACACCGAGACCTCTTTGCTGGGTTCGGTTGGTTTTTTGGGGATGGCGCTGGGCGCGACGCTGGGTGGGTTGCTGGCTGATCGTTTGGGTCGCCGGTTCATATTCGCTGCAACGTTGTTGGTGTACGGCTTGGCGACGGGTGCCTCGGCGTTGGCGGGCAGCCTTCTGGTGTTGATCATCTTCCGCTTCATTGTTGGGCTTGGTTTGGGCGCCGAGTTGCCGGTGGCATCGACGTTGGTTTCGGAGTTTTCACCCCGCGCCATCCGTGGCCGCATGGTGGTGATCTTGGAAGCATTCTGGGCGTTGGGGTGGATCGCCGCAGCTTGCATCGGCACGTTTGTGGTTTCCGCTTCCGACGAAGGCTGGCGCTGGGCGTTCGCCATCGGGTGTATACCGGCGGCATACGCTCTGGTGGTACGCCTAGGACTCCCGGAGTCGGTGCGCTTCCTAGAGGCGAAAGGGCGTCACGACGAAGCGGAGCGGGTGGTCGTCGAGTTCGAGTCCTCTCCCGTCGTCAAGCACATCTCCTCCCCACCGACAAAGGTGGACAACACCGGGAGCGACGCAACATCGATTTGGGATCCCAGCCTGCGCCGACGCACCACCGCGCTGTGGATCATTTGGTTCTGCATCAACTTGAGCTACTACGGCGCGTTCATTTGGATCCCGTCGATCCTGCACGCGCAAGGGTTCACGCTGGTGAAATCGTTTACGTTCACGCTGATCATCACGCTGGCGCAACTGCCGGGGTACGCGGTCGCCGCATTTCTCATCGAACGGTGGGGGCGGCAAAGGACGCTGGCGACGTTCCTCATCGGCTCGGCGGTAGCAGCAGGACTCTACGGCCTCAGTGGCACAGACTGGCAAATCATCGCAGCCGGGTGTCTGCTGAGCTTCTTCAACCTCGGCGCCTGGGGTGCTCTCTACGCCATCGGACCTGAGCTCTATCCCACTGCGCTGCGCGGCACGGGCACCGGCGCAGCAGCCGGCTTCGGCAGAATCGCATCCATCATCGCACCGCTGATTGTGCCCCCGATGTTAGCTTTCGGAGGGCAAGCAGCATTATTCGCCTGCTTCGGGTGTGCATTCGCCATCGCGGCCGCTGCTGCCTTCGTGTTGCCGGAGCAGAAGAACAAAACGCTGGCGGACTAACACCGGGCATGCCGAAGTGCCGGGTGTTACCAACACCCGGTGTTGTGTAGGCAGCGCCACCCGCCACCCGCCAGCTCCCGCCACGTTTATTCCCGCCGTCGCCGATAGTTGGCGTAGGCACGCCCGCCCAAACTGGTGGCGGCGTGTTGATTGAATTTTGGCGGCCGGGTGGGGTCAGGTGGCATCCAGGCGACGTGCCCGGTGTCGGGGTCGCGGGCGAGGAATCCGTGGGTTCCGGTGGTGTCGTCGTCGTTGATGCGGTTGTGGTAGCGGCACACCATCGTCATGTTGGCGATGCTGGTCGCCCCTCCGTGTTTGTGTGCGTCAAGGTGGTGCGCTTGGCAGGTGATTGCGGCGCGGTTGCATCCTTCCCATGCGCAGATTGGGTTGTCGAGGATCATCGCGACGCGTTGTTCATCCGTCGCTAGCCGCTCATTCGAAATGCGCAGGAGCTTTGCGGGTTCCTGGTGTTCGTCGTAAATCACCGCCCACCCGGTCGGTGCGAGGAGCTCGTCGACGTATTCTTCGGGTGTTAGGGTGCTGCCGTCGCTGGTTGCGATGTGCCGCGGCCGGTAGTCGAGCATGTCTTGTGGCGTGATGATTAGCGCCGGCTGGTAGCAGAGTTGTTTCTGGTGTGGGTAGGCGGTTGCTTGCTCGCGCCCGGTGTGGTCGCTGAGCTTTTCGACGATCGCCTGCCCCACGCATCGGTCGTAGGTGTATTCCGGGTGTGCTTTGTTGATGGTTGCGGCGCGGGCGTGGATGGGCACGGTGATGCGGTCGATCATGTGTGCTGGCCCGGTGAGGTGGATGTGTTTGTTGCCGCGGATGTCGGGTTTTTCGGCGACGTGGGCGCGGATGTGTTGTGGTGGTGCGGCGTCGGCGTTGAGTTGCTGCACGACTGCGCGCATGTGTTGGTCGAGTTCCCGGTAGTTTAGTTTCGCCGCCATCCGGGTAAAGGCCAGCCTTTGTTGGTTGTGGATTTCGTGGTTGTTCAGCTGGTTGGCGCGTTTATTGATGTTGACGATCATGTCCACGCTCAGCTCCAGCACCTCGTTCAGGCGGTTGGTCTCATCGAGATCAGCGTCCGACTTTTCCGGGTGTAGGTGTTGGACGCACCGCAGTACTTGCCGGGTGTATGCGGGGCTCCAGCCGAGGCTATCCGCGAGCGCACCGGGATCGCTGGTGGCACAGCTGGCATGCAGGCTCGCTAGAATGTGGTGCCCGCGTCGCGCCAGTGCGCGGATGGCATCGAGTTCGTCGCTCATGTGCCTTACGGTAGGCATCTGGCGCGGGTGTTTTGCTTTACGACGACGTTTGGGGCCGCCATTGTGCATAGCTTAAGGGCTGTGAATGGGACTACAGCGCAGTCTAGAACACAGCACACTTAACCGCCCAGCGCGCCCCAAAGCTGGTTGTTGTAGTCGTGCCAGAGGGGTTTGGCCCAGCTGCCGAAGGCTTTGTCGGTAAGCACAATAGCTGCCCGCTGAGTTTCCTGGTGTAGCCAGAGGTAGGTGCCGCTTTGGCCGAAGTGGCCGGCGACGTCGTCGGGCATATCATCGCCGAACCACAGTCCGCTGCGACTTTTCGGGTGTCCGTGGATCTGGAATCCTAATCCCCAATCGGCGGGCTTCTGGCTGCCATAGCCAGGCACGATGCCATTTAGGCCGGGCAATTGTACGGTGAGGGCTTCGTCGATGGTTTCCGGGTGTAGGGTTTGGGGATTGAAAATCTCGTCGATGAATTTCTGTAGATCTGCCACGCTTCCTGTTGCGCCGTGGCCGGCGGAGCCCTCTAGGCTGCACGCGCGCATGCCCAGGGGCTCGACGGTAGCCTCCCGGAAATAATCGCCAAATGCGATGCCGGTTTTTTCCTCGATCGCATCGGCCAGAATCTCGTAGCCAGCCGAGGAATAAATGCGCTTCTCCCCCGGCGCTTTCTCCGGCTCGCGGCTATCGAAACCAACCCCCGAGGTGTGAGCCAGCAGATGGCGCACCGTGGCACCGTCGGGAGCTAGCCCTGGTAGTTCTTCGTCGAGGGTCAGCGCTTCCTCTTCGCTTGCGACGAGAATACTGTGCGCAACCAGTAGCTTCGTCACCGAGGCGAGCGGATAGCTGCGTTCGGTGTCGCCGAAGGTGTGCCAATTGTCGCCGTCGAAGATAGCCGTGGAGGCATGGTCGACGGGCCAATCACTAATGTCGGCGAGGAGTTTTTCGATGCGCTGCTGGTTGGTCATAGGTTTTAGTGTGCCATGTCAGTGGCGGGCACCGTCGCGAGCAACACCGGCACCGTCGCCAGCTAGCTCCCGCACGTCAGCGCTCTCAGCATCCGCAACACTTTCACCCGCTGCGTCCCAACGTTCCTGTTCCCAGATGCCCGCCCGCTTCGAGACGATCAGCGGCACCAATGCCTGGCCGGTGACGTTCACGGCGGTGCGTCCCATGTCCACGATTGGCTCGACGGCCAGCAGCAGGCCGACGCCTTCAAGTGGTAGTCCCAGTGTGGAGAGGGTGAGCGTCAGCATCACGACGGCGCCAGTGGTACCGGCGGTGGCTGCCGATCCGATCACGGAGACGAACGCGATCAGCGCGTAGTCGGTGAAGGACAGCGATACGTTGTAGAACTCCGCGACGAAGATTGCGGCGATGGCTGGGTAGATTGCGGCGCAGCCGTCCATCTTGGTGGTTGCACCCAATGGCACCGCGAAGCTGGTGTACGTGCTGGGCACACCGAGGCGTTCGTTGGTGATCCGCTCGGTTACTGGCATCACGCCCATGGACGAGCGCGTGACGAAGCCTAACGACGTTACTGGCCACACGCGACGGTAGAAACCGCTCACCGAGAGGCCGTGCGCCTTCAAAAGCACTGGGTACAGCACTGCCAACACCAGGGCGAGACCCACGTAGATCGCCAGGACGAATTTACCCAGCGAGCCCAGCGCATCCCAGCCGTATTCCGATACTGCGCGGCCGATCAAGGCTGCAGTACCAATTGGAGCCAACCGGATCACCCACCACAGCACCTTCTGAATGATCTGCAGTAGCGAGTTGGTGAAGTTCAAGAATGGTTCGGCGGCTTCGCCTACCTTCACTGCGGCAATACCAATTGCGATCGAAATCACAAGCAGTTGCAGCACTACGAAGGACAAGCTCACGCCACTATCGCTGGCCGAAGCGCTCAAGCCCAGGAAGTTTTCCGGGATGATGCCTTGGAGGAATGCCGTCCAGCTGCCGGTGTTTTCTGGTGCTTGGGCGGCGCTGGCATCCACGCCGGTGGTGTTGCCGGGGTTAATCAGGCGCCCTACCCCGATACCGATCAGCACGGCGGCAAATGCGGTGATTGCGAACCACACCAGGGTATTCACGGCTAAGCGTGCGGCGTTAGTTACGCCGCGCAGGTTGGCGATCGACGTCACCACCGCCGTGAAAATCAGTGGCGGGATCAGGACTTTCAGTAGCTGCACATAGGCGCTACCTACTCCGTCGAGAAGCTCGCGCAACCACGATTCTTCCTGCGTACCTCGAGCAATAAAGCCTAGCATCAGGCCGATAATCAGGCCGTAAATCACCTGTGCACCGAAACTGGTAGCCCAGGATGGCAGTGCTTTTTTATTTTGGGTCTCCATTTATTCTTTCCTATTGTAGCTATGCGTGCGGGCGCGCCTAGACGTGCGCTATTAAAACGACGCTTAACAACAGGTGCTGGAGTGCAGGTGTCCTTGATCTAGCCAACGACGTTGGGTAAGCAACCATCCCTTGTGGGTAGCTGCCAAAGCGTCACCGCAGGTGGCGGTGGCTGGAAGCTGCGTGTGGTTCACGATGGCTCTTTTCCCAAGTACAGACAAATATAAAAAGTGCGCCCAGCAGGGCTCGAACCTGCGACCAGCGGATTATGAGTCCGCGGCTCTAACCGACTGAGCTATAGGCGCGCGAGTTCTTATGCTAGCAACGCAAGTGGCGTTTCAGGAATTCCCAACCCCCAAATTTTCCCGGAAGCCCGGCTTAACCCTTACGTATAATTGCGGTTAGTCAAACTGTGGTTGCAGTTCGTTTTTCCGGCAGAAGGGTGTTTTGAGGAAAATGGCTGAGGTGGATCCTACGATCAAGGCTTTGCGTGATGCGTCTTCGGTGGAGGATGTGAGCCGCTCGTTGGGTACGTCGGCAGCAGGTTCGCGGGCGAAGTCTACGCCTGTGGTTGCTGTCTGTGGCTCGATTAATCAGGATACGATCATTTCGGTAGATAATTTTGTTGATTCTGCCGAGAAGGTGGTTGTGAATCAGGGGGTGAAGCGCCTGGGCGGCAAGGGGGCGAATCAGGCGGTGGCGTCGTCGTTAGCTAATGCGGAGACGTGTTTGCTTGGCACCGTGGGCGAGGATGATGCTGGCGACGAGATCCTCTCGCAGCTGCGTACCGCGGGGGTGCGGGTGCATGCGGTGCGTACGTCGTGGGAGCATCCGACGGGCTCGGCGTTTGTGGTTTCGCATCGTGGGGGCGCTCCGAAGGTGTATGTGCAGCGGGGTGCGAATCAGTTGACGGATCCTTCGGATTTCGTTGACGAGATTGCGCGCGCGGATGTGGTTTTGGCGCAGGGTGAGTTGTTGCCGGAGGCCACCGAGATGATCGCAGCGCTGGCCAACGTGCATGGTACGCGCCTGGTGTTGAACCTCGCGCCGGTGTCTGTGGCTTCGCCGACGCTGATCGATTCGGCGAATCCTTTGGTGATTAAGCGTCACGACGTGTGGGAACTGCTGCGCCAGCTTGAGCTCACCGGTGGGTTGCATCGGGCGGATTTGGCGGCTCAAGTTGAGGTGTTGTTGCAATACTGCCCGGCTTTGGTGGTGACGATGGCTCACGACGGTTGCCTGTTCGTCGAATCTGAAATCGCTGGCGGCGATGGGATTATTTGGCATCAACCGGCAGTGTTGGTCGGTGATGAGAACTTTGTGGATGCCACGGGTACCGGTGATGCTTTCTCGGGCACACTGGCGGCCGGTATTGCGAAGGGATTATCGCTTGACGATGCCGTGTGCCTGGCTACCGCCGCCGCGTCTCAGGCGGTGCGTAGTTTGGGTGCTACGGCGTCGTATGTGCCAGTAGAAAAGCTCGGCCAGATGTTGGCCGAGACTGATTTCCCGAAGCGACGCCGTTACGAGGGCTAATCCCTCCTTTTTAAGTCTGCCGGCGCACTTCCTTGGTGATGATTTCCTGGCGCAGTGGGTCGATGATCAGTGCCACTACTGCTACTCCGAATACGCCGGCTGCCAACATCGCAACGCTGAGCCACCAGCGTTCTGCGAAGATCGGGCTGTTGTTACCAGCCATCGAGACAAACGCCATCAGCGTGCCGAATACGTAGCCTGCGATCGCAACCAAAGCAGTTGGTGCCAGCATTTCTAGCATGGCTACCTTGCGGTGGTAGGACTTTGCGGTGCCTACATAGTCAAGTGCTTTGGTCAGTGGCGCGGTTTCGAAGATGGTGGCTGCTTGCGTCAAGGCGGTAGAAACCATCAGCAGCACAATCGCGATCAGAAACGTGATTACGATGCCGGTGAAAATATCTTCATTCAGGGTGTTGTCGCCGCCGGGCAGAGTCTGATCAACATCGGATAGTCCCAGGTAGCCCAGCATAATGCCGAGGAACACCATGATTCCCACCTGCCGCCAGGTACTACGTGCATTTGCTGCTACACGACGGCTGGCGACGTAATTCACCCGCCCCGGAACTGCACTTCCGATTTTCGCGCTGAGCTGAATCAGCATTGGTGCGACGACCGCGATAGCTCCCACGAGCACCATCAGAATTAGTACCACACGCACCAGCGAACCGGGATCGCTGGCCTCAGGTTCGTAGGCCTTCAGGTACACCAGGCCGCCGACGAAGACCACGGCGAAGATAATCACGCGGCGCCACTTCAATGCAGCTGGCATTTCACGCTTTGCCACACCCAGCGGGCTTACCAGCACTCGCTTCAAGCCAATGACGGCCGCAATCAATGCCAGCACCACAATCACAGCCCACACTGCTAGGTAGCCCCACCACGGCAGGATCATTTCCCAGGTTCGGATGTCCTGGTGTTGGAAACTGATCAGCGACCACGCAGGTGCGGTGAGCAGAGACAACACCGTGCCGATGCCAATACCAATGGCAGCCTGGCGGAGGGTTTCGATCATCGTCATTTTGGTGATGTCGCCGTTGCTCATACCTAGCAGGCGCAAGGTAGCCAACCGGTTTTCCCGGCCTGATGCGCCCAATACTGCCGATTTCGCTGTCAACGACAGAATCGTGGGTACCAGCAGCACACAGGCCACTGCAGCCAAGAAGATATAGAACCGCAGCAGGTAGCCGATGCCTTCATTGAATTGTTCCAGTGCCGGTGTTGGGTTTTCCGAGCGGTCGTAGAACATGTAGGTACCACCAGCCACAGTTAGAGCCGCCCAGGTGGATACGGTGAAGGCAATTACTGCCAGGGTATTCAGCCAGCTACTGCGGTGCTGGTTTTCTTTATTGCCCTTTTGTAGGTCTTGGGAAACTAGTATCAGAGTTTTAGTTGCTACAGCCATCGTTATCGTACTTTCCGGTCGTCGTGGATCAGGCCGTCGCGGATTTCGAGGCGGCGGTTACACCAGTTGGCTACGTTCACATCGTGGGTGACCATCACCAGGGTGATGCGGTGTTGGCGCGCAATGGCGGTGAGCTGTTGCATTACCGCGTGCCCAGTTGCTTGATCCAACGCGCCGGTCGGTTCGTCGGCGAAGAGCACGGCTGGGCGGTCGGCGATGGCGCGGGCGATAGCTACGCGTTGTGCCTGTCCACCGGACATCTTGCCTGGGCGTCGATTTGCCAGTTCGCCGATACCTAGTTGTTCCAGAGCTGCTCCAGCGTTCTTCATCGCGGTGCTGCGGGATTGGCCACGCAGGATAGCCGGCAGCGCTGCGTTTTCTTGTGCGGTCAGCTCTGGCAGCAATTGGTGGTCTTGGAAGACGAATCCCATCTGGCCGAGGCGTGCTTGGCTGCGCTTGGCATCGGATAGTTTGCTCAGGTTGGTCTGTCCCAAGGAAACTTCGCCGGAGTCTGGGGTGAGGATCCCACTCATGCAGTGCAGCAGGGTGGATTTGCCGGAGCCCGATGGTCCCATCACGGCAACGGTTTCGCCGCTGTCGATGTGGACGGAGATCCCGCCCAGTACTTGGTTTCCGTCGAAGCTCTTGGTGATGTCTTTTACGGTCAGTGCCGCGTTGCGGTTTACGCTTACGGCTTGGCTCTTGGTGCTGGTGTTCGTTTGCATGGTGTTTATTTCACTCTTTTTCCCAGGCGATGTCAGCGGTGCGCACACCCGTTTCTTGGTAGTGCTAGCACTACCTTCGCAGTCTTTTCCTCGGCTGTCGTCCGTACACTATGTGACGTGGGTATTTTTCGCGGGCTTTTCACGGGCAGACAGGCGAGCCATGACGCTGCCTCCGACGTCGGGATTACTGGAATGCCCGTGGGAGAAAATGAGCGTTCGACGGCCCGTCGTCTAGCAGAAGTGACCAGGTCGCGCCGGGAAATTGTGGAAGCTTTCGAGATCGAGCGGCGTCGCATCGAGGGTGATTTGCACGATGGTGTGCAGCAGTATTTGGTTGCCGCGGCGATGAAGCTCGGCGAGGCGGAGTTCGAGTTTGCCGATCGCGCGCACAACCCGGATTGGGAGCAGCGCCTGGCACAGTTGCTCGGCGAGGCGCGGGAGCACATTACAGAAGGTCAGAGTGCTTTACGACGAATTGTCCACGGGATTCACCCCCATACGTTAGAGGATCAAGGGTTAGTGGCTTCGGTCAGTGCCGAGGCAGCACGCTATGGCAGCCATATTTCGGTGTTTAACCCGGTGCCGTTGCCGGCTTTGGCGCCCACGGTATTGTCTACGGCGTATTTCTTCTGTACCGAGTGCCTGACCAATGCGGCAAAATATGCCCCGGGTGCACCGGTTTCGGTGTTGATTGTGGCTGATCAGACCTTGCAGATTTCAGTAACAGACAACGGCCCGGGTGGAGCGACTCTGCGTGATGGCCACGGTTTATCGGGTATGACAGAGCGCCTGCGAGCCATCGGGGGTTGGTTGCAGTTGCGCTCCCCAGACGGCGGACCTACCACCATTACTGCCAATATCCCTTTGCTGTTAGATCGCGGGCAGCCCGGCATTGCCCCAACACCATCACTAAAACCTCAAGTAGAACCGTCGAAAGGTAGCGCACCCGAAAATGACTGATTCTAAGCATCCGATTCGCGTAATCATTGCCGATGACTCTGCCCTGCTGCGCGAAGGTATTGCCGGGTTGATTACGCGGCGTGGTTTTGAGGTGATTGGCCATGCCTCATCAGCCACCGAGTTGATTGCTGCGGTGCAAGGTGCGGTTTCTGAAGGCACGTCACCGGATCTAGTGATCACTGATGTGCGGATGCCGCCCAATATGAAAGACGATGGCCTGCAAGCTGCGGTACAGCTGCGTGCCGATTATCCTGCGTTGCATATTCTGGTAATTTCCCAATACGTCGCGCCGACCTACGCGCGTGAGCTTTTTGCCCAGCGCACGCCTACTGCCCCAGCTCGATCGCGTCAGGCGCAAACTGGTGGCACGGGTTATCTACTCAAGGATCGGGTTTCCAACATTGCTGAATTCCTTACCGCGCTGGAAACCGTTGCCCACGGTGGTGTTTCCATTGATCCTGAAGTAGCCAGTGCACTGATGTCCACTGGTAATTCTGGTTTGGCGGAGCTGACCTCCCGCGAGATGGAAGTCCTCGAGTTAATGGCACAAGGGCTTTCCAATAAGCAGATTGCCGGCGAACTCTTTTTATCTGGCGCTGCGGTGGCTAAGCATGTGTCGAATATTTTCTTTAAGCTTCGTCTTGCTCCCGACGAGGAAAACCGTCGGGTGCGTGCCATCTTGGAGTATCTCAGCGCCACCGGCAATAGCTTCTAGCTAATACTCAGTTTGCGAGGATCCTTCCAGGGGTGGGAAGGTAAAAGTGCTGTAAATACTGTTACCGTGAGGCCTACCTTAGCCGTATTTTTGCCCCCGTTGTTTTTCATAGGGGTGGGGCTCTATTTCAAATGGGAATGGCAAGTACTCACAACATTCCTTGTTGTTTGGTTTGGAATTATTCTAATCGAATTTCTAATTACTAAGAAGAGGCCTAAGTAGCAAGAATAAACGGGTGAAGCCAATTATTTTTGTTGGTTCTTTGTCTTTCGGTTTCGGAAATAGATGAAATAGACAACAACCGCCCAAACCACGATTACCGTCGCGAATACTTGCCATTCATTGTTTAAGTAAATACCAAGCCCCAAAAATACAACCAATGGCAGAAAGATTTGGAATGCGTGTTTAGCAAGAATTTCTTTTACCGTCATTGAATACCTCTAATCTTCCCCTGCTACCCCACCGAGGATACAGCAAAACCCAGGCATCATGCCTGGGTTTTTGTTTGCTCCCCCACCTGGACTCGAACCAGGAACCCTTCGATTAACAGTCGAATGCTCTGCCATTGAGCTATGAGGGAATATTGTCTCGCTTGCGACGGGACATAACTTTACAACACAGTGCTTACTTCCCCAAACACCCAGGTAAACAATGGTTTTTAAGAGTCATAACCCACACTGTTAGCTTCTCTTACTAGCGACTGCCGATAAGACTCCAAAGCCATCAGGTCGGCATAAAGCTGTTGGTATCCCTTGGGGTCATCAGAGGGACGCATCCGATTCAACAGTGCTTTTACTTGGCTGACTTGATCGCCCACCCACAATGCTTGCAAAGCCGCCATCACGCCGGAGGCATAGGCTGGTAGAGCGTCGTCGTCAGCTTGAAATTCTTCGGTACCTAATTCAGTGAGCAGACTGCACCCCACCGGATCACCTACCGCTTCCAGCAGCGTGTGCATCCACTCCGGGCCGGAAGTTGCCGGCGCTGCCGCCACACCGCCAACCTTCTGGATCGCCTCGAAAATGGCGCGGTAGGCATCTTGGACGAACATATCCGGAGTCAGCGCATCAAAAACTGGACCGGCCAGCACCGGCTGCTGCACGCCAAATTTCAGAGTCTCACGTTCGGCCAGCAGCGTGGGATCCTTGCGATCGGGAGACGGCAGCTGTGCTTGTTGCTGTTCCGACCAGTGCTCGCCACCAGTACCCCCACTACCATCACCAGCGCTCGCCTGCCGCTGCCGTCGCAATCGTTCCTCGCGCTCGCGATCCGCGGCCCGTTTTGCCGCACTTTGCTTCGCGGCAGCGTGGACGGCAGCGACGAAACGCTCTTCTTGGGCGTCGGCTGCTACCCAGCCGGAAAATTCTCGGGCGTAGGTCTCGCGCTGCCCGGTGTTGGCCACCTCCGCTAGTACGGAAATCACATGGTTTTGGGCTTGCTGGCGTCCGTTGCGGTCGCCGATATCGTAGTTTTCCAGCACGGTGCTTACTACGAATTCGATTAGCGGTTTGCGGCCGGCCACCAGGTTGCGTACTGCCTCGTCGCCATGTTCCAGGCGTAGATCACAGGGATCCAACCCATCTGGTGCCACGGCCACAAAGGAATTGCCTAAGAACCGCTGCTGATTCGAAAACGTCTTCATGGCGGCGGCTTTTCCGGCTTCATCGCCGTCAAAGGTGTAAATCAGCTCGCCGCGAAACATTTCGCTGGCGGTATCTCGATCCAGCATCAGCCGGCGCAACAGCTGCAGGTGTTCTTCACCAAACGCCGTGCCACACGAGGCCACCGCGGTAGTTTCGCCGGCCGCATGCATGGCCATCACATCGGTGTAGCCTTCCACCACTACCGCCCGGCGCTGCTGAGCAATCTGGTGTTTGGCCATATCCAACCCGAACAACACCTTGGACTTCTTGTACAGCATGGTTTCGGGTGTGTTTAGGTATTTGCCCAGCTTGTCGTCGTCGAAAAGCTTCCGAGCGCCAAACCCAATTACATCGCCGCTCATGTTCTTAATCGGCCAGAGCAAACGACGGTGGAACCGATCAATCGGCCCCTGCTTACCCATGCGTGCCAGCCCGGCTTTTTCTAGTTCCTCGAAACTGAAACCCAGCTGCTGCAAATGGCGTGTCAAGCGATCCCAACCAGCCGGCGCATAGCCGCAACCAAATTGTTCGGCATGCTCTTTCGTAAAACCACGATTAGCCAGGAAGTCCCGCGCCGTCGCCGCATCCGCCGTGGACAGCTGCTTCACGTAATACTTGTGCGCCTCGCGATTCGCCGCAATCAAACGCTGTCGCGTCCCAGGTTGTTCTCGCTGGCCAGTGCCACCGCCTTCATAATTGATGCGGTAGCCAATTTTCTCGGCACACAGCTCCACTGCCTCGGGGAACGTGATGTGCTCCATTTCCATGAGGAAGTTGAATACATCGCCGCCCTTCCCCGTCGAAAAGCAATGGTAGTACCCGTGATTGGGGCGCACGTGGAAGCTTGGGGTGCGCTCGTCTTTAAACGGCGATAACCCTTTAAGCGAATCGGCACCCGCTGGTTTCAAGCTGACGTATTCACTCACAATTTCGTCTAAGGGAGTGCGTTCTCGAATCGCAGCGATGTCCCTTTCCGGTATACGTCCGCGTGCCATGGAGTCCACCTTAGCGCCTATGCGAAGATAGTTGCGTGGCGACGAATTCATCGAACAATTCCGGCAACTTCAAAAAGCTCACCGGAGGCATCGCAGCGCTGGCATTTGCAGGGCTTGCAGCGTGGATTGGGATAGACAACACAAGCACCTCCAACGGCAACACAAGCACCTCCACCAACAACTGCGCCGTCGCCACCCTCCCCGACGAAGCTGAAGATGTTATCGATCGCATCCTCACCGATCAGGATCATATTTATTCCGCTCACGATGGCAAGCACTTTGGCAATTACGAAGGCTTGCTGCCCCAGGAAAGTTCGGATTTCTACCGCGAGTACACCGTCGATACGCCGGGGTTGAATCACCGCGGGGCGCGCCGCATTGTGGTTGGCGGTGGCACGGAAAACGATCCCGACGTGTGGTACTACACCGACGACCACTACGAATCCTTCTGCGAAATCGACGACGCTGAAGACAACAAGAACCACTAACCAATGATCACTTTAAGACGAGCACTCATTGTCGCGCTGGCGACGGTACTGGCCTTCCTCACCTTGTTAGTGGGTTTATGGCTTCCCGACGGGCTTCAGGTGCCAGTGTTGAATCCCTTTGGCACCGGTATGATCCTGGCGCTGGTGTTGTGCGCAGCGCTGGCGTTACTTGCCTTTCCTCGAAGGCAGCGGGGCGAGCTTTCTGAAGATGCCAGCTGGTTTATCGGTACTTATGGCGTCACCGCGCTGTGTTTCACAGTGGTCATTGCGCTGACCTAGCCCCAAGCCGCCGCAACACCTGCAATCTGATGGTCAATCCGCTCTACGCGGGATTCGGTCATGCAGGCTAGTTGGTCGATCACCACGCGTAGGCGTCCTGCATCCGAATCCGCCACTTGCCACAGCCACGCGAACATCGGATCCAATGCCCCTGGCGCTGCTTCCTTCAGATACTCTGCCACCCGGTATAGCCGATCACGCTGCCGGTCTTGGCGTCGTTTCTGCTTTGGCTTATCCATCACATACAGCACAGCGATGGTTTTTAGCATGGTCACTTCCGCAATAATCGACGCCGGGATCGCCAAATCCGCTTCATAGCGGCCCAGCGGCAAATCGGTATTCGCAGCCTTGCGCGTCCCCGCAATCGAGGCCGTAAGAAACCGCCCCACCAGTTCGCTGGTCATGGCCTTGAGAGCCACCAAAGACTGCATCGAACGATCATTCGACGCTGCCGCCGATACCACCGGCAGACTTCCCAGGCGATACGCAGCTTCAACCAATTCCTCAGGGTCGCCACCGAAAGCCGATGCTCCTTTATCAGCCAATGCGGCCAGCTCTACGGTGTCCCACAGCACATCCAAATGAATGCGGCCGGACATAATGCCGTCTTCGACATCGTGGACGGAATAGGCGACGTCGTCCGCCCAATCCATAATTTGTGCCTCGAGGCATTTGCGTCCGGCTGGTGCTCCACGACGGATCCATGCCAAGATCGGCAAATCTTCCGCATACGCGCCATACTTCAGCCGACGGTTACCGGATTCGTCGTAAGGCCCCCAAGGATATTTACAAGCAGCATCCAAGGCAGCACGGGTGAGGTTTAGCCCGCAGGGGTAGCCCGTATCGTCGAGGATCTTTGGCTCCAGGCGAGTGAGGATCCGCAAGGTCTGGGCGTTGCCTTCAAAACCTCCGCAAGCAGCGGCGATCTCGTTGAGCGCGTACTCGCCGTTGTGCCCATAAGGTGGATGGCCGATGTCGTGGGTGAGGCCGGCGAGCTCCGCGAGATCCGGATTTGCCCCCAATCCCTCGGCAATACTGCGCGAAATCTGTGCAACCTCCAACGAGTGGGTGAGCCGAGTACGCGGCGTATCCCCGTCGCGCGGACCTACCACCTGAGTTTTATCCGCCAACCGACGCAACGCCGCCGAGTGCAACACCCGCGCCCGGTCCCGCTCGAAGATGGAGCGATCCACTTCGATCTTCGCTGTGCCTGGCAGCAGAGACTGCTTCGATTGCTCACGCACAATGCGATGAAAATCCGACGCCGAATACACAAAAGAAGCCACGACCTATATTGTGCCCACAACCCCACCCAATCCTGGCCAGTGACGCGCGCAAAAGTGGTGCTTGCGAAAGTAGGTAAGCTTCTTAGCTATGAGCTTTTCGGTGCCGTCTGACCGCAAATTCACAGCCAAGCGTGTGACAGCCAAGCGCCTGGCCGCTTCTACTGCCATAGCAGGACTAACCGCGCTGGCGTTTACCTTTGCCCCGGCGACCAGCTCGGCTCCCTTCCCGGCACCGACCGCGCACGCCGAAGTGCCTCAGGATTTCCAGCCCACCGTGTGGGATACCGTGGGCGCACTCACTCCGCAGCAACACCAGGAGCTCCAGGATCGAGTAGCAGAGTT
The DNA here is from genome assembly GCA_023418505.1 of Actinomycetes bacterium. GTDB lineage: Bacteria > Actinomycetota > Actinomycetes > Mycobacteriales > Mycobacteriaceae > Corynebacterium. The sequence goes on from JAEZZR010000011.1 coordinate 161,868, forward strand.
GCTGCAAGAGGAATCCAAGGTGCTCTATTTCGCATTCGTGGCTGATTTCAACGGCATGACCTCAGAGCAGTGGGCACTAGAGCTGCTCAATTCGATGGGTGCTGGGCAGAACTCGGCCGTGGTTGCACTGGCTCTTACCGCTGATCCGGCTAATGCTCCCGCCGGCGCCCGTCAGTTGGCTACTGCCACCGGCGATCAATTCGGCATGGATTACGACGAGCTGGCTGATGCCGTCATGACCGCCGCCCAGGACGAAGACTGGCTGCAGGTAGGCCTCGACGCCATCGACGCCGCATCGGGTTCCAGTGGCTCTGAGACCGGCACTGGCTTGGCCATTCTAGGCGTCGGTGCCGGTAGCGTGGCAGCTCTTGCCGGTGGTACGGCGTGGTGGTCGAATCGTAATCGGAAGCGTCGGGTGGCGCAGGAAGTTAGCAGTGGCAAGGAGATCGATCCGCGCGATTTGGTCTCGCTGAACAAGCTATCTACCGACGCCCTCGACGAACTCGCCGCCGAAGAGATCATCTCTACCGACGAATCCATCAAAACCGCCGAAACCGAACTCTCCCTGGCGCGCAGTGAGTTCGGTGATTCCCGCGTCCGCGATTTGGAAAAGGCACTGGCTGCCTCGCAGAAGACCCTGCAAAAAGCATTCCAGGCGCGCCAGACCTACGACGATGGCGCACGCCTCGGCGAAACCCAACGCCGCACCTTGCTGCTGGATGTCATCTCTTCTTGCGGCATCGCTGACGACGAATTGGACGCCCAGGCCGATAGCTTCCGCCACATGCGCCAGGAGCTGATCCAGGCACCGGAGCTGATCGATACCCTGATGCAACGCGTGATCGCCGTTCGGGCCCAGTTGCCGCAGGCACAATCCACGCTGGATGGCTTGCGCGCCCGCTTCGATGAAGCCAAGCTGCAGTCTGTTGATGACAACGTCGATCTAGCCACCGAGCACACCAACCTCGCCGAAAACCACATCGACCAGGCGCGCACTTTGGTGCAGCGTCCGGCTGGGCGCCAGCAGGGGTTGCTCGAGGCTTTGCGCGCCGCCGATCTGGCGTTGGATCAGGCCGAGAAGCTGGTCGGCGCCGTGGAGCATGCCGAGGAAAATATCCAGACTGCCCAGAATTCTCTCTCCGCGCTTATCGACGAAGTCCGCCACGAGCTCACCGAAGCCCAGCGCCTGCTAGCTGCCCCAGAGGCCACGGGTATCAACCATGCTGCGCTAGAGGCAGCACACCGCGAAGGTTCAGATGCTTTGGAGCAGGCACGCCAAGTGGCGGATTCCGATCCTTTATCCGCGTGGTCGGCGCTGACCGAGGCCGATGCGAACTTGGATGAACAGCTCGACGCTGCACGTGATTCGGCGGAATCCTTCGAGCGCAACATGGTGACCTTGCGCAACACCCTGGCAGATGCCGGTTCGCGCATTGTGGCTGCAGAAGATGTAATTGAAACCCGACGCCGGATCGTGGGCTCGAAGGCTCGTACCCTTCTGGCCGAAGCCAAGCGCCACTACGCGGTGGCAGACCGCATTCACAAAGCCCCTGGTGTGGAGTATTCCGATTCACCACGCGTAGGCATTGATGAAGCGCGCCAAGCAGCCCGGCTTGCCGAGCAGGCTGCACGCCGCGCTAAGGACGACATCGACGACTATCGTCGCCGCAACAGCGGATCCAGTTCCAACTCAATGATGGCCGGCATCATCTTGGGCTCCATACTTAACGGCGGAGGCGGTGGCGGTGGCTTCTCCGGTGGTGGAGGTTTCGGCGGCGGAGGAGGCTTCTCCGGTGGTGGCCGAAACTTCTAGGCTCTGGGCGATTTAAATCGCCTGGATTGGGTTTTCCATCCGCCAGCACACGATCGCTGCGGCTTTGAGCAAATCAGCCAGGTCGCCTTCTGCTTCTGCATCTCCAACCAACGCAAATACCCCATGCTCCCAGTGCGCCAATCGCGCATCATCGCTGCTGCGGAAGATCAGCCACGATGAAGCACTATTGCGCTGTGCTACCAACTGCCGGGGCTGGGTATCTGAACCGATCGTAATATTCCGGCTGGTCAAACCGACCGTGGCCTGTAGGCGCTGCTGGCCGGTATCGAAGATCATTTTTTGGCCGTGGAAAGACACGTCCCAATCGCCAGTGGCGGGCTGTTCATTGATGAACACCACACCTTCGTAGACATGCCACACTGTCTGTGCTGCCATATCGCTACCCCGAGAACCAGACCCACGCTAGGTAGAGCACCACGAAGATCAGGAAAATAATCATTACAAGCGATGCAGAGCTCACCCGTGATTCGAGTACCCGACGCGCCACCCACTGCAAGTAAATCTTTTGTTCTAGTGGCAACTGCCGGCCGGCTGGGGTGTCGTATTGCACTTGGGCGTCGCGAATACCGCGATTCGCGCCGGTGAATTGCCCCAGCTTGTCGTTGTTATCCTCGATCACATAATTGGTGGAACCTTCGCATTCAATCCAAATCTGTGTGGCATTCGAGTCGCTATCAGCGAAAGTCACTTCTAGCAGCTTTGCCCGCGAGATCTTATCGCGATCTTTGGCAGCTGCGGTGAACACGCGTCCATCCGGCAACTGTGCCTCCAACCGCTGATTATCTGCGGTGAGCTCCCAAGAACCGGCAACCGAAGCCAGAGCTCCATCGCCTTCGGGCACCTCAATTGAATCCGCGTGCCCTTGGCCAGCGGTGCCCTTGCGGCGGGTAAATACCGCTACTTCGGCATCTTCGCGCACAATCGGCGTGCGGATTTCGGCATCTTTGCCGGATCCAGCTGTGGTGGGTTTACCTAGTCGCCAGGATTCCCATTCCACATGCGTGCCGTCGCGCAGTGTCAGCTCATGCTCAGCAGGCGCTGCACCCTCTGTACCTTCGGTTTCATCTTTTGCCATCTAGCATCCCACCAGGCGCGCAGCGAGGTAGCTTTCTAGTTCGTCGATAGCTACGCGCTGCTGTTCCATTGTGTCGCGGTCGCGGACCGTGACTGCATTATCTTCTAAAGTATCGAAGTCAACGGTGACGCAGAACGGCGTGCCGATCTCATCCTGGCGTCGGTAGCGTCGGCCAATAGCACCGGAGGTGTCGTAGTCCACTGCCCAGAGCTTGCGTAGCTTGTCTGCTACTGCTTCAGCGGTTGGTACCAGCGTGTCTTTCTTGGACAGCGGCAACACAGCCACCTTCACTGGCGACAGGCGTGGATCCAACTTCAACACGGTGCGGGTATCGGTGCCGCCCTTGGCGTTTGGTACTTCTTCTTCGGTGTAGGCGTCGCACAGGAAGGTCATCAGCGCACGGGTCAAACCGAACGATGGCTCGATCACGTATGGCACGTACTTCTCGCCGGTGACCTGGTCGTGGTAGCGCATGTCCTCGGTGGAGTGCTCAAGGTGCTGGCCGAGGTCGTAGTCGGTACGGTTTGCCACACCCATCAGCTCGCCCCACTCGTTGCCGGCGAAGCCGTAGCGGTATTCGAAGTCGATGGTGCGTGCCGAGTAGTGGGCGCGCTCGTCGGCTGGCACGTCGAACTGACGCATGTTGTCCGGGTTCACACCCAGATCCACGAACCAGTTCCAGCAAGCCTCAACCCATTCGTCGAACTTCGCCGGTGCGTCTTCTGGCTTGACGAAGTATTCGATCTCCATCTGCTCGAACTCGCGGGTGCGGAAGATGAAGTTACCTGGAGTGATTTCGTTGCGAAAGGCCTTACCAGTTTGGCCGATGCCAAATGGTGGCTTCACGCGGGCGGTGGTCATCACGTTTTTGAAGTTGATGAAGATACCCTGCGCGGTTTCTGGGCGCAGGTAGTGTAGGCCTTCTTTATTGTCTACTGGCCCCAAGTAGGTCTTCATCAAACCGGAGAACATCTGTGGCTCGGTCCACTTACCTGGCTGGCCAGTCTCTGGATCCGGCACATCAGCCAGGCCGTTAGCTGGTGGGTGGCCGTGCTTAGCTTCGTAGGCTTCAATCAGGTGATCGGCACGGTAGCGCTTATGGGTGTGCAGTGATTCCACCAAAGGATCGGTAAAGGTAGCTACGTGCCCGGAAGCTTCCCACACTGGGCGCGGCAAGATGATCGAGGAATCGAGGCCCACCATGTCGCCACGGCCGGTCACGAAAGTCTTCCACCACTGACGCTTGATATTTTCTTTGAGCTCTACGCCTAGCGGGCCGTAGTCCCAAGCAGAGCGGGTACCACCGTAAATCTCGCCACATGGGTATACGAATCCCCTGCGCTTACACAGGTTTGCGACGGTATCAACCACAGATTTTGGGGCCACTGCCTTCTCGTCTCCTTATTAATAGAGGGGTGCGACTTTTTTAACTCTTTAACCCTAGCGAAGCTTGCGCTTAAGCGCTATCAATACCCCTGCTGCTGGGAATATCGGTATGGTCTGTTTTATGTCGGGTGCGAAGAAAATTGGTGTGCGCAATACGCCGCAGCGCGAGGCTGTGGTTCGGGTACTAAACGAGGATCAAAGTTTCCGATCCGTCGCAGACATCCACCGGGCCCTCACCGAAGCTGGCGACAAGGTAGGCCTAACGACGGTGTACCGCACACTCCAGTCCCTTGCCGACGCAGATGCTGTCGACGTGTTGCATGTCGACGGAACAGAAGCCCTCTATCGCCTTTGCAGCGACCATCATCACCACCATTTGGTGTGTACCGGGTGTGGCGACACCGTCGAAGTCACTGCTGATGCCGTGGAACAATGGGCCCGCAAATTAGCCGAATCCTATAGCTTCCAACTCACCGGACATACGGCTGAGGTGTTTGGCTTGTGCTCGACCTGCCAACAATCGTCGGCAGCCTAAGCCTTCCCAAATCGCCGATCCCGCTTCGCATACTCCACTACCGCAGCACGCAAATCTTCTTTGGTGAAATCCGGGAAGAGCTTGTCCTGGAATACCAGCTCGGCGTACGCCGCCTGCCATAGCAGGAAATTGGAAATACGCTGCTCACCGGACGGGCGCAGGAACAAATCCACATCGGGCATATCCGGCTCGTCGAGGAAACTAGCGAACCGCTCTTCGTTTAAGTCGTATTCGCTTAAATTTCCTGCTGCTGCTTGACGCGCAATCTCTTTGGCAGCATCGACAATCTCTGCGCGCCCACCATAATTCACGCACATGTACAGCGTCAGCGCAGTGTTGTCTTTAGTCTGCTGCTCCGCGGTTTCCAACTCTTTAATCACGCTGCGCCACAACCGCGGCCGGCGTCCTGCCCACCGCACCCGCACATTCTTTTCATCGAGCTGATCTCGCTGGCGACGCAACACATCGCGGTTAAAGCCCATCAGGAACCGCACTTCATCGGTAGAACGTCGCCAATTCTCGGTGGAAAATGCATACGCCGAAAGGTGCCCCACCCCCATTTCCAGGCAGGCATCCACGCAATCCATCAATACGGCTTCGCCACGCTTATGCCCTTCGGTGCGTTTCAGCCCCCGTTGTTCGGCCCACCGTCCGTTGCCATCCATCACCAAGGCAATGTGATTGGGCACGAATTGGTCTGGCACGGGCGGGTTATGGTCGAACGTGATGGTCATAGCAACAGCGTAAACTACAGCGCCATCTTCAGCGCACCGATCCTCCGGTCCAAGTGATATTCCAAGTGTGCAGTGGCCAACTTCCGGGCGCGGCTAAGCAGGTAGCCGGATTCCCGATCCTGCTCCCCCACGCCCGCGACCTCGGCAATCGTGGCCACGGCGTGGTTATCGGCAAAATTCAATCGGCTTAAGTGCCACATCAACCGCAACACTTCGGTTTCTACCCCGGAGCCACCGGTGCGACAATAGGTACACAGTGCGCCACCGCGCGAAGCATCGAAAGCCGAATGCGGCCCGGCTTTACCGCAGCTGGCACACGCAAATAGGCTTGGCGCCCAGCCCGTGTGCTGCATCGCTTGGAGCAAATAAGCAGCCACCACCATGTCGGGATCAATCCGGGTGAGTTGTGCTAGACACCGGGTGGTCAGATCAAACAGCGCTGGATCCGGCTCCAATGTCAGATTTTGCGCCACTTCTAGAATCCCGCAGGCAGCGGTATAGGCCTCCACATCAGAGACAATCTTCGGTGCCCAGGTTTGCACCGTGTCGGCACCTGCAATCGTGCCTAAGTTGCGCCCCGGATAGACCAGCACATCCACTTCGATAAACGGGGACAGCCGAGAACCAAACCGGCTCTTCGCCCGTCGTACGCCTTTTGCTACCGCGCGCACAATGCCGTGCTCGCGGGTGAGCAGCACGATAATACGGTCGGCTTCATTGAAGTCGTAGCGGCGCACCACTAGTGCGCGGTCTCGATATGGTTGTGCCACAGCCGAAAATCCAGCTGCTAAAAGCCCAAGCGACCCAGCTGCTTCGGATCAGACTGCCAATCTTTGAGCACCTTGATCCGCAGATCCAAGTACACGTTAGTACCCAGCAGCTCAATCAATTCTTTGCGTGCTTTCTGTACTGTGGTGCGCATCCGACGTCCATCGCGGCCTTGCAGAATCTTCTTCTGGCCTTCACGCTCTACGTAAATCACCGCGTGGACGTCCAAGCAATCGTCGCGATCTTCGCTGGGCAGTACCTCGTCGATTTGCACAGCTACCGAGTGCGGCAATTCTTCGCGCAGCCCACCAAGCGCTGCTTCACGAATGAGTTCTGCCATACGCGTATCGCGATCTTCATCAGTGACTTGCGTATCCGGATACAACTTCGGACCTTCTGGCAAGTGATCACGGATCACGCCTACCAGCGCATCCAAATTATCGTTCGAGGTCGCAGACACCGGCACCAAGTCCGTATCGCCCAGCAGCTCTTGTAATTCCAAGAGGCGCTCGAGCACTTGGTCGCGGCTGGCTTTCTTATCGGTCTTGGTCACCACACCAATAATCGGCTTCTTCGGCACCGCGGCACGGATCGAATCTAGAATCCAACGATCGCCCGGACCGACCTTCTCATCGGCCGGCACCGCAAACGCGATCAGGTCCACATCAGCATAAGCCTCGGCCACCATGTCATTCAGACGCTGGCCAATCAGCTTGCGTGGCTTGTGCAGACCTGGCGTATCCACCACCACAATCTGGCAATCCGGCCGATGCACCACCCCGCGCACCACGTGGCGGGTAGTTTCCGGCTGGTCAGCGGTAATGGCGATCTTCTCGCCCACCAGCGCATTGGTCACCGTCGATTTACCCGTATTTGGGCGTCCGACGATAGACACAAACCCCGATCGGAAGCCTTCCACCGGCGCCTCAAAGTCATGGGTAGCACCACCATCGGCACCAGCCAGCCCCGCAGCACGCAGCATTTGCTCTAGATCTGACATAAGCGGTTAACTTCCTCCAAATTCTGGGCGGTCTTCGGCGCCAGCGGGAAAGGCAGCAGCTCCAATGGGTTTCGGTGGGAACTGCACGCCACGGGTTTCGATGTCGGCATACCAATCGGATAGCAGACCATTTTGAATGCGAAACATTTCGTGTTCTTCAGCGGCGGTCACATGGTCGTAGCCCAACAAATGCAAGATGCCGTGCACGGTCAGCAGCACCAGCTCGTGGCTTAATGGGTGTCCGGCCTTTTCTGCCTGGCGCGCCGCAAAAGCTGGGCACAGCACAATGTCGCCCAACATCGCTGGCGACGCATCCGCTGCATCCGGCCGGCCTGATCCAGGCGTGAGCTCGTCCATGGGAAAGCTCATTACGTCGGTAGGCCCAGGCAAATCTAGCCACCGCACATGGAGGTCCGCAATGACCTCTTCTTCCACAATGTGGATCGACATCTCGGCGGCTGGGTGGATGTCCATGCGGCCGAGCACATAGGTGGCAACGTCGATAAGCGATTCCTCGTTAACGCCGACACCGGATTCGTTAAAAACTTCGATACTCATCGTTTGCTTACTTCCCGTTTGCCATCTGCCGGTAGGCGTCGAAATCGTCGTAAGCTTCCACAATGGCAGATACCAGCGGATTTCGTACCACGTCTTCGGCTCCTAGCTGCGGAAATGCGATCCCTGGAACGTCGCGTAACACCTGGCGCGCCACGGCCAGACCGGACTTCGTGCCGCGCGGCAGGTCAATCTGAGTGGCATCGCCGGTGATCACCATCTTGGAGCCAAAACCCAAGCGGGTCAGAAACATTTTCATCTGCGCCGGCGTGGTGTTTTGTGCCTCGTCCAAAATGATGAACGCATTATTCAACGTCCGCCCGCGCATATACGCCAACGGAGCTACCTCGATCACGCCGGTTTCCATCAGCTTTGGAATCAGCTCCGGATCCAGCATGTCTCGCATCGCATCGTGCAGTGGCCGCAAGTATGGGTCGATCTTCTCGTGCAACGTGCCCGGCAGGAATCCGAGGTTCTCACCGGCTTCCACGGCGGGGCGCGTCAAAATAATGCGCTCGACGTCTTTCGCCCGCAGCGCCTGTACGGCCTTCGCCACGGCAAGATAGGTTTTACCGGTACCTGCCGGGCCGATGCCGAATACCACGCTGCGTCGATCAATTGCATCGACGTACGTGCGCTGGCCTTCCGTCTTCGGCCGGATCACCTTGCCACGATTGGCCAGGATCTGCGCGTCGAGCGCCTCCGTGGCTTGCCCACCGCGATCCACGATGCCCACCGCTTGGCGCACGGAATCCAGCGAGAGCTCATGTCCTCGCCGCGCCAACGATTCCAACTCCCGAAACGCCTGCGAAGCATGCGCGACCTGCGACGGCGAACCACTAATCGTCACCGTAGCCCCGCGCGCATGAATATCGGCTGGCAGGGAATCTTCTAAATAACGCAAATTACGATCAGTCGCGCCGAAAACCGTGGGCGCAACATTCGGATCTAACTCCACCACCGCGGAGGTACGAATATCAACGTTTTTCATTACTGGCTAATCTACCAGCGCTGCGTCATAACACCGAGTGCACTTAAGCCCGCCGCACCCGCCAATGCTGTGCGCAGTACTTCGCGACCGAGCTTGACGACGGTGGCTCCCGCCGAACCAAACGCCGCCACTTCATTCTCGGAGACGCCACCTTCGGGCCCGATGATGAAAACAACTTCTTGCACTGAACCCGCACTAGCCGCGAACTGGCGAAACGGCTGGGAGCCAACTTCATGTAACACGGCTACTGCGCCACCACGCTCGGTGACCTCTTGCACTAACTCCACCACTTGCGCGGTAGAAAATTGTTCCTCGACTGGCGGGATGAAACTGCGCCGGGCTTGCTTCGCAGCTTCCCGGGATCGCACCCGCCACTTCTCTACGGCTTTGCCAGCTTTCTTACCTTCCCATTTCGCCACGCAATGCTGCGCAGCCCATGGGATGATCCGATCGGCGCCAGTTTCTACCAGCTGGTCGATAGTCAGATCGGCTCGGTCCGATTTCGGGATCGCCTGCACTACAGTCACGGCTGGGATCGGTGCTGCCTCAAGCACCGCACCAGTGATCCGGCACTGCACTTCCACCCCAACGGCGACGATTTCGGCTTGGGCTCGTACACCGGCGCCATCGGTCAGCTCGATCACATCGCCCACACCAAAGCGACGCACGCTGATGTGCTTGGCCTCAGCGCCCGAAAGCGTAACCAGCGACCCTTCTGCATCCGGCAACTCTGGCGCGATAAAAACCGGCAACATTATCTAGCGCCGATTCCTAAACCGAGAGAAGAAACCCCGCGAAGCCGTGCCATCGACCACCGTGGCCTTTTCATGCCGGTGCTCGCGCAGCTTCTCCAACAAATCCCGCGACTTACCATCCAGCTTGCCCGGCACCGTGACGTTCACATGCGCAATCAGATCGCCATGGCCTTCCTTGCGCAACCGTGGCATCCCCTTGCCACCGACTCGGATTTCCTGCTCTGGCTGGGTACCAGCAGCAATCTCTACCTCGAATTGCTCGCCCACCAAATCCGTCACGGTCACAGTGGTGCCCAACGCAGCATCCACCATCGGCACATCCACAGAGATATGCAGATTATCTGCTTCCCGACGGAACACCTTATGTGGCTCCGTGTAGACCTCTACGTAGAGATCACCAGCTGGCCCACCACCGGGACCTACTTGGCCTTGTCCTGCCATGCGGATACGCATGCCGTCGGCAATACCGGCTGGCACGTTGACCGTCAGGTCGCGGCGCGAGCGCACCCGACCATCACCAGCACAGTTCGAACAAGGATCTGGAATCACTTCCCCCGTGCCATCACAGGTGCCACAAGGCATGGACGTAACCATCTGGCCTAAGAAAGATTGCTGCAGTTGGCGCACTTCACCAGTGCCCTCACAGGTTTGGCAGGTAACAGGCTTTGCCTTCGATTGGGAACCAGATCCTGCACACACGTCGCAAAGCACAGCGGTATCCACGGTGACCGTCTTGCGCACGCCGGTGTAGCACTCTTCCAGATCCAACTTCAGATTCAGCAACGCATCTGCACCTGGCTGGACACGGGAACGCTTGCGCGTACCACCGCGACCACCGCCGCCGCCGAAGAACTGGCTGAAAATATCGCCCAGGTCGCCGGTTTGGAACCCACCGAAACCACCGCCTGGCATACCAGAACGGGTCTCCATTGGATCGCCACCCATGTCCACGATGCGACGCTTTTCGGGGTCGGACAGCACCTGATACGCCTCGGTGGCTTCGCGGAATTTCTCCGCGGCTTGCTCGTCATCCGGGTTGCGATCCGGATGGTACTTCAACGCGAGTTTCCGATGCGCGCGCTTCAGATCAGCATCCGAGGCATCCTTGTCTACTCCCAGGATGCCGTAGTAGTCACGTGCCAACGTTCCAACTTCCCTTACAAAATCGAAGACTTGAAAAACTACAACTTAATAGTCGCCTAAAACTCGGCCAACATAGCGTGCAACAGCAGCCACCGAGGCAATTGTTCCCGGGTAATCCATGTACGTAGGGCCAACTACGCCCAGACCACCCAAAATCGCAGATTGGGAACCATAGCCCGTAGATACTACCGAAGTACCCCGTAGTTCTTCATCTTCATTTTCGCCGCCGATGGAAACGCTCACTTGGTGCAGATCCTGCGCTGCCGACAACAACTTCAACACCACAACTTGCTCTTCCAAAGCCTCCAGCACCGTGGGCAGCGTGGAAGGGAAACGTCCGCGCGTGAGATTCGAGGCACCAGCCAAAATCAGCCGATCATTGGGCTTTTCAATCAGAGTTTCAACTAGCACCGTGGAGCAGCGGATCACCACATCGCGCATCTCTGGTGGTGCGTTCTTGGCAAGATCGGTCATGGCAACGGCAGCGTCGGATAGTGTCATGCCAGCCATCGCGCGGTTTAACCGTTCCCGCAACGCAGGCACTGCATCCGGATCCAGTGGCGTAGCTAATTCCACATTGCGCTGTTCCACGCGGCCGGTGTCGGTAATAACGACCAGCAGCAGCCTCACATCGGCGATTTGAACCACCTCACAGTGACGCACCCGCGCGACCTGCAACGTGGGTACCTGCACTACCGCCACTTGGCGCGTAAGTTGGCTGAGCAACTGCACCGAACGACGCAATACATCTTCAAGATCCAACCCGCCTTCTAAGAACTCCAAGATGGCACGGCGTTCTGGTTGTGAGAGCGGCTTGATTTGGGAAATGGAATCCACAAAACGTCGGTAGCCTTTTTCGGTTGGGATGCGCCCCGACGAAGCGTGCTCTTGGGTGATGTAGCCCTCGGCTTCCAGGGCTGCCATGTCGTTGCGGATGGTCGCCGAGCTTACGCCTAAGTTGTGGCGTTCCACGATAGCTTTAGAGCCGACGGGTTCTTGCGAGGCCACATAATCAGCCACGATGGCACGCAACACCTCTTGCCGGCGCGCATCTGTCTGACTCGACACCTCACATCATCCTTTCTGAGACCTTAATCAGTGGTACTTAGAATATCGACGATAATCGCATCCGCCAGCAGCCGGCCACGATCCGTTAGCGCAATGCGCGAGCCAGCTGCAATAAACTGCAACATGCCCTCGTCCACAAACCGCCGAGCCACAGCCAATTCAGACTCCCTCAGTGCAGAAACCAGAATGCCTTCTTTCAGCCGCAAGCCCAACATGATGCCTTCAGTGTGGCGATCTTCAGCAGTGAGCTCTTCCGAATCCGCAATCGGCAGCTGATCCTGCGCTACCGTGCCAGCGAAGCGCGCCGGATGTTTCACGTTATAGAACCGCGTGCCATCTAGGTGCGAATGGGCACCAGGGCCGGCACCCCACCAGTTACCATCACGCCAATACAGCAGATTATGGCGGCATTGACCACCATGCTGCGCCCAGTTCGACACCTCGTACCATTCGTAGCCACGCTCGCGTAAGAAACTATCGATCAGCTCGTAGCGATCGGCCAGATCGTCGTCGTCCGGCATCGGCAATTCCCCACGACGCACCTTGCGCGCCATCGCGGTGCCTGGTTCCACGATCAGCGAATACGCACTCACGTGATCCACGCCAGCAGACGCCACGGCATCCAAAGAGGTCTGCAGATCCGCCATCGATTCGCCTGGCGTGCCGTAAATCAAATCCAGATTCACATGCTGAAAGCCCGCTGCCTGCGCCTCGCGCGCCGCAGCTACCGGACGGCCTGGCGTATGCCTACGATCCAACGTCGCCAGCACATGTGGCACCGCCGACTGCATGCCCAAACTTACCCGTGTAAAACCTGCCTCCAGCAGGCCTTCGAAAAACTCCGGCGACGTCGATTCCGGATTCGATTCCGTGGTCACTTCCGCATCCGGCGCAATGCCACAAGTATCGCGCACGGCCGCCAGCAAGCGCCCCAGCCCAGCAGCACCCAACAGCGATGGGGTACCACCACCCACAAACACTGTATTGGCAGGCTGCGCCGGCAGTTTCCCTAATTCCGCCGCTAATTCCAGTTCCCGAACAATCGCATCTAAATAGGAACCTTGGGAATTAGCTGCTCCTAATTCACCTGGCGTATAGGTGTTGAAATCACAATAACCGCATCTAGTGGCACAAAAAGGTACGTGCAAATAGACGCCGAAAGTGTCGTCCCTTGTCACCCTATTTTGCCCTCGCACTTAAGGCACGCCGCTGATTAATCCGCGCGACTACCGCAGCCACGCGGGCGCGTTCCATCAAAAATTCTGGTGGGCGCCGGCCTCGCAAACTGCGCGCCACTGCCGCATGTTCCTCGGCTACGCAAACACACCACGCTGCAGCCGCCGCTAACGCCCACTGCCCTGCCGTTTGGTACAGCTTCGGTAGCTTCACGGCACCAAGTACCTCAACGCCGCGAATATTTTCCTGTGACACCCAATCGGCTAGCTGCTCCAAATACAGCGCGGTCGCTTCGGTCCGCGCGATCATCGCCTCCGTCACCGCTGATACCGCAATGGGGTGTTGCAACGGGGTGGGGATCGAATCGAGCTTGGCGACGGTCACCGCCTCCGGCGGCGCCAACGGCATCCGCGGGGAAAACGATCCCAATTGGCCACGCTTGACCCCAGAGATAAACGCCTGGCGCAAGCCAGCTAGCTCTCCGATTAAGGGGCGGGCGTCGTCGACAGCTTCGTCTACAATTTCGCGCAGTTCTACCACGCATTCGTCAACCAAATCGCGATCCGCATCAGCCACGGATTGCGCCAGGTTAGAGATGTATTCGGCCACTTCGTCGCCAATATCGTAGAGCTCTTGGGTGACTTCCCGAAGGCGCAGCCGTGCATCGAAATGATCCAAGACACCCTCCCTTTTTAAGACACCAAGCGCAGCAACAACGCCCCCTACCTTAATTCGGTAGAGGGCGTGTTCTCCGTAGCAACACAGCTTCGGCGCGCGGGAATTTCGACTAGCGCTTACCGCTGTACATGTGCTCGATTTCGCGGCTGTAGCGATCGGTAACCACGCGGCGCTTGACCTTCATGGTTGGGGTGAGTTCACCCTTTTCCTCGCTGAGGTCGCGTGGCAAGATGTGGAACTTCTTGATCGCTTCGGCGTGGCTGACCAGCTCGTTTGCCGCGTTAACAGCGTCCTGCACCTGGGCGCGCAGCATGGCGTTGGAGCCAAGCTCGCGAATGGAGGTGTTTTCGGAAATGCCGTTTTCGGCCTTCCACTTCTTCACGGCTTCTTCGTCCAGCGATACCAGCACGGAGATGAACTTGCGGCCATCGCCGATCACCACGGCCTGCGAGACCAATGGGTGGGCACGCATGCGGTCTTCCATTGGGCTTGGGGCGACGTTCTTGCCGCCAGCGGTAACGATGATTTCCTTCTTGCGGCCAGTGATGCGCAGGTGGCCGGTATCGTCTAGCTCACCGAGGTCGCCGGTGTGGAACCAGCCGTCCTTCAGATCACTAGCGGTAGCTTCTTCGTTCTTCCAGTAACCGTCGAAGATCACCGGTCCGCGCATTAGGATTTCGCCTTCATCGCTAATCCGCACGGTGCAGCCGCCTAGTGGGCGTCCGACAGTGCCGATGACCTGGTCGTGTGGGTTATTCACCGTAAACGCAGCGGTGGATTCGGTCAGACCGTAGCCTTCGTAGATCGGCACGCCGAGGCCGCGGAAGAAGTGACCCAAATCGGAGGAAAGTGCCGAACCACCGGAGATGGTGTACTGCACGGAATCACCCATGGCTGCCTTGATCTTGCGGAACAGCAGGCGATCATAGAGCTTCAGGCGGGCTTTCTGGCCGAAGGATGGCCCTTGTGGCGTATCCAGTGCCTTGGAGTATTCAATGGCCACGGATTCGGCGCGCTCGAACATTGCTTCGCCGAACTTGCCCTTTTCTTTGGCGGTGGCGTATGCGCTGTCGCGTACCTTTTCGAATACGCGTGGCACGCCCAGAATCAGGTGTGGCTTGGAGCGCTGGAATTCCAGGGTCACGGTAGCGGTGTCGGACCAGTGCGACTGGGTGGCACCCGCCACGATAGATGCTAGCGATACCGCGTTGGCCAGCACGTGTGCCAAAGGCAGGAAGGTGAGGATGCGGTTGCCAGGGCGGGCGACGATACCGATGTCGTTGGTCAAGATGGCGCGCACTTCAGCCAGCCAGTTGCTGTGTAGCAACATACAGCCCTTGGGTCGGCCAGTGGTGCCGGAGGTGTAGATCACCGAAGCGAGGTCATCGGCCTTGGTATCGGCGATGCGCTTTTCTACTTCTTCGTCGGATACGTCGCGGCCTTCGTAGCTGATGGTATCTACGGCTGAAGAGCCAATTTCCAGCACGCGGCGCAGCTTCGATGGCGAATCGGCAATCGGCGCTTTGCCGTCTTTATCCAAGATCAGGGACTTGGTGCGTTCGGTGTGGGAGCGGCTTTCGGTGAAGGCGAATACGGCACCGGAGTTTTCTACGATCCAGCGAATCTGATCGGTAGAGGAAGAGCCGTAGATAGGCACGATGGTTGCGCCGGCCATCCAGATACCGAAGTTGATCAGGTTCCACTCGTAGCGGGTTTCGGAGAGCAGGGCTACCCGGTCGCCTTTTTCCACGCCATTGGCGATGAGGCCTTTGGCCACGGCTTTGGCTTCGTCCCAGAATTCTTGGGCGGTGACGTTGACCCACTGGAAATCCTTGGGGCGGGTAAACGACACCAGCTTGGGGCGCTTGTTCACCAAGTCGCGGAATGCGGTGACAATTGTTTCATCTTCGCCGATCACGTAGTGCGGATCTGCGGTGTATTCACGCATGTGTGCTCGTCTTCCTACTGTTCATATTTCAATCCACGTTAAATGTACGTGACGGAACCGACATTTAGTGTCTTTTTGATAAAAAAGTCACACTTAAAACTCCTCGTCCACCCCACTTCGAGGAAAGCCTGCGAACCTGGCATGATTGCGGTTGTGACTTCTGCACACAATTCTGCCACCAATAATAATGTTGTTACTCCCTCACCGGCATTGCGTGAGCTTGCGGCCACTCTTGGGGTTGCGGTTTCGTTCACTTCTTTTCAGGGTGAGCCGACGCAGGTGAGCCAGGACACGATCGTCACCGTCATTAACGCGTTGTTGCGCGGACTGGATCTTTCTCTGTCGGATGATCCTTCCGATGACGAGGTCCGAGCCGCGCACACCGCTTGGGTGGATCGCCAGTGGTTGCGCGTGCTGCCCCCTACCGTCGTGACGCGTCGTGGGCATTATCACGAGGTAATCGTGCACGTCCGCGATGGTTCCCAGGTAGGCGTTTCCGCAGTGCTTGACGACGGCGCGAAAATCCCTTTCGCCCAGGTAGAGCATAATGTCGCTCCTCGAACCATCGATGGTGTGACCTATGGTGAAGCAGCCTTTGCAGTGCCAGAAGATTTACCTTTGGGCTGGCACAAGCTGGTGGCTGATAATGAAGGCGAGCTGTCCGAGTGTGTACTAGCAGTGACCCCAGATCGGTTGTCCACGGCAGATAAGTTCGTGGAAAAGCCTGCCAATGGTGTGATGGCGCAGCTATACTCGGTGCGTTCCGAGCGCAGTTGGGGCATCGGCGATTTCCATACCTTGGCTGATTTGGCTACCACCGTTGCCCAGCACACCGGCGGCGATTATGTCCTCATCAACCCACTGCACGCTGCAGAGCCCACCGCTCCGGTAGAAGATTCGCCGTACTTGCCCACGACGCGCCGCTACCACAACGCGATTTATATTCGCCCGGAAGCTATCGACGAATTCGGCTACCTCAGCGAAGCGGAAACGCATCAGGCACACGAAGCTGCCACGCAATTTACTGCACTAAACCGCAGCGCCGAGCACATCGACCGCAATCCGATCTATGCCGCCAAGCTCGCTGTATTGCGCGCGGTACACGCAGTGCCACTATCGGCGGCGCGGCAAGCGGATTTCGAACGCTTCCTAGCCCGTGAAGGCCGGGGCATCGACGACTACGCCCGCTGGTGTGCAGACTTCGAGGTCCAGCGTCGTCGTGAAGCAGCAACCGATCCCGAACTTGCGAAGTGGGTCGAGCCTTTCGGGGCGCACGAGAATGTGGACCAATTCCGCGCCGACACCGAAGATTTCCATCGGTGGTTGCAGTGGATTGCCGATCAGCAGTTGGCGCAGGCTCAAGCTGCTGCGGAAGCAGCTGGGATGCGCATTGGCATCATGGCGGACTTGGCCGTGGGCGTGCACCCTGGTGGCGCGGATGCTGCGAACTTAGCCGAGTGGCTGGCGCCGGAAGTATCGGTAGGCGCACCGCCGGATGGGTTTAATCAGCAGGGTCAAGATTGGTCGCAGCCGCCGTGGAATCCACACAAGCTAGCGGAAGCGGGTTACGGGCCGTGGCGCGATATGTTGCGCACGATTTTGCGTCGTTCGGGCGGGATTCGCGTCGACCATATCCTTGGCCTATTCCGGCTCTGGGTGATGCCCCGGATGCAACCGCCTACCGAAGGCACCTACCTGCACTTCGACCACGATGCGATGGTGGGCATTTTGGCACTCGAAGCCGAACTAGCCGGTGCAGCTGTAATCGGCGAGGACCTGGGCACCTTCGAGCCGTGGGTACAGGACTACCTGGCCGATCGTGGTGTGATGGGCACGTCGATTCTGTGGTTCGAAAGCGAAAACGATGGCCCGAAGCCGCCGCAGCACTACCGCCGGTTGTGCCTGTCGTCGGTGACCACCCATGATTTGCCCCCAACCGCGGGCTATCTGGCCGGCGAGCACATCAAACTACGCGACGAACTGGGCTTGTTCCTCACTGACGTGGCCGAAGAAGATGCCCGCGATTTCGCGTGGATTCGCGATGTGTTGCAGGCTGCCGCCACCGCGGGTTGCTTCAATCAGTTCGACGAGCTGCGCGACGTAGACTTCCGTAGCCTCGATCGCGATCAGCTCGAGCACATCGATCTGCTGATTGAAGGTTTGCACCTGTTCTTGGCGCAATCACCTTCGGCATTGAAGTGTGCGGCGCTGACTGATGTGGTGGGCGATCACCGCACTCAGAATCAGCCGGGTACTACCTCGGAGCAATATCCGAACTGGTGCGTGCCACTC
Organism: Actinomycetes bacterium; assembly: GCA_023418505.1. Classification (GTDB taxonomy): domain Bacteria; phylum Actinomycetota; class Actinomycetes; order Mycobacteriales; family Mycobacteriaceae; genus Corynebacterium. The sequence goes on from JAEZZR010000011.1 coordinate 179,806, forward strand.
ACCGACGCCAACGGTAAGGCCGTTACCGTCGCTGATTTGCCGAGCTACCCAAGCTTTACCCGGGTTATCAAAACATTAGGTTAATCCGTTATTGGGTTGTTTAGGTCTCGCCTGGTTTTATTAGGGTATGACAAATTCCCCTACTACTTCCGGTAGGCAGTATTCGATCACTCTTGTGGTGATCGGATTCATGCTATTCGCCATGTTCTTTGGCGCCGGTAACTTGATTTTCCCGCCTCAACTTGGCGTTACTTCGGGTACGAACTATGTTCCTGCGATTAGCGGATTCCTTACTACGGCAGTGCTGCTGCCTATGCTGGCAGTCTTCGCTGTGGTGTTGTCTGGTTCGGGTATCGTGGATATTGCGTCGCGGGCGGGGAAAGTATTCGGGATTGCCTTTTCGGTAGCGGTTTATCTAGCCATTGGTGCACTGTATGCGATTCCGCGCACTGCAACGGTGCCGTTTGAAAGTGGCATCTCGCAGCTGATGGGCACCGACTCTTCGTTGGCACTGTTCCTGTTCACACTGGCGTTCTTCGCTGTGTCGTACTGGTTGATCATTCAGCCAGGTGGCATTGTCGATACGATCGGTAAGTTCCTGACCCCAGCGCTGCTGATCCTGATTGTCACGCTGATTGTGGCAGGCCTGGCCAAGCTCACTGGAGTGCCTTCTACCCCAGCCGAAAACTGGGCTGATTCGCCCTACACCGCCGGTTTCCTTGAGGGCTACCTGACCATGGACTCGCTGGCCGCCCTGGTGTTCTCGATTGTGGTGATCTCTTCGCTGAAGCGCAGCGGCATCACCGAGCGTCCACTGGTGGTGCGCTCGACGATCATCGCCAGCGTCATCGCCGTTGCTCTGCTCGGCGCGGTCTACCTTGGCCTCGGCGCTTTGGGACAGAAGATGTCCGGCGCTGGTGAATTTGAAAACGGTGCTGCCGTACTCGCCCAGGCTGCCGAAACCACTTTGGGTACCGCAGGCTTGTGGGTCTTTGCCGGCATTGTCACCTTGGCGTGCTTGACCACCGCAGTGGGTCTGATCAGTGCGACCTCGGAGTTCTTCCACGAGTTGCTGCCTAAGGTCAGCTACCGCGGTTGGGCAACGATCTTCACTGTCGCTGGCCTATTCATGGCCAACATGGGTTTGAACACCATCATTGAAATTGCGATTCCGCTGAACGTGTTCTTGTACCCCATGGCCGTCACGCTGATCCTGATCACTCTGATCCAGGCCGTGCTGCCGTTTAAATTGGTGTGGGCATATCGCATCCCAGTGGCGGTATCGCTGGTCTTCGCTTTCATCGACGTAATGCGCTTCATCGGTTTCGATATGGCCGATGTACTCACCGCGTTGCATTCGCTACCGCTGTACCAGGATTCGCTGGGTTGGTTGGTGCCAGTAGCGCTTTCGTTCGTCGTCTGCGTTTTTATCGACCGCAGCCAAAACGAACCCGCCCCGGTGGTGGGCGAAGGAGTTTCTGAATACTCGGGTTAACCACCAATCGCAGAGATCAGGCCTGCGATCAGTACTAATGCCACTAGAGCCACCAGTGCGATTTTGATTGTTGAATTGCGCATCAGTGTGGCTCCTTTTTATTGGTTTCCCTTGGGCGTCGGCGCAAGAGCCGATACAGCACATCAGTTAGACGCATCATAACAATCGCCACCACCCCGGCCAACGGCACCACCGTAGCGAGCAGCACAGCCACTTGCGCCACACTGGGCAGCCCCACTACCCATTGGCCTACGCTATCGATCACGCCTATCACGCTTGCTGATTCTAGCTGCTTATACTCAACTGTCATGTGCACCCAGTCTTACGTGCCACTCACCGATTCCGCCCGGTTGCGGGGTACTCTCTCCGACGACGGCGTGTTCCGGTGCTTCAACATTCCATACGCCACCGCCGAATACCGGCAGCCCGCCCAGCCAGCGCCGCTGCACGACCACGATGGCACCACGCGTCCCAGCGCCCCGCCCGACAACCCAATGGTCTTAAGTGTGTGCGCCCCACTGCACCGCAAAAATCTGCCCATCATGGTGTGGCTCCACGGCGGCCGTTACGAAGAAGGCCACCCTTCCGAGCCCTGGGCAGATCCAGGAAAGTTAGCTCACGACGGAGTACTGACTATTTCCCTGGGCTATCGCAAACGCTTCTCTGGCTTTTGGCCGTGGCGCGAGGGACACGGCATCGAGCAATTCCCCGCGCTGCAGGATCTGCAGCTGGCATTGCAGTGGATTCGCACCCACGCGCCTACCTTTGGTGGTGATATTTCGAATGTCACGGTAGTGGGACAATCCGCCGGCGCTGGCATTGCCTTGTTGCTGGCCTCGGATCCACGGCATGCGGATATGATCCAGCGGGCGGTTGCCATGTCGCCGGCATTTTCTTGGGCGGCTTATAACCGGCAATATCCCCTATCCCCGCGGCGTTTGGCTCTCGGTTTGCCGCTCGCGCTCGCCCGCAAACCTATGCCGCGCCTGTATCAATTCGCTGCCCAGTTCTGCCCTTCGGATACATTGGTGGGCCCGCGCATAAGTAACTATCAGCCCCGGGTGCCGGTGCTGGTCACCACTACCTCCGAGGAGTTCCATTTCGCTGCAGAGGTCAAAGCGGTGGAACGTTTGCCAAAAATTATCGCTAGCGCCTATACCGCGTTTCGTCGTTTACGTCGCAGCCCCGGCGAACGCTGGTCAATTCTGCCCACAGGGCTATCCCAGCAATCCTTCGGGGATGCGGTTTCGGATGCGACGATTCGTCGTCATGCTATCGCTATTGACTACCTGCACCGGCAAGCAAACATCCCCGTGTGGACGATGGAATTTCGCCCTGGCGAGGGCGAGGGTATTGGACCGGATGGTTTGCCGACCTCCGGTGCGCCCCACTGCATCGATATTCGTCGCCTGTTCGGCTTAGAAGCACACCATCCTTTTTATGAGGTGGTGCGCCAGTTCCTCGATGGTAACCAGAAGCTACCCAACAACCAGGTGTTTTACGGCGCGGGAGCGAAAGCCACCACCGAGATCGATCCGCAATTGTGGGACGAGGTGCGCCAACGGTTTAGAAGCTCATTGCCACTTGGAACAGCTGGTAGGCCACCAGCAACGTCAGGATCGTAATCAGTACCGCCCAGACGATACGGTATTTCTCTAAGTAATTTGGATCGCGGTCATCGTCTTTCTTACTCATGCATCCATCATGCCTGCTGCCGCGAACTCAGTGCTACCTTATTAATCATGAGCCAGCAGGTAACACTAGATGTGTTAAATCCCGATAACCCGGAACTAACGCCAGTTTCTTTCAAACTAGCCACGGTGCGTCGCCTCAGTGACGCGGCGTTTTTCCTGCCGGTCTTTATTGCCTTGGTGGTGCTCACTTTCGTCCTTAGCCCGTGGTTTGCCCTCGGCGCAGCAGTCACGCTGGTGGTCTGGGGTGTCTTGTGGTGGTTCCACGGCCGAATGGTCACCGCGCATCGCTATCGGGAAGATGAGGACGACTTCATCGTCGCCAGCGGACGTTGGTGGCGCAGCGTCACGGTCGTACCTTACGGCCGCATCCAATTCGTTGACCTCGATGAAGGCCCCTTGCTGCGCCTGTTCGGCCTGGCCACACTGAAATTGAAAACTGCTTCAGCCAGCTCCGATGCTGCCGTGACCGGAGTGGAGCGCCAAGAAGCGCAGCTGATTCGTCAGCGCCTATCCGAAAAAGCGCGCGATCGGATGGCGGGGCTGTAAACACCGATGTCTCATACTGAATTTCGTAGTGGCCGGCACCGCGTGCATCCGCTCACGCCGATTCTTACCAGTTTCGGCATTGTGTGGGCCGCGATTCTGTTCGCGCTGTTCAACATCACGTCCTGGTGGAGCACCGCCGTACAGGTCTACAGCGATCACGTGCTTGTGGGTTGGCTGCTCACCATCGCCGGCTTGATCCTGTTGCTCGCCGTCCTGGCATTAGGTAGCTGGGTCTCCTGGCGCTTTCGGTTCTTTGAGCTTGCCGACGACGAGGTGCGCATCGGCCACGGCTGGATCGTCCGCTCGCGGCGTAGCGCTCGGTTCGATCGCGTCCAAGCCATCGACATCAACCAGCCGCTGCTCGCGCGTCCGCTGGGTCTGGCTGAATTGAAGATCGAAACTGCTGGTGGCGATGATTCGGATCTCACCATCAAGTTCCTCAAACTCGATCAGGCACAGCAGCTACAGCAGCAGATTTTGGCGGTGAGCGAGGCAACAGAAGACACAGAAGAAACCCCAGAATCCCACTCCACCCCTCTCCACGGCCCGATTAACACGGGCACATTGTGGGGCAGTGAAGCCCTCAGTGGCTTGGTGTTCTTCCTTGGTGTTGCCATCGCGATCTTCGTGGTAGTCGCCATAGCTGCACTGGCTATCTTCCTCCACGGTCTGATCACAGGCGAGCCACTAATCGACGCCTCAACATTAGTAGCCAGCGCCGGTGGCATTCTGCTGGGCGTGGGTATTGGTATCGGTGCCATCGTGGTCACGGGTGTCGCAGCGATCGTCGCCAGCTGGAATACCGAGCACGACTTCACGTTGGCTGCCGACGACCACGAACGTCGCCTCCAGATCTCCGCGGGCCTAACCAGTACCCGGAAACAAACAGTCCCCTTCGACCGCGTCCACGGCCTGAAAGAAATTCGCCCATTGTGGTGGCGGCCGGCTCAGTGGTCGCAGGTCAAGATGCTGGTGGCCGGCTATGCAGCCACTGCCGAAAAGACCACTACTCTGCTGCCGGTAGCGAAATACGACCAAACCAACACAGTCATTGATGCAGTGCTGCACCGCGTGGCTGAACCAGAATCTGTCTCCCCAGCACAGTGGCATTCGCCCCGGCGTGCGTGGTGGCTGTCCCCGATTGATCTGCGTCAACAAAGTGTTCGGGTGGATCCGCGGGGCATCGAGATCACGCTGGGTCGGTTTTGGGCGCGGCGCATTTATATTCCTTGGCAACGCGTGCAGGGCTACACAGTGCTCACATCGCCATTGCGTCGTCTAGCAAACGTGGTTGATGTGCAGGTGGATCTGGTGCCTGGTCCGATTACGGCGATTGCGCGGGAGCTGTCGCCGGAAGATGCGCAGCAGTTTGTTGCAGAGCTGAGTAAATATAAGGCAGCCTAATTCACATGGGGGCGCGTTTTTCTCTACGGTGGTAGCCATGACAGCAAACACCAGCGCCGACGAAATCCACGACGATCCTTTGTGGTATCGCCGCGCAGTCTTCTACGAAGTGCTGGCGCGTGCGTTCTACGATTCCGATAACAATGGTTCGGGTGATCTGCAGGGTATTACTGAAAAGCTTGATTATCTTCAGTGGCTCGGCGTGGATTGCCTGTGGCTGCCGCCGTTTTATGATTCGCCGCTGCGCGATGGCGGTTACGACATCCGCGATTTCCGCGAGGTGCTGCCCGAGTTTGGCACGGTAGAAGACTTCCGTTTGCTTCTCGACGAAGCCCATAAGCGTGGTATCCGCGTAATTACGGACTTGGTGATGAATCACACTTCTGATTCTCACGAGTGGTTCCAGGAGTCGCGTCGGAACCCCGATGGACCGTACGGCGATTTTTATGTGTGGACGGATGATCCCGAGAAGTACTCGGATGCCCGCATCATTTTCGTGGATACCGAGGAGTCGAACTGGACTTATGATCCGGTGCGTGGCCAGTACTACTGGCACCGATTCTTCTCGCATCAGCCGGATCTGAACTACGACAATCCGAAGGTCCAAGAGGCGATGCTAGATGTGCTGCGCTTCTGGTCCGATCTGGGCATCGACGGCTTCCGCCTAGACGCCGTGCCGTATCTCTTCGAGCGCGAGGGCACCAACTGCGAGAACTTGCCAGAGACCCACGCTTTCTTGAAGAAGTGCCGTGCGGTGATGGATGAAGAGTATCCCGGTTGTGTGCTACTTGCCGAGGCCAACCAGTGGCCAGAAGACGTCGTGGAGTACTTCGGCGATCCTGCTACCGGTGGCGATGAGTGCCACATGGCGTTCCACTTTCCTCTGATGCCTCGTATTTTCATGGCGGTGCGCAAGGAATCGCGCTTCCCTATTTCGGAGATTTTGGAATCCACTCCGGATATTCCTTCGAAGGCGCAGTGGGGTATCTTCTTGCGCAATCACGACGAGCTGACCTTGGAGATGGTCACCGACGCCGAGCGCGACTACATGTACTCGGAGTACGCCAAGGATCCGCGGATGAAGGCCAATATTGGTATTCGCCGTCGCTTGGCTCCGCTGTTGGATAACGACCGCAACCAGCTGGAGCTGTTCAACGCCATGTTGCTGTCGCTGCCGGGTTCACCGGTGCTGTACTACGGCGACGAGATCGGCATGGGTGACAACATCTGGTTGGGCGATCGCGATGGTGTGCGCACCCCAATGCAGTGGTCGCCGGATCGCAATGCTGGTTTCTCGCGCTGCGATCCAGGCCGGCTGTACTTGCCTACGATCCAGGATCCCACTTACGGCTACCAGGCGGTAAACGTGGAAAACCAGTCCACCACCTCGAATTCGCTGCTGAATTGGGTGCGCCGTCTGGTGCACGTGCGCAAGCGTTACGACGCGTTCGGCCTGGGCGATTTCCGCGAACTGGACAACGCTAATCCGTCGATCTTCTCCTACGTGCGCACCCACGGTGAGGAGACGATCCTGTGCGTCAACAACTTATCTAAGTATCCGCAGGCCGTGGAGCTGGACTTGAGCGAGTGGATCGACCACACCCCGGTAGAGCTCACGGGTTCGGTGCCGTTCCCTACCATTTCTGGCGCGGCCTCGGGTTCCTACCAGATCACGTTGCCTGGCCATGGGTTCTACTGGTTCGATTTGCAGGCTCCGATTACTACCGCTGTCCCTGTGGCACAAGCGATTTCCGATGCGCCGGTGCCAGCTACCGACGACGAAGACACCACCTCGAATGGAGGCTCTCATGCCTAAAGCAGACGACATCCTGATTTCCGAGTTCCTGCGCACCCTACCCCAGCAGCGTTTCTTCGCTGACAAGGCTGCCACCGCCCACGAGCTCGAGGTACTCACTTCGTTTAAGATTCCAGGCGGGGATCCGTTTCAGCTTGAGATTTTCTTCCTGCGCTTGACGACGGATGCCGATTCAGCCCACTATTTGGTCCCCGTGGCGTGGTCAGATCGTCCTTTGGAGGGCGTGGTTGAGGGCATCGACACTGCCACTATTCCGGTTTTAGTAGCTACCGACGACGCCATTGGCTTCGATGCCCTTGCCCACCCGGAGACCATCACTGCTTTGGGGCGCCACCTGGCTACCCAGGGCGAACTGGGAGCGATGAAGCTGCGCACGGTGCCTGGTGCCGATACCTCGGTAATCGAGGCTTTGGACAACGGTCGCCCGATGGGTGCCGAGCAGTCCAACACCTCGGTGATCTTCGACGACGCCGTAATGTGCAAGTTCTTCCGTCGCGTCCATGCGGGCACGAATGCAGACGTAGAGCTGCTCAGCGCCCTGTCCGAGCACAATAACGAAAACGTGCCGGAACTATTCGGTTGGCTGGAGCTGGAACTCGATGGCGAGCAGTACACCACCGCCATGCTGCAGCAGTTCGTACCAAATTCCGCTGATGGCTGGGCGATGGCGCTCACTGCCGTGCGCGACACCATCCGCGATTTCGAAACTCCGCTGGATCAGTTGGGCACGGATTTCGCGACCGAATCCCAGGGTCTGGGTGCTGCCGTGGCTTCCGTCCATGCTGGTTTGAAGGATGCGCTGCCCGATCAAGGTACGGTTTCTGGCGACGAGCTCGTGGCTCCGATGCTCAGCCGATTGGAGCACGTCTGTGGTGTGGTGCCTCAGATCGCCGAGATCCGTGAGCAGGCTGCCACGGTCTTCGAAGCAGCAGCTGGCGAAACCACCAGCGTGCCAGTGCAACGCATTCATGGCGATCTGCACCTTGGCCAAGTGTTGCGCACGCCGCGGGAATGGCTGCTCATCGACTTCGAGGGTGAACCTAGCCGTCCGTGGGATCAGCGTCGTCTGCCTGATCACCCTTTGCGCGACATTGCGGGCATGTTGCGTTCTTTCGATTACGCAGCACACTTCCCGCTACTGACCGGCCGCGATAATTTCCCAGATTCGCAGTCGCGAGTTGCCGAGTGGGCCGAGCGCAACATTGATGCCTTCTTGGCTGGCTACGCCGAAGTCTCCGGCACCCAGCTTTCCGCCGAGGCCCCTTTGCTGCGTGCTTTCATTCTGGATAAGGCGATTTACGAGTGCTTGTACGAGGCTCAGAATCGCCCCGATTGGCTTCAGTTGCCTTTAACGGCGGTACAGTGTCTACTAGATTGATGTGAAATCAATCTTCCGAATCCTTCGTTCCACCTCGGTACTGTGGCCGTACTATTTGGGCATTATTGCCTGCGCGGTGTTGGTGGCGGGAACCACCTTGGTTACTCCGTTCATTGTCCGCGAAGCCACCGACACCATCGTGGCCACGCTCGGCGAAGATTCGGCAGACACGACAACCACTGTGGCCACTACCGTGGTCTGGTTTGCGGTGGCGTTGCTGGTAGCGGCGCTACTGCAGACACTGCTAGAAAACATCGGGGGTTATCTGGGCGATGTGATGTCCGCCCGGATGCGCGAGATTCTCTCCACGCGCTATTTCGCCCAGCTACTATCGCTGCCCCAGCGCTATTTCGATGACCAGTTCACCGGCACCATCATCGCCCGTCTCGAGCGTTCGATTACGAATATCACGCAGTTCTTGCAGTCGTTTTCGAACAACTTCTTTCCGATGCTGCTCACCATTGCCGCAGTGCTTGCTATTACTGGCTGGCATTATTGGCCGCTGGCAGTGTTGTTGGCGCTAGTGTTTCCGGTGTACACCTGGCTTACCGCACTGACTTCCCGTCGTTGGCAGCGCATCGAAGCGCATAAGAATGCGCACGTAGATGCTGCTGGTGGGCGCTTTGCCGAGGTCATCGGCCAGATCAAGGTGGCACGCTCCTTCAACTCGGAGACCCGCGAGGCCACCTCGTTTGGGCGCCACTACCACGACACCGTGCAGCTGACCCGCCAGCAATCGAACTGGTGGCATCGCATGGACGGCATCCGTGGCAGTGTGCTCGCCGTTATTTTCGCCGGTATTTTTCTGCTGATTTTCTTGCGCACTCTCGACGGCAGCTTCACCATCGGCACCATGTTCATGCTGATCCAGCTGGTGAACATGGCGCGCCAGCCCGTGACCATGATGAGCTACCTGATCGACACCGCCCAGCGCGCTATCGCTGGCTCTCGCGATTACTTCCGCGTCATGGAATTGGAGCCGGAGGCTTGCGCTTCATCAGATTTGGTGGCTCTGTCGCGTACGAATGGTCAGATCACCGAAAAGCCACTGCCTCCTAGTGCCCCGACCCGCCACGTTTCCCCAGACACTCCAGCGGTTTCCTTCACCGATGTCAGTTTCGCTTATGAACCCGGCAACGAAGTGCTGCACCAGGTGTCTTTTTCGGTCGCTCAAGGCGAGAAGTTGGCCTTCGTGGGCTAATCGGGTGGCGGCAAGTCCACCATCGTGAACCTGCTGCTCGGCCTGTACGCGCCTAGCTCCGGCTCGGTTTCGATTATGGGCGAGGACACCACCGAGGTCGGCATGGCGCACCTGCGCGCGATGACGGCCGTGGTGTTCCAAGATGCGGCGCTTTTCTCTGGCACGATCCGCGAAAACATCGCTTATGGGCGTCCCGACGCTACCGACGCCCAGATCGAACAAGCTGCCCGCAACGCAAATGCCCACGATTTCATTGAGAAGTTTGGCGATGGCTACAACACCGTCGTGGGCGAACGAGGCCTGCGCCTGTCTGGTGGTCAAAAGCAGCGCATCGCCATTGCTCGCGCTTTCTTGAAAGACGCGCCGGTGCTGATCCTCGATGAGGCTACGTCTGCGCTGGATACCAAGGCCGAGCGCGAGGTCCAACACGGCCTGGATCGCCTCATGGAAGGACGTACCACGCTGATCATCGCGCACCGGCTCTCGACGATCTCTGGCGTGGACAAGATTGTCACGCTTCAGGATGGGCATGTCGACGAAGCAGGGTCTCCGGCGCAGCTGGCTACCTCCGGTGGTATCTATTCGCAGCTGTTGGCCTTGACCGCTTCGGCTTCGGCCGCCGATCGCAAGCGCTTGAAGGAATTTGGCTTCTCTGGCTAAACGGGCTCTGGCACCAGGTAGCACCCGGCACCAGGGCTTACTTCTACGGTTACCGGCAGTGCTGCCATGAAATCGCCATCGGCATACGCGTTCATCGTGCGTTCGCTAAGGCAAGCCACGTGGGCTTTCTGCACCCGATAGGTAGATACCGAAGGATGCTCGGTATGCGTGCCGGAAAAGACTTTCTGAAACGTGGTGGCTGCTTGCCAGCGGGTAGCTTTGCCAATCACCGTGACATCCAGCAGCCCATCGGCGTGATCGGCTTCTGGGCAGATCTTCATGCCTCCGCCATAGGACCGGGTGTTTCCAAAGGCGGCCAGTGTGATCGGAAGATCCAGTTCCAGTGAGCCGTCGTCGGCAAGCTCTACTGCCTCGCTGCTATCGTGCACTCCTTCGAAGCGCAGGTGGAACGGCAGCGAATGGAACTTCAGGAATTCCACCACGATCGCCAGGTTGTAGCGGTTGCGGCCGTGCGGCCAAGTCATGGCATTGACGCGATCGGAAACGATGGAATCAAACCCCGCACACATGATCGTGCCGAACCAGTGTTGCTGGCCAGCCTGGTCGGTGATCAGCCCCAGGTCGGTGCGGCGACAATGCCCTTGCGCGATGATCCGGGCGGCCTCAACCGGGCTGTGGCGCGGCAGCTGATACTCGCGGCCGTGGTCGTTTCCGGTACCAGCAGGAATGATTCCGAGCGGCTTGTTTTGGTGAGCGAGCTCCTGCAATGCCAAGTTCACCATGCCATCGCCACCCGCAACGGCAACCGCATCCACTCGATCATCCGCTACTGCTTCGCGCACCAGGCGCTGTGATTCGGTAGCCGAAGAGCCCTGCAGCGAAACCACATCGATGCCTAGACGTGTGAGCTCCTGCGTGGCCAGGCGCGCCGCTTCCTGGCTCACCCCGTGGCCCGCCTGCGGATTGACTACCAGAGCCACGGTTTGCGGGTGGATGCGTCCATAAGCGCTCATGGACTAATCCTACTGGAAAATGCTGGCAAGTTTTACGGTATATATAAATGTGTAAACTAGCGCTGTGTAAACTAGCGCGTATGGCTAATTCACCGATTCCCTACCGCATGCGTTGGTGGGGTTGGGGCACGTCTGGTCACGATAAACCGCTGACTCCTGCTGCCGAGCAACTGCTGGAAACCTCGATCCACATGGATCTGGATTTCCACCGTCCGATCCCGGATTTGCAGCGCGTCCGCCTGCCGCGTTCGGCGTTTGCGCAGCTGCCCGAGGCCGCCGCCCGCCTAAAGGCCACAGGCGCGCAGTGGGATGATACCCATGACACGCGCATCAAGCACGCGTTCGGGCGGTCTTACCCGGATCTGGTGCGGCTGCGCAGTGGCCAGGTAGCTACCGCCCCGGACGCGGTACTACTGCCGCAGGATGAGCAGCAGCTGCTGGTGCTGCTGCAGGTGTGCTCGGAGTTGTCGATTGCTGTGGTGCCGTTTGGTGGGGGTACTTCGGTGGTTGGTGGGGTGTCGGCGTTGCACGGTGAATTCGATGCTGTGATTGCGGTTTCGATGGTGGCGTTTGATCAGATCAAGCGGATCGATAACGCCTCTGCCACCGTTACCGTGGGCGCCGGCGTTTTCGGACCGGATCTGGAAGCTGCGGTCAGCGATGCTGGTTTCACGGTGGGCCACTTCCCGCAGTCGTATGAGTTTTCTACTGTGGGAGGCTGGGTGTCGTGCCGTTCTGCCGGCCAGGAATCCTCTGGTTATGGCCGGATTGATGCCAATGTGGTGGGCTTGCGTGCGGTCACGCCGGCCGGCATCGTGAGCTTCCGCGATGTCCCAGCATCGGCGGCCGGCCCGGATCCTCGGCAGCTGTTTTTGGGCTCCGAGGGGGTGTTCGGTTTTATCACTGAGGTCACCTTGGCGCTGCACCGCAAGCCCCGAAAGATGCTGTTTGATACCTATTTCTTCCCGGATTTCGCTACGGGTGCGGAAGCCTTCCGAAAGCTAGAGCAATCCGGCCAGATCCCACATATGGCTCGACTGTCCGATGAAAAGGAAACGCTGTTCGGCATCAAACAGATGGGTAACGCCAAGTTGTCGGGCTATCTGCGCAAGTACTTGGGCTTCCGCGGGATGAAGACCCCATGCATGGCGGTGTTTGCTTTCGCCGACCACGGTTTCATTACGGCTCGCGTGCAGCGCGAGAAGCTTGCCGCCACCATGTTGCGTTTCAAGGCTGCACGCTTAAGTGCGGTGCCAGGCATGATGTGGGTGAAGCACCGTTTCACCTCGCCGTATTTGCGCGATGTGATGATGAGCCGAGGCGTTGCCGTCGATACGCTCGAAACCGCTACCACCTGGTCGCAGGCACTGAAATTGCGTACGGAAATCACGCATGCGATGGAAAATGCCGGCACTCCTGCCTTCGTTTTCTGCCATATTTCCCACGTTTATGGCTCGGGTTGTTCGCTGTATTTCACCTATTTCTTCCGGGAGGGCACGGATCCGATTGCGCAGTGGCGCCAGATCAAGGGCGCAGCTAGCGACGCCATCCTCGCCCACGGCGGCACCATCAGCCACCATCACGGGGTGGGCACGGATCATGCTGAGGGCTTCCAAGCAGAAACGGGCGAACTCTACGGCGCTGGCCTTAAGGCGTTGAAGGCGTCCTTCGACCCCAAAGGGATTATGAATCCGGGCAAGCTGCTCTAAGCCAGACTGCCACGGACGGTTACAAGTTCGTGTCCTAGGATGGCGGGGCTGCTTGGCCCGTTATAAGCGAATAATGAGAGATAGGTTTCCAGGTCGAAGTTACTGGTGGAAGTTTCGGTGACGTCAGCCACGGTCTTTACCTCGGATAAATATAGCTATGGGAAATGGCAGGTGGAGCTGTTTAGCAACAGCAACACATACAGCACATACCCAAAGCGACCATGGCTTCCTTTCCTCTTATCTCAAGCGTTGTGAACAGACTAGTCTATTAAAGGTTTATATGTCTACTTCCCTGAATGCGCAGTCGCGTCGGCAGGCTCTGGCACGTTTGCAAGATAACGATCATGTCTGGGATGTGCTGGTCATCGGCGGTGGCATCACTGGTGCGGGCGTTGCTTTGGATGCTGCCAGTCGCGGGCTTTCCGTCGCGCTGGTGGAAAAGCATGATCTCGCGTTTGGCACTTCGCGCTGGTCTTCGAAGCTGGCGCATGGGGGTTTGCGCTACTTGGCGTCGGGGAATGTGGGCATCGCGCGTCGCAGTGCGCTGGAGCGCGGCTTGCTGCTCACCACCATCGCCCCGCACCTCACCCGCACCCTGCCGCAGGTGGTTCCGGTGCTGCCCGGCTTTTCGCTGGCTAATAAGATTCTGCCGCGCCTGGGCTTCCTGGCCGGCGATTTTTTGCGCATTGCTGCAGGTACACCGTCTCGCATCTTGCCGCGCTCGCGGACGATCGGCGCGAAGAAGGTGCGCGAATTGGCGCCAACCGTGACCACCCACGGCCTACGTTTTGGCTACCTCAACTACGATGGCCAGTTGCTGGACGACGCCCGCCTCGTCACCGCCATCGCCCGCACTGCCGCGGCTCATGGTGCGTCGATCATCACGCATGCCGGTGTCGGCGCGATTAATACTGACGGCGCGCTGCCCGAGGTGGAGATTTTCGATGCGCTTGACGACGGCTACTACCGCACCCGCGCTCGCCACATCATTAACGCCACTGGAGTGTGGGCAGGTGAGCTTGCCGACGACATCCGCATCCGCCCGTCCCGCGGCACCCACCTGGTAGTAAACGCAGCGAAGCTGGGCAACCCCACTGGTTCACTGACCGTGCCGATTCCTGGAGAAACGAACCGGTTTGTCTTTGTGCTTCCCGCGCCGCATCGGCGGGTGTACATCGGGCTGACCGACGAACCTCATCCCGGTGCAATCCCCGATGAAGTGGTCGCCCCCGAAAGCGATGTGGAGTTCTTGCTGTCGGTAATCAACACTGCCCTGGCTTCACCGCTGCAGCGCGAAGATGTACTGGCCACTTTTGCGGGTCTGCGCCCACTAATCGATGCCGGCGAGGCGAAGACCGCTGACCTCTCCCGGGAGCACGCCATTTTAGAAACGGCCCCCGGTGTACTGACAGTCACCGGTGGCAAGCTGACCGAATACCGGCTGATGGCGGAGCAAACTGTCGATAAGGTTGCACCCAAGCTTCCCTGCCGCACGAAACAGATTCCGCTGCTCGGAGCAGGTGCGGTTCCGCCGAAACCGCCAGCAGCACCTGCGGATATCTGGGAGACTCTGGTGGCTCGCTATGGCTGCGAGGCGGAAGCCGTCGTAAAGCAATGTACAAACCCTTTCAAACCTGTGTTTGCTGGCGCGGATGTGTATCGGTGTGAGTTCGCGTGGTTTGTGACGCACGAGGGTGCGCTGACGGTGTCCGATATGGTGGATCGTCGGTGCCGGCTGGGCTTGGTTGCCGCCGATTTCGAAGCGGCCCGCAAGACGGCGGAAGAAATTTTGGCGCTGGCCGAAAACTATTAGTTATTACGAGTAATATCGGCGCCTATGGGATACACATCACTCAGCTTCCCGGACGAAGCGACACTACGCGCCCGTGGCACCCGCAAATGGACCCAATACCCTGCGGACGTTTTGCCCCTTTGGATCGCGGAATCTGACGCCGCCACCTGCCCTCCCATCATGGAGGCCGTGCGCGCGGCCGTGGATCGCGAATGCTTCGGCTACCCCTCTGGCCAGTTCGTTTCCATCGCCGAGGCCGCTGCACAGTGGCAGCGCGAGCACTATGGCTGGGATGTCAGCGCCGATCGCGTGCGTTTAGCTTCCGACGTGGTACGTGGCGTTGCTCTGGCGATCCGCTATCTCACGCGGCCGGACAGCCCGATTGTGATCCCAACCCCGGCCTATATGCCGTTCTTCGAGCTCGCGGCGTTTACGAACCGCCAGAGCATCCTGATTGGGACGGATTATGAGGACGCTTACCGCGGGCCAAATTTGCAGGAGCTCGAGGCAGCTTTTGCTGCTGGCGCTGGCTGCCTTGTGTTGGCGAACCCCAACAATCCGCTGGGCTTTACCTATCGTCGCGAAGATCTAGAGCAGATCGTGGCGTTGGCGGATCGCTACAACGCTCGGGTGATCTCTGATGAAATCCACGCCCCTGTGATGCTAGAGGGTTCGCACCTGCCTACGGCCAGTATCTCTGAGCTGGCTGATAAGGTCACGGTAACGGTTACGGCGACCTCGAAGGGCTGGAACACCGCGGGCTTGAAGTGCGCGCAGTTGATCCTGAACAGCGCCGATTGCACTACCTGGGATCGCCTGCCTTTCAGTGTGCGCGAGGGCGTTTCGACGCTGGGCATCGCTGCCGCTGAGGCGGCTTACCGTTCGGGCGGACCGTGGTTGGCTGAATTCGTCGAGGCGATGCGGTATAACCGTGAGCTGCTGGTGCGTCGGCTGCCTGAGGTGGCTCCGGGCGTGAAATTTGCGCCGAATGCTGCCTCCTATCTGGCGTGGCTGGATTTCCGCGATATCGATGCCGGCGTTGCTAGCGCTGACATTGCCGCGGATCCGTTCGGCTGGTTGCTGAAGCACGCACGCGTTGCGGTGAACCCTGGCCCCGGGTTCGGCAATGGCGGCGCAGGCCATGCGCGGCTGAATTACGCCACTTCACCAGAGATTTTGAATGAAGCTTTGGATCGCATTGGTGCGGCAATTGCCGCCGCGCGTTAGCTAGGTACCACCACATTCACGGTGCCATCAGCATTCACACTAACCTGTGCTGCCAATGCCGCCGCCATGTTAATACGGATGTGGTTGCCTTCGGTGTCGCTGCGATCCAGCGGGTAGCCGGAATCAATAGCAGTTTGCGCGAGCACCTGGATGCGCTGGCTTTCGGTGAGCTGTGGGAAGCGCGCTTCCAGCAGCCCCGCGTAGCGCCGTGGCACCGTTAGTGGTTGGCCGCTGGCGCCGATCTGCTCGAAATCGTAGGTCATACGTTCGGTGTAGCGCTGCACGGCTTCGGCGTCCGATAAGTACTGAGTATCCGCAGCCACACATTCCGCGATCGTTGCGCCACAGCGCCACTCCAGTTCGGCTCTTAATTCGTCGCGAGCAGCTTCAATCAGTGGCCTAAATTCCGGATCCGCCCAACGATCCGCTGCTGCTTGGTTGCCCATCATGCGGCCTCCCATCACATCCAGCGGATAATGCACGCCCATCACCAGGCGCGAGTGCCCAGCATCCGAGGCGCGCGCCTGCAACTGTGGCGCAACCTCCGGCAGCATCAGGCCAAGTAGCGTGGCTTTCCACGTGGCATTGTTGGTGTGCCCCGATGGATAGGATGGGGTTGCGGTATATGGGTCGTCGTCGCCAGGCGCATTGCGGTAATAGCGTTCGATGCGCTCGGGCGCGACCACGAACGGCCGGTCGTAGTTGTAGATGTATTTTTCGATGAACGTCGAACTCACTAGCATGCCCCCGCGTGCCAGATTGCCACTGAGCAGCACCCGGGTTTTCGGCAGACGATTTTCGTCGAAAGCTTCTTGCAAGTGCCTACCCAAATCCGCGCCGAGCGCGACGGACATGTTCAGCAGCGGATCGTCGTGGTCGTCGGCAAGCGCGAGATCAATCTGCTCCTGATCCATCTTCGCGTCGTTGTTGATGCGCACCACGGTCTCGAGGTTCTGCTCCATCACCTCCGGATGGTTACGCTGCAGCTCCGTGAATGGGTCGACCACGTACATGTAGAGCCACTTGTCCGTCGCCAAATCCGAAGAATACGAGCGCGCGATCAACGTGGGATCGAAGGCAACCGGCACCGGCGCACCCTCGTGCAGCACCGGAGGCTTGGTGGGATCGGGCAACGCGTCCGTCACACCCGGGATCGTAGGAATCGGCTGCCAACCAGGCAAATTAGGCAGATCCGGGTAGCGCTCGATTTCCAGACCGGGCGACGTTATCGGCGCGGCATTTGCCGGGGTGGCACATACGAGCGCCGTTGCGGTTACGAGTGCTGCTGCCCATGTTGCTTGGCGCTGTGCTTGCCGACGACGGGTGCCCAACTTCATTTTCTTCATCCTGCCCACTTGTGCCCCTCACGCTGGTTTTGTGATTTGGCGCTTTATTTTGACCCTAATGTTACATAGGACACGGATTTTCGCGAGTTGAAAAAATTTTTGGCTATTTTATCGTTCGAATATTTGTGCGAATTTGCTGATGTTTCGCAAGTTTTTGATCCGTGGAGTGTCTTAGCATGAGGTTACGAATTTAGGGGAAATAGCTAGTGGGACAACGAATTTAGCTAATGGGACAAGCAGATTTAATCAGTACTTGAGCATCCTTTCTGAGATTTTAGGGGGAGGTAGAAAAATGAGCGATAGCCAGGATCATGCTGACGGCGCGGCTCCGCAGCACTTGGACGCTTACTTCGCGCACGAGCACATTACGAATGAGTTCCAAGAAGTAAGCGCACACCTGAATGCGCTGCATTTGCGGTTGGTTGCGCTCGCGGAGCCGTTGTTGGATGAGGAAGATCTCGAAGATTCGTTGACCATCATGGCCACTGCCGTGGGTCGCTCCGCCACCTTTATTTACAACTGTATGCAGACGGCGTATCTGTTCCGCGAAATGCCTCGGCTTGCGGAATACATTCACAGCCGTAAGCACCTGAATTACGAACAACTACGTACTCTCACGCAGGCGTTGGTCCCTGTGATCGTCGTCAGCAAACATCGCCTCGAAGCTTGCGACGAAATCCTGCCCGAGGGCTTCGACCTGACGGCGTTGGAGGACAAGGCGATCGCTACTGTATCGCCACAGACCCGGAACCAGGCAATCAATGGCTCGAAAACGATCGGTACGAAACTTAGGGCTGCGATTGCTGAAGTTACGCCTCAACTGCGTCCTCGGTTAAATCCGGATCAGCGCGATGGGGAGCTGGATCACGTCGTAAGGCAACTACGCGTGAATAAGACTGCGATCCAGAAGGCGCTACAGCAGATCTACGAGTTTGCTGGCGCCGAGACGCATGCGGCGGTTGCGGATGCGGCCATTGGTGATGCGGCAACGAACATGGAGCTAACCGCCCAGCAAGTGGTGGGCAATCATCATCCGAAGAATTTGGATGAGTACGTGTGCCTGAATGCTGATGTTTCCGAGTCCACGAGTCGGATTATCATGCAGCTGGCCTCGCCTACGGCTCTCGAGTTCATGGCTACCATCACCGCGATCGCCGGGCGCGAAGAATGCACATATGCCGAGGCTGTCAGCCACTTAGTGCATGGCACCGTCGACGGGATCGAGCTCACGCTGAACTTGCACGCGGCATTGACCGACGGCACCGAGGCGCCCGCGATGTATATGGAAAAGGCGGGTTGGCTCGATTCGGATCAGTCGCAACATTGGCTCAACCAGGTGACGCACGTGCGCACGCTCACGCCAAGCAGCATCCAGGGTTACGCGCCGTCGAAAAGCCAGCGCGCGTACGTGATAGCCCGTGATGGGTGTTGCCGTTTCCCGGGTTGCGACGTGCGCGCCGAAAACTGCGACATCGACCACCTGATCCCCTACAACCACGACGATCCGGGCGCCGGCGGGCAGACCGATACGGCGAATCTGCATGCCCTATGCCGGGCGCACCACAACCTCAAAACTGCAGGTCTGTGGGGCGTGGCTACCGACGAGCGCGGTTGCGACGGCGAGGAATACTGGTACCCGCGCACCACCCGTGCACGGCATCATTGGATCCGCTCGGAGGTTGGCGATGAGTTAGCTAACGACGGGCTCCATCACGTAGCTACGATCACCAGCTTGGCGGAAGGTCCGGCCGCACTGCCTTGTGCCCGCGATACATTCTTGACCAAGCAGCATCGCGTGGCCTCGTCGTTGCACGAGCACAACATCGCCCGCTTAGCTCAACTAGCTGCAGCGAAAGCGGATGTGGAAGCGGCACGCAAGTTCCTTACCTGGTGCCGCAGCATCCTCGAACAGCCCGAACGTGAGCCGCCGTTTTAGTTGTAGTCGTAGAATCCGTGGCCGGACTTACGGCCAAAGCGGCCTGCTTCCACCATGCGCTTCAGCAGTGGTGGTGCGGCGTAGGTTGGTTCGGCGTACTCGTCGTACATAGCGTCCGCGATGAACTTCACGGTGTCCAAGCCCACCATATCGGCCAGGGTGAGTGGGCCCATTGGGTGTGCGCAGCCGTTGACCATGCCGGCGTCGATGTCTTCCTTGGTGGCGATACCGTCTTGAAGCATGCGGATTGCACCCAGGATGTATGGCACCAGCAACGCGTTGACGATGAAGCCAGAGCGATCTTTGGCCTTGATTACGGTCTTGCCCAAAGCTTCAGCGGCGTAATCGTAGGCGCGCTGTGCCTGAACTTCACCGGTGGACAAGGTAACCACATGCTCTACCAGTGGCAGCACTGGAACTGGGTTGAAGAAGTGCAAACCCATTACGCGCTCTGGGCGCTTCGTGGCAGCGGCAATCGACTGGATCGGCAACGAAGAGGTATTCGAAGCCAAGATGGCATCTGGATCCTCGATGGCTTCATCTAGCTGCGAGAACACAGAAGCCTTCACTTCTGGGTTTTCCACGATTGCTTCGATGACCAGCTGGCGATCTTTGAAGTCCGCGAAATCGGTGGTGTAGGAAATGCGGCCGAGGATTTCGTCACGAGCACTCTCTTCGAGCTTGCCCCGCGAAACAGCCTTATCAAGAGACTTCTCAATGCGCTTCTTGCCACCATCCAGGAATTCCTGCTTAGCTTCCCAGACCAGCACATCGCTGCCAGCCTTCGCACACACCTCGATGATGCCCGAGCCCATCTGACCTGCACCAACAATGCCAACGCGAGTGATTTCGTTCGCCATTACTGCTCCCAACAATCCATATTTTTATCGTTTTCTACCACCAGTAAGTGTGCCACAAATCACGGCACACAACACCCCAGCCACGAAAAATCCGGTAATTGGAGCCGTCAAAAATGTGTACCCCACCGCCACCAACGGCCGCGTGGACGACGGCACACGCCCCACCAATTCCCACACGGTCCAACCCACCGCAGCTACCAATGGCAGCCAGTATAAATAACTACGCCTGGCAGCCCGCCACCGCCGAGCCCCAACCCGGAATAACCGCCGCGCCCACCACAACGTCGCCAACAAACCAACACCACTTAAACCCAGGTGCAGCCACTTCGCCACGGACTGACCCAATACGTCAGCAGCCAAGAAAGACACCATTCCATCGGGCGTAAACCTAGGCAACATCGAAACATGTGTTGGCATATCAAGCAGCAAATGCGTGGCACTGCCCAGCCACAACGCGCCCAACACACGCCACCACGCCACACGAGCCACCCCAAGCCCCGCAAAATAACACGGCGCCAGCAACCACTGCCACGCAGCGAACAGCAAGAAGCCGTAGACCAAGTCCACGGTAAACAAACCCCACACCGTGTGCGCAAAAGAATGCGAAACCGGCGTCGGTAGATACAGCTGCCAATCCGGTGCCACCGCCCCCGCGACCAGTGCCGAAACCGGCAAGCCACGCACGCCCGCCACAGCTATGGGGTGCGCAAAGGTATAAGGCATCCGCGCTCTAGTAGCTCAAACGATTCTGGACCTTGTTATTCAAAGCCTCTAACTTCGGGAAAGTTTCCCGAGCCACGTTACGCACTGGTTCGGATCCAGCTTCCTGCATGCCGTTCCAGGCATCGAGCAGACGGGGTACGTGGGTTTCCAGCATCGTTAGATACGCCATATCAAGATGCGAGCCACTGTCGCTTTCGATGCGCTCAACTTCGCTATCGGTGAGCATCGAGGAGCCTTTGTCCTTAACCTCATCCAAACCGTCGATCTGCGCCTGGAAGATGGATTCTGCTTCGGCTGCGATTGCCTTGGTCTCGTCGGAGACGTCGTCTTGCTCCTGGAAGTGGCGCGACAGCTTCACAATATTGCGGGCATCCTCGCGCAAGTGCGCCGCCTGCTGCTCCGCGTAATCGGCCTGACTCACATCCAACAATGCCGGCGTCGTCGTCGTTTCCTCGGTGGAGTCCGCGTTCGTCGCAGGATCATAAGAACACGCGGTAGCGCCGAGCATCGCGCCCGCTGCTACCGTCGCCAGCGCAACTTTGAAGCCCCGCATTAATCGACCTCGAGCTCGCCCATGCGATCCCAGCCATCCTTGCCTTCAAGTTCCTGGGAAATAATCTGCGGGGTCTTAGCTACCAGCGGGCGCATATCTTCCATGGCCTTCTCGAAGTGCTCGGAGCCCACGTGAGCTTCCGCGGCACCATCGTCGAAAGCCTCTACCAGGTAAAACACGTTCGGCTCTTCGACACTGCGCGACCACTCGAAGAATTTATTGCCCTGCTCGGCGCGGGTAGCGGCGGTAAAATCGGCGACGGTGTCCAGCCACTCGTCGGCGCGTTCAGGCTTGATGGTGAATTTAACGGTAATAAAGATCATGGCGCCACTCTACCGGCGCCTGCGAAACCTGGCACACTGGTTTGTATGCCTTATCTATATGAATTTAATGGCAAGACCCCGCAGATCCACCCCGACGCGTGGGTGGCACCGAACGCAACGTTGATTGGCGACGTGCGCGTGGGCAAAGATTCCTCGATCTTCTACGGATGCGTGCTGCGCGCCGATACGAACTCGATCACCATCGGTGAGCGCACAAACGTGCAGGATAATAGCGTAATTCACGTGGATAGCGAGTATCCGACGGTGCTTGGCGACGACGTCACCATCGGCCACATGGCACTCGTCCACGGCGCCGAAGTAGCTAATTGCACGTTGATTGGCATGAAGGCGGCGCTGCTGTCGGGCTCGCGGATCGGCTCGGGAACCTTAATTGCCGCGGGCGCGGTGGTGCTCGAAGACCAGGAGATCCCAGCAGGCCAGCTCGCAGCAGGGATACCGGCGAAAGTGCGCAAAGAGCTTGACGACGGAGAACAACAATTCCGCCGCCACGCCGCTAAATATGTCGAAACTGCGCGCCAGCACGCACAGCTACGCCAGCTTTAGCTACCGACGATTTCCGCGCCCGCCTCACGCATCTCTTCCAGTGCCTGCTGCCCGCCCTCTGTGCTAACGGCGGCCACTTGGTCGGTGTACAGCCGCACCGCGAAGCCTTCTTTCAGCGCGTCCAAAACCGTGGCGCGGACACAAAAATCAGTTGCCACGCCAACGATATCCAGAACCTCTACCTCGGCGTTTCGTAGTGCGTCGGCAAGCAAAATACCTGCTGCGGTGGTGCCTTCGAAACCGGAATATGCGGCGTCGTACTGCCCCTTAGCCACGTCGATGCGAGCGGCGTACGGGTTGATCACGCTGAAGTAGTCCAGGGCTTCGGCCATCGCAGGGTGGAACTCCGCGCCCGGCGTACCTGCCACGCAGTGCGGCGGCCACGAATCCTGAAAATCCGGGGTGTCAGAGAAATGCGCCCCCGGATCAATGTGCATATCGCGCGTGGTGACCAGCACCGAATACTTCGCCGCATGGCCGGCAATATGGCGGTGCGTGTTGCGAAACGCCTGCTCGGCTCCATCGACACCGAGCGCCCCACCTTCAGCGAAATCATTCTGCGCATCGACGACTACCAGCGCAAATACTGGACGCTGCTCTTTTTCGGTCTCCATCATCTCCCCTTCTTTTTGCGGACGTAAAGCTTACGACGCACGTGAGCCACCACGTCGCCAGATTCGTCCACGATGTCGGTGCTAAACCGGTGCTCGAACTTCGAACCATCGGCCGTGGCGGCGCGCATCTGCTCGACCATCTCGGTTGGCATCTCGATCACCGCGCGGATTGTGCCGCGGCCAGGCTTCACAAATTCGATCTGACCAGCAGTATCCCACACCACATAATCCGAACCCAGCTGATGCATGGCCAGCAGCATGAAAAATGGGTCGGTCATGGCCTGCATTGTGCCGCCGAACACCGTGCCCACGGCATTTTTTGTCCACGGTCGCAAAGTGTGGCGAATAGTCAGCGACGTGCCATCTTCCGCTGCTTCCTCGATGCGAACCCCGGCACCCAAATAAGGCGGCCAAAGCCACATCAACTGCTTCAAACGTGTTGGAGTCCACCGCATAGCCCCCTACCCTAGTAGGATCTGTGCAATGAGCGGTGGTTTAGTAGCCCTTTTAGACGATATCGCCACCCTGGCGCGCGCAGCAGCAGCGTCCGTGGATGATATTGCAGCTGGTGCTGGGCGCGCCAGCACCAAAGCTGTGGGCGTGGTGGTCGATGATGCCGCGGTAACACCTCAGTACGTTTCCGGCGTGAGCCCAGCCCGCGAGCTGCCCATGATTTGGCGCATCACGAAGGGCTCGCTGTTCAACAAGATCGTGATCATCCTGCCGATCGCGCTGCTGCTCAGCCAGTTCGTACCGTGGGCGCTCACACCGATTCTGATGCTCGGCGGCAGCTATTTGTGCTTCGAAGGCATGGAGAAAGTCTGGGAGAAACTCAGCCACAGCAGCCACGAGGAGAAGCCGGCGGCAAATCTCACCGAGGATCAGCTCGTGAAATCCGCGATCCTCACCGACCTGATTCTGTCTGCCGAAATTATGGTGATCAGCCTCAACGAAGTGGCGGCCGAGCCCATCCTCAATCGCACGATCATCTTGCTGGTAGTTGCGCTGGCGATCACCGCGTTGGTGTATGGCGTGGTAGCACTGCTGGTGAAGATCGACGACATAGGCCTGCACCTCGCCCGCCGCGGCGGCGGTATCGCGCGCTTTGGCCACGCACTGGTCTCGGGGATGCCGTGGGTACTGAAAGCCATCGGCGTGATCGGCACCTTCGCGATGCTGTGGGTGGGCGGGCACATCGTGGTGGTGGGTCTGGAAGAGTTTGGCTTTACTGCGCTTTACGACGCCATCCATCACCTAGCCGCGGCAGTGCCAGGTGGATTCTTGGCGTGGCTGGTAGAAACCGCTGGCTCACTGGTGGTGGGTGCCATTTGGGGCGCGGTGATTGTCGCAGTGGTTCACGCCATCACGAACACGGCTCGCCGGGGTGCAGGCCGCGCGGCGGCTGGTGCGAAAACCCCTGGTGCGAAGCTGGCGCAGTAGCTAGAGGATTTCCACGTCGCCATCGACATACATCCAGCGTCGACCACGCATCTCGAAGCGGGAGACTTCATGGAAGGTACCGTCGCCTTGCTCGTCGTAAAAGTGGGCATAAAATTCCACGGTGGCTTTGCGCTCGGCGGTTTGTTCGGCCTTTTCGATCTTTAAGCCCGTCCAGCGCACATCATCTTCAAAGGTAATCAGTGGCGGACGGCGCAACGGATGCCAGGTGCGCCACAGATAATCAGCCTCATGAGCCGCATAAGCACTGTAGCGCGCCCGCATCAGCTCCGTAGCGCTTTGGGCTTGGCGCTCGCTGCGATGCAAGGGCGCACAACAGTTGCCATAAGTATTGTCAGTGCCGCATGGGCACTGTTCCGCGTCGGCAAGCCTAATTCGAGTCACGAACGGTTTACCTGCCATGGATGTCCCCTCCCCTAGAAACGGTGTTTACAGGAATAGTAGCAGGGACAACGCCATCACGCCCATACCTGCGATAACGCCGTAGATCGCGGTGTGGTGGCGGCCAGTGGCAATCGCGGTGGGCAGCAGCTCGTCCAGGGAGATGAAGATCATCACGCCGGCAACGGCAGCGAAAGCAAAGCCCATGGCAGCCGGCCCCAAGAAAGGCATTAGCAGCAGGTAGCCCACAATCGCGCCGGCTGGCTCGGCGAAACCGGACAGGAAGGTCCACCACAGCGCCTTCTTCTTCGAACCCGTCGCCTGATGCACCGGAACCGCAACAGCGATACCCTCGGGAATGTTGTGAATCGCGATCGCGATGGCAACCGGGATCGCAAGCTTGGGATCTTCCAAAGCTGCGATGAAGGTAGCGAAGCCTTCTGGGAAGTTGTGCAACGCGATCGCAATCGCGGTGAGCGTACCCATCTTCAGCAGCTTTTGGCGCTCGCGGGCAAGCTTCGGATCATCCAAGCCGGCAGGCTCGTGGGGATTGATGGGCTCTGGAACCACGCGGTCGATGATCGCGATTACCAGGATGCCCACGAAGAAGGCGGCCACGGCCAGCCAGTGTCCGGACTTCTCACCGAACGCCTCCCCCAATTGTTCGAAGCCCTCGGGCAAAATCTCGACGAACGAGACATAGAGCATCACACCAGCGGAAATACCGAGCGCCCCGGCCATAAAACGCGGGCCTGGATTACGCCACATGGTGGACAGGATGCCACCAATACCAGTGGCTAAACCTGCCAGCAGCGTGATGCCTAAGGCAATAGCAACAGCAGACACCTATCTATACTTTCTTCTCTCTACAGTGACAACTGTTTTCATTAAACCATAGGCCGGACGATTTGTGTTCGGCGCGCCGAACTCTTCTGGGCGTTTAGTTTTTATTTGTGACGAAGATCGCATCTGCGGCGCGTTTGCCCAGGGCAAATTCAGCGCCTTCGGCTGCGATTTGCAGCGAATCGGAAAACGGTGGCCCCGGTTGCACAGCAAGCTCACACCCCACCTTCACCCCATGGGAGTGCAAGTACTGCAGTAACTGCGGATCAGTATCGGAGATCCGCTCGACGACGAACTGGCCAGCCGTCACACCAGACAATGGTTGCGCAGCACTGTCGATCACTTTGCCTGCCGCCGTAGGAATCGGATCACCATGCGGATCCTTGGTGGGATACCCCAACACCTGGTCGATGCGATCGATCATAAAATCGGAGACCGCATGCTCTAAGTGTTCGGCCTCATCGTGGACCTGATCCCAGGTGTAACCCAGCTGCGCTACTAAAAATGTTTCCAGCAGACGATGCCTGCGAATCATTGCCACGGCATAGGTCGCACCCACGTCGGTAAGCTCAAGCGACCCTTCGCGCACTAACCCCTGCTCCACCAGTTTCTTCAAGCCTTCAGAAACGGTGGATTTGCGCAGCTCGAGCTTTTTTGCCAGCTCAGAGGCGGTAATGGAAGCGTCAGACCACTCGCCAGCTGCCCAAATGACCTTCAAATAGTTCTGGGCGCTGGCAGACAATTCCGATAGTTGTGGCGTAGTTTTTAAGCGCTTAGCTGCTGACATAGCCACCAGCTTAACCACTAGGCAGCTTGCTTAATGTACATATGTACATGTACGTTCGTACACTATGGCTAGAGCAACACGGAATCCAGAAGCACGTCGGCAAGCAATCGTCGATGCAGCAGCAGAGTTACTACTGGAAATTGGCCTGCACGAGGTCACCCATCGCAAGGTGGCCGAACGCGCCCAAGTACCACTGGGCTCCACCACCCAATATTTCGCCAACCGCGACGAGCTATTGATGGCAGCCATGACGCAACTAGGGCAAGCTTCCGACGCTGCCCTCGACGAATTAGAACACCAGATCACCTGTGCGGCCGATATCCCACATGCGCTGGCGGAGTTCTTCGGCATCTACTTAGCCGATCGTGAACGAGCCCGCGCCGAAGCGGTGTTTTACGTGGCCAACATAGAACACCCACACATGCGCTCCATCAGCAACGCGGGCTACGCGCGCATGGAGCAAATCTTGAACCGATATATCAGCCCCACAGCTACCCAGACTGTGATGGTGTACACCGATGGCCTAATCCTCACCGGCTGTATGCGTAATACGCCGCTAGACCAAGAATTCATCACCACCACCCTGCAGAAACTACTGGAGGTCTAAATGCCTGCTCTCACGTCACGCCAACGCTGGCTGGCACTAGTCATGCTCAGCGCCGGACTTTTGCTGGTGATGATGGATATGACCATCCTGATTATGGCGCTACCCACCATCACCGCGGATCTCGGATCGACCACTACCCAGCAGCTCTGGATGGTAGACATCTACTCGCTAGTACTTGCCGGCCTGCTCATCCCGATGAGTGTGCTGGCCGATCGCCATGGCCGACGACTGATCCTGCTGATCGGTTTCGCGATCTTCGGCGGTGTTTCACTATTAGTGCTCTTTGCGAACACCTCGGAGATGGTGATCGCTTTACGCGCGGCACTGGGTATCGGCGGCGCCATGGTCATGCCCACCACCCTGTCGATGATTCGCACCATTTTCACCGATGGTGCCGAACGCGCCAAAGCGTTAGCGATCTGGTCGGTGATTGCGGGGTGCGGTACCGTCGTCGGCCCAGTAGTCGGCGGCGCACTACTGAATTACTTCAACTGGCATGCGGCATTCCTGGTTAACGTGCCGTTCGTAGCTATCGCGATCATCGGAGGCATCACGCTGCTACCCGAGGCAAAGTCCACCAACCCGCCGAAGTGGGACGTACTTGCCACCGCACTGACCATCTCCGGCATGGTTGCCATCGTCTGGAGCATCAAGCAGCTGGGCAAGCACGGTTGGGGTGACCTCACGTCGTTAGCCGTACTCCTGCTAGGCGCCGCACTCATGGGCGCATTCGTGCTGCGCTGCCTGCGCCACCCCGAACCGATGCTGGACGTGCGCCTATTTAAGAAGTTGCCGTTTACCGCCGGCACCATAGCGGCGCT
Organism: Actinomycetes bacterium; assembly: GCA_023418505.1. Lineage (GTDB taxonomy): Bacteria > Actinomycetota > Actinomycetes > Mycobacteriales > Mycobacteriaceae > Corynebacterium. Next base: position 207,518 of record JAEZZR010000011.1, read on the forward strand.
AACGGGCAGCTTGACGATGGGTGGCGTGATGCTCCTGGTAGCACAGTGGTTGCAGGTGATTCTGGGGTTCTCGCCATTGCAGGCAGGCCTGGCGTCGTTGCCGATCGCACTCGGTTCGTTCCTCACCGCACCGTTCGCACCAGCGCTGGCGCAACGCATTGGCGCGCGCACGGTACTAGCGGGAGGCCTGGCAATTTCCGCACTTGGTTTGGTTGCGATCGCGATGCTGCCGCTCGATACTTACGCGCAGATAGTACTGCCATTAGCGCTGGTGGGCGCCGGAGTTGGCTCGCTTGCGATCGGCACCGCCATCATCATGGGATCCACACCCGAGCACAAAGCAGGCAATGCCGCCGCGATTGAAGAGACGATGTACGACGTTGGCAACGTCCTCGGCATCGCTATCCTCGGCAGCATCGCGGACATGACATTCCGCAACTTCCTGGCCACCCACCACATGCCGGCCGAGGCACAGGAATCTTTAGTAGGGGCACATACAGTTGCGGAGCAAGCCGGCATTCCAGAGCTGGTTATTTTAGCTAACGACGCATATCTTTCGGGTATCAATAGCGCCGCCCTGCTGGGTGCCGGTTTATTGGCTGCAGCGGCTATCGCCGGTTTCGCGCTAGTGCCACGGGGCTTCGACATCACAGCTACTGAAAAGTAGGGATCGGTTTCCTTGAAGCTATAGGTTCGCCTATCCTGGGGGCGGTGAAGAGCAAACACGCGGCCACACTGCGGCTCTACGGGATGCTGTGTGTGACCATCCTTATCCTACTGTGCGGGTTCAGCCTGACAGTGGGATCGCGGCAGACGCCGTTTATTCCGTCGTTAGCTGCCATCCCCGACGCAATAAACTTCGCGCTATTTCCTGCTAACAACCCGTTGGTGGGCGATCCCAGCGAACACGCACAACTGGCGGTGCTGATCGGTGGGCTGCGTATCCCGCGCACGCTGGTAGCTGTCATTACCGGCGTCACGCTGGGCATCGCGGGTGCGATCATCCAAGGACATACGCGCAATCCACTGGCAGATCCTGGTGTGCTGGGTATCAATGCGGGTGGCGCCGCTGCGATCGTAGGCGCGACGTACCTGGGTCTGTCCCCTTCGGCGTGGACTGCGCCACTCTATGCCATCGCCGGCGCCGGAATAATTACGGTGCTGGTGTTTTTGCTGTCTTCGACCGGAAAAAGCTCGGCCAATCCGATGACCATTATTCTGGCCGGCACCGCTTTGACCGCACTGCTGATGGCTTTCGTAAATGCAATGGTGCTCACCAGTACGCAGGCCTTGGACTCCTTCCGCAGCTGGGCCACCGGATCGGTGGAAGCCACCCCGATGCAAACCTTCTGGGTGGTACTTCCCTTTGCGGTGGTAGGCGTGCTGTTGGCGGTACCACAAGGGCGGGCGCTGAATCTGTTGGGGCTAGGCGAAGCTTCGGCACACGCGTTGGGATTGCCGGTACAGCGCTATCGGGTGCTGGGGATTGTGGCGGTAGCGGTGCTCGGTGGTACCGCGGTAGCCGGCGCGGGGCCGATCGCTTTCTTGGGATTAGCCGCACCGCACATTGTGCGCAGTTTTACTGGACCTGATTACCGGCTAATCCTGCCTTTTTCGGCCGCGGTAGGTGGGATTTTGGCGCTATCGGCGGACATCATCAGCCGCATCGTCGTGCAACCCGCCGAACTTCAGATGGGTATCGTGCTGGCGCTGGTGGGCGTGCCGATCTTTATTAGCCTGATCCGCCGCGGGAAGGTGAATGCACTGTGAAAACGGCAATTCGCGCAGGATCGATTTCGCTGCCGGTAAATATCCGTCTGCTGGTGGTGAGTGGGCTCACTGTGGTGCTCACCTGGGTAGCATTCGCCAGCCATGTCGCGCTGGGCGATTATCCTTTGACGCTCGCCGATGTGATGCGAGTATTGCTAGGCGACGGCACCGCAATCGAAAACAAGATCGTCTTCGAAGTGCGCATGAGCCGCGCTGTTGTAGCCGTACTGACCGGCATGGCGCTTGGTTTCGCCGGAGCCCTCACCCAAAGTGTGGCGCGCAATCCGCTGGCCAGCCCCGACGTCTTAGGCATTACCCAGGGTGCAGCTTGCGCCGTGGTACTCACCATCGCTGGCACCGGCGTGTTCCTGCCGGACAGCGTGGGGCGGTTCTTAACCGGGCTGGGCCTGCCGCTGGTAGCAATCCTCGGCGCATTCATTGCAGCTAGCGTGATTTGGTGGCTGGCCAAACCCGCCCGAGGTTCCACGATGTCTCTGGTGCTGATCGGCGTGGGGGCTGCAATATTCTTACAGTCGATCAGCACCTGGGCAATGGCGTACACGGATACCGATCGGGCAGCATCGGCACGCCTGTGGATCACGGGATCACTGAACGGGCGCGATTGGAACCAAATGTGGGGGCCACTGCTAGCGGTGGTAGGTGCGCTGTTGATTGCCGGTTGGTTGAGCTTTCAGCTCTCTGCCCTATCGCTGGGCAACGCCACCGCGCACACATTGGGCCACAACGTCACACGGGCACAACTAGTACAGCTGATCGTGGCGCTGATTCTGACCGCAGTAGCGGTGAGTGCGGCAGGACCGATCGGCTTCGTTGCCTTCGTTACGCCGCAGATCGCGCGACTAGCCGGCGGTACGCCCACCCCGCCGCCGGTGTTATCAGCGCTGATGGGCGGGCTGCTAGTGCTGACTGCTGATCTCGTCGCCCGCGTCGCCCTGCCCTGGGAGCTACCCGTAGGCATCATTACCGCATTCTTTGGCGCCCCCGTATTGATCGCGTTGATCATCTCTTTGAATAGGAAATCCAGCGTATGACCTCCAGTTTTATCACCCAGGATCTCACGGTGTCCTATGGAGACAAGACCATTTTGAACGGATTGTCACTCCAGATCCCAAAGGGGAAAATCACCACGTTGATTGGCCCCAATGGTTGCGGGAAGTCCACCTTGCTGAACAGTCTGTGTGGCCTGCTGGACTATTCGGGCGAGATTGCTCACGACGGCACGCCCATCGACCAGCTGAAGCCCAAAGATCGGGCGCGCCAAATTGCGCTGTTGCCGCAGTCGCCGATCGCGCCAGAAGGATTGACGGTCTTTCAGCTGGTCACTCGGGGTCGCCACCCGCATCAATCGTGGTTACAGCAGTGGTCGGCTGAAGATGAGGCCAAAGTTTCGCATTCGCTGGACGTCGTCGGCGCAAGCGCTCTAGCCCAATCGACGTTGCAGAACCTCTCCGGTGGGCAACGCCAACGTGCGTGGATCGCGATGACACTGGCGCAAGATACGCCGACAGTGCTTCTCGACGAACCGACCACCTACCTCGACCTGGCGCACAGCATCGATATCTTGCGTCTAGTGCGACGGCTGCGACAACAAGAGCACAAGACCATCGTGATGGTGCTGCACGACCTGAATCTTGCCGTGCGCTATTCCGATCACCTGATTGTAATGAGCCCCGATGGCACGATTGCCGCTGCCGGCGAGCCGAACAGAGTTATTGATGCGGCGCTATTGAAGCAAACGTTCGGCCTTGATGCGGTGGTGATTGAAGACCCGGAAACTGCTGGCCCATTGATCGTGCCTCGTAAAGACGATTAAGTATCTACCAGCAAAATTATTAAGCTATGGCTTATTTTATAACTCTTTGCCTAGACAACCTACAGCGGTATAGTGACCTTACATTTACCTAAAGGTTGGGTAAATGACGGATCTTGGGTACCACACATCCAAACCGAGTGAAAGGAAACGCTGCATTGCGTCGCACACATACTTACCGCACCAAGCTTTTCGCCACGATTGCTGCGGGCGCTTTAACTATCAGCCTGGCTGCTTGCTCCAATGATTCCGAGGAAGAGACCACGGCAACAAGCGCAGCTGAAAGCGCAACTTCGGAAGCGCAAGACGATGGCCAGTGGCCACGCACAATCACCACGCTGAACGGCAATGGTGAAGAAACCGAAGTCACGATTGAAAGCAAGCCAGAAAACATCGTGAGCACCTCGGTCACGCTGACCGGTGGCCTGCTAGCTATCGACGCTCCTGTGAAAGCAACCGGCACTGTGAATAACCGTGCGCCTCTTGCTAACCAGGACGGCTTCTTTACCCGGTGGGCTGATGAAGTCGAATCCAAGGGCGTGAAGTCGATCTACGTTGGCGAACCAAACGTTGAAGCTGTACTGGCTGAAGCACCAGACCTAGTGATTATCAGCTCCGCCGGCCAGGATTCTGCAATTGATCTCTACGATCAGCTAGCCGACACCGTGCCTACCGTGGTGATCGACTACTCCAAGCAGAGCTGGGAAGAAACCGCTGAGCAACTTGGCGAAGCCACCGGCAACGAAAAGGGCGCCGAGGATGCCATCAAGCGCTACGAAGATCGCGTTGAAGAAGTTAAGAACGCAATCAACGCACCAGAGCAGCCTGTGAACATTGTGTCTTTGGCTCAAGAAGGTGGCGGACTGAACTTCTGGACCAAGGATTCCGCGCAGGGCCGCATTCTTACCGACCTTGGCTTCGAGGTTGCACAGCCGGACGAAAGCTTGGTAGATACCAGCAGCAACTTCGCAAAGCGCAAGGACACCCGACCAGTTTCGGCGGAAAACGTCGCACCAGCGCTGACGGGGCTGACCGTGTTTGCTCTCAATGCCGATGGCAAGCAGAGCCCATCTGAGGTGCTAAAAGAAAATCCACAGCTAGCAACCGTGCCAGCTGTGGAATCAGACAGTGTCTATGACTTGCAGCCTGATACTTTCCGTATCGACTACTTCAGCGCCATGAACTTCCTCGACGAGATCGAGGCTTTCTTCGGCAAGTAGCTTTATGCCTCTGGAACTTCGATGCCGAAAGCGTCGAAGTCCAACTCATCAGGCACCATAGTCATGCCCTGCTCTAGGGCATCGATGCGGGCCAGTTCGTCGTCGGAAAGCTCGAAATCGAAAACATCGAAGTTTTCCGCGATACGCGCTGGGCGCACGGACTTTGGAATCACCTGACGCCCCTGCTGAATGTGCCAACGCAACATAACCTGAGCAGGGGTTTTGTCGTACTTAGCGCCGATTTCGTTGATAGTTTCGTTGGTCAGCGGAGTATCGCCACCCGAGTAGGTACGCAAACCACCGATTGGCGACCAAGCCTGGGTCAAGATGCCATGCTTGCGGTTGTATTCGTCCAACTCACGCTGCTGGGTGTAAGGGTGGACCTCGATCTGGTTCACAGCAGGGATGACGTCGGTTTCCTCAAACAAGCGGTCGAGACGCTTAGGCAAGAAGTTGCTCACGCCGATTGCGCGGACTTTTCCGTCGGCAAGCAAAGTCTCTAGCGCCTTGTAGGCCTGGATGGTCTTGTCGAAGCTCTGCGGATATGCCTGGTGCAGGATCAGCAGGTCAATCTGATCGATGCCCAACTTCGCGGAAGCCTTTTCGAAAGCGTGGAGGGTCTCGTCGTAGCCGTAGTCGCAGACCCAAACCTTGGTTTCTACGAACACGTCCGAGCGATCCAAGCCGGACTGCTGCAACCCGGCACCGACGCCCTTTTCGTTGCCGTAAGCCGCAGCGGTATCGATGTGGCGGTACCCCACCTCGAGCACAGTCTTTACTGCTTCGGCGGTCTCCTCTGGCGGCGTCTGGTAGACACCGAATCCAATCTGTGGCAATTCCACGCCGTTGTTCAGAGTGAAGTGTGGTTGTGCGGTGGTCATACCTAACCCCTTCCAAGGTTCTCTAGATGCTTAAGCGGATATTCTCTATCCACTTCCCTGAGTGTAGCGGATATTTCGTATCCGGTTAAGGTATGGTGCTAAATCGTGACCGAAAACACCCCCTGTGAACGCAAACTCCGCAAAGACGCCCTGGCAAACCGGGAACGACTACTTGCTGCTGGTCGAGAGCTTTTCGCGCGGCACGGACTCGACGTGACGCTTAACGACGTAGCACACCACGCCGGGGTGGGAGTAGGTACTGCTTATCGACGATTTGCCAACAAAGAAGAGCTAATCGACGCGATATCCCAGCGCCAAAACGAAGAAATGATCGAGATCCTGCACCAGGCGCTGGGCATGGAAGATGCCTGGGATGGGTTGGTGTTTTACCTGGAAGAGTCGCTAAAACTGCAAACCCGCGACCGCATGATGGCACAGATTTTTGCCGGACAGCGTATCCCCAAAGAGCAGTACGACGCAGGGGGAAATCAACTTGCGCCGCTGGTCAATCAGGTGGCGGAGCGCGCCCGCGAGGCCGGTGAACTACGCGAAGAAATCACCGGGACTGATTTAATCTTTCTGCAGATTGCACTAACCAAGATTGCACTGGTGAGCCGCGGTGGTGAACTCTACCGACGGTATCTGTGGATCGCACTGGATGGGATGCGGGTGGGTAATGTGGACGCCCCGCTACCAGTAGCCGCCTTAACCACAGAAGAAACGCATGAGCTGTTGCGGCCGGCAAAGCCTGTTGTTAGGACTGATGCAAAGGAGTAATGGCAGCCACCTCTTCGCGTAGCGCACGGCGCCCTTGGCGCAGCTCGTAGTGCGACTGCAAATTCATCCAGAACTCTTCCGAAGTTCCGAAATAGCGCGCCAAGCGGATCGCGGTATCAGCGGTAATACCCCGCTTGCCATGGACAATTTCATTGATTCGACGCGGTGGTACACCAATAGAGACTGCCAGCTTATGCTGCGTAATTCCGAAGCCTTCCACGAAGTCTTCCAGCAAGATCTCCCCTGGATGGATCGGCTCGATCACATCGTGCTCAGTGGTAATCGACGAGTTCGACATCTTCCGCTCCTTCATCTCTCCAGACAAAACAAATACGCCACTGCGCGTTAACTCGAATGCTGTACTGCCCTAATCGGTCGCCCATAAGTCGCTCCAACCGGTTCCCGGGTGGAATCCTCAGATCTTCGACATCCTTCGCAGCGTCGATTAGTTCCAGCTTCCGCAGAGCAGTACGTTGCACTTTTCGATCAATACGTTTGACAAACTTCAACTGCCAGATTCGCTCAGTGTCCTTACTGCCAAACGATCTGATCATGAGCAGATTATATAACGCTCGACGTTAATAACGCTAGACGTTAAACCGGAACTCCACCACATCACCGTCGGCCATGATGTAATCCTTGCCCTCTTGGCGCACCTTGCCTTTGGCTTTCGCCTCGGCCATAGAGCCTGCTTCATCCAAATCGGTGAAGCTAACGATCTCGGCCTTGATGAAGCCACGCTCGAAGTCAGTGTGGATCACACCAGCAGCCTGCGGCGCGGTAGCACCCTGCTTGATGGTCCAGGCACGCGCTTCCTTTGGACCTGCCGTCAGATAAGTCTGCAGCCCAAGCGTGGCGAAACCGGCCTTGGCCAACGAATGCAAGCCGGGTTCTTCCTGGCCGACGGATTCGAGCAGCTCCGCGGCTTCCTCGTCGTCAAGCTCCAGCAGCTCCGCTTCCGTCTTCGCGTCCAGGAACACGCAGTCGGCGGGAGCCACGAGGTCGCGCAACTCAGCCCGGCGCGCCTCGTCGGTAAGCACACCTTCGTCGGAGTTGAAGACATAGAGGAATGGCTTCGCCGTCATCAGGTGCAGCTCGCGCAGCGCAGCCAAGTCGATTTCGCCCGCCTTCGCGGCGGCAAACAACGTGCGGCCGTCTTCGAGGATCTCTTGGGCTTGTTTGACGGCTGCTACTACGTCGGCAAGCTCCTTGTTCTTACGCGCATCCTTTTCCAGACGCGGCAGAGCCTTTTCGACGGTTTGCAGGTCGGCGAGGATCAGCTCGGTATTAATGACGTCGATGTCGGTGCGTGGATCGACCTGGCCGTCGACGTGGATGACGTTGTCGTCGGAGAAAGCGCGCACAACCTGGCAGATTGCGTCGGCGTCGCGGATGTTAGCCAAGAACGCGTTGCCCATACCCTCGCCGTGAGAAGCGCCCTTCACAATGCCTGCGATGTCCACGAACGAGACGGTGGCCGGCAAAATGCGCTCGGAGGAAAAAATCTCTGCCAGCCGCTGCAGGCGCGCATCGGGCAGCTCCACTACACCCACATTCGGATCGATGGTGGCGAAAGGGTAATTCGCTGCCAGCACATCGTTGCGGGTCAAAGCATTAAATAACGTGGACTTTCCCACGTTCGGCAAACCAACAATTCCTAGAGTTAAAGACACGCTCCACATCTTAAGGCACAGCGCACGCCTACCTCCTGCTACCCCCGTAGTGGTACCCCCTGCAAAAGAGTGCTACTTTCAAGGAAGTTTTTGAGATGGGAGTTTCACATAATGGACACTTCGAAGAAAACAGCAGGTGGAACCAACGGAAGCCGGGAAGTGTTCTCTACCCGTGCGGCGTTCCTCTTTGCTGCGATCGGCTCCGCAGTTGGTTTGGGAAATATCTGGCGCTTCCCGTACGTGGCATATGAATCTGGCGGCGGCGCCTTCCTGATTCCCTACATCGTGGCACTGCTGACCGCCGGTATTCCGCTGCTGTTCCTGGACTACGCGCTGGGGCACCGTTTCCGTGGGTCGGCGCCGAAGACTTTCCGTCGCATCAAGCCATGGGCAGAGCCAGTGGGTTGGTTCCAGGTAGGCGTGTCCTTCTTTATTACCGTCTACTACGCGGTAATTATTTCGTGGGCGTTTTTGTACGCGTTTAAGTCCCTGGGGCGCGTGTGGGGCGATGATCCCAATGGCTACTTCTTTGAAAGCTTCCTCTCGGTAGATACGGAAACAGTTACGTCGCTGCACTTCGTGCCACCGATTGCGATTGTGTTGCTTCTGGTGTGGGCATTCGTGATCATCACCTTGGCCATTGGCGTGGATAAAGGTATTGGCCGCGTTTCGCTGGTGTTCCTGCCACTGCTGGCCGTGCTGTTTATCATCGTGGTGATTTACTCGCTGACTCTCGATGGCGCCGCTGCCGGCCTGGACGCTTTCTTCACCCCGGACTGGAGCGCATTGTCCGACTCCGGCGTGTGGATCGCAGCTTACGGCCAGATCTTCTTCTCACTGTCCGTGGCGTTCGGCATCATGCTCACCTACGCCTCTTACCTGAAGCCACGCACGAACCTCACGGGTTCGGGTCTGGTGACGGGCTTCGCAAACTCGTCGTTTGAAGTGCTCGCAGGTATCGGCGTTTTCGCCACGCTGGGATTTATGGCAATGCAGTCCGGGCAGGCTATCGACGAAGTAGCTACCGGCGGCATCGGCTTGGCATTCGTCGCCTTCCCTGCTGTGATCTCGCAAATGCCTTCGTTCATCGGCCCGGTGTTCGGCCTGCTGTTCTTCCTATCGCTGGCGATTGCGGGTTTGACCTCGCTGATGTCTCTGCTGGAAGTTGTGGTTTCCGCGGTACAAGACAAGCTAAACCTGGGACGCGTGCAGGCCACGTTGTCTATCGGTGGCTTGATGGCCGTGATCTCGATGATCCTGTTCCCTACCACCACCGGTTTGGTCACCTTGGACATCATGGACAAGTTCACCAACCAGATCGGCATCGTATTTATCGCGCTAGCTGCCATCGTGGTACTGGACTGGGTCTTGCGCCGCACGGATGAATTTGCGCTGCACCTCAATGCAGTCTCGTCGGTAAAGGTGGGCACCATCTGGCGGATCTTCCTGGTAAACATCACCCCGGTGGTGTTGGCCTTCATTCTGTTCCAAGAATTGGTCAGCCTCTTCCAAGAGAACTACGAAGGCTACTCCGACGCACAGATCAACGCCTTCGGTTGGGGTGTGATTGTGATTATCGGCATCGGCTCGCTACTCATGACCATCGCCCCATGGCGCGGCCAGCACATGCTGGACGGCCCTCCAGGCTCGGACTTCGGCGTCACGCCTGGATTCAAACAAGGCACCCACGTGCCGCACAAGTACCAGCCGGAAGCTAACGGCGCCAGCACAGAAGCAAGTGGAGTTTAAGGAGCACCCATGTCCGGTATCGCAATTGTGATGATGAGCTTGTTCATGGTGGTCATCTGGGGCGGATTCGCCACCGCAGTGATCCACTTGATTAAAAATCCCGATGAATCGGCAGGCACCTTGGGCACCGATCCTGCAGTGAGCAACGAAGAGCTCGCCGCCCAAGAAACGCAGTAAGTTAGCGCAGTAATTCGGGACGCCTAATTATGTTTGGTGCTTTATGCATCTGCCCTGCATAATAGGCGTCGTGAGCAAATCGAATCAGGGTGAAAGCACCCCTTCAAAGGATCCTTTTGACGCTGCGATGGGCACCGAGCCCTTGCGCGTCAAACAGACTCTTTCGATTCCCTCAGACGAAACGATCGAGGAATCCTCCACCCCTGAGCTCAAAGAAGATGGCGAAGAGCTAGAGCAGCTGATGGAAGAAAATAACACCGAATCCATCGACCGCGCCGACGTCATCGGCGAGGGTGGCCGCTGGTTTGCTGGCTGGTGCCTGCGCTTCCTTATTATCTCCGCAGCAGCCGTAGTAATCGGCATGGCCATCGGCAAGGTCTGGGCTGGTTTGTTGCCAGTGCTGTTGGCACTGATTGTCACCACCGTGCTGTATCCAGTGGCAGCGATGATGATGAAGTTCAAGTTCCCCGCCGGGCTGGCTTCAGCTATCACAATCCTGCTGGCATTCGGTCTCTTCGGCGGTGTTTTCGCCTTGATGGCGCCGGTGGTTCGGGATCAGATCCCAGAACTATCCCGCCAGTTCATTTCTGGAGTAGAAGAAGCCCAGAAGTACATTCAGGGTCCTCCATTTAACATCGAAGACGCACAGATCCTCGACGCCATGGATCAAGCCACCGCCTGGCTGCAGCAAAAGGCCGGCGACATTGCGAACACGGTGTTCACGGGCATTACCGTCGTCGGCAGCTTTGCCGTAACCCTGGTAGTGACGCTGGTACTGACCTTCTTCTTCGTCAAAGATGGTCGCCACTTCCTGCCGTGGCTGCGTCGCATTACGGGTCGTCGTTTGGGTTGGCACCTCACCGAGGTTCTCACTCGCTCGTGGAACACTCTTTCCGGGTTCATCCGTACCCAGGCGTTAGTTTCGCTTTTCGACGCGGTCTTTATCGGCGCTGGTCTTTGGATCTTGGGAGTGCCACTGGCATTCGTACTGGCGGTCATTACGTTCTTCGCCGGCTTCATCCCAATTGTGGGTGCGTTTACCGCTGGATTTATTGCCGTGATGGTTGCCCTGGTGGCCAACGGCTTCCAGACTGCCATCATCGTGCTGATCATCATCATCGTGGTCCAGCAGCTGGAAGGCAACGTGCTGCAGCCACTGCTGCAGTCCAAGGCCATGAACCTGCATGCCGCGATCGTGCTGTTGTCGGTGACCCTCGGTGGCACGCTATTCGGCATCATCGGCGCTTTCTTGGCAGTACCGGTAGCAGCCGTTGTTGCCGTGTGGCTGCGCTACTTGGGTGATCTGACCGATCTGCGCACCGGTGATAAGACCGCCCGCGATATTCAATTCGCCACCGAGGCCGGTTCGATCTCTGGCATTCAGGTAGAGGCAGCCGGCCGGGCAATGCGCGATCGTATCCTGGCCTTGCGCGGTAAGAAGGAAAAGGAAGAAAACACCGACGGTTCCGATACCGTGGACAAGGACTAAGTTTCGGGTAACATTTTCAACCGTGTCCGATAAACCAGCAGCTCGACGGTCGCGATCCCACCGTCAGCCGAAACAAGCGTTTCGGCTTCCAATGTGGGCTCCACCACTGCTTTTAATAGCCAGTGGCATCCTAGGGCTGCTGTTTTCTATTCCCACCGGCTCGGTGGGCACGCCTTATCTGATTGCTTTCTTTACTGCTGCCGTGGTGGGCACCCTGTTTGTGGTGGCTCGCGGCTTAACGGTAACTGTGGCACAGATCCCGTTGCTGTTTACCATCATCACTCCTCTGGTGGCGTGGTACACGGGCTCTTTTGCAGATATGGCTGTTGGCGGCGTTTCAGCTTCTACGCCATTTAAAACCCGCGTGATCACTGCGGCTTATCCGGTAATTCAGTTCTTCCCCTGGATGGTGCTGATCACGCTGACGACGCTAGCGATTGCCATCTGGCGTTACGTAGAAACCAAGCGCACCGCCGAGAAATACCAAAAGCTACGCCGCAAAGATGTGCGTCGCCAGAAAGAAGTTAATCAGCGCACTGCCCGCCATGCCAGCGAAGCACGGCAACGCACGGTGCGCGCGCAACAAAGGCAAGAATCGAAATCTGCGCAGCAGCTTATTGAAGAGTCGCGGCGCCGCCGTGCGGAACGCGATCGGCTCTACGCCCAACGCCAGCAGCAGCGGCTTCAAGCGCAACAGCGTCGGGCGCAGCGCCAGCAGCAGGCGCCCCATCAGGCTCGCGTGTGGGGTGGTGAGCAACGTTCGCCTCGCACCAGTCCCGGACGCAATCCAGAGATTCGCCGGGTACAACGGCCGCCGCAGAATCAGCATCGCACCACCACGTGGGGCGAGGGGAACTTGGATCGGCCTGCACCGCGGCGCCCGCGTGATCGTCGCCAGCCATAACTAACATGCCCGGGAGCTATACGTGTCTAAATTAGAATCCAGCCCCGAAGCGCCGGTACAGGTGCGCCAGCTCAATAGCCTGGTGAAAGACTGGATTGAACGGCTGGGTCAAATTTGGGTAGAAGGCGAAGTGGCACAGATTAGTGCCAAGCCCACATGGTCGCTGTCGTATCTGACACTGCGTGATACCTCGACGGAGACTTCCGTTTCGGTGACGTGCCGTACCTCGGATCTGAAGGCTAATCCGCTGAAAACTGGCGACCGGATCGTGCTGTTCGGCAAGCCAGCGTTTTATGCCGCGCGCGGGTCGTTTTCGTTGTGGGCAACACAGTGGCGCCCGGTGGGTATCGGTATGTTGTTGGCACGGTTGGAGCAACTACGCCAGGCGCTGGCTGCCGAAGGATTGTTCGATCCGCGTTTGAAGAAACCACTGCCCTTTTTGCCACAGTGCATTGGGTTGATTACAGGCCGTGGTTCGGCTGCCGAACGTGATGTGCTTGCCGTGGCACGCGACCGCTGGCCGGGCGTGCAGTTCCGGGTGGTCAATACGATCGTGCAGGGCGCGAAGGCCGTTCCTGAGGTGATCGCAGCTTTGGATCGCCTAGATGCGTACCCGGAAGTTGACGTCATCATCATCGCCCGTGGCGGTGGCTCGGTAGAAGATTTGCTGCCGTTCAGCGATGAAGCTCTGGTCCGCGCCGTGGGTGCTGCTCAGACTCCGGTGGTTTCCGCGATCGGCCACGAACCCGATACGCCGCTGCTAGACAACGTCGCTGATGTGCGCGCCGCTACCCCCACCGATGCCGCTAAGCGCGTGGTTCCCGACGTTGCAGCCGAACAGCGCGGCATTTCCGAAGCACAACAACGCTTGCGCGATGCTTTACGACGGTGGGTCGATCGCGAGACGAAAATCGTCGCAGATCTCCGGTCGCGCCCGGTCCTGGCGAATCCGCTGGCGCTGGTCGAGCGCAAAACCGAAGAGATTACCTACCTGCATGAGAAACTTATGTCGCTGACTTTGGCGCGGCTTCAGGCAGAGACCGCCACCGTCGGCCAGCTGCGGGCGAAAGTCAGTGCACTAGGCCCGGGTGCCACGTTGGCGCGTGGCTATGCGGTGGTGCAGGTGCAGCCGCGGGATAATTCTGGCGATCATGTGGTGACCAGTATCGAGCAGGCTCCCCCAGGCAGCCAGCTGCGCATTCGCGTGGGCGATGGTTCCATCCATGCTGCAGCGTTGAATACCTACCCGGCAGATTAATTTTCTACAAAGGACAGTTAGATGGCACAGGATGTTTTTGGCCAAGGGCAAGCGCAGCAAGAAGATGCGGTACCCGTGGAGCAATTGGGCTACGAAGATGCTCGCGACGAGCTGGTGGAAACTGTGAAGCTGCTCGAGATGGGGCAGCTTAGCCTGGATGAATCGTTGGCTCTCTGGGAGCGGGGCGAGGCTTTAGCGAAGCGGTGCGAAGAACAACTCGCTGGTGCGAAAGAACGCGTGGAACGCGCGCTGGAACAGTCTAGTTCACCTGAATAACTGGGCTGTCCTGCATCGCCTGGGCGAAAGTTTCGAATTCGGCTTCATTGGCCGAGCCTTCAAGCACCAGGCGACTATCGCCGAGATCGGCGACCCAAGTTGGGCGAATGGAATCGTCGTCGCTGGTAAAGATGTGCCACTGTACAGCGCCAGCTTCGTCGGAAGTGATGGTCTTTTCTTCTTCGTGCGGCCGCGGTTTATCCGGCTGGCCGGGCAACTGATCTAACGGCGCATCGGTTTGCAGCACCTGAATGAATTGCTGCTCGGGGGTAACAAAACCAACAATGGTGGCCTGGTGGCCAGCTACTTGGCTGGCGCGCTGCGAGTTCGCCACCCACTGTTCGGGCAACTGCGGATCGCGCACTGGAAACGCAACGCGACGCGCTTCCATCGGCAAGAAGGTATCGGTATCAACCTCACGCACCGGGCCGGCCTCCGGGGCACCAGGATTGAAACTGCATAACCCAGTAGCCCCCACAGTGACCACCATGGCAAGCGCCATCACGGCCAGGGTGAGGAAAATGTCACGTCCGTCTTGGAACAGCCTTGGTTTGTCCGAACTCACAACTATCTAGACTACCGCGCTGAAGGTGAGCCGCGAATTCCGATGGGTACTCCAGCTGCGGCATGTGGCCACAATTTTCGAAGACCACCGCGTCGGTAGCCGAAATCTGCTTCAAACCTTCCCGAAAATCTTCGTACGGCAAAATCAGATCTTTGGTGCCCCACATCAGAGTCAGTGGCAATGGGCGCTGGCGACGAATTGCGGTGATCGCATCAGTGAAGCGCTGTACCAACAGACGACGCCACTGCGGACGCACCCCTCCAGCCGTGGCAAATTGGCGGATCAGCGCGTAATAGGTCTGGCTGCGGTGGCGGTGGCGCAAGATGCTGCGCTGGATTGCCATACGCTGCTTAGTGACGGCACCAGGTCGGCGCAGAATCAACTTTTCTAACAGCCAGGACATTGGTGCCAGACGCGTGAAGGCCACATTGATGCGACCAATCACTGGGAGTGCAACGAGCCGCAGCAGCGGGATGGTCTTGGAACCAAAGCCCACTGGTGCCACCAGGGTGACGCTGGCGATGTGATCCGGGCTTAGGGTGGTCAGCTCCATGGCAATCGCACCACCCAAGGAATTGCCGACGAGGTGCACTTGGAGTTGGTCCGCGCTGAGCTCGGTAATTTGTTCGAGTGCTTGCCAGACCAGCGCAGCGGTGGCTTCCACCGTGGTGGGTTTTGCAGGATCGCTGAAGCCGAAGCCGGGAACGTCGACAGCTATATAGGTGTGTTCGCCGGCGGTAAGACGCAGGTAGTCGTCCCAGTCTTCCAAGGATCGGCCGATGCCATGCAGGAGCAGCACAACTTGGCCGGAAGTGCCTTCCAGTTTGCGGTAGCGCAAGCGTTTGCTGGCGACGGTGACAAACTCTGGTTCGGGCAGAGGCCGCGGGGATGTGGTGGGTTCGTAGGCGTCGTCTGCGCGCACAGTATGTACTGGGGTTTGCTGCACATTACGGTTCTGGGCGAGGGAGAGGCATTCGTGATCGAAGACCATGTCCTCCGCCAAATCAGCGCGGCGCATCTGTTTGGCTTCTACCAGGTAATTCTGGGTGTACTGCCACGGCTGGGTATCACCCTGGGTGGGGAATTTGTGCATCCCGCGTTTGATGTAGCCAGCTTCGAAATCCATCAGTGGTCGGTCAGTGCGTCCAGTGGGGATTTGTGGGCAGTAATACTGGTGGTCGGTGCTCCAGAGTTTGACCAAATATTGGGACACCATGTCGGCGCGCAGTGTCCACGAAGCATTGATGTAGCCCACGGTAAAGCTGAAGTTCGGGATGCCAGCGAGCATGATGCCACGATAAAAGACCTGATCACTGGGATCTTGGCGCTGGCCATCGATGCTTACGCTGCCACCGCCCATGGCTTCTAATTCCAGTCCGGTGGCGGTGACTACTACGTCGGCAGCTACCTCCCTACCAGAGGCCAGCAGTACCCCGTCCATAGTGAAGCGCTCGATGCGGTCGGTGATCACCTGAGCGTTGCGCTGTAGTGCCTGGAAGAAATCCCCGTCGGGAGCCTTGCACACCCGCTGATCCCACGGGCGGTAGGACGGAGTGAAATGCTCCTTGATCTGCTGGTCAGAGATGAACTGGCGCTGCATCCGGCGTAGCTCAGCTCTAAAGAGCTTCGGTACGCGCTGGGCAATGGTGTACTGCAGCATGTCACGCGTGGCGTGGTTGAATCGTGCCACCGGATACGCCCATTTCTCTGGTAGCAGCTTGTTCCAAAATGCGCTGATCGCATCCGTTTCGGGAAATGGAGCCACATAGCTAGGGCTGCGCTGAATCATCGTCACGTGGGCGCCGGCTTGCTCGAGGGCGGGCACCAGGGTGATGGCAGTGGCGCCGGAGCCGATGACTGCTACTTTGCGATCATGCAACTCGAGGTCTTTCGGCCAATGCTGCGGGTGGATGAGCTGGCCGGTGAACTCATCTTGGCCAGGGAAATCGGGCGCATAGCCCTGTTTATGCGAGAAATAGCCCGATGCGTAGTGCACGCGACGCGCATAGATTGTGCGTACGCAGTCGCCTTGTGCGGTGATTTCCCACAGGCTTAAGTCCGTGCGCCAATTGGAGTCTTTGATCCAGGAATTAGTGTGCAGGCGCTCTAGTGCGCCGCAGTCGCGTGCTACCTCGCGGAGGTACTCTTTGATTTCGGCGCCTTGCCCCAACGTAGAGGCATGTGGCCACGGCTTAAACGGATACGCAAAGGTGGCCATATCGGAATCGGAGCGAATACCCGAGTAGTTAAATAGGTGCCAGGTGCCGCCCAGATCGTCGTGAGCATCGTGCATCTCCCACTGCCACTCCGGAAAATTCTGTGCCACATGGTGTGCGACGTTGATGCCTGAAAGCCCTGCCCCAACGATCAGCAGATCCAGGGGTTGATCTGGGGTGCCGGGCGCAGTGCTGGCCGAAGCGTCAGAATTATCTGTTCTAGAAGTAAAATTCATGGCTTTAGCTTACTTTGTTTTGATAATGCAATGCTGCAAATCACTAAGAATTAGTATTCATGCGGTAGATCACTCAAAAAGGTCAATTTTTTGGCACACTAGAAGACGGATAGTTAACGGCATTTTTTAACCGCGAAAGGCCAAGGATTTCAATGAATGCGCCGCACCCAGAAAGCCCGGATCGTAACCTGGCAATGGAACTTGTCCGAGTCACCGAAGCCGCTGCCCTAGCAGCTGGACATTGGGTAGGTCGAGGTCAGAAAGAAAAGGGCGACGGCGCCGCTGTCGACGCTATGCGTAAGCTCATCAACACCGTGGCGATGAACGGCACCGTGGTCATTGGCGAGGGCGAAAAAGACGAAGCCCCCATGCTGTTCAATGGCGAAAGCGTAGGCACCGGCGAAGGCGCTGAAGTTGATATTGCCGTAGACCCGATCGACGGCACCACCTTGATGGCAGAAGGCCGTCCGAACTCGATTGCCGTACTCGCCGCCGCAGACCGGGGTGCGATGTACGATCCATCGGCAGTGTTCTACATGGACAAGATCGCTGTCGGCCCAGAAGCTGCAGGCAAGATTGATATCGAAGCGCCGGTCAGCCACAACATCCAAGCAGTGGCCAAGGCCAAGGGCGTGCGTAAAGAAGATGTCACCGTCATCGTGCTCGATCGCCCACGCCACGAAACGCTGATCCGCGATATCCGAGAAGCGGGCGCAAAGATCCGTCTGATCGGCGATGGCGACGTTGCAGGTGCGGTCGCCGCCGCACAGGATACGAACTCCGTGGATATGGCCATGGGTATCGGTGGCACCCCAGAAGGCATCATCACCGCGTGCGCTATGAAGTGCATGGGTGGCGAAATTCAAGGCAAGCTGCACCCACGCGATGACGACGAAATTAAGCGCGCACTGGATGCCGGCCACGAGCTCGGCAAAGTACTGACCATGGATGATCTGGTCAATTCCGATAACTGCTACTTCGTGGCCACTGGCGTAACCAACGGCGACATGCTGCGTGGCGTGGCCTACCGTGGCACCGGTGCTTGGACCCGTTCCCTGGTGATGCGTTCGAAGTCCGGCACCATCCGTCGCATCGAAGCTTTCCACTCGCTGGCGAAACTGCGTGAGTACGCTGCCGTGGACTACGGCACGGGTGAGAAGTAGGGCTTGGGCTCAGCAGCCTGCGTGGCCTGAACTTTTGTACACTAATTTTTAAGAATTTACTGCCAACCGAAAAGAGGCTTTAGATGACTGAACAGCAGTACCGCATCGAGCACGACACCATGGGCGAAGTAAAGGTGCCAGCACAGGCAATCTGGCGCGCACAGACCCAGCGCGCAGTGCAGAACTTCCCGATCTCTGATCGTCCATTGGAGTCTGCTCAGATTCGTGCGATGGGGCTGTTGAAGGCCGCTTGTGCCCAGGTGAACAAGGATCGTGGCTTGCTTCCTGCAGAGCAGGCCGACGCCATTATCGCCGCCGCCAAGGAAATTGCTGATGGCAAGCACGACGCCGAATTCCCAATTGATGTCTTCCAGACCGGTTCCGGCACCTCGTCGAATATGAACACCAACGAGGTCATTGCGTCGATCGCGAAGAACAATGGCGTTGAGGTACACCCAAATGACCACGTCAACATGGGTCAGTCTTCCAACGACACCTTCCCTACCGCTACTCACGTAGCTGCTACCGAAGCTGCAGTGAAGGATCTGATTCCAGGCCTGAAGGTGCTCCAGGAGTCGCTGGAGAAGAAGGCTGCAGAGTGGAAGGACGTCGTTAAGTCCGGCCGCACCCACTTGATGGATGCTGTGCCGGTGACCTTGGGTCAGGAATTTGGTGGCTACGCACGTCAGATCGCTGCAGGTATCGAGCGCGTCGAAGCTACCCTGCCGCGCCTCGGCGAGCTACCAATCGGCGGCACCGCAGTAGGTACCGGCCTGAATACTCCTGCTGATTTCGGCGAGAACGTCACCAAGGTTTTGGTAGAGCTCACCGGCGTCGAGGAGCTATCCGAGTCCGTGAATCACTTCGAAGCTCAGGCGAACCGCGATGGCTTGGTGGAGTTCTCCGGCGCGATGCGCACCATTGCAGTGTCGCTGAACAAGATCGCCAACGACATCCGCTGGATGGGTTCCGGCCCACTAACCGGTTTGGCAGAAATTCACCTGCCAGACCTGCAGCCAGGCTCTTCGATCATGCCGGGCAAGGTAAACCCTGTGCTGTGTGAGACCGCAACTCAGGTGGCCTGCCAAGTCATCGGTAACGACGCTGCAGTCGCTGCCGGTGGCATGCAGGGCGCTTTCGAGTTGAACGTTTTCATCCCAATGATGGCGCGCAACGTCCTGGAGTCCGCAAAGTTGCTGGCTAATACCTCGCGCGTATTCGCAGAGAAGCTTGTCGACGGCATTGAGCCAAACGTCGAGCGCATGCGCACTCTCGCTGAGTCTTCCCCTTCCATTGTCACGCCTTTGAACTCGGCAATCGGCTACGAAAATGCTGCCAAGGTAGCCAAGACTGCACTGAAGGAAGGCAAGACCATCCGCCAGACCGTGATCGACATGGGCTTCGTTGATGGCGACAAGCTCACCGAAGAAGAGCTAGACAAGCGCCTAGACGTGTTGGCTATGGCTAACACAGATCGCGACTAGCCTTCGCACTCACCCCACCTCTAGCCACTGTGCTGAGGTGGGGTTTTACTATGCCTGCGATGCTGCTCACAAAAATTGCACACTTTTCTGCACTGGGTGTAATTTTGCACGCATGGAAACAAATGAGACAGAATCCTGCTGCTCCCTGCGGGAGCGCAAGCGCCGGCGCACCCGGCGCGCCTTAGAAGACAGCGCCACCGCGCTGGTGCTCGACCGCGGGTATCAGCAGGTGACGATCGACGACATCTGTGCGGCCGCAGACGTAAGCCGGCGTACCTTTTTCAATTACTTCGATTCCAAAGATCACGTGGTCTTTGGTGCTGGCCTGATCCAATTCACGGATGAAGATGTAGCCACGTTTAGCAACCAGGAACACGAGCGCCCCATCATGGCGCTAGTGCAGTATTTGCAGGGCGCCTTGGAGCGCACCTTAGCTGCCGACGATGACATCCCGGAGCCGATCGAACGGCTGCGCGGGTTACGGGCTCGTCGTATAGCAATTATTGAGCAAGAACCGGAAGTGGCGCCGTTGTCGCATTCGTTGATTCGGACTTCGTTGACGAGGATTCAGCAATCGCTGGTGCTGAATTTAGAGAATTTCCCTGCCACGCGCAGTCTGCCGGAGTTGAGTGTGGAAGAAGAAGCCCTGTTGGGGGCGCGTTTTGTGCAGACGGTGGTCAGTTTCACGCTCACCCACGCGGACAACCCCTTTGCGGAGCATGCGTTGGAACATGATGCGCGCGTTTATGCGGATTTGGTAGCTCGGTTAGGAGGATCGGATGAGTAACACGAAGGTGGATAACACTCGTACGCAATCGGCGGTGGGGATTGTTTTTGCCACGCTGATCGTAACGATGCTGATGAGCTCGTTGGGGCAGATGATTTTCGCCACCGCGTTGCCCACCATTGTGGGCGATCTAGGCGGCGTGGATCATATGTCGTGGGTAATCACGGCGTTCTTGCTGGCACAGACGATTGCGATGCCGATTATCGGCAAGCTGGGCGACATGATTGGCCGCAAGCACATCTTCATGATGGGGATTGCTGGGTTTGTGCTGGGCTCGGTGATTGGTGCGCTGACCTCGTCGATGACCGTGCTAATTATTGCCCGCGCGATCCAGGGCTTTGCCGGCGGTACGTTGATGGTGACCTCGCAGGCCATCATGGCTGAGGTTGTCCCCGCTCGCGAGCGCGGCCGCTACATGGGCATCATGGGCGCCACATTCGGCGTGAGCTCAGTGCTCGGCCCGGTGCTGGGCGGCTGGTTCACTGATGGCCCGGGTTGGCGCTGGGGGCTCTGGATGAACGTACCTTTGGGCGCTCTGGCATTCTTCTTCGCGTGGAAGTACTTGCAGTTGCCGCGCCGGAAGGCTACGTCTGCCTTCGACCTCACTGGCATGGCTGTGCTGATCCTGGCAGCCTCGTCGCTGATTTTGGTCACTACCTGGGGCGGCACACAGTATGAGTGGACTTCGCCCACGATCCTGGGGCTGGCTGGATTCTCGCTGGTGGCTTGGATTGCGCTGATCTTCGTCGAAAAGCGCGCTGCTACCCCGCTAATTCCGGTAGAGCTATTCCGCGTGCGCAATTTCAGCTTGACGACGGCCGGTGGCCTGGTTATGGGTGTTGCCATGTTCGGCACTATGGCCTACCTGCCGACGTACCTGCAGATGGTGCATCACATGTCCCCTACCGCGGCCGGCCTGATGATGACACCAATGATGCTCGGCATGATCGTGACCTCTACGGTGATCGGCCAGGTGATCTCGCGAACCGGACATTACCGCTGGTACCCGGCCACCGGCATGGCAATGATGGCAGTGGCGTTGTATTTGCTGTCGACGTTGACTGCTGAATCATCGCTGACTGTGATCGGCGTGTACCTATTCGTCATGGGTATCGGCATTGGTATCGGCATGCAGGTGCTAGTACTAATCGTGCAGAATTCTTTCCCACTATCGCTGGTGGGTACCGCGACTGCTGCGAACAACTTCTTCCGCCAGATCGGTGGCACCGTAGGATCTTCGGTGGTGGGCGCGCTGTTTATCCACAATATGCAGGAGCTTTTGGTCGAGCGGATGCCTAGTGGTGTGGCGGGTGCTGGTGGCTCTGGTGCCTCGATTTCGAACTTGACACCTACTGCATTGGCGCAGTTGCCAGAACCAATTCAGCAACTCATCGCTGGCGCCTATAACGATGGTCTGACTCCAATCTTCGGCATACTGATGCCACTGATGGTGCTGGCTGCAATTATTTTGCTGTTCATTGTAGAAGAACCACTAAAGGAAACTGTGGAGTAAGAAACTGTGGAATAGTGGGGCCATGGGAGCACATAGTTATGAACAGCACTTAGATTTTCCCCGGTCTGACGTTTTCCACTGGTTTAGCCGTCCCGGCGCGGTAACCCGGTTGACCCCGGGGTTAATGCCGATGACCGTGGTTTCCGAGGCCGAGAACTTGCGCGACGGGGAAACCACGTTTGCAGTGCCACCAAAGCTAACTTGGGTGGCGCGCCATGATCCCGAGCAATACCGCGAGGGATTTCAATTTCACGATGCGGCAGTGAGCCAGCCGTTTCAGGGGATGACCGGCTGGGAGCATACGCATAAGTTTGCAGATGCTGCTGATGGCTCGGTTGTCATTGATGAAGTATCTACCCGGGCGGTACCTGGTGCCGTCTTAGATCGCATCTTTGCATACCGGCACACCAAGCTAGCGGGGGATTTGGAAGCCCGGCAGCGGTTGGTTTCTTATCTTGATCGCGATGAGCTGCCTGAATTAACTATTGCAGTTACCGGCGCTACTGGCACTGTAGGTACTGCGCTGCGGGCATTGTTGACTACTAGTGGTCACCGGGTGATTACGTTGCAGCGCTCGGAAAGTGCTGTTTCGGGTGCGGATGAGCGCTACTGGGACACCTCGAATCCAGCGAGCGATCTGCTGGAGGGGGTCGATGTTTTAATTAACTTGGCTGGCGCTCCGATTGCTGGTCGCTTTACTGACGAGCACATTGCGAAAGTGCGTAATTCTCGTGTGGAGCCATCGAAAAAACTGGCGGAAGTTGCTGTGCAGTGTGGTGTGAAGACGATTGTTTCTGCTTCTGCTGTGGGCTACTACGGCGCCGACCGTGGCCAGGAGATCCTCGGTGAAACCGCAGACTCTGGCTCCGGGCCATTAGCTGAAATCTGCCGCGACTGGGAAGCTGCCTGGCAGCCAGCCCGCGATGCAGGTATCCGCGTGGTGACCATCCGCACCGGCCTCGTGCAATCCGGCAGCGGTGGACTATTGCCACTACTAGCTGGCATTACCTTTACCGGCCTTGGCGGCAAACTAGGCGATGGCAACCAATGGTTCCCCTGGATCGCCCTGGATGATTTGCTGGACGTCTACCACCGCGCTGCCGTTGATGAAGCCTTCGAAGGACCGATCAACGCCGTTGCACCGGGCGGCATGACCAACGCCGAATACACCAAGGTGCTAGCTACAGTGCTGCGCCGTCCCGCCGTAATTCCAGTGCCGAAGCTAGGACCAAAACTACTGCTGGGCAGCACGGGTGCCGAGGAGTTGGCTTTGGCCAACCAACGCGCGATGCCCACTGCGCTAACGGAACTCGGCCACACCTTCCGCTTCCCCGATCTAGCTGAGGCACTCGCACACGAATTACTGCGAGATTCCGAGTGAGCCGCGCCCTCATTCTGCTTACTGGCGCGCTGCGTGTGAATGACAACGCAGCTATTGCCCGAGGGTGCGAATTGCTTGACGACGGCGCGGTAACCGAACTGCTATTCGCCCACGTGCGCGACACCTGCAACTGGTCGAATTTGCGGAAATACGCACTGCAAAGCGCGCTGGGCGAATTGGGGTCGCGATTGCATGTGACGGTGCCACATTTTGAAGGCAGCTTGCCAGAAGTGGTGCCGGACTTAGTGCGCCAGCTTGGGATTACGCGGGTGATTGGGCAAGCGAGTTTCGTCGTTAGCGAATATCAACAGCAACAACAGCTGGCCGCCATGGTGCCATGTGAATTTGTCGATTCGGCTTATGCGGTCGCACCGGGGATGGTGCGCACTCAGCAGGATAAGCCTTATGCGGTTTTCACGCCGTTTTCGAAGAAGTGGCGACAGTGTTTGGGTGCTGACGTCGCTGCGGTGGAATCCGGATCGGCTTTGGAGGAAGCGCTAGCCTCTGGTGCGGTGGTTGCTGTGCCGGACGAAGTGGGTGGCGGTGGTTTAGAGTTTGATGCTGCTGTATTGCCGGAGCTGGCGCGGGAAAATGCGGCAGCGATTAGGGAAAGTTCGGGGTTAGAGCGTTGGGAGGAATTCCTTGCTGGGGAGTTAGCCTCTTACGTCGAGAGCCAGCAACGCCCAGATCTGGGTGGGACGTCGGGGCTTTCGGCGCACCTGGCACTGGGCACGATCCATCCACGCACGTTGATTGCGGATTTATTGCCGCGGCTAGGTGCGAGTGCAAGCGCGGATAAGTTTTTAAGTGAGCTGGCTTGGCGCGAGTTTTATGCGGATAAATTGTGGCATCGTCCGGAAACGGCACATGAGGATGCCAATGAGAAATTTGCGGGCTACCGGTGGCATACCTCGGAGGAAGAAAAAGCCGCGTGGCGGGCTGGCTTGACCGGCTATCCCATTGTGGATGCGGGAATGCGTGAGCTGGCTGCCACAGGGTACATGCACAATCGGGTGCGGATGATTGTGGCGAGTTTCCTAGTCAAAGATCTGCATCTGCGGTGGCAAGAAGGCGCGGCAGTGTTTTGGGAGCTGCTGCTAGATGCCGATGAGGCCTCGAACCAACTGAATTGGCAGTGGTGCGCGGGTACCGGATTCGATGCCGCACCGTTTTTCCGGATCTTTAATCCCACCAGGCAGGGCGAGAAATTCGATCCACATGGCAGATATGTGCGCCGTTGGATCCCCGAATTGGCGCACTACACCGGCAAGGTGCACCAGCTTCCCGAGCATCCAGAGCTGAGACCCGAAGGCTATCCCGCGCCGTTGGTCGACCATGCCGAAGAACGCGACGAAGCATTACGACGTTGGAAAGAGATCAAATGATTACCAAACACACCACCAGCCGCGGGTGGGCTGGATGCGTCCTTGTGTTGATGTTGGCTCTCGTGGCAAGCGCGAGTGGGTGGTCGGCGCAGATTGACTCTGGATCGTCGGCACCAGTTACTCTGCCACCGGATTCTCAATCGGCGCAGGTACAGCAGCTAAGCGAGGAGTTTGCGGGAGGTTCGGAAACTCCGGCAATTGTGGTGTTTACCCGGGATGACGGAGCGCCGCTAAGTGAAGCTGATTTAGCGGCGGCCTCTGGTGCAGTGGAGGCGATTGAGCAGACGGAGTTTCCTGAAGCTGCAGTAGATCAGTTGGCGGCCGCGGGGGTTGGTGGAGCTGGTGTTGGTGGTTATGGCGAGGTTCCGGAACTTGCCACTCCGTTGCTTCCGGTGGCCGATGAATTAGCACAAGCCGTACTGACCATTCCGAGTGCGATCAATGGCAGTGGGCTCGCTGAAACCGTGAAAGAGCTGCGGGCAGCTGGCAACGATTATTTGCGTGAAGCTGCAGGTGCTGAAGGGTTGGATCTGTATGTGACTGGCCCTGCAGGCTTTGCTGCGGATACGGCCTCAGCCTTTGATGGCGCAAATTTTGCGCTGCTGGGAATCTCTGCGCTGATTGTGGCAGTACTGCTGATCATTACGTACCGTTCGCCGATCTTGTTTCTGGTGCCTTTACTAAGCGTGGCACTAGCCGATCGGCTCGCGGCAGGACTAGTAGATATCATCGCCAACTTCACCGCCTTAGAGTTCGATGAATCCACCGGCGGCATCATGTCTGTACTGGTGTTCGGTGCTGGCACCAACTACGCGCTGCTGTTGATCTCTCGGTATCGGGAAGAACTGCGTCGCGAAGACAATCATCGCACGGCCCTAGGCAGGGCGCTAACGGCTGCAACGCCAGCAATCCTATCGTCGAACCTCACCGTAGTGCTGGCGTTGCTGGCGTTAGCGCTGGCCACAGTGCCGTCCTATGTGGGACTGGGGATCTCGCTGGCAATTGGCCTGCTGATCGCGCTGGCATCGGGCTTGTTTGTCCTGCCCGCTGCGCTAGCGCTGTGTGGGCGCGGGCTGTTTTGGCCGAAGATTCCGCAGGTGGAAGATACAGACGATCGCGCCCTGCAATCGCGTTGGTACCGGGTGGCTACTTGGGTGTCGCAGCGCCCGAAAGTCACGCTTTCTGCCATGGTGGCAGTGCTCTTAGCGCTGGGTATGGGGATCACAACAGCCTCGATTGGTCTTACTACTACGGAACAATTCCGCACCGAATCCGAAGCCGTCGCTGGGTTGGATCAAATCGCTGAGTATTCGCTACCCGGGGCAGCAGCACCTGTGACTGTGATTGCACCGGCAACAGCCACCGAAGCGGTAAACAAGACCATTGAAAAGCAACCAGAATTCGTCACCCAGGGCGAACCAGAAGCATCGAATAATCAACAACTGATGCGCTGGACGCTCATCGACGACGCATTGCCTGCCACCGAAGAAAGCTTCGACCATATCCGCCAGCTACGGCACTTTTTGGCAGAGGTCTCCCCTGATGCCATCGTGGGTGGTCAAACCGCGGAAACCCTGGACAATCGTGAAGCCACCATCCGCGATACCAAGGTGGTTATCCCAGCTATCTTGGCCATCGTTTTCGTACTGCTAGTGATTATCCTGCGGGCACTCGTGGCGCCGGTGTTACTACTGCTGTCCACTACGTTGTCGGCGTTTGCTGCCTTGGGGACGGGAGCCGTCGTCAGCCAATATATTTTCCAATTCCCAGCTCTCGATGTGTCGGTGCCCCTGTATTCGATGATTTTCCTCATTGCGCTGGGCATCGATTACACGGTGTTCCTGGTGCTGCGGGCGCGGGAGGAAGCCGCGACATATGGCACCTTTGAAGGCATGAATCGTGCCGTAGGGCTTACCGGCGGTGTGATTACTTCTGCCGGGGTGGTGCTGGCTGCGGTGTTCGCGGTGCTCGGTGTGCTGCCGCTGATTACCCTGGGGCAAGTGGGCATCGTGGTGGGCTTAGGTATTGTGCTGGATACCTTCCTGGTGCGCACGTTGGTGGTGCCGGCGCTGTTTGCGATCTTCGGCGACCGGATGTGGTTGCCCGGCCGGCGCTAAGCCCCCACCTGATCCGCCGCGCGATCCAGCTTCTTCAATACTGGGCGGTTGGGATCACCCTCAGCTTCGGCGGCTTCCTGAGCCCGCTTCGTGGCGCGCTCCTCCGGCTTTTCCAGCAGCTTTTCCAAAATGATCACATCGCGCCACTGCCCTGCCATCGGGCCATACGTCATTTTCGCCATGTGGTGGTAGGTACCCACCTCGCGGAAACCGAGCTTGCGGTGCAGATTCAACGAGCCCACGTTTTCCGGGAACACCCACGAGTGGATGGACCAGCAGTTTAGCTCGGTGGCGTCGTCGATCAGCTTTTCTAGCAGCGCTCCGGCGATCCCCATCCCCTGGCCATCCGGGTGCACATAAATCGAATCCTCGATCACACCAGAGAAAATATCGCGTTTCGAAACCGGCGCCGCTGATGCCCAGGCGAGCACTTTGTCTGGATCTTCGTCGCTGATCGCCACATAGCAGAGCTCTAACCGCTTGAGCTGGCGGAATATCTCCCACTCCGGAGCTTCGTGTTCCCACGACGCGTGCCCGGTATCCAAGCCAATCTCGTAAATATCCTTGACCTGGGGGTAGTCGGATTCTTGCAACTGTCGGATCGTAAAACCGCGCTTGCTATCGGTCATGCGCTCTATCGTAGGCTACAGATCAACGGCCACGGTAGCGCTTCGCCGAATTCCTCGATTTCTGGCGGGCAGCTTCCCTGCGCCGTTGTTTCGCCAGTGTTTTTTCGCGTGCCGTGCGCTTCGGGGGGTGCTGCGATTTTTCTTCAGCTCCGGCGCGCATTGATCCCTGGCGCCTGCCCTTGACTACGCCCACAAATTCCTGTTTCTGCGCATCATCTTCGGCTTTGCGCCAGACTAACCAGATTGAGCTTGGCGACGGGCGATCCACCTTACGCACGATCACAGCTTTTTTCGCCAGTGCCCGCAACAGTGGAAACGGCGCTTGCACGATGCCGGCACCGGTTGCTGCCACGGGCAGCATCTCGGCGACGGCTTCGGCGTCGATGCTGTCTAGCAGGACGGTTTCGTCTTGCAGTTCGGCTGCTTCCACCGCTGCAGCTTCAGCCACCAAGCTGATTACGTGTTCAGCTTCTGCGGCCACGCCAGCTGCTTCGTCGTAAAGCTGCACTTGATGCAACCGCGGCTGCAATTGCTGCGGCTGAGTTCCGGCAGCCAGACGCACGATGGCCATATCGGCGGGTGTGTCCGCGGCGTCGTCGGCAGCGAAAAGCGCTAAAGGATCGTGGGAGGCAATGGGCGTAATCTGGCCGAACCCGCGCTCGGTAAATCGGCGGAACCACTTCTGAGGGCTGGCGCCAGTGACGAAGGCGATACGCAGTGGCTCGGCAGTCATGGGATCCAGGCTAGCGGGTAACCTGGCTAACTATGAAACCAATTACAGCAGCGAAGAAGTTGGGTATCTACCTGCCGGCCACCCCGGAGGAATTTCAGAACGCCCAGTTAAGCCACGACGAATTCAACGAGTTGCAGGCTAATCCGCCGGAGTGGCTCGCGGAGTTGCGGCGTACCGGACCACATCCGCGCCCAGAGGTAGCGCGACGGTTAGGCATTACCATCACGGCGTTGAAGAAAAACGATATGGATAAGCCTCTGACCACCGCTGATATTAAGGCGTTGCTGGCCGATCAGCCACAGTGGTTAACAGATGCGCGGGCATCGTTGGCTGCCCAGCGTGCGGAGGCGCAGGAAGGAAACGACGATGAGTAATTCGAGTGTACCGGTAGTCTTTTTAGGTTCGCTGGGTGCGACGGCGCAGATGTGGCAGCCTCAGCTGGATAGTCTGGGCGCGGAGTTTCAGTGCATTGCGCTGGATCTGCTCGGCCATGGTTCGCAGCCTGCGCCGGAGGGCGATTATTCCATTGAGCAGTTAGCTAACGACGTGTTGGCCCGCCTTGATGACCAGGGTGTTTCGGCTTTCCATTTGGTGGGACTGTCTTTGGGCGGCGCCGTGGCACAAATGATTGCTTTGGAGCATCCGGAGCGGTTGGTGTCTTTGACCTTGGCCGCTACGGCCCCGAAGTTCGGCGAAGCGCAGGCGTGGTTGGATAAGGCTGAGCTCGTGCGCAACGAGGGCACTGGCGCTTTGGCCGAAACTGTGGTGGGCAATTGGTTTACTGATGCCTGCTTTGAGAAGCAGCCAGAATTGCCAGAGTCTTATGCCGAGGCAGTGCGGGCAACTAATGACACTGGCTATGCAGGCTGTTGCATGGCGTTGGCTGGTTTTGATTCCCGTGAACGGTTGGGCGAGATCCGGGTGCCGACCTTAGTGATCGCTGGCGAGCAGGATACTTCCACTGCCCTGGACGTAGTGCAGCAGTTGCACACCGGCATCAGCGGATCGACCATGGTGACCATTTCAGAGGCAAAACACCTGGTGAACGTGGAAAAGGCCGGCTATTTCAACGCTGCGCTGCGGGAACATTTGCAGCGCAGTTAACCCAAAACGTCATCGTGTTGGGATAACAGTTCGTCAGTGACAGCGTTGACCCGATCGAGAAGCTCCTTGCCCTTCGTCGTAAGCGCAATATATGTAGCGCGCTTGTCGAGTTCGCAGGGCTGCCTGGAGATCACTCCGCACTTTTTGGATTCCAGGCGAGCAATCATCCGAGAGGTGGCGCTGTTGCTGAGGTTCAGCTTGTCCGTTAAGTCGATCTGCTTAAGCTTCTTATCGGGTGCTTCGTCCAGGAAATACAACAAGTAGTACTCGTTGAGCTCCAGGTGACTGCCTGGCACCTGCAGAATCGCATCCTGAAGCTCCTGAATAATCTGAATCCGCTTTTTATTCAGGACAAACCACTGCTGCAAATAATCGGTTGCCATAAATTACTTTCTTACAGACGGTAACCACTCTTGATCCCGCTTCGACATCGCCCACAGTCGATCGGGAATTCCATACTGATCTTCCCGATCCGGATCGAAATGCGTGCGCAGCGCGATCTGCGGATCGTTTTTCACCACGTTGACAAGATCAGGGTTGATCATAGCGGCTCGCCCAAACCCATACATATCAACCCAGCCGGTTTCGAAGGCGTCGGTGAGCGTGTCTTTGTCATTCAGCGAGCCGACGCCGATGATAGCTATATCGTCTCTGGTGACGTCCCGGATAACTTGGAGACGCGCCAGATTGTCCTCTGCGCCTTGCCCACGACGCGCATTCTGGTGGAAGTTCCACTGCGAGATGTGTAGGAACTGGAGGTCAGTTTCGTTGAGGCGCTTGATCAGCGCGACAGTGTGATCCATGGTGAGGCCTTCGTCGAAAGGCTCCTCTGGAGAGAGGCGATAACCAACAAGGAAATCTGGGCGTCCTTCGTTATCGCGCATCTCGGTGATAGCGCGGGTGATCTCCACGGACAGCAGGGTCTTGTCTTTGCCCCACTTATCAGTTCTGCGATTAGTATGTGGCGAGACAAATTGCTGCAACAGGTAGTTGTTGGCGCCGTGGATTTCTACACCATCGAAGCCAGCCTGGAGGGCGAGCCGAGCTGCACGGACGAAGGATTCGATGATGGTGTGGATATCGGCTTCGGTCATCTCGCGGGCTCCGTTGAAGCCGCCAGTGGCACCCATCGGCTGATCTGGAGCCGTCAGCTTCGCTTCAGCTTGAATGCCACCGTGGTGGATCTGCAGAATCGCCTTACTGTTGTTGGCGTGGACGATCCGGGCGCGTTCTTCCAACGAAGGCAGATCCGCTTCGCTAAGCGCGAAGGGCTGGCCCAGGAAGGTCTTGCCCGAATGATGCACCAGCGTGGCACCTACAATGTGCAGCGCAGCACCCGGCGCGCGGTTGGCTAAGAAGGTGCGCTCTTGGTCGGATAGGCTACCGTCGTCGTTGGACGCCCACAGTGTCATTGGGGCAACGACGAAACGATTCGGCAAGGTGACGCCGTTATTCAGGCTTAAGGCTTCGAACATGCCCTGGCGCATGCGCTCGTAGCGTTGGGTATCGCGCTGAGTGGTTTCTTGGCTATCCATTGACTACCTCCAAGACATTGGTGGCGAACTCGTCGTAAACGCTCTCCATGGATCGTTTCGTAGGTTTCAAATTGAGCGTGACGTGGGCAAGCCCCTGTTCTTTTTGCTCTTTCCAGAATTTGGCCAGCTCGCGCGTGCCGCCACGCAAGAAAATGTTGTTGTGCAGGGTTGCGGGCTCATTCGGATCGTCGGAGACATCAACGAAGTTGGCGTAGCCGAAGGGGTGCCACGTGTGATTCGTGTTTAGTCGTGCCAGCATATCGACGATGTTCTTGGTGTCGCGAGGATTAACACCATGCCAAATCCAGGCATCGGCGCGGTTGGCGAGCCAGGAGAATTCTTGGCGGGCGCGACCGATCGACACCATAGGTACCCGATGATCCAACTGTGGGATGAATTCAAGCTCGCCACTGAGCTGCCCGTAGTGCTCCCCTGCGAAAGATGGGGAAGTTGGATTTTTGATCAGGGTGTCGATCAATTCCCATGCTTCGCGGAATCGCTCTCCACGGTTTTCAAATCCGGCGTTAAATGCTGGGAACTCACTTGGACGATCACCGGTGGACAGGCCAAGCAGCATGCGTCCGTTGGTGAGCGCATCTACCGTTGCAGCGGCTTTGGCAACGTGGATTGGCTCGCGCAAAGTGGTGACGATGCCAGCGGTGCCCAGAGCGATGCTCGAGGTTTTGGCGGCCAAGTAACCGAGCGTAACGATGGGATCGTAGCCCTGCCCTACGTCGCCGAAGCCACGATCTAAGAAAGGTACGTCGCGCAGCCACAGTGCGGAAAAGCCCGCGTCCTCCGCTCCTTGGGCGAGCTCTGCTAGATCATCCACATTCGGCACTGGGGTGTTTCGGTACCCCTTGAAGGGTGCGATCAGGCCGAAGGTTAGTTTGCCGGGGGTGAAGACCTGGGAGAACCCTGGGTGGTCGGCGAAAGGGATGTGCGCTTCCTGTGATGTGCTGGTGTCGCTGGGATCAGCTTGTGTAGTGCCTGCGCTTTCGGCGTCGAACAAGCCAGAGTGGTCTTGCCCTAATACTGATAGGCGTGGGAGATCCAAGTTCTTTGGATCGCTATTGCTGCTGTCGGACATGGAATGCTCCTAAGAATTTTCCGCAGTGCTTTATTTGCTTGCGCACGCAACTATATACCGGGTGTGAAGACTTGTCCAACAAGTACCCTTCACGCATAAGCAAAGGCGCCATATCCTGTTCCAAGGGATATAGCGCCTTTAAGCTTTTACGAGTGCAATTGGAGGTTGCTATGACTGTTGTGGCTGCCTGTTCTCACTTCAACCACTGCCTATAACCATAGCTACCCACCTGCACTTATGGGAATTAAGAAACGAAATAGTTGTATAAATCACCCCCGCGGGAATCGCCTCAAACGGCCACAATCCAGCATCAATGCAGGTCGCACGGATTTTATTAGGTAGCCCTGTACTTAGTAGCCGGGGGTGATTTAATCACGGTGCGTTTGCCTAATTAACTTCTCTGGCGGGCGTTTTCCCAGCTCGCACCGGGCGCGCGAAACCTTGACATTTTTAGAACATTTTTAAACAATTACGTGGTTGCCGTCACACAACGGCGTCTCACTGGGTAAAATCGCAGTCGAAAAACCCGTAATTTTATTCATTTTCTAGTCGAGGAGTTACCCCTGATGAAGGACTTCCTGCCACGCACCCATTTTGAAGAAGAGCACGAGATGTTCCGCGACATGGTGCGCGGTTTCGTCGAGAAGGAAATCACCCCGAATGTCGAGCGTTGGCACAAGGAGGGTATGCCTGATCGCGAGGTCTTCAAGAAGGCTGGCGAACTCGGCCTCATCGGCATGTCCACCCCAGAAGAATACGGTGGTGGCGGAGAAATGGACTTCCGCTACAACCAGGTACTCAACGAAGAGCTCACCAACTCGGACTGCGGCTCGATCGTGGTTTCCTTCGGCACGTTGAACGATCTGGTAGCTCCTTACCTGGCTAAGTTCGCTTCCGAAGAACTAAAGCAGAAGTACTTGGCTGGCATGAACGCCGGCGATCTGATCGGCTGCCTAGCTATGACCGAACCAGGTGCTGGCTCCGACCTCGCACAGATCCGCACTTTCGCAAAGAAGGACGGCGATCACTACATCCTGAACGGCTCCAAGACGTTCATCTCCAATGGTGTGCTTTCTGACTTCGCCTTGGTAGTAGCAATCACCGACCCATCGAAGGGTCGCGCTGGTGTGTCGATGTTCGTGGTTGATTCCGATCTCGACGGCTACACCAAGACCGGTCCGCTGAAGAAGGTTGGTCTGAAGGCTCAGGACACCGCGGAGCTGCACTTCGAAAACGTCCGCGTACCAGCAGAGAACCTGATTGGTGAAGAAGGCGCTGCATTCGGCTACCTGCGCACCAACCTGGCTCACGAGCGCTTGACCTTGGCTGTGGGCTCCGTCGCAACCTCCCGTCGCGCATGGACCCTGGCTTACAACTACGCCCAGGAGCGCGAGACCTTCGGCAAGCCACTACTACACCACCAGGTGCACGGCCACTACTTGGCAGACATGGCAACCCGCATCACCTCGCTGCAGGCCTTCGTCGACCAGGCTGTAATGGCTCACAACGCCGGCAAGCTGGATGAGACCGGTGCTTCCATGGCGAAGTTCCTCACCACCGAAGAGCAGCAGGACATCGTTACTCGCTGCTTGCAGATGTTCGGTGGCTACGGCTTCATGCTGGAATACCCAATTTCCACCCACTACCTAGACTCCAAGGTGCAGACCATCTACGGTGGCACCAACGAGATCATGAAGGAAATCATCTCTCGCCGCATTGGCAAGGGTGGCGCTGCGTAAAAACGGCTCAGCTCAAAGCCACTAGGCGCTGATTTTCTCAGATCCTAGCCCCGATCCTGGAGAGCACAACCACGAATTGTTTTAGAATCGTGGTTATGTCTGTCCAGGATCGAACTGTATCTACCCCCATTGAGCCCGAAACCCTCGCCCGGTTGAGGAATGAAAGCGAAACGAATCCACTGTCGTTACTCGCACGCAATGCCGTGACAGAAACGGATATCGATAAAGTATCGCTAAATCGCGAGCGAGTATTAGCGATTAACCCAGAGGTGGAAACCAAGCTCGATCAATTAGGTGTTACGAATCAGAAATCGTCTGGCCGGTGCTGGATGTTCGCAGCGCTGAATGTACACCGCCATCGGATAGCCAAAGAATTGAATCTCAAGGATTTCGAGTTCTCGGAATCATATTTGCAATTTTTCGACAAGCTGGAAAAAGCCAATTACTCCTTACGCGCTTTTAGCCAGCGTCTTTCGGAACTCGATGCCGATACCACCGATATTCAAGCTTTCGACGATCGTGTCATCGACCACGTTTTGCGCTACAACGCTGGCGACGGTGGCTTCTACCATTTCTTTACCAACCTCGTAGCCAAATACGGCATCGTACCGAAATACGCTTTCGACGAAACCGAATCTTCTTCCTCCACCCGCAAGATGAGCCAGGCCATTGAATCCCAACTTCGCAAAGTTGCCTGGCAGATTGTGGCATCTGATCGGCAAGCAGAAGCCGTCGAAAAGCTAATTGAACAAGGTCTAGAAGGTGTCTACCGCATTTTGGCGGCGCACCTGGGCCAGCCGCCCACGTCATTTGTGTGGCAGTACCGCAACAAGGATGACGAATTTACGCGCGTCGGCGAGATGACACCGCAGCAATTCACCGAGACCTACCTGCCGAATCTGGATGATTTTGTGGTGTTGCAGCACGATCCGCGTCCTTCGATGCAGCAAAATCAGCTCTACCAGCTACAATACTGCAACAACGTTTGGGGCACGCAGGATTACACGTACCTGAATACGTCCTTGGAGGAGCTTCGCGCCGCAGCCAAAGCCAGCCTGGATCAGGGTACGCCGGTGTGGTTTGCTTGCGACGTTGACCAGCAGTTCTCCCGCCAGCTGGGGCTCTGGGATCCGAAGATGTTCCAGCGCGAGGAGGTCTACGGCATCGATCTGGGGCTCTCGCGTGCCGAGCGCCTGCTAAGCCGCGATAGTGTGCCCACCCATGCGATGTCGCTGACGGGCTACGACGCGGTTGAAGCTGGCGACGGAACCACCAGCATCAACTGGCGTGTGGAAAACTCGTGGGGCACGAAAGATTCCGATGGAAAGACCGAATTCCGTGGTGAGGGCTTTGGCACTATGACCGATTCCTGGTTCGACACTTTCCTATTCCAAGTGGTGGTGCCACGGGCGTGCGTACCAGAACATCTGCTACCTGGCCTGGATACCCAGCCAATTCAATTGCCTGTTTATGACCTTATGGCTTAAAAAATCTGGCTAATCCGAAATAGACAAGCAAGAAAGAAATATAAGGAATTGTCATGAGTATTTCTGCAGACTTTTTAACTCGTATGCAGCAGCAATTGGGAAACGATCCGCAAGCACGTTTGGTGCGCAATGCACTTTCGGGTACCTCGATTACGAAGTCCGCGGGATCGGCAGCGGGTGTTAGAGCTGAATCCAACCGTGTCTCATAAGGTAGATACCTGGGCAGTAGCAAACCAAAAGCGTTCGGGACGGTGCTGGATTTTCGCTGGTTTGAATAGCTTGCGCGGCGCCATCATGGCCGAAACGAAGATTAAAGACTTCGAATTGTCCCAGACCTACCTGCATTTTTGGGATAAATTCGAAAAGGCCAACTATTTCCTGTCTTCGATGATTGAGTTGGCTGATCGCGACGAGCTAGATCGCACAGTCTCCCATTTGCTGGGCAACCCAATCGATGATGGCGGACAGTGGAATATGTTTGTGGCTTTGGTGGAAAAGTACGGTGTGGTACCGCAGTACGCCATGCCAGAGACTAACTCCAGCTCGAATACGGCAAAGATGAATCGCGACCTCGAAGCGGTGTTGCGCCGGGCTACCATGCGGATTCGTGGTGCTGCCGCCGGCGAGCGCAATGGCTTGCGCGAGGAAGCATTGCGCGATGTATGGCAAGTCTTGACCGCCCACCTTGGTTTGCCACCAGAGAAATTCGTCTGGCAGTACCGCAACAAGGACGATGAATTCACCCGCGCCGGTGAATTTACCCCGCAGCAATTCGCAGAAAAGTACCTGCCCGGCAATCTGGGCGAATACGTCTGTGTGGTCAACGATCCGCGCCACGAATATAGCAAGACCTACGGTGTGGAATACCTGGGCAACGTGGTGGGCGCTAAGCCAGTGACCTACCTGAATGCCCCGATGGAGGTACTGCGCAACGCCGTGCGGGAAAGTTTAGTGTCGCACCAGCGTCCGGTGTGGTTCGGCTGCGATACGGAAGCTCAGGCTGACGGTGAACACGGCGTGTGGGATCCAAAGCTTTTCGATTACTCGGCCACGTACGGTGTCGATTTTTCGATGAACAAATTGCAGCGCTTGGTTAGTGGTGATTCGCTGATGACCCACGCCATGGTCTTTACCGGTTGCGATTTAGCTGAGATGCCTAACGACGAAAACAGCGCTGCAGGTACCCCAACAGTGAACCGTTGGCGCGTAGAGAACTCCTGGGGTGCGGATAACGCAGATAAGGGCTTCTGGACGATGGCCGACAGCTGGTTCGACGAATACGTCTTCGAAGTAGCAGTCCACCGCGACCTACTGCCAGAGGAATACCAAGCAGCCTTGGATACCGAACCTCAGATGCTGCCAGCCTGGGATCCGATGGGAGCGTTGGCCGCGCGGTAGATTTCCTCGTGGCAGATTTCCCTAACGGCCAGTAAACCGTGGCGCACGCTTTTCCAGGAAAGCCGCCACGGCTTCTTTATGGTCTGCGGTTTCCGCCAGGCGGGCCTGAGCATGAGCTTCGGCTTCTGCAGCCTCGAGGATCACGCGGTTAGCCACGCGGCTCAACAGCGTTTTCATTTCTTTCAACGCCTGAGTGGGCGCTTGGGCCAACTGTTGTGCAAGTTCAGTAGCCCGCTGCACCGGCTGGTCGGAGATCTCTGTGATGGGGCCGAGGCGCAGTGCGTCGTCGGCAGCTAACTTCGGATCCAGCAGCAAAATCTCACGCGCACGGGCGGGGCCTACGAAGGCGGGGAGCAAGGCCGTCATGCCACAATCGCCGGCCAAGCCGATCGATGGGAACGCGGCCTTGAACGTCGCGCGCGGGCTAGCGATCCGGAAATCACAATGCAGCGCGAGCGAAAACCCAGCACCAGCTACCGGCCCTTCAATGGCAGCGATTACTGGCACTTTGATGTCCAGCAGCTGAGCAATCATGGGGTTGTATTGCGTCAGCGCTTTGTCCATCGCGTTGCCGGCCTGCAGATCAGCGACGTGCTCTTTGAGATCCTGGCCAGTACAAAACGCAGCCTGCGTGCCATGGAGCACCACCGCGCGCACGGTTGGATCGGTGGCTACCTGCGCAAAAGCGTCCGTAAGCTCGGCGCGCGCCTGCTGATCCAAGCTGTTGTGTGCCTGCGGGCGATGAAACCCGAGCACAGCAACGGAATCGGTGATGTGCAGGGTTACAGTATTCGCTGCGTTCGAAGCATTCACAGTGCTTAGGCGATCGTCCAGTCTTCGAGGCCTTCGTAGAGTGGGAAGTCAGCAGCAACCTTGTCGATACGGCCACGCAAAGTAGCCACATCGGCGGACTTACCACCAGCCAGCGCGGTACCAATCACATCAGCTACCTCTTCGAATGCTGCTGCATCCAGGCCACGCGTTGCTAGGGCGGCGGTGCCGATGCGCAGACCGGAGGTCACCATTGGTGGACGTGGGTCGAATGGCACCGCATTACGGTTCACGGTAATGCCTACCTCGTGCAGCAGGTCTTCAGCTTCCTGGCCGTTGAGCTCCGAGTTGCGCAAGTCAGCCAAAACCAAGTGCACGTCGGTACCACCGGTGAGTACGGAAACACCAGCGTTGCGAGTGTCGTCGGCCATCAGGCGCTCCGCCAGGATCTGAGCACCCTCGATGGTGCGCTGTTGACGCTCCCGGAACTGCTCGGTAGCAGCAATCTTCAGCGCCACGGCCTTCGCAGCAACGGCGTGCATCAATGGGCCGCCCTGCTGGCCTGGGAAGACAGCCGAATTAATCTTCTTCGCGTATTCCTGCTTCGCCAGGATCATGCCGGAGCGGGGGCCGCCCAAGGTCTTGTGCACGGTGGTCGACACCACATCAGAGTGTGGCACTGGGGATGGGTGCAATCCGGCCGCTACCAAGCCAGCAAAATGAGCCATATCCGTCCACAACTTCGCGCCTACTTCGTCGGCGATAGAGCGGAACGCTTCGAAATCAATGTGGCGTGGGTAGGCAGACCAACCAGCAATCAACACATCTGGCTTTTCTTCCAGCGCCTGCTCGCGCACCTTATCCATGTCGATACGCATGGTCTCTGGATCCACGCCATAAGCGGCCACATGGTAGAGCTTGCCGGAGAAATTCAGGCGCATGCCGTGAGTCAAGTGGCCACCATGTGCCAAATCC
The DNA here is from genome assembly GCA_023418505.1 of Actinomycetes bacterium. Lineage (GTDB taxonomy): Bacteria > Actinomycetota > Actinomycetes > Mycobacteriales > Mycobacteriaceae > Corynebacterium. Next base: position 245,831 of record JAEZZR010000011.1, read on the forward strand.
AGACCCATGATCTTGTCGCCCGCGTCGATAAGCGCATGCAACACAGCTGCGTTTGCCTGCGCACCAGCATGTGGCTGCACATTTGCGAACTCAGCGCCAAACAGCTGCTTGGCACGATCCCGCGCCAAATCCTCAATCACATCAACGTTTTCGCAACCACCGTAGTAGCGACGGCCTGGGTAGCCCTCAGCGTACTTGTTAGTCAACACCGAACCTTGAGCCTGCAACACCGCACGTGGCACAAAGTTCTCGCTGGCAATCATCTCTAGGGTGTCGCGCTGGCGCGCCAACTCCCCTTGCATTGCCTGAGCAACTTCCGGATCCAACTCCGTCAGTGGCTGGTAGCGAACATCTACAGCAGAATTATCGGACATCTGGGAGGTCATGTAGGTTAAAATACCTTTCGCAAGAGGTCTCTTAGCCCCTATTGGGTGCAACGTCCCTATGGTAGCCTACGGCGCGCAAACATATCGCACACTTAACAAGAGCCCGAAGCAAGCACTCATCCACTCTAAGGAACCTTCTATGGCGGAACCGCGATTCCACTCCCCCAGCCCATACCTGGAATTCGACCGCACCCAGTGGCGCGCATTGCGCAAATCCATGCCGCAGGTTCTTACCGAATCGGAAGCGGAACGCCTGTCCGGCATCGGCGAGAACATCGACTTGAACGAAGTGGCCGAAGTTTATCTACCCCTGTCGCGTCTGATTCACTTGCGCGTGCAGGCACACCGGGAGCTCAACCGGGTCTCTACGGAGTTCCTAGGCAAACCTGGCCCTGAGGTGCCTTTCATTATTGGGGTGGCAGGCTCAGTTGCGGTGGGCAAATCCACTACCGCACGCCTGCTTCAGGTTTTGCTGCAGCGTTGGGAGTCACATCCGCGCGTAGATCTGGTAACCACCGACGGGTTCTTGCTGCCCTCCGCGGAGCTGAATCGCCGTGGCATTATGCAGCGCAAGGGTTTCCCCGAGTCCTACGATCAACGGGCACTGATGCGTTTCGTTACGTCTGTGAAGTCCGGCGCGCGCGAGGTCAAGGCGCCGGTGTACTCGCATACGCTCTACGACCGTGTGCCGGATCAATACGACATCATCGATCAGCCCGATATCCTGATCCTCGAGGGGCTCAACGTACTACAAACCGGCCCGATGCTGATGGTCTCTGACCTGTTCGATTTCAGCGTCTACGTCGACGCCGCTGTCTCCGACATCGAATCCTGGTACATCGACCGCTTCCTGAAACTGCGCCACACCGCTTTCCGCGCCCCAGATGCGCATTTCTCTAATTACGCCGGGCTTGACGACGCCACCGCCACCACCGAAGCTCGCCGCATCTGGCAGAGCGTCAACCTGCCGAACCTGATGGAAAACATCCTGCCCACCCGGGTACGCGCGTCACTGGTGTTGCGGAAGTCTTCGGATCACACGGTCAGCCGAGTGCGAATGCGGAAGCTTTAAAGGTTTCGCATGCAAGGGATGCCGCTTACTTCCCGAAGCGTGCTTATTTCCCGAAACGCCGGTTGCGCTGCGAATAATCGCGCAACGCCCGCAGGAAGTCGATCCGCCGGAATTCCGGCCAGTAAGTATCGGTGAACCAAATCTCTGAATACGCCGACTGCCACAGCAGAAAACCGCTCAACCGCTGCTCGCCGGAAGTACGAATCACCAGGTCCGGATCGGGTTGACCACTGGTATAGAGGTGCTTGCCGACGGATTCCATCGTTATTTCGTCGGCAAGCTGCTCCGCTGCGACCCCGCTGTCCACGGCCTCTGCGATGATATGCCGCACCGCATCAACAATTTCCTGGCGTCCCCCATAACCCACAGCGATATTCACTGTGATCCCGGTATTGTTTGCGGTGGCTTCCTGATCAGCACGCAACCGGCAGGTGAGTTTTTCCGGCAGCAACTCAAGGTGGCCGACCATGCGCAGGCGAATCTCGGCCTCTGATTCGGCCAGCTCGTGGGCGACATCGCCAATAATGTCAAAGAGCAGATCTAACTCTTCTGCACTGCGCCCCAAGTTTTCCGTGGACAGCAAATAGATCGTGACCAGGTCGATTTCTTGTTCGGCACACCAGCCGACGAACTCTGCAATCTTGCGCGCCCCCACTCTGTGGCCGTGCGACACATCGGTGAAACCAGCTTCCCGAGCCCAGCGCCGATTACCATCCGCCATCACGGCCACATGATTTGGCCGTGGGGCATCGGCTAGCTCACGAGCCAAGCGGCGCTCGTAAGCCGGGTAAAGCACCCGCCGCGACAAAGGTATTTCCATTGGTCTCACATCCGCAATCCTATCGCTACATCAGAGGCTGAACTGTAACGCAAGAAGCTAGGGGCAACGGCGCGGTTCTTCGTCGTTAGGCTCTGGCTCGCTGTAATCGGTCACTCGGCGCGCTTCGACAACTCCGCTGTCCTGGTAGGCGGTAAACGTCTCTTCATCTTCCACACCGGCCTCTTGTGCCATCGCACGATCGATCGCTTCGATGTCGAACGGATCCATATTGTGCTTTTCGGCAAACGAACGACGCGCCCGGAACCGACGCAACCGCCGCATCAAATCAAAACCGAAAATAAGCACGGCGATCAGCATCAACACGATCACCAGAAGGCCAATCGGCGACGCCTTACCGAAGTCCGCACCCATCGGCCCCGACGGGCTCAGCGGCGAATTCGGATTCTGCCCAATCGCCAACACGGCCTGCGACAGACCGGTGCTAAGCGATTCGGTGCTGAGCGATACCGTGCTAAGCGATTCGGTGCTGAGTGATACCAATTGCATGCCTTCTACCCTAGTGGATCAGTGTTCGGATCAGTGTTCGGATCAGTGTCTGGATCAGTGCTGTCGGGAACGCACCCAGCGAAGAGATCTGTTTCTGGCAGCTCTACTCGCACTCGCGTGCGCGCCAGTTCGAATTCCTCCGTAGGCCACAGCTCACGTTGGATCTCAGTGGGCACCGCAAAAAACGGCCCATACGGATCGATCTGGGTGGCGTGCGCCCGCAGAGCATCGTCGCGAGCCTCGAAAAAATCCGCACACTCAACCTGGGTGGTGACGCGCTCCATAATGTCACCCTTTTCCCGCACCCAACGCTCCAACGCCTCCCCCAGCGGCGATTCCATCCCGCGCTCCACAAAGTACTCATGGAACATAAGCAGACGACGACGGATGAACCCATGCGTGTAATAAAGCTTCTGGATCTCCCATGGCGCACCAAGCTCCGGATACGTATCCTGTGCAGCCTCATGCCACGCGCGTAGCGACACGATATGCGTCATGATGTGATCCGGATGCGGATAGCCACCATTTTCGTCATAAGTAATCACCACATGCGGGCGGAACTTACGAATCGCCGCGATCAACGGACGAACAGCCACGTCCACCCGCTGACGGGCAAAAACACCGTCGGCAAGCACCGGCTTCGGATGCCCTTCAGGCAAGCCAGAATCCACAAACCCCAGCCACTGGTGCTGCACCCCCAAAATGCGCGCAGCCTCCGCCATCTCCTGCACGCGAACCTGATGCATATTCGCGATGATCTCCGGGCGCTCCATCGCCGGATTCAAAATACTGCCCGCTTCCCCGCCGGTACACGTCACCACCAGCACCTCATGGCCTTCAGCAGCGTAGCGTGCCATCGTGGCAGCGCCCTTACTGGATTCATCATCGGGGTGAGCATGAATTGCCATAAGCCGGAAAGTCATAGGGACATATCCTAGCCGGAGTCGCGGACACGGTAGTAGGCGCAGAGTGCGAATCTACTATGCTTAGAGGCTATGTCCGAGGATCACAAGCCTGCGAATGCCGGTTCCGACGCTAATTCCTTCGCATCAGGTGGCAGTGGTGGTGCTGCTGGTGCTGGTGGCGCTGCTGCTCGCCCGCGCACCCGCTACGGTTCGCGATCGAACGTGCCGTCGGGGAAGCTCATCGTCATTGGCATCGTGGGCGTGGTGGTGGTCAGCTTGGCCTACATCCTGGTGCAGATGAACCGCGTCTCCTCCCCTGACGTCGAGGCCACCCCCGCAGGCTGGGCTCGCGAAGAAGGCCGCGAAGATGAGATCTTCATCTTCACGCTGGACGTCGCCCGCGAAAAACCCGAGCTAGATAGCTACTGCGTGATTTACGCGCTGAACTACAACCAAGCAGAGGTTGGCCGGCGCGATGTGTTCGTCCCGGGTGGAGAGTCTGACGTCGTTCGCATCGACGTACCCATCGAAACCCGCGAGCGTGCTGTAGCAGGCAACGTCTACGGCTGCTCCACGGATCTACCTGTATTCCTAAAGCAGGATTCTTAAGATTATCGGGTTTCAGCACGTGGGGATGCCTAGATGGGGTTGGGCGTGGAGTCTGCGCGCTGGATCCGTCGTAAAGCAAAAAATGCGCGGGTAGTGTCCAACGATCCGGGCTAAGTGCTATTCTTGCCAGGATCGAAATATAAAGCCGCTTTTAAAGCACAGTAAGCAACCTACGCGGGAGGCGACATGGCTGACTCTAATAATCCCTGGTTGACCCAGGAATCTTACGACAAGCTCAAGGCTGAACTCGACGCGCTGTTGGCAAACCGCCCCATCATCGCAGCGGAAATTAACGAACGACGAGAAGAGGGCGACCTCAAGGAAAACGCCGGCTACGACGCCGCGCGCGAACAGCAAGGCCAAGAAGAGGCACGCATCCGCTACCTCGAAGATCTACTGCAGCGTGCGACCGTGGGTGAGGCTCCACAGGAATCCGGCGTTGCGCTGGTAGGAACCGTGGTGCACGTCTACTACGACGGCGACGAAGACGACAAAGAAACCTTCCTCATCGGTACCCGCGGTGCTGGCACGGACAACCCGGATCTGGAGATTTACTCCACGGATGCTCCGCTAGGCAAGGCTCTGATCGGCGCTGTGGAAGGCGAGACCCGCACCTACAAGGCTCCAACTGGCGACGAGGTTTCTGTGACGCTGGTTAAGGCCGAGCCTTACGACCCGACCTTCCAGGGGTAAGAGGCGTTGTTGGGGGTTGGGTTGGGGTGCTGATTAGGTTCGGGCGCTGATTGGAACGCTGATAGCGGTTAGTTCAACCCGCCTCCGCCATCTCAATCCTTCTTCTGGTAGCTCGTGAATCCTTCTTCTGGTAGCTCGAGGTTCCCTATCGAGCGAGGATTCCGTTAAGCCAAGTTGGCTTAGCGGTTTTTGTTTATCGCGTCTTGGCAATACTCCCGTCATTCGCCCTTCGCGATTGCCGGAATGGTTGCCATGGTGGCCATGGTTGCCGCAATTTTTGTTGAGCCCCTCCCTCCCGGCTGAATCTAGTCCCCGATTAATGGGGATAGCCTGGGGATCCGGAATCGTCGGGTTCGGGTTTCCTGCCTTTCACACCGCGGGAACTGTGCCAGAACCCTACAGAGGGCAATGGGGTGCAGAACGCACAGTAAGCAAGCTTCCAATCAGCGTTTTCAGCAGGAAATACTGTGCAACCTGCACCCTAAGGATGCGCATCCGCACAACAAACACACCTCTACACTGCGATTTCTGTTGGATTTTATGTGCATTGCGCACCCTCGATGATGCAGAAACGTCCACAAAATCCGGCACGACACCCCATGTCGTGACGAATCACTGTG
>JAEZZR010000015.1 GCA_023418505.1 Actinomycetes bacterium
CGTCTACCGAACCTGGCTCAACGAAAAAACATGGATCAAAGACGACACAACCGGCAGATGGAAACAAACATGGACACACAAAAACGTCCGCAACGCCTACAACAGCCTCAACCACCTCTGGCGCAAACAACTGCTCTTTGTCTACCTAGATCCACCAAAACAAGTACTCGATGCCACAAGCATCAAATCCACCACTAACAGTCTTGAAGGCGCCATCAACGCCCCACTTAAACTGCTGGCCAGAACACACCGCGGCCGAAGAGGTGAACACCAACGCCGGATGATCGACTGGTGGCTGTATCTAAAAACGGAACTGCCTGACGACCCGATACGAATCGCCAGACAGTCCAACTGGGGTCAAGAGCAACTCGCCAAAGTCTCCACCCTGACCCGCAATGAGAACCAAGCCGACTATGAAACGGGACGACCAGCTCTCTACGACAACGGTATCGATACCGAGTACACCCATTCAATCGGTATCCAAAAAGGCCAAATCTAACACGACTGCGACACGCCGAAGCGGACACACTTTTTGACCCTTAACCCCTAAGATATACGGGCAGTACTAAAAGTGCCTAGAAAAGTACTAAAAGCAGCTATCACAGCTAATAAGCAATAGAAGGACGGCGGAAATACTCGTGGCCAATGATCAAATTGCTGATCAGAATGCGGTTAATCGGGCAGATCGGTTGCCCAAATCGTGGGATCCCAAAGCAGTAGAAGCTGATATTTATCAGGGCTGGGTAGACGCCGGTTATTTCACTGCGGATGCGAAAAGCTCGAAGCCGCCGTTTTCGATTGTGCTGCCACCGCCGAATGTGACTGGTCAACTGCATATGGGCCATGCCCTGGACCACACGTTGATGGATGCTTTGGCTCGTCGTAAGCGCATGCAAGGTTACGAAGTGCTGTGGTTGCCAGGTATGGATCACGCCGGTATTGCCACGCAGACGAAGGTCGAAGCTGCGCTGAAGGAGTCTGAGGGCAAAGACCGTTTTGATTACGGCCGCGAGGAATTTGTGGCCAAGGTCTGGGAGTGGAAAGAAGATTACGGCAACCGCATCGCAAACCAGATGCGGATGATTGGCGATTCGCTGGATTGGTCGCGCGAGCGTTTTACCTTGGATGAGGGCTTGTCGCGTGCGGTACAGACCATCTTCAAGCAGCTCTACGATCAGGGCCTGATCTATCGTGCCAAGCGCATGGTCAACTGGTCGCCGGTGCTGGAAACCGCGATTTCCGATATCGAGGTTAAATACGAAGACATCGAAGGCGAGCTGATCTCGTTCCGCTACGGCGACGGCGATGACTCCATCGTGGTAGCCACCACTCGCGTAGAGACAATGCTTGGCGACGTTGCTATCGCTGTGCACCCCGAAGACGAGCGCTATACCCACCTGGTAGGCAAGGTGTTGCCACACCCATTCCGTGATGATCTGAAGATCGCGGTGATCGCGGACGATTATGTGGATCGGGAATTCGGTACCGGTGCGGTGAAGATTACCCCAGCACATGATCCGAATGACTTCGCAATGGGGCAGCGCCACAACCTGGAAATGCCCGATGTGATCAACACCAAGGGCTTCATCTTTAACATCGGCACCCAGTTTGATGGCATGGAGCGCTTCGAGGCGCGCCGGGCGATCACTGAAGCGTTGCGTGAACAAGGTCGCATTGTCAAAGAGGTGCGCCCATACGTGCACTCGGTTGGCCACTCGGAGCGTTCCGGTGAAGTGATTGAGCCGCTTCTTTCGCTGCAGTGGTTCGTGAAGGTGGATCAGCTGGCGAAGATGTCTGGCGACGCCGTGCGCGAAGGCGACACGAAGATTCACCCAGCTTCGCAAGAGCCACGCTGGTTCGACTGGGTGGATGATATGCACGATTGGTGCATTTCGCGTCAGCTGTGGTGGGGGCACCGTATTCCGATTTGGTACGGCCCGAATGGCGAAGTGAAGTGCGTGGGGCCGGACGACGAGGTTCCTACCGAGCCTGGTTGGACGCAAGATCCAGACGTATTGGATACGTGGTTCTCCTCTGCACTGTGGCCGTTTTCCACCATGGGGTGGCCGGAAGCTACTCCAGAGTTGAAGAAGTTCTACCCAACTTCGGTGCTGGTGACCGGTTACGACATTTTGTTCTTCTGGGTCGCCCGCATGATGATGTTTGCTACCTTTGCGGCCTCGCAGCCGGATTCGCCGTTGGCCACGACGGATGCTGCTAGTGCCGGTGCTGGTAGTGCCGGTGCTGGTAGTGCGCCAGAGTCCGGCCGCCCACAGGTGCCGTTTACCGATGTGTTCCTGCATGGTCTGGTGCGCGACGAGCAAGGACGAAAGATGTCTAAGTCCTTGGGCAACGGCATCGATCCGCTGGATTGGGTGCGTGACTATGGTGCCGATGCACTGCGCTTTACGTTGGCACGCGGAGCAAACCCGGGCTCTGACCTACCAGTGGGCAACGACGCCGCGCAGTCTTCGCGTAACTTCGCTACCAAGCTGTACAACGCGACGAAGTTCGCGCTGATGAATGGTGCTCATGTGGCTCCTTTGCCGCCACGTGAGACGCTCACTGATACCGATCGTTGGATCTTGGATCGCCTGGAGCAGGTGCGCGCCGAGGTGGATTCCGCATTGGATGCGTACGAATTCTCTAAGGCCAACGAGGCGCTCTACCACTTTGCGTGGGATGAGTTCTGCGACTGGTACGTGGAGATGAGTAAGGCTGATTTCCCACGGGTCGCCGAAGGGGAGACGCTGTCTGAACAGCAGCTGCAGCGCGCTGAATCGACCCGGCGCGTATTGGGGCGCGTATTGGATACGTTGTTGCGCCTGCTGCATCCAGCGATGCCTTTCGTCACCGAGGTGCTGTGGCGTGCCCTGACCGAAGGCGAAGAAGGGTACCCAGAATCGCTGGTCGTTGCCCAGTGGCCAGATGCTTCGATGACTACCGAAGGTGCTGCGGTGGATACCCAGGCAGCCCAGCGCATCGCAGATGTGCAGAAGCTGGTCACCGAGGTGCGCCGCTTCCGCAACGACCAAGGTGTGAAACCTTCACAGCGCGTGCCAGCCCGGTTGGATTTTGCGGCTTGCGATCTGGCGGAGCAGGAAACCATGGTGCGCTCGTTGGCTCGGGCAGAGAAGCCTGCCGACGATTTCCAGCCAACTGCATCGATCGAGGTGCGTCTATCGCAGGCAACTGTGGTGGTAGAGCTTGATACTTCGGATGCTGTAGACGTAGCCGCAGAGCGCAAGCGCCTGGAAAAGGATCTAGCTAAGACCGAGAAGGATTTGGCTACAACGGTAAAGAAGTTGGAAAACGAGTCTTTCTTGGCGAAAGCTCCAGCCGAAGTCGTTGAGAAAATCAAGACTCGCCACCAGGTTGCGTTAGAGGAAATCGACCGGATTAAGGCTCGGCTGGAGGGATTACCGAAGTAGTGAAAGATAACCACGAAGAGCGCGAGCTAGAATCCAGCGAGCTAGAATCCAGCGAGCTGGAATCAGATGCCATCGATCCAGCCGAGACCCAGCTGATCGCCGATAATGATCCGCGTGACTTTGCAGCAGCCGATGCTGCCGTAGACCGTGCGGAGTTAGAGGAGATTGCCCCTGGCTTTGGTTCGGTCTCTGTGGTCGATGATGGCTTGAGTTTGCCCGTAGACGTCGATGCGCCCACGAATGCTCCGGTTAGCCAGGAAATTACCGCCGAAGATCTAGAGCAGCTTGCCCTCGTGGAAGCAGAGCTTGATTTGCGCTGGCCAGAGACCAAAATCGACCCCAGCCTGGATCGCATTCGCAAGCTGATGGATTACCTAGGTAATCCGGAACGCTCCGCGCCGGTGATTCATGTGGCGGGTACCAACGGAAAAACGTCGACGGCGCGCATGATCGAGGCTTTGGTGCGTGCTTTGGGGCGTCGTACCGGGCGCACTACCAGCCCGCATCTGCAGTTTGCTACGGAGCGCATTGCTATCGACGGACAGCCAATTCACCCACGCGACTACGTACGTATTTGGCGTGAGATTGAACCTTATGTAGAGCTTGTCGACGCCGAATCGGAAAGCCAAGGCGGCCCGAAGATGAGCAAGTTCGAGGTGCTCACCGCGATGGCCTATGCGGCGTTTGCGGATGCACCAGTAGATGTGGCCATCGTCGAAGTAGGCATGGGTGGCACTTGGGATGCCACGAATGTGGCGGAAGCTGACGTGGCAGTGATCACGCCGATTGGGCTGGATCATACGGAGTATCTCGGAGAGACCATCGGCGAAATCGCGCAGGAAAAGGCCGGGATCATCAAACCTCGCTGGAACGCAGATGATCTTCTTACCCCGCCGGATAACGTTGCCGTCGTCGGCAGGCAAGAACCTGAAGCGATGGACGTGATTTTGAATCGCGCGGTGGAATGTGATGCTGCGGTGGCGCGGTTAGGCAGTGAGTTTGGGGTGAATGCTCATCAGCTGATGGTGGGCGGGCAGACGCTGTCGCTACGTGGGTTGGCCGGGGATTACGACGAGATCCGGCTGAATCTGCACGGTCCGCATCAGGCGGAAAATGCGGCGACGGCGCTGGCTGCAGTCGAGGCGTTCTTCGGAGCAGGACCTGGCCGGCAGTTGTCGATTGAGGCGGTGCAGCAGGGCTTTGCTGATGTGCGCTCGCCGGGGCGCCTGGAGCGAGTGCGTACCACTCCGACGGTGCTGGTCGACGCGGCACATAACCCGCATGGTGCGAAGGCACTGCGCCAGGCCATCGAGGCAGAGTTCGATTTTCGCAAGATCGTTGCCGTGGTGGCGGTGCTGGGGGATAAGGATGCGCGCGGCATGTTCGAGCAACTCGAGCCGATATGTGACGAAGTGGTGGTGTCGCAGAATGCGTCGCCACGTGCGTTGGCGGTAGAAGAGGTCGCCGAGATTGCCATCGACGTCTTCGGCGAGGAGCGCGTGCACCAGATTGATAACTTGGCGTCCGCGGTGGAGCTTGCCATCGCCCTGGCTGAAGAGACCGATTCTGGTGACGGTATCGTCAGTGGTGCAGGTGTGGTCATCACCGGTTCGGTGGTTACCGCAGGGCAGGCGCGGACGTTGTTTGGAAAGGATCCCCAGTGAGTAACTCAGCGGCTAACGACGGCGCTCGTGGCATCGATCGTGAAGCCTTGCGGGCGTATGAGCATGGTGAAGACCTAACTGAGGGTGGCAAGTATGGCCCGCTCGGCGCTGGCCATGATCCCGAGAAGGATCCGATGAAAGGCCTGCGCGGCGTGATGGCGGGCACTTTGGTGATGCAGGCGATTTCAGTGCTGCTGGGCTTAACGGTGGTCACGCGCGTCGAAGGTGGCAGCCTGATCGGTCAGACCGCTGCTACTTGGTACATCGCCGTGCTTGGTACCGCCATGCTGGTGCTGGCGTTCATGCAACGCAAACCATGGGCTATCAGTGCCAATATTGTGCTGCAGGTCTTTGGTGTGCTGGCTTTTGTGGCGCACTGGTCAATGGGATTTGTAGGCGTGTTCTTTGCGTTGGTGTGGTTCTATATCTTCCACCTGCGCCGCAATTTGTTAGAGCGCATGCGCCAAGGGCTGTTGACTTCGCAGCACCTTTAAAGCCGTCGAATATGCCGTGTAAAGTATGGGATCATGACTGAACGTACATTAATTCTGATCAAGCCAGACGGCGTTTCCCGTGGCTTGGTAGGTGAAGTTATTTCCCGCATCGAGCGCAAGGGCTTGAAGCTGGTTGCCATGGATCTGCGCGTGGCAGACGAAGACACCGCAAAGAAGCACTACGCGGAGCACACCGAGAAGCCATTCTTCGGCGAGTTGGTTGATTTCATTACCTCGGCACCACTGGTTGCCGGTGTGATTGAAGGCCCAAATGCGATTGCTGCGTGGCGTCAGCTGGCCGGTGGTACCAACCCAGTTGAGGCTGCTACCCCAGGTTCCATTCGTGGCGACTTCGCTTTGGAAGTTGCTACCAACGTGGTGCATGGTTCGGACTCCGCTGAATCCGCAGAGCGCGAAATCAGCATCTGGTTCCCAAATCTCTAAGCCGATTTAAGGCTTGAAGCAACCGACCTCCTTTGTGGGGTCGGTTTTTTTTGTTAGTTCCTTTTTGTTGGATCATTCGGGATCTGTGCCACAATGGAGGCCAGTGTGAATCTTGTTCGCTCCAGGTGCAGCGCTTGGATCTTGTGATCTTTGCGCGGTGTCTGTTGAACGCTGCAACGGATTCGCGCTATCAGACTTTGTAATTTTTAATAGACGTTTTGATTTCAGCTACTTTCAGCATGTTCGCTGCCTGCATTTTTATTGCGGTGCGTCGTGCGCAAAGGTAGCTAGGGAAGTTGAGAACCGTGGCACAGTACAGCCAGGAGCTTGTAGCCCAAGCGAAAAAATTTGATAACGACGCTGCACCGGCAAAGATGCGAGTGCACGCCTTTGCCAAGGAGTTGGGGGTGAGCTCCAAAGAGATGATGCAGTTGCTTGCCGACGTTGACATGCCGGTGAAAGCACCTGCTTCGACGATTACCACGCAGCAGCGGCAGCAATTCCTTGACCAACTAGTGGCAGAAAAGGCTAGCGAAGAAGTTGGCGACGTAGCGGCTGAAGAAGCTGCAGAAGAAAAGCCTAAGAAGCAGCAGAAGAAGGCAAAGAAGACGGCGAAGAAGTCTGCCGAAAAAGCGGCTAAGAAGACTGCAAAAAAGTCCGCGAAGAAGAAGGACGACTCGAAGAAAGCTGCAGCAGTGGAAGCGGGAGCAGTAGAAGCCGAGGCCGTCAAAGTCGACGCTGAGCAGGTGGAATCTGAGCAGGCTGCAGCTGGGCAGGAAGCGCAGCAGCCAGAGCCACTAGTAGAGCAGGTTGTAGAAGCAACTAAGGATCAGCCACTTGAAGAGCATCCGCTAGAAGACCGTGCGCAAGAAGAACTGGCACAAGTAGAACTGGCGCAAGAAGACCAGGCTGACGAGTCTGAAAAGGACGCGCCAGCTACTCAGAGTGCACCGAGCCAGCCAGTATTTGAAAAGCCGGCTAAGCCGAAGCGTCGTCGGGCGCGGCGGGTTTCGCGCAAGAAGGAACCAGAAGCAACTGAGTCCCAGGATCCAGCTACCCAGGATCCAGCTACCCAGGATGCTGTGGCACAGGATTCAGTGAAGCAAGATCCAGCCGCTCAGGATTCGGCTATGCAAGACACTGAGGTTGCGCAGGAAGCCCCAGAGCAGCCGGAACAAGAACAGCGGATGATTGATCGGGAACCGCGTCCACGCCGTGGTCGTCGGGGTCGCGGGCGTCGTCGTGTAGTTCGTACTTCTACTACTCAGCTGGCGCCTTGGGCGTTGTCAGAGGACGAAGACGAGGCAGAAGATACCAAGTCTGAGGATTCCAAGAAGGGCAAGAAGAAGTCCGACAAGAAGGACAAGAAGGAAAAGAACGGCAAGAAGGACAAGAACGGTAAAGCCGAAAAGCCCGGCAAGAACGGCAAGAAGAAGTCGAAGAACGGTTCGAAGCAGGATCCTCGCTCGGACAAGGACGATCAGGAAGCAGCGGATCAGCCGGATCTTGCTCACGCTGATACCTCTGGTGAAGAAACGGATGTCGATCTGATTGAAGAACCTCGCGGTTTGCGTGGTTCGACGCGTCTGGAGGCGCAGCGGCGCCGTCGGGAAGAGCGTCGCGCCCAGCAGCGTAGGCGGCACATTATTTCTGAGGCAGAATTCCTTGCTCGTCGCGAATCCGTCGAGCGCACGATGGTGGTGCGCGAACGTCGTCGGCATGATCATCAGGGCAATGTCACGCAGGTGGCGGTGCTAGAAGATGACATGCTGGTGGAGCACTTCGTCACCAGCGAAACTCAGACGTCGCAGATCGGCAATATTTACCTAGGCCGGGTACAAAATGTGCTGCCAAGCATGGAAGCTGCGTTCATTGACATTGGAACGGATCGTAACGCGGTGCTCTACGCCGGCGATATTGACTGGCGCGAGTTCGGTGGCGCGGGACGTTCGCGCCGGGTGGAGCAAGTGCTGAAATCGGGCGATCAGATTCTGGTGCAGGTCACTAAGGATCCGATTGGGCACAAGGGTGCTCGGCTATCGACGCAGATTTCGCTGGCTGGTCGTTTCCTGGTGTACGTGCCACACGGCCGTACGTCGGGTATTTCGCGCAAGCTCCCGGAGGCAGAGCGTCGTCGGCTCAAGGCGATTGTCAAGGAAGTTTCGCCGAAGGGTTCAGCTGCGATTATTCGTACCGCTGCTGAAGGCGTGGAGAAGGAACACATCAGCCAGGACGTGGCGCGTCTGCAGCGGTTGTGGGAAGACATCGAACGTCGTACGCAAGAAGAGAAATCTTCGCGCGGTTCCAAGCCTGTGACGATGTACGAAGAGCCGAACATGCTGGTCAAAGTGGTTCGGGATCTGTTTAATGAAGACTTCTCGGCTCTGGTGGTAGAAGGTCAGCGTCCGTGGAGTGTTGTGAAGGGCTATGTCGACGAGGTTGCCCCGGATCTGTCGGAGCGGCTGTCGCAGTACCGTGCTTCCGAGCATGGCGATGTCGATGTCTTCGAGCACTACCGCATCGATGAGCAGATCTCGAAGGCATTGGCACGCAAGGTCTGGCTGCCATCCGGTGGCACCTTGGTGATTGATCGCACCGAAGCGATGACAGTCATTGACGTCAACACCGGCAAGTTCACCGGCGTCGGCGGCAACCTCGAAGAGACGATTACGAAGAACAACCTCGAAGCTGCCGAAGAGATCGTGCGCCAGATGCGCCTACGCGACCTCGGCGGCATGATCGTGGTGGACTTCGTGGACATGGTGCTGCCAGAAAACCAGGAATTGGTGCTGCGCCGTCTGAAGGAATTCCTCGGCCGCGATCGCACGCGCCATGAGGTCAGCGAAGTAACTTCGCTTGGCCTGGTACAGATGACTCGTAAGCGCCTAGGCACCGGCCTGGTAGAGAGCTTCTCTACGCGGTGCACGGAGTGCCAGGGACGTGGCATCATCATCCACACCGATCCGGTAGAGCCAAATTCCGACGAGCTGCCAGAGCCACGCCCGCCGAAGCGTTCCAAGCGCAAGAATCCGCAGGAGCATCCGGTGGCGAAGGCGATGCATTCCGACGCGGTGGCAGAGGCAAATGCAGAGCAGGACAAGCTTGACGACGCCGCTCGTGCTGAACGCAAGCGCAGCGACAAGGCGGTATCCGATGCAGTAGATGCTTTGATCGTTCCTTCTGATGCTCCAGCTGATATTGCTCCGGAGGATCAGGTTTCCGCTTCTCCAAAGGCGGAAAAGAAGGCGAAGCAAGAGGCTCAGCAAGCTGTTGAGGCAGTAACTGGTGAAGTAGCCGGCGATGATGCCGACAGCGCTGCTGATGCTGCAGTAGACGAGGCCTCGCGTTCGGGCTCGTCGAGTCGCCGCGGTCGGCGTCGTGCAGTGCGACGGACGGTGCGTCGTGAAGCACCTGAAACCCGTGATGAAGCGCCCGAGGAAGTCGCAGAGCAGCAGGAGCAGCAGAGCCAGCAGGCGCAGCAAAAGCAGGAAGACGACAAGCAGGGTGCTGAAGGTACAAGCTCGTCGCGGCGTCGTGGTCGGCGTCGTGCAGTGCGGTGGATGTCGAATACGAAGCGACAGACGCAAGCTGCGGCCACTGATGGATCGGCGAACAATGACTCTGTAAACGATGAGGTCGCGGACGCTGAAATTGCAGAGCCAAAGGGTGTGTCGATCCGTCAGACCGAAAGCCCGGAAACGGCTGCCGATAATTCCAACCGCCAAACCTACGATGAAGCGGTGGCAGAGTTTGAGGCTTCCCCGCGTCGTAAGCGCCCAACGCGTGGAAATTCGCGCTCGGATCATGCGCCGAAGAGGGAAGACTATGCAGACGAGAGCAGCGGTGGCGAGGAACACTCGCAGCGGAACCGTTCGCGGTCGTCGCGGCGTCGTGGGCGTCGAGCTGTGCGACGTACGAGCTCGGAGTAATTCTGCTGCAGAGTAATCCTGCTGTAGCTTAAACTCTGCGGCATATAGCGACACGTCGTGATGGCAACCACATCGATTTGGAAAATATCGGTGTGGTTCGCTAGTCTTGACCAGTCGCTGTTCACTGTGTCGGTGACGCGTGTCCACTTCCTATCGTGTACCGCAATCGTTTAGGGCGGTTGAGAAGGAAAAATGTGGGGGCTAGTTCCGGTGCAGGCAGAACGCATTTAGTAATTATCCATACCTACGAAAAAGGGGTAGCCCTCCTATGTACGCGATCGTCAAGACCGGCGGCAAGCAGTACAAGGTTGCCGAAGGTGACCTCGTCAAGGTCGAGAAGATCGAGGGTGAGCCAGGTTCTTCCGTGGCTCTCACCCCGGTTCTGCTCGTCGACGGTGCAGATGTCGTCTCTGATGCCGACAAGCTTGCCAACGCTTCCGTTAGCGCCGAAATCGTTGATTCCGTTAAGGGACCAAAGATTCGCGGTATGCACTACAAGAACAAGACCGGCTACAAGCGTCGTTTCGGTCACCGTCAGAAGTTGACGGTGCTGAAGGTTACTGGCATCTCCCAGTAATTTCGCCCGACATAGCAGCTGTAACACCTCCTAGGAGAACATCATGGCTTCAAAGAAGGGTGCATCCAGCACCAACAACGGCCGCGATTCAGAGGCAAAGCGCCTCGGCGTGAAGCGCTTCGGCGGCCAGCAGATTAAGGCAGGCGAGATCCTCGTTCGCCAGCGTGGCACCAAGTTCCACCCAGGTGAGAACGTCGGTCGCGGTGGAGACGACACTCTCTTCGCACTGAAGGCAGGCGCTGTCGAGTTCGGTACTCGCCGTAACCGTCGCGTTGTCTCTATCGTCGAGCAGGCAGAAGCTGTCGACGCTTAATCGAGACGCCTTTTTGAATACTCACTCCAGCTAGTTAGCCAGCTAACTAGTGCGGGGTAGTAGGGAGCTGCAGAACCTGCAGCTCCCTTTTTTATTTACAATCATTAGCAAGTTTCAATGCTTGCAAGTTATACAGACTTTAAGTTTTTCAAGATTTAACTGTTAGAAGATTATGGCGCGTTTTATTGATCGTGTAGTGCTGCACCTGCAAGCCGGTGATGGTGGTCACGGCTGTAATTCTGTGCTGCGAGAAAAGTTCAAACCACTAGGCGGCCCAGACGGCGGCAACGGTGGCCATGGTGGCGACATCGTGCTGGAGGTCGATCCTCAGGTACATACGCTGATGGATTTCCACTTCCATCCGCATATCAAGGCCGAAAAAGGTAGCCCTGGTGCCGGCGATTTGCGCCATGGTGCCCGTGGCCAGGATCTGGTGTTGCCTGTTCCTGAAGGCACGGTGGTAACTGATACGGACGGCAACATGATCGCCGATCTCACGGGCGCTGGCACCCGCTTTGTGGTCGCTGAAGGTGGTTATGGCGGTCTAGGCAATGCGGCGTTGGCGAACCGGCATCGTCGGGCGCCTGGTTTCGCGTTGCTCGGTGAGCCTGGTGAGGAAAAGGAAGTTGTCCTCGAGCTCAAGTCGATGGCTGATGTGGGGCTGGTGGGCTTTCCTTCGGCAGGAAAGTCGTCGTTAGTGAGCGCGCTATCGGCAGCTAAGCCGAAAATTGGCGCCTATCCGTTTACCACGTTGCAACCTAACCTGGGTGTAGTCAACGTGGGCCATGAATCGTTCACTATCGCTGATGTGCCAGGGCTGATCCCTGGTGCGGCAGAAGGACGTGGCCTGGGGCTGGATTTCTTGCGCCACATCGAGCGCACCGCCGTGTTGGCGCACGTGGTTGATCCAGCGGCGTTCGAAGGCGACCGCGACCCCGTAGCGGATATTAAAGCGCTGGAAGAAGAGCTTGCCCGTTATCAATCTGCTTTAGCTGCCGACGTAGGGCTCGGCGATTTGCGCGAACGTCCTCGCGTGATTGTCTTGAACAAGATGGATATCCCCGATGCGCGGGACATGGCTGATCTGCAAGAAGCAGAGTTAGCGGAATTCGGATGGCCAATTTTCCGGATTTCCACTGCCACGCGCGAAGGTTTGCAAGAGCTGACCTACGGGCTGAAAGACTTGATTCAGCAATACCGCAAGGATCATGAAGAAAAGCGGGAAGAGGCGAAGCCTCAGGTGCTGCGTCCGAAGGGCGTGAACCGTCGTGGGCATAAGCCTGATGAGTTTGAGATCGTCCCCGATCCCAACAACGAGGGCGGCTTTATTGTGAAAGGCCGGAAGCCCGAGCGTTGGATCAACCAGACGGATTTCGAAAACGACGAGGCCGTGGGTTATTTGGGCGACCGCCTGGCAAAGCTAGGTGTGGAAGAAGCGCTGGCTAAGGCCGGAGCGGTACCCGGGTGCCCAGTAACCATCTCGTACATCACCTTCGAGTGGTACCCACAGATGGTGGCCGGTGCTGACGACTTCGTGCCATCGGGTCGCGGTACCGACGATCGCTTGTATGTCAACGAGCGCACCTCGGCAGAGGCGCGTAAGCGCGCGTCGCAAGCCCGCCGTGGTTTGATCGACGAATTCGACTACGGCGATGGCCAAGAAGCGGACCGAGAACGGTTCCAGTGATGAGCTCTGAAGCGAAGAGCACCGCAGGGGCGAGCGCTACGGGCGTGAGCCTTCCGGAGTCGAGCACCTCGCCCACTCGCACCCAAATTGCTAATGCTAAGCGAGTGGTGGTCAAGATTGGTTCGTCCTCGCTGACCGGACCGGACGGTCGCACCGATCCAGATCGCATTGATTTCATCGCCGATGCGCTGGAGCAACGCATGAGTCGCGGTAGCGATATTGTGGTGGTTTCTTCTGGTGCTGTGGCCTCTGGGATGGGGCCGCTGGGGTTGCATACTCGACCCGCTGATCTGGCTACGAAGCAGGCAGCGGCGGCTGTGGGGCAGGTGAATCTGGCACAGGAATGGGGCCGCTCTTTCGGGCGTTACGGTCGCACCATCGCGCAGGTACTGTTGACGGCTTCCGATGCGGGTGAGCGTTCGCGTGCGCGCAATGCTCAGCGCACGATTGATCGCTTGCGCCAGTTGCATGCGGTGCCGATCGTTAATGAAAACGATACGGTTGCCACCAGCGAGTTCCGTTTCGGCGATAACGATCGCTTGGCCGCGCTGGTCAGTCACCTGGCCTACTGTGATGCGTTGATTTTGCTCTCTGATGTGGATGGGCTCTACGACCGCAACCCTGCCGAACCCGGAGCACAGTTCGTGCCGGAGGTACGCAGCGGTAAGGATTTGCAAGGGGTGTTAGCTGGCGACGGTGGCAAACTGGGCACCGGCGGCATGGCGTCGAAGGTATCGGCGGCGCGGCTGGCGTCGCGTGGTGGCGTGCCGGTGCTATTGGCTTCCACCAGCGATGTGGCGCGTGCTTTAGATCAGGCTGATGTGGGGACGGCGTTTGCGCCGAAGGAAAACCGGCTGTCGTCGTGGAAGTTCTGGCTGCTCTATGCGGCTGATTCTCAAGGAGTGTTGCGCTTGGATGCCGGTGCGGTAACGGCGGTGACCAGGCAGCGTCGTTCGCTTTTACCCGTAGGTATTACGGCCTGTGATGGTGATTTCGCGCGGGGTGACATCGTGGATATTGTCGGGCCGAACGGTGAAGTGGTTGGCCGCGGTGAGGTGAATTACGACTCGCATGAGCTGATTTCGATGATGGGCAGAGCAACGAGGCAGTTGCCGGATTCGATGCAGCGGCCGGTGATTCACGCGGATTACTTATCTGATTACGCCTCGCGTGCTTAGAATGTCTGTTTATGGTGCGCTCTGTAGTCAGTTTTGTTGGTGAATTGCTAATCACCGCGGGAATTCTTGCAGCGCTTTTTGCTTTTTACCTGCTGTATTGGACTGGCTTGGACACGGCTCGGGCGCAGAGCCAGGCATCTGATGAGTTGCGTGAGCAGTGGCAGGCAAGTGCATCGGCGGGTGCTGGTGCTGACGCGGTTGGTGCCGACGGAGTAGGGGGCGCGGCTGCGTCGCAGGGCTGGGAATACGGTTCCGCGGTGGCGTTCTTGTCCGCACCAAAGGCAAATGTGAACGGTTTGGTGGCCTTTGAAGGGGTGGATCTGGCCACTATCGCCAATGGCCCTGGCCACTATCCGGGTACCGCATTGCCTGGGCAGGTAGGTAATTCTGCTTTTGCAGCGCACCGTGATGGCAACGGGGCGCCATTTGACGACATCGATCGATTGGGTACCTGCGATGACATCACCGTAGAAACCCAAGAAGCGATCTACCACTACAAGGTATTGCCGTTGGATGGGTTGGCCGGTGCTGGTGAACCTTTCGACTGCGTACCGGAAGGCACGGAGGTACCAAATCTGCCGGGCAATTACATCGTGACGCCAGATCGGTACGACGTGGTATACCCGCAGGGTAATGCCCAACTAGTGACGTTTACTACCTGTCACCCAAAGTGGGACAACACCCACCGTTTGATTGTGCATGGGGTGCTGGCGTCGGTGGAATATAAGTAGCGGTAAGTACCGGTAAGTACACAGCGCAGCAACCGGCAAGGAAAGGAAGGTTTCATCGATGTATGGCGCAATTTGGCGGGCATTGCCTGGTCAGACCTGGGCAAAGGTTGTCCAAGCCGCGGTGCTATTAGTAGCGATCTTTTTCTTACTGATGCTCGTGGTGTTCCCCTGGGTGGAGCAGCAGTTGCCGAATCAAGATGTTTCTATCGGCGAGGGAGTGCCGAGCTCTATTGAAGCTCCGGTGGAGCCGGAGGCGCCAGTAGAGCCGGAGGTGCCTGGCCAACCGGAGGTACCAGCCCAACCGGAAGCTCCTGCTGCCCCAAACTAAGCGGTTCTGCTCTACGCTGTGTGATATGACTCATTCTTCGAATGCTTCATCGCCCGAAGCGCGTTCGGCTGCAGCGTCGGCGGCTGCCACGTCGCCAGCTAAAGCGTCGGCGCCTGTGTCGACGGCTCCTGCACCCTCGCCGCGCGAAAAGGAACGCCTGGAGGTGCTCGGCAAAGCAGCGAAGGCGAAGGCCGCCAGCCGAGCAATCGGCCAGTTAACCACACAGCGTAAAAACGAGGTGCTGCTTGCTGTCGCTGAAGCCCTGCTAGCGCCGCAAAGCGTGGAAGACATCCTGGCAGCGAACGATGCCGATGTGGCACGAGGACGGCAGGCCGGAATGTCGGAGTCGCTGGTCGATCGCCTGCGCCTGGATCATGAGCGCTTGGAGGGGATGTCCGATGGGTTGAAGCAGGTGGCGTCGCTGCCGGATCCCGTCGGCGAGGTGATTCGCGGGCGCACGTTGCCCAATGGCATCCGTTTGTCGCAGATACGTGTGCCGCTGGGTGTGATGGGGATGGTCTACGAGGCACGTCCGAACGTGACGGTGGATGCTTTCGGGTTGGCGTTGAAGTCCGGCAACGTGGCGTTGTTGCGTGGTTCGAAATCGGCGGTGCGTTCGAATACGGCGTTGGTAGATGTCTTGCGCCAGGTGTTGCGTGACCTTGAGCTCCCGGAAGATGCAGTTCAGTTGCTGCCGTGTGAGTCGCATGATTCGGTCCAAGACTTGATTACGGCTCGCGATTACGTTGACCTGGTAATTCCGCGCGGTGGCGCCGGCCTGATCAACGCGGTAGTCACCAACGCAACGGTGCCCACGATCGAAACTGGCACCGGCAATTGCCACCTGTACATCGATTCTTCGGCGGATGTGCAGCAGGCTGAAGAGTTGCTGCTCAACGGCAAGACACGTCGTACGTCGGTGTGTAACGCGACCGAGACCGTGTTGCTGGATTCGAAGCTTGACGACGGCTCGATCACCCGGTTGCTCACCGCACTGCACGATGCGGGTGTGCGGATCCATGGTGATCCAGCGCAGTTGCAGTCGCGCGGTTTTACTGGCGAGGTGATAGAGGCTAACGACGAAGACTGGACTGACGAGTACCTGTCTATGGATATCGCCGCGAAACTGGTCGATGGTGTTTCAGAAGCAGTGGCTCATATCAATCAATTCGGTTCTGGACATACTGATGCGGTGGCAGCCACTGATTGGAAGGTCTGCGAACAGTTCGTTGCGGAAGTGGATTCGGCTGCGGTGAACGTCAATGCGTCGACAGCTTTCACCGACGGCGAGCAATATGGCTTCGGCGCAGAGATCGGAATCTCCACGCAGAAGCTGCACGCGCGCGGTCCGATGGGCTTGCCAGAATTGACCAGCACGAAGTGGGTTTTGCGTGGCGACGGACAAACGCGACCATAACGATCGGCAGGACACGGCTCAGCAGGACACGGCTCAGCAGGATGCAGCTGAGCGGAATGCAGTTGAGCAGCCAGCACCCCCGCAGCGCATCGGCGTGATGGGTGGTACTTTCGATCCGATCCACCATGGGCACCTGGTGGCAGCTAGTGAAGTGTGCCACCGGTTGCAGCTGGATCTGGTGGTGTTCGTGCCAACTGGTGATCCGTGGCAAAAACGTGACACATTGCGCACGGCTGCCGAAGATCGCTATGCGATGACGGTGGCAGCGACAGCCAATCATCCCCAGTTTCGCGTCAGTCGCGTGGATATCGAGCGCAGTGGCGCTACCTATACCGTCGATACGCTGCAGGACTTGGCGCGGGAGTACACGGATGAATCTGCAGTGGCGCCAGAGCTGTTCTTTATCACTGGAGCAGACTCCCTAGCGTCGTTAGCTACTTGGCATCGTTGGGAAGAAATCTTTTCCCTTGCCACGGTGGTGGGTGTGACGCGCCCCGGATACGGTTTGGCGGAATCCGACCTGGCAGCCTTGGAAGAGTACCTGCAGCAAGTGGTTCTGGTGGAAATCCCAGCGATCGACATATCGTCCACCCAATGCCGGTGGCGCAGTGCACACGGCGAGCCATTGTGGTACCTGATGCCGGATGCGGTGGCGCGATTTATTGAAAGCCGCAGATTGTATCGAATGTTATAAGCCCTGGTAGGGTGCTAACGTTTTTAAGTAAGAAATTTGAACTTTTAAGGAGTTGAAGCGCTCACGTGACTGCTTCTGCTGAGGCTACCAAGCTAGCCGGAATTGCTGCCCTCGCCGCGGATCGGATGAAGGGCGAAGATGTAGCGGTATTAGATGTTTCTGATCCGCTAGTAATTACTGATGCATTCGTGCTGGTCAGTGCTGATAACGAGCGACTGGTTAATGCGATTGTGGACGAGGTTGAAGACGATTTGCGTGATGCCGGGGCGAAGCCGATTCGCCGCGAAGGTGTCCGCGAAGGCCGTTGGGCATTGCTGGATTACGGCATGCTTGTGGTTCATGTGTTCCGTTCGGAAGAGCGCGATTTCTACGGGTTGGATCGCTTGTGGCGTGATTGCCCACGTATTGAGGTCGAGGGCTTAGAGCAGTCCGTAGCGGCCGACGATCAGGCCGCGGGCACCGATTCCGGTCGTTCGGCACAATCGATCGACGAGCTGCCCTTGGCCGGCGCTACGCCAGATTCGAACGAGCTTTAAACGATGCGATCCAGTGGGCGCGGGGGAGAGGCGTTAAGGGCTGAGCAGGCTGCTGATGGCGCGCAGGGTGTTGATGGCGCGCAGGCTGCTGATGGCGCGCAGGGGTTATCCCAGTATCCCGAGACCAATCAGATCACCCTGGAGCAGCCCGATTCGCGTCGTTTGATTCTGCTGCGTCATGGGGAGACCACCTATAACGCCACGCGCCGGATGCAGGGGCAGATGGATACGGTGCTATCGGATACTGGTTTGGCGCAGGCTGAAGCGGTGGGGCAGCATTTTGCTGGTTTTCAGCCCCCGATTCGGCGCATTATTTCCTCTGACTTGCAGCGTGCATACCGCACGGGGCTTGCGGTTGCTGCCCAATGCGGCGTTGGTGTGGAACAAGACAAGCGCCTGCGGGAGACTGACCTTGGATCGTGGCAGGATCGTACCCACGGTGACATCGACGCGGAGTTTCCTGGATTGCGCTACCGCTGGCGGCATGATCCAAATTGGGCGCCGGAGGGTGCCGAGACCCGGATGCAGGTCGCTGTGCGTATGAAGTCGGTGGTAGATGATTTGCTGGCTAGCGACGAGCAGTGGCCTGGCTCTACCATCTTGTTCGCCAGCCACGGTGGCGCTATCGCTGCATTGACTGCTGCACTGATGGATGTCCCAGAATCTCACTACACGATGTTTAACGGGCTGCGGAATACGGCCTGGGTTTCGTTGGAGGCGAAGCAACGCCCTGGTGGCCGTTTGGGTTGGTATTTGAATGCCTTCAATGCCTCGGTGGATCCGCTATAAGTTCGCGTGAGTGGTGGCAAGATGGCAAAAAATAGCGCTGGAAACAGTACGAGTACAAGAAATAGCGCTAGTTCGAGCAAGAATCACGTCGTAAGCCCGTCTCTTCGTAAGCGAGGTCGGGTGCAGGTAGTGGTGGACGACTCCGCGTGCCTGGAACCTGCGGTGGCCGAGAAGAACGGCATTTTTGTGGTTCCCCTGGAGATCACAAATACCGATAACGAGGTTTCGACATCCGCGATTTCGCCGCTGCAATTGTGTGCCACCTACGCGCGCGCCTTGGAGCGCAGCAATGATGCTGGTGTGATTGCGATTCATGTGGCGAAGGGGCTGTCGGCAACTTGGTCGAATGCGCAGACCGCGGCATCCGTGCTGGATCGCGTGGAGGTTATTGATACTGCTGCCCGTGGTGCCGGTGTTGGGGCGGCGTTGGGTGCCGCAGCGATCCGGGCGGCGAAGGCTGCCGCTGCAGGTGCGAACCTGGAGCGCTGCAAAGCCATTGTGGAAGATACTCTGGCGCACTCGACGATGTGGTTTTCGGTGCCGAAGCTCGACTCGTTGCGCCGCGGTGGCCGTATGAGCGCAGGCCAGGCCATGTGGTCCGACGTGTTGGCGATGAAGCCGATCGTTACCGTGCGCGAAGGCCAGCTGTCCGTGGTGGCGAAATGCCGCACCGAGGCAAAGGTGCGCGAAAAGCTGGTGGAACTTGCATTGGCCGAGGTTGGCGCTACCGAAGAGGCGCCTCATGTGCTGATTCAGCACGCCGATGCCGCAGAAGCTGCCGACGAATTGCTCGCCGTCCTAGACGACGCCCTGCCAGATCAAACCCGCTACAAAGTGGTGGATTTGGCGCCGGCTTTGGTGATACACACAGGTCTGGGGGCGGTGGCGCTCAGCGTTATTTCCCATGGTCGCGGCAATGAAGACATTAATCCGGTAACTGATCTCAACGACGCAAGTTTGGACGACATTGTCCATGGCCGGGCGTCGGGTTCGCGTGCCCCGTTTATTACGGTGGCAGGGAAGTTGCCTACGTGGAGCTCTAATCGCCGTAAAGCAATTGAAGCTGCCGAACGTATGGCGCAGGGGCTTGAGGAAGTGCAAAAGCGCGACGTGCGCGAGAATTCCACAGACGACGATAGCTAGCGAAGTTATCCACAGCACGCCAGGAAATGGGCTTATGCGGGCGCCGGTGGTGGCACGAATTGGCGTTTGCTGTGCGGTGTGGATGCGATACGAAAGCGGCTCGGGGAGCTGGTAGAACCCATCGATTTGGATGATGACGTCCCGATCGATTTCTCCCGGCGCACCACAAAAGTTGCCACGCCAGTGGTGCGAAATATCGCAATTATTGCGCTGGTAGTGGTGGTTGGTGCGGTGGTATTTAGTTGGTGGCAACGCTCGCAGCAGGTTGCGATTCCAGAGCTGACGACGGTTTCTGCGCCTGCGTCTAGTTCGTTGACTGGCGATTCTGTTAGTGTGCTCCCGGTGCCTATCGACGAGAAAGGACCGGAAGCGGAAGCGCCTGCCGAAATTGTGGTGTCGGTAGTGGGGCTAGTGGTTCATCCGGGGGTGGTGACTGTTGCCGGCGACGCACGCGTGGCTGATGCGATTGCGCTAGCTGGTGGGATGTTGCCAGAAGCCAATCCGGCCAGTGTGAACCTGGCGGCGAAGTTGGAAGATGGGCAGCAGCTGGTTGTAGGTACAGAGCCAGTAGCCGCTTGTGGGGGAGGTGGCGGCGCCGGTGAGGGATCTGATTCGGCGGGAACTGCGGGCGCGCCGGGTGATCAGGCGAAATCTGGTGGGGGAAAGGTCGATATCAACACTGCTTCGGTTGCTGAACTAGAAACGCTGCCAGGAATTGGGCCGGCGACTGCGAAGAAGATTGTGTCGCATCGGGAAACCCAAGGGCCGTTTTCTAGTGTGGATCAATTGGTAGATGTGCCGGGGATTGGTCCGGCGAAGCTTGCAGGTATCCGCGATGAAGTTGTGGTCTAGGCAGGTGGTTGATCGGAGTGGGGCGGGGTCTAGTCTGGATGGTGAGCGGGGTGGCGGCCGAGGCGAAGAGGTAAATCACGCGCCACCCAGGGCGCGCAGTTGGCTGGATTTGCGACTATTGCCCGCAGCGGTGCTTACCTGGGTGGGCACTCTGATTGCGCTGGGCAATGTGGTTTATGGGTGTGTGCTCCTTGGTGGAACCGTTGCTGTACTGGGTGGCTGGTTTTGGTGGCAGCATTGGCGAGGGCTTAGCGGCTTGCGAACAATCTCCAGCGACCAAGAACGGGAATCATTGTGGGCAGCCTTCGTCTTAGCAGCGGTGCTATTTGCCGTGGCTTTAACTCATGTTGCGCTGGCGAAGATCCAGGTAAGCCAGCATCCATTGACTCAGCAGCTAGAACAGCGCACGAAGGTGGAACTGATGCTGACCACTGCTCCGAAGGCCACAGAATATGGCAGCTTTGTGCAGGCGCGCGTGCCACAGTTGCCTGGAAGGGTGCTCGTTTTTGCTGATCAGAAGCTCTTGGAGTTCGATCGCGGCGCCACAATCGTCGCTAGCATTACTGCAAAACTTCCGAGAGATCAGCGACCCGCAATTTCGGGTTATGTAGTGCACTTGCATCGTATTGATGAGGTTCAGCCAGCCATCGGTCGAGTGGCGCACATCCGGCAGTTGCTGCGTGATCGAGCTTTGCAAACGTTTGACGGCGCAAATCGGCTGATACCGGCGATGACGCTTGGCGACGAACGTGGCTTTACCCCACAGGATGCTGCCATGATGACCGACTCGGGGTTGGCACATTTATCCGCTGTGTCCGGTGCGAACTTTACGTTGATTGCGTCCGCGGTGTTGGTGTTAGTGCGGCGGTTGGGGCCGCGCTGGCGTGTGGGATGTACGGCGGTAGCGTTGGCGGGTTTTGTGGCTTTGGTTGGAACCGAACCATCGGTATTGCGTGCTCTTTGCACCGGCATAGTGGCATTGTTGGCGATTGTTGGTGGCAGTCGAAATCATGCGATCCCAGCGTTGCTAGGAACAATTGTGGTGTTGCTCATTGCCGTGCCGGATTTGGCAGCATCGGTGGGGTTTGCCTTATCGGTAGCTGCAACTGCAGGGCTGGTCTTGGTGGCAGAGCCGGTGGCGCGTCGATTAGCCGCGGTTGCTTGGTTAGCGTCGGCACCGGCGCCGCTGTTGCGGGCGGTGGCGGTGGCAATGGTGGCGCACGTGGCAACTTTGCCGATCTTGGCGTTGGTTGCTGGACGAGTCAGTCATATTTCATTTATTGCGAATTTCTTGGCAGCGCCAGCAGTGCCACCGGTAACAATTTTTGGCTCATTGGGGGCTTTAGTTGCTGCAGTTGGGGTACTGGCTCCCGCGCTACCGGTGATGTGGCTGGTGGACGTTTGCGTCTGGCTAGCTGCTCCAGGAGCTTGGTGGGTGTATCGCGTGGGAAGCTCCGCGACGCGGGTGCCGTTTGCTGCAAATGACGTCACCGGGCTGGACGCTGTGTTAGTGATATTGCTGGCTGGGGTGGTGGTCTGGTTGGCGTGGCTATTTCCCACCGTTGCGGTAACTGCCGCTGTTGCCGCAATCGGAGGTATTGCTGCAGCGATGGTTTCAGGGGCTGCTCTTGGATGGGATGTCTCCCGAGCGCCACCGGGGTGGGCGGTGGCGGTGTGTCCGAAAGCTGACCGATATTGCCAGAAAGCGTTGGGAGTTACATCCCCGGATCAAGTGCAGCCAGCGGCGAATGAGCCACACCAGCAGCTCGTTCTCGTAACACCAGAGGGTGTAGGGAATCGGCAGCGGGATAGTGAATCTGCTGACTTCTTCGTCGTAAGCGATCTAGAAGAAGCGCTGAGTGTCGCAGGCCAGAATCGCGGGAAACAGCATCAGCAGGAACCCGATCAGCAGAAACCAGATCAGCAGAGAATAATCTTGTCTCTCAGCTGCTCGGAACGGGTGCGACCTATTGCCCGAACGCCAAGTGGAATTCAGGTGTGGTGTCCTAATCAGCACGGTATCCACGCGTGGTATCCGCCTGTGCCGGCAGATGGCGCTGAACTGTCCGCCGGCGCCGGTAGGGTATGGGTAGAAAAGGATCATCCGCCGTGGTTTTTATGGCAGCCAAGGCAGGTTGATGTGCAACTCGATGCACAATTTGATGCACGATCTGATGTGGAAGGCAGAGGGTATGGTCGATAATTCAGCGGGCGTTGCTGCCGTGAATTTGATCGTGGGCAAAGAGCCCTTGTTGATCGATCGTGCTCGGCTATCTGTCATTCAAGCTGTGCGACGGGGCGCGGCGACGGAATCCGATCCGCACGGCCGGGCGATCCCGGTTAGCACCATCCGTGGCGGGGACATCACTCCGAGTGAAGTCATTGAGCTGTTATCGCCGTCGCTGTTTGGGGAAGATCGAATTGTTGTTATTACCGATGTTGCGGATGCGGGTAAGGAACCGGCGGAATTAATTGTCGATGCCGTGAAAGATCCCGCTCCGGGAGTGACGTTGATTCTGCAGCATTCGGGCGAGGGGCGACAGAAGAAGCTCGTCGCCCAGCTGCGCCAACTGGGTGCGGTGCAATTCGATGCAAATTCCTTGCGTCGCGGTGAGTTACCAGAATTCGTGCGCAATGAGTTCCGCAGCCACGGGGTTAGTCCTTCGCGTCAAGTGGTAGAAACCGTATTAGATGCGGTGGGCTCGGATTTGCGCGAGCTGGCAACGGCGATCTCTCAGCTTGCAGCTGATACTGCTGGCGACGTAACCCCCGAAGCAGTTCGCACGTATTACGGCAATACGGCTGAGGTTTCGGGCTTCGATATTGCTGAATTAGCACTATCGGGAAATGCTGCTCAGGCGCTGGCCAAAACGCGCCGGGCGTTGCAGGTGGGGGTGCCACCGGTGCTGTTGGCATCTGCGGTGACCACGACGGTGGGTGACGTCGCCAAGCTCCATGCGGCTCGGGGAGTTAATGCACGTCGTGATGCGGCGACCTACGGGATGCCACCGTGGAAGCTGGAAAAGACGCTACGGGTGGCGCGGCGCTGGTCGACGGATTGCATTGCGCGCGCTGAAGTTATCGCTGCCCGGTTGGAGCATGCGGTTAAAGGCGGCTCGCGGAGCCCGGAGTACGTGATTGAAAAGTCGGTGTTAGAGATCGCACGCTTGGCGCATCGATCACATCGGGCAGGGGTGTAGGACGCCAAGCATGAAAAACCCGCAGCCTTAGGCGGTGCCAAAGCTGCGGGTTGAAGAAAAAGCTAGAAAGTCTGGGATTGTGAACGATCCCGGAGCATCCAGAGAATCTGGAATTAGCCTTCCATCTTGTTGAACGCCTGAGCCATACCGGACTTCTTGTTGGCGGCAGCGTTGCGGTGGAAAACACCCTTGGTTACGGACTTGTCCAGCTTGCGGGAAGCAACGCGCAGCTGAGCTTCTGCCTTAGCCTTGTCGCCGGATTCCACAGCTTCGTGGAACTTACGGATCTCGGTGCGTACTGCAGAGCGAATCGACTTGTTGCGCAGGCGAGCCTTCTCGTTGGTCTTTACGCGCTTCTGCTGAGACTTGATGTTTGCCATCGGTAATCCCTCTTGTTTCTCTAAAAGTGTCGAGTATGTCTATGTCTGCAACTGATCCTGCAGATTATTAAGGCTGCAGCAGCCGTGTCTTCCAGAGGTGCCGAACCCAAGGTCCTGATCGGCATCCAGAAGCAATCATGTTGAAGACAACTTGGTGGAGTTTAGCAGACTCCGGGATGCGGGTGGTAGCTCAAGCGTTGGTGTGGTAGCTAGCTCCACTGATAATCGGAGCGTAGTTTGTGTGCGATGCGGTCGAAACGTCGTCGGGGCATCATTGCGCCGGAGCGTCGGATGCCAGATTCCGGTACCAGCAGTACGCGATCGACGCGCGCCCACGACGCCCTGCCTTCGCGATCCCAGGCGCCTACGCCGATAAAAACCCAGTTCGGATCGCCGGCGTGGCTTTCATGCGTAGAAATCAGTGCGCACAATAGCGTGTGGTCGCGGCGGCCGAGTACCACCACGGCTCGTTCGCGCAGTTGCGACGCCGGATCCAGCTGCACCGGTACCCACACGACTTCGCCGGGATCAGTCTGGCCATCCATGTCTGGGGCGTAGACAATAGCTTGTGAAACGTCGGCAGCCGGAAGTGCGATGGTGGCGGGGTCGCGATCTTCTAGTGCTGTGCCGGTGGTGCTTCCTTGCAGCCCCAGCTGCTCGTTTAATGCCTGCAATCCGATGTCTAGGGTGTCTTTGCCGCGGAACCTATCGGTGGCGGCGATGATCATCTTCTTCAGCCACGCTTGGGTGCGGTGGCGCAGGCTGGGACGGCCTGGGGTGCGGGTGCCGTCGGGAGTCTGTCTCACGGTGGCTACTTTACCGGTTCTGGCAGGGATGGTTCGGGCGTGCGGTTCGCTTTGCCCGCATCGCACGCGCCAAATTGCTCGCCCCACATCCCTCGCCCCGCATCGCCGCCCGAACCACCCCGCCCGCCTGGTTTGGCCGGCAACTTGTTACAGCCGGTAAGATACCGTTCAGCTAGTGGTACCCCGATGCCCAGCACCGATGCTCACTTCGATGTAAAACTTTTGGAGAGATTTTTCTAGTGGCTAAGAATTTTGCGGCGCAGACGTTCACGGATCCGAAGCGGATTCGTAATTTCTGCATTATTGCTCACATCGATCATGGTAAGTCGACGTTGGCAGACCGCATTTTGCAGCTGTCCGGTGTGGTTGATGATCGGGATATGCGCGATCAGTATCTGGACAATATGGATATTGAGCGCGAACGTGGCATCACGATTAAGGCGCAGAATGTGCGCTTGCCGTGGGTGCCTAAGAGCGGTGCGCACGCGGGCGAGGAAATTGTCCTGCACCTGATTGATACGCCGGGACACGTGGACTTCACCTACGAAGTCTCCCGTGCGTTAGAGGCGTGTGAGGGTGCGATTTTGCTTGTCGACGCAGCCCAAGGCATCGAGGCACAGACGCTTGCCAATCTGTACTTGGCTATGGAAAACGATCTCGAGATCATTCCTGTGCTGAACAAGATCGACCTCCCGGCGGCGGATCCAGAAAAGTATTCCGAGGAACTGGCGCACATTATTGGCTGCGAGCCGGAGGAAGTACTGCGCGTTTCTGGCAAAACTGGCGAGGGCGTGGCTGAGCTTTTGGATCGCGTCTGCGAGTTGGTACCTGCGCCGGAAGGCGATGCGGATGCATCGCCGCGTGCGATGATCTTCGACTCGGTCTACGACACTTACCGCGGCGTGGTCACCTACATTCGTGTGGTTGATGGCAAGCTGCAGCCGCGCGACATGATTCAGATGATGTCCACCGGCGCGAAGCATGAGCTGCTGGAGATTGGCATTGTCTCGCCGCAGCCGCAGAAGTGTGAGGGCTTAAGCGTCGGCGAGGTGGGCTACCTGATTACCGGCGTGAAGGATGTGCGCCAGTCCAAGGTGGGCGATACCGTCACGTTGCACAAGAACCCGGCATCGGAGCCGCTGGAAGGCTACGAAGATCCGAAGCCAATGGTCTACTCTGGGCTGTTTCCTATTTCGCAGGCAGATTATCCAGATTTGCGCGACGCTTTGGAAAAATTGCAGCTTAACGACGCATCCCTGACGTTCGAGCCCGAGACCTCCGTGGCATTGGGCTTCGGCTTCCGCGGTGGTTTCCTTGGTCTGTTGCACATGGAGATCACCCGTGCGCGCTTGGAGCGGGAGTTCGACCTCGACCTAATTTCGACGGCACCAAACGTGGTGTATCACGTGGTAACTGAAGACGGCACCCGGGTAGAGGTGCATAACCCTTCGGACTGGCCAGGTGGCAAGCTGCGCGAGGTCTACGAGCCAGTGGTGAAGTGCACCATCATCGTCCCAAGCGATTTTGTAGGCCCCACCATGGAGCTGTGCCAGCAGAAGCGCGGACAGATGGGTGGCATGGATTATCTGTCCGAAGATCGCGTGGAGTTGCGCTACAAGATGCCATTAGGCGAGATTATCTTCGACTTCTTCGACATGTTGAAGTCTCGTACTAAGGGTTATGCTTCGCTGAACTACGAAGAAGCAGGCGAACAGCTGGCAGATCTGGTCAAGGTAGACATCCTGTTGCAGGGCGAACCGGTGGACGCGTTCTCGGCGATTGTGCACCGCGATAATGCGCAGTGGTACGGCAACAAGATGACGAAGAAGCTGCGTGAGCTGATCCCGCGTCAGCAGTTCGAAGTACCTGTGCAGGCGGCTATTGGCAGCAAGATCATCGCGCGCGAGAACATCCGTGCCCTGCGCAAAGACGTGCTGGCCAAGTGCTACGGTGGCGATATTTCGCGTAAGCGCAAGCTGCTGGAAAAGCAGAAGGCCGGTAAGAAGCGCATGAAGAACATTGGCTCGGTTTCGGTGCCGCAGGAAGCGTTCGTTGCAGCGCTCAGCACCGATGGGGACTAGGGCAAACAACTAGGCCAAAACTGTAAAAGCACCAGAAGGCGCTATAAACGGTGAGGTAAACCTCCTAGAAACGCTAGTGTTGGCGTGCGGATCATGAGACGCTGGAGACTATGACTCGATTTCGCACGCCTCTTTCTTTACTTGCCCTCGGTACGGCCGGGCTCGCACTGACCGCATGTGGCAGCGGTGATGGTACCGAAGTAACCACCGCAGCCGACGCCACAACAACAACCAGCGCCACAACCAGTACAAGCTCCAGCACCTCCAGCGCGCTGACCACGACGGCTACCTCCGCCACGCCTCGTGCTTCCGAATCCGCAGATTGTGCCGACGCCCATCGGTATGAAATGGGCTTGAAGTATCAGCAGCAGTCGGCGGAGATCCGTGCGCTGCAAGAGCAGACCTACCGCTTTGCCACGCAGCGCTTGGAAGAAATCGTTGAGCAGCACGAAGAAGACAAGATCGCCGCTGCCCGCGGTAAAGATCTCGCGATCGTCACCGATTTGGATGAAACCGCGATCGATAACACCCCGATGATGGTGCGCGATATGGAAAAGTGCCAGCAGTATTCCACGTGGGATACCTGGGGTAAGTGGGAGCAGGAAGGCCACCCCACGGTGATTCCGGGTGCGCTGGAGTTCTTCGAAAAAGCCGATGAGCTGGGCGTCGACATCTTCTACATCTCCGATCGCACCGAGGAAAACTTCGAGGACACCGTCGCAACCCTCAAGGAGCTGAACTTCCCGCAGGTCAGCGACGATAACGTGCTGCTGCTCGGCCCGGACAAGCAGGAGCGCCGCGAGAAGGTGGAGCAGGATCACACCGTAGTGATGTTGCTGGGAGACACGTTGCACGATTTCGACGAAGACTTCGCAACGCATAAGAATGACGTCGCAAAGCAGCGTGAGCTTGTCGACGAAAACAGCGACAAGCTAGGCACGGAGTGGATTGTTTTCCCAAATAGCGCCTATGGCCGCTGGGAGAACGAAGAGCTCGAGTCCTGGGATGAGTGAACCCGGGGATGATTAAACCCTGGCATAAATAACGCCGAGTATTAATCCAGGTTCTTCTCCGCCAGCCATCTTGAAGCGATGGTTGGGGCAGCTAATTCGTCGTTAGCGGATTGTGAATTTAAGTCGCGCAAGTCTTCGGCGGTGAGTTGCTGAGAAATTTTCTTCAGCACCGCGGCAACTTCGGCTGAAGTGCGATCGCTGACAATTGGCGTGACCTGGGAGGGTGTGAGCAGGAACGCGGGATCTTCGAGGATAACAAATTCGTCGCTAGCCAGCACTGGGTCGGCGGAGTAGATGTCGGCGACGTCAATGGAGCCCGCCCGCAGTGCCCGTACGGTCAGCGGGCCGCCCGAATCCTCGATAGGTACGAGGCGTGTTTCCGCCCGGTAGACCTCGCGGATGCCATCGGGGCCATAGGGGCGCTGGGCGAGCTCCGAATTTGCCCCCAGGCGTGCCACCCCGGGGATCTTGCGCAGATCGGCGATGGTGTGCAGGCCGTACTCATCGGCCATGGCGCGGGTTACCACGAAGGAATCCTGATCGGTCGCAGGTGCTGGGGGCAAGGCGCGCAACCCTGGCGGCAGGAGCTGTTGCAATTCGTTGTATACGGACTCGGGTGAGGAATTTTCCACGTCGCCGCCACCGAGATACTGCGCGAGGTTGCCGGAATACTCGGGGAAAACGTCGATCTTCCCATCGGCGAGTTCGGGCATATAAACCTCGCGTTGCCCGATGCGGAAATCGCGGCGCACGTCGATGCCGGCATGTTCGAGGCCTTGCGCGTAAATTTCGGCGATGATCTCGTTGGAGTAATAGTCTTGGCTGCCGACGACGACCGGTCGATCTTCAGCCACCTCATCCGAAATGCCGGTGAATATGCCGGCACGGAACGTGACGATGACAGCGATAATCACGCCAACACCAGCCAGTAGCGGCAGAGCTGCGCGCCAACGTTCTTGGCGTTGCTTGGTGCCCGGGCGTGGGGCAGTGTCGTCAAGGGCCGTTGCGGCGGTGGCTTCTGTGGCTAGTGCCTCTGTGGATAGCGCTTCCTGGGAGCCAGCTTCTTCGACGGCGCCGTCGGGTGCTGCTTTATAGGCGGCGACTTTTTGTAGTTTGCCCAAGACCAGTTCACAGGCAATGGCCAGTGCGATTACCAGCAGCGCGCCGGCGAGCATCTGGGGGTAATCGCGGGTTTTCAGTCCGGTAAAGAGGTAGCGTCCGAGCCCGTAGTCGGTGATATATGCAGCGAGCGTTGCCGTCGCGATCACCTGTAGCGTGGCGGCACGAATGGCGCCAACAATAACCGGTGCGGCGAGGGGGAGCTCCACGCGCCACATGATTTGTGACTCGGTCATGCCGATGGCTCGTGCGGCATCCCGGATGCGTCGTGGCATTGCTTCTACGGAACTATAAGCGCCGGCAAGCAGAGATGGAATTGCCAGAATGACCAGTGCCAAGATCGGAGCGCGGAGTCCGATGCCAAGTGCGAGGCCGAAAAGAGTGAGCAAACCGAGCGTCGGCAGGGCGCGCGCGGCGCCGGTTAAAGCGCCTAATACAGCCGAGCCGCGGCGAATATGACCAATAAATAACCCCACGGGCAGCGCAATCGCTGCAGCGATGACCACAGAGATAAACGAAATCCAGAGGTGCTCTGCGATGCGCAGCCAGATGTCGCTTTGGGAGGTCAGGAAAGTCCAAATGTCGCTAAGCATCAGTTAGGCCTCCTGCCTGGGCCGGCGCCACGTCCACGGCGTGAGCAGCTTGCCGATTGCAAGCACAATACCGTCGAGAAGCAAAGCAAGAATCATGGTAGCCGCGATGCCGGTAAGCACTTCGGCGGGGATGTTGCGCTGGAAGCCGTCGGTAAGCAGCGAACCCAGCGAAGGAATGCCGATCAGGGCGCCGATGGTGACCAGCGCGAGGGTGGAAACGGTGACTACACGCACCCCAGATACCAGCACCGGAATCGCCAGCGGAAGATCAACCTTCCACAGCAAGCTGCGTGGCGAATTACCGACGGCGATCGCGGCGTCGCGGGTGGCGGGATCGATGGAGGAAAAGGCATCCGCGGAGGTGCGCACCATCAATGCGACGCCGTAGATCGTCAGGGCGATGATCATGGTTGCCGGGGAGCGCAATTCGGTGCCCACGATAAACGGCACCAGAATGAGCAGCGGCAGCGCCGGGATGGCGTAGAGCAACGTAGTCGCAGAAAGCAGCGGTCCGCCGATGCGCGGATATTGAAATGCGTAGCGGCCGATGGGTATTGCGATTAAAACGCTCAGGATGATTGCGGGAACGCTGAGGGCGAGGTGCTGCCAGGCTAGATCCGCTACGTAGGAAAAGTTGTTGATTGGCCAGCTCATGAGGGCTCGCCCCCGATGCCAGGGGTAACGCTCCCGATATTGCCGACGGGCACGCCGTACTCGTCGTAAGCGATCTGCTGCCCGTCGACGTCGCGCACGTGAAGTGGACGTTCCGAAGCAGACGTGCCCAGGAATTTGCGGACGAACTCCGACTTCGGATTCCCAGCGACCTCGGCCGGCGTGCCCTTTTGCGCGATCTCGGCGCCCTTCTCCAGAACCACGACGTAGTCACCGATGCGCAGCGCCTCCTGGACGTCGTGGGTAATGAAGATGGTAGTTTTGCCGAGTTCCTGCTTCATTTGGATGAGCTCGTCTTGCAGCTCGCGGCGCACGATCGGATCCACCGCGCCGAAGGGCTCATCCATCAGCAAAATATTGGGATCCGTAGCAATCGCTCGTGCCACCCCGACGCGCTGTTGCTGGCCGCCGGAAAGCTGTGCCGGATAGCGGCGCCGTAGATTTGCATCGAGACCTACACGCTCGAGTAGTTCAGGAACTTGACGACGAGCATCGCTGCGCTTGGCCCCATTGAGTACTAAAACCTCGGCGACGTTGTCCTCGATGGTGCGGTGGGGAAATAGGCCACCGTTTTGCAGCACATAGCCGATAGAGCGACGCAGCTGTACTGGATCGGCATCCATCACGTTGAGATCGTCAATAAAGATCGCACCCGAGGTGGGATCGACCATGCGGTTGACCATGCGCAGCAGTGTGGTCTTGCCACATCCCGACGATCCCACGAAGCACACCGTGGTTTGCGAAGGGATCGTCAGCGAGAAATTCTTGACAGCAACGCTGACCGTGTTGCCCGCTGCCGGGAAAGTTTTGGTGACCGCATCGAAGAGGATCATGCATCCCACCCTACGCAGAAGATCACATTTGCCGGCGGATTATGACTCAGGCCGAACAAAGCGGTATGTCCGCCCGAATCTGATGATAACTACCTAATTTCACTACTAAGGCTATACAGTGTTCTCCATGCGTAACCTAGATCAAGACAAAGCGGTGCAGACGGAAGCTACGCAGTCCACGCAGCCTGCTCAGCCAACGGAGCCTGCTCAGCCCACGCAGCCTACGAAGCAGGAAGAGCGCTCTGCCCGCGTAGCAGTGGTAGCTTTCCCAGTGTTCATGTTGGTGGGTTTCGCAGTGGGCATGCTATTTCCGGATCAGATTGCTCCTACCGCGCAGTGGGTGCCGCTTGCCTTGGGTGTGGTTATGTTCGGTATGGGCTTGACGCTCACGGTGCCGGACTTTAGCTTGGTGGTTAAGCGCCCGGTCCCGGTGCTAATCGGTGTAGTGGCGCAGTTTGTGATCATGCCGCTGCTCGCAATTACCTTGGCGTGGGTGTTCCGCCTGCCGCCGGAAATTGCGGTTGGTTTGGTGCTGGTAGGTTGCGCGCCGGGTGGCACCTCTTCGAACGTGATTGCTTATTTGGCTAAGGGCGATGTGGCGTTGTCGGTGACGATGACATCGATCTCCACGTTGCTGGCCCCGATCTTCACCCCGATTTTGACGCTGTGGCTCGCCGGTGCTTACTTGCCGATCTCGGCTTCGTCGATGGCGGTATCTATCGTGCAGATGGTGCTGCTGCCAGTGATCGGTGGTTTGGTGATCCGTTTGGTGGCCAACAACCTGGTAACAAAAATGCTGCCGATTCTGCCGTGGATCAGCACCCTAGGTATCGCAATCGTGCTAACGGCCGTGGTGGCAAACTCCGCAGACAAAATGTTCAAAGCCGGCATCGTGATCATCTTCGCGGTGATCATCCATAATCTTGCAGGCTACGCATTAGGCTATGCGACGGCGAAAGGCTTCGGACAGCCCGAGCAAGCTGCGCGCACCACAGCCGTGGAAGTGGGGATGCAAAATTCTGGTTTGGCAGCCACGCTTGCTTCGCAGAACTTCGATCCAGTGGCAGCGATCCCGGCTGCACTATTTAGCGTGTGGCACGGTATCTCGGGCGGGCTGCTGGCGATGTACTTCCGGCACAAAGGGGAGTAGTTCGAACTAGAGCTAGAACCGGATCGCGTCGATAGGCGTGACTTTCACAGCGATGGAAGCCGGGATGATCCCCGCCAGCGCACCGACCCCCGCGGCAATAAGCACGCCGATGAGTGCTGCGGTAAACGGATAAGCGACGTCGCCAGGCGGAAGAGGCATGGAAAACATGTCCTCGATTGGTAGGAACTTGATGGTGAAAATCGACAGGATTACGCCAATCACACCCGCAACTGTGGTGGCCACAACGGATTCCATGAACACCGAAATGAACACGCGGTGCACGGAAGCTCCCATCGCGCGGCGAATGCCGATTTCGCGGACGCGGTGACGGATCGTCACGATTGAAACGGTGAGCAGGCCGAGGGCGCCAAGCGCGATCACGATGCCACCGATGGCAGCGACCACCTTGGTCATCACCGAATTGAAGGATTCGGCGCCGAACTGGTCTTTTTCCGAGAACATGCCGTTGACCGACCACGATTCGCCGAGTTCTGCTTGCAGGATTGATACGAGCACATCCTGGTTTTTGCTGGCGGTCTCGTATGGGGTGGCCACGGTGAGGCTTGCTTGCTGCGAAGTTAGCCCCGGCGGCAGAGCATTGACGAAGGTTTCGTAGGGCATCACCGCTTGCGGCCCATCCCAGGTGCCCAGGCCCTTTAATACGCCAACGACGGTGAACTGAACATTCGGCGAATCGGCAAGCCAGAATTGTGGGTAGGTTTTCACGTCAGGATTGCCGAGAAGCTCGTAGAGTTTTTCGTTGATCATGACGGGATTCATTAGCTTGTTTCCGTCGTCAGCATTGAGCTCGCGGCCGTCGATGACGCGCTTTTGGTAGATCTCCATCCACCCCGGATCGACGCCAAGTAGTTCCACCGAAGTGGCACCGGAGCCGCCGGGGATGTTCATGGCGAAGTCATCTTCAGAGATGCCGGAGTCGGAGAATCCGGAGTCGGAGAAACCGGAGTCAGAGAAGGTGGTGTCGGCGTAGGCGTCGCCGGTGTAGGTGTCGTCGAGAGGCACCCCGTCGAAGCCAGAGAAATCCTGAACGTTGCCTACGCCCGGAGCCTGGAGACCGGCACTGGTGGTGCGTTCGCGCGTCCACAGGGTGGCATCGACAGTATCGACAGTACGCAGGGCAGCGGCGCCGAAATCGTCGCGGATGCTGCCGTCGGGGTTGAACTCGGTGACGGTGCTGCCAGAGGAGCTATCTGAGGTGCTACCTGAGGCGCTGCCATAAGTTGTTTCGTAGCTTTCGTCGCTCGCACCTTGTCCGCTGGCACTCAGGCGCACGGTTCCGGGCACGCCGGAGTACTGCGAATCGAGCTGCAGCTGCGAAGACGACATAATGTCGCCGAGTGCAATCACCGTCGCCATCGCCCACACCGCTGCGGCCACGCCTACTAGCGAGAGCATCACGCGGCCTTTATTAATGCGCAGCTCTTCCCAGGCGTCGGCGATGGCCCCGATGTATGGAGTCATCTTTTGCAGAAGGGTTTCATCCTGGAGTGGGGAAGGCTGCTGCTGTTCCGGCCGATCTTGCTGCTCGTTTTTATTTCGCATCGCTGGCCTCGGCTTCGTCGTCGTGGGCGTGAGAGGTGCCGATATAGTTCAAATCGCCGAGCTTCACATCTTCGTGAATCTGGCCGTCGCGCATTTCCACGATTCGGTCGGCGCGCGATGCCACCTCGAGATCGTGGGTGATCAGCACCAACGCGGCATTTTCCTCGTGGGCAACTTCCTCCAGCAGATCCATCACAATCTCGCCGGTGTTGATGTCCAGCGCGCCGGTGGGCTCGTCCGCCAGAATTACAGCAGGCCGGCGCACCAGTGCCCGCGCGATCGCGACGCGCTGCTGTTCACCACCGGATAATTGCGCAGGTGGGGCGTGCATTCGATCCTCGAGACCAACGCGCTGCAGCATTTCCGCAGCTAGCTTACGACGGCGCCAGAATCCGGACCCCGAATCGTACAACAGTGGCACTTCAACGTTGTTCAGCGCTGTCCTGGAAGGGAACAGATTGAATTGCTGAAACACGAAGCCGAAACTATCCCCGCGCAGTTTTGCCCGCTGGCCCTCGGAAAGCGAAGCGACGTCAATATCGCCGAAGTGATAGGTGCCGGTATCGGGCAGATCCAACATCCCGACGATATTTAGCAGCGTCGATTTCCCCGAACCCGACTGCCCGATGATCGCAACATGCTCGCCGCGTTCCACCTCGAAATCGACGCCCTGCAAAATGGGCAGATCCGTTCCGTCAGGTTGATGGAACGTGCGGGTCACATCATGTAAACGCAACATGGCACGACCCTAGTTTTCGCCATCGTTCGGAAGATCGGCGTCGTTAGCTACACCATCATCGGGCCCACCAGTACCCGGCTGGTTTTTGCGCACGGGCACGAACTGCAAAACTTCGTCGCCTTCCTGGAGGCCACCTTTGATTTCGATGTACATGCCGTCGGTGACACCCAACTGCACCTTCTGCTTGCGGGGCGCGGCCTGCGGATCGTCCGGGTTTGGAACGTAGACGATGCCCTCGCGGTAGCGGCCTTCAACAGCGGTGACGGGGACGGTTAGGACATCTTCGTTGGTCTGGCCGCCGATCTTAATTACGGCTGGGAGGCCATCGAAAACAGTTTGATCAGCAGGAATATCGCAGCGAATCTGTGGGGAGGCGGAACCGGTGGATGGTGTGTTGCTGGTGGATTCGGTGGAGCCAGAGCCTGATGCGGTTGGAGCGCCAGAGCCGGATTCCACTTTCACCGCATCGCAAAGGAAGGGTGCAGGGCCGTCCTTGATTTCTACCTTGGCGGATTGTGGGTTCTCGCCGATTGCATAAAGCTGGCTGGGCTTGATCGAAGCGACGGCGTGGAAGCTGGCAGGGGAGATCGAGCCCACGGGTTGGCCCACTTCGATCTGCTGACCTGGCACAATATCCCAGTTAATTGTGCCCGAATTTGTCGCGGTGATATTGGCATAGGCCGTTTGGACAGTAATACTTGCATCGTCGCCAGCTGCTGCTGGATCAGAAACCGTCTGCCCTGCGGAATCGACGTAAGACACACGCTTGACCTGCAAGATCGGCTGGCCGTACCCCACGTAGTCGCCGGAATTGGCATAGACCCAGACGATTTCGCCGCCGGCGGTGGCTTTAACCGTGGTTGGTTCGTTGCGCACGATGGTGCCGGTGAGCTCCAGGGTGTTGTCGATCGTGCCTTTCGACGCCACCACCGTCGGCGTGATGAAGTTGCCGGTACCTGCGATGTCTGTGGTGTCTTCCTGATTCGGGAAGAAAGCGATCTTCACCAGTGAAATCGCTAGCAGGCCGAGGAAAACTAGCTTGAGCACCTGGAATGTAGTTGCTCGGCGTGATTTAGGTTGCATGATGCCAGGCAGTCCTTTTTCGGAGTCTGTGTCTGATTGGGGCACAGGGAGCTGGAAATGATTTTGAAGTGTAGCAGGATTAGCGGATTAGAAGTTAGGTTTCTCTAATCCAATGGTGTGGGGTGTAAGGGGTGTGGGGTGTAAGGGGCGTGGGTGTGTGCGTCCTGGTGTTTGCAGGTGCATGCAGGCGCGTCCTGGTGTGACGCAAATTACGGCTGGGTTTAACGGTTTTCTTGGTAAATCCTTAGGTGGGAGTTGGGTTTATGAAAACGATTCTCAGCAAGTGGGGCTACGTTACTGAATTATGGAAGATGTAACGGAAAACCGGGGGTTGGTGCCGGGAAGTCGCGGCGGGGCGTTGGGAGCTCGCGGCGGATCATCTCTGGTGCGAGCCCTGCGCGCCAAGCTCCCCAGCGGGTTCCCCTGGCGGCGGGTGCTGTCTTACACGCTGATCGCGCTGGTTGCGGTGGTAGTGATCATTCAGCTGAAGAATCTGGATTACACCGAGTATAAGCAGCAGCTCACGGCGATTTCCCCGTTGCAGCGGGTATTGGTGTTGGCGGTCGGCGTGGTGGCTTTCAGTGCTGGCATTGTGTACGACATCCTGTTCGCCCGCTTTTTCGCGCTGCCGATCCGG
Source organism: Actinomycetes bacterium (assembly GCA_023418505.1). Classification (GTDB taxonomy): domain Bacteria; phylum Actinomycetota; class Actinomycetes; order Mycobacteriales; family Mycobacteriaceae; genus Corynebacterium. Next base: position 36,077 of record JAEZZR010000015.1, read on the forward strand.
CTGCGTGATGTTGTCCGCACGTCGTTCGTCGCGCAGTCCTTCAATAACTTCGTGAATATCGGAGGGCTGGCGGGTATCAAGTTCCGCGAGACGATGCTGAGGCGCAATAGTGCGGAAACTACGCAAGCGTTCCGGCTTTCGATGGCGGTGTGGGGCTCCACGTTGTTGGGGCTGTCGGCACTAACGCTGCCAAGTTTGCTGGTGATTTCTTTCGCTGCCGACGGACATGCCAGCCGTTTGGCCTGGATAGTAATCATTTTTGCGTTCTATGTGCCGGTCTATTTCGCATTGGGCAAGGTAACGATCCCTTGGTTGACGAAGAAGCTCGAAGCATCGATGGCTAGCTCGGCGACGATCTCAAGCTTGTCGATCCGGCAGCGCGGCATTGTGCTGGGCGCGTCGATCTTCGATTGGGCCGTTGCTGGCGCGTATTTCGTGTTTGTGGCGCTGACGGTTGCCGCGGGCGATTTTGGCGGCGTGAATCCGTGGGCGATTGCGGCGGTGTTCTTTATTGCTGCCGGGGTAGGTGTGCTGTCGTTTTTGCCTGGTGGTATCGGTTCGTTTGATGCGACGGCGTTGGCGCTGCTGGCGGCGATTGGGTATCCGGCGTCGTCAGGCTTGGCGGTGTTGGTGCTGTTCCGGTTGGGTTTTTACCTGCTGCCGTGGTTGCTGGGGTGCGTGGTTGCGGTCGTGGATTGGGCAGGCTCGATGCCGAGCTGGGTTGCTACGGCGGTGGCGAAGTTCTGCGCGATTTATATGGCGCTGGCGGGGTTGGCGTTGGTGGTGGCGTCGGCGACACCAACGTTGGAGCAGCGTGCGATGTTCTTCGGATCGTTTTTGCCAAATAGCGCGTTTCATTTGTCGCGGGTGGTGACGGCACTTTGCGGCGTCGCACTCATCGTTTTAGGGCGCGGATTGTTGCAGCGCAGCCGGCGCATGTACCAGGTTGCGGTGGTTGTGCTCCCGGTGGGCGCGATTTTCGCGTACTACGTCGAAGAGATGCTGCTTTTGCTCGCTGTCTGGGGTTTGCTGATTGCGTGCCGGCGCGTTTTCGACCGTCCGGCGCGAATGCCGGAGCGGCGCGACATTGTTATTAATTTCTCGCTGGCGACGATTGTGGTGCTCGCGTATGCAGCTATTTTCCGCGCCACGCACGGGGTTGATCCATTTGCGGTGCGCTCCGAAATTTCCGAGCCGTGGGCAAATTACGCGCTGCCGACGACGGCCGTATTCATCGTGGCGGTTTACGCAATTACCGCGGTGATTACTTTTTCGCGGAATCGGCGGTTGATATTCGAACCTGTCGATGACGCCGAGGTGGAGCGTTTTGCCGAGTTTCTTGAGAAGCATCCCGGTAACGAATACACGCATTTGTTTTTTATGCGGGATAAGAATGTGTTTTATAACCAGGCGGGCACTGTTGCGATTCAATACCGCCCGCAGGGCAAGTACTTGTTGGTGTTGGGTGATCCTGCGGGGCAGCGGGATGACTTCGAAGTAGCTATCGACGAATTTGTGGAATTCGCCATCGAAAACTCGATGCGGGTGGCGTTTTACCAGGTGGATGCGAAGAATCTGGGGCTGTACGCGGATCAAGGTTTTACGTTTTTGAAGCTGGGTGAATCCGCGATGGTTGATCTGAAAAATTTCTCGCTGGCTGGCAAGAGCAATAAGCCGTTGCGGCGGGCGTTGGCATCGGCGGAGAAGAAGGGCGTGAGCTTCGAAATCATTGAGCCGCCGTTTACGGCTGAGCTGCTTGGGGAGTTGCGCGAGATTTCCGATGAGTGGTTGGGATCGCGCAACGAGATGCATTACTCGCTGGGCGCTTTCGACGACGATTATGTGCAGCGCGCGCCAGTAGCAGTGCTGCGAAATAGTGATGCTGAGATTATTGCTTTCGCCACCATCATGCCGGTTGCTGGGACGGCCACAATTTCTATTGATCTGATGCGGCATTCTCCGTCGAAAAGCGAGGGCGAAGAAATGTTGCTAGTCATCTTGAACACGATGCAGTGGGCGAGGGAGCAAGGCTATGCGGAATTCAACTTAGGGATGGCGCCGCTGGCGAACGTGGGTACGAAGCGGTATTCGCCGAATAAAGAAAAGCTGGTTAGCGCGGTATATAGGTATGGCAATCGGGTGTATTCATTTACTGGGTTGCGGCAATTCAAGCAGAAATTCCATCCGGCGTGGCGCTCGTCCTATCTGATTTATCAGGGCAGCACGGATCTGCCGGAGACGCTGCTGGGGTTGGTAGAGGTGGTGCGGGGGAAGCGGGACTAGGGGCGTGGAGCTGTGGGGAGTGGGGAGGTTGGGAGGTTTGGAGGTCGGGAGGTTGGGATTTTTTTTCGCATCCCCGCCTGGTTCGAAAATTTGTGCTAATCCGCGAAAAGTTTGATCCGCGGGGTTGTCTATTCTGACTTATGTATCTAGAGGGGAGGGAAGTCATGAGAAGCAACCCAGAAGCCGCGGTGGCAGTGGAAGCTCCGGGGGCGTCGGCGATGCTGCAGGCGCTGCTGGAGGTCGGTGACGACGCTGCTTCTCGTCGTCAGCTTTTCTCCTTCGGTGATGCCGGTCTGATTCGCGAGGTTCTGGGCATCGGTGAGGAATCAGAGACGGGCGCCGAGGAACGGATCACGCTGGCGTGCAAGGCGCTCGAGCAGCTGATGCCGTTGGTGATTGACGGGTGGGAGCAGTGTGCGCCGGAGGTGCGCGAGCGTAATTACCTGCGGCTCGAATCGGTCCGTAAGCAGTTGACGCAGGTGGATGCGGAATTTTTCGAAGCTCACGACGCAGATCTGCCGCGTGGGGCTCAGATTCGTCCCGCCTATGTGGCGGAGCTGCTCCACATCACCCGTGGTGAGGCGCGCAACCGGTTGCGGGTGACTGAGTGTTTGGCGCAATCGCAGCAGGCGAATAGTGCGGATCCGGCGTGTGCTGGGGATGCGGCGTGCGCTGGGGACGCGCTGGGTGAGGAAGAGGTGACGCAGGCTACGAACCTCATGATGCCGCAGGTGTCGAAGTACGTGCGGTCTGGCTTCATCGGTGGTGATGCTGTTGCTGCATTGCACCGGGCGATTAAGAGGTTGCCAAGCGAGCATCACCAGACGATCGCCGATGCCACTGACCAATTCCTTTCGACGAAAATGCCCTGGTTGCAGCCGGATGACCTGCCGGAGGTGCCTCGCGGCATGATGCTGGAGCTTGGTCTCAGCGAGGTCTATACGGATGAAGATCGGCAGGCGAAGCGTTTCGTGCACGTCGCCAAGCAAAATATCGATGGGATGAGCAAGCTCACCGGCATGCTCACGCCTACGCATGCGGCGACGCTGCGACGGTTGTTTGCTGATCACGGGGGCCGGGTGATTTGCTTGCCGACGACGATGGCGAGGATCAACGCGATGCCGGACAGCGAGCCCACGATGCCCTAGAGGCTGCGATTCACGCCGGGTTCGGCCGCGGAAATGTGGAAGCTGGTAGTGCGGGGGCGGTAAAGCTGCGTCCGGCGCGGGGAACCACCACGATTGTGGCGACAGTATCTTTGGATGATCTGCTGGCCAAGCGCGGTTTTGGTGTGACCGACGCAGGGGTAGCGGTGCCGACATCCGATTTGGTGGAGCAGTGCGACTGCCGGAATCTGTTCATCCAATCGATGAATCTGGAGAATCGCACCATTAACTTCGGGCGTTCCCGGCGGCACGGTTCGCTAGATCAGTATTTGGCTTTGTTTGCGGAAGAGGGGATGACCTCGGCGCCGGGCGGCTATGGAGCGGCCGCCGTGTGCGACGTGCACCATATCTTGGCGTGGCGCCACGGTGGGGAGACAGATCTGGACAATCTGACCTTGGTTGATCGCCGGATGCACCGTCGTGTCGATGATTCCCGCTCGAATCCGCACCGGTGGCATACTCTGCGGAAAGATGAGGTTGTTGCAGACAGTATTGCTGAAGGTGGTGCTGCTACAGAAGATGGTACTAGCGGGGCGCGAGTTGCCTGGGTACCACCGGCTCACCGCGATCCGCTGCAACGCCCGCGGGTGGGTGAACATCCAGAATCGTGGCTGCTGCCGACCAAGCGTGGCAGAGTATTGAAAAAGCTGCGGAAGCAGGAAGCTCCGCAGCAGTTGGACGAAGGATCTGCGGCCGACGAACCGCCGTAATTCGTCGCCAGCAAACTCGCGACTTACGCGAACATCTTTTAGGCGAAATTCTTCACGATCGCGGCGTTGAATGCCTCGAGGTCATCTGGGGTCCGTGAAGAAATGATGTTGGCGTCGGTGACTACTTCTTCATCAACCCACTTCGCGCCGGCGTTGATGAGGTCGGTCTTGATGCTCTTGTAAGAGGTCAAGGTCTTTCCTTGGATGGCATCTGCGTCGGTGAGAATCCATCCGCCGTGGCAAATCACGCCGATTGGCTTATTGGCTTCGTTGATAGCTTTAACCAAGGCGACGGCGTTTTCGTCGGTGCGGATATGATCCGAGTTCGACGTGCCACCAGGCAGGATAAGTGCGTCGTAGTTGCTGGCGTCAGCTTCGGCCGAGGTCAGATCGACGGAAACCTCCGTGCCGTTTTTGCCTGCAATCGTTCCCGCTTCGGTGGAAACAATATGCACTGTGGCGCCAGCTTCCTTAACCGCTTCAACCGGGCTAGTTAATTCGGAATCCTCAAATCCGTCGGTTGCCAGGACTAGTACGGTGCGACCTTCTAGGTTGCTCATCTTGTTCTCCTCAAACGTTTTTCTAAGAGCTTCTGTATTTATCTAACTCGGCAACCTGCTCGAGAATTCCAACGGGAACTCCAAACTCCAACGCGAATTCCGGTTCGAATTCGAGCCGTCACTCTCGCAGGCAGCCTTAGCGCCACCCTAACGAAAAGTGCCGGGTCGCGTTGATCCGTGCTTTTCGGTGACTGCTCCTATAGGGCTCGTCCTGTTAGCCGATTCTCGCCCGAGTAACATCGTGGCAATGCGAGAGCAATCGCCTCACCAATCTCTTCGGAACGCGCCAGCAACCCCGGATAACCCAGCACACCCCGATCCAACGCATCACGAGCCGCACCCCACCCAGTTACGCATCGCCATTATCGGCGGCGGTCCGCGCGGTTTGTGGGCCTGCGAGGAGCTGTTCGCCCTCGCCCGCGCTACCAACCGCCCGATCGACGTCACCGTTTTCAACGACGGCGACATCGAATCCGGCGTGGGCGCCACGGGTGCTTACGATCCGCATCAGCCGGAGCAGTGGTTGCTAAACGTTGAGTCGTCAACCGTCGCAACCGCGATGGGCACTTTCGACGAGTGGCGTCGTCAGCGCGGTGAAAAATCCCAGCCTGGCAGCTCTAAGCTCAATCAATTTCCACCGCGCAAACTGGTGGGGGAGTTCTTGTCGCAATCGTGGCATGCCCTGTTTCACAACCTCCCAACGGGCAGCTCTTTGCAGTGGCGCACAGAGACCGTCGAGGCAGTTTCGCCCCAAACGCCGCCGTCCCAAAGGAAAGCGTCGCCAACTCCGCAGCTCAATTCTCGCTGGCAGGTTGATGGTGAGCCTTACGACGAGGTCCTACTGGTCACCGGCCACGCGCCACGCGATGGTGGCCAGCCCGGCTTTGGTGTCTACCCACCGCAGAATGTCATGAACATTGCCCCGGAATCGTCCGTCCTCGTTCGTGGCGCCGCGCTCACCTTTATCGATCTGATTCGCGTCTGCCCTGCGCGCCGGTTTGTTCCCGTGACTCGGTCGGGCAGGTTCATGGAGGTCAAGCCAAACACTGTTCCCATCGCAACCGACGACATCATCCGCCCCGCCGAGCGACGAATCCGCAACGCCGCAGACATGGAAGAGTTCCAGACGATCGTCGCTGAAGCGGCCCGCGCGATCGTGCTGCGGGCGCGTCAAGCTGCGCCTGGAGCTGCCACACGCCAAGAAGAGCCCGCAGGCACCACCTCCACCACCTCCACTTCCACCACCGAGGCCCTCGACCGCCAGATCAGTGCCGTCTTATCCGGCGAAGATTTAGCCGGCGACCCCGTAGCCGACTTGCGCGCATCCTTCGAAGTCGCAACCGGCAAGCGGGAGCCCTCGGCAGCTTGGGGTCTGGGAATCACCTGGCGAGCCTTGCATGGCGCCATCGTCGATCGCGCCTCCTATGGGCGCGCCGATTCGTTGGAGGGGTTCGCCGATCTGGAGAAGACGCTGCAGCGCGTCGCGTTCGGCCCGCCGCCTGATAGCGCCGCGGACGTGTTGCGGGGCATCGACTCCGGCCGAATCGACCTCTCTCATTTCACCGAGTCTGCCCGCGATCTGAGGGACGTGGCGCGCGATGCAGCTTGCGACGTCATCGTCGACGCTGTGCTTTCACCCGGAGGGGTGGTTCCCGGCACCCTCGAGGCTTATTTGGTGGAGCGCAACTGGGCTCGTACTCGGCCGGGGACGAATGGGCTCGATGTTTCCCGCGACGGTTTCGTGCTGCACCCCGGCGGCGCCGATGCCTACCACCACCTAGCGGCAATTGGGCGCGTCACCGATGGAGTCGTCTACGGCAACGACATGATCACCCGCCAATTCCACGACATCATCCCACGGTGGGCGGCGGCGGTTTTCGGGCGCACCAACCCCGGAACCAACCCAGGCACCAACCCCACCCCCAGCACCCCACCCACCCCTCCTACATAAAATCCAGCAAATAGTGGGTGGCAAAGCTGAGCGTTACCGAATCTAAATGCTACTCTGAGAGTATGCTTAAGAAATTCGCTGCGCACCGCTCTCACCAGCGGGTTAGTGCGCCTACTCGTTCTCGCCGCGTGGTGGCTGTGGTAGCGTCGGTAGCTACGTTGTCGTCGTCAGCGATTATTGCCGGCGCTCCTGCCGCGGTTGCTTCGCCTACGATCCCGGATAATGTGCCGAACATTGTGCGTCCGTTTGCTCCGGAGGTGGAGGAGAATCCGCAGATTTATGTCACCTTGGAGGATGGTTCGCCGGTAACCGCGCCGGTACACCGTGGTGACGTGCTCCTCGTGCACGGCTCCGGCTTCGATCCGAACGCCAACCGCGGCGGCTTCCCGTTGCCGGTTCCTGCGGGTGTGCCGAACGGTGTTTATGTGTTGTACTCGGGTTTCCCTGATCATTGGAAGCCAAGCGAGGGCGCTGATCCCGCAACCCGCCTGCACCCGCATGATCGTATGGCGTGGGTGATGCCTCCGAAGACCCTGGATTACGTGCCCGGCACCGTAACCAATATGCAGCGTTCGCTGGCTCGCGTCGCCCAGCCGATGGACGGCGATGGCAATTTCGTCGCGCGCATTGTGGTCGATCCGCCGGAGAACACCCCTGGCGATAATTTCGGCGTCTACACCTACGCGGCGGCGGGTTCGGTCAATGCTGCCGAGGAGCTCTACGTCCCGATTCCGTTCAGCCCGGAGCCTGGCCCGAATACGCCTCCGGCGTCGTCGCCGGATTTGGTCTTTGAGGTCGCGACATTGGAGAAGGCTTTCGACGCGCTCGGCGGAGGCGTCAAAGCTAAGCAGGGTGCTACGGCGCTTGACGACGGGCGGCTGGCCTTTTCCTACGATGGCGAAGAGGCCGTCACGGATGGCTCTTTGGTTTACTCGCGCGCGAAGTACCGTGGCGTGGCCAATATGACGGCGCGATTCGGCCTAGTGGACATTGTGGTTAAGGATCCTTGGATGGAATTCCACCGCGCAGGCTACGGCAGCTACGACCAGGATGTTGCTGTGATCACCGCGCTGGTCTCTCGCTCCTACGATGTGGGGCCGGATGAGCTGGTGCGCGTACCAATCGCCGTGGTGAATCCTCTGGAGGATGCAACGCAGCCAGGCACGCTGAACACTACTGTCGGCCCAATCCAGCGGGTGAAGTAGGGAAGCAACCCCGATCTAATCCGCCAGGAACTCCAACCATCGAGGCAGCTCGCGCTGGGATTGTTCGTATCCCAGCCGGTATGCCTCGTTTATTTTTTCTGGGTTGCGTTCGCGGTTTTCGATGTGCATGTTGTCGGGGAAGAACTGCAGCGCTTTACCTTCTTTTTCTAGCGCGTTAATTTGCTCCCGGGTTTCGTTGTAGTGCTTCGGCCGGTTGATCAGGCCTTCAGCGATCACGGGATATTTCCGGAACACTTGCCGCAACACTCCGGGGCGTGATACTTCCGAGCGCCGGAAGTCCCGCGGCCGGGTGTGGATGCACAGGAATTTGTCGTAGCCGTCGTTGATCGCGGCGTCGATAGCTAGCCCGCCACCCGGCCCGATGGCACCGTCGACGTAGCGCTGCCCGTCGATAATTGTCGGCCGCATGAACCCGGGCAGCGACGATGATGCCCGCACCCGAATCATCAAATCATCCAGGCTTGCGACGTCATCGCGGCCAAAGTACACCATCTCGCCGGTTTCGGCGTTGACAGAGCCGATGCGAAATTCCGCCGGATTATTGCTGAAACCCTCGAAGTTGTAGGGGCCAAATTTTTCGTAGGTGGTCACAGGTGCTTCGTGGTACATGAAGTCGCTGTTGAAGTAGCCTTTGCCGCGCAGAAAGCTACTCCAGCCGCCGGCTGCCGGCGACGTCGCGAGCTCCGTCATGGAGCCAATGTTGCGCGCAATATCGCCGGAGAGGTAGTTCGCAGTCAAGGTCGCCCCGGCCGAGATGCCACCTACCCAGCCGAATTGGACGTTGTTTTCCAGCAAGGTTGTGATGCATGCGGCGGTGTAGGAATTGCGCATGCCGCCACCTTCGAGCACGAGAGCAACCTTGGGGTAATTGTGCTGCGTCACTTGCGAAGCTCTCCTTCTTTTTCGCAATTATTTTTTGCGATCATTTTTCGCAATCATTTGCCATGATGGTAGCTATGACCGATCACATCGACTATATCGACGATCTTATTGAATTCGTGGCCGCTTCCCCGAGTTCGTACCATGCTGCCGCAGAGGTTGCCCGCCGCCTGCGCGCCGCCGGCGCAACCGAAATTAGCGAAACAGACCAGTGGCCTTCAGCTCCGGGCACCTATGTCATGCGCCGCGATGGTGCCGCCGTGGCCTGGATCGTGCCGGAAGGCAACCTGGATAGCGCCGAGGCTGCTTTCGGCATCGTCGGGTCGCACACGGATTCGCCGGGCTTCCGCGTCAAGCCACATCCGCAGACCTCCGCGGTAGGTTACCGCCAGGTTGCCGTCGAGATCTACGGCGGTGCGCTGCTCGGTGCCTGGACTGACCGCGAGATCGAGTTCGCCGGCCGCGTAGTCGATCGCTCCGGCAAAGTCCACCTGGTTCGCACCGGCCCGATTGCGCGCATCCCGCAGCTGGCGATTCACCTCAACCGCACGGTGAACGCCGAAGGCCTCAAGCTCGATCCGCAGCGCCACACCGCCCCCGTGATCGCGCTGGAAAACGCGCTCAACCCGGCCACCGGCATCCTCGATGTGCTGGCAGATCGCGCCGGTGTGCCCGCCGAGGATCTCGTCGCCTGGGATCTGATTTCCGCCGATACCCAGCGCCCCGCGATTTTCGGCGCGCAGCGCGATTTCCTCGCTTCCGGTCGCCTCGATAACCTCCTTAGCGTCCATGCCTCGTTGGTGGCTTTCGAGCATTTGCTTGCCGACGGCTCCCAGCACCAATCCCTCAAAGCTGGCCTCATTCCACTGATGGTGGCTTTCGATCACGAGGAAGTTGGCTCCGCTTCCACCACGGGTGCCGCAGGCCCGCTGCTTTCCGACGTTTTGGCGCGCATTTCCACCGCCGCCGGCTTTAGCGAGGAGCAGCGCGCCCAGGTGTACCGTCGCTCGGTGTGCCTGTCGGCTGATGGGGCGCATGCGGTGCATCCGAATTACGTCGGTGAGCACGAACCGGGGCACCACCCGGTGTTGGATGGCGGCCCCGTCGTCAAGCTCAATGCGAATCAGCGCTATGCCACGGATGCGGTGGGGCAGGCGTTGGTGGCGCGGTTGGCGGCCGAGGCTTCGAAGCGCACCGGCGAGGAAATTCCTGTGCAGTACTTCGTCTCGTCGAACCAGCAGCCTTGCGGCTCCACGATTGGTCCGATCACCGCTACCCGCATCGGTATCCAGACGGTGGATCTCGGTGCTGCCATGCTGTCGATGCACTCGCCGCGCGAAATGTGTGGCGTGCGCGATCCGAAATGGCTTAGCGACGTTTTGCTGTCGCTGTGGCTTGAAAGGTAGACGGGCTCAGCTAAGTTCCGCCCCGCCCCAGCTGCCACCCTCGGTAGACTAGGGAGCCATGTGTTGTCACCATGGTTCTTTAGATCACCTAATTTCCCGGCATGTGCTTGCCGACGGTGGTGGCACCGGCTCCTCGGAAGCCACCGACGTCGATGTGCCCCCGGTGCCTTTCGAGGTGCCAGTTTCCGAGGTGATCGCCTGGCGCCGGCACCTGCACCAGAACCCGGAGCTGAGTTTCCGCGAGTATGAGACCGCCGATTTCATCGAAGGTCTGCTGCACGAGTGGGGCATTCCCACCGAGCGCCTGACTCCCACCAGCGTCATCGGCACTATTACCGGCACCGCAGGTGACCCGGCCACCGGCCGTGTGATCGGCTACCGCGCCGACATTGACGCGCTACCTATCCAGGAGGAAACCGGCCTGGAATTCGCTTCCCGGCGCGCGGGCGTCATGCACGCCTGCGGTCACGATTGTCACACCGCGATGTTGCTGGGTACCGCGAAGATTCTGCAGGGCATGCGCGACCGGCTCCACGGCAAGGTGGTGTTGATTTTCCAGCACGCCGAGGAAATGCTGCCCGGTGGCGCCCGCGAGCTCATCGCACACGGCGCCGCCGACGATATCGACGAAGTCTATGCCTTCCACATGGCCCCACACCCCGTGGGATATGTGGGCATTTGCCGCGGGCGCGTCACCACGATGTCCGGCATTGTGTCCATCCAGATCCGAGGCCGCGGCGGGCACTCCTCGAATCCGCAGCTGGCGGTTGATCCGGTCCTCGTCGCCAGCGAGGTGACGCTGATGCTCAACACGATCGTCAGCCGCAATTTGGATCCGCGCCATATGAATATTGTGAATGTGGGTTCGCTGCATGCTGGCGAAGCGGGCAACGTGATTCCCGATACGGCGCACCTGGAGCTGTCGATGCGTTCGGTCGACGAGGCCGATTGGGAGTCGATGTCCCACCGCATCGAGTCGCTGGTGAACGGCATCTGTGCCGCCCATGGCGCCCAAGCTCAGTTCGATTGGCAGATCCCGTACCCGATGGTGGTGAACGCCGACGTTGCCTCCAACCGCGCCTGGCACGCCGCCACCCGCGCCATCGGCGAGCGGCGCGTGTTCGCCGCCCAGCCGTGGGCCCCGTCGGACGATTTCTCCTACTTCAGCCGCGAAGCCCCCGGCTGCTACATGTTCCTCGGCTCCGGCGGCCCGGAGGTGGGCATGCGCTACTTCCTGCACAACTCGCACTTCGACGTCGTGGAGCGCGCCATGACCGCCGGCGTCAAAGTAGAGGTGCAGATCGCTCTCGACGCTTTGGCGCCCGGCCACCCCGCACCCCCAGAGATGCCACGCGCCGCCGACGACGATGCCGTCAACGCCAAGGTCATCAAACCGGCTGGCCAGGTGCCACCGCGTCCCACGCAACCCGGATCCCCAACGCCGCAGTCGCACGCAGGCGAAGGGCCGGTGCGGAACCCCGCTAGCAATCCAGCCAGCAACCAAACTAGCCAGCTAACCCAAGGTCACGGTGAAAACTCATGAGCAATACACCAGCACAACCCCAGAGTCCTTCCTGGGTGGCGCACGCTATCGGGTGGCATGTGTACCCGCTGGGTTTTGTCGGTGCGCCCATCCGCCCCGAGCAGAAGATCACGCACAGCACCTCGCGCCACACGATGGATGATTTGGTGCAGTGGCTCGATTACGCGCAGCAGCTCGGCCTCAATGCGATCCAGCTAGGCCCAGTTTTCGATTCGGTCTCGCACGGCTACGACACGCTCGACTACTACCGCATCGATCCCCGCTTAGGCGACGAAGAAGCCTGCACCCGTTTCCTAGAGGCCGCCCACCAGCGGGGTTTTAAGGTGCTTTTCGACGGAGTTTTCAACCATCTAAGCTCCCAGGCGTCACTGTTCCAGGAGGCGCTACAGCAGCCGGAGTCCGATGCAGCGCAGCTGTTTGCCATCGATCGCAGCGATCCCGATAACCCGATTGCACCATGCTTCGAAGGGCATGAGGATTTGGTGGAGTTCGACCATGCGTCGGAAGCTACTGCCAAGTTTGTTACGGACATTTTGGATTATTGGCTCGCCCGCGGCGTGGATGGCTGGCGCATGGATGCCGCCTATTCGTTGCCAGCCGAATTCTGGGCGAAGGTGCTGCCGCCGCTGCGCGAGAAGTATCCCGAGGCCTATTTCTACGGCGAGGTCATCCACGGCGATTATCCGCAGATTGTGCAGGCCTCGACGCTGGATTCGGTTACGGAATACGAGCTGTGGAAGGCCGTCTGGTCGAGCCTGAAGGAGGGCAACTTCTTCGAGCTTGAGTGGACGCTGCGCCGCCACAACGAATTCTTGGACACGTTCGTGCCCGTGACCTTTATCGGCAACCACGACGTCACGCGCATCGCCACCACCGTCGGCGCCGATAAGGCCGTGCTCGCGCTGACCGTGCTCCTGACTGTAGGCGGCACCCCACTGATTTACTACGGCGACGAGCAAGCCTACACCGGCGCAAAAGAGGAGCGCCTGGGCGGCGACGATCAGGTGCGGCCAGTGATGCCGGAGCACCCAGATGAGCTCGCGGATCTAGGACAGTGGATGTATGAGGCGCACCAGCAGCTAATTGCGATCCGGCGCCAATACCCGTGGCTGCACACCGCCCGCGTTGCAGTGGATCACCTGGAAAACGAGCACCTGGTTTATACCGTTTCTGCTCACGACGGATCCCACGCGGAGCAAGGATCAGATAAGCCACGGCAACTGCAGGTGGAACTAAAAATCTCCGGTGCTCAAGGAACACCGGAGGCAATTGTGCGCGTGCCGGGGCAATCCGACACGCTATTTCACAGGGCGTGAAACTAGCGGCTCTGCCGCTTAGTTCACCGCTGGAGCCGTGGTTTCTGCCGTGGTTTCGGTGATGGTAGTAAAGGTGGTGGCCGTGGTGCCAGCTTCACCGGTGCCGTCCGATGGTTCCGGAGCTTCGAAGGAGTGGGTTGGGTTCTCCTGATCCGTCACCTTAATGTCAGAGGGATTTTCGTTCGGTGGGGAGCAACCTACTAGTGCAGCTGCAGCGATAGCGGTTGCGGCGATTGCGCCGGCGAGGCGGGTACGCATTATAAGAACTCCTCGTTTAGCTGGTTAAACAATATGGCTAGCCGGTTAAACCTGGTTAAACATTACGGCCAGTTTAAGAAACCTTAAAGCTTGTGCCTTTATCTTAATAGATTCTAAGAGTTTCGGAGGGAATCGGGAACCAACGGCCCGATCGATCCGGAGCCGAAGCAGATCGAATCGCCGGCGCTTGCGTCGACAAGCTCCACGCGCAGGATGTTGCCACCGCCGGTGACCGCGACCCAGCGACGCTCGAGCTGATCGTCAATAGAGACCAGCGCCGAATTCTTTAGCGTCTGCTCCTCGGTCTCGAACGGGTTCGGCAAAGACAGCCGTACGGTCAGCGGGGTAGAGGCCGTGGCGTTGAACTCGGCCACCCAGTCGCCGAGCTTCACAATGTCAGTCAGCGGGATTTCTACCGACGCGGTTCCGTCGCCAGCTGCCTCCAAGCGGTGGCCGCACTCCGGGGAGTCGCCCTCGTTGTACTTGGTCAGCGCGCTCACGCCGGCGGCCACGATGTCGCCGTCATTGTTAAACATCCGCGGCAACGTGGTGACGTGCGAAAATTCCGGCCGCCTATCCAGCGGAATGTCGTCGAACACGTGTGCGTAAGTATTGTTCGGAGCCGTCAGCGGCAGCAAGATTTCATAAGGTACCTGCTGGTCGAGGATCGGGGCGTCGTCCGCCGCGCGAGCTTCCTCTAAAGCCTGCGTGGTCGTGCGCAGCCAACCTGCGGTGCGATCGTCAGCCCACGCGTTGCGGTAGGAAAACACCGACACCGCCGACGAAACAAACACCACCGCAACTAGCGCCAACACTAACTCGCGCGTACGACGGGGCAGCGGTGGCGGCGCAACCTCCTTCGGCGGGTGGCTAGTAAACGCTGTCGCGGCGCACATTGCGATGACCAAAACAACGTCCGAATAATAATGCAGCGTATGTGCCAAAGTGCCCGAAGTATGCTCGCCCGAGCGGACAAAAAGCAGCAGCAACAGCACCACGAAGGTATATGTCGTCGCCAGCGTCCACGGAGCCCACGCGCGAATATCGCGCCCAATGCTGATTGCAGAAACAAACAGCACCAACATGCCGCCAATCAAGATCAAGCTCGGTGGCGCATCGGCGAACGGCTGCCCCGGAACCCAACGCTCCCAGATCCACGGACCGCCCACCAAACCAGCGAAAATCTGACCCAGGCCGCCGAAGAACAGCTCGATCAGTGGCTTCGAGGTGGCCTCGAAATCATGGCGCAAACTGGAAAAGAAGTACAGCACCGCCCAGCCGACGGTGATCGTCGTTAGCGTAATCCACAACGTGGCACCCTTGCGCAGTGTTTCGAGGATGCTCACGCGGCGCAAATATGCGATCGAAATGATCAGCAGCAGCGTGACCGGCACGATTGCCAGCGACTTTTCGAAAAAGCCCAACGCCAGCAACAACACTACCGAACAGCCGACCAAATGGCGGGGACGAAGGCGTGCCGCGGTGGGGATGAACTGGTCGGTAGGGGCGGTTTCGAGCTCGACGTAGGAAAAGCGGTCGAAGGAAATGCGGATGAAAACGGCGACCACCACCGCGAACGCAAACTGCATCGGCAGCGAGTTCACTGCTGCGGACCACCAGGTGCTACCCGGCATAGTTAGCGGGGTGAGCGATGCTAGCGCCAACGCGCCGTAAGCCACCCAGGTGCGTCCTGCAATGCGGCGCAGTGCCACCGCCGATGCCGCCGTCACCGCCACCTGACCCAACGCCATCAACACAGCCGGAATCCACCACTGCCACGGCGCCAGCTTGTTTATCAGCCCCTGGACGAAAAATGCCAACGGCGCCAAATGCCCATCGTGGTTCTGGAACAGATAATCCGGCGCAAATACCGACTCACCCATGCCGGTGCCCACGATGATGAAATCATCCCAGTAAAACGTGCGGCCAGTAAGCACCACAATGCGGCCGAACATCTCCAGGGCAATCAACACAATTACCGCAATCAGCCACGCCCTCGGCGACATATGCAACAACTGCAAGCGCCGGGTAAGCGATGGGGACTCGGCGGTGTGTGCGGTAGCAGCGTCCGATGGCTGGTCAGCGTTGGCGGTGGCATCCATAGTTATTAAAGATAGGGTGTAAAGCTTCTCAGGTGGTAGCATTTGTTTTTGAAAACCACGCGGGTGTCCTCGCTGAAGAGGACTGAGATGCAACTTCGAGTTCCATAGCCCAGCGTTTTGGCTGGTAGATGGAAGATTCGGGCGTTGCGGACCGCTTGAACCTGTCCGGGTAATGCCGGCGAAGGAAGCTGGGAGGCTATTTTTCTATGTCCGCTGATAATTCGCGCGCTAAGGCGCAAGCTCCGTCGCGCGCCGCCGTCAAACGCAACCTGCAATGGCGCGCTGTCGATTTCGTGACCGCCGCCGTCTTAGGCGTCGCCTGCGGTGCCATCTTCGTGATGTGGAACATCATTGGTGGTGCCTGGACTGATGCGCTCAATGCTCTCACGCCGGGCTTCGGAGGTTTGGCTCTTGGTATCTGGCTTCTGGGTGGCACGCTCGGCGGCCTGATCATCCGCAAACCAGGCGCGGCAATTTTCGTCGAGGTGCTCGCCGCGAGCGTCTCCGCCGCTGTGGGCAACCAGTGGGGCATCGGGGTGCTCTACTCAGGCATTGCACAAGGCCTGGGCGTGGAAATCGTCCTGCTCATACTCGCGTACCGCAAGTTCAATGTTTCCGTAGCAATGCTGATGGGCGCCGGCGCTGCAATCGGCGCCTGGGTGCTGGAGTTCTTTATGGGCAACATCGCCAAGAGCGTCGAGTTCAACGTGATCTATTTCTTCGCGCAGCTCACCTCGGGTATTTTGCTGGCGGGCTTGCTGTCCTGGTTCCTGGTGAAAGCCCTTGCCAAGACTGGCGCGCTGGATCGGTTCGCTGCCGGCCGTGAATTCCGCGCCGAAGTTTAGTGGTGCCTGAGCTACACCAACCCCTAGCTAGAAAGCAGCGTTTGTGATTTCTCTGCAGGACTTCGGCTGGCGCCATGCCGGCCGCAAGAATCCGGCTTTGCGCGATATTAATTTGACGATCCACCCGGGCGAGAAGGTGCTGCTGCTCGGCGCCTCTGGTTCCGGCAAGTCCACGCTGCTCGCAGCGATTGCGGGGGTGCTAGGCGACGATTCCGAGGGGCACCAGACCGGTTCGGCGCTTATCGACGGCAACCCCTGCGAGCACACCCGCGGCACCGTGGGATTGGTGCTGCAGGATCCTGATTCGCAGGTTATTGCCGCTCGTGTGGGCGACGACGTTGCGTTCGGCGCCGAGAACCTGCGCGTGCCTCGCGACGAAATCTGGCGCCGGGTACAAGCTGCCTTAGACACCGTGGGGCTGCGCGTGCCACTTGAGCATCCCACGGCACAGCTGTCGGGCGGGCAGAAGCAGCGCCTGGCGTTGGCTGGGGTGCTCGCGATGGGTGCGAAAGTGATCTGCTTGGACGAACCGACCGCAAACATCGATCCCGACGGCGTCGCCGAAGTTCGTGATGCCGCCATCGCCGCCGCCGACCGAACTGGCGCCGCACTAGTGGTGGTTGAGCACCGCGTCGACGCCTGGGTAGAGCACGTCGACCGCATCGTGGTTATCGGCGCTGACGACGACAAACCCGGCGCCACCGTACTGGCAGAAGGCTCGCCCCGGCGCATCTTGAACGATTACCACAGCTTGTTAGAAGCTGCTGGCGTGTGGATTCCAGGACATCCGCCACAGTTGCCGGAAGCGAAGCACGTCGCCACTTCAAGCCCCGCCGCCGTCACCACCTCAACCCCCGCCGCTATCGCAGCCCACCAATTGCAGGTCGGCTACACCGGTCCAGTCCACACTCCGATCGACTTACAGATTCATCGCGGCGCGAGCTGTTGCATCGTAGGCCCCAACGGCACCGGCAAATCGACGCTGGCACTTACTCTGGGCGGTTTACTAAAACCGATTTCCGGCACCATCGACGCCAGCGGGTTGCTCCCGCGCAGCTGCTCGCAGCCGACTTCCGGGTGGCGCCACCGTCGTAAAGCAAAAGATCTCGATCCAAACCCGGGACAGTGGTCGTCGAAGGCATTGGCGCAGCGCATCGGCAACGTGTTCCAAGCACCGGAGCATCAATTTGTGACGCCCACCGTGCGCCAGGAACTAGAGCTCGGCCCGAAGCAAACCGGCGACGAAACCGGATTGGCGCGCGTCGACGAACTCCTGGAACTTTTGCGCCTGTCGCACCTGGCTGCGGCGAATCCGTTCACGCTGTCCGGCGGGGAGAAGCGCCGGCTGTCGGTGGCAACGGTGCTTGCGACGGCGCCGGCCATGCTCATCCTCGACGAGCCCACGTTCGGGCAAGATCGCAACACCTTCGTGGAAGTAGTGACACTGCTGCGCCGCCTGGCCGACGAGCAGGGCACCACCGTAGTGTCGATTACGCACGATCCGCTGGTGGTGCAGGCGCTGGGAGATCAGGTGATTGATTTAGGAGCGGCTGCAGCATGACGGTACGGACCTCCACCGCTCCCTCGTCCATCCCATGCGAGCGACGCGCACCGATTGCCTCGGTGAACCCGGTGTTTCGCATCTTGGGTCTCATTCTCATGACCACGCCGCTGCTGGCCACTATCGACTGGCTCAGCGCGGCGGTCTCGCTCACCCTGACAGTGCTACTGGCGCCACTATGCGGCGTCGGCCCGGTTCGGTTAGCCCGGCGCGCCTGGCCGATCCTGCTTGCCGCGCCGATTGCAGGCACCTCGATGCTGCTGTATGGCAATCCGGACGGGCAGATTCATTTCCAGTTCCTGATGGCTACGATCAGCGATAATTCCATCCAGCTGGCGATTGCGATTATGTTGCGCGTGCTGGCAATCGGCCTGCCTGCGGTGGTGCTCACCGCCGATATTGATCCCACGCGCCTGGGCGATGGGTTGGCTCAGGTACTGCGGCTGCCCGCGCGTTTTGTGATTGCGTCGGTGGCAGGGGTGCGCCTGGTGACGCTCTTCCTCGACGACTGGAAAGCCCTCACCCGCGCGCGCCGGGCACGAGGGTTGGGCGATTCAGGTCGGTTCCGACGCTTTTTCAACCAAGTCTTTGCACTCCTGGTATTTGCTTTACGACGGGGCTCTAAATTGTCCGTCGCCATGGAAGCTCGCGGCTTCGGGGCTTATACCGGCAAAAACGCCCGTACTTGGGCTAGGCAGTCGCATGTTGGCGTTATCGACTGGGTGTTCGTGGCAATCTCTATCGCGATTCCGGCTATTGCTTTGGGCACGGCGGTAGCTTTCGGCACCTTCCGATTCCTCGGCATCGCAAGCTGATGCGCGGGACTGGCTGGCTGCAGCATACTCGGCTGCAGCATACTGGGCGTGTGCAGCCCCGAACCATCGCCAACTCTGCTACTGCCACCACAGCCTTCGGGTGTGCCTTCGGATCGTTGCTGATCTATAGCGGGATCCGCACGCGTCTCGATCCGATGATGCGCCCGCCAAAACTGCCACAGCGGCGCCCACCGTGGTGGGGACTAGTTGGCGCCGGCGTGGGGTGGTGCGCCGCTAGTTTGGTGTGTGCCTCGCGGTCGCGGCTTGGCAGCGTCGCGTTTGCTCTGCCGGGTGCAGCGCTGGTGCCCTTCGAAGCTGCGCGCTATGTCAGCGCCAAGAGGTTGCGCCGGCTACCGAGCAAGCCAGAATTTCCTCCCGGCGCCATCATCGTCCTGGGGTGCGCCTTAAGGAATAATCGGCCTTCTCTGCTGCTGCGCCTGCGCCTGGAACGACTCGCCGAATGGCACCGTAACAGCCCCGGATTTCAAGATTGGGTCATTGTTACTTGCGGCGGGATCGGTGAAGACCACAACCCGAATTTCACCGAAGCTCCAGACTCTGAAGCAGCCGTAATGGCCCGGTGGTTGCGTGAACAGGGGATCAAAAACCGAATCTTGCTCGAAGATCAGTCCACGAACACCGTGGAAAATCTCACCAATGCGCTGGCTCTTCTACAGCCGGCGATTGAAAGCAGCCCGCGTAGCAGCGCTACATCCTCGCAGGTTCCCATCATCGTCGTTACCAGCGACTTTCATGTGCTTCGCGTCCGCGGCTTGGTGGCTGGTTTCAACCAGGCTCGGTGGTATGTCACCGGTGCTCGTACGCCGGCGCGCTTCTGGGCAACGTCGATCTTGCGGGAGTTTTTAGCCCAGGGGCCATTCTGGATTGGCCAGTGGCGCAAGAAGCGGGTGGGTATTCGTCGTTAGCTAAATGTGCCCTCAACAGTCCTTTGTGAGTGTGGCCACATTGCCGCCCATTCATGTCTAGAATTAGTTGCATATATTGTCCAGCAACAAGAGAAACCCAACTTAGATGGAGAGTGCTTCTCATGGCATTAACCCCAGGATTCGACCTGTTCCAACTTCCGGAAGAACACCAGGAACTGCGGTCGGTGATCCGTGATCTTGCCGAAAGCCAGATCGCGCCGTACGCCGCCGATGTCGACGAAAAAGAGCGCTTCCCCGAAGAGGCCTTGAAGGCATTGAATGAATCCGGCTTCAATGCTATTCACGTACCAGAAGAATTTGGTGGTCAGGGCGCGGACTCCGTCGCTGCGTGCATCGTGATCGAGGAAGTCGCGCGTGTGTGTGGTTCCTCGTCGCTGATTCCTGCGGTGAACAAGCTGGGCACGATGGGGCTGATTTTGAAGGGCTCCGACGAGCTGAAGCAGCAGGTGCTACCAGAAATCGCCGAAGGCAAGATGGCCTCCTACGCGTTGACCGAGCGTGGCGCCGGCTCCGATGCGGGCGCCATGAAGACCCGCGCCGTCCGCGACGGTGACGATTGGGTGCTCAATGGCTCCAAGTGCTTCATCACCAACGGCGGCAAGTCCACCTGGTACACGGTGATGGCCGTGACCGATCCGGAAAAGGGCGCCAACGGCATCTCCGCGTTCATGGTGCATAAGGACGACGAGGGATTCCGCGTCGGTGGCCTGGAGCACAAGATGGGCATCAAGGGCTCGCCAACCGCTGAGCTCTACTTCGAGGATTGCCGCGTCCCTGGCGACCGCATGATTGGCGAAGAGGGCACCGGGTTCAAGACCGCCCTCGAGACCCTCGACCACACCCGCCCAACCATCGGCGCGCAGGCATTGGGTATTGCTCAGGGTGCTTACGACGCTGCAGTTCAGTACGTCCTCGAGCGTGAGCAGTTCGGCAAGCCAGTTGCTGCATTCCAGAACACCCAGTTCATGCTGGCTGATATGCGCATGAAGATCGAAGCAGCCCGCTTGATGGTGTACACCGCGGCCGCTAACGCCGAGCGAGGTGTGGCCGACGGTGGCGGCAAGCTTGGTTTGATGGCCGCATCTGCGAAGACCTTCGCCTCTGACATTGCGATGGAAGTAACCAACGACGCTGTTCAGCTGTTCGGCGGCTACGGCTACACTCGCGACTTCCCAGTGGAGCGCATGATGCGTGATGCCAAGATCTGCCAGATCTACGAGGGCACCAACCAGATCTGCCGCCTGGTTGCCGGCCGCCAGATCCTGCAAGAAGGCAAGAAGCAGCGCTAGTGCTGCTAGGGATTGCAGGATATGCCTACTCCTGATTTCATCGTTGCGATGCGCGAGCAGCTGGGAAACCGCGAGCTGTGGTTTTCTGGCGTCACCGCGATTGTGTTGAAGCCTGCGCCGAAGGATGCCCCTATCTGGGTTGTGCCTGAGGTGCTCCTTGTGCAGCGCGCCGATAACAAACAGTGGACCCCAGTAACGGGCATCGTGGATCCGGGCGAGGAACCCCACGAGGCCGCGCTCCGCGAGATCAAGGAAGAAACCGGGCTCGACGCATCCGTGGCTGCGTTGCTGGGAGTGGGCAAGGTCGGTCCCGTTACCTATCCCAACGGGGATATCGCCGGCTACTACGACACTGCATTCCGTTGCACGGTGGATGCCGATGCGCAGCCGTATGTAGCTGACGACGAATCAGTTGCCGTCGGCTGGTTTCCAATCAGTGGCCTGCCGCCGTTGCAGCCGCGCTTTCGCCTGCTGATCGGCGACGCTGCGGCAGAAATGAACCAGCCGCTCGGCTTCCAACCACGCATGGGGTACGTGAAGCGGGAACAGCGCGGGCGCTAATCGGCGGACTCTAGTGCCGCTACGAGTTCGGGCAGCGCCGCACCCGCTTTTTGTTCGATGTGGTGCGTGACGTATGGCGTGAGCTGTGTGGGTTCGGGGGAAATCTCTAGCACGGGTACACCGGCGTCTAGTGCTGCTAGTGGCAGTCCGGCGGCCGGATAAACCACCCCAGAGGTACCAATGACCACCATGAGATCAGCACTGATGGCTCGGTGTTCGGCCTCTGCCCACGCTTGCTCTGGCAACATCTCACCAAACCACACCACACCCGGGCGGATGTTGCCTCGTGAGCATTTTTGGCACCGGGGTGGGGCGAGTACCTCGACTTCTTGCTCGGGTGGTGTGGGTGTCGGCGCCGGGGCATCGCACCGGTCGCACCGGAACGCGAAAAGGCTGCCATGCAGATGAGCCACATTGCTGCTGCCAGCACGTTCGTGCAGATCATCCACGTTTTGGGTGGTCACGTGCCCCCAAGAATAATTGCCGCGCCGGCTAGTGGAATCGGCGGGGCTAGTGGAATCGCTACCAGCATCGTTAAGCCTCGCTGCCCATTGTGCGATCGCGACATGTGCCGGGTTTGGCTTCGCCTGCTGTATGCGTGCGAGCCGCCATAGGTACCACGGCCAGATGCGCGACGGATCCCGTCGCCAAGCATTAATATCCGCCATCGCAATGGGATCGACGTGGGACCAAAGCCCAGTTTCGGCGTCGCGGAACGTAGCCAGCCCACTTTCTGCCGAGACGCCCGCTCCCGTGAAAAACGCCACCCGGCGCGCGCCGCGAGCCAGCTGAACTATTGTGCTGTCTATCGTGTTCGCCATAGTGTCCTCACCGTGCTGTCGTGCTGCTGTGCTGTAGTGTTGCCGTGCTGCTGTGCTGCCGACTACTGCTGGAAGAATTCGCGGTTGCGATCGCCGCGGAAAGCTAGCACCGAGCCCGCCGTTGCCATCGACGAAGCAATCGCCACCAGCGCCGCGATCAGAATTTCGATCACCGCTTCAGACGCATTACCCGACGCAACGGTTCCAAATACTCCAACCAGGTTAAATAGCGCATTGATCACAAAGATCGCCGCCAAAACCGTAAGGATCATGCGCGCGCCAGCATTGCCCTGCAACAGCTTCGGGGCAACGAACCAGCAGAAACCCGCCACCAGTGCTTGGGCGAGCGTGGCAGCAATCAAACTGAAGATAATGCCGCCACGAACCTCGTCTGGGGTGGCGTCGATCTGCTCTGCTGCAGCCGTAACTGTGGCATCCAGGCGCAGCACCGCGCCCACAACTGTTAATAGCAGCGCAGGCACATAAACCATCACTGCAAGCCGCCACCAACGAAACGCAGCCGCGGCGTACGCCGGCACGCCGGCCTGTTTCATCAAAGCGGAAATCCGCTCGCGTTTTGCAGCGCGGTTGTTTGAGGATTCGTTGTGTGACTTGCTCATAAACAACCAGCGTAGCGGGAATTACAAGGTGAGGCTGGAAACGAGCTACACCGCCGACGCACGGTGCGGATCCGCCTTGTCTACCCCTTGCGTCTGCCAGAGCGCCTCTAGCTCTGCGACACCTTTTGCCCGCGCGAGCGCAAACTCATTCGTCGTTGCCGGCACCAGCTGCAGGAAATCAATAGTGTTCCCGGCAGCAGAGCCCGCTGAAATCGCCACCGCAGGAATCCCAGAATCCACAATCACGAAACCCGTGAAGCGCGAATCCGCCCACAGCGGAGCACCAAAGTCCAGCAACGCACCGCGCTGCAACACAAGACCTTCGATAGTAGGCGACGCCGCAACCATAGCCAGCGGCCGGATCACCTCGTCAAGACCACCTTTAACCGGCAGAATCAGCTCCGCCCGCGGGCCATTATCAAGATCCAGCACCATCGCATTGGGATCCTGCATCGGTTCCGCTGAACACCCCAGCGTGACATAAGTGACAATCCCATCCCCATCGGGGCCGAAGCGCAGCAAACTCATCGGGTTCGCACCTAGGAACGTCAGCTGCGCTTGGGCGGGCGATTGTTCTTCAAAATAGCCACACAGCTGGCTTTTTGCGGCATCTAAGGCAGGTTCGCGAGCAGGATTCACGTAATTCACCTTACCGGCGCAACACCAGCTACTCTGCCGCTGCCATCAAAGTCACGTCCGTTTGCCACTCGATCGGGATGCCTTCCGAGCGCAGCCACGCATCGATTGGGTTTCCCGCGCCGCTGCCCGCACGTGCCTGCATCCCGGATATTCCCGCTACCGCCTCTAACGTCACATTCATGGCAAAGGTGCTATCTTGCGACGAAATTAACCCCGCAGCGGTAGCTTCCGCCAGTTCATCCGTATCTTCCACCACTATTTCGCCATCAGGGCGCTGCACGATATCAAGGTATAGATCTTTCGTGCGCCAGCTGTGCTCGTCGTAAGCAATAGTGGCAACGTCGAGATACCGGATGTGCTCGGTGGGTGCGTCTTCTCTGAAGTGATAGATATTGGCGCGCAAGCCAAGATGGGGGATGAGGTAGGTCTGTAGGTAGCCGAACTTCGGGTGATCCATGCCACGAGCCATATAAAGCACCGACCCGCCCTCGGTTTCGAAAACAGAAAACCTGTCTACCTGGCGGTGGAAACCTTTGGGATCCACGTTAATCCAGGTAGACAGGTTGAAAGTTTCGGTCTTCGGCGCGTACATAGGCTTCAAGCCTACGTGGGATTAAAACCGGCGTGGGAATTATCCCGTGCGCGTTAGATACCCAAGCCCACTGGGAACACGCCCGCGGTTGGGGTGTAGTTGCAGTCAGCTGGGCCAGTTTCCTCGTTAGCGGTAAAGCCACCTTCCAGGAAGGCCACCACAACGCCCTTACCGGTGTTCGCAACGCCGTTCACGGTGCCAGGGCCTTCGGGGTTAACGCCGGTGTAGCCGAGCTCGGTGGTGCCGAACTTCGCATTAGCTGCGTTCACCCAGTGCACCTTCACCGAGGTGTTCTGCTGCGGAGCCACACCAGAGGTGCCCAGGCCGGTGAAGACGAAGCCCAGCTGGTCTGCTGGCACGCCTGGCAGCGGCAGCGGAGCAGGACCTGGAACCGCGGTTGCCAGGCCGAAGGAACGGGATTCACCGCGGATGCACTTGTCAGCAACGGTTGGGATCAAGAACTGGTTGGTACGAGGTGCGTTTTCTGGAACCTCGAAGCCTGGCTCGGAGTCGCCCTCGCCGGTGAGGAAGTCCAGAGCGCGGTTAATGCCATTGCGCACATCCTCAGGCACGCCTGGCTGATTTACGATGTTGCGCACGGTGTCGTAAACATTTGCTTGCTCGATGACGTCCAACGAAGGGGAAGCGCTAGCCGCTGGAGCCGCGCCACCAACGAGAAGCATGGAAGCACCGAGTGCTGCTGCGGTGCGGCGGAAGAAGGTAGAACGATTAGCCACGGTGAGATACCTCTCGAAAAGTCTCGAAAAAGTTGCTTGCGATCAACAATTCCGCCTGATGCGGAAAATCGCTCTTCATCTTAAACGCAATCGGCCAACAAATGGAAAATATTTGAAAAAAAAAGTTCATGGAATTGTGACCCCCAAAAGTCAGAGCGCGCCCGCTCCTATCGGCAGATCGAGATCCATTAAAAATCATGAATACTGGCGTGTCGCAATCACATTAATGTGACTCAGGTGGTAAATGGGGTATTTCAGTGCGCTCAAGTGATCGCGCGCTGATCCAACCTCTCGCGCCCAGCGCGCAGCGCACCGCCCCGCCACAGCGGCCCCACCCGTCGTAAAGCACAAAAAGAACTACCCCTACTTGGGGGTGATGGTGCGGTAGCAAGCGCAACCCAATCGCCACGCCCGTGCTACCTATCACTCCCACGTGTACAAAGCGCTGGTAACGCGTATCGTATGAAGAGCTTTACACCCGCCCGAGTTTTGAGGAGATCGTACGCCTGTGAGCGACGTCAACAATACTGAGTTTCGCAATGTCGCCATCGTGGCACACGTAGACCACGGAAAGACCACCCTGGTGAATGCGATGCTGGAGCAATCCGGCGTTTTCGGCGACCACGAGGAAATCGCCGATCGCGTGATGGACTCCGGAGATCTGGAGAAAGAAAAGGGCATCACGATCCTGGCGAAGAACACCGCAATTCGCCGCAAGGGCGCGGGCAAGGATGGCTCCGACCTCATTATTAATGTCATCGACACCCCCGGCCACGCAGACTTCGGCGGCGAGGTAGAACGCGCGCTGTCGATGGTAGACGGCGTGGTGTTACTCGTGGATGCCTCTGAAGGTCCGCTGCCGCAGACCCGGTTCGTGCTGGGCAAGGCGCTGGCTGCATCGATGCCGGTGATCGTGGTGGTCAACAAAACCGACCGCCCAGACGCGCGCATCGACGAAGTAGTCGAAGAAGCACAAGATCTCCTGCTGGAATTGGCTTCCACCGTCGAGGATCCAGAGGCTGCCGAAGCCGCCGAGCGCAACCTCGAACTACCGGTGCTCTACGCTTCGGGCCGTGCGGGGCGCGCCTCGACCACCAACCCGGGCGACGGCAACCTGCCGGATGCGGAAGATTTGCAGGCGCTTTTCGACGTCATCACCGACGTCCTGCCTGAGCCTTCCGCAGACGTCGACGCACCATTGCAGGCGCAGGTGACGAACCTCGACTCCAGCTCGTTCCTCGGCCGCATCGGCTTGATCCGCATCCACAAGGGACGTATCAAGAAGGGTCAGCAGGTCTCGTGGGTGCATTACGACGCGGATGGCCAGCAGCATGTGAAAACCGCCAAGATCGCTGAGCTATTGCGCACCGTCGGTGTGACCCGCGTGCCAACCCAGGAAGCCATCGCCGGCGACATTGCGGCGATCTCCGGCATCGACGAGGTGATGATCGGCGACACCTTGTGCGCTGTTGATGAGGTGGCTCCGTTGCCACGCATCATGGTGGACGAACCAGCGATCTCCATGACTATCGGCGTTAACACTTCGCCGATGGCTGGCAAGGGTGGCGGCGACAAGCTCACCGCCCGCATGGTGAAGGCGCGTCTAGATCAGGAACTGATCGGTAACGTGTCGATCCGCGTGCTCCCGACGGAACGCCCCGATGCCTGGGAAGTACAAGGACGCGGCGAAATGGCCTTGTCGGTGCTGGTGGAAACTATGCGCCGCGAAGGATTTGAGCTCACTGTGGGCAAGCCACAGGTAGTGACGAAGACTGTCGACGGCCAGATCCAAGAGCCATACGAGCACCTGATTATCGATGTGCCGGACGAGCACCTTGGCGCGGTAACCCAGCTGATGGCTGCCCGCAAGGGTCGTATGGATCAGATGGCCAACACCGGCACTGGCTGGGTGCGCATGGAATTCACCGTGCCATCACGTGGCTTGATTGGTTTCCGCACCACCTTCCTCACCGAGACCAAGGGCACCGGTATCGCTAATCACTATTCCGCGGGCTACGACTCCTGGGCTGGTGAGATCAAAGACCGCGCCACCGGCTCGTTGGTAGCAGACCGCTCCGGCCAGATCACCGCATATGCGCTGCTGCAGCTAGCTGATCGCGGCACCTTCTTCGTAGAACCAGGCGACCAGGCCTACGAAGGCATGGTAGTAGGCGCCAACCCTCGTGATGAAGACATGGATATCAACATCACGAAGGAAAAGAAGCTGACCAACATGCGCGCAGCTTCGGCGGATACCACCGTGACCTTGGATAAGGCACGGAAATTGACGCTGGACGAGGCGATGGAATTCTGTGGCAACGACGAATGCGTAGAGGTCACCCCAGAGACCATCCGCGTGCGCAAAGTGCTGCTCAATGCTACCGAGCGTGCCCGCGCCCGCAGCCGCGAGAAGGCACGCAACAAAAACGCCTAAGTGCTCGGTGTTATCGAAGTGTGCGGTGGGGTAGGCGCACCCCGCTCACAGCTCGATCCGTGGTCCCGATCGGTAGGGTGAAAGCTATGAGGTTTTCGTGGCGCCAGTCGCGCGTTCAGTACGCGCAGATCGAACCGAGTGCTCACCCGGGGATTCGCTTGCGGGTTCGCTCGCGGGGGCGGACTGTCGCAGCGGTCGGTGTTGCCGCATTGGTGCTAGCTTCGTGCTCGGCGAATCCCGGCGATGCGCCAACGGTGGAACCCGAAGAAGGCGACGTCGCCGCGCCCGAAGCCAACGATCCCGCCACCGAAGCTGATACCGATTCCACCCAGTACCTGCGGGAAATCAACATCGGCATCGATCGGTTCAACGAAGGCTTCAATCCTCATTTGCTGGCCGACCAGTCGCCACTGACCCAGGTGGTTGCCGATCTCACGCTGCCTAGCGCTTTCATCGCCGATCCCACGAACGCTTCCGGCGCCCGGCTGAACACGGATCTGCTGGAAAGCGCAGAGGAAATCAACGATGCCGAAAGCAGCGCCGAAACCACAAACACCACCGGCACCCATATCCGGTACCAGATCAACCCTGGCGCGCAGTGGTCTGATGGCACCCCAGTGTCTGGCAACGATTTCCGCTATCTTCGCGATCAGATCATCAACACCCCGGGGGTTGCCCACGCCGCCGGCTACGAGCAGATCTCCAAGATCGACATCTCCGATAGCGGCCGCCAGGTAGACGTCTACTTCGACGGCGAAATCAACGATTGGCGCCTGCTGTTCCGCAACCTGCTGCCCAGCCACCTGCTGCGCAACCAGGATGATTTTTCCACCGTGCTCGATTCTGTGATCCCCGCAGGTGCTGGCCAGTATCGTGTGGACCGCATTGATGTTGGCCGCGGCGAGGTGCGCCTGACCCGCAACGACCGCTATTGGGGTGCGACACCCGCAGCTACAGATACGATCATTTTCCGCCCGGCTGGCTCCGACGTCGTGGGTGCAGATCAGCTCGGCGCCGATCAGCTGCAGGCCGTGCATATCCGCCCGACGCAAACCTCCGAGCTCACCTACGGTATCGTGCCAGGGACAACGGAAACCCTGGTAGAAGCTCCGCGCCAACTCTCGGTGGTTGCGAATCTAGCTTCCGTGGGGCTTGCCGACGACGCCATCCGCGCAGCAGTCCTTTCCACCGTCGATCCCAGCGAGGTAGCAGCCATTGCTACCCAAGCAACGGGGCGATACAACGGGCAGACGAGCTCCGATGCCACCGCTACCAATGGCGCCGGCTCCAGCAGTGGGGCAGAGGAGGCCGTAGAGCAAGCACGCCAACGGTTTACCGAAGCTAATCCGCTGGTTGTGGCAGCACTTGGCAACGATAACCAGGCTGGTGCAGCTGCCTTTGCCATCGCCGCGCAACTAACTGATGCCGGCATTCCCGCTGAAGTACAAAACCTCGACTCCCAGCAGTTGGTCGCTTCTGCGCTGCCGTATGGCGAGGTTGATCTTGTGGTTAGCTGGGGTGAATCCGTGGATACGGTGCTGCAAGCTCGCGATCGTTATGCTTGCCCAACTGATGCCCGCGAAGCCATCGATCCCGATGAATATCTCACGGACGCCACTGGTACTGCGACAACTAGCAGCACCACCTCTAGTTCCAGTCGCACTACAGATGCCGACACCACAGCCACTTCCGATCCAGCGGACGCAGAAAGCTCCGAGGAAGCCACAGCTACGCCGTCGCCAGCTACCCCAACGGCACCAACTTCTACCAGCTCACCGACACAACGCAGCGCTGCCGACGAAGGCGTTGCGCGCGCCGGGAACATTTCAGGGCTCTGTGATTCAGACATTGATGCTTTGCTTGACGACGCTACCGCCGGCGAAGCAACCATCGCCGAGGTCAAGCAGCGCATCCGAGAACTTTCGATCGAGCGCGTGCTGGTCAATGACACCGTGCTGACCGTCACCGGCGAATCCGTGACCATCGATGGCAGCTCCAGCCAATTGGAATGGCCGGTCGATGGGGCGAATGGGCGGCTAGCGTCGTTAGCGCAATGGCGCCGAGGTGCCGAAGAACCAACCGCACGAAACTAGGTACGCATCCGGCGCGCCGGGTAGGATTTGCCCCGTGAACTGCCACGAACCGCACACGCAATTGCATTCCGCACCGAATGCCGCACCGAACGCCGGCGCCAGCAAGCACGTCGTTTTCGTCCACGCGCACCCCGATGACGAAGCCGTCTGGACCGGCGCGACCATCGCGAAGCTGGTGCAGCAAGGCCATCGTGTCACGGTGATTACGGCGACCTTGGGCGAGCAAGGCGAAGTCATTGGTACGCCACTGGCGGGCTTAGTTGCCGATCAGGCTGATCAGCTGGGTGGTTATCGTATCGCGGAGCTGCGCGCCTCACTGCAGGCGTTGGGGGCGAATGCGCCGGATCACGAGCCACTGTTGCTTGGCGGCGCGGGTTGTTGGCGCGATTCAGGCATGGCCGGTGATCCGAGCAACGATGATCCGCACAGTTTCATCCATTCGGGCGTGAAGGCTCGGCAGCAGCTGAGTGAGTTGCTCGATCAGTTGGCGCCAGATTTGGTGATTACTTACGACGCTGACGGCGGCTACGGACACCCAGATCACATCCGCTGCCACGAGTTAGTAGCCGAAGTGTGCGGCGATCTGCCCACCTGCGGTGCAGTGCCGACGCTCTGGGCGGTTAGCGACCGCGAATCGACCCGGCGCGGCTTAGCTGCCATCACCGTGGTGCCGAAGCAGTGGAAGCAAATTACCGTGGACGAATTGGCTACCGTGGACGCTTCGGGCGCTGTTAATGGTGGCAGTTCGAGCGGTGCGGCAAGCACTAATGCCGATGGCGAATTCTTCTCAGTTACAGCCACGCCTGCCGAGATAGCAGCAAAGCGCGATGCCCTGCGCGCCCATGCCACGCAGGTGTGGCTGGGTGACGGGTCGGTATCTGCCACCAATCCGGAAGCTGCCTTTGGCCAGGTCGACGATTCCGGCGATGCTTGGGGAGTATGGGCATTTTCGAACTTGCTGTGCCAGCCGTTGCTTGCCCACGAGTGGTACCGCCTCGGAAGCGCAACAGCTGAGCAAGTCCAATGGCTGCGGGAACCCGGAGCAAAGCGCCAAACCGTCAGAAAGCAGGTGCGGTAAATGGCTGATCACTCGAAGGGCAGTGGTGCGCAGCGCGAAACTTCTAAAGCTGAACCACATTGGGGCGATCCGAACCGTTCCCAGGTGCGCAAAGACGTCACTCGGGGTGAAGTTGTGGTAGCGATTGTCTGGTTGAGCGTGGCGGCCCTTGCGTCGTTAGTAATTGAGATCGTGTACCTAGGGGCGCGGATCCAAGTCGGTGATCTGTCGGTACCGGTGCCGTGGGTGCTAGTTCTGGCCTATGTGATGAATCTGATTCTTACCAATACAGCCTTGTTATGGACCTCACATCGGGGTATCGCAGCGGTGCCACTGGTGGTATGGATTATTGGGTTAGGGCTTGTGCTGTTGTGGCCGGCGATCCCTGGCGGCGGTGATACGGCAATGGGGCCGTGGATTCGCACCTCCTTGCTGATTACCGCCGGAGCCGTAGGTGGATTCTTGCCGCTGCTGCGCCCGCGTTAGAATCGCAGGGATCGTTAAAACCCAACGATCGTGATGATTTCGGCGGGCAAGCCCGTGGTGGAAGCTACTAAAGCACCCGTAGCCCGAACTAGTGCCAACTAGACAGGGTGTTATAGTTTTCGCCAGCCCGTTAATTTCATAATTGCCAGCCCAATGGAAAAGCTTTCCCCGGAGCTTTTCTGTAGTACCTATTTGAAAGGTTGAATCGTTCAGCCATGACCTACGTAATTGCTCAGCCCTGCGTCGACGTAATGGATCGCGCCTGCGTTGAAGAGTGTCCTGTGGACTGCATTTACGAAGGCAAACGCACGCTGTACATTCACCCGGATGAATGCGTGGACTGCGGCGCCTGCGAGCCTGTCTGCCCAACGGAGGCAATTTTCTATGAAGATGATGTGCCCGACGAATGGGTGGATTACATCGACGCCAACGCCGATTTCTTCGACGATCTAGGTTCCCCTGGCGGCGCGGCCGGAGTAGGGCCGCAAGACTTCGACGTGCCATTTATCGAAAAACTCCCGCCACAGAATCAGTAGCGGGAGCAGCCAATCGGGGATTGGGGTTCGGGGAATAGGGGTTTACGGGACTAGACCTTTTGTTCGGCAGCTTGTAGCTCGCGACGAGCCTGTGCGCGGCGCGACTTTGTTAGCACCGCAATGACGCAGAGAACCGAAGTCACCACAATTACCGCAATGACCTGCATGCGGGAGCCTGCGTCGAAAAGCATCAGCACAGATAGGCCGATGATCAGTGCAATCGCCAGCCAAGACAGGTAAGGAAACGCCCACATTTTCACATGCAGCTGGTTCGAGCGCTGGAACTGCGGCCGCAGCTTGATCTGCGAAAACGCAATCATCAGCCAGAGCACCAGCAAGCAGCCACCCACAGCGTTGAGCAGGAATACCAGCACGGAGGAATCTTCGAAGATTAGCTGGAAGCCCACCGAAATGAACGCGAACGTCACGGACATAATCACCGCGTTGGTTGGCACATTCTGCTTGTTGGTCTTGCGGAAAATGCCAGAAGCTTCACCGCGGTTTGCCATCGAGTAGACCAAGCGTGACGACGCATAAATCTGCGCGTTAAATGCACTGAGCAGCGCCAACACGATCACAACTTCCATGAAGCCCACCACTGCTGGCAGGTTCGCCTGCTGCAGTACCAGCGTAAATGGCGATTCGGCAGCAGAGTTGGCTCCATCGATCTGGCTGTAGGGCAGCAGCAAAATGATGGCCAAAACACAGCCCAAGTAGAACACCGAGATACGTACAATCACCGAGCGCACAGCCGTTGCAATGGAACGGCGCGGATTATCAGATTCGGCAGCGGCGATGGTGACGATCTCGATGCCACCGAACGCAAACGCAACCGCAAGCAGCCCAGCAGCAATGCCAGAAATACCGTTGGGCAAGAAACCGGATTCAGCGATGTGTTGGGTACCCACAAAAGTAGTGCCTGGCAGCAGGCCGAAGAACAGCAGCACCGCGATTACCAGGAAGCCGATAATCACAGCCACCTTGATGAATGCGAACCAGAACTCGAACTCACCGAAGTGGCGCACGTTCACCAAGTTGATAAACGCGAAGAAAATCACGCAGATCAAACCTGGAATCCAGCCCGGTACACCCCACCAAGCACCCATGATGGCACCAGCGCCGGTAATTTCTGCGCCCAGCACCATCACCAGCATGAACCAATACAGCCAGCCGATTACAAAACCTGCACTGGGGCCAAAGGCCATCTCGGCATAGGTAGAAAAGGAACCTGATTCCGGCTTCGCGGAGGACATTTCCCCCAGCATCTGCATCACTAGCACCACAATGAAACCAGCGATCGCATACGAAATCAGAACACCAGGGCCTGCGGCACTAATGCCGACACCCGTGCCGAGGAACAGGCCTGCACCGATGGCGGAGCCCAAACCCATCATGGTCAGATGGCGAACCTTCATCCCATGGCCGAGCTCAGAATCACCTCCAGGGTGCGCTATTGAATTCGGGGTACTTGTCATGGATAAGAGACTACTAGGTCTATACCCAAGGTCTATAGCCGAAACAGTAAATGAAACAGTAAATAGCGCCCGCGGGTTTAAGTGCGCGATTAATTCTTTGATTAATTCTCTGTTTAATTCCGTGGCCGCGAACTATCCGCCGGCAAAGCAGAAGCACAAATCGCGCTGTGATCCGGATCATCGTGGAAATGGAGATTCGACTGCCCAGAGAGCTCGTGCGCCATCACCCGGCGATTTTCGTCGAGAAGCTCAATCGGCGTATCTGCATCGAGCAGCAAGTTCTTATCGATCACACAGTTGTTGCCCAAATCGACGCCAATGGTGCCGGCGGAAGGGCCGATCTCGCAGTTGTCGCCGATGCTTAAAGGGATGCGGGTGCCATCGTCAGCTTCTGCAGCCGTGGCCATCGCCGACAAACCCAGTCGCGTACCAGAGCCCAACACCACGCCAGAAGACATGCGTCCTTCGATCTTGCACGGACCTAAGCACCCGGAATTCCACGAAACGAAGCCCTCGCGCAGCACAATCGTGCCTGGAGCAAGATACGCACCCAAACGCACGCGTTCGGCCTCACCGATACGAACTCCAGAAGGCACCACGTAATCCACCATGCGAGGCATGCGATCAATGCCGTAGACATGGATCAAGCCACGAACGCGCAGGTTGGTGCGCAGCAGCTCGAAATTATCGGGCAGCGCCGGGCCCTTATTCGTCCACGCCACCACGTTCAGCAAATTGAAAATCCCATCCAAATTCAACGAATGAGGCTTCACCAAACGGTGGGACAATAGGTGCAAGCGCAGATAAGCGTCGTGAGCATCTACAGGTGGAGCCGAAAGATCCGCAATGGTGGTGCGCACGGCGACCTGCTCCACGCGTCGATCCTCGTCGAGAAGCACCTGCCGCAACATCTGCGGAGTGAGATCCTGCGCCCCCAAGCGGCGGGTTCCGTGATCCTCGGCGAACTCCTGCAACGTTGCGGGGTCTTCAACAATCGCAGGGTGCGGGTACCAGCTATCCAGTACCGTGCCATCCATCGCAATATTGGCGATGCCGATCGCGCTGGCACCGATCCGAGGGTGAGAATCCATAGTAATTAGCTTAACTGTTTAGGCGTGTAACGGTAGTTGAAGATAAAAACCGTGGTCAGGCGGGCAAAGGATATGGGAAAACGCGTGGGAGTTGGATGGTGGTTGTTACAGATCAGGCGAGGGTGTCAGGGGAGGCGGGTACTGCTTTGATGCGTCTATTTCCCGCAATATTGCGTCGCATAGACTAAGAACTCGTACCGACCGTCACCTGCAGCAATAAGGAATTTCCGGCGCGATGAACCATCTAAAGAACATTGTGGGGCTCTGCCTCCTGATCGCCGTGCTCGGTTGCGGTCTAGGCATGATCCTCGACATCACTTGGTTGCTGAACCTCGGCGTGGCATTCGCGCGCGTGGTCGGGGTGATTGTAGTTGCTGCTTTTGCCGTGCTGCTGACCGTGCAGGGCATCGCTACCAGGCAGTTTTTGCTTGTCGGCGCCGTGGCGCTTGCGATACTTGTGGCCTTGTATGCCGCGTTCGCTCTGGGGTTCTACGAGATCATCGCAGCAGCAGTGCTCGGCGCGATCGGCGGGTTGCTCTGGCGACGAAAGGTAGCACGCCGGCAACGTCGCCTCGAAAACTTGCCGACGTGGGAAAAGACCGAGCTTGGCGACGCAGCCAGCCTGTTCGATCCCAATTTCAGCCGTGTCGGGGCAGAGGATCCTGGCGCCAATACGAGTTGTAATTCTCCGGTTCCCCGTCTGCTGCAAGCAGTTACCAAGCCACTATCGGGCGCCAGCATCTGCGAATACGCTCCAGGGATTTGGGCGACGATCTATGGCACGCGAGTGGCCTACGTCGTTGATGCCCAGCTGGCACTCCATTCAAGCCACCCAGAAGGCGCCACCACCGCACTGCCTGCACCACGCACCCCAGGCAATCGCACCGCTGTTTTTGTTTTCGAAGCTGGCGACGAATTGCAGTCCAGCGCACAGCAATGGCTAAAGGAAAATGTTCAAACGCATCCTGATGAATCCAATACCCTGCCCGAAACCCAGACCATTATCACTCCTGAGCAACCGCACGAACTGGCTAGTTTCCTCGTCGGCGGCGCTCCTGCAAACAGCGATGCGAGGCACGGTCGCGCAGCTGACGCCCACCAGCGCAACCTCGAAGCGATCCGCCAGACCATCGTCGCGCATGCGCAATATCGCGTAGACGAATAGATTCAAAGACTATGGCACCGAATAAAACTCCTTCTCCCGAAAAACAACGCCGGTTGCGCGGACCGTTAGTGGTGCGCGAAAGCGAGCAACCGCAGGATTCCACCACGGATCAGCGCCTGCTAGAAAGCAACGCCGATACCGCGTTCTTGCACTCTGATACCTGGCGTGTGCTGCGGATTCAGTCTGAGTTTGTTGATGGGTTCGGCGCGCTTGCCGGGATCCCGAAGGCAGTCACGGTGTTTGGCTCTGCCCGCGTGCCCGAGGAACACCCTTACTACGAGCAAGGCTTCGAAATCGGCAAAGCCATCCACGAGGCCGGCTACGCCTGTATTACTGGTGGCGGCCCTGGCCTGATGGAGGCAGCAAACCGCGGCAACTTCAACGCCAACGGTTTGTCGATCGGTCTAGGAATCGAATTGCCCCACGAGCAGCATTTAAACGAGTGGGTCGATCTGGGCATGAACTTCCGCTACTTCTTCGTGCGCAAGACGATGTTTTTAAAGTACTCGCAGGCGTTTATCTGCCTCCCAGGTGGTTTTGGCACCCTCGACGAGTTGTTCGAAGCCCTCTGCATGGTCCAAACCGACAAGATCAAGCAGTTCCCAATCGTGCTGATGGGCACCGAATTCTGGGGCGGCCTGGTCGATTGGATGCGCGAGAAGCTCCTGGCCGAAGGCATGGTCAGCCAATCTGATATGGATCTGTTCCTGGTTACCGATTCTGTTAGCGAGGCCATGGAATTTATCACCGGGACCCATGGCGAGTAATTTTCCCCCCGTTGCTAACGACGCCGGTCAACCCCACTCCCGCACCATCCGCAGCGCCTTCCAAACTTCCGCGTTGCCAGCGGTGATGGCCATCGTCAACCGCACGCCGGATTCGTTCTATGATGCGGGCGAAACTGCCGCGTTTGAAGCCGCCATGCAGCGGGTGGCGCAATGTGTGGCTCAAGGTGCCGACGTGATCGATATCGGCGGCGTAAAAGCCGGCGCCGGACCCGAGGTCACTGTGGCCGAGGAAATCGAACGGGTGGTGCCGACCATCAGTGAAATCCGCCAGCGCTACCCACAGCTGGTGATCAGCGTGGATACCTGGCGGGCCGAAGTGGCCGATGCTGCCATCGTCGCCGGCGCAGATCTGGTTAATGACACCTGGTCGGGCTACGATCCGGAGCTAATCCACGTCGCCGGCCAGCATTGCGTGGGGTATGTGTGCTCGCATACCGGTGGTGCCGAGCCCCGTACGAATCCGATCCGGGTGCATTATGCGGATGTGGTTGCAGACGTCATCGCAGAAACCACAGCGCTCGCCCAGAAAGCTATCGACGCTGGTGTGCCCGAAAACAAGATCTTGATCGACCCGACCCACGATTTCGGCAAGAACACCCACCACAGCCTGGAATTGTTGCGCCGTGCTGACGAACTGGTCGCCACTGGGTTGCCGGTATTAATGGCTCTGTCTAATAAAGACTTCGTTGGGGAGACCACCGGCCGAGCCGTGCGCGAGCGCGTCGCCGGAACTCTGGCCGCCACCGCTATGGCCGCGCAGGCCGGCGTCGCGATGTTTCGCGCCCATCAAATCGCCGAAACCAAAGATGTTTGCCGCATGGTTGGGGCGATTACGCGCCAGGTGCCGCCACTTTATGTGCGCAGAGGGGTGCTCTAGCCGTGGAAAACAACTATCATAGTGGTTATTACTGTCTCTAAAATAAGAATATTCTGTTAGGAGTTTCCATGGCTGCGATGAAACCACGCACCGGTGATGGGCCACTTGAGGTTGTTAAAGAAGGCAAGAAGATCGTGATGCGGATCCCAGCCGATGGTGGTGGGCGACTGGTCATCGAGTTGAAGCCGGAGGAATGCGATTCGCTGGCCGAAGCACTAGAGAATCTCCAGCTCTAAGAATCTCTCCCTTATGCAGGGCGCAATGCGGTACGCTATTGCGAAAAGTATTTTGTGCGGCTGCGATAGGGAGTAGCAACGTTGCTCGAACACGTTATTGATGTTTTGGCGGATCCTACCGACGGTTCCGCGTTGATGCAGGGAGACCCGCATTGGGCAACGTTGAAGTCGGAATCGGGGCATTCGTACGACGTTGCGCGCCAGGGTTACGTCACCTTAGCTGGTGGCGCCGGGCTGCGTTATAGCGGTGACGATGCCAAGATGATCGCTGCGCGCGAGGAGTTCCTTTCGGGCGGTCACTACGCACCGTTCGTCGAGGCTGTGACGGGCAACGTCCAGGATGTGCTTGACGACGCTGCGGTGGCAGAAAGCGACCGCCCCGTGATTGTCGAAGTCGGCGCAGGTACCGGCTATTACTTGGCACATACGCTCGATGGCGTCGCCAATTCCCGAGGGGTGGGTATCGATGTGTCTGTGCCCGCGGCGAAGCATCTGGCCAAGTGCCACCAGCGTGTGGGTGCAGTGGTGGCCGATGCGTGGGCACGTTTTCCAGTCCGCGATGCTTCCGTGGATGCCATCACTGTGATTTTCGCGCCCCGCAACGCCGAAGAATTCGCCCGCATCTTAAAGCCAAAGGGTCAAGTAGTAGTATTGACCGCCGCACAGGGGCACTTGGGTGAGCTGCGCAAGCCGCTGGGCATTATTGACGTAGAACGCGGCAAAGTAGAGCGCATGATCGCCCAAGCCGAAGGCCACTTGGTGCCAGTAGGCGAGCCAGAGCTAGTCGAATTTCCCATGACCCTCGATCAGGCAGCCATCGCCGCCCAGATCGGCATGAGCCCATCGGCGCGCCACATTCACCCAGATACCCTGGCTGAGCGCATCGCAGCCCTGCCAGAGCGCATGACGATTACCGCCCGTGCCCACGTCACCCGCCTGGGCAAGGTATAAACCAACGCTAGCGCTACAAGCCAGCGCTACCGCTACTTTTTCACCTCGGTGACGTGGATCTGCTCGTCCAGATCCTCCGGAGCTAGCTCCGCATCAGAGAACTCAGCCGTCAGCGGTAGCCGTAGCTGTAAATCAGTGCCCGGGCAGAGCTCTACTTTCGCCGACTTCAGCTTGAAGTCCAACACATGGCCACCTCCAGTGCGCTCATCATCGATGAAATGCACATGGCAGCCCGGCACTGAAATCCCCTTTTCATACACAGGCGTTCGGAAGCCCGCGATCGTACCTTTGACATTCTCAAACACGATCTCCGCGTCGGATTCCGTGGCATTAACCATCTTCGGATACGGCTTATTTTGCTTCACGACGGTGCGCGTTTTCACCCACTCGAATTCACCCGTGATGCGCAAGGCGTACATGAAGTTTTGGCTGGGGACCATGTGGTCGATGAAGTGCGTAATGTCATTGCGCACGATATTGGTTGGTGCTTCGCGCACGATATGTGGCACAAAATTGGTCACCACGGTGTACGGGCTGCACTGATCCATGTCGGCTAGTTCGGCCGATCCGTCGTGACGCAGCTGCCAGCACTGGCCATCCAGGATAATCATTTCCCCGTCGAGCCCGTCGAAAGTGCCAATACCGAAATTGCCGTGGCCGAGAATTTCTCCGATGGTCATTTCGCCGTCGTAAATGCCGTCGAGCAGCGCAGACATCAGAGAATTCTGGAAGATGGTGTGGCGCACGGCAGGCAGATCAGTATTTTGAGGGTAATTCATGCCCTCAATCTAACCAGTAGCGTCAAGCAGGCAGCCAGCAGGGAAAATGCTGGTTTGCTTACATCAGGGACTTGTAAACGTCGACAGTTTCCTGCGCGATCCGATCCCAAGCGAAGACATCCTTGGCCCGCTGCAAGCCAGCATTGCCGTATTGAGAAGCCAATTCTGGATTGCCTGCAACGCGGTTCACGGCGTCAGCGATGCCACGTTCGAAGCCTTCCGGATCGTTTTCGTCGTAAGGCACCAACAGACCTGTCTCGCCATCGACAACAACCTCAGGAATGCCGCCGACGTTAGACGCCACCACAGCCGAACCGCAGGCCATGGCCTCTAAGTTCACGATGCCTAGTGGCTCGTAAATCGACGGGCACACGAAGGTAGCCGAAGCCGAGAGAATCTCCTGGATCTTCTCTTTAGGCAGCATGTCTTTCACCCAGAACACGCCGTCGCGACTGGAGCGCAACTGCTCTACGAGCTGCTCGGTTTCCTGGGCAATCTCTGGGGTATCTGGTGCACCGGCGCACAGCACTAGCTGCACGTCCTCGTCGAACATGCCAGCGGCCTTAATCAGGTGCTGCACACCCTTCTGGCGCGTGATACGGCCGACGAAGGAGACGATCGGCTTATCGGAATCCACGCCCAACTCGCCGAGAACCGACCAGCCGTTGGCTTCAAGGGAATCCTGCCACGTAGGGCGCGGCTGCCACAGCTGGGTATCGATGCCGTTGAGCACAATGTGGATCTTGTCTTCGCTAATACGAGGATAGGCATCCAAGATCGCGCCCTTCATGCCCTGAGACACAGCGATCACTGCATCGGCATATTCCATCGTATTTTTCTCTGACCAGCTAGAAACGTTGTAACCGCCGGCGAGCTGCTCGCGCTTCCATGGGCGGTGTGGCTCCAGGGAGTGAGCCGTAGCCACATGTGGAATCTCTTTGAGCAAACCAGTGAGGTGGCCACCCAAGCCCGAATACCAAGTGTGAGAGTGCACCACCTGAATGTCGGTAGCAGCAGCGGCATCAGCCATCCGCAAACCGGTAGAGAGGGTCTTAATGGCACCGTTGGCTTTCTCTAGCTCGGGATCGACGCCATAGACGTAGACGTCCTTTTCCTCCCGTGGACCGCCCATGCAGTGCACATCGACATCTACTCCGTCGAGCTGGCGCATAAAGCGCGTCAACTCGGTGACGTGCACACCGGCGCCACCATAAATCTCTGGGGGATACTCTCGGGTCATCATCGCAACACGCATACGTCCAGCCTAAAGAAAAACGGTGCGCAAGGGGTTAGCTAAACCAACCGAACGGGGGTAGGGGAAAATAATTTTTACGAGCGCGGAAGACAAATCGCATATAGGTTGGAAGACGTGAGAAGTCAACCGCATGTATTGTCCATTGTCCTTGCCGGTGGCGAAGGCAAGCGCCTATTTCCACTAACCGAGGATCGCGCTAAGCCCGCGGTTCCTTTCGGCGGTAGTTACCGGCTGATCGATTTCGTCTTGTCTAACTTGGTTAACGCCGGTTACGTCAAGATTTGCGTATTAACGCAGTACAAGTCGCACTCGCTGGACCGCCATATTTCCCAGGCCTGGCAGCTATCCGGCATTACCGGCCAGTATGTCACCCCAGTGCCTGCACAGCAGCGCTTGGGCAAGCGCTGGTTTACCGGCTCTGCTGACGCGATCTTGCAGTCGCTAAACCTGATTTACGACGAAGATCCGGAATA
Organism: Actinomycetes bacterium; assembly: GCA_023418505.1. Classification (GTDB taxonomy): domain Bacteria; phylum Actinomycetota; class Actinomycetes; order Mycobacteriales; family Mycobacteriaceae; genus Corynebacterium. The sequence goes on from JAEZZR010000015.1 coordinate 76,600, forward strand.
CGTTATCGTCTTCGGCGCCGACCACGTCTACCGGATGGATCCGGAGCAGATGGTGCAGGCTCATATCGAATCTGGCGCCGGAGTAACTGTTGCCGGTATTCGCGTGCCGCGCAAGGAAGCAAGCGCCTTCGGCTGCATTGATGCCGACGATAACAACCGCATCACCCAGTTCCTGGAAAAGCCAGCAGATCCTCCAGGCACCCCTGATGATCCAGATGCCACCCTCGCTTCGATGGGCAACTACGTCTTCACCACCTCCGCACTGATCGAAGCGATCAAGCGCGACGCTGAAGACGAAGAGTCCGACCACGACATGGGCGGCAACATCATCCCAATGCTGGTGGAAGAAGGCGAAGCGTACGTCTACGACTTCAAGGACAACTTCGTCCCAGGTGAAACCGAACGCGACAAGGGCTACTGGCGCGACGTAGGTACCATCGATGCTTTCTACGAAGCCAACATGGATCTGATCTCTGTCCACCCAGTGTTTAACCTGTACAACAAGAAGTGGCCGATCCACACCTTCTCGGAAGAGAACCTGCCACCAGCGAAGTTCGTTCAGGGTGGCATTGCTCAGGCCTCGATGGTGGGCGCCGGCACGATCGTCTCCGGTGGCACGGTACGCAACTCTGTGCTTAGCACCAACGTGGTGATTGAAGATGGCGCAACCGTCGAAGGTTCCGTGCTATTCCCAGGTGTGCGCGTTGGTCGCGGCGCAGTGGTGCGCCACGCCATCTTGGACAAGAACGTCCACGTCAAGGAAGGTGCCATCATTGGTGTCGACCATGAGTCCGACAAGCAGCGCTTCAAGGTTTCCCCTGGTGGCGTTGTAGCTGTGGGCAAGGGCGAAGTGGTGTCCTCTGGCCTTGACCACACTTAAACCACACTTAAACGGCGCTAACTTAAATCGCGCTAGAACATTGAGTTAAAAGCGCCGAAAGCTGGCCGGAAATTCCACCCGAAATGGATTTCCCGCCAGCTTTTGTTATGCGCTGCAGCTTTTGTTAGGCGCTGCGTCGATTGAGCCCGGCGAATTATTCAATTACCCCAGTTTCATCAGCACGGTGGTGCCACCTTGAATGGGCAGGCGCATTACTCGTGCCGCAGGTGAGCCGTCGGCGCCATCAGCCAAGGCTGCAAAAGTTTCCTCGGCAGCCCGGGCCGCCTGAGTTTCGTTATCGGTGCGCGATTGATCGGCAACAGTGCCATCGAGCATGAGGCCTGCGAAAATCAACAATCCGCCAGTGCGCAGCAACGGCCAGGCCAGCTGTTGGATAGCTTGCGCCTCTGAAGGATTAACGTCAACGTAGATCAGATCGTAGGCTTTAGGTGCCAGCCGGCCAAGAACATCACGCGGCCGCGAGGGCAGAAAACGGTGACGCGTTGCGGGGATACCTGCCCGTCGAAAAGCTGCCCGTGCAATGCTTTGGTGTTCTACCTCGGCGTCGATGCAGGTTAATTGGCCACCGTGTGGCATACCGGCAAGTAGGTGCAACCCAACCACCCCGGCAGCCGGCGTTGCTGCCACGGCTGCGGCATGTACCGGCGTCGATGCTGCCGAAGCAGCCTGAGCCTCCGGGGAGGTGTGCTGGCCGGAAGCTAGCTGCATCAAACCGGTGAGGAACTCGCCCGTGAGTGCATCGGGAGCGGTGATGCCGAACTCTTCGGCGTCCTGGTGCGCCGCCGATAATGCCTCTGGCAGGGCAGTGGTGCGGTTGATGTAACCGGTCACAGCTGCGGCGGAAGCAGGTGCGGCGTCGATCGTCTCATTGCTGCCCGCGCTAGGGTTGTCGGAATTGTCTGTCACATCGATCAGCATAGGACGATAGTTTTCAATCCCGTCTTGCTACACGCCGAAGTACACAAATCCGGCTAAGAACCCTTCCAAATCACAGCCTGATTAACCCGTGGTATCAGTTTCGGTTTCAAGTGGACTCTCAGATGATTCTCAGTATAAAATCAATTCACACCTAAGTGGATAAGGAACACTGATCTGCATGACCTCTTCTGGCTCGTTTCACGGGCAGTCCGATAACGTTCAAGGCCAGCAGCAGGCGCGGGATTTGCCGCATGCTGCCGAAGCCGATTCAACGGGCGCCGAGTTGACGGGTACTGCAGCATTTGATGCTGGTGTGGGGCAGATGCCTTCGTGGGCGGAATTGGTTGATGCACATGCGGGCAGCGTTTATTCCTTGGCGTATCGCTTAACGGGCGATCCGCACGACGCAGAGGATCTCACCCAAGAAACTTTTATGCGGGTGTTCCGATCACTGAAGACCTACAAGCCCGGAACATTTGAGGGCTGGTTGCACCGAATTACCACGAATCTCTTTTTGGATATGGTGCGTCGTCGTCAAGCAATTCGCATGGAAGCGCTGCCGGAAGATTACGAGCGTGTGCCGGGAACTTCGCCAACCCCGGAGCAGGTGTTTGCGGATAATAATTTGGATCCGGCGCTCGAACAGGCGTTGGCGCAGTTGCAGCCGGATTACCGCGCGGTAGTGCTGTTGTGCGACGTGGTGGGGCTTACCTACGAGGAGATCGCCGACACGCTGGGCATCAAGATGGGAACGGTGCGTTCGCGTATTCACCGGGCTCGTGCCAGCCTGCGGGTGGCATTGGAAAAGGCAGAGGCTGCAGAACAGGCCGAAACCAACGCAGCAATGGCGGACAGGGTTTCTATTTCCCGGTAGGCTGGTTCACGTTCTTTCGTGAGGGTACGTCTGGGAAAGTAGGTGGCACCAGTGGCATCGCCGGAGTTTGCGTCAACGGATCATCTTGGCATGGAGGCCGTCGCTTCCTACGTTGATGGCGAGTTAAGCCGCGGTGCCCGATGGCGCGCAGAGCAGCACCTTCTGGCCTGCCCGGAGTGCCGCAGCGAAGTGATGTGCCAGCAAAGCGCGGCAGCTCGCTTGCGGGATAGTTGCGAGGTACGTATTCCTCCTGCTTTACGACGGCGGCTGGCCGCACTCAGCGAATCATCGGCCGCCCTGGGTGATCGGAAAGCTGGCGACGGCGATGGCTGCGGCGCCGGCAACGCCGCTGCGCGCGGGGCAAAAGCCGGTGGCAAGTATGACGACGCCCGCTACTGGTCGCACCGCAAACCTGATTCGGTGCAGGCTGCTTTAGAGGCCGTGATGCGGTCGCTGAAACGCGCCGGACATGGTTCGAATGGGAATCAAGCATGACCCCCGACGAGGAAAACGCTGCTGGAAGTAATCGTGCCGGCGGTAACGCTGCCGGCGATTCCAGGTTCGCTCCCTCCCAGCAGCAACGCCAGGAAGCGGTAGGGGGCTTACAGCGCAACCCGGATTGGCAGGCCACTGCTGAACAGCAACCGGCGCAGCCAGCATCGCCGTGGCAACGGTCGAATGAGACTGCTGATCAGGTGGGATCAGGTGATCCTGCCACTGAGCTGGTAGTCGAAGAAGCTCCAACCATCCCGGCACCTACATTGCCGAAAGTGCCGTTATCAGAGGTCGTTTTTGGCGGACGTGTGCCCTGGCGCGTTGTCGCTTTGGGCTGCGCAGGAATCCTTGCCCTCGGCGGCATTGGTGGTTTTATCGGCGGTTTTGCCGGCAAGTCTTACCGCGCCGATTATCAGCGGGTGGAACTGCAACCGGTCGAGGGGCGCGGGCAGCAATTAGCAGCCGACGCCGAGGCCGGCACGGGTATTGGTGACGTCGCCGATCGCGTGATGCCCTCGGTGGTTTCGATCTCTGTGGCAGCAGCCGGCATGAGCGGCGTGGGATCGGGCATCGTGATTGATCCGCAAGGCTTTATCCTTACCAATAACCACGTCGTGTCCTTTGCTGCCGAAGCTGCCGATGCAGAGATTCTGGTGCGCTTTCAATCCGGTGGACAGGTGCGCCAAGCTCCCGCTGAATTGATCGGTCGTGATCCTATGACGGATCTTGCGGTACTTAAGGTCAATGATGTCGCTGGCTTAACTGTCGCAGAGCTCGCCGACTCCGACCAGGTGCGTGTCGGCGATTTAGTGATCGCGGTTGGCTCGCCGCAGGGGCTGCAGGGCACGGTAACGACGGGTATTGTCTCGGCGCTGAATCGTCCGGTGCGCCTCAGTGGCGAAGGCTCAGATACCGACGGTGTGGCAGATGCGATCCAGACGGATGCGTCGATTAACCCTGGTAACTCCGGCGGCCCGCTCGTCGATGCTCGTGGCGCGGTAATCGGCATTAATACGGTGATCTTTTCGGTCTCGGGTGGCTCGCAGGGCTTAGGTTTTGCGATCCCGATGAATAGCGCCCGCGCAATTGCCGAGCAATTGATTAATGGTGGGCACCCGCGGCATCCGTCGATAGGCGTGACCTCGCGTACTGCGGAGTCTGGCGCTCAGGTGGGCGCGGAGGTTGCTACCGTCGTTAGTGGCTCACCAGCGGACGTAGGCGGGCTGCACGAAGGCGACATAGTGGTGGCGGTGGGCGATCGCGCCGTGGAATCTTCCGACGAATTGATCGTCGCCATTTGGACCGAAGCCACCCGAATCGGGCAGACTGACGCCGGCGAATTACAACCCGTGGTGTTGCATGTGATCCGCGACGGGCAGCAAATGCAGCTCCAAATCGCGCCGGAATGGCAATGATCTACTAGACTGACGCGACGTGGGCAATATTGGTTGGGGCGAGATTCTCGTCATTTTCATCGTAGGTCTGATCGTGGTCGGCCCAGAGCGCCTGCCTGGTCTGATCCAAGACGTCCGTGCGATGGTCACCGCTGCCCGCAAAGCAATTAGTGATGCGCGCGATAGCCTCAACGACGAGTTCGGTGAGGAATTTGATGACCTGCGTCAGCCACTCAGCGAAATTAGCAATCTGCGCGGATTGAATCCCCGAACCGCGATTACAAGGACGCTTTTCGACGGCGACGACACTTATCTCGATCTGCTCTCTGGCAAGCCAGCAGCGGGTAATGCTGCAACGGCGGCGACAGCTGCGCCCAAGCAAAATACCCAGCCACCGGCAGCATCAAACGCGACTCAGGTATCAAGTGAGGCAACTGCACCGGCCGCGCCGGCCGCGCCAACCGAGTCAGCTACGCCAACCAAGCCAGCTACGCCAGTTGCGCCGACCAAGCCAGCTGCGCCGACCAAGCTTGCTACGCCAACCGAGTCTGCCGGCCGTAGCTGGGTAGACGACGACGTCCTTTAAGATCCAACCATCCAACCGGCCGTAATGGGATCCTCCTGGGTCTTGCTGCGCTCTACCGCGCACTACCGCGGATTAAGCTCCGCCACAATCTCTGCTGCCGGTAGCTCTTGCAGCGCAGCAAAGCCAGTACCAGCCCACAGGTTTAGTGCATCCTTATCATCATCGGCTGCAGCAGCTTTGCGAATTGGTGCGGTCAAGAAATGTAATTCTGGATAGATCGCAGGAGCTGTCGAGGTAAAGCGATTCGCCAAACCATTACGCAACGCCCGCGCATTTCGGCCGGTAAACGCCCGTGTGACGACAGTAGGAGAGTCCGCCTCCTTCGTCTTCGGATCCGTGCCGCGTGCCGCTGCCAACAGCGCGTTCTTGTGCGTGGGTTTCGTTCCTGCTTCGTCGGCAGCGAGGAACAGCGTTCCCACCTGCACCGCATCCGCTCCAGCATCAAGCAAGGCCTGCACATCGCCGGGGCCAGCCACCCCGCCGGCAGCGATTACGGCAATAGGACGTGCAAGACGCTCTGCTTCACGACGCACCACTGCAACCACATCACTGGTTAACTCTCGTGCCGAAACAGTTGCTTCAGGCGCATCTGCACTAAACGTCGCTTGATGGCCGCCTGCTTCCGCACCTTGGGCGATAATCACGTCGGCGCCGGCGTCGATAGCTTTTAGTGCATCATCACTGTTTGTCACCGAGACACCGATGATCTTGCCTGCGTCTTTTAGCTTGGCCACACTTGTTTCGTCGGGAAGCCCGAAAGTAAACGTCACGAAGTTGATGGGGGCTGCTGCCACGGCAGCAACCTTTGCTGCAAAGGCATCGTCGCTGTAGTGCGGGCGTGGCGGAATAGCAGCGTTCAAAGTAGTACCGGAGCCGTAGTAGCGGCCAAGTCGCTCGGCGTACTCGTGCCACCGGTCAGTGCGCTCTGTATCGTCGGAGAGATCAGGTGCTGGAACGAAAAGATTCACGCCCAAGCTGCGTGCGATCTGGAAAGCGGCAGCACCCAGCGGATAATCAAGCGGATAATCAACGGCATTCGCGCCAGAGTTCGCCGTGGCATCCCCAACCAAGTCCCACGCCGAGGAGATATCAGCCTGCAGCTGCTCAACGCTTAAGTAACCGGCAGCCAACATACCAATACCGCCAGCGCGGGATACCGCCGCTGCTAGCTCAGGGGTGGACGGACCTCCAGCCATCGGCGCTGCCACAATTGGCGTGACCACAATCGGAGCTGCCTTATTCGCAGTCCCCATATCCGCCACTGGAGCCTCCTGCTCAGTCGATTCAACTTGCTCTTGTGTAGACATTCGCTTGGTTCCTCCAGTTACTCAGCCGCTCGCATACTCAAGCGCTTACTTCGGCGTGACTCCCAATCCCAGGCTCTTGCCGGCCAGGGATTCGCGGCGCACGAATAGCTTGCCCGCAATCTCGGTCAGTGCTTTGCCAGCGCCGGATTCGGGGTGGCTCAGTACGATTGGCTCGCCGCTGTCGCCGCCTTCACGCAGACGCGGATCCAGCGGCACCTGGCCGAGCAGCGGCACTTGGCCACCAGTCAAGCGAGTTAAACGATCCGCCACCGTTTGGCCGCCCCCAGTGCCGAAGATTTCCATCTTGGAGCCATCTGGCATTTCCATCCAGCTCATGTTCTCAATTACGCCGGCGATGCGCTGGCGGGTCTGCAACGAAATGGTGCCGGCACGTTCGGCAACCTCGGCTGCTGCCTGCTGCGGAGTGGTCACAATCAGCAGCTCGGCATTAGGCACCAGCTGCGCCACCGAGATCGCAATATCGCCGGTTCCTGGCGGCAAATCAAACAGCAGCACATCCAGGTCGCCCCAGAACACATCTGCCAGGAATTGCTGAATCGCCCGGTGCAACATGGGGCCACGCCACACCACAGGGGAGTTGTCATCCACAAAATGGCCGATAGAAATCAGCGACACACCATGTGACTGTGGCGGCATGATCATGTCATCCACCTGGTGTGGCTTTTCATCGGACCCCATCATGTGGGGAATCGAGTGGCCGTAGACATCGGCATCGAGTACACCGACGGCCAAACCGCGTTGGGCTAATGCCGTCGCTAGATTCACAGTGACCGAAGACTTACCCACGCCACCCTTGCCAGATGCCACGGCGTAGACGCGCGTGCGTGAGGACGGTTGCGCAAATGGGATCACAGGTTCGGCTGCGTTGCCGCGGACGGCGTTGCGAAATTCTTTGCGCTGCTCGTCGTTCATCACGTCGGTGGTCACGCTGATCTCGCCGATACCTTCGATGCCACGTAGTGCCTCTTCGGTGCGTTCGATCAGCGTATTCTTCATCGGGCAACCAGCGATGGTGAGGTAAATACCCACCGCAACGTTGTTGCCATCGCTAATGTCGATGCCTTTGACCATCCCAATTTCGGTGATTGGCCGCCGGACTTCAGGGTCTTCCACCTTTGCCAGAGCAGTGCGGACTTGAGCCTCGGTGATTGGCTCAGGGCTAGTAGTCATGGAAATTCGAATATCCTAACGATCTGACTCGTACATTTTTGCTTCGATACGCTCTAGTACCGACTGTAGGTCGTCCAACTCGCGACGCAAGTAATCACGCGTCACAGCATCTCCCACGATGGCACGCACACCGGCGATTTCACGGGCGAGGAACTCGGTGTCTGCTTTCGTTTCTGCTGCTCGACGACGGTCTTCGGCTACCGCAGCTCTATCGCGGTCTTCCTGCCGATTCTGGGCCAACAAGATCAGGGGAGCAGCATATGCTGCCTGCGTGGAAAAGGCGAGGTTCAACAGGATGAATGGGTACGGGTCCCAGTTCCACCACATGCCACCGATGTTTAGCAGCACCCACACGATCACGATGATGGTCTGGTAGGCGAGGTACTTACCAGTGCCAAGGAAGCGAGCGATGTTCTCTGCAGCTTCACCCACGCGGTCGCCGTCGAAGTTAATGAACTTCTTGCGGCGCGCTGCTACTGGCACATCGAGCGTGTGCCGGGCGTCGTTGTAGGCGCGGTCTTTCTTCGAGCTCACTGGGAACCTCCCTCGTTTTCTTGTGGATTAGCTTCTGGCCGGATGCCTTCTTCACGCCAGTCTTCCGGCAGCATGTGGTCGAGCAGGTCGTCGACAGCTAGCGCGCCCAGCATATGACCCTCCGAATCGATCACCGGCCCGCACACCAGGTTGTAGGTGGCGAAGTAGCGCGCCGCGGTTTCGTCGTTGTCCTCGGCGTACAGCGGCGGCAGATCCGGATCCAGGATGCCGCCAATCTGCGTCGATGGCGGTTCGCGCAATAGCTTCTGGATGTGCACACATCCTAGGTACTTGCCGGTTGGTACCGCCGTTGGAGGCCTAACGACGAATACCATCGACGCCAACGACGTAGGCACCTCCGGGTCACGCGCACGTGCTAAGGCCTCTGCCACAGTGGAGTTGGGCTGCAGGATGATGGGGTCGGAGGTCATCAAACCACCCACGGTGTCCGGTTCGAACACCATCAAGCGGCGCAGAGCTTCGGATTCCTCGGGTGCCATCAAGTCCAGCAGGATGTCGGCGCGATCTTCGTCCATCTCGCCGAGGAGGTCGGCCGCGTCGTCCGGATCCATTTCTTCCAGAATGTCGGCGGCACGTTCGAGGTTCATGTCCTCAATGACTTCCGCCTGATCGTCGTCGGGAAGCTCCTGAATGATGTCTGCCAGCAGTTCGTCGTCCAGCGATTCTGCAATGCGACGCCGGCGCGCGGTACTCATCGCCGCCAGGGAGTTTGCGATGTCGGCAGGGCGCATTTCGTGGAACTCGGCGATCAGCTCGGCGTCAGAGTCGGTCGCCTCCGCAGCGCTGCGCAACCCGTGCACGTGGTTCCACGGCGCAACAATCACATCGCGACGACCCCGGAAGCCCTTCTTCGGGCCGAGCGCTGCTACATCACTACACACCCAGTCGCGGGTACGGCTGCGCACCAACTCAATATCGGTGAGCTCTAATGCCACGGCGTGGACGTGCTCCAGATCCGGATCGTCGACCTGAATCTTCGTGCCCACCAGATCACCAATCACCGTAGATTCGCCGGCGCGCACCTTGAACTGGCGAATCGACAGCTGCCCGGAGGTCAGCAGAATCTCATGCGGCTCCAAAAGGCAACGCCCGAACGGAATAAAAACACGCTTTTTATCCGTAATCTCTACCACCAATCCCAATGCCAAGGAGGGAGCTCCCGACGGACGCAGCCGCACAACTACGTCGCGAACTCGCCCCACGGGATCACCGTCCGGATTGCGGACCTGCATGCCGATCAGGCGACCTGCATATACTCGATTAATGGCACTCATGGGTGATAACACTACTATTCTTTAACGCAAGTCCCATATGGGAATATCTTCGGCAACATCTTTATCGGGAACATCTTTATCGGGAAGAAGGCCAACCATGGCAAGTCCATTCGGAAACGCAAACACCAACAACTCTCAAGGTGGCGCGCCGGGTCGTGGCCGCAAGCTGCCCGAAGGATGGCCGGTGGCAAGTTTTCCTAACTACGCCCAAGCCCAGGCTGCAGTGGATGAGTTGAGCGATCTCGATGAGTTCCCAGTTTCTGATCTGACCATCGTCGGCGTGGATCTGATGCAGGTAGAGCGCGTCGTGGGCCGCCTAACCTGGCCGAAGGTACTCGGCGGCGGCGCAATGTACGGCATCTGGATGGGTCTATTCTTCGGCCTACTGTTGGGCTTGTTCCAGGATGATTGGTTAGCACCACTATTCACCGGCGTCCTCTTCGGCGCTTTCTTCGGCATCGTGCTGGCCGCCGTGCCATACGGCATGCAGCGAGGTGCTCGGGATTTCGCTTCGACAACGGAGATCGTCGCCCGCCGCTACGACGTACTGTGCCACCCACGCAACGCCGAGCAAGCCCGCGATATGCTAGCCCGCCGCAACCTCGGTTCGCGAGACAACAACTAATGGCAGCGCGGGGTATGGGCGGTGGTTTTGCGCGCCGCGGTGGCGCTTGCGCTGCCCTGAGCCTGTTTGCCTCCCTTGGGCTGGTGGCTTGCGCCGAGCAAGAGCCCGCCGCCCAGGAACCAGCGGTACAGCAGGAGCCGGTTGTGGTCACCGCGGTAACAGATTCGGCTGATCAAGAGCTGCTGCAAGAGATTTACACCCAGGCTTTCGGCCGGGTGGGTCGCGCTGCCGAAAAAGGCGCCTTAGTCGCCGACGACGAACGCATCACCGCCGTGCGCAACGGCCAGGCCACCGTTGCTTTCGGGTGTACCGGCGAGCTCTTAGGACTATTAGACCCGCAGCGCGCCGAGCAGCTTAGCGACGAGTACGTTGCTGACGACGATCCCGGCAAACAGTACTCCGCGCAATGGCGCGACGAAGTTTATGTGGCGATGTCTGAATCATTGCCTGGTGAGCTGATGGCAACGGATCCGTCGAATGCCCAAGCCTGCACTGAGGTATCCGGCGATAACCCAGGAGCAGAGCTCCCGCAGTATCTAGTGCCGCTGTACCGGATTCCAGCTTTGGATCGGCACGAAAGAGTAGAAGTGTTAAACCGCGTAGCCGGTTCGATTACCACCGCGGAGATCGCGGAAATGCTCGAGCGGGTGGAAGAAGGCGAATCAGCCGGCGAGGTAGCCGGAGATTGGATCGCGACCTCGCGATTTAGCTAAGCTCTGGCGGGCGGCGTGATGGGGGAGATTTACGCCCGCGCTTTACGCCACTGCAGGTGGAAGTAAACGCCACCGGCAATTAGCAGCGCACTGGTGAGCAACGATCCTTCCAGACCGAAGTTGCCGCCACTGAGTAGTTCACTGCCAGATGATGGAGTGAACGCGAAAACGTGGGTATCCATTTTGATATTCGAGACGTTGGCACCCCAGAGATTCGCCTGCGACCAATTCCAAGCTGCATGAAAAGCCATCGCAGCCCAGAGATTGCCACGGGCGAGGATCCACATGATCAGCAGGTAAGAAACCGCAAGCATTGCCAGCACCCCACGCCAATTCAGACCATTGCCCAGGTGACCGAGCGTAAACAGCACCGCCTGGAGAATTACAACCACAGCAATGGCAAAGCGCTGCGAAAACGCCTGCACGAGGTAGCCGCGGTAGGCGATTTCCTCAGCTGAAGCCTGGATAGAAAAACCAATCAACAGGATCAGTACTGGGATGATCGCTGCTACCGAGAACTGTCCGAGAGTTGCCGTCCCGCTGACGACGTTGATAAACACCACCAAAGTGGTCAGGGCAAAGCCTGCCAGCGCACCGTAGAGGATCTCCGTCGAAGACTTGCCACCAAAGCCAAGCGATTTAATCGAGCGTTTTTCTTTATAGACCACCCATGCGAAGATGCCGGCGATCCAAATGGCGAAGCTTGAGGTCATGATCAGTTGGCCGGCAAAGGATCCAGTATTCGATTCACCGATGCCAAACAGCAGTGGCAGCGAACCAGCCAAGCCCATGAAAACAAGATTGATTACCAGCGCCAGCAAAGGGCCAGTTGGTTTCTTCGCTTGACGCATGCCAGTGAGAAACTCGCGACTAGCTGTATTTGCGGACGGAATGTTCTTTGCGGTCACAGGCTCCAACATAGTGGTATTCAAGTGAAGAAAACAACCACGGAGGCATGAAGGAAATGCATATAAAAACTCCGGAGCAGATCAGTGATGACCTGTTCCGGAGTTCGGGGCTTTAGCGCGCTAGCTTAAGCTCTTCGCTTTACTCGAAAGCCTGCTGTAGCAGCTGCTTTTGCTCCAGCTGGTGGACCTTCGACAAGCCGGTGGCAGTAGAGGACTGCGCACGGCGCGATATCCGGGTGAGCTTCGGCATATCCGGCAGCAACTCAGGCAGCTGCAAGCCCAGGAATGGCCAAGGACCCTGGTTGGCTGGCTCGTCTTGTACCCAGCGCACCTCTTCGGCGTTCGGGTACGACTCGAAGATGCGCTTGAGGTTGTTGAACGGCACTGGGTGCAACATTTCCAGACGCAGGATTGCGAAGTCGTCGTGACCGCCCTTTTCGCGCTGCTTCTCTAGCTCCCAGTAGATCTTGCCGGAGCACAAGATGATCTTCTTGACCTTGCTCTTATCGCCGCTAGCCTCGACCTTTTCCTTGCCTGCCGATGCAGCCAATGCAGTATCGCCGGCGAACTTCACGTCGTCGATAACCGACTGGAACTTCTTGGCCTCGGTGAAAGCTTCCACTGGCGACACGGCGGCCTTGTTACGCAGCATCGACTTTGGCGTGAAGACCACCAAAGGACGGTGTAGGTCGGATAGCGCGTGACGACGCAGCAAGTGGAAGTAGTTCGCTGGATCCGATGGCTGAGCCACAGTGAACGAACCTTCAGCGCACAGCTGCAGGAAGCGCTCGATACGAGCAGAGGAGTGGTCTGGACCCTGGCCTTCGTAGCCGTGTGGCAGCAGCAGAATCAGCTTCGAAGTCTGACCCCACTTAGCCTCACCGGAAGAGACGAACTGGTCGATGATGGTCTGAGCACCGTTGGCGAAGTCGCCGAACTGAGCTTCCCACGCCACGATGGCATCCGGGTTACCCAAGGTGTAGCCGTATTCGAAGCCCATGCCAGCGAACTCGGTCAGTGCCGAGTTGTAGATCATGAACCGGCCACCGTTTCCTTGCGCCTTAGCGTAGGAATCGATTGGGTTGTACTCTTCAGCCGTCTTCGGATCGATCAGCACTGCATGGCGCTGGGTAAAGGTACCGCGGCGTACATCCTCGCCGGTAACGCGAACTGTGTGGCCAGCACCAGCGAAGCTACCGAAGGCAAGCAATTCGGCAGTACCCCAGTCGATGCCGCCTTCCTTCACCATCTGAGCGCGCTTCTTAGCGATCGGCTTCACACGGGAGTGCAGCTCGAAACCTTCTGGCGTATCGATGAAGGAGTTACCCATCTGAACCAGCTCGACTTCATCGATGCTGGTATCCAAGCCATGTGGCAGTGGCTGCGAGCCAGCAATACCAGTCTGGTCTGCTGGGGTGTTTTCTGCTGCGCGTACCTCGTTGAACACAGCTTCCATCTGATCGTGGAAGTCGCGACGTACTGCTTCGTACTCTTCTTCAGAGATATCACCACGGCCGATCAGATCCTCGGTGTACTGAGCACGAACGCTTTCCTTAGCGTCGATGACTTCGTACATCTGTGGCTGCGTGATCGACGGATCGTCTGCTTCGTTGTGGCCGCGCTTGCGGTAGCAGATCAAGTCGATGAAGACGTCCTTGCCAAAGCGGTTGCGGTATTCCACAGCCAGCTTGCCCACCCAGGTCACAGCCTCTGGGTCGTCGCCATTGACATGGAACACAGGGCAGCCGTATGCCTTGGCAATATCGGTGCAGTAGTAGCTGGAACGGCCAGAATCAGGCGAGGTAGTAAAGCCAATCTGGTTGTTCACCACCACGTGGACGGTGCCACCGACCTTGTAGCCGCGCAGCGCCATCAAGTTCAAAGTCTCTTGCACAACGCCAAGACCGGAGAACGCAGCATCGCCGTGGAGCAGCAGCGGCATAACCGAGTAGCCCTCTTCGCCACGATCCAGGATGTCCTGCTTTGCACGTGCGAAACCTTCGACCACGGGGTTGACGGCTTCCAGATGCGATGGGTTCGCAGTCAGCGTTACATCGATTTCACCATCGCCGAACATCTGAATGTGGCGCCCCTGGGTACCCAAGTGGTACTTCACGTCACCGGAACCACCGGCCTGAGCTGGGTCAATATTGCCCTCGAACTCGGTGAAGATCTGGCCGAGTGGCTTGCCCACAATGTTGGCTAGCACATTCAAGCGACCACGGTGTGGCATACCAATAACCACTTCGTCCAGGCCTTCGCCAGCAGCAGTATCCACTGCAGCATCCATCAAAGGAATCAAGGACTCCGCGCCCTCCAAGGAGAAGCGCTTCTGGCCGACGTACTTGGTCTGCAGGAAGTTCTCGAATGCCTCTGCAGCGTTCAGCTTCTGCAGGATGTATTTCTGTTCCGCATGGGTTGGCTTTGGCTGGCCAGCTTCGATGCGGTTTTGAATCCACTCGCGCTCGTCGGCATCCAGAATGTGGGTGTACTCGGTGCCCACCTTCAGGCAGTAGGCGTTACGCAGACGCGAGAGTACCTCGCGCAACGTCATCGTTTCTTTGCCACCGAAGCCACCGACGTTGAAAGTACGGTCGTAATCCCACAGCGATAGGCCATGAGTAGCGATGTCCAGATCGCGGTGATCCGGCGGAATGATGTGATCGTGTTCGAAACGCAGCGGGTCAACGTCGGCAAGCAAATGTCCACGCGAACGGTAAGCCTCGATCAGCTGCATTACGCGGGTGTTCTTATCCACGCCACGATCCGGCACATCCTGAGCCCAGCGAATTGGGGTGTAAGGCACGCCCATGGACTTGAAGATGTCATCCCAGAAAGCGTCGTCGACCAGCAGCGTCGACATCGTGCGCAGGAACTCGCCCGATTCAGCGCCCTGAATAATACGGTGATCGTAAGTGGACGTAATGGTCACGAGCTTGCCGACGCCCAGATCAGCCAAACGGTCTGCCGAAGCACCAGCGAATTCAGCCGGGTAATCCATCGAGCCCACGCCAATAATGGCGCCCTGACCCTTGGTTAGGCGAGGCACCGAGTGACGGGTACCAATGCCACCTGGGTTGGTCAGCGAAATGGTAACGCCCTGGAAATCCTTAGCGGTGAGCTTGCCGTCGCGAGCGCGCTTAACGATGTCCTCGTAAGCAGCAACGAAATCGCGGAAGGAAAGAGTTTCACATTCGCGAATCGCAGCAACCACCAGCGAACGAGAGCCATCCTTGCTTGGCATATCGATAGCCAGGCCAAGGTTGATGTGCTCTGGGGTGACCATTACTGGCTTGTTATCAACAACCTTGTAGTTGTTGTTCATATCTGGGTGCAGCATTACTGCCTTGACCAGGGCATAACCAATAATGTGCGTAAAGGAAATCTTGCCGCCGCGCTCGCGCTTGAGCTGGTCATTAACTAATGCGCGGTTTTCAAACATCAAGCGCGCAGGCATATCGCGCACCGAGGTTGCCGTTGGGATCTCCAACGAAGCATCCATGTTCTTTGCAATAGCGCGGGCGGTACCCTTCAGCTGGGTCTCGCCGGCATCGACAGCCTTAACGTCGTCCAGCTTTTCCATCGGCGACTGCTTCGCCTTAGGTGGAATAGGCTTCTGGGCTGCGACCTTTACCGCACCCTTAGCCTCACGCTTGTCACTCTTAGCTGCCTTCTCGGCATCCATAGTGACCTTTTGCGACATAATCTTGCCAGAGGCATTCCCCGTAGCCTTCTTGGCTTTAGCTGCAGTGGAATTGCTGGCTGCAGAGGATTTCTTCGAAGGTGCTTTCGCCGAGTCGGCGCTGCCAGAGGCCTTAGAAGCGCTGTTCTTTGGTTCGTAATTCTTGAAGTACTCGCGCCATTCCTGATCAACGGACTGTGGATCCTTTTGGAATTGCTGGTAAATCTCGTCGACCAGCCATGCGTTCTGGCCGAAGCTCATGTCGCTGCTCACGGCAGATACTCGCCTCATTTCCTTCATAGGTGTTTTGTTGGGTTAATTAAGGATACCGAAAACCGAGTTCGCTAGAAACCTTGTCCGTACTATCGTACGTGCTCAACTAGCTTTAGTTGTAGCCACCCCGGCATGTAAGGAAATGAGGCTGGGTGGCCTGGAAAATGATCCAGGTCACACCATATTTAGTCGTCTTTATCCGCCGAAGCCTGGAAAGCTTGCGCTGCAGCATTAGCCTTGGTGGCATCGATGGCTACTTTGCCTTCTTCATTAACAGCGGGCGTGGTGTTATCGCTGGAGTTCGGCGCGGATCCGTCGTTAAGCGCAATCTCGTCCCAAACGCGAGGAATCGGGCCAAGCGAGGTGCGGTTGTTTTCCACCA
Source organism: Actinomycetes bacterium (assembly GCA_023418505.1). Taxonomy (GTDB): domain Bacteria; phylum Actinomycetota; class Actinomycetes; order Mycobacteriales; family Mycobacteriaceae; genus Corynebacterium. The sequence goes on from JAEZZR010000015.1 coordinate 92,678, forward strand.
GCTTCTTGCCGAGCTTGCGGTTGGCCACCGAACCAATCACGATGCCGATACCCATAGGCATGATCTTGCCCAGTGTTGCCATGCGCGCGGACTTCATCATTCGTTTCTGCGCCTGCTTGAACAGCATCTTGTTTAGGCCACCAAGCTGCGGCACGCCAAGAGCACTGAGCATAGAGCCTGCATTCTGCTTAGCCTTGTTCTGGCTAAGCGACTTTAAACCCTCATCGCCGATGGTCGCAGCGACCAGCGCCGTGCCCGAGGAACCAGTAAGCCCCACCAAAATCAAGGAGCGGCGACGCTGCGGCTCCGAAATATCCAAGCCGCGCAGGCGAGCAGACGCTAGCGTATGCCACGCCGCGGCCTCAAGGAAGAACAGCGATTCCACGGCCACGGCTGCAAGGCCAGTGACAAAACCGACACCAGGCATCACAGCAGCGCCACCCGCGCCACCGCCAGTACCAGTAACAATATTGACGAAGTGGCTATCGATCTTTTCTTGGATCTCCGCCGGCGAAGCATCCGGATTCTTCTGCTGCAGCTTCCGCAAGTAAGCGGTAATGGCAGAGGTCTGCCAGCCCATCGCCGTATCTAAGGTGCGGATCAGGAACCGCCCCGCCAGACCCGCATCACGCTCGATCGCCTTGGGATCGGAGGAAAAAGCATCGATGAGGGTCTCGTGGGTGTCGTGGGACTGGCCGTTGCTGGAGTTGTGGCCAGCGTTGTTGCCGGAGTTCCCAGCGTTTTCAGTGTTCTTTTTACGATTGAAAAGCATAGTTCTTCCGGAGTTTAGCAGCAGGGGAGCCGCAGGTGGGTAGGTGTCGAGTGCACTTAGGGCAGCTACCAACCGGAATTCCGCTACGATGGCGGATGCGCTTAAGCGGCGCGAATTAGGGGAGCGAAACGGTGGCACGGTGTGCGCCGATTCAGATCCTTAGTCTCCAGATCACTGTGTGAGGATGCTATCCATGAGCTTTTTCGAAACGATCGCAGCAGAGCTAGACCGAGAAGGCATTGAAAGTCGCGTCAACGAAGATACGTTGTTCGTGCCGATTACCAATGACCTGGAGGTGCAGTTTGTCACGCTCAGTGAGGAGTTGCCGGCGGCAGAGGTGTACGTCGCAGCGGCAGATTCCGATGACATCGACGACGAGTTCGAAGCAGTTCTAGTTTCTGTCGTGTTCTCTGCCGACGACGCCGTCCAGGCAGTCCAGCATCACATCGCCACCGACCAGGTGGTTTCGTTGCTACGTCTGTTGCTCGAAGGTGATGATCGTCGCCTGGAGGAGCTGCAGTTCGAACAGGATCCAGAAGAAGCGACCTTGCTTACCGCGGAAATTGGCGAGTGCTCTTATATCGAGGTATTCGTCACCGCCAAGGGCAATCAGCCACAAGCTACCGTGCGTTTCGTCACTCAGGACATCAACCTCGACGAACTGGTCGACCAGGTCATCGAAGAATTCTGGGACTCGGATACAGAAACGGTGCTTACCGACGACGATCGTCGCCGCATGTTCGCCGAGCTCTACGCAGACGCCCAAAGTCTGCGCAACGAAATGATGACCCTGGGTACCTTCACCGAGACCGAAAAGCTCCTCGATGTGCTGGCTTTTGCGGTTACTCACGCTGAAGATTGGGAAGAGCAGCTCTCTCCGGTAGACGACGGCTCCGCCGAAGGGCTCTACAGCTGGTACCTCGAAGATCTCGACGACGAGCTTGACGATGACGAGCTAGACGACTAGTTAATCCCTTATAACCTTCAGAAATAAAATTTTAGAAACACTCCGGTTAAGACTTTCCAATAGCTAAGTAGCGCGCTAGATTAAGTACGTCCGAGACGTTCGAAGAGAAAGTCGAATAAGAGCATGAAGATGTCGAAGTCTTCGCTGGCATTAGTGTCGGCAATCACCGCAACAGTCACCATGAGCAGCGTCGCTGTTGCGGGCGCTGGAGTTGGCCCAAGCGTCACCGATGAAGGTGCGCAGTCTGCCGCCGTTGATCGCCCAGCACAGCCTCGCTTGGTGGTAGGCCCTGGCGACCCAATCCGTAACCCACTGCCAGAGGCAGAGCGCGTGGAAGGCCGTTTCTTGGAAACCGGCATGTGCTCTTCTTCGATCCCAGGCACTGTGATCGACTCTGAGGGCAAGGAACATCGCGTACAGCTCACTGCTGGTCACTGCGTGAACCAGATTGAGTCTGAACAGATGCCAGCAGTGTCCACCACCATCTACGCTCCAACCAAGGAGCACGGCGACGTCCGTATTGGTGAATTGGGACCACACAGCTTCGATCTAACCGGTGACTCCGGCGAAGGTTGGCTTCCAGGCCTAGACGGTGCGCTCAATGGCGACGACTGGGCATTCATCATCCTGGATGACGACATCGAAACCTCGAACGTCTCTTACTCTCGCGACGAATACGGCCGCAACAAGGGCCCAGGCGTGCAGATGGAAGGCATCGAAGATTACTCCGAGCTGCAGCGCGGCGAGATCTCCTTCGATAACTTTGCAAAGCCAATCTGCAAGGATGGCTCCCGTACCGGCCGTTCCTGTGGCTACCAGATCTTCCGCGTCCGCAACGGCGTATGGGCTGTAGCGATGGAGATGGATCAGGGTGACTCCGGCGGAAACGCGTACAACCCTCAGAACAACCACGTCATCGGCGTAAACTCCATGGCAGTAGCAGGCATCTTCTACCGCGTCCAGCCAGTAGACGTTGCTATCGAAGAGGCTTATGGCATCGAAGATGGCAAGGTCAACGAGCACTTCAAGGTCACCGACGGTACCGGCGATCGTAGCGAAACCTACCGCTCGATCCAGGACGACCAGCGTTTCGTGATGGAACGTCGTGCCCAGGAGCAGATCGAGCAGCGTCGCCAGCAGATCGAAGAGGTGCTTCCTTTCGAGCTTCCAGAAAGCCCAGCTCTACCACAGCTGCCACAGGAAGTTGCAGACATTCCAGTGCCAGGCTTCACCAACGTTGACCGTGTCATCAACGACACGATTTCCGCTGCGAACAACGTCCACGTCGCTGGCCAGGATCTGCTGCAGCAGGCTGGAGTTCCGTCGCTGTTCTAAGAGCAGCCCGCTGATAGCCTCCAGCTACGGCTAGCTCTCAATCCCGGCAGAAGTTCCAGCGCTTACTATGCGCTAGACTTTGCCCGTGATTCAACGCCGCTCTAAACCCTCACCCATTCCTCACGAGATCTGGGTGCTGGTTGGGGCGGCGTTTATTATTGCGTTGGGGTTCGGCTTGATCTCGCCGATCTTGCCGCAGTATGCGCGCAGTTTTGAGGTTTCTATTTTCGCAGCTAGCGCTGCGGTAAGTGCGTTCGCGTTTTTCCGCCTGCTGTTCGCCCCGGTTTCCGGACGTCTGGTTGATAGTGTGGGTTACCGTCGCACGTACGTTACGGGGCTGACGATCGTTGCGGTCTCCGCGATCCTCGTTGGCCTGTCCCAATCGTATTGGCAGCTGATTGCATTTCGCGCCCTCGGTGGTATCGGTTCGACGATGTTTACCGTCTCTGCGATGGGGCTAATCGTGCGCATCTCACCGCCGGATGTACGTGGTCGCTGTTCGGCGGCCTATGGTTCGGCGTTTCTGCTGGGCAGCGTCTTCGGCCCCGTGCTTGGTGCCGCGCTCGGCCAGTTCGGTATGCGCCCACCGTTTTTCATCTACGGTGCGGGATTGTTGGTCGCCACTACGTTGGTAGCTGTTTTGCTTAACGACGCTTCTCTGCGCCACCAGCCAGGAGAAACCGAACCCGCTCCGATGACGTTCGCCACCGCCTGGCGCATTCCTTCCTACAAAGCAGCACTGCTGGGTGGCTTTGCTAATGGGTGGTCGAATTTCGGCGTGCGGGTAGCCATTGTCCCGCTGTTCGCCGCTTCTTTATTCAGCGCAGCCGGTGGCTCCACCGATCAGACCAGCCACTACGGCTCGAGTAACGCCACTGCAACCGCCGGTCTGGCGTTGACCGCCTTTGCCATAGGCAACGTGATCGCCTTGCAGTTTTCGGGCAAGCTATCGGATTCCATCGGTAGGAAACCAGTTGTCGTTGCCGGTTTTGCCATCAATGGCCTGTTTACTGCACTGCTTGGTTTTTCCTCAGCTGCTTGGGTGTTGCTGGCGGTATGTGTGATCGCAGGCTTTGGTGCCGGGATGTTAAACCCCAGCCAGCAGGCCGCAGTCGCCGATATCATCGGCGGGCAGCGCTCTGGTGGCAAAGTGTTGGCGGCCTATCAGATGGCTCAAGATAGTGGAGCGATTTTAGGGCCCTTAGCCGTTGGTTTGATCGCCGATCAGATGGGCTACACAGTTGGCTTTGTTGTTTGTGGTGCTATAAGCGCAGTTGCTCTCGTCGGCTGGCTAAATACCGGGGGTGCGCAGCAGGATGATAAAAAAATAGCTGTGAGGGCGTAGGCTGATTAAACGTGCCTCAGACAGTAGTAAAAGACACCAAGCAAGGTTTTTACTAGTGCTGCCGGCGCGCCTGTTATAAAGCTGCTGGATCAAGGCAGCAAAATTCGAGGGGAAAATCATTTGCTGCAGCCGGGTAAACCAGCCGGAGGCACATGGGCGGATCGATGCGATCCAGTAAATAAGTTTGGGAAACTCACCAGAATAAAAAGCGTGAGTATTTTATACGGCCGAAATTAATCTCGGCTAGGGAAGAAGCTCAGATGGGTAACGAAGAACAGAACTTCGACGAGCCAATTAACGTGGAAGACGTACTGGAAACCGCAGTACCCCACGAAGAAACTGAAGAAACTAATAAAGCTGCAGTAGTTGAAGAAACTGCAGATGAAGTAGCTGCAGATGAAGCAGCTGGCGACGAGGATCGCGAGCCTTCATTCGAAACTTTGAACCTTCCAGAAAAGGTTGTTGAGGCTGTTGCCAAGGTTGGTTTTGAAAAGCCATCGCCGATTCAGGCAGCCACGATTCCAACTTTGATGGAAGGAAATGACGTTGTTGGTCTGGCACAGACCGGTACCGGTAAGACGGCGGCTTTTGCGCTTCCAATCTTGTCGCGTATTAACGTCGACCAGCGCAAACCACAAGCTCTGGTACTCGCGCCTACTCGCGAATTGGCGCTGCAGGTAGCAGATAGCTTCCAGTCTTTTGCTGATCACTTGGGCAAGATCAATGTGCTGCCAATTTATGGTGGCCAGTCTTATGGCATCCAGTTGTCCGGTTTGCGTCGTGGTGCGCAGGTGATTGTTGGTACCCCAGGTCGTGTGATTGACCACCTGGAAAAGGGCAGCCTGGATATCTCTGACCTGCGTTTCCTGGTGCTCGACGAAGCCGACGAAATGCTGCAGATGGGATTCCAAGAGGATGTGGAACGCATCCTTGCCGATACTCCAGATGACAAGCAGACGGCATTATTTTCTGCCACGATGCCGGCCGCTATTCGCCGGTTGTCGAAGCAGTACTTGACGGATCCGGAAGAAATTACCGTCAAGTCGGAGACCCGCACCGCGGACAACATCACCCAGAAGTTCTTGATGGTCAGCCAGCGCAACAAGCTGGATGCACTGACCCGAATTCTGGAAGTGGAAGAATTCGAAGCCATGATCGTGTTCGTGCGCACCAAGCACGAGACCGAGGAACTGGCAGAAAAGCTCCGCGCCCGTGGTCACGGTGCGCAGGCGATCAACGGCGATATTCCACAGAGCCAGCGTGAGCGCACCATCGATCAGCTCAAAGATGGGCGCCTAGATATTTTGGTAGCTACCGACGTAGCTGCTCGTGGCCTGGACGTAGACCGTATCTCGCATGTGCTGAATTACGATATTCCGCACGACACCGAGTCTTATGTGCACCGCATCGGCCGCACCGGCCGCGCGGGTCGTTCCGGCCAGGCGCTGTTGTTTGTCACGCCACGCGAGGGACGTCTGCTGCGTTCCATCGAGCGTGCGACGAAGTCTTCGCTGACCGAACTGCATCTGCCCACGGTTGATGAAGTCAACGAATCGCGCAAGCAGAAGTTCGCTAACGCCATTTCCGAGGCGCTTGCCGACGATCAGATCGACATTTTCCGCGATCTGATCACCTCTTATGCCGAAGAATATGAAACTCCAGTGACGGATATTGCTGCCGCTTTGGCCACGATGTCTCAGTCCGATGAGTTCTACATGAAAGAGCCAGAGCGTGCCCGCCGCGGACGTGATCGCGACCGTGACCGTTTTGAGCGCGAGCGTGGCGACGGACGCGGCCGCGACGGTCGATCCCGTGGTCAGCGTGAAGGCAAGCGCGCACAGCGTGCGAAGTTCGACCGCGAAGGCATGGCCACCTATCGCATTAGCGTGGGGCGTCGTCAGCATATTCGCCCAGGTGCGATCGTCGGCGCGATCGCCAATGAGGGCGGGCTGAATTCGCAGGACTTCGGCCATATCGATATCCGAGGCAGCCACACGTTGGTGGAATTGCCAGCAAACTTGCCGCAGGAAGTATTCGATAATTTGGCCGATACTCGGATCTCTGGCCAGCTAATTCAGTTACAGCTGGATGATGGCAGCGGCGATTCGGATGATGATTTCGGTGGCCGCCGTGGTGGTTACCGAGGTGGCGGACAGCGCCAGCGCCGTGGAAGCCGTAGCGATCGAGGTGACCGTTATGAGCGCGGTGGCCGTAACCGTTCTGACGACCGCCGTGGCGGTCGGGGACGTCGTGACGATTGGAATGATCGACCACGCCGAGATGACCGCCGGGACGACCGTCGTGATGACCGCCGTGGTGGCCGTGGCCGCGACCGTTCTTTCGGTGATGATCGCCGCGAAGGACGTCGCGACCGATAAATCGCAGCGTTAGATAGCGTTGGATAAAAGAAAAACCGAGGGTTTGATGCATCGATGGTGCATCACCCTCGGTTTTGTAGTTTTAGGCGGTGCTAGTAGGGGCTGCTAGCAGCTTCGCGTCGCTATTTAGGCAGCTACGCGTCACCTTCTAGATGAAGAACATCAATACGGCGATGGCCAACCACAGAGCGTTGAAAATGCCGGAGAACATTGCCAGCTGGCCTTTTGCCTTCTTCCAATCTAGGGAAGCAGCTTGTTCTTGGCGCTTCTTGAAGGCGGTGTCCTTGGCAGACTCGTCTTCGTCGGCAACACCTAGGCCAGCAAGCATGACGCGCTGGCGTGGCACGATAACGAAGAACAGCAGTGCCCAGGCGATCACAGCCAACAGAATCGAAGTGTGAATGATGCCGTTGGTGCCGTACAGCGACAGGTCGGTGAACATGAAGCCGATACCCAGCAATGGCACTAGCAGGGAGAAGAAGCCATAAGTACGGCAGATGGCGTGCATGGTGCGGGCGCCACCGATGGTGCCAGTTTCACCGTTGTGTGCAGCAAGCGCTAGTTTCGGGAACATCGAGGTGGCAACAGCTACCGGGCCGAGTAGCAAAATCGCTGCCACAACATGGGCGATTAATAGAATTTGATCCATGGCAATCGAGTCTAAAAGCTTGCACCCACAGTTCGCGAATTATGGGTAATTACATTTATAGAAGCGTTTAATCGCCAGTTCATTCACCCCGAATACCACAGCCACCAGCAAGCGCTTGCCAATCAGCAGCAGATACCGGTAACTCCCATCGAATGGCTACCTGCAAATACTGTTTGCTGTAGTCGCATCTCAGTGCAGTCGAGCGCCCGTCGGGCATCCATTCTGCTGGCGTGTGATCGGATTTTGCGCGGTTCACCGCAGCAGCAGTTGGCAGCAGGTTCAGTTTAATATCATTAGCGAATTCAGTGCGCTGTGTGGCAGTCCAGAACGCAGCACCAAAGTCCCAGGCTGCGGCCAGGGGATAGACATGATCGATATCTACGTCGAGCGGATCGAGCATTTCGCCCGTATACGGATCAGATGCATCCCGCTCTCCCACGGCACCACAGGAACCACCAAACCAGCGAACCATCACAGCTTGCCGCGTATTACAGCTACCTTTCATACCCCAGCCACCGCCGAATTCAGCCCGAGAGTAACCGATAATTGTTTGGCGCTTTTCTACCACCGATACTTGGCTCAACAGCGCTGCAACTTCGGCACGTGCCGGCGGCGGCCTGCCGTCGTAAAGCAAAAAAGATACTCCCACCAGCAAGCAGAAAAGTACTGCTACTAGGGGAGCGATCTTGATTCGAGTTCTCACGTCAGGTGTAGACGCACGCTTGGCACAAATGGTTCCATGTGAGAACTCCTAAAAGCTTACTGTCGCACCAGCTCCTCGGCTTTGCGGAATTCGGCGATCGTGGCCTCGGAAGGCTTCGCGGTAAGCAAGCACACCACCACCATGGCAACAGCAGCAGCTGCGACACCAGGCACGATTTCGTAGAGCGTCTCGGACAGCGGCGACATACCCCACGCGAACGACACCACCGCACCGCTGACCATGCCCGCCAGCGCACCGGAAGCATTCAGGCGCGGCCAGTACAGCGAGGCCAGAATCACCGGACCAAATGCCGAGCCGAAGCCCGCCCACGCAAAGCCCACCAAACCCAGGATGGAGCTTTGCGGGTTAGCTGCGATCAGCGCCGCAACAATAGCAACCAGCGCCACCGCCACCCGCGAGAGCTGCATGTAGGTATTCGGACGCAGGGACTTGTTGATCACGCCCTTGAAGAGGTCTTCGATTAACGCTGACGACGACACCAGCAACTGCGACGAAATCGTGGACATAATAGCGGCCAGTACCGCGGTGAGAATCAGCCCTGCGGTCAGAGGGTGGAACAGGATGCGAGTCATATCTAGGAAGATCGTCTCGTAGGCTTCCGTATCGGTGACCGTTGCTTCGCGGTTAGCGAAAAATGCCGTACCGATCACACCCACGAATACCGCGCCTACCATGCAGAGCACCTGCCAGCCGACACCCCAACGGCGGCCCTGTCGTGCGTCGTGAGCCGAGCGCAATGCCATAAAGCGCACGATGATGTGGGGCTGGCCGAAGTACCCCAGACCCCAACCAAGCAGGCCAATAATGGTGATTGCGGGGATGCCAGTAAACAGGTTGAAGTACTCGTGGTTTACTTCCGAGCCGGAGCCTTGGTAGGTGTGCTCAGCTGGCCAGGTAAGAATCGTGCTGGCAGACAGATCCGAAGAAAGAGAAATAAACGCCACCAACGGCACCAGCAGCAGTGCGAGGAACATTAAAATGCCCTGCACAGTATCGGTGTAGGACACCGCCAGGAAGCCACCGAAGAGCGTATAGGCCACGGTGATACCAGCGACGATCAACATGCCAGTGAGGTAATTGCCGTCGAAAGTGGACTCCCAATAACGTCCGCCAGCAACCATGCCGGAGGAGACGTAGAAGGTAAAGAACACCAGAATGATCAAACCAGCGATCACGCGGATCAGTTTGGTCTTGGCCTTTAGGCGGGTCTCTAAAAAGGACGGAATCGTAATCGAATTACGCGCAATCTTGGAGTAGCTACGCAGCCGCGGGGCAGTAAGCCGCCAGTTTGCCCAGGCGCCAATGCACAGGCCAATGGCAATCCACGTTTGGTTGAAGCCTGCTAAATAAATCGCACCAGGCAGCCCCATCAGTAGCCAACCGGACATATCCGATGCACCCGCAGAAAGTGCCGCTACGAAAGGGTGGAGCTTGCGGCCGGCAAGCATGTAATCGTCGTATTCTTTTGTCTTACGCCAGCCGGTGTAGCCGATATACACCATGAGCAATAAGTAGATGAATAGGGCGATCAGGAACCAAGAATGTTGGCTCACTTGAATCTCTCCTTATATCTAGATTGCGTTCATTGCGTCCGCCTTAAGGCGTGAATGATTAGTCGCGGGGCGCGAAGCTATTTCAAACCCTAGGGGTTAACCCTAAGGGGTGCGGCCTAAATCTAAAATCTGAATCCGGCAAAGGTGGCACAATCAAGGACGTGGTTGACAGAACTCCAGTAGCAAGCAGCAGTGCAGGTGCGCGGATTCGTAGCACCGGCACAAGGGATGCGTCTGCGCGCCCGGCTGCAGATTATTTGCTGCATGGATTGTGGCTGCCGGAGCGTGGTCTCTGCTTGTGGATCGAGCAGACAGAGAGGCGCAAAGTTCTGCCCAGCCAAACCGCAATTCCGTTCAATTACGCAGGTCGTAGCGTTTTCCAATTGCTCTCGGAGCGCCCAAACCGCCGGGAAAAGGTATGGCTGCAGGGCTCTTCTGGCGCAGTGATTCAACCTACGATTCCGGTGTGGAGTTTTGTTCCCGAGCACGCGGTGGCTGTGCTTACGGCGCTGCGGGAATACGCGCGCTTGCCGGAAATGGCACCTGATCTGCGGTTTTTAGTTCGCGTCGCTCAAGGTTTAGAGCGTTTTGCTTTGGCAGGTCGCGCAATGATCGGCGTGCGTTGGCAGCTGGGTAGCTGGTGGCCGCAGTGGCGCATGATGGAAGGCCTGGACGAATCGGCCTGGCTGGCACAGGTGCACCAGACGATCCCTCCCGTGGTGCGGTTGAACGCTGGCGACGCAGGCCTAGACCATTTATTCGAACAAATTTTCCATTGGACCGTGAATCTTTTGCTTGCCGACGGCGCGCCGGGTGGCAGCTCTGTTGGGGGTCTGGCGCTAGAGCAGCGCCAAGGTTTTGTACGAGCGTTGCTGGAATCATCGGAGCTGCCACGGGCAAAGGCGGAGCTTTCTCGGGCATTTGCGCAGTGGCGCCGTAGCTGCGATGTAGACGAGCTACGGCTGCAATTGGTGATTACCGAGCCACCTGGTGGCGTGGATGATTTAGCCGCTGATCCCGAACTGGACTTGGATGCCGATCAAGTGCATTCGGCTGCGCGCATCATGATGCAACACAAGCTGATGTGGCCGGTGGAAGTGTATTACCGCGTTGGCGTGAATGCACCGTTGCGGCTGACTCCGCAGCGGTGTACCGAAAGCTTGTTGCGGCAGTTACGAGTTCACCTGCAGCGGGCTCAGCAATTGTTCCCAGCGTTGCGTAGTGCGCCGGCCGTGGGTTTTGGGCTGGATTTGCTGCTAACTTCCGAGCAAGTTGTTGATCTAGTGACTAGCGGAGCGCAAAACCTACAGGCTGCTGGCATTGATGTCTTGGTGCCGAAAATCTGGACGGCTGTAGAGCCATCACTGAAGCTAGAAGCTAAAGTTGTGGAGACCGAGCCCACTGGCTCTGCAGCGCGCTCAACGAAATCATTGTTGGGCTTCGACCAACTGGTGAACTACCGCTGGGAAATGGCCGTCGGAGAGATGACCTTATCGCCTGCAGAGGTTAACTCTTTGATGCGCTCCACCACGGGGCTAGTAAAAATTCGCGACCAATGGATCCATGCCGGATCCGAGGCTGCGCATCGGGTGGTGCGTTTCTTAGAAGAGCAAACCGCAGCGGGCGAGGAGCTTGGTACTGGCGTCACTTCATTGCGCGAGCTCCGCGCTTCGGAAATGGAAGTACGTGAAGAGCATCCAGAGCTGTACGGTTCTGGCGCGGTTGCCGGTGATGGTGACGGCGCTAGCAATCCGCAAAGCAGTACCCAAAGTGCTGCCCAACCGGATTGGCTCGCAGCTGTCGTTTCCGATGCCGCCGCAGATCAGCCAGAGCCCACGTTGCCAGAGTGGTTCGCTGGCCAATTGCGTCCGTACCAGCAGCGTGGATTCCAGTGGCTGGCGCAGATGTCGCACTCCGGTTTTGGTGCCGTGCTAGCCGATGACATGGGCTTAGGTAAAACTATCCAGATCCTGGCGCTGCTGGCGTACGAAAATTCTCCAGCCTTCGAGGAAGCCTATGCGCGCACGCCACAGCCAACACTGTTGGTGGTTCCCACGGTGGTGGTACATAACTGGGCCGCGGAGGCAAAACGCTTCGCCCCGGATTTAAAGGTGGGTTTGTGGCATGGTGCGAATCGTCCCGTCGGTGCAAAGATGGAGGAATTCATTACGAAGCACCAGGTAGTGATCACCACTCACGGGTTGCTCACCCGCAACATCGATGATTTGGCAGCCTTTGACTGGGAACACGTGATCGTCGACGAAGCCCAAGCGATTAAGAATTTGAACAGCAAGGCAGCACAAGCCGTGCGTCGGGTGCCTACTCGGCATCGTATTGCGATGACTGGCACCCCGGTGGAAAACAATCTGGGCGAGCTCCACGCCATTTTGGATTTCGTAAATCCGCAGATGCTCGGCTCGGCACGTAGTTTCCGCGCGCGTTTTGCTACCCCGATTGAGCGTGACGACGATCAACAAATGCGCGAGTATCTGCATTCTCTTACTGCGCCGTTTATTTTGCGTCGTATGAAAACGGATCCTGATATCGAGCTAGCTTTGCCAGAAAAGCGCGAAAATATCGTGGAGATTCACATGACTGCCGAGCAAGCGCTGCTGTACCAAAGCTGCGTGGACGAAATGGAACGTGCTGTTGCGGCAGCTGACGGTATCAGCAAGAAGGGCATCATTTTTGCGGCGATTACGAAGCTGAAGCAGATTTGTAATCACCCAGCGCAATACAGCCACGATAGTTCTGATCTTTTTGCCCGTGGCCAGCATCGATCTGGCAAACTCGCGGAGCTGGAAAAAATCATCGACGCAGCAATTCTGGCCGGCGAGCAGGTATTAGTTTTCAGCCAGTTCGTGGAATTCGGCCGTATGATCATCCCGTGGCTCGAACAACGCTTGGGTGTTACGGTGCCGTTTATCCACGGTGGGGTCAACGCCAAAGCACGAGCCAAAGCTATCGAAGAGTTTTCGCAAAGCCCGCAGGACTTCCCGGTTATGATGCTGTCGACGATGGCAGCTGGCGTGGGCATCAACTTAGTCAGCGCCAATCACGTGGTGCATCTGGATCGTTGGTGGAACCCGGCAGTAGAAAACCAAGCGACAGACCGGGCGTATCGCATTGGCCAGGAAAAAGACGTACACGTTCATAAGCTGGTCACCATCGGCACCATCGAAGAGCGCATCGAAGAGCTGATTAGCGGCAAGCTCCAGCTGGCAAATTCGGTGATCACTCCAGGCGAGGTGCGCCTGACTGAATTGAACCTCGGACAGTTGCACGAGCTCTGGCGCCTGGATCGAAACCGCGCCCAACAAGCGGCGGAGTTTTCCGACACCAAGTGGCAGAAACGTAAGCAAGCTGATGAGCAATGGCGTCAACTGCATCAACGGATGCGTTCGGGGGAATTCTCTACTGACGCCGACGATCCGCTCGAACCTACCCAGGCAGAGGAGCACTGATGGCTAAGCACTATCCTTCCGACGGTGCCCGCGACGTGGTCTGGGGCGATAACGTCATCCACGCAGATTTCGGCGCCCGCCGCCGGATTTCCAACGCGGCACCGGCAACGAAAGCTAAGGCGCGGTCTCGGAGCAAGAGGCAGCGGCTGGAGCTCATTACCCCGAACGGGGAGATGATCTACGAATCCTTGATTGCCGATGTGGACGTCGGCAGGCAAGACCGCGGCGAGCGCTATTTCTTCGACGGCAACGTCGTTGGTATCGAATACAGCGATAGTTTGATCTCTGGGTTTGTGATGGGCTCCCAACCAGAGCCATTCCAGGTGGATATTCGTCTGCCGTATCGCTCAGATGTTCCGAAGGTCTTCGAATACTTGGTGCAGAACCCCGAGGCTATGGCTGACTTGGAGGACGGGCACCTCGCCGCAGCACAGCTGACTCGCTTAACCAAAGCGGACGACGAAGAATACCGCTTTCATTGCACCTGTCCAGATGCGGTTGAAGTATGTAAACACGTGGTTGCTATCGCAGCTCAGGTGGCTAGCGACATTGACACCGAACCTTTACTGGTGTTTCAGCTGCGTGGCTACACGGAAGCAGAAGTACATAGCAAGATCGCCGAGTTGGTGAAGCAGCAGGCGCAGACGCGTCGTCGGCAAGCATCGCGAGACCTTGCCCTGAAACGTGCCACGCAATTACGTGCGAGCGACGGTGATCTAGCTGCTTTTGAGGATGCAGATGAGAATCGGGACATCCAGGCGGTACAAAGCGACTTTTGGGGCAGGGATCTGCCCGATTTAGACCTGCCGAATCCGGTAACGATTAGCGTTTACCGTGAGACTGACCGCAACCAGCTGTATGAAGCGTTGAAGCAGGCCACGGTGCTCACCCGGGAGGCAGTACGAGCGATGAGTGATTTAGAAGAATGCTGGGACTTGCTCAGTGAGGTCCCGGAATTAGCAGTAAGGGATTTGTCATGGCCGAAGTAACGTTCTTGCACACCTCCGACTGGCAATTGGGGATGACTCGGTGGTTTTTAGCGGGGGAAAATAATGCGTCGCAGCATTTATTCGACGCCGCCCGACGCGGGGCAATCAAGAATATGGGGGAAGTAGCACGCGAGGTAGATGCCAAATTTATGGTGGTCGCTGGCGACGCGTTTGATTCAAACACAGTGCCTGCTCATGAAGTCGATCGAGTCTTGAGCGATTTGCGCTCGTTGAAATTGCCGATTGTGATTCTGCCGGGTAATCACGACTGCTATCACGCGAACAGCATCTATTTGAAGGAACCTCTGCTGTCTGCAGTGGAGCGCTCTGACTGGTTACATGTGCTTTCGCCTGATAATCCGGCGGTGGAGATTCCCGTTGAGGTTGGGGGCCGGGAAGTTTCCGTCGAGGTAACAGGAATGGCGTTGAACTCGAATGATCCGCAGCGTATCGATTTTGAAGACTTTGTTGGTGCCCTTGAGCCGAGACGTGAGCCGCGGGTGTTGGTGGCGCATGGGCAGGTGGTGTCTTTTAGTTCGCAAGCGGAGTCCAGTTTGTCTTTGCCTGCCATGGATAGGGCTATCGACCAGGGGCTAGTGAACTATGTAGCGGTCGGAGATACGCACTCCACGCGACAGCTGGATAGTAGGGGGTACGTGTGGTTTTCGGGTGCTCAAGAGGTTACTGAGTTTGATCACCGGGAACCAGATTCCGGAAATGTGCTGGCAGTAACCATTCCGGTGGATGATACGGGGGTAGAGGCTAGTGCTTTGGCTAGCGGGCCGCGTGGTGTGCCGAAGGTAGCAAAGCACCGAGTGGGTAGTTGGCGCTGGCTATACCAGGAGCATGACTTCGCGGATTATGCCGAAATCGAACAGTGGTTGAGTGAACTTGAAGAGCTAGACCAGCCCGATGCCACCTGTGTGAAATACCGCATCTCTGGCACAGTGAGCTTGGCCGAAAAGAGCGCGGTGGATGCTGCGTTGCACCGATTAGAACCAGTGTTTGCTGCACTGTACGCGGGCAGCGACTCCGGGCTTACCGTTGTGAGCAACCCAGAAGATATTGAAGCCCTAGGACTAACCGGCTTCATGCGCGATGCGGCAGAAGAATTACAAGAGCAGCTGACGCCACAGGAAGCTTCCAGCGGTGGTGGGGCCGGTGGTGTGCGAGCTGGTGCGGACCGGCAAACCACAGCGGATGCGTTAAGCCTGCTGATGCGCCTGGCTCAACGGTAGAGAAGCAGCACGGAGAGGTACTCAAGCGATGAAACTTCATTCTTTAGAATTGCGCAATGTGCGCGGGATCTCGCATCTGCGCTTTGATTCGATCCCAGAAAAGGGCGTCACTGTGATTACCGGCCCGAACGAGGCAGGTAAATCTACGATCGCCGATGCGTTGCGAGTGGGATTGCAGTATCCGGCGAAATCGAAGGCTCGCGACGTGGTTAGCTTGGTGCCTTATGGGCGCGATGAATTCCCACAGATCGATATTGAATTTTCGATCGCGGAATACCGTTTGCGGCTGCATAAGGTATTTGCCCTGGGACGAGCTTCCACCAAAGAAGAACTAGAAATCCTCAAGCCACAACCGCGCAAGCTCGCTGGTGCCCAAGCAACACAGTTCCTCAATGAACTCACCAGCAGTGAAGGCACCAATGATCTGTGGAACGTGTTTGTTACGCAGCAGGGTCAGGCGTTGAAATCACTAGCCGTTGGTGGCACCCCACGAGTGACTAATGCACTGCAGGAAAGCAGTGGCGGTGCTGCAGAAACCTCAGAAGAGCTTTCTCTATTTGAAGCCATTAAAGGTGAGTACGACAAGTATTTCACCGAAGCTGGCAAACCCAGGGCGGGCAAGAAAGGACAAGCGACGCCGCTATCGCTTGAAAAAGAGCTCGATGCTGTTCGCGCTGAGTTGGCAGAAGCCGAAGCCAACCTACAGCAGACGGACGCCAAGGTTGTCGAATATCGAGCTAACTCCCAAGAGCTCAAGCGAATTGATCAGACTCGGCCAGAGGCAATAGAAGCAGTAGCGAAGTATCAAAAGCAGATCGCGGAAGCAGAAAAGTTCCGCACTGCTTTGGCTCAAGCCGAACAGGAACTGCAACAGCAGCAGTCCCGGCTGAAACTAGAAGAAGTGGCGTTACAAACTCGGCGGCAGCTAATTGCAGATGTTGAACGCATTAATGCAGAGCTGGAAAAGGCCGCAGAGAAGTCCACTACCGCTGACAGCCGCGCTGAGTTGGAACAGCAGCAGCTAGAGCAGCTGCGCGAAGAGCGTCGCCAGCTAGAGAAAAAACGTACATCTCTGAGTGATCAGCGTGATGCCCTTGAGCTGGCGGTGCAGTATTTACGGTCGTACGAAGATAGGGCCGAATTGCAGCAGGTACACCAGCAAACCCAGGAGCTGCAACGCGAATTGGAGCAGGTGCGCAAAGCTGCAGCGGCGATTTCTATAACGGAGCAGCAAAGTGCGCGTATGGAGGAGCTCAGTTGGGATTTGCAGCTCACGCGTAGCAAGCTTGAAGCTGCGAGTGCAACGGTCACGGTTAAGCCCGGCGAAGGCAAGCGTGCGGATCAAGTTGCTCCGGTGCATGTGGACGGCCAGGAAATTGATCTTGCTGAGCCATACCAGCAGGCAGTCACGGCGGATATGACCTTCCACGTGGCGGGTATTGAATTGCAGGTCAGCCCCGCCGAGACCACCGCCGAGTGGACAGAGCAGATTGAATACTTAAATCACGAGCTGGAAAAGCTTTCGGCAGCAACGGGGGTGGCGACTGCCGAAGAGGCACGCAGCCAGCTGCAGCAGAAGAAGGACTATCAACAGCGGATTGAAGTCTTGCAATCATCGTTGGTCAACGTTGCGGGCAAACATCAATTTTCTGAGCTAGGCGCTGAAATTGAACAGAAAGAACAACAGGCAGACCGGCTTTTAACCTCGCTGAAGAGTATGAACGTCGAGTTGGCCGATGATCTGGCAGGCGTAGTTGGTGGGGAAGAAGCAGAATCACTGGCTGCGCGCCTGGCGCAATATCAGGCCGACATCGATGCTGCGACTACTCAGATACGTGAGCTGGAACAGCAGCTTGCACAGTTTGCTGCTCGCATCGAAGCTGCGTCGAATCAGCCGGCACGCCTGGAAGCTATCAAAGCTCAAGCGGTGCACACCCAGCTGGAAGAGCAGCTAGTAGCTATCCAGGAAAATCTTGCCTCAGCCCGTGAGGCTGCTAGCGACGATGACGTCGAAAAAGCCCATGCGAAAGCCAACAGCGCCGTGGTGCTCGCACAGGCTAAAGCCACCGAAGCGGAGGCCGCCTGGAAAGAGACCCACATCGATGACGTGGAAGACCTGTTGGAAGGTGCGACAACTCAGCTGAAGAATCTCGACCGCGACGAATCTTTATTGCGGGATCAGCAGCTGAAGATTGAAGGATGGCTGTCGCAGACTGAAGGAGTCACTGAAAAAGCCAACCAACTGCGCGAGCGCCAGACGCGTCTTGAACGCCAGCTGGCCAACGCTCGTCGTAAAGCAAATGCAGCTCAACTACTCTTTGAAACGATTCAGGCAGCGCGCAAGCGATCCCACGAGACGATTGGCAAGCCTCTGACGGATCGGATGCAGCAGTATGCAGGCAGCCTGTTTGGTTCGGATGTCACCTTCGAGTTGACCGAGGACTTCGCGATTGAGTCCCGCCACGATAGTTCGGGCACGTTTGCGTTTGATGCGTTATCCGGTGGCGCGCAGGAGCAGATTGATATTTTGCTGCGCCTGGCCGCAGCGGGGTTGATGGATGGCAACACCGGTGCGCCTGTGATCATTGATGATGCGTTGGGCTATTCCGATCCACAGCGGTTGGAGCGCATGAATATGGCGTTGTCGCGAGCGGGGCGGGATAGTCAGGTGATTGTGCTGACCTGCCATCCGGAGCGGTTTGCACGGATCGGCGATGCAGTGACGAAACGCATGACCGAATTGGTAATCAGCTAATTGCTAATGGGATAAAGTGGGGTTTCGCTGCTTTCTAAAGTGACGATCGCGTAAGCAATTAAATTCCAGAGTAACTAAAACCTAGAGCATCTAAACCTAGAGCAACTAATAAGGAGTATTGCGTTGGTAAGTGGTAATACGTTGGCCGGCAATGGTGCAACGGACGACCCCGGTGCGGTTCCTTGGCTCAATGACACCGAGCAGCACTTGTGGCGTGCGATGCTGAAATGTCACCGCACGGTTGAACGTCTGATTGAAGTCCACCTGCTAGAGACCATTGGTATTTCGTCGGCGGACTTTTCGGTGCTGGTTACTCTTTCCGAGGCTCCCGGATACACCTGCCGGATGCGGGAACTCTGTGAGTCCTTGGAGTGGGATCGCAGCCGCATGTCGCACCAGATCACCCGTATGGTCAAGCGGGAATTGGTGGTGAAAAAGCGCACCTTGTCGGATAGCCGCGGCATCGATGTGGCACTTACCGACAAGGGGTTGGGCATGATTCAAAACGCCTCGCCCGAGCATGTTCGCCTGGTGCGCAGCGTCGTATTCGATACCTTGCAAGAAGGCGAGGGCGGCATGGCTGCCGACGATATTGCTGCCGCCACCAAACGCTACGAAGAAGTGATGCAGGTAGCCCAAGAAGCGTTGGATAGTTTCCGTTAAACCGGGGTGGTTGGGGCGCTGAGTGGATCTGCTTAGCGAATCCGCTTAGCGAAAATTAACGATAAATCTATAGCGATGAACTAGCCTAGGATCCATGATCGATGAGTATCAGTGGCTTTCCGACGACGAACAAGCATTCTGGCAACTGCTTGTAGGCACCTACCGAGGTGTAGAACGCAATATCGATCGTGCACTGCGTGATCACTTAGGGCTATCATTCGGCGATTTCACCATTCTGATTGCGCTGAATGAAACTAGCGACGGAGTAATGACCGACCGCGAGCTAGCTAACCGCTTGAAGTGGACTCAGACTCGTGTCATCACCCATACCGAGCGCATGGAAAAGCGTGGCGTAATCAGTATTGAAAACCAGGACACGGTGGCCGATGCTCATCAGCATGAAGGAACTGGCTTCAACGTGGTGTTGACTGGCTTGGGCAGGAAGACCTTCGCTGATTTGGCGCCGACGTATGTGGAGCAAGTGCGTAAGCTAGTTTTCGACCAGGTTGATCGAGAACAAATCACCATGCTGGCCGATAGTTTGAGGCGTATCCTGGCCTCTGCCGAGAAACAGCAATAAAGATTTTTACAATCGAGCAATAGCTAAAGCGAGGAACAGATGAGCAACGAATTGAACAGCAACCAGCCACTAAGCAACGGTGGCAGCTTTGCAGAGCGCCTTTCGAAGACCATCGATAAGTGGGCAGGCAAGCCAGTGCGACGCAACGCTGGCCGCGTAGTCTTCGGTGTCTGCGGTGCTATTGCCCAGGCCACCGGCTTCAACGTAGCTGCCGTCCGCATTATCACTGCAGTGCTGATGCTGGTGCTCACACCAGTGACCTTAGTACTGTACCTCGGCGCTTACTTGGTAATTCCGTCTGGACGGTAGAAAAAAAGAAGCACATGCCACCCGGCATGTGCTTTTTATTTGTGCCCTCGACAGGAGTCGAACCTGCGACCTTCGGTACCGGAAACCGGCGCTCTATCCACTGAGCTACGAGGGCGTGCCACCACGATCGAACGCGGCAACGAAGGGTAGGTTACCACGGCAGTGAAAGCCGGTAGTAATTGGCGAGTAATTTCTAGCCAGCATCACCGGTAACTGCCAGGTAACCGCCTAGATTGCTACTCCACGATGATCACATTCAGCGTACGTGGCCCGTGTACACCTTCGACTCGTTCGAGTTCGATATCGGAGGTAGCCGACGGCCCGGAGATCATCGTCACTGGCACAGTTGGGTCGTGTTCCTTCAGGAAGGTGATGGCCTCTGGGATGCCGTAGACGATGCTATCGGCTGGCACGATGCACACATGGACATCTGGCACGAGGGTTAATGCCCGTCGTCCGCATCGGTCGTCGCTGCGCAGGAAAATCGTGCCGGTTTCTGCACAGGTAACAGCTGACGACGTCACGATCGCATCCAACTGATCCAATTCGGCCACGCTTAGGTTGCTATCGACCACGATGGCGGAATCGATCCGACGAGGAATCTCTGCGAGCCACTCTTGCTCAAGCTTCGGTGGCACTCCGATGCGCGCAGGTTTGTCCGTGCTGCCGGTAACACCTGCTTGCTCTAGCTGGTCGACGATAGCGGAAGGCAACTCATCGACACTGCAGCGCACTACGTTGGCGCGGTAATCGGCGATGCGTTCGTCGGCAAGCGCAACCAATGAAGAGTGCGTGGCAGAATGTTCACGCTCATAATTGCGCGGTGCCGTGTAGGGCTTGCCCGAAGGTGCGTAGTCGATACCAATATCGGAGGCAAGATCCCGGCCGGCATCAGCGAACACGGCTGCGTTGCGCAGGCGATCGAGAATTTCTGCCTTGGCGGAGTTTTCTGTATTACTCATCGGATGCCACCTCCTTATGCTTAGCAGCACCTGTCATCTGATCCGCGCTACGCTTCAGCTTCCCATTGATCAGCGTTGGAATCTGCGTTGTCTGTTCTTCAACAAGCTCGGATTGGAATTCCTTGGACTTCCATTGCGTCCGGAACGCCTTCTTCGGTGGCACCGGCGTATCCCGGTACTTCGACCAACCACCAAGGAACAGTGGCAGCCAGTGGATCTCGCCATCTTTCAAACCCAGCACACGTGCCAACGAGGCAGAGCGCGTAGCCATCGACCAGATGTTTTGGGATCCCATCACCCAACCCATCACATCGAAGATTTTGCTTTCCACCGGCGGTTTATGATCCCGCACTTTTTGGTGGCGCAGCTCTAGCAGTGCGGCCGGGATATCGATGCGTACCGGGCACACCTCAAAGCATGCACCGCACAACGAAGATGCGTAGGGCAGTGAGGCCGATGGGTCGTCGTAAGAATCAATACCAGTTAACTGTGGCGACAAAATCGCGCCGATCGGCCCTGGATAGGTGGAGCCGTACGAGTGGCCACCCACATGTTCGTAGACCGGGCAGATATTCAAGCACGCCGAGCAACGGATGCACTTCAGCGCCTCGCGGCCGATCGGATCGGCCGAGGTAGCACTGCGGCCATTATCCAGCAGCACGATGTGGAAGTTTTGTGGCCCATCACCTGGGGTCACGCCAGTCCACAGCGAGGTGTAGGGGTTCATGCGCTCGCCGGTAGAAGAGCGAGGCAGCAGCTGCAAGAACACCTCGAGATCCTGGAACTTCGGCAGCAGCTTTTCGATGCCCATCACAGAGATCAAAGTCTCTGGCAGCGTCAGGCACATACGGCCATTGCCCTCAGATTCCACGATGGCTACCGTGCCAGTTTCTGCTACACCGAAGTTCGCCCCAGAGATCGCCACCTTGGCGCTTAAGAACTTCTCGCGCAAGAACAAGCGAGCAGCTTCTGCCAATTCTGCCGGTTCGCTGGAAATATCAGGCTTCACACCGGGGATGTTGTCGCGGAAAATTTCTTGGATGTCTTCGCGGTTGCGGTGGATTGCCGGCACCAGAATGTGGCTGGGCTTGTCTTTGCCTAGCTGCACGATCAATTCCGCGAGGTCAGTTTCGCGGGCGTCAATGCCTGCGTCTGCAAGTGCCTCGTTCAGGCCGATCTCTTGGGTGGCCATGGACTTAATCTTCACCACATCGGTTTCGCCGGTTTGCTGCACCAGCTCGGTGACGATGCGGTTGGCCTCGGCTGCGTCGCGCGCCCAGTGCACGTGGCCGCCACGGGCAGTCACGGCTGCCTCGAATTGCTCCAGCAATTCCGGCAGGCGCGCCAGCACGTCGCGCTTGATGGCGCTGCCAGCCAGACGCAGCTGCTCCCAGTCGTCCTTTTCAGCCACCACGGCAGCGCGCTTAGCGCGAATCGAATGCGCTGCATGTGCCACGTTTGCCAGCTTGTGTGGATCACGCATCTGCTGGTGGACCTCGGCGGTAAAGCCTTGCGTGCCACGTAAGTTACCCACGCCACGAGGGGAGTGCGGCGGCATCGTCGCTTGCGACGGATCAGGCATACCCAGATTGACTACTGTGCTCATGCTGCCTCCGTCCACGGTTGCTGCTCGGTGGAAGCCAGAATCTCGGCAATATGGATACTCTTCACTGCGGCACCTTGGTGACGCAGTGAGCCCCCGATATTCATGAGGCAGGAAGCGTCGCCAGCTGTCACGAACTCAGCTTCCGTATCAATTACGTTGCGCGTCTTGTCTTTGACCATCGCAGCCGAGGTCTCGGCATTCTTAATGCTGAACGTGCCACCGAAACCGCAGCACTCGGCCGCGCCGGGTAGCTCTACGTATTCCAGGCCTGCTACGTCGTTAAGCAAACGAATCGGGCGGTCACCCACATGCAAAATCCGCAAGCTGTGGCACGTGCTGTGGTAGGTCACGCGGTGCGGGAAATATGCGCCCACGTCTGTCACGCCTGCAACGTCCACAATGAACTCGGACAGATCCAACGTCTTTGCGGCGGTCTTATTTGCGGCGTCGAACTGTGCCGCGGTGCCATAACGATGCGCCACCATCGGATGCTGGTGCCGCACCGCACCCGCGCACGATCCAGACGGCGCCACAATATATTCAATGCTGGGGTCTAAAAATGCGTCCGCATAATTATCTAGCTGCGGCAGAATCTGTTTTTGATAACCGGTATTTACGTGCATCTGGCCACAACACGTCTGCTGGGTAGGGAACACTACCTCGCAACCCAGACGGGTGAGGACTCGGGCTGTTGCCTTCGCCGCGTCTGGGAACATGATGTCGCCGATGCAGGTAGCAAAAAGTGCAACCTTCATGGGCTCTCCTCCAATGTCGTTACTCGAGTTTACTCCCGTGCTTTAGGATGGAGAATCGTGACTCCAGCAGATCTAGCAAGCATTATTCGTACGTCCGTGATTCGTGTGGTCCAAGCCACTGATGGGGATACCTCCATCGTTCCGGAGACCATTACCGTCGAGCGCCCGCGCAACCCGGAACACGGCGACTACGCCTCTAATATTGCGATGCAACTAGCAAAGCGATTGGGACGCGTGCCACGCGAATTTGCCCAGGATCTAGCCGATGAGCTCGCACAACTGCCCGAAATCAGCGAGGCCTCCGTGGCAGGTCCGGGTTTCTTGAACATCCGGTTAGCTGCCGACGCGCAGGGCCAAATCCTGGCAAAGATCGTCGCAGCCGGTGAGGCGTGGGGCACAGGCGACGAATATAGTGATTTAAACGTCAATCTAGAGTTCGTGTCCGCCAACCCAACCGGGCCAATCCACTTGGGCGGTACCCGGTGGGCTGCCGTAGGCGACGCACTCGGCCGCATGATGACCGCCCGTGGCGCCTCCGTGACCCGCGAATACTACTTCAACGACCACGGCAAGCAGATCGATCGCTTCACCCGCTCGCTAGTAGCCGCTGCCCAAAATCAGCCAGTGCCAGAAGACGGCTACGACGGCGCCTATATCCACGACATCGCCGCCCAGATCCTCGCTGAAGAACCCAATGCGCTGGAAGGCACCCCCGAAGAAGTACTAGAGACCTTCCGCGCACACGGCACGGAGTTGATGTTCGACCACATCAAGCGCACACTGCACGAATTCGGCACCGACTTCGACGTGTTCTTCCACGAAAACTCGCTATACGACACCGGAGCAGTAGACCGCGCCCTGGAAGAACTAAAGGCCAAAGACAAGTTCTACTTCGCCGATGGTGCCTGGTGGCTGCGCTCCACCGATTACGGCGACGACCAAGACCGCGTTGTGATCAAATCCGACGGCGACCCCGCATACATCGCCGGCGACATCGCCTACGTTAAGGACAAATTCGACCGCGGCCACAACCTAGCCATCTACATGCTGGGAGCCGACCACCACGGCTACATCGCCCGCCTGCGTGCCGCAGCCGCAGCACTTGGCTACGAACCCGAAAACGTCGAAGTACTGATCGGCCAAATGGTGAACCTCGTGCGCGACGGCAAAGCCGTAAAAATGTCCAAGCGCGCCGGCACCGTAGTCACGTTGGACGACCTCGTAGAAGCCATCGGCGTCGATGCCGCGCGCTACTCCATGGTGCGCTCCTCGGTGAACGCCAGCCTGGATATCGACCTCAACCTCTGGGCATCCCAAAGCAACGAAAACCCCGTCTACTACGTCCAATACGGCCACGCCCGCCTAAGCTCCATCGCGCGCCGGGCAGCAGAGGCCGGTGTAACCAGCGAGGATGCTGATTTCTCTGTGCTAGTAGAGCCACGCGAAGGCGAATTAATCCGTACCTTGGGTGAATTCCCAACCATCGTTTCTGCAGCCGCCAGCCTGCGCGAGCCACACCGCGTCGCCCACTACGCCGAACGTGTTGCCGGTGTCTTCCACCGCTTCTATGATGCCTGCCAGATCCTGCCTAAGGCAGATACGCAGTACTCGGAGGAAGAAAAGGCTGTGTTCACCGCGCGGTTGGCGCTGGCAGAGGCTACCCGCCAAACCTTGGCCAACGCGCTGGGCTTGTTAGGTGTAACCGCGCCAGAGCGCATGTAGAGCGCATGTAGAGCGCATGTAAAACCGAATCAACCAGCCACAAGAATCAAATTAAGGGATTTATATAGATGTCTATCTTGGGAAATGGATTTGAACCTGGTGGCTACCGTGCTGCTGATGGAACAGATTTCAATGATGTGCCAGCACATGTTTGGCCTGCTACCGCCCGCCGGCGGGAAGACGGGGTAGTTGAAATCGGCGGTGTGCCACTGACCGATATCGCTGCGGAATTTGGCACCCCAGTCTTCGTGCTTGACGAAGAAGATTTCCGCGCCCGCTGCCGTGCGATGGCTTCGGCATTTCGTGGCGCCGAAAACGTCCACTACGCGTCGAAAGCATTCTTAAGCAAGGCCGTTGCCCGCTGGGTGCACGAAGAAGGGCTGCACTTGGATGTGGCATCTTCCGGCGAAATGGACGTGGCACTAGCTGCCGATTTCCCAGCGCAGCACATGACCTTCCACGGAAATAACAAGTCCGTTGCCGAACTAGACCACGCCGTAGCCGAAGGCATCGGCTATGTGGTGGTGGATAGCTTCAGCGAAATTCGTCGTCTGGGCGAAGCTGCAGCCCAGCACGATACGCAGCAGCGTGTGCTGGTTCGGGTCAAGCCTGGTGTGGAAGCACATACCCACGAATTCATCGCTACCGCGCACGAAGATCAGAAGTTTGGTTTCTCGATTTACACTGGCTCGGCTCTGAAAGCTGCCGCCGAAGTTCACGAGCACCCGAATCTGGTGCTTGCCGGCCTGCACTGCCACATTGGTTCGCAGATTGTGGACGCCGATGGTTTCGTACTGGCGGCTCAGCGTGTGCTTGGCGTGGTGGAAAAGCTGGTAGATAAGTACGGCTCCGAG
Organism: Actinomycetes bacterium; assembly: GCA_023418505.1. Lineage (GTDB taxonomy): Bacteria > Actinomycetota > Actinomycetes > Mycobacteriales > Mycobacteriaceae > Corynebacterium. The sequence continues at coordinate 118,298 of JAEZZR010000015.1, forward strand.
GTTGCTGAAAACTTCACCACCCTGGATCTAGGTGGCGGTTTTGGTATTGCTTACACCTCTGCAGAACGTCCGCTAGATGTCGCACCGCTGGCCGAAGAGATCCTCACCGCTGTGGAAGAAGCAGCTCAGCGCCTGGGAATTCCTACCCCAACCGTAGCCGTCGAGCCAGGCCGTTCGATTGTGGGACCGGCCATGGTCACCGTTTATGAAGTGGGCACTTCGAAGGACGTGCACGTCGACGATGGCGTTACCCGCCGCTACCTTAGCGTTGATGGCGGCATGAGCGATAACATCCGGCCTGCTTTGTATGGCTCGGAATATGACGGCCGAGTGGTCAATCGCCTGGTAGGCGGCGAGCGAATTCCTACGCGCGTCGTCGGCAAGCACTGCGAATCCGGAGACATTCTGGTCAAAGATGCGCAGCTGCCGAACGAAATCGCCGAAGGGGATTTGTACGCACTCGCAGGTACCGGCGCTTACTGCTATGCGATGGCCAGCCGGTACAACATGTTGACGCGACCTCCCGTAGTTGCTGTACGCGACGGTGCGGCGCGGGTTATTCTGCGTAGAGAAACTTTGGCTGATCTACTGAGTTTGGAGTGCGACTAACCATGGCTTCCCCCAAGACTGTTGGCGTTGCAATTTTAGGGCTGGGCACCGTTGGTACCGAGGTTTTGCGCCTGTTGCAGGAGAAGGCGTCTGATTTTGAACGCCGGGTAGGCGGCCCGATTGAGGTTTGCGGCGTGGCGGTGCGCGATAAGTCCAAGCCACGTCCCGGCGTAGATAAAGAGCTGCTTACCGACGACGCATATTCGCTGGTAGAGCGCGACGACGTCGACATCGTCGTCGAGGTTATCGGCGGCATCGATTATCCACGTCGCGTGGTGTTGCAGGCGCTACGCGCGGGAAAGTCTGTGGTCACCGCGAACAAGGCATTGGTTGCGGCTCATGGAGCAGAGCTTTCCGACGCTGCCGACTCCTCCGGCGCGGATCTATTCTTCGAAGCAGCGGTGGCTGCGGCGATTCCAGTGGTCGGTCCGTTGCGTCGCTCGCTGGCTGGCGACACGGTAAATAAGGTCGTAGGCATCGTCAACGGCACGACGAACTTCATCTTGGACGCGATGGATAGCACCGGAGCGGATTACGACGAGATGCTGCAGGAAGCCATGCGCCTGGGCTACGCCGAAGCCGATCCGACCGCGGATGTGGAAGGCCACGATGCGGCGTCGAAGGCGGCAATTCTGTCTAGCTTGGCATTCCACACCCGGGTGACCGCTGACGACGTGTACTGCGAAGGCATCTCCCAGATCACTGCCGACGATATTGCAGCTGCTAAGGCCGCTGGTTGCACGATTAAGCTGCTGGCAACCTGTGAGCGAGTGGTGGATGAAAACGGCAACGAGGGTGTATCCGCCCGTGTGTACCCAGCGTTAATTCCAGTGCGCCATCCGTTGGCTTCGGTACGCGAATCCTTCAACGCGATCTTCGTGGAAGCCGAAGCTGCCGGAAACCTGATGTTCTACGGCAACGGTGCTGGCGGCAACCCAACGGCCTCTGCAGTGTTGGGTGATCTAGTTGGTGCAGCACGCAACAAGGTTCATGGCGGCCGCGCCCCAGGAGATTCCACCTACGCGAACCTGCCGATCCTCGATTTCGGCGACGTACGCACCCGCTATCACATCGACTTGAAGGTCAATGATCAGCTAGGTGTGTTGGCAGCGGTGGCACAAAACTTCGCTGACCACGGCATTTCGGTGCGCACCTTCCGCCAGGAAGGTGGCTCGGATACGGCGCGTCTAGTGGTGCTTACCCACAGCGCCCGCGAGCGTGATTTGCGTGCCACCGTGGAATCGCTGAAGGAACTCGACGTGGTGCTTGGCGTGGACAGTGTGATCCGCATCGAGGGTATGGATAACTAGGCGAGGATTTTGGATAGCTGATGGCTCAAGAGTTAGTAGTTGGCCAGAAAGTCCGCGTGACTGTTGCTGGTTCTTCGGCCAATCTAGGCCCCGGGTTCGATACCTTGGGGTTGGCGGTAGCGCTGCACGACGTTGTGGAAGTCGAAGTAATCGACAGTGGCGTTGAGGTGGAAATCCACGGCGAAGGTGCCGACGAGCTACCGCGCAATGAATCGCACTTGGTGATGCGTGCTTTACGTACTGGTCTGCGCGCGTGTGGGATGTCTGCACCTGGATTGCGCGTAGTCTGCCATAATGCGATTCCGCAGTCACGCGGGTTGGGTTCCTCAGCGGCTGCAGCGGTTGCAGGGGTAGCAGCGGCCAATGGCTTGTGTGGCAATGTGCTCTCGGACGATCAGCTGATCCAAGAAGCCTCTGTCTTCGAAGGCCACCCAGATAACGCTGCAGCCTCTGTTTTAGGTGGCGCCGTGGTGAGCTGGACGGACAAGCCAGTGGACGGCAAGACCTCACCGCAGTATCACGCGGTGGGCATTGAGGTGCACAAAGACATCGTGGCAACCGCATTGGTGCCGAACTTCCACGCATCCACGAACGCTGTGCGTCAGGTATTGCCTAGCGACGTGAGCCACATCGATGCTCGGTTTAATGTTTCCCGCGTAGCTGTGATGACCGTGGCACTCCAGCAGCGGCCTGATCTGCTGTGGGAAGGTACCCGTGACCGGCTGCATCAGACCTACCGCGCAGAAGTACTTCCAGTCACCGCCGAGTGGGTGAACCGCTTACGCAACCGTGGCTACGCAGCCTTCCTGTCAGGTGCCGGTCCTACCTGTATGGTGCTGTCTACTGAATCCATTCCGCAGGAAGTTTTGGCAGAGGCCGAACAAACGGGCATCCGAATTCTAGAATTGCCCATTGGCAGTCCGGTTCAGGTGGAAGTAACGAACTAGGGGGAAGTTCGGTAGCCCGAGTTCCTAGTAATTAAGGTACGAATGAAGAAGACTTTTACGGCCACAGTTCTCGTAGTAGCAACTGTGGCCGTAAGTTTCGGCATTATATGGGGTAATTTATCGTCGGATCCGAAAGTTAGTCGTACCGGAATTGAAGAAGCGTCTTATGTCGGACTATCGACTGAATTAATGATCCCTTCGAGGGGGAGCGACCGTAATAATATTTTTTGGAGCTCCAAGATAGGTAGCGGCGGGGTTGCCTTATCAACAGCACCAATTATTTTTCCATCATTTGTCAGATTAGGTAGTGGCTTCGCTGTTCCTGGTGCAGAGTCGATTATCTTCGTCGATAGTGATTTGCGAGCTAAGAAGCGTTTTACAGCTTCAAACCTGAGGCCAGAAGTCCAGGCGACTTCGGCCAGCTCAGCCAATCACCGCCACGGTGCTTTCGTATTCAATATCGCAAATAATGCCTGGCCAGATGCCAGACAAGTAGTAGGCGTGTCGGCAGATGGCATTAAGGTGATCGACCGCAGAAATTTCGTCAGTGGATTGACGGCCTGTGACGATGGCACGATTAAATGGATTGAGTTTTCACCAGTAGATAGAACCACTCTCCAGACGGACGGACAGAAAGCTTATTCTGCAGATCTTGTAACTTGGAGCGTTGCTGGCGATGTTCAGGCATCAAAGATTCGCTGGGAATTCTCGAAGGAGATAGGACATGAAAACTAGCTGTCCTGTGGTTCAACCCCGAGCATGATCGTTACCGATGGTTCTGATGGTGACTCGATATCCTTGGTCTTGACGGAGAGTGGAGACGAAATTGAAGCAAAGAAGCAAGCCGAACTGCCAGACTTACAGCCAGAGGTAAGGTCACAATCTTCTAATGTGTGGAACCACAAACTTTACTTGCTAGATGAAGAAGGCTTTGTATCGTCCATAGACTTAATGACCGGGACTGAAGAGTACCGCCTGCCGTTAAAAGTGAGTAGTTCCACTCCAGCTTCTATATCTTTTGAAAATTCAGTAGCTTACGTCGTAGTTTCGCCTGCTGAGCTAGATAACCAACAAGCAGTGATACCAATCGATCTCCTTAATCCAGAGTGCCAAGGTGCAGTAACGCCACTAATCGGATACGAGGAAACATCGTTGAAAAACCAACTTGAGCGACTTGGAGGCTCTGCCAGAACTGTGACGACGGTACTTCCGATTCGATTGAATCCTTCAGTGTCTTGTCGCTAGACAATTTTCACAGTCTAAATCCGATTATGCATCTTTCGGGGACGGCCTCGGGCCCACCAGCTGAATCACATTAAGTTCGCCGTTTTCCAGCTGTTTACGCAAGTATTTTTTGTCGAACTTACCTACTGAAGTGCGCGGAACTGCTGTAACGAAAGCCCAGTTTTCCGGCAGCATCCACTTGGGAATTTTTGGGCGCAGGTAATCGCGTAGTCGCTCGGCCTGCTCGCGATTAGGATGTCGATCGTCATGCAGCACAGCAACCGCCAATGGCCGCTGCCCCCAGATCGGATCGGCGATTCGGATGATGGCACATTCTTTAATATCTGGCGATTCCATCACCAACGTCTCCAGCTGTGCAGAGAAGATCCATTCGCCACCTGAGCGGATGGTATCGGCGGCACGATCGCGAAGGTGGAAATATCCGTCGGGGGTGACTGAACCAACGTCACCTGTGGCAAACCACCCATCGGAGGTATTGGCGGTTTCGGTGCAGGAGGATTCGTAGTCAGCGCAACCTCCGTGGAAATAATGCGACGCCGCTAGATGGGAGCGGATTTCTAGCTCACCCTGGTGCCGGTCGTGGAGTTCCAACAACTTGCCATCTTCGCCGCGCAAGCGCACTTGTGCGAGATCCGAAAAACGCCCCTGACTGGTGCGATAGCGCAGGCGCGCTTCTCCGGCGACCCCCTGTGGTACGCGCGCGACGGAGCCAACAGGGGAGATCTCCGTCATACCCCAGAAGTGGATCACATCCACGCCGTAGTGTTCTTCCCACAGGCGCAACAGCGCCGGCGGTGCCATGGAGCCGCCGACGAAAATCTCCCGCAAGCTCATCCGCTTCGGCGCGTGCTGCAAATAATGATGGATCAAACCGATCCAGACCGTAGGCACACCGGTAGCCACCCGAGGCATCGAAGTTTCAATAATCGAGGCCAACCGGGCTGGCGAAATATCTTCACCTGGAAAGACCAGCGCGGCACCGCAGCCGAACGCGGACAGTGGCACTCCCCAGCTCAAGGTGTGGTAGAGCGGAACGCAACACAGCCACGGTGTGCCATTAGTGATCGCGAAAGAATCGGCAGCACGCAGGCTCATTGCATGGAGATACATGGAACGATGGCTATACACCACCGCTTTCGGCCTGCCTTCGGTGCCCGAGGTGTACAGCAAAGCCGCACCTTCAGTCTCTGGCAGTTCTGGCCAGGGGAAATGAGTTGGTTGCCCATCCAGCAGCGCCTCGTAGGAGTGCACCCCTACGGTGGTGGGAAGCTTATCGGCCAATGCGTGCAGCTGGCTTGCAGCATCCAAAGAATCGCCGAGCCGCGTCACAATCACCGCTCGAATCCGCGGACATTCACCGGCGATACGTGCCACCGTATGAATGGAATCCGGATCGACAACCAAAACACGATCGTCGGCTTCGTTAATCATGGTGATGATGTGCTCATCCGGCAGCTGTTTATTCACCGGATGGAACACAGCCCCCATCGAACACACGCCGAGGAATACTTCCATGTGTTCGGCACAGTTATATAGCAGCGTGCCCACGCGCTGGTCACCGGTGACACCGAACATGTCCCGCAACACATGCGCCAACGCACTGGCACGTGCCCCGATGGAGGCGAAAGTAGTTTTCTCCGGGCCGTCGTCATGCCAAGAAATTACTGGGGTGCGCCCATGAAATTTCCGCCCGTGTTCCAAGATTTGAGCGACGGAAAGCGGATACTCCTGCATTGTGGCACGCATAACATCTACCTTAAGCTACGGCAGGTCGATGTTGCCGAACTTTCGCACACAGGTTAGGGTTGGATGCTATAGGTGACAAGCTGGAGGAACACTCACCCTCATATACCGGCGAAACCCCAGGGGATGGTTCTTAAAAATAATTTCCACCCGCAGCGATTTGCAGCTGGCATATCCAAAAAGGCGCTAGTCACTATTTGCTTGATCTTCAGTTTCCCTGCCTCGTGCCTGCGCGATTATGGGCTTGCCGACGAAAAACTATTTTTTCGTGGCCATCTTGCTAAAAATCCTTTGCACGTTGAGGTGGCCGCCGAATTCGTGGCAGCAGCTGTGTTTTCACAGTGAGCCGTAGGGGAATTATCAGAAGATATAAGGGCACGAAATTATACGAAAGGATTTCCGTGACCGATACGGACGCAACTGCCGGTGGCAGCAATCAAGGCAATCTGGCCGCACTGAAAATGACTGAGCTGCGAGCGATTGCCGTTTCCAAGGGGATTCGGGGAATCTCTGCGATGCGCAAGCACCAGTTAATTGAAGCGATCCAAAACGCGGGCTCGGGTGGGGCGAGTGCTCCCGCGCGTTCGAGCCAGACTGCTCGTGCGAGCCAGCCTGAGCGGGCTAACCAGCCTGAGCGGGCTAACGAAAAGCCAGCCGCTGATCAGTCTGCTGCAGCTGATTCCGGTGAGCGTCGCAATAACAATGATGACGAAGAACAGACTTTGACGCCTTCGCAGGCACGTCGTTTGCGTCGTCAGCGTCAGCGGCAGCGTAATGCCAACAATGATCGTGGTGATCGTGGTGATCGCCGCGATAATGATCGTCGCGACAACGACCGACAGGACCGTCAGGATCGCCAGGAAAATAGCCGCCAGGATAGTGGCGATGGTCAAGACAATCGTGGCAACCGCAACGATGGCGACAACCGTAACGATCGCGAGCAGCGCGATAACAACCGCGAGCAGGGGGATAACCGGGATAATCGCGACCGCAACGACAACCGCAATAACAACCGGAACAATCGCAACGATCGCAACGACCGCGATGACGATGGTCGGGGTCGCCGGAATCGCCGGAACCGTCGCGATCGCAATAACCGCAATAATCGTTCGAACAATACCGACGAAATCCGCGAGGATGACGTATTAGAGCCAGCAGCCGGCATCGTCGATGTACTGGAAAATGGCTCCGCATTCTTGCGTACTTCGGGCTACTTCCCAAGCTCGGCAGATGTGCACATTTCGCAAAATACTGTGCGCAAATATGGCTTGCGTAAAGGTGACGCGGTAGTAGGCCAGGCACGCATGCCACGCGAAAATGGCGGTGGCCAGGTCACTCATGGCAGCGGCCGAAACAAGCGCAAGTACAACCCACTGGTGAAGGTCGATCGCGTCAACGATCTCGCACCAGAACAAGCCAACCAGCGGCCACGTTTTGCCAAGCTCACGCCGTTGTATCCGAACCGTCGTCTGCGCTTGGAAACCACCCCAAATGTGTTGACCACCCGCGTGATCGACTTAGTGATGCCGATCGGTAAAGGCCAGCGTGCGTTGATTGTCTCGCCACCAAAGGCGGGTAAGACCACGATCCTTCAAAACATCGCCAACGCGATTGCTACCAACAACCCAGAGTGCTACCTGATGGTGGTGCTGGTAGACGAGCGCCCTGAAGAAGTCACCGATATGCGCCGTACCGTCAACGGCGAAGTGATTGCATCGACCTTCGACCGTCCACCGTCGGATCACACCGCAGTGGCTGAACTAGCTATCGAACGTGCGAAGCGGCTCGTAGAACAAGGCCACGATGTCGTCGTATTGCTCGACTCGATTACGCGTCTGGGTCGTGCCTACAACAATTCTTCGCCAGCTTCCGGACGTATTCTCTCCGGTGGCGTGGACTCCAACGCGCTGTACCCACCGAAGCGCTTCCTCGGTGCGGCGCGCAATATCGAAGAGGGCGGATCGCTGACGATCATCGCTACCGCCATGGTGGAAACCGGTTCCGCGGGCGACACCGTGATTTTCGAGGAATTCAAGGGCACCGGCAACGCCGAGCTAAAGCTGGATCGCAAGATCGCAGAGCGTCGTGTGTTCCCAGCAGTGGACGTCAACCCATCGGGCACGCGTAAGGATGAGCTGCTGCTATCGCCAGATGAAGCGCGCGTGATGAACAAGCTGCGTCGTATTCTGTCTGCGTTGGATTCTCAGGCCGCCATCGATCTGTTGATGAAGCAGCTGAAGAAGACCAAGAGCAACCGCGAATTCATGATGCAGGTAGTCTCCTCTGCGCCAATGGCAGCCGATATGGATGTGGAAGACATGCTGTAGCTGGGGTAGCTGAAAACTACTTCCCACTAAGCACACAGCAAACTCTGACGCATTAATTTGAAAGGTTTTACATCATGGTTGACCAGGTAAGTGCAGTTGACGACATCCTGTCGGAATACCACGGCTTAGAGGCACAGCTTGCTGATCCGGATCTGCATAACGACGCCAAGCGCGCCCGCAAAGTAGGCAAGCGCTTCAACGAGCTACAGCCGGTGATCCAGTGCTACCGAAAGCTGCAAGCTACCCGCGATGATCGGGAAGCTGCTGAAGAGATGGCACACGAGGATTCCGAGTTCGCCGCCGAGGCCAAGCGCCTGGCTGTAGAGCAGGAACAGCTCGAAGAGCAGCTGGCGGATCTGTTGGCGCCGCGTGATCCTCATGATGGCGATGACATCGTCATGGAGATCAAATCCGGCGCCGGTGGCGAAGAAGCAGCCCTGTTCGCTGGCGAAATTGCCCGCATGTATCAGCGCTACGCCGAGAAAAACGGCTTTACCATCGAACTTTTGGGACTATCCGAATCCGACCTTGGTGGCGTCAAAGATATGACCATGTCGGTGCGCTCGAAGAATCCGTCGCGCGATGGTGCCTGGAGTGTGTTCAAGTTCGAAGGTGGCGTGCACCGAGTACAGCGTGTGCCGGTCACCGAGTCGCAGGGGCGCATCCAGACCTCCGCGGCAGGTGTGCTGGTCTACCCAGAACCAGACGAGATCGAAGACGTACAGATCGACGAAAAGGATCTGCGCGTGGACGTCTACCGTTCTTCCGGTAAGGGCGGCCAGGGCGTGAATACCACGGACTCGGCGGTGCGCTTGACGCACCTGCCCACCGGCTTGGTGGTTACCTGCCAGAAGGAACGCTCCCAGATTCAGAATAAGGCCCGCGCCATGCAGGTGTTGGCAGCGCGATTGCAGCAGATGAAGGAAGAAGAAGCTGCGGCGGAAGCTTCCGATGCTCGTAAGTCTCAGGTGCGCACCATGGATCGTTCCGAGCGCATCCGCACCTACAACTTCCCGGAAAATCGTGTCTCTGACCACCGCATTGGCTACAAGGCACACAACTTGGATGCAGTTTTGGGTGGCGACATGGAAGATCTGCTCAAGGCTCTTCACGACGCTGAACGCGCCGAACGCCTGGAAGCCGAGTAAACATTGGCGCAGCAAGGTGGCTCGCAGTTGGATGGCTCGCAGGGTAGTTCAGATGCTGCGTCGCCAGGTGCGCTTGTGCTTGACGACGAAATCGCCAAACTCCGGGATGGCGGCGCTGTAGCTTTCAGCCAGCTATTGGCGGCAGCCACTGCTGATCTCGCCTACGCTGGCTGTGATAGCCCTGACAGTGATGCCACGAATCTGTGGTTGTGGGCATCGGGGATGAGCCGTACCGAGCTATTCTTCGAGCGCAACCGGCGGATCGAGCTGGAGTCCGAGCACCCCATCCACAAATTCGCTGAAGCTATTGCCCAACGCGCCAGGCGAGTGCCCTTGCAACAAATCATGGGTACAGCTGCCATGCGGAATCTGGAACTTCAAGTGGGCAGCGGGGTATTTATCCCACGTCCAGAAACCGAAGGGCTAGCGCAATGGGCGCTGGACTGGCTCGCCCAGCAGCCTCAGAAATCTGGCGCTACCGTGTTGGATCTGTGCACAGGATCCGGCGCTTTAGCATTGGCCATCGCCGACGAAGCTCCCGCGTTAGGCGTCCGGGATCTTTTCATAATCGCCGTAGAGCGCGATCCGGTAGCTGCCCAGTGGGCAGAAAAAAATCTCGTGCAATGCCAGCAGAAGTGGCGCGAAGATCCTTATGCCCGCAAGGTCCAACTAATCCGTGGCGACACCACAGATCCGCCTACTACCGCGCAGTACTTTGGTAGCTGCGATCTGGTCGTGTCCAACCCGCCATACGTGCCGGAGGATGCAGCAGTGTCACCGGAAGTTACCGCGGATCCGCATCAAGCGGTTTTCGGCGGCGAAGATGGCCTAGATGTCATCCGGCCGCTTTTATCGATTGCAGCCAAGCTACTGCGCCCTGGTGGTGGCTTCGCTGTAGAACACGATGACAGTCACGGTGAAGTAGTTACCGAATTGTTGCACCAAACCGGCGCATTTGCCGATATTCAACTACACCACGATTTAGCCGGTAAACCGCGGTTTACTTCGGCAGTTCGCACCGGTAACTAAATCAGCCGCGCAGTAAACCGCCACTGCCAGATTTGTGGCTACCGCTGTTGACTTTGCCGTGCGATAAGATCAGCTACCGAATCTGAAAAATCCGCGACCGCCGGGAGGCTCTGATGAGCAAGGTGTACGACTGCACAACCGAGGCAGGACTCACCGAAGGTATTCAAGCTGCTACCGAAGCAGTTCGTGCAGGCCGCTTGGTAGTTACCCCTACCGACACCGTCTACGGCATTGGGTGCGACGCCTTCAATATCCCAGCGGTGGAAGCCCTGTTGCGTGCGAAGCACCGCGGCCCAGACATGCCGGTGCCTGTGCTCGTAGGGTCGTGGACCACGATTGAAGGCTTGGTGCTCGAACACACCGCAGCAGGTAGGGAATTGGTAGAAGCTTTTTGGCCGGGCGGGCTTTCGCTGGTGGTCAAGCAAGCGCCTAGCCTGCCGTGGAATCTGGGCGACACCCGAGGCACCGTGATGCTGCGCATGCCACTACATCCAGTTGCCATTGCACTGCTACAACAGACCGGCCCGATGGCAGTATCTAGTGCGAACATTTCTGGCCAGGATCCAGCGCTTAACGTCATTCGCGCGAAACAACAGCTCGGCCGCGAGGTCTCGGTGTACCTCGATGGCGGTACGGCAACCGTCGGAAAGCCCTCTACGATTATTGACCTGTCCACCGGACGTCCGCAGATCCTGCGCGAAGGCGCGATCCCCGCAGAAAAGCTCGCTTCCGTGCTGGGAGTAAGCGCCGAGGCACTGCGTCGTTAGCGTCGTAAGCTTCCAAAAATACATGCGAGAAATGCATGCGGGTCAGCGCGGATAGGTGAAGGAGATTAAGTAGCAGATGCCAGGGCTTGACGACGGCAGTTACTTCTTAGCTGCCCCCACCGGCGGTGCAGGTGTGCCGCTGAGGGAAATTTCCCTGCTGATTTTGGTTTCTGCTGCCGTCTGTTATTTGCTTACCGGGGTTGTGCGGTATTTGGTAGTGCGCTCTGGTCATATTGATATGCCGCGTTCGCGCGATGTACACGATATCCCGAAGCCGCGCCTGGGTGGGGTAGCGATGTACTCGGGCATCTTGGCTGGGGTGTTGGTGGCGAGCAGTCTGCCAGCGCTCACGAGAGGTTTCCCGCCGACCACGCCGGATATGTCAGCCATGATCGTGGCAGGCACGCTGTTGTTGCTTGTCGGCGTGATCGACGATTTATTTGACCTCAACGCAATTACGAAGCTGGCCGGCCAGATTATCGCCGCACTGGTGATGTCCACGATGGGGGTGAGCTGGTACCTGATCTATATCCCTTTCGGGGGTGGCACCACGCTGATTTTGGATCCGGTGCTTTCGACGATTTTTACCGTGCTATTTACGGTGGCACTGATTAATGCGTTTAACTTCGTTGACGGCATTGATGGCCTGGCAGCTGGATTAGGGATGATCGCCGCGGGCGCCATCCTGGTGTATTCGCTGGTGATTCTGCATGATCAGTCGGGTACGGTCTCGGCGTATCCGCCTGCGATGATTTCCGCCTGCCTGTTGGGAGCCTGTATCGGATTCTTACCGCACAACTTCGAGCCGGCTCGCATCTTCATGGGGGATTCGGGTGCGATGCTGATTGGTCTGATGCTGGCGGGTGCCTCGGTATCTGCCTCGGGGCGGATCACGCCATCGATGTACGGCACTGTGGATGTGGTGGCACTGCTATCGCCAATCCTGGTGGTGCTAGCTGCGGTGAGTGTGCCGATGCTGGATTTGCTGATGGCAGTGGTGCGTCGCACCCGCAGTGGTAGAACCCCGTTTTCGCCGGACAAAATGCATCTGCATCACCGTCTGCTCAGCATGGGGCATTCCCACCGCCGCGTAGTTCTAGTGATGTACACCTGGGTTTCGATTGTGGCCTATGGAGCTATCGCTACCACGGTGTTCCCAACGCCTTTTGCCGCAATTACCTTCGGCGCGCTGCTCATTATCGCGGTACTGTATACGGCGTTTCCCTCCTCGGAAGGGTTTCGCTTGCGACGGCGTAAAGCCGCAAAAACTGCAGGGGCAAACGGACGCGCTTCGAGCAGCAGGTAAGATAGCTGGCCGTGAGTAAATATGACGACTCCCGCGTTCCGCTGTTAGCTGCTGCTCGATCTGGCGCAATTGCACTTGGTGTTCTCTTTGTCATTTCCTTATTGGTTTGGGGCGGCAAGGATGGCTTTCCAGGTATCTGGGGTGTAGTACTCGGTGCTGCTATCGGCGGGGGATTCGTATTATTCACTGTCTTGGCTGTGCTGTTTACCGCTAAGACCAGCCCAACCACCACCGGTGCCGTGGTGATGGGAACCTGGCTGCTGAAGATCATCGTGTTGATCATGATTCTGCTTCTGATCCGAGATCTAGAGTTCTACGACCGGATGGCGTTCTTTGTCACCGTGGTCTTGGCCTTGATTGTCACTTTGGGTGCAGAAGTGTGGGGGCTTTCCCAGGCGAACCTGACATATGTGCAACCGGAGTCCAAAACCGACCAGTAGGCAATTCTTAACCTTTTCCTGGCCTGCCTTAAGGATGCAATGGGGTAGTGGTTTTACCCCTGTGGTGTATCCGATGTGTCTTGCTTTGCGGTACCGGGGGTATCCAAAATTCGCGATCCACCCCCATTGGTAAAAATCTTGCTTCCGAGTCCAAAGAAAAAGGCTCTCAAATGTGGTTTTAGCCTGTTGAAATTGCCAGGGGCTTAGGTGTGAGATTCTAGACCAACCTGTTATCATTTTCTTTTGGGAGAGACGTACGTCTCATTCCCCGTGAGCGCCGTAAGGGATGTGCAATGGAATCCTCGGTGTATCACGCAAAGGACGTCCATCGCACCGCTTGATCTAAAGTTCTTGCGGCCCAAACACGGGAGAGAACGCTGAGCGTTATAACACTTGCCGAGCTAAAGGGCGAGTTCCACTCGCCTACCTTGGAGTCGGAGTATTTCCCGGGTGAGACTTACGGACAATTCCTCTTCGGTGATGGCTCTTGGTGGGCCATGGATCGGTTGATGTTTGTTCGTATTGTCATGGCCGTCCTCGTAGGCATTTTCTTCGTACTTGCTTTCCGCAGGCCGAAGCTAGTTCCTACGGGAATGCAAAACGTCGCTGAATTGATGCTGGACTTTGTTCGCATCAATATTGCAGAAGAAATCTTGGGCAAGAAGGAAGGGCGCCGGTTCTTGCCGGTGTTGGCCACGATCTTCTTCCTTGTGTTGGCAATGAATATTTCGGCCATTATCCCTGGCATGAATATTTCCGCCAACGCCAGGGTGGGTATGCCACTGGTTCTGGCTGTCTTCTCTTACATCGCGTTTATTTACGCGGGTAGCAAGAAGTATGGCTTCTTCAAATATGTGAAGTCTTCAGTGGTGATCCCGAACTTGCCACCGTTGCTACATGTAATTGTGGTTCCGATCGAGATCTTCTCTACGTTCGTTTTGCGCCCAGCTACGCTGACCATCCGTTTGATGGCCAACATGCTGGCTGGCCACATGGTGCTTGTTCTGCTTTTTGGTGCTACGAACTTCTTCTTCTGGCAGCTAGACGGCTGGACTGCGCTATCCGGGTTAACCTTGGTCGCCGCCGTGTTGTTCACGATGTTCGAATTGTTGGTGATTTTCTTGCAGGCGTACATCTTCGCTCTGCTAAGCGCCGTCTACATCGAACTGTCGTTGCACGCGGACGAACACTGACCCAACGCCTGTAGAGGCCGTATTCACAGCCTCACCCAACCGCGGGCACTACAAATTTAATAGCAAGACTCATTTACGAGATCCTTTTCGGATATTTTCTAGTCAAGTCATCGATATCCGAAGAAACACCTTTAAGAAAGGGAACAGTTCACAATGAACGACGTCATTCTCGCCGCTCAGGATCAAATCGCAGCTGTTGACACCAACGCTGGCCTGAAGACCATTGGTTACGGTCTGTCCACCCTGGGTCCAGGTCTTGGTATCGGCATCCTTGCTGGTAAGACCGTTGAGGGTATGGCACGTCAGCCAGAGATGGCCGGCCAGTTGCGTACCACCATGTTCCTGGGTATTGCATTCACCGAGGCACTTGCACTGATTGGCCTCGTTGCCGGCTTCGTATTCTAAGTCCGGACCTTATAAGCGGAAGACACGTAAACCATGACTGATTTCATCTACTTACTAGCGGAAAGTGAGTTGCCCCTAGAGGGACAAATCAACCCACTGTTCCCGAAGAACTATGACATCGTCTGGTCTATTGTCCCGCTGGTAGTTATCTTGATTCTTTTTTGGAAGTTCGTACTTCCGAAGTTTCAAGAGGTCCTGACCGAGCGGGAGGACCGGATTGAGGGTGGCATTGAGCGCGCTGAAGCCGCTCAGGCCGAAGCTAAAGCTGCCCTCGAGAAGTACAACAGCCAGCTCGCTGAGGCCCGTACCGAGGCTGCAAAGATTCGTGACGAAGCCCGTACTCAGGGACAGCGCATCATCGCAGACGCTACGACCAAGGCCAATGACGAGAGCGCCCGGATTGTTGAAGCTGGAGAAAAGCAGCTGCTTGCTTCGCGCGAACAGGTGGTAGCAGAGCTGCGGAAAGAAATGGGACAGAACTCGATTAACTTGGCAGAGCGTCTGCTGGGTCAAGAGCTGTCTAGCGACGTTCGTAATTCTTCGAGCATCGATTCTTTCCTCTCTGACCTTGACACCGTGGCATCGAACGGAAAGTAGGCGACATGCACGCAGCTAGCCGCGAATCACTGGCGTTGCTCAATGCACGTTTGGATGAAGCTGTTGCTTCTACCGATACGGTTGCCGTCGCAGCACAGACCGGTTCCGAGCTTTTCGACGTAGTCGAGGTACTTGACTCCGACCGCGGTCTGCGTGTCGCTGTCGCCGATCAGTCGGCAACGGCGGAAAAGCGCACTGAGATTATCCAGTCGCTATTCACGGGCAAGGTTTCCGAGACAACGCTGAAGGTTGTCACCGATGCAGTAGCACAGGCGTGGTCTACTCCTCGCGAGCTTCGCGACGGATTGGTATCGCTTGGTCGCCGAGCACTATTGCGCTCGGCTGAGGCACAAGGCCAACTGGAAACAGTGGAATCCGAGTTGTTCCAGCTGTCCGTGTTGTTGGTCAAGCAGCCACAGTTTGAGCAGCTGTTGGCAGATAAGAGCGCTTCGGCTGATGCCAAGCGTGGTCTGTTTGCCTCTGTGCTCTACGGCAAAGTCACCTCTGTAACTGAAATTTTGGCTTTGCAGGCAGTAGCGCGCCCACAGAAGCGTCCGGCGGATGACCTCGAGGCATTGTCGCGTCAGGCAGCCGCGTTGCGTGATCGAGTGGTAGCTCGTGTTACTAGTGCAACTGCGTTAAGCGACCAGCAGACCGAGGCGTTGACGGAAAAGCTTGGCCGGATTTATGGCGAGCAAGTTTCTATCCACTCTGTTATCGATAAGTCGGTACTAGGTGGGTTGGTAGTCCGTGTTGGTGATGAAGTCATCGACGGTTCCCTGGCTGGAAAGCTAGAGAAGCTACGCGTTGGCCTTGGCTGACAGAGAAGTTTGTGAAGAAAACTCAATTAGATAGATTATCGAGAGCAGGAAGAACATGGCGGAGCTGACGATCTCCTCCGACGAGATCCGTAGCGCGATTGCGAACTACACCTCGAGCTACTCCCCGGAGGCCTCCCGTGAGGAGGTCGGCGTGGTCATCAGTTGTGCTGATGGTATTGCGCAGGTTGCGGGTATGCCGTCGGTTATGACCAACGAGCTGCTCGAATTCCCAGGTGGCGTTATTGGCGTCGCACAGAACTTGGATACCGACAAGATCGGTGTGGTAGTCCTGGGTAACTTCGAGTCTCTAGCTGAAGGCGACGAGGTAAAGCGCACGGGTGACGTCCTATCCATTCCGGTTGGGGATAATTTCCTTGGCCGCGTTATTAACCCACTAGGCCAGCCAATTGACGGCCTAGGCGATATTGAGGCTGAAGAGGATCGTGTCCTCGAGCTGCAGGCACCATCGGTGTTGCAGCGTCAGCCAGTTGAAGAGCCAATGGCTACCGGCATCAAGGCAATTGATGCGATGACGCCTATTGGCCGCGGTCAGCGCCAGTTGATCATTGGTGACCGTAAGACTGGTAAGACGGCCGTTTGTATCGACACCATTTTGAACCAGAAGGCCAACTGGGAATCCGGCGATCCTAAGCAGCAGGTTCGTTGTATTTACGTTGCTATTGGCCAGAAGGGTTCGACCATTGCTGGTGTGCGCCAGACCCTCGAGGAGCAGGGTGCACTGGATTACACCACCATTGTGGCTGCTCCAGCTTCGGACGCTGCAGGCTTTAAGTGGCTGGCTCCGTTTGCAGGTGCGGCTTTAGGACAGCACTGGATGTACCAGGGCAAGCATGTTCTGGTTATTTACGATGACTTGACGAAGCAGGCTGAAGCTTATCGTGCGATTTCCTTGCTGTTGCGTCGTCCGCCAGGTCGCGAAGCTTACCCAGGCGACGTGTTCTACTTGCACTCTCGCTTGCTAGAGCGTGCTGCAAAGCTTTCCGACGATATGGGTGCAGGTTCGCTAACCGCGTTGCCTATTATTGAGACCAAGGCTAACGACGTCTCGGCGTTTATTCCTACGAACGTTATTTCGATTACCGACGGCCAGGTGTTCTTGGAGTCGGACCTGTTCAACCAGGGTGTCCGTCCGGCAATTAACGTTGGTGTGTCGGTGTCCCGTGTGGGTGGTGCCGCTCAGACCAAGGGTATGAAGAAGGTTTCCGGTAACTTGCGTCTGGACTTGGCGTCCTACCGGGACTTGGAAGCTTTCGCGATGTTCGCTTCCGACTTGGATGATGCTTCGAAGCGTCAGCTGGAGCGCGGTCAGCGCCTGGTTGAGCTGCTGAAGCAGAAGGAAAACCACCCTCAGCCAGTGGAATACCAGATGGTGTCTATCTGGTTGGCTGGCGAAGGTGAATTCGACGATGTTCCAGTTGAGGACGTACGTCGTTTCGAAGCTGAGCTGATGGAATACCTGCAGGATTCGGAAAAGGCTGCTTTCGAGCAGATCGCCGGTGGTACGCCACTGTCCGATGAATCGAAGGAAGCTTTGGCCAAGGGCACCGCATCGTTTAAGAAGTCTTTCCAGACCTCTGAAGGTGCTCCGTTGGTTTCCGAGGCTCCAGCAGAACCTTTGGATGAAAACGACCGTCAGCGCCAACGGATTTCGGTTCAGCGCAACACCGCTAAGAAGTAGACGGGGCGTGACTTTGAAATGACCGTTATCGCAACAGAAGGGAGGCTGTAGGACATGGCGAATCTTCGTGAACTTCGAGCCCGCATCAAGTCGGTGAACTCGACGAAGAAGATCACCAAGGCCCAGGAGCTCATCGCGACCTCGCGCATTACCAAGGCGCAGCGTCGAGTTGCGGATTCGCAGCCTTATGCTGACGAGATCGAAAAGGTCATCGGCCGCCTGGCTTCTGCATCTTCGTTGGAGCATCCAATGCTTCGCGAAAAGGAAGGCCCGAAGCGCGTTGCAGTGCTAGTTGTTACTAGCGACCGCGGTATGTGCGGTGGTTACAACCACAACGTGTTGAAGAAGGCTGCTGAACTACGCGCTACCCATGAAGCTGCTGGAAATGAAGTGTCGCTCTACGTCACCGGACGCAAGGGCATCGCTTACTATGATTTCCGCCAGATTCCACTAGTGGGAACGTGGGAAGGTTTCTCCCAGGATCCTGCTTACGACGAAACCCATGATGTTCGCCGCCACTTGATCGATGGCTTTGAGGCCAGCGGTGAGGGGGAAGCTAAGTATCGTGAAGGTTTGCGGGTAGCCCAAGGTACCCCTGTGGCTGGTTTTGACCAGGTAGATGTGGTCTACACCCAGTTTGTTTCGATGTTGAAGCAGACCCCGCAGGTACACCAGTTGCTGCCGATCGAGCCCGTCTATGATGAACGCGAAATCGACTTAGGTCCAGACATGTTGTCTGATGGTGGCAATGTCACCGCAGACTACGAGTTCGAACCTGACGCAGATACTTTGCTGGCAGAGCTGCTGCCACAGTACGTATCGCGCTCGTTATTTGCGATCATGCTTGATGCTGCTGCCTCTGAGTCGGCAGCACGACGCAACGCGATGAAGTCTGCTACTGACAATGCAACCGAGTTGGTCAAGGATCTCTCCCGTGTGGCTAACCAGGCACGTCAGGCGCAGATTACTCAGGAAATTACAGAAATCGTCGGTGGCGCCGGTGCGCTCGACGACAGCGGAGAAAGTGACTAGATATGAGCGACTCGAGCATTGCTCTAGCAGAGCAGAATACAAGCTCGGCCGTTGGCCGGGTGGTGCGTGTCATCGGTGCCGTCGTCGACGTGGAGTTCCCGCGTAACGAATTGCCGGCACTGTACAACGCGTTGACCGTGGAAGTAACCCTTCCGTCGGTGGCAAAGACCATTGTGCTAGAGGTGGCACAGCACCTAGGTGACAACATGGTGCGTACCATCGCAATGGCACCTACGGATGGTTTGGTTCGTGGTGTTGATGTAACCGACACCGGCAAGCCAATTTCCGTTCCTGTGGGCGACGTAGTTAAAGGCCACGTCTTTAACGCACTGGGCGACTGCCTGGACGAGCCAGGTCTGGGCCGCGATGGCGAGCAGTGGGGCATCCACCGCGAACCACCAGCCTTCGACCAGCTGGAAGGTAAGACCGAAATCCTAGAGACCGGCATTAAGGTCATCGACTTGCTGACCCCTTACGTGAAGGGCGGCAAGATTGGTTTGTTCGGTGGTGCAGGTGTGGGCAAGACCGTGCTGATCCAGGAGATGATTACTCGTATTGCTCGCGAGTTCTCCGGTACTTCGGTCTTCGCCGGTGTGGGTGAGCGTACCCGTGAAGGTACGGACCTCTTCCTGGAAATGGAAGAAATGGGCGTGTTGCAAGACACCGCCCTGGTCTTCGGCCAGATGGACGAGCCACCAGGAGTTCGTATGCGCGTGGCTCTGTCGGGTCTGACCATGGCAGAGTACTTCCGCGACGTCCAGCACCAGGACGTGTTGTTGTTCATCGACAACATCTTCCGTTTCACCCAGGCAGGCTCGGAAGTTTCCACCCTTCTAGGCCGTATGCCATCGGCTGTGGGTTACCAGCCAACCTTGGCAGACGAAATGGGTGTGCTGCAGGAGCGTATTACTTCGACCAAGGGTCGTTCGATTACCTCGCTGCAGGCCGTTTACGTGCCAGCGGACGACTACACCGACCCAGCTCCGGCAACCACGTTCGCGCACTTGGATGCAACCACCGAACTTGACCGTTCGATCGCATCGAAGGGTATCTACCCAGCTGTGAACCCACTGACCTCTACCTCGCGTATCCTCGAGCCTGCAATTGTGGGCGAGGAGCACTACCGGGTAGCTCAGCAGGTGATTAACATTCTGCAGAAGAACAAGGAATTGCAGGATATTATCGCGATTCTGGGTATGGACGAATTGTCTGAAGAAGACAAGATCACTGTTCAGCGTGCCCGTCGTATCCAGCGCTTCTTGGGTCAGAACTTCTTCGTTGCAGAGAAGTTCACCGGTTTGCCAGGCTCCTACGTGCCTTTGAAGGACACCATCGAGGCATTCGACCGCATTTGTAAGGGCGACTTCGACAACTACCCAGAAATGGCTTTCGACGGCCTGGGTGGTCTCGACGACGTCGAAAAGAAGTACGCAGAAATGCAGAAGAAGTAAGGGGCATACCTCATGGCTGAAATCACCGCGGAATTGGTTGCCGTGGAACGCAGGCTCTGGGAGGGCAAAGCCACCCAGGTAACTGCTGTGACCACTGAGGGTGAGATTGGCATTCTGCCCGGACACCAGCCACTGTTAGGCCAGTTGGTTAACAATGGCACGGTGTCTATTACCACTCCAGAAGGCGAGAAGCTTTACGCTGCAGTGGAGGGTGGATTTATCTCGGTATCTTCTGCCAAGATTTCTATCCTGGCTGACCGCGCTACGTGGGCTGATGAAGTTGATGTAGCAAAGGCAGAGGCTGATGCGAACTCGGATGACGAGGAAGTAAAAGCCCGCGCTCAAGGGCAGCTGCTAGCAGCAAAGCGCGCTAGTGGACGGTAACTACCCTTAGTACCGACCTAATTAAAACCGCTGAAAGGCCAACTGGCTGGACAGCGGTTTTATTGTTATCCGGCTTAGGTGCGCTAGAATAGTGGAAATATCAAAATCCAATTAAATGTTTCCTGCTGTAACCAACCACCGACGATATCCCAGCCTGATTGTTTTCGCCGGTGGTTTCTAGTTTCCACCCATTCGAGTTGCAAGGATCGGTAGCACAATGCCAGGGATGACTATTTTCATCGTTGTTGTAGGGCTATTCTTCGTTGTCGGAGGAGGCCTGGCTTTATGGCGGCTTACTGCGCTTCGATCCCAGGGTACGTCGATCATTATGCGTCCGCTGCCGGCCGCTGATGGCGATGCCTGGCGTTATGGCGTGATGATGTACACAGATTGTGGCATCAAGATGTATAAGCTGCGTTCGCTGCGCCCAGGTCCAAATGTGGTGATTGCCCGTCACGATGTGGAAATTGTCTCTCGTCGAGAGCCAACAGACATCGAGGCGGGTTTTTTCGATCCTGGTTTGTCTGTGGTGGAGATCCAGTCCACGCAGTTGGGTAAGTGGGAGCTGGCGCTAACCAGTTCGGCTGATACTGCGTTGGTGGCGTGGGTGGAGTCTCGTCCGTCGTTGCGTCAGACCCGCGAGCTGCCTACTAATATCGAGCGCCGCTTTCGTGCAGTCCGCGAACGTCGGGCTTAGACTGTAACAATGCGTTTAGTGATTGCCGAGTGCACTGTTGACTTTGTAGGACGACTAACAGCTCACCTACCTAAAGCTCGGCGCTTATTGCTTTTAAAGGCTGATGGTTCGATTTCGATTCATGCCGACGACCGCGCCTATAAGCCTCTGAACTGGATGAATCCGCCGTGCACGCTGGTAGAAGAACCGGTACTCGACGAAGATGGCAATCCCACCGACGAACAACTGTGGGTGGTCTACGCCGGCAATAATCAGTTGCGGATTACGCTTTTCGACGTTATTTCCGATACCACCGTAGAGCTGGGTGAGGAACCCGGGCTGATTAAAGACGGCGTGGAAAAGCAGATGCAGGCACTGCTCGCCGAGCATTTCGAGACTTTCGGTACTGGATGGCAGCTGATCAAACGTGAATATCCGACGGCGATTGGCCCGGTTGATTTGTTGGGGCGCAATGCCCAAGGCGGCACAGTGGCCATTGAAGTAAAGCGCAATGGGCATATCGACGGAGTAGAGCAGCTAACCAGGTATCTCGAGATGCTCAATCGCGATGAACTGCTCGCCCCCGTCCACGGCATCTTGGCAGCAGAAAAGATATCCAAGCAGGCGCGCACCTTGGCTATCGATCGCGGCATTGAATGCGTGGTGATTGATTACGACGAACTGCGGGGCATGGAATCCAACGAGCTGCGGTTGTTCTGATGCCTAGGAAGAATCGTCGTCGGCAAGCTCCTAGTAATGCGCGCGGTGGTCGTAGTAATAAATCCCAGCGACGCGGAAGTGCGAGGCAGGGGTCGAACTCGGCGGCTGGAATGTTGTGGTCGAATACGCGCGTAGAATCCGGACCGGGACGGTTAGCGGACGAGGAATTTCAGGTGCGTCCGATTACGGGGGATCGGGCGACGAAGTGGTATCGGTGCCCTGGATGTAATCAGGAGATTCCGCCGGGGATTTCGCATATTGTGGCGTGGCCGGTGGATTATGGCCATCGGGCGGATGATCGCAGACATTGGCACACGAATTGTTGGCGCAGGCGTGCCCATCGGGGTTAGTAGCTAGGTTCGAGGCCACCGGCTGGGTTAGTAAGATCGAGGGCTATGAATAGCCGAAGCCAGAACCACCAGCACAGCCACGCGCATGGACAACACAGTCACGCGCATGGACATCAGCATCGCGAGTGCAGCACCCCGCCGCCACCTCCAGGCACCGTTGATTTGGCGGAAATGCAGCAGCGCGCGCAACAGCAGGCGCAAGCGAAGCAAGAGCAGGAAAATCGACTCAATGATGCTTCGGAAAATGGCATTGCGCCGGTTGTGGAGATCACGCTAGAAAACCTGCAGTCCGATGTGGTGCTGCGCAGTGAGCAGGTGCCAGTCATTGTGGTGATTGGCGGTGCAGCAGCGCCAGAATCGGTGCGGTTGCGCAATACACTGAGCGAAAAGGCTCGGCAGGCTGGGTTGCACTGGCTGTTGGCCGTGGTTGACGCGGATACGCAGCCTCAGGTGGCACAGGCGTTTGGCGTGCAGCAGCTGCCTACCGTGGTTGCGGTTGCGATGGGGTCTCCCATTGGCATGTTTGCTGGCGAGAAAACCTCCGATTGGCTCGACCAGTGGTTGGCACAGGTGTTAGAGGCAACTAGTGGGCGGCTCAAAGGGCTTCCAGCTGGTTCGATTATGGCTGGCGACGAAGGAGCAGCCGGCAGCACAGCTGAACAGTCCGTGGATGTGTTCGGCAATCCGGTTCCAACCGATGATCCGCGTCTTGCCCAAGCTGAAGAACTCTTTACCGAGGGCAATTTCGGCGAAGCACTAGAGGTCTACGACCAGATTCTGGCCTCTGAGCCTGCAAACACAGCGCTGAAGAATACGCGCACGAAAGTAGCGTTTTTCGCTCGGGCGCAGCAGATTGATCGCAGCTCGGATCCGATTGCGCGGGCAGATGCCGCTCCCGACGATGTGGCGTTAGCGCTGGATGCAGCGGATGTAGAAATGCTGCTGGGCTCACCGGAGCAGCCATTGGAGCGGCTACTAGAACTACTGCCGAAGGTCTTCGGCGACGAGCGCGAGCAAGTTCGCCAGCGTTTGCTGGATCTTTTAGGGCTTTTCGACACCGGCGATCCGATCGCGCTGCAAACGCGACAGCGGATGGCTAGCGTGCTGTTTTAGCGTGCTGTTCTAGCTTGCTCCGGTTCTATCCAGCGCCGGCGCTAGCTAAGCCCCAGCAGCTTCGCCCCTTCGGCCTGGAAGGTGTACGGCCAGGAATCTGGTGCTACGAAATAGTAGGCGCCACCCATCACAACGACCATGAAGACCACCAGGGCAACCAGCATAGAGACCCACGCTGCTACATGCTGTTTCTGATACCAGGCGTAAAAGAGGTCATATTTCATAGCCAGCCAGATGTTAAACCGGCGCATCGGTGGGAACACCAAGGACAGCACGCCAAAGCTTACGAAAATGGTGAACCAGCCAGGCCCTGGGGTGGGCAAAATGATGATGCCAAAGGCCAGCATCATAAAGCCCAGCACTACCAGCACCGGCGATAGGATTGCGCCATACCAACGAGACTTCATCGCCACATGGCGACGGCGCATTCGATCCATTAAGGATCGGATCCGGTGCTCCATCATAGGCAGTGCCCTTTGTTAAGTATTAACCTTCAAATACGTAGAATTGTGCCGTATTTGCAGGCAATACGAACGAAGCGGATTGCTCTTGGCCATTCCATGCTTCGTTTTCGGTGTGGATCACGCCATTGTCGCCCCAACCGGAACCTTCGTAGCGGACATCATTGGTAGAAAGTACCTGACGCCACGCGCCTGCTTTAGGCAATCCTACTCGGTAATTGTCATGTCCGGAACCAGAGAGATTCAGTACCACGGCCACTGCAGATCCGTCGTCGCCGTAGCGGACGTAAGACAGCACGTTGTTGTTCGCGTCGTCTGCATTAATCCACGAGAAACCAGCAGGATCGTTATCCAAGCTGAACAGCGCGCGGTGCTCACGGTAGAGGTTGTTCAGATCCTTCACCAGCAACTGCAATCCGCGGTGGAATTCGCCACCCCAACCCTCAAGGTTGTGCCAACCAATCGAAGCGTCGTGGTTCCACTCGTGATCCTGGCCGAAGTCCTGGCCTTGGAACAGCAGCTGCTTGCCTGGGTGCGTCCACATGTAACTGAGCAGCGTGCGCAATCCCGCAGCCTTGTTCCAGTTATCACCTGGCATGCGCTCCCACAGCGAACCCTTGCCGTGCACCACTTCGTCGTGGCTAAACGGCAAAATGAATTTCTCGGAGTAGGCGTACACCATCGAGAAAGTCAGATCGTGGTGGTGATACGAGCGGTGGATTGGATCGTGGCCGAAGTAATCCAACGTGTCGTGCATCCAGCCCATGTTCCACTTCATGGAGAACCCAAGGCCGCCTTGATCGGTAGGAGCCGTCACGCCAGGCCAAGAAGTGGATTCTTCGGCGATGGTCAGGAAGCCAGGCCAGTACTTATGCACTGTGGCGTTGAATTCCTGGAGGAATTGCACGGCCTCTAGGTGCTCGCGGCCACCATATTCGTTTGGTAGCCATTCGCCCTCGTTGCGGGAGTAGTCCAAGTACAACATGGAGGCAACCGCGTCGACACGCAAACCGTCAATGTGGAACTCCTCCGCCCAGTACAAGGCGTTGGCGTAGAGGAAGTTGCGCACCTCGTTGCGGCCGAAATCGAAGACGTAGGTACCCCAGTCGCGCTGCTCGCCACGACGCCAGTCTGGGTGTTCGTAGCAAGCCTGGCCGTCGAAACGAGCCAACGCGAATTCGTCCTTAGGGAAGTGGCCTGGTACCCAGTCCACAATCACGCCGATGCCTGCAGCGTGGAAGGCATCCACCAAAGCGCGGAACTGATCCGGAGTGCCAAAACGGCTGGTAGGAGCGTAGTAGGAAGAAACTTGGTAGCCCCACGAACCAGAGAATGGGTGCTCAGAGACCGGCATGAATTCCACGTGGGTGTAGCCCATATCTACCACGTAGCGCACCAGCTTTTCGGCCATGGCTTCGTAGGACAGATCCGTCTTCCAAGAGCCGAGGTGGCATTCGTAGATGCTAATTGGCTCGGCATCCCAGTTCTTGGTGCGACGAGCTTCCATCCAGTCGAAGTCGTTCCACTGGTACAGCGACGACGCCACGATAGAACCGGTAGCTGGCGGCACCTCGGTGGCAAAGGCCATGGGGTCTGCCTTATCGCGGCGGTGGCCTTCCTGGGTAGTAATGGCGTACTTATAAACTTCGCCTTCTTCCACACCTGGGATGAAGACCTCCCACACACCGGAGTTGCCCATAGAGCGCATCGGGTAGGCGGCACCATTCCAGCCACAGAAATTGCCTACGACGGCAACGCCGATCGCATTAGGTGCCCACACGGCAAAGCTAGTGCCAGTGACTTCACCCATCGTTGAGGTGTACGTAGTCACATGAGCGCCCAGGACATCCCATAGGCGTTCGTGCCGGCCTTCGCCGATGAGGTGCAAATCGCCTTCGCGCACCGTAGGCAGGAATCGGTACCCATCGGCACGAGTGATTTCCGAACCATCGTCCCAGGTAATCCGCATCCGATAGTCGAAGTCATCCAACCCAGGAATCAAGGCGGCAAAGAATGCGTCGTCGAAACGCTCTGCTTCGTATTCCCCGCGGTCGGTAACGAAGGTCACTGCCTGTGCGCCGAACACTCGAGCGCGAATGACCGTATCGCCGTCGATCACATGAGCGCCATAAAACGCATGAGGATCGTGATGGCTACAAGACTTCAACCGTTGCAAATCCCCATCGGGGATGCCAAGGCGTGGATCGGACAATTCGCTCATAATGTTCCTCCAGGAATGCGATAGCTGTCTGACCTCCACGATACGCAACTAAAGACAGCAAAACCGCCCATTGCGGTGCCAAATTCATCACAATAGGCGGATCGCTTACGACGGTGCGGAAAAGGCACTATAGGCCTATCCGAACTGCCGCTTATTATCCCTGGTAGTTGGCAACTTCGCGCCACGCTAGGCGATCGCGCAAGTGCTCCGGTACATCCGGCAATTGCACGATGTGTGCCACGTTGGACCAAGGCTCGAGGCGAATGAAGTTTTCACTGCCCCAGTTGAACTCGTTGCCAGTCACCAAGTCGCGTACATCCATGCGGTCGCGGGTGCCACGGCCAACGCGTTCCATATCCAGGTACAACATGCCCTCTTGAGCGTTGTATGGATCCAAGTTGATCACAACGACGATGCAGTTACCCGTTAGCGGATCGAACTTGGAGTAGGCCAAGATCTGATCGTTCGTAGTGGTGTGGAAGTGGATGTTGCGCAGCTGCTGCAAGGAAGCATTATCGCGGCGTAGCTTGTTCAGTGCCGTGATGAATGGCTCCAGCGAATCGCCACTATCCAAAGCTGCTTCGTAGTCGCGGTGGCGCAGCTGGTACTTCTCGCTGTCCAGGTACTCTTCCGAGCCATCCTTGACTGGCAAGTTTTCGAAGAGCTCGAAGCCGGAGTACATACCCCACAGTGGCGACATCGTTGCAGCTAGCACCGCACGGATCGCAAATGCGCCACGACCACCCCGCTGCAAGAATTCATGCAGGATATCTGGGGTATTTACCCATAGTGCAGGGCGGGCAATATCAGCGTATTGGCGAATTTCTTCGCCGAATTCGGTCAGCTCTGCCTTCGTGGTCTTCCATGGGAAGTAGATGTAGGACTGCGTGAATCCAGCCTTCGCCAAACCGTACAAACGCGCAGGTGCGGTGAAAGCTTCAGCCAAGAAGATCACTTCTGGGTTGGTGCGGTGGACTTCCTCAATCAACCAGCCCCAGAAATTACCCGGTTTGGTATGTGGGTTATCCACCCGGAAGACCTTCACACCAAGCTTGATCCAGTAGCGGACAACGCGCAGTACTTCGTCGTAAAGCCCCTTAGCATCCTGATCGAAGTTCAGCGGGTAGATGTCCTGGTACTTCTTGGGGGGATTTTCCGCGTAGGCAATGGTGCCGTCCGGCAAAATCGTAAACCAGTCTGGGTGCTTTTCCGCCCATGGGTGATCGGGAGCGCACTGCAACGCCAAGTCCAGGGCAATCTCTAGCCCCAGCTTGTCGGCGTGCTTGACGAACTTCTTGAAGCTAGCCACATCGCCAAGCTCGGGGTGGATGGCATCGTGGCCACCTTCGGCGGAACCAATAGCCCACGGCGAGCCAACGTCGTGAGGTTCCGGATCCAACGTGTTGTTGCGACCCTTACGGTTGATGGTGCCAATCGGGTGGATCGGAGGCAGATACACCACGTCGAATCCCATGCGGGCGGCGCGATCCAGCTGTGGCAGGGCAGTCTCGAAGGTGCCGTGGAGCAGGTTGCCTTCGTCGTCGAAGCCGCCGTTGGAACGTGGGAAGAACTCGTACCAGGAGGCGAACAGCGCTTCGCGGCGATCAACCAGGATCTTGCGCGTCTTGCCGCGGGTAAGCAGGTCGCGCACCGGGTGTAGTTCGAGGATCTGGCGGGTTTCTTCGCTTAACGCTGGTGCCACGCGAGTGCGCGGATCACCATCAGAGCGCAAGTTTTCTGCAATGTCGCGCAACTGGCTGCGGTACCGAGCAGCAGCAGAGCCGGCCGCACGTTCGAACAGACGCGCGCCAATCTCAAAATCATTGGCTAGCTCTTCTGGGCTCTGGCCAGCCTCAATCTTCTTCGTGATCGCATTGCGCCAGGTTGCCATCGGATCGGACCAGGCGTCGATGCGCACCGTCCACATACCTGGGCAATCTGGTACGAAGGTTGCGTTGACCTGGTTGGGGTCGTGCGCCGAAAAACGCATCGGGATGCGCTGGGCACGGGCAGCAGATTTAGATTCCTGTGGGCCTTTGACGTTCAACGTGGCATTCAGGGCGTCGTGACCCTCCCGCCAAATCACAGCAAAAGCCGGAACAACTTCACCAACGACTGCCTTCGACGGAGTTGCCCCGCAGTCAACTTGCGGACGAATATCATCTATTCCGATACGGCCGGTCATAGTAATCCTCGATAACCTCTCGCTTGTGGGTCTCGCTTAACACTTAAGCGTAGTGAAAGAAATGCACCCTGTGGGCAGGCAAGGGGTAGATAACTGGGCTATATGGCGTGATTTCAGGCACGATGGGACTGTGAGTGATTTGGATACCGATGAAGATTTGCTGCTGGATTTTCGCGGGGTGAGCTTGGTCCGCGGCGGAAATACGTTGGTCGGCCCGCTGGACTGGCAGGTGGAATTAGACGAGCGTTGGGTGATCGTCGGCCCCAACGGCGCGGGTAAGACTTCGCTGATGCGCATTGCTGCCGCCGAGGAATACCCGTCTTCCGGTAAAGCTTTCGTGATGGGAGAGCAGCTAGGCCGCACCGATATGCGGGATTTGCGCACGATGATTGGGTTGACGTCGTCAGCTCTGGCGCATCGCATCCCGTCGGAGGAGCTCGTTGCGGATTTGGTGATCTCTGCGTCGTATTCCGTGCTCGGGCGCTGGCGCGAAACCTACGAGGAGATGGATTTCGAACAGGCCGAGGACATCCTGGAGTCCATGGGGGCAGCTCATTTAGCTTCACGACGCTGGGGCACCCTGTCCGAGGGCGAGCGCAAGAGAGTCCTGATCGCCCGCGCATTGATGGTGAACCCAGAATTACTGCTACTGGATGAACCTGGTGCCGGCCTGGATCTTGGCGGACGCGAGGACTTAGTGGGTTACCTGGGCGAGGTGGCTTTAGATCCCGATGCCCCTGCCATGGTGATGATTACCCACCATGTCGAAGAGATCCCTTTCGGCTTTACCCACGCGATGCTGCTTGATGAAGGATCCGTAGTGGCACAAGGACTAATCGAAGATGTGCTGACCTCCGAGAACCTGACCAAAGCTTTCCACCAGCCAATTACCGTGGATCAGATTGATGGGCGCTTCTTCGCGCGACGCTCGCCAAAGGTGGGGCGCGCCGGGCGGCATCGGGGATAGGTAATTGGAGTAGGTTTCAGCGCGAGTGTCTGAATCACAGGTTTCTTCGTCGCCGGTGGTGACTCCACGGTTGGCCGCGACGGTGCTTATTGCCCGCCCGGCCGGGCAGGGCTTTGAAATTTTCGTCCAGCTACGCCCGAAGACGATGCGTTTTGCTCCCGGCATGGCTGTGTTTCCCGGTGGTGCGGTAGAGGATCAGGATTGGGATGTAGCCCAGGATGAGGGCTGTGCAGCTTCGGATGAAATTGTTGCGCGACAGTTTGAGGTTTCTGTGGCGCAAGCAGCTGCGCTACGTCGTGCAGCGGTACGCGAAGTAGCCGAGGAAAGCGGTATCCAGCTGGATAGTTCGGGTTCAAAGTTAGTGCCTTGGGCGAATTGGGTAACCCCGCGCAATGCGCCGAAGCGCTTCGATACCTTTTTCTATGTGGCGGTACTTGGTGGTTGTTCTGGTGGCGACGCGAATGGTGACGAATGCGATGTCCCAGCTTGGGGTAGCAGCCTTACTTCGGAAAGTACTGTGAGTTTATGGAGTACCCCGCAAGACCTTCTAGCAGAATTTGCGGCTGGCAAGATGCCGATGATGGCGCCGACGTGGGCTGAAATTCGTCGTCTAGCGCAATACGAAACCCTGGAAGAATTGTGCGCCGTATGTAAAAGCATCGGGTGCGGTAAAGAGGGGTACGAGGTAGCGCGCATTGATGACGATCTGAAGCACTCTGCGACGATGACGGAGTTCTACCGGATTCGGCGCGATTTTTCGATAGCAGTGGGGGATGGTTCTGATGAGCATTAGTAGCGAGCAAGTTCAGTACCTGATACAGCATCCGGAATTGTTGGCGGTGACAGATGGCCTGGAGCTGACGAAGAAATCGCTGCTGCGTGATCTGGCGCAGGTGAAGAAAGTCATTGATGATCCAGAGCTAGCCCGGGCAGTGATGGAAGTTGCGGTGGCAACCCGGAAAGCGAAGGCCAAGCTCGGATTTATTGGCGCCGGCGAAGGCAGAGGCGCTGGTACTGGTGCTGGGGGACAGGGCGAGCATCGGCCAATCGTCAGCGAAGAAGCCGTTCAGCAAGCGACCCCGTGGCCAGTAGCACTGTTGCGCGCGCATCGGCTAGCTGGTTCCTTTGGCACTTTTGCAGCACAGCCGATTAAAGGTGTGCGAGATGTGACGTGCTCTATCGGTACGGAACTAGCTGCATGTGCGGAGGTATTCGGAGGTTCTGGCTCCTCGCCAGTTTCATCGCCAGTTTCTCTGAAGGGCACTGATATTGATGCTGCTCGGATCGCTATGGCGCAGCACAACTTAGCGGACTATCCGATTCATTTCGGTGTGGCAGATGCGTTGGCAGGAGATGAAAGCAACGAAGATACTGTCATTGTTGCGGATCCGGCACGGCGCTCCAGCAGCGGACGGATTTATGATCCAGAACAATTGCAGCCACCACTATCGGCGTTGATGGCTGCTTGGCCAGAAGCACCGGTGGCTATCAAATGCGCGCCGGGCATCGATTATTCAGACTTCGACGGCGAAGCTGCCGTGGCTTCCGTGGCAGGAAATGTGAAAGAAACCTGTTTGTACAGCCCGTCGTTAGCTTTGCCAGGACGCGGAACTACCAGCACACGTGCCCGTCGATCCGCGTGGGTGATGCACGAAATTCAAGCGCACGCCCAGCAGCGTTGGGTAGTAGAGCATTACGACGACACCCTGCCGTGCGCAACCGAGACCGTCGAAACGCGGAGCCTAGGCAAATACGTCATCGATCCCGATGGGGCGGTGGTGCGCGCCGGGTTGGTGCAACAATATGCAGCAGCGCACGGGTTGTGGCAGCTGGATAGCAAGATTGCGCACCTCACCGGCGATCTGATCCCAGTGGGTGCAAGCGGCTTTGAAATCCTCGAGCGCACCACGATTAAGAATGTGCGCAAAAGTCTGGCGCAGCGGAACTGTGGTTCGGCAGAAATATTGGTACGCGGCCACGATTTAGATCCAGATCAGCTGCGAAAGAAATGGAAGCTGCGTGGGAAGAACTCGCTGGCAGTGGTGCTTACCCGTATTGACGGTGCTGGGGTGGCTTTGATCTGTACACCACGGCAATGGGGTGCGAGCTTCGAAGTGGCTGAAGTAGCGGCCGAAGTGGCCACCCAGAAATATGCAACCGAAGTGTTTCTTATTTAAGAAAATTTCAGAAAAAATAACGAAATTGTGACCAGATTCTTAGCCGTGGTGGCTTAGCCTCTGTTATCTTCAACACAGAGGGTGCTTGATGGTGCCTAGTTTGCGCTGGGCTCCTCAAGTGCTAGCACTGAAGAAAATTTTAACCAGTACACAACCAGTAAGGACAACAAACTTATGCCGAACATCGTGGTTCTGGTCAAGCAGGTTCCTGACACCTGGTCCGAGCGCAAGCTCACGGACGATAACTTCCTCCTTGATCGCGAAAGCGCTGACGCCGTTCTGGATGAAATCAACGAAAATGCAGTGGAAGCTGCGTTGCAGTTGAAGGAAGAGCACGGTGGCAACGTCACCGTTGCTACCGTTGGTCCAGATCGCGCAGTGGAAGCACTACGCAAGGCTCTGTCCATGGGTGCAGACGATGCGGTGATTCTTTCTGACGAGTCTCTGGCGGGCTCCGATGCAGTTCAGACCGCATGGGCTATCTCTAACGTGATTGACACGTTGGAAGATGTTGACCTGATTATCGCCGGCAACGAATCCACCGACGGAACCACCGGTACCGTTCCTTCTATCTTGGGCGTCTACCGCGGACTTCCAGTATTGACCCACATGCGTTCCGTTTCTATCGACGGCGACACCATCACCGGTGAGCGCGAAGTGGAAGACGGCGTCTACCAGCTGAAGGCCTCCTTGCCTGCAGTGGTATCCGTAACCGAGAAGGCAAACCAGCCTCGTTTCGCATCCTTCAAGGGCATCATGGCTGCAAAGAAGAAGCCAGTTACCGAGCTGACCTTGGATGATGTGGAAGCTGAAGCAGAGCAGGTTGGCCTAGAAAACGCAGCTACCGCAGTGACTGGCGTTACTCCAAAGCCAGAAAAGACTGCCGGTGAGCGCATCAACGACGAGGGCGAAGGCGGCAAGAAGCTGGCTGAGTTCTTGAAGTCCAAGAAGTTCATCTAGTTCGTTCGACGCGACACGTACAACGACTGATATAGGAGAATAGAACACTATGACCGACGTACTCGTTCTCGTCGACCACTCCAATGGCGAGTTGAAGAACTCCACCGCTGAGCTTTTGACCGCAGCTCGTGCTTTCGGCGATCCAGCTGCTGTGGTAGTTGGTACCCCAGGTACCGCAGAAAAGTTCGCTGCAGAACTAGGCAAGTTCGGTGCAAAGGAAATCTTGGCAGCAGAATCTGACGACGCTGCGAAGTATCTGATCACCCCAGAAGTAGATACCTTGGTTGGCCTCGCTGTGGAGCGCGAAGTGCCAGTATTGGTAGCTGCTTCGGCAACCGGTAAAGAAATTGCCGGCCGCGTAGGTGCTTTGACTGGTTCCGGCGTGCTGTCCGATGTAGTAGAGATCAACGAAGACGGCTCTGTTAAGTGGTCGATCTTCGGTGGTGAATACACCGTTGATGGCAACGGCTACGGCGTTTCCCCTGTGTACTCGCTACGCCCAGGTTCGGTAGACCCAGTAGAAGCTGATGGTGTTACCGACGTAACCGAAATCGCTTTCCCTGAAGCTCCAGATGCTCCAGTTGAGATCGTTTCCTTCACCCCTGCTGAGGGTGGCGACCGCCCTGAGCTGACCGAAGCGAAGCTGGTTGTTGCTGGTGGCCGTGGTGTTGGCTCGGCAGAAGGCTTCGAAAACATCGTGGAGCCTTTGGCTGACGCATTGGGTGCTGCAGTTGGTGCCTCTCGTGCTGCTGTGGACTCCGATTACTACCCAGGCCAGTTCCAGGTGGGTCAGACCGGTAAGACGGTTTCGCCAGATCTTTACATTGCACTGGGTATCTCCGGCGCAATCCAGCACAAGGCTGGTATGCAGACCTCGAAGACCATCGTTGCAGTTAACAAGGACGAAGAAGCACCAATCTTCGAGATCGCAGACTTGGGCATCATCGGCGACCTTAACGATGTTGCGCCTCAGGCTACCGAAGCCATTAAAGGTGCATAAAGCCTAACTTTCACACTTTTAGTAAGTGTGGTATAGTTAGCAATTGCTAGGGTCCAGTTTCAACCCCGCCCAGCCGAGAGCCCCATGGCGCGACTTCGAGGCCCCAATTCCTTGGAGTCGCGTCCTCTCGTATTTCATAGAAGTTTTTACCAACTGCGTACTGTGCAAGACTTGCTTCAGGTGAAGCGGAAGACAAGCGCGTATTCCTTAAGCGCAGATTCCCCCAGAAATGTCTAAAGTAGCCTCTATGGTTAATTCTGCTCGTAGCTACTTTGACCACGCCGCCACCGCGCCACTGCGCCCAGAAGCCCGTGAAGCGCTGTTGGAAAACCTCGATTGGTTAAACCCTTCCGGCCAGTATGCCTCTGCGCGGGCGGCGAAACGCGTGTTAGAAGAAGCCCGCGAGCAAATCGCACGCCTGTTGGGCTGCGATCCCGTGGAAGTTGTTTTCACTTCCGGCGGCACCGAGGCCGATAACCTCGCGATCTCGGGGTTGTACTTTGCTTCCTCCGGTTCGAAAATCTACATTCCTGATTTCGAACATGAAGCGGTGCTCAAAACCGCAGCACACCTGGAAAAGGAACACTGGGCACAGATTGAGTGGATGCCTATCGACGCGGGTGGCCGCCTAGCTATCAAGCAATTGCCGAAATTCGATGCAGCACAAACCGCAGTGGTTAGCTGCATGTGGGCAAACAATGAAACAGGCGCCATCCAGCCAATCCCAGAGTTGGTGGACGCCCTAGCGTCGTCAGCTGGGCGCAAAATCCCACTCCATGTTGATGCGGTGCAAGCCGTCGGACATCTACCTATTAATTTCCATGCATCGGGAGCAGCAACGCTGGCGATTTCGGGTCATAAATTTGGCGGCCCTCGTGGTATCGGCGCACTCTTGGTGCGCCGCGACGTCCGGCTGATCGCACATAACAACGGCGGCGGACAGGAACGCGGGATTCGCAGTGGTACGCAGGACGTGGCGTCGGCAGCAGCTATGGCGGCAGCACTACAGGCAGCAATCAATGAGCAAGAAGCTGAAACGGCTCGGCTACGCGGCCTGCAGCAAGAGCTGATTCAAGCGATCGCATCCATCGAGGGTGCGGTGGTGCATACCAACGAACCAAGCCTGCCGGGGCATGTGTTTGCCAGCTTCCCAGGTGCCGAGGGCGACAGCCTGATTATGTTGTTCGATGCGGCGGGCATTGAATGTTCGACGGGGTCGGCCTGTAATGCGGGTGTGAACCGACCATCTCACGTGCTGTTGGCCATGGGCGTGCCTGAAGCGACTGCACGTGGTGCCATTCGTTTCACGATGGGGTGGAATACCACAGAAGACGACGTGAAGTCGGTTATCTCCGTGTTAAGTGATACGGTAGCCCGTGCCCGATTGGCCGGAATGGCCTAGCGAAGGAGAGTTTTCAACCATGCGTGTTCTAGCGGCGATGAGCGGCGGCGTTGATTCGTCAGTGGCAGCTGCCCGCGCGCTTGCAGCCGGGCACGAGGTGGTCGGCGTACATTTGGCGCTGTCGAAAGATCCGCAGTCGGTGCGTGCTGGTTCGCGTGGTTGTTGTTCTTTGGAGGATTCCGGCGATGCGCGTCGCGTCTGCGACGAGCTGGGGATCCCGTTTTACGTGTGGGATTTCTCGGAACGTTTCCGCGCTGAGGTCATGGATGATTTCTTCGATTCCTACGAACGCGGCGAGACCCCGAATCCGTGCCTGCGCTGTAACGAGCGCATTAAGTTCCAGGCACTACTAGAGCGTGGCATTGCGCTGGGATTTGATGCGGTAGTTACCGGCCATTACGCGGTGCTTACCGACGGTTTGTTGCGCCGTGGTAAGGATCCGAAGAAGGATCAGTCCTATGTGTTGGGTGTGCTGGATCGCGAGCAGCTGCGCCGTTCCATGTTCCCGGTAGGCGACACCGAAAAGCCACAGATCCGCGAGGAAGCCAAAGGCATGGGCTTGGGCACCGCGAATAAGCCGGATAGCTACGACATTTGCTTTATCCCAGACGGCAACACGCAGGCGTTTTTAGGTGCACGTATTGGTCGCCGCCCGGGCATGGTAGTTGACGAAGCAACTGGCCAGACCGTCGCAGAGCACGAGGGCGTCTATGGCTTTACTATTGGCCAGCGCAAGGGGCTCGGGTTGCCAGGGCCGATGCGCGATGGCAAGCCGCGTTATGTCACGGGTATTAATGCCGACGACGGAACCGTGACTATTGGCACAGCCGAACAGCTCTCTGTAGATATCTTGGAGGCCGATCGGGCGATCTGGTTGGCCTCACCGGAAGAGATAACCGCCGGCCCAGTAGAAGTGCAGGTGCGTGCGCATGGCAAAGCTGTGCCATGCCGCGTGGAAGTAATTGCCGGTCCCGAAGATGAAAAGACCGGCCGCGGTGGCAGTTTCCGTCTGCACTTGGAAGAAGCGTTGCGCGGTGTAGCTCCTGGCCAGGCAGCGGTGCTGTATCGCCCAGATGCAGACGGCGATTATGTGTTGGGTTCTGCCACGATCGTTCGCACCGCACGAGCTAGTGATGCCGCATGACGGTGCGTTTCCGGCCGTCATGCTTATTCGCCGGTGATGCTTCAGTAGCAGATATCGCCGAGATTCAAGCGGGAGAAGCTGACGACGGCTGTTTTGTGATTCCCATAATGCCTTGGGGTAGGGCTATCACTGGTGAAGCTGGTGGCCCCGGTGAAGTCGTCGAGGCGTCCGTAAGTAACCTAACTGCCCGCTCGTTGGGCTTAGGTGCTGATCTTTTCGCGGATATTGGGCCGCGTGGGTGGCGGTTGCATTCCCGAAGTACTGGCCGGTTGATGAGTGCGCAGAGGCAAGCCCGCGACGTCATTGCCCGCGATCTGGATGCTTGCGAACAAGTCTGGTCCAATCAAGCTCCAGGCTTTGGTATCCGCGAATTGACCGTCGAGATTTGCGGCCCGATGACTCTGGCGCGAAACGTCGAGCTCAGCAACGGTGAATCATTATTAACTGATGCTGGTGCGCTACGGGATCTGTGCCAGGCGTTGCAGGTTGGCTTGCAGGATCATTTAGCTGAGCTGCGTCGTCGGTTTAATCCTGAAGGATTTCGGGTCGTAGTTTCGGAACCGGCTGCCGCAGATGTGGCTACGGGTGCGGTACGCAATGCTGCTACCGACGGCTACTACCCAGCAGTGGGCGCCGAAGAGCTCGCTGGCTATTGGCGGGAACTGACTTCTTTAGGTGCGGAAGCAGATCATGCAGCTAGCGCAGTAGACGTGCTTTTCGGCTTTGGCATCGGACGCTGGACAGATATTCCTTTGACCGCGTTACAAACCGCTGGTTTCATCGGTCTGGTGCTACCAATGCTGTCTCTGCAGACCAACAAGCAATTAGATCACGCAGCCAGCTTGATTGATAGTGGCTTGCAGCTAGAGCTCGGAGCGCTCCCGGACAATGCCCGGGGTGCAAAGCGCGATGAATTTACCGGCCAATACGTGGCCTTAGACGAGCGTGTCTATGCCACCAAGGTGGCACGCCTGTGGGATTTGATTGGTTTCAGCCGAGAGGAGCTGCTGGATAAAGTACGGCTGACCTCCGCAGAAACTATGGATACCTTAAGCCCGCAGGCGCTAAGGAACCACAAGCAGCCAAAGCAGCTGGAATCGTCGTTAGCTACTCAGCCCACCACTCAATCCGCACAGTGGCTGCCAACGATGATGCGCGGTGGTGCTCGAACCGCAGACTTATTAAATCGCGCGGTAGGGGATCTGTAACCGGCGACGTTTAGTAGGAGCTCTATCAGCGCGATCCGCTAGCCCGGCAGCTGCATCGGCCAAGAGAAGTTGAAATCAGAGACTTCCTTGCCTTGGGTTTTGAAGTATTCGTAGAGCTGTTGGCGGCGCTCGTAGTACCAAATGGCTTGCTGCTCCATGAGTTCTTCACCGCTCATGGAGGTCAACTCTGGCCATTTCTTCGCCATCACCCAGGCCAAGCGGGCAGCAGCGAGGGCATCTTCGGTTGCGTCGTGAGCCGAATCAAGCCGCACCTGGTAGTGCTCGCACGTCATCTCGAGGGTGCGCTTGCCTTTGCGGAATTGATCGAAGTGCTGGTCGATCACAAAGGGATCCAGCACCAGTCCGTCGATGGTGAAGCTCGGATCTTGAGCCAGCATGACCGTTAGATCATAAGTGGCGTTGTAGGCAATCACGGTAAGCCCTTCACTCCACGCCTGCTTCAAACCTTGGATCGTCTTTTGCACCACCGCAGCGTGGTCTTCACCATTTTCGCGGGCGTATTCGGTGCTAATGCCGTGGACTTTGGTGGCCTCTTCGGGAATCTCTACGCCGGGATCGGCAAGCAGCAGGGTGGCATCTTTGGAGCCATCCGCCAAACGCACCATGGCCGAAGTAACGATGCGGCACGTGTGTGGATCTTGGCCGGTGGTTTCTAAGTCGAAGGCCAACATCCGACGTGGATCAAAGTGGATGTCTGCCAACGCAGCTGCTCCAGAAGAATCAACCATAAAATTTAGGATAATAGTTTTCGGCCGATCCGTACCTGCGCGTGGTTGGCAGTTAAACTCGCGTAGGTGATGGAACAAGCTTCTGAGACCCCCAACCCTTCCGAATCGACGACGCCAGCCAGCGCCCAGAATCGGTGGCAGGAATTAGCAGAGCAGCTCAAAGGTCTCTCGGCAGCCTACTATCAGGGGCAGCCGGTGGTCTCGGATGCGGAATATGATCAGCTTTTTGCGCAGCTGGCAGAGCTAGAAAACCAGTATCCCTCGCTGCAGACCGCAGATAGTCCCACCCAGCGGGTAGGTGCGCCCGTAGAGAAATTAGCTGACGACGATTCCAATGTGGCAGCGCAAGCTGCTAGCGCTGAAGGGGTGGGCGAATCTGGCGACGTAGCTAGCGACGAAGCCGCGTCCTCCGACGGCGTAGTCTTCGCCCCAGTACGCCACTTGGAGCGTCTCTACAGCCTGGACAATGTGTTCAACGACGATCAGCTGCGCCAGTGGTTGCAGCGCACTCCTGCTAAGGCCTATTTAACCGAGCTAAAAATCGACGGTCTATCCATCGATTTGGTCTACGAAGACGGCAAACTCGTCCGCGCTGCCACCCGTGGCGATGGTGTGGTTGGCGAAAATGTCACCGCCAATGCCCGCACGATTGCAGATATTCCACAGCAGCTGGCTGGTACCGATGAATTCCCCGTTCCACAGCTGCTGGAAGTCCGAGGCGAGGTTTACATGGACGTCGCGGAGTTCGAAAAACAAAACGAGCAGCGTCGTGTCGCGGGCGAAAAGCTCTACGCCAACCCACGCAACCTGGCTGCCGGATCGCTGCGTCAGAAGGATCCTCAGCGCACCCGGGAGCGCAATCTCTCCATGATCTGCCACGGTATTGGCAAGCTCGAGGGTTGGCGCCCGCAGTCTCAGCATGAGGCTTATCAGGCGCTCGCAGCTTGGGGTTTCCACGTCTCCGAGCACACTAAGCTGGTCACCACCGCCGATGACGTCATCGAACGTATGCGCTATTGGGGCGACCATCGCCACGACGCCGAACACGAAATGGACGGCCTGGTAGTCAAAGTCGATGCCCTGGAGGCACAGCGCGAATACGGTGCTACCTCGCGCGCGCCACGCTGGGCGATTGCGTTTAAGTATCCGCCGGAGGAAGTCACCACACCGCTGCACGATATTCGTGTTTCTGTGGGGCGGACCGGTCGCGCAACACCGTACGCGGTGATGGAACCCACCGTGGTTGCTGGTTCCACCGTCGAGATGGCTACGCTGCACAATCCGTCCGAGGTTCGCGCCAAAGGATTGCTATTGGGCGATCGGGTGTATCTGCGTAAAGCGGGCGACGTCATCCCCGAAGTTCTGGGCGCAGTTGAGCCCGCTCGCGACGGAAACCAGTGGGAGTACCAGTACCCGTCCCATTGCCCGCAATGTGGCACTGTCCTAGCACCGTCGAAGGAAGGCGATGCTGATTGGCGGTGCCCGAATACGCGGCATTGTCCGGGGCAGCTGCAGCGCCGGATCGAGTTCCTGGCAGCCCGCGGTGGGCTTGACATCGAAAACTTGGGCAAGCGCGGTATCGCCGATCTGATTCACCGCGGCATCCTTGCCGATGAATCTGTGCTTTTCGATATTCGGGAAGCAGACCTCGCCCGCTCTGAGGCATATACCACCGTTTCTTCGCGCAAGATCGACGACGATGGCACCATCCACGGCACAGTCTCTGCCAATGGACGCAAGCTTCTGGCCAACCTAGAACAAGCCAAAGAAGCCGAGCTCTGGCGCGTGATCGTTAGCCTGTCGATCCGCCACGTAGGCCCGATTGCCGCCCGCGCACTGGCTCAGGAGTTCGGTTCAGTACAGGCGATTTCCGAGGCTTCCGTGGATCGCCTCGCAGAGATCGAAGGCGTCGGCCGCACCATTGGCGAATCGATTCGCGCTTGGTTCAGCGTGGATTGGCACCGCGAAGTAGTTGCGAAATGGCAGGCTGCCGGGGTGCGGATGGAGCTAGCTAACGACGGATCCAGCGCCTCAGACGAAGGTGGCGAGGAAATCCAGCAGGTGCTGCAAGGATTGACTGTGGTGGTCACCGGATCGCTCGAAGGTTTCACTCGCGATAGTGCGAAGCAAGCGATTATGGATCGCGGTGGCAAAGCAGCCGGATCGGTATCCAAAAACACCGATTATGTGGTGATTGGGGAAAACGCAGGCTCCAAAGCAGAAAAAGCCGAGCAGCTAGGTATCCCTACAACAGATGAAGCCGGCTTCCAGCGTCTGCTAGAAACCGGCTCGTTAGATGGCTAGCTGCGTACCGGCAGCAGCCAGCTAACCACACAGCCCTAGTGAATCGGAGCTAGTGAATCGGAGTTTCCTCCAGCTTCCACACCTCACGTGCGTAGTCGCTGATCGTGCGGTCCGAGGAGAATCGTCCGGAACGGATGATGTTGATAAAGCACTTGCGTGCCCAAGCCAGCTGATCCTGGTAGTCGGCTACTACCTGGTCGCGGGTGCGGCGGTAATCTTCGAAGTCACCTAATACGTAGTAGACGTCTGGGGTTTCGAAGCCGTTTCCGTCGAGAAGCGACAAATGCAAGTCGTGGAAGATACCGGTGCCGCCGTCGTTGAAGGTGCCGTCGACAAGCGAATCCACGGCACGCTGCAAGCCAGCCACGTTCTGGTACGGATCGCGTGGGTGGTAGTTGCGGCGTAGTTCTGGCAGTTCTTCTTCCTTGGCGCCGAAGATGTAGGCGTTGTCGTTGCCCACGGAATCGAGGATCTCTACGTTGGCGCCATCGAGGGTGCCAAGGGTGACCGCGCCGTTCATCATGAACTTCATGTTGCCGGTACCGGAGGCTTCCTTGCCGGCAGTGGAGATCTGCTCCGAGATATCGGTGGCAGGGATGATGTGCTCGGCAGGGGTGACGTTGTAGTTTTCTACGAAGACTACCTTCAGCTTGTCGCCGATTTCGGGATCGTTGTTCACCACGCGAGCGATCTCGTTGATGAACTTAATGATCGCCTTCGCGCGCACGTAACCAGGTGCGGCCTTTGCACCGAAAATCACTACCTGAGGTGTGACATCGAGATCCGGGTTGTCCTTCAAACGGTAGTAAAGATCCACCACATACAAGGCGTTTAGCAACTGACGCTTGTACTCGTGCAAACGCTTGATCTGCGAATCGAACACAGCCTCTGGGT
Organism: Actinomycetes bacterium; assembly: GCA_023418505.1. GTDB lineage: Bacteria > Actinomycetota > Actinomycetes > Mycobacteriales > Mycobacteriaceae > Corynebacterium. The sequence continues at coordinate 159,282 of JAEZZR010000015.1, forward strand.
TGATAGCCACGCCTTGGCGCTGCTCAATCCAGGCAGCGAAATCCTGCTTGTTAGCTTGCTTGATATCGATCAGGCGACGCAGGACTTCTTCGTCGTCAGCGTACTTTTCTAGATCGCGTAGTAGATCCATGTCCGTCAGCCACGCATCAGAGCCCACGAGCTCGGTGAGCAACGCAGACAGGCGCGGGTTGCACTGATTGAGCCAACGACGTGGGGTGACACCATTGGTCTTGTTGTTGAACTTCTCTGGCCACAGCTGGTACCAATCGGCGAGAGTTTCGCGCTTGATGATCTCGGTGTGCAGCGCAGCCACGCCATTGATGGAGTAGGAGGCATAGCAGGCAATCCACGCCATGCGGATCCGGCCATGGGCAATCGGAGCCAGGTAGTCCACGCGATCCGGGGTGAAGCCCTTGGCTTCGAGCTCCAAGCGGCAGCGACGATCGATTTCCTGCACGATCTGAAGCACACGGCCGAAGAGACGCTCGAAGATGGAGTATTCCCAGGTCTCTAGGGCTTCGGCCAGCACCGTGTGGTTGGTGTAAGCGAAGGTGCCCGTAACCACAGTCCAGGCGTCGTCCCAGCCCAAACCGTGATCGTCCATCAGCAGGCGCATAAGCTCTGGGATGGCCAACACTGGGTGGGTGTCGTTGAGCTGAATGCTGTTGTACTTATGGAAATTACGCAGATCAGAGCCATGATTTTCGATGTACACGTCGATCATGGACTGCAGCGACGCCGAAACGAAGAAGTACTGCTGGCGTACGCGCAGCACCTTGCCCTCGTAAGTGGAGTCATTCGGGTAGAGCACGCGACACAGATCGTGGACGCGCTCGCGCTCGATGATGGCGTCGGTGAAACGCTGGGAATTAAAGGCGTCGTAGTCGAACTCGCGGATCGGTTCGGCAGACCACAGGCGCAAGGTATTGACGTTATCCGTGCCATAGCCGGTGATCGGCATATCGAAAGGCACAGCGCGCACAGTCAGATCATCGAAAGACACCACGCGCGCTTCTTGCTCACGACGAACGACGAATGGGTAACCCTCTTCCATCCAAGGATCCGGGTGCTCGTCTTGGAAACCGTCTTCGAAAGCCTGCTTGAACAGGCCGTAACGGTACAGGATGCCGTAGCCGGTCACTGGCAGATCCTGGGTAGCGCAGGAATCCAAGAAGCAAGCAGCCAGGCGGCCCAGGCCACCGTTGCCAAGTGCGGCGTCATGTTCTGCTTCGAGGATATCGCTGAGATCCATGCCCAGTTGCTTGGCGGCTTCGGTGGCTTCGTCCACAAGCCCCTGGTTCAGCAAGTTGTTCAATAGGGCACGACCCATCAAGAACTCTGCCGAGAAATAGTGCTGCTGACGGGTAGCGCCATACTTCTTTGTGGTTTCCTGCCAGTTATCGGCAAGGCTGTCTACCACGACGCGGGATAGGCCCGTCCAAAATTCCATTGGGGTAGAGGCTTGCGGAGTGCGGCCAGATTCAGCGCGCACATGGGAGCCCAGATTTTCCGAAAGATTCGCCATTTATCTAAAAGTCCTTTACGAAATCGCGAAGTGCGTTCGCATTAACTTTACCGTCCGCAGGTTGGGCTCTTATACCGCGACCACTGTGACAGTGGCTACAAAGACCCTGGCGACGGGGGGCTTGCGTTGGTGGCGGGGGCTTGAAGCTGGCGACGGGTGCTTAAAGCAGGATGGCTTCGACGATTGCGCCGATACGGCCAAGGTGTTCTACTTCGCTGGGCAGAAATTCCGGTCCGCCAGGCCGGCCGATCACCAAGATGTAGTTTTCGCCCATGGGCGATGCCGCCAGCGCGGAGTCCATTACTGCCCAGCTCGGCGGAATCCAGTCTTCGGTTTCTGGATCAAGCAAGCGCGTTTCCGTAACCGGCGGATGGGAGAGAGTGCGCCCATCATCTTCGGGGGCAGCAGGGGAGGCGGCTAGGCGGGAAACCCCGTCGTCGGCAGTTTCTAATGCCAATGCCCAACCGGCAGACATCGTCTGGGACAAGCCGTCGACGATCTCGCGCAATGCCAAGCGAGGTTCGTTGCGGTGAGCAGCCATCGCAGCCAGCAAGCGAATCTGACCCCGACGATCCACCGTGCCCGAAAACGGACGGATGGAATCGACCTCCACGCCGTCGAGCGTCTGCGCTGCAGTAATTAAGGTATCGGGCAGTTTTCCGGAAGGAAGATCGACCACAATGTCGTCGGTCACCGTGCCGTTGACATCGTGTTCTACCACGTCAACGCTGCGAATATCGCCATCTACCTCGCCCAAAGCCGCCGCCAAATACCCCAGCGAACCGGGAGTATCGGGCAGTTGCACGCGAAGTAGATAAGACATGGCTCCAAACTCTACCCGCGCCAGCCAGGTTCGGAAAGGGAAATGATAGGGAATGATCGGGAATGAGCGCGAATAATCGCGAATAATAGGGAAAACTGAAGAAATGGCGTGCAGATGGCGCAGATATAAACCCGGTGAGGTGCGCATACCGCCAGCTGCCTTGGGGCGCTATTGTGGTTGGGTAGCAATTTCAACTGCAATGATTACTTGAATGAACACCCGCAACCTATGGAAAGAGGGACGCTCGTGCCTGCTATCTCCCGTGATGAGGTCGCACATTTGGCTAAGCTGTCGCGCTTGGCATTGTCGGATGAAGAATTAGACTCATTTGCCGATCAGATTGACGACATTATTAATCACGTGCAAGCCGTCCAACAGGTCGCTGCAGCAGACGTGGAGCCGATGAGCCACCCTTCCTCGCTCTCCGGTGTGATGCGCGAAGACGAGGTGCGCCCAACCTTGACGGCCGAGCAGGCGTTAGATCAGGCTCCAAGCGAGCAGGACAGCCGCTTCGAAGTGCCACAGATCCTCGGTGAAGAAGAATAAGACAGCGATCAGGAGCCGAAAATTTCCATGACTGCAAACGATACAACTGCAACTAACAATCGTTTACTGCACAGCGCTGTCTCGGAAGATCCGATCCTAGGACTTACCGCCGCAGAGCTGGCCGAGAAGATCCACAGCCGCGAGCTGACCAGCGTAGAGGTAACGCAGAAGTTCCTTGATCGCGTTCGCGAAGTCGATTCCGAGATCCACGCCTTCCTGCACGTAGGTGAAGAAGAGGCATTGGCAGCTGCTCGGGCTGTCGACGAATCCCTCGACCGCGGTGAAGAACCTGCTTCGCCACTAGCGGGTGTGCCTTTGGCGTTGAAGGACGTTTTTACCACCACCGATGCGCCAACGACTTGTGCGTCCAAGATGCTTGAGGGGTACATGAGCCCTTACGACGCCACGGTAACGCGCAAGCTCCGCGAAGCTGGTATTCCGATTTTGGGTAAGACCAACATGGACGAGTTCGCGATGGGCTCTTCGACGGAAAACTCCGCTTATGGTCCGACCCATAACCCATGGGATGTCCAGCGCACTGCCGGTGGTTCCGGTGGTGGCTCTTCGGCTGCGCTTGCTTCGGCGATGGCACCGTTGGCCATCGGTACCGATACCGGTGGTTCGATTCGCCAGCCAGCCGCTTTGACTGCAACCGTAGGCGTGAAGCCAACTTACGGCACCGTTTCCCGCTACGGCCTGGTGGCTTGTGCTTCGTCTTTGGATCAGGGCGGGCCAACGGCACGCAATGTCCTAGATACCGCTTTGCTGCACCAGGTGATCGCTGGCCACGATGCCAACGACTCCACTTCCACCAACCAGCCAATTGCAGACGTGGTAGCTGCCGCTCGCGAAGGCGCTTCCGGTGATCTGACCGGCGTGAAGGTTGGTGTAGTCAAGCAATTCAACACCACCGATGGCTACCAGCAGGGCGTGTTGAATTCCTTCCACGAGGCCGTCGAAAAGCTCACCGCCGCAGGCGCAGAGGTAGTAGAGGTTGATTGTCCGAACTTCGACCACGCACTGAGCGCCTACTACCTGATCTTGCCTTGCGAGGTCAGCTCGAACCTCGCGCGTTTCGACGGTATGCGTTACGGACAGCGGGTGGGCGACGATGGCAACCACTCGGCCGAACAGGTGATGGCAGCCACGCGTGCCGCAGGCTTTGGTGATGAGGTCAAGCGCCGCATCATCATCGGTACCTACGCGCTGTCCGTGGGCTACTACGACGCCTACTACTTGCAAGCACAGCGCGTACGTACCTTGATCCAGCAGGACTTTGAAAAGGCCTTCGAACAGGTCGATGTGTTGATCTCGCCAACCACGCCAACCACTGCTTTCAAGCTGGGCGAGAAGGTTGACGATCCGTTGAGCATGTACATGTTTGACCTGTGCACCCTGCCACTGAACTTGGCCGGTATGTGTGGCATGTCCGTGCCTTCCGGCTTGGCCGCTGATACCAACTTGCCAGTGGGCTTGCAGATCATGGCGCCACGCCATGCCGACGATCGCCTCTACCGCGTAGGTGCAGCCTACGAAAAGGTCCGAGGCGACATTGCCTAACTTGCCTAAACAGGGGGCGAACCGGGAGCCTAAGCAGGAGCTCACACAGGAGTCGCAGTATCTGCCGAAGCGTCAGGCTTACCTGGCGCTTCTTGCGCTATCTCTAGGGTTCTTTATGAACCTGCTAGATCAGTCCATTGTGGCTGTAGCGTTGCCGGGCATTATGACTGGCCTTGGCGCGGACTACAACCAAGCCATCTGGGTGTCTAGCGCCTACTTCCTGGCCTATGTGATTCCGCTATTGGTTACCGGCAGGTTGGGGGATCAGTGGGGGCAACGCCGGGTTTTCATGACTGGCATTGTGATTTTCACCGCTGCTTCGCTGTGGTGTGGGGTGGCCTCCAGCATTGAAATGCTGATCGCTGCCCGGTTTGTACAAGGCTTGGGTTCTGCGATGATCGCACCGCAAACGCTGGCGATCATCACGCGAATTTTTGCTCCCGACCGCCGCGGCGTGGCTATGGGTCTGTGGGGCTCGGTGGCGGGCTTAGCCACTTTGACCGGCCCGGTACTTGGTGGTTTGCTGACTACCTCGCTGGGGTGGGAATGGATCTTCTTCATCAACGTTCCCGTTGGCCTGCTGTGTTTGGCGTTGGCGGCAAAGTGGATTCCATCGTTGCCAACTTCACAGCAATCCTTCGATTACTTGGGCATCGTGGCTTCTGTGATTGCAATGGCCGGCATCGTGTTCGGTATCCAGCAAGGTGAAGCTGTGGGATGGTCGCCGATGATCGTTGCGATCCTGATCGCCGGCTTTATTGCACTGGCAGTTTTCGTGTGGTCGCAGCGCACCGCCTCGAAGCGCGGTACTGCAGCGCTGGTGCCACCGGAGCTATTCAGTCAGGCTAATTTCACGCTAGGTAGCTTTTCGATCGCGATGATGGGCTTCGCGGTGGCCTCTAATGCGCTGCCAATCATGATGTACTTGCAGCAATATGAAGGCCAGACCGCCTTGGCTGCCGGGTTGCTCATCGCGCCGATGGCTGTGGTCTCGGGCATTGTGGCGCCATATGTGGGATCCCTGATTGGACGCTTTAGCCCCCGGGCACTATCGGTGACTGGCTTCAGCCTGATGGTGCTGGGGCATATCGCCATGTTCGGCGTGCTACGCGAACCACTGCCAGTGTGGTGGGTGGCTGTTGCATCCATCATTCTTGGCTTGGGCAACTCGTTTGTCTGGGGGCCAAACTCCACCACCACTATGCGTGATATTCCAGGTCGTTGGGCGGGTGCAGCCTCTGGTGTTTACAACACCTCGCGCCAAGTGGGTGCCGTACTGGGCTCGGCTGCTACCGCGGCGTTTATTCAATTTCGCGAAAATGCGGGAGCCGGCGAAGAGATGTTCGGCCAGGTACTGCTGATGCAAGCTATTGCGCTGCTGTTGGGATTGTGGGCGGTGTCGCGGTTTAACGTCGCAAAGCCTGAAAAGCAATAAAACTGCGCGCTAAAAAGTAATCTCTAACACCCCTGGAAGCGCGGGCGATGCTGGCGCGCTACAGTGGAAAATATGCGTATTGCGACCTTGACCTCCGGTGGCGATTGCCCCGGCTTGAATGCTGTCATCCGAGCAATTGTTCGTACTGCTAGCAGTGAATATGGCTCCACTGTAGTGGGTTATGAAGACGGTTGGATCGGTTTGCTTGAAGATCGCCGGATCCAGCTGTACGACGATGAGAATATCGACCGCATGTTGCTGCGCGGTGGCACCATGTTGGGCACCGGTCGCGTTCACCCGGATAAGCTCACCGCGAACTTAGACACCATTAAAGAGAACCTCGCTGATGCGGGCATCGACGCGTTGATTCCAATTGGTGGTGAAGGCACGCTGAAGGCTGGTCGTTGGCTGGCGGAAAATGGCGTTCCTGTGGTTGGTGTGCCAAAGACCATTGATAACGACGTCAATGGCACCGACTTCACCTTCGGTTTCGATACTGCAGTGGCAGTGGCTACCGACGCCGTGGATCGCCTGCACACCACCGCGGAATCGCACCAGCGTGTGATGATCGTGGAGGTCATGGGGCGCCACGTAGGCTGGATCGCTTTGCATGCTGGTATGGCTGGTGGCGCGCACTACATTGTGATCCCAGAGGAGCCATTCGACATTAACGAAATCTGCAAGTCCATGGAACGTCGCTTCCAGTTGGGCGAGCAGTACGGCATTATCGTGGTCGCCGAAGGCGCATTGCCAAAGGAAGGCACCATGCAGTTCGAAGAGGGCGGGGTAGACCAGTTCGGTCACCAGACCTTCAACGGCATCGGCCAGGTCATTGGTGATGAGATTAAGCAGCGCACCGGTTATGATGTTCGCACCACCGTGCTAGGCCACATCCAGCGTGGTGGTACACCAACGGCTTACGACCGCGTGTTGGCTACCCGGTATGGTGTGCACGCAACCCGCGCAGTGCATGAAGGCGACTTTGGTAAGGTCGTTGCGCTGAAGGGCGAAGATATCCACCGAATTACTTTTGAGGAGGCCGTCGGCAAGCTGAAGACCGTGCCGCGTGGCCGTTACACCACTGCAAAGGCACTGTTCGGCTAGTCGCGTATTTATTTATGCCGAAACGGATTTTCGCCATTGCAATGGCGTTCCTGGGATTAAGCGTGGGCGCAGGCTTTGCGTCCGGCCAGGAAATGAACCAGTACTTCGTTTCCTTCGGAATCCCAGGAATCTGGGCGGTAGTGTTCTCTGCCATCATCATGGCTCTCTCTGGCCTGGCAGTGATGGCACTTGGTAGCTACTACCAAGCTGATGAACACACCGCAGTTTTCGACCAAATCGCATCCCCCTGGGTATCACGCCTGCTTGATGTCACGGTTACCTTAACCGTGTTTTGTACCGGCACCGTGATGATCGCAGGTGCTGGCGCGAACTTAAACCAGCAGTTTGGCCTACCCGTGTGGGTGGGCTCCGTCATCTTAATTGTGATGGTGCTGCTCGCTGGCCTGCTGGATGTGAACAAAGTTTCCAATGTGATCAGCTTGATCTCACCGCTCATCGTAGTGGTGATGATGGTGGCCAGTATTTACGCCATCGTCCATGCCCAAAACTCGTTGACCGAGCTGGAGCCCCTAGCCACCCAGATCCATTCCACACTCCCGCACTGGACTATCGCCTCGCTGAATTACGTGGGCTTGTGCATCATGATCGCCGTGTCGATGTCTATCGTCATCGGTGGCACCTACTTGAATCCACGTGAAGCAGGCATTGGTGGCCTGCTGGGTGGCACCATCTACGGCGTGATGCTGCTGGTAGCCACCTTGGCACTGTACTTCTCGGTGGCCGATGTGGCCCACGAAGATATGCCGATGTTGGCGATCGTGGATCAGATTCATCCGGTATTCGGTGTGATTACCGCGCTGGTGATCTACGGCATGATCTTTAACTCAGCGATCGGCATGTTCTACGCGCTGGGACGCCGTGTGACGCGCCGTCGCCCACAGAACTTCCGCTTTGCTCTCTTCGGAGCTGTTGGTCTGGGCTTCTTGTTGTCTTTCCTTGGCTTCCGGACGCTGGTGGGTTACGCATTCCCAGTACTCGGCTACGTGGGCATCATCTTGATCGCGGTACTGATCGGCAACTACTTCTTTGGCCGCAGCACGATTGTGGAAGAGACGGAGCGCCGTAGTCGCATCCGCAAGCTCACCCGTCGTAAGCTTCATCCGAATCGCGTCTTTAACAAGGCAGATCAGGATCGCCTGGATCGGGCAGTGGCGGCGTCGAACGTGGACAACATCGAATTGCGTACCACCGTGCGCGACGAAATCCTTACGGAGCTTATCGACGACGTGAACGTCGACTTCGATGAGTCTGACGCAGAGCGCATTCTCGCCGAGCCAATTACCGAGCTGGTTAGCCCAGAGGTAAAGGTCGTGGATCCGAATCCGGACGAGAGCTTGAAACATCCGCCAAAGAAATAGCTACGACCCCGAGCAGTACTAACCAGCGCGTTTTTAAGAAACGTGCTTTAGCAAGAATGCGTCGCAGCGATATGGCAGCTCCACGGGCTGATGTGGGGTGAACCCTAAGTGCTCGTAGAGATACCAGTGCAAATTATCGGCTACCTTGCGGCGCGTTTTTTCATTGGCTTTAATCCAATACGAACGCGTGCGCGCAAGTTCCAGCAATTCCTCAGGTGTGCGCAGATCCACCCAATTGTTGCGAATCTCGCCGGTAATTTTTAATTGCTTGCCGACGTTAGGCACAAAACCAGGAGCCAAAATATCGCCCGAGTGCATGATGCGCGACAGCCGATGCACCCACGGATGACGGACGTCGAGAGTATTCCAGATCAGGAGCACAGTGCCGTGGGGTGCAAGAACGCGGGCAAATTCTTGTGTCGCTTGTGCTTCGTCGACCCAATGCCAGGTCTGGGCGCAAGTGAGTAGATCGACGGAGTGATCTTCGAGCATCGATAGATCTTCAGCGATGCCTACGTGGGTTGTTGCTTCCGGGCAGGTGGCCTCTAGCTGCTGCAGCATCGTTTCGGAAGGATCGACCGCATGGAGTGTGGCCTCCGGCGCTGTTTGGGCTAGGGCAGCGGTGAGTTTCCCGGTGCCAGCGCCAATATCGGCGATAGTCAGGGGAGAGGTGGTTAGCGTTGTGCTTTGGCGAGCATCCTCAGCTTCTGCAATCGCTTCAGCGACGATTTCTGCTGGATAGCCAGGGCGCACATCGTGATAAAGCTGTGAATCATGCGCTGCCGAATAAGTATCAGCTGCTGCTCGCCGAAAAGAGTCAGACTGAAAGCGTGGTTTCGCTGCTGCGGATACTGCGGGGATATGAGTGCGCGATAAACCAGTTGCCGCCGGACCCACTGAACCACTTGCTGCATAAGCTCTCGCATTCAAGGCAGCAAGGATTTCGGGATCCGGGGTGTGCGGTGGTTGTTCGACAGTCACGAAAATTAAGTTTAACCCCAAGTTTCTGGACGAAATTTTAGTGATTTTGCTTACTCTGGGCTTACCATTGTTCTCATGGTTAAACGGGTATTAGGTATCGCGATGGCCTTTGTGGGGCTCATCGTGGGAGCAGGTTTTGCCTCTGGTCAAGAGGTCATGCAGTATTTCGTCGCTTTCGGCACCTGGGGTATCTGGGGTGCGATCCTGTCATGTGTGATCATGACGATCTCCGGTCTCGCAGTGCTTCAGCTCGGCAGCTACTTCCAGGCACGCGAACACAATTTGGTGTTCACCCGAGTATCCAACCGTGGAGTTGCATTGTTCCTCGATGGTGCTGTGATGCTCACCTTGTTCCTTACCGGCATGGTGATGATGGCTGGCGCAGGCTCGAACCTCAATCAGCAATTCGAACTGCCGATCTGGGTTGGCGCTACCTTAATGCTGGTATTGGTGCTTGCAGTAGGCATGCTTGACGTAAAAAAGGTCACCGCGATCATCGGTGCGATTACGCCGTTTATCATCGTCTTCTTGTTGATCGCTTCGGTTTATGCCGCCTCGCAGATGCAAGGCTCGCTGGGTGAAGCGGCTACGTACGCCCACGATCACGTGAGCACCACGCTGCCAAACTGGGGCGTCTCCGCCCTAAACTACGTGGGCTTCAACCTGATGGTGGCGGTATCGATGGCAATCATCATTGGTGGAGAGCAATTCAGCCCACGCGAAGCTGGTGTGGGCGGCATGCTTGGTGGCTTGATCTTCGGTCTATTACTGCTGATCTCTACGCTGGCTTTGCTGTCTTCGGCCCAGGTGGTCTCAGAATACGATCTGCCAGTGCTGTCGCTGATCAATCAGATCCACCCAGTGCTTGGCACGGTGATGGCAGTAGTCATCTACGGCATGATCTTCAATACCGGTATCGGCATGTTCTATGCGCTAGCCAAGCGTCTGACCGCCTCGAACCCAGCCAAGTTCCGCATGGTGTTCATCCCAATTACCTTGGTGGGCTTTGTGCTGAGCTTCTTCGGCTTCCGTAGCTTGGTCTCTTACGTCTACCCATTCTTGGGTTACGTTGGCGTGGTGCTGATCGTGGTGGTATCAGTGGCGTGGTTGCGTGGTCGCCGACGGATTTCTGCGGAAACGCAGCGACGCCGTCGTTTGCTAATTAGCAACCAACAAGAGGATCTCGATGCCTCGAACTTGGACAACGAAACTCTCCAGCGCAAGGTAGATGAACTGAATAGCCGGGACTAGTAACATTGGCTTCCATGACTGCTGCATTTACCGATGATCTGATGGAGTACACCGAAGTGCTCGAGCGCTTCGAGCCAGTAATGGGCATGGAAGTCCACGTGGAACTGGCCACGGAAACGAAGATGTTTTCGGCCTCTTCCGCCCATTTTGGAGCTGCTCCGAACAGCAATGTGGATCCGTGCAGCTTAGGCCTTCCGGGCGCTCTACCCGTGGTGAACCGGAAGGGTGTGGAGTGGGCGATTAAGATCGGCCTGGCTCTGAACTGCGAAATTGCAGAATCTTCCCGCTTTGCGCGCAAGAATTACTTCTACCCGGATCAGCCGAAGAACTACCAGATCTCGCAGTACGACGAACCGATTGCGTTTAACGGACATCTGGACGTAGTGCTTGACGACGGCACCCCATGGCGCATCGAGATCGAACGTGCGCACATGGAAGAAGACACCGGTAAGTTAACGCACTTGGGTGGCGCCACTGGCCGTATCCATGGCGCAACTCGCTCTCTGGTGGACTGCAACCGTGCTGGCGTGCCGCTAATCGAGATTGTCACCAAGCCGATTATTGGTGCTGGCGAGCGCGCCCCTGAAGTTGCCCGCGCTTATGTTGCAGCGTTGCGCGATCTGGTAAAGGCTCTGGGTGTCTCTGATGCGCGTATGGATCAGGGGTCGATGCGTGTGGATTCGAACGTCTCCCTGCGCCCGGTGGGCCAGGAGGAATTCGGTACCCGCACGGAGACCAAGAACATCAACTCGTTGAAGTCTGTAGAGCAGGCGGTGCGCTACGAGATGCAGCGTCAGGCAGCAGTATTGGTTTCCGGTGGTTCGATCCTCCAGGAAACGCGCCACTATCAGGAAGCTGATGGTTCTACCTCTGCAGGCCGTATTAAGGAAACTGCAGAAGACTACCGCTACTTCAACGATCCAGATTTGCCACCAGTGCTGGCACCGCGGGAGTGGGTTGAAGAGATCCGCGCTTCCTTGCCAGAGCTGCCCTGGGTACGTCGCGCTCGTATCCAGAAGGAATGGGGCATCAAGGACGAGGAGATGCGCGACCTGGTCAACGCCGGTGCGCTCGACTTGATCGTGGAGACTGTTGAAGCTGGTGCGAAGCCTGCCGAAGCTCGCTCTTGGTGGGTGGCTTACCTGGCACAGAAGGCCAACGAGCAAGGCGTAGAGCTCGCCGCTTTGAACATCACTCCAGCTCAAGTGGCTCGCGTCTGCCAGTTGGTCAACGAAGGCAAGCTGACGAACAAGCTCGCCCGCACCGCTGTCGACGGCGTGCTTGCCGGCGAAGGCGATGTCGACCAGGTGGTCGCTGATCGCGGTTTGGAAGTAGTGCGTGACGACGGAGCAATCGAAGCAGCCGTCGACGAAGCTTTGGCCGCCAATCCAGACATTGTGGAGAAGTACCGCGCAGGCAACAAGAAAGTCACCGGTGCCATTGTTGGTGCCGTGATGAAAGCAACGCGTGGTAAGGCCGATCCAGCTCAGGTCAACCAGCTAATTGCCAAGAAGCTGAGCTAGTCTTTCGACTCCAGGTCTATACCGGCTAAACGCATCCGGAACACCCGGTCATCTTTATTGCCCGGTGTGTGCCCTGTGCCGACGCGTACCGGGGCTTTGTTGGCTGTACCGCCCCAGACCTCGATGCCTTGGGCGCTAAAAACTGCGGCGACAGATTCCACGTGGCCGAATTCGCCATCAACCAAAACCTCGGGCGAGCTAGAGACTTGCCAGGAGGGCAACCCCACCGGATCGTCGTTAGGTTCAATTCCGATGGCAACCACGCGCTGGGCATCGGGAATTGCCACGACGACCTTGTCGCCTGCGACGGCACAGCCGGCAATCGAATTATCCAGATCGATGCCACCAATAGGCTCCAGCAGGCCGCCCGACCACTGCACCAATTGCGGCCTGCCATCGAGAATAACCGTGGCAAGCGGTGGCATATCTGGCAGTGGTAGGGGATTGTGGCAAAACGCCTGGAATTGAATGTCGGGATCACCGGCAAGTAAGCGTGTGGGCTCGCCACGACGCGGATCAAAGTAGATGCCTAAGGTCTCTGGGTTGGCTTCCGAAAAGTCTTGGATTGTGTGCCCACCGCCAGGCAACAACGTGAGGCGGTTGATGGTGCCGTCGTTAAGTAAAACGAAGACTTGACCATCTTCTACCACGGTCGGAGAGGCCAGCAGCTGTTTAATCCCGATGCCCAGCTCGGCGAGTTGCACCGGAGGTGTCCCGGGAGTCACGCGCCAGAGGTGACCCGTTTCGGTCGCGGCGATCGCGGTGTTGGGGCTGGCGCCAACAACGTCGGTGATGTAGTCCAGGCAGGCAGCTAAGGTGACATCATCGATGGCGCAGGGCTCATCGTTGCGCTCGGCGGTGTGCGTGGGAGCGGCAGCTTCTGGCAGTTCGGGGCTATCGAATTTCGGCATTCGAATGCCGGTGGGTTCGGCCTCGACGGGGGTGAACTGGCTGTCCACCGCATTATCAGCCATGCATCCTGCCGTGGTGGCCGCGACGAATGCCACACTGGCAGCAGCGAGGGCTGGAGTGAAGCGGCGCCGGCGGTGGAACGTCATGGTTGCCTACTCTACCGCCGACGGCGTGCGGGCCGGTGTGCTGCGTTAGATGCACCGCTAAACCATGGTGGCTTAATCTGAAAGCATCATGAAGGCAATTCTGTGGGATATGGACGGAACCCTGGTGGACAGCGAGCCACTCTGGGCGATAGCAATCTACGAACTCGGCGAGGCTATGGGTAAGCCGCTGACGGAGGAGGTGCGACTGAAAACCGTCGGTGCTACTACGCCTGCGACGGTGCAGATTTGTGCCGACTACGCTGGGGTGACGCTCACGGACGAAAAGCGTGATGAGTGGGTGGCGTGGGTATTTCGTAGGGTTAGCCAGCTGTTATCGCAGCAGCTTGAGTTTCGTCCTGGGATCCCAGAGATCCTCCGCCAGGCCAAAGAAGCCGGTATCGGCATGGCACTGGTGACGAATACCGCGCGCACGCTCACCGACGTAAGCCTGCAGTCCATCGGCACTGAACACTTTGCGTTTACCCTGTGCGGGGATGAGGTAGCTCAAGGCAAACCCGCGCCCGATATTTATGCCGAAGCTGTTCGGCGCTTTGGGCTAACCCCTGATGAATGTCTCGTCGTTGAGGATTCTGGAGCCGGCATGCAGGCGGGGCTTGCGGCGGGATGCCGCGTACTAGGAATCCCAGAGCAACCCTCTACCCAGGTACCGGAAGGCGTGAAGACGCTAGACGAAATGCGCCCAGGCACACGCGATTTAGGGCAGTTGAATCTCTTCGACCTGCAGGAGATCTACGCGCGCCTGCCTGAAGGCCTTAACCGGTATTAGTGTTAAGAGTTAGAACGGGTTTGTACACCAAACGTGTAGGAACTCGCTTGGGCAGTACCACCTGCCCGTATCCATTAATTGAAAACTGTTGGCCGAAACCATCGAGCAACAACAAAACAGCAACAGATCAACAGATCTAGAAACGCAAGGAGCACGTCGTGTCTGAGACTCCGATTCCATCCCCGTCTTCGTCCACCGCCCACACTGGCAAGGTGATTAGCTCCACGGACATCATCACGTCTGCGGAGACCCACTCCCAAAAGGCTCGCAACGCCGAGCGCTTCCGCACCGAAGTGGATCTGCTGGGCACAATGCAGGTTCCAGAAGATGCGTACTACGGTGTGCATACCTTGCGTGCGGTGGATAACTTCCAGATTTCGCGCACGAACATCAACCACGTCCCGGAGTTCATCCGCGGCATGGTGATGGTGAAGAAGGCCGCTGCAATGGCTAACCGCGACGTGCACGCCCTGCCAGCAAAGAAGGCCGAGGCCATCATCTGGGCGTGCGATCAGATCATTGACCTGCACCGTTGCATGGATCAGTTCCCGATCGACGTCTTCCAGGGCGGGGCCGGCACCAGTGTAAACATGAATACCAACGAGGTGGTTGCCAACCTCGCGTTGGAATACCTGGGTGAGCCTAAGGGCGCTTACGACGTTATTAATCCAAACGACGACGTCAATATGTCGCAGTCAACTAATGACGCGTACCCCACGGGATTCCGCCTCGGCCTGCATTTTGCTCTGGATCAGCTGATTAACCACTTGGATGCTTTGGAGCGTGCGTTCCTGGCGAAGGGTAAGGAGTTCAAGGGCATTTTGAAGATGGGTCGTACCCAGCTTCAAGATGCAGTGCCAATGTCTTTGGGACAAGAATTCCGTGCCTTTGGTATGAACCTTGCTGAAGAGCGCATTCAGCTCGAACGTGCCCAAGAGCACCTGCGTGAGATGAACATGGGTGCTACCGCTATTGGTACCGGCGTGAATACGCCTCCGGGATACCAGGATGCTGTGATTCGTGCTTTGAGCGAGATATCGGGACTAGACATCAAGCCTTCGCGCGACTTGATTGAAGCCACTAGCGATACCGGCGCCTATGTCAACGCCCATGCTGCGGTCAAGCGCGTGGCCATGAAGCTATCGAAGATTTGTAATGACCTGCGTTTGCTGTCTTCGGGCCCTCGCGCCGGGCTCAATGAGATCAACCTGCCAGAGCGCCAGGCTGGTTCGTCGATCATGCCGGCCAAGGTTAACCCTGTGATCCCGGAAGTGGTCAATCAGATCTGCTTTAAAGTCTTCGGCAATGATGTGACTGTCTCTATGGCTGCCGAGGCTGGCCAGCTGCAGCTCAACGTCATGGAACCGGTTATCGCGCAGTGCGTGTTCGAATCGGTGCGTTTCCTTGCTCGTGCTTGCACCACCTTGCGCACTCTGTGCGTGGTGGGGATCACCGCAAATCCTGAAGTGTGCCGGGCTTATGTGGATAATTCCATCGGTATCATTACCTATCTGAACCCGCTTATTGGCCACCACAATGGTGACGTTATCGGTAAGGAAGCTGCCCGCACCGGCCGTTCCGTTCGTGAACTGGTCAAGGAAAAGGGGCTGCTGGATGATGCCACCTTGGATGAGGTCTTAAGCGCCGAGAACCTCCTTAACCCAACCTTCCAGGGCAAGCTGTACAAAGAAGGCGAAGAATAAGCATGCTGCTGATTCACCTCATTATTCTCTTCGGCGCCATCATTCTGGGTGCGCGCAAAGGCTCCATTGGCATCGGCATGGCAGGTGGCGTTGGTGTCTTACTACTCGGTCTCACGGGTATCACCGTGGATCGCGAACAAATCCCATGGGATGTTATCGGCATCATCATGGCTGTGATTGCTGCCATTGCTGCGATGCAGCGCGTCGGTGGCATGGACTACTTGGTGTACCTGGCAGAAAAGCTGTTGCGCAGTAATCCGAAGCGCGTCACCTTTTACGCTCCAGTAGTTACCTACCTGATGACGCTATTCGCCGGCACCGGCCACACCGCATTTTCCACGCTTCCAGTGATCTCGGAAGTAGCTAAAGAAGGCGGAGTCCGTCCTTCCCGGCCATTATCTGCTGCCGTTGTGATGTCGCAGGTTGCAATTACGGCCTCGCCGATTTCTGCGGCCGTGGTGTTGATGGCTGATCTGCTGTCGCCACATGGTGTGGATTACCTGCAGATTCTGGCCATCATTATCCCAGGAACCGCGCTAGCCATTATCCCAACTGCGCTGGTAGCTAATATGCAGGGCAAGCCACTTGATCAGGATCCCGTCTACCAGCAGCGTCTAGCTGATGGTTTGGTATCTCAGCCGGATCACTCCAGCTATGTTCCAACTGCTGCGGCGAAGCGTTCGGTGGCCGTGTTCTTGGGTGCCGTGCTGGTTGTGATGGTTTACGCCACGATTATTTCGGATCAGGTTGGTCTGATCACCGATCCACACTTGGGACGCAACGAAGCCATCATGGCAATCATGCTTAGCGCTGGCTTGGTGATCCTCGCTCTTGGCAAGGCCAATGCAGCTGACGTTCTAGAAACCCCAGTGTTCCGCTCTGGCATGTCGGCTTGTGTCTGTGTGCTTGGTGTGGCCTGGTTGGGAACCACCTTCATTGACCACTACCTGGACAACATCACCGGGGTAGCTAGCGACGTTCTCGATTCCTCGCCATGGCTGCTCGCTGTAGTGCTGTTCTTGGCTGCAAGCTTGCTGTACTCGCAGGCTGCTACCACCAAGGCTTTGATGCCAGCGGCATTGGCGATTGGTGTCAGCCCGCTAACCGCAGTGGCTGCGTTCCCAGCAGTATCTGCGCTATTCGTGCTGCCTACGTATCCAACGCTGTTGGCTGCAGTGGAAATGGACGACACTGGCTCCACTCGCATTGGTAACTACGTGTTCAACCACCCATTCTTGCTGCCAGGCATTGTGGGTATCGCTAGCTCCGTGGCATTCTGCTTCGGCATTGGTGCGCTAGTGCTGTAGTCCGCGCTTGCGGATTGCTTCCCGCGAGGGCTTACTTTCTCGCGGGATTACTTTTTGGTCACACTGGGCGCGGGAAAGGTTGCCCAGTGTGTTTTGCTTCTATGGTGGTTGGCATGACGAAGAAGAATCACAAACCGGAGCAGGGTAATCCCGAAGTAGTTCGTGATTTAGATGATCACCTCGACGACGACTTGCCAACCTTCCAAACTTCCGAAGACGTAGCTTCCGACGACGCACTTGAGACCAACGACGGTCGCGTCACCGCCGATGACGTTACTTCCGACGAAGCCGATGCCATTAGTGCCGGCAGCAATAGTGCGAGCAGCGATGCATCCACGGAAGATTCGGTGCACCTCGGGCAGGAGCTCGAACCAGAACCAGAGCCAGTGCGCCGGGGTGATCCTTATAAAGCCTCGGGGCGGGCGGCACCACGGGTGATTGCTCCTTTAGCGCCGAAGGCAGATTACCGGGATGCTGATGCGGACTTCGCATCGGACGAAGACTCGGAAACCGAGTACATTCCGCGCAGTGGTCAGGTGGCCGGCGCTTACGACGGCAGCCCCGCAGAAGCTGATACCGGCGTCCATCCAGCTGCCCGCGCAAGCGAAGCTGGAGCCGAATTAGACCGCGATGGTGATCGCGACCTAGACCGCGATGTTTACGATGACTCCGATGAGCAACGCACTGCACTGCTTACCGCGGCACCACTAGCTGGAGGTGCTGCTGCCGGCGGGGCAGCCGCGACCGGCGCTACTGCACAGACAACCGCGATGCCACGCAATGATCTGGGCGTTTATGACGACCGCGACTTTGAAGACGAGCCTCTAGCCACCCAACCGGGACAGATCGCTTATGAAGAAGATGAGTATGAAGAGATCGAATACCGTCGCGGTACGTTAGACCTCGGGTTGTTGCTCCTGCGTTTAGGCGTAGGCGGTCTTTTGCTGCTGCAAGGGCTGGCAGCATTCTTCCAGCTCGGGGGCAACGAAGGTGTAGCAGCACTGGAAAACCAGTTCGTGGCGCAGAATTTCTCCTTCGGCGCAGTCTTAGCCACCGCCATTCCAACGATCCAGGTTGTCGCTGGTGCGCTATTGATCTTCGGATTAGCCACGCCACTAGGTGCCTCGCTGGCATTAGCGGTTAGCGCTTATATGTCCATGTTCGAAGTTGCCCAATCCGGCCTGGGCTGGTCGATCCTAGGAGATAATGCAGCAGCAATTCAGATGCAGCTGCTGTTCACCATCGCAGCGGTAGCACTGCAATTTACCGGTCCGGGACGTTACGGCGTGGATCTGACCCGTGGTTGGGCTACGCGTCCACTGGCTAGCTCCTGGATTTTCGCTCTGCTTGGCGTAGCTGGAGCGGTAGTGGCTTGGTACGCTACCGCCGGCACCTGGCCATTCGTCGGATAGCTAATCCACCACGCGCACAGCGCCCTTGTCTGCACTGGTTGCCATCTTCGCATAAGCGCGAAGAGCACGAGTGATCTTACGAGGGCGCTTTTTGTGTGGCGTAAACGGACGTTCTCGCTGCATTTCTTCTTCGCGGCGCCGGGCAAGTTCTTCGTCCGAGACCTTGATTTCTAGGCGACGCTCCGAAACATCGATGTACACCTCGTCGCCATCGCGAACCAGGCCGATATTTCCGCCCGCAGCTGCTTCCGGCGAGACGTGACCAATCGACAGCCCCGAAGAACCACCAGAGAACCGCCCATCAGTGACCAGCGCACATACCTTGCCCAGACCCGCGCCCTTAATGAACGCGGTGGGGTGCAGCATCTCCTGCATACCCGGACCGCCGGAAGGCCCCTCATAGAGTACGAACAGCACTTCACCAGGCTGGAGAGTGCGCGACAAAATCGTGGCAACCGCTTGTTCTTGGCTTTCGACGACACGCGCCACGCCTTCGAAGTGGAACTGATCCTCGCCGATACCGGCTGTTTTTAGAATCGCACCATCTTCGGCGATGTTGCCACGTAGTACACAGAGGCCACCTTCCTTGGTGTGCGCGTGCTCCACGGAGCGGATGCAACCATTTTCCGCATCGGTATCCAGCGATTCCCACCGGTTCGACGTAGAAAATGGCTCGGTGGTACGCACGCCACCGGGTGCGGCGTAGAACAGCTCGATGGCTTCGTCGGTAGCGGTGCCACTGCGGATATCCCAGTCGGCGAGGTATTGCTCGAACGATGGACTGTGCACAGAATGGACGTCCGTGTTCAGCAGCCCGGCGCGGTTGAGCTCACCCAGGATCGCAGGAATACCGCCGGCACGGTGGACGTGCTCCATGTAGTAGTCCGAGTTCGGAGCCACCTTCGACAGACATGGCACTCGACGGGAAATGGCATCAATATCCGAGAGATCGAAGTCGATTTCCCCTTCTTGTGCCGCGGCCAGAATGTGTAACACGGTGTTAGTGGAACCGCCCATCGCCACATCCAGTGCCATGGCGTTTTCGAAGGCCTTGCGGTTGGCGACATTGCGGGGCAACACGGATTCGTCGCCTTCGTGGTAGTAACGCTTGGCGATTTCGACGATCAGCGAACCGGCCTTGGTAAACAGTTCTTTGCGGGCAACCTGAGTAGCCAGAGTAGAGCCGTTGCCCGGAAGTGACAGTCCCAGAGCTTCGGTCAGACAGTTCATCGAGTTGGCGGTAAACATGCCCGAGCAGGAACCGCAGGTAGGGCAGGCGGACTGTTCAATCTTGCTGAGCTGGTCGTCGTCGATGTTGTCATTAGCCGACGCAGAAATAGCAGACACCAGATCTGAGCCTGGTTTGACCACCCCGTCGATAAGCACCGAAAAACCGGACTCCATCGGACCGCCAGAAACAAACACCACCGGGATGTTTAGGCGCAGGGCGGCGTTGAGCATGCCTGGGGTGATCTTGTCGCAGTTAGAGATACACACCAGCGCATCGGCGGTGTGGGCGTTGACCATGTATTCGACAGAATCGGAAATGATCTCGCGGGACGGCAGCGAGTAGAGCATGCCATCGTGGCCCATAGCGATGCCGTCATCAACGGCGATGGTGTTGAACTCGCGGGGCACGCCACCGGCGGCAACCACAGCTTCGGCAACGATATCGCCGACATTCTTCAGGTGCACGTGGCCAGGGACGAACTGAGTGTAGGAGTTGGCGATGGCCACGATGGGTTTGCCGAAGTCATTGTCCGTCATGCCCGTGGCACGCCACAAGGAGCGGGCGCCTGCGGCATTGCGGCCGGCGGTGGTCACTTTCGATCGTAGGGGGATCATCAGCCCTGTTCCTTACATCATGGGGTCGGTATTTATGGGTGGGTGAGTTTCGGGGAGTGAGTATATAAGTATTCGGTTTTGTGTACTGGCTACCATAACGCAAAATCTCAAAATATGGACAACTATGACCATATTTTGAGACGCGCAGTGGTTGGTGCTCGGGTGATGCTCTGGGTGAGCTCGACGGAGTAGCTCGACGGGGAGCCAGTTCGAAAGGCTACGAGCGAGCTTCCGGATCGCTAGGATTGGAGCCACTTTCGCGAGCTTCACGCTCGATCTCGTCGCGAGTCTTCATCACTGAGTAACCATCACGGTGGAAGACCTCCACCTTGGCGTCTTCTGCAGCGCGCGCCGGAGTTACCGGATCTGGGATCCGCCCCTTCGTTGCGCGGTTCAGATCCGGCAGTGAGTTGAAGGTAATCGCTGGCAACACAAAACGACGATCCTTCTTATCCACCGCGTAGCCCTTGCCGGCCTTATTAAACAGAATGCCCTGGAAATCCTGCCAGGCGACAAAGTTCGTACCTTTTAATAGATAGACCGCGCGGATGCCACGCGAATCCACTTCTGTGCGCACACGCAGGATCCACAGCACGTAAATGGCGGGGACGATCAGAGTAAAGCTAAACCACCAGTCGAAGCCCATCGCAATCACGCACAGCACCAGGATGAACGCCACAATGAAGAAGTGAGTTTTCAACGGGCGGAAGCGCGAAAGCGGAATCTGGGTTGCGGGCTGGTTTTCACTCATGGGTGCTTATTCTAGCCAGCCCGCCGGTGGGAATTGTAGCTGGGAGGGCTGAGCCGGTTTAAGTACGGTCGAGCAACCTTTTGGATTCGCTGAGGGCTCTTTTATGCTCCCGACGCGCCAGCGCCGGAAGTGCTTGAACCCGCAGATTCGCTTCCGGTTGCCCCAGCTGCTCCCGTATTAGTGTTGGCGCCACTGCCACCGGTGTTACCGGTATTGCCAGAGTTGCCAGTATTTCCGGAACCGGTATTGCCACTGCCGGTATCGGTATTGCCCGTACCCGAACCGCCAGTGTTGCCGGTATTGCCGGTGCCCGAACCGCCGGTGTTGCCGGTATCAGTACCGGTGTCACCAGTACCGCCAGTGGTGCCACCTTGGTTATTGGTGCCGGTGTTGCCAGTACCGCCAGTGGTGCCCGAGGTGCCCTCGTCAGTCGTGCCCTGGTTGCCTTGGTTTTGGTTATTGGTGGTGTCGTTGGTGCTATCCGATCCTGGTGCCACTGTGGTTGGGGTAGTGGTTTCGGAAGAGCCATCATCATGGCCGATGGATTCCAAACGGCTTGGAGCCAACCAACCTGCCGGGCCATCTTCGATATCCACCGTGGCCAAGTTCAACAGACCCAGAATCAGCAGTAGGACAATCAGCACCACAGTGCTTGGCCGCGCGCGACCACCTGCAGAGAGCAGACGACGCAGTTTCTCCCGCTTGCCTAGCTCGGCCCAAGGGGCGCGCTGTTCTTTCTGCGTCGAAGTACTGCTGCTCGAGGTGCTGCCAGTAGCAGAAGTGGCAGTATCGAAATCAGCTTCGTCGTAAGCTTCTGTCTCTGCGACAGCGCCCGTCAACACCGCCGTTTCGGCGCCATCGTCGGGGGCAGCTAAGCGGCTAGGTACATCGGCGCGGGAACGCGAATTTGTGCGATTCTTCGAAGCAGTTTCCGAAGAGCCAATAGCGCGAGAACTAGTATCGGCTGCAGAATCCTGTGTATCCACGACCACCTCAGAGAAGGCGCGATCATTTTGTGGGCCATTTGCTGCGCTCTGGTTCCCGGAAGAAGCTTCCCCGTCGCCAGCCTTTACAACTGCGGGCTGCTGTGAGTACTCGAAGGAAGTTTGGTTCGCCCAAGCCGAAGGATCGACCAGGCCGTGGGCTTCGGCGCGTTGGCCGTAGTCGTCCCACCAGGTGTCGATAATTGCGGCGCGGACGGCGCGTTCGATCAACCACTGATCGCCTGGATCGCAGTCGATTACAAAACGCATGTTCACCGTCCACGGCAAACCCATGGCGGTTGGGGGATTAATTTCCGTGGAGCTATGCAGTTTAACGTCGGAAAGCACGTGTTCACGGATGCCTTCTTTATTTACGGCAGCTCGTGCGGCAGCTAGCGAACGTTCTTCGACGTGGCCTACAGAGCCGCCCGCCGTCATAGGCACGGGCACCACGATCACGGCGCGCGACCAGCGAGACGAGTAATTCACACACATGCGCGCGTCGGAATTAGGGACGGTAATCTCTTCGCCGTTGAGCGTACGAATCGTAGTGGCGCGCAAAGTCATGTTCACTACGTCGCCCTGAACGGAACCGGAAGGGGAGTGGAACTCCACCCAGTCGCCCACGCCGTACTGCTTTTCGGCGATGATGAACACACCACCCAGGAAGTCGCTGATCAGCCCCTGCGCACCAAAACCAATCGCCGCCGAGATCACCGTCGCCGGAATGGCTGCCGCCGTCAGCGAAATGCCGAACTGACCCAAGATCGCAATGGTCAATACGAAGTAGGCGACCATCTCTACGAAGTAGACCACCGCACCTATCAAGGCGAGCTGGCCTTTAGATTCTTCGCCGTCGGTCACCACATTTGAAGACGCAATTGCCAACACAAACCGGCGGATCCTAGGCAAAAGCACCATCATGATCGCCAGTGCAGCAATCGCTAAACCATGAGAGGCAATCCACGCCCACGCTGTAAGAAGCAAAAACTGCAAAAATTCCATGCACCCCACCGTAGGAGGGTTTGCGGAAAAATGTCAGGGCGCGGGTGGGGATTTGTTTGGATTGTGCGCAGTTTTACATCGAATGTGCGTGTTACGGGGTGTGACTGCGGTAGCGTGCTTAAAAGGCAACCGGGATCATCCCAATGGGATCCAATAGGTGTGTCCATATAGTGAGATTGACTTCTCAATATGTGGACGTTAAGGTTGCTATCACGTTGTAACTATTTGCATTCAGGAGCGCAGTACGGTGAATCACCCCGATCAGCCGCAACAACATGCGCGCGCCAGTGAACCCTTGCAGGTAGCACAGTCCGCCCAAGCTGCGAAGCGTTCGCAAGAAGCTCGACAGCACACGGGCATGACTGATACCAGTATCACTGCCGCGCCTTCATCGACTCCGCCTAAGCCTGTCTCGCCTGCAATGATGGCGCGCCAGGCGCGAAATAAAGGCCCGGAGCGAATTACTGGAGCCCAAGCAATTGTGCGCACCCTAGAGGAATTGGGTGCCGATACGGTGTTTGGTATTCCGGGCGGCGCTATTTTGCCACTGTATGACCCGCTATATGATTCCGAAAAAGTCCGCCACGTGTTGGTGCGCCACGAACAGGGTGCAGGTCACGCTGCTACGGGCTACGCACAGGCCACCGGCAAGGTGGGCGTGTGCATCGCCACTTCCGGCCCGGGTGCTACCAATTTGGTGACTCCGCTTGCCGACGCTCAGATGGACTCCGTGCCTCTGGTGGCTATTACCGGCCAGGTAGGCCGTCCACTACTGGGATCGGATGCGTTCCAGGAAGCTGATATTCGTGGTGTGACCATGCCGATCACCAAGCACAACTTCATGGTGATGAATCCAGAAGATATTCCACGCACCCTTGTGGAGGCTTTCTTACTGGCCTCTACTGGTCGCCCCGGCGCGGTACTGGTGGATATTCCGAAGGATATTCAAAACGCTGAGATCGAATTCCAGTGGCCACCGAAGACGGATCTGCCGGGCTACCGTCCGGTAACTACCCCGCACAATCGCCAGATTGAAGAAGCTGCCAAGCTGATCGCCGAATCCACCAACCCGGTGCTGTACATCGGTGGTGGTGTGCTGAAGGCCAATGCTTCGCAGGAGTTGCTGGAATTCGCCGAGATGACCAACATCCCGGTGGTTACTACTCTGATGGCCCGCGGTGCGTTCCCAGATGGGCACCGCCTGCACATGGGTATGCCAGGTATGCACGGCAAGGTTTCGGCCGTAGCTGCGATGCAGAAATCCGATTTGCTGATTACGATCGGCGCGCGTTTCGACGACCGCGTTACCGGCCAGCTAGAGACCTTCGCCCCCGATGCCCAGGTGATCCACGCCGACATCGACCCCGCCGAGATCGGCAAGATCCGTTTCGCCGATGTGCCAATTGTGGGCGATGCTCGCGAGGTACTGATCGCTTTACGCGAGGAGTTCCAGCGCCTGGATCTGCCAAAACCACAGGTGAGCGCGTGGTTAGAGCAGCTGAATAAGCTTCGCGACGATTTCCCGCTGGGTTGGGAAGAACCTGCGGATGGCTCGCTATCACCACAATTTGTGATCAAGACGCTTTCCGACGAAGTAGGCCCCGACGCCATCTACGCCGCGGGTGTAGGCCAGCACCAAATGTGGGCAGCACAGTTTGTGGCCTACGAAAAGCCACGTACCTGGTTGAACTCAGGTGGTTTGGGCACGATGGGCTATTCCGTGCCCGCAGCCATGGGTGCGAAAGCCGGCATGCCGGACAAAGAGGTATGGGCTATCGACGGTGATGGCTGCTTCCAAATGACCAATCAGGAACTGACCACCGCGGCTGTAGAAGGCTTTCCCATCAAGGTGGCTTTGATCAATAACGGCAACCTGGGCATGGTGCGCCAATGGCAGAACCTGTTCTACGAGCAGCGCTATTCCAACACCAAGCTGCGCCCGAAGGATGCGTATGTACCGGACTTCGTACAGCTAGCCGAAGGTCTGGGTTGCGCGGCTTTCCGCGTGACCTCTAAGGAAGAGGTACTGCCCACCATCCGTAAAGCTCGGGAGATCAACGATCGGCCAGTGGTGATCGACTTCATTGTGGGCGAAGATGCCCAGGTGTGGCCAATGATTGCATCGGGTAAATCTAACGACGAAATTGAGTCTGCCCGTGGCCTGCGTCCGCTGTTCCCAGAAGATGTCTCTGCTGGGGAATCGCCTGCTGATATTCACGAAACCGTAACCGACAACCGCGAGGATCGTGCCCTGTTGCCGGAAAGCAACCACCCAACCCGGAAAGGAGACAAGCACAATGGCTGAGTTACACACCCTGTCCGTGCTGACTTTGGATGAGCCGGGTATTTTGGTCCGCATTGCCGGCATGTTCACCCGGCGCGGTTTCAACATCTTGTCCATTACCTCGGGCGAGACGGAAAATGACGGTGTCAACCGCATCACCATTGTGGTGGAGACCGAGGATCTGCCAATCGAACAGATTACAAAGCAGTTGAACAAGCTGGTGCCCGTGTTGAAGGTTTCGCGGATGCCGGAGCAGTCGATGGTTTCGCGCGGGCTGCTGATGGTGAAGGTCAGCTGTGACAACACTAACCGCCCGCAGGTGGTGGATGCCGCCAAGCTGTTCCGCGCTCGTGTGGTGGATGTGTCGCAAGAATCGGTGGTGATTGAAGCTACCGGTGAGCGTTCCAAGCTGCGCGCGCTGCTGGATGTGCTGGAGCCATTCGGCATCCGTGAGCTGATCGAATCCGGTGTGGTGGCGATGTCTCGCGGCCCGAAGCCGATGCTGAACAGTAAAATTCGGTAACAGAAGTTTTAAGAGTTTAAACAGTTAGAGGAGTTTTTACCCATGGCAATTGAATTGCTTTACGACGATGACGCTGATTTGTCCATCATCCAGGGCCGCAAGGTAGCGGTGCTTGGCTATGGCTCGCAGGGGCATGCTCATGCGCAGAATTTGCGTGACTCTGGGGTAGAAGTGGTTATCGGCCTGCGTGAGGGTTCGAAGTCTGCCGATAAGGCACGGGAAGCCGGCTTCGAGGTGAAGTCCAACGCTGAAGCAGCAGCATGGGCTGACGTTGTAATGCTCCTGGTGCCTGATACCACCCAGGCTCAGGTGTACGAAGAGGACATTGCGCCGAACCTGTCTGATGGCAACGCCATCTTCTTTGGCCACGGCCTGAACATCCACTTCGACCTGATCAAGCCAGCTGAAAACGTCACTGTGGCTATGGTGGCTCCAAAGGGGCCTGGCCACTTGGTGCGCCGTCAGTTCGTTGATGGCAAGGGTGTGCCTTGTTTGATCGCAGTGGAGCAGGATCCAAAGGGTGAGGGCCGCGACCTAGCACTGTCTTATGCAGCAGCTATCGGTGGTGCTCGTGCCGGCGTTATTCCAACCACCTTCGAGGCAGAGACTGTTACCGACTTGTTCGGTGAGCAGGCCGTGCTGTGCGGTGGTACCGAAGAGCTAGTGAAGGTTGGCTTCGAGGTGCTGGTGGAAGCTGGCTACGAGCCAGAGATGGCTTACTTCGAGTGCTTGCACGAGCTGAAGCTGATCGTGGATCTGATGTTCGAAGGTGGCATTGCGAACATGAACTACTCGGTATCTGATACCGCTGAGTTCGGCGGCTACCTGTCCGGTCCACGCGTCATCAATGCTGATACGAAGCAGCGGATGCGTGAGATCTTGAGCGATATTCAGGATGGCACCTTCACCAAGCGGCTGATCGCGAATGTGGAAGGTGGCAACAAGGAATTGGAAGACTTGCGTGCTTCTTACAATTCCCACCAGATCGAAGAAACCGGCACTAAGCTGCGCGATCTGATGAGCTGGGTAAAGAACCCATTGGATGCCACCGCTTAAAGGAGCTGATCAAACAGCCTGATTAAACAGCACTGAAGATAGTTGCTGCTTAACGTAGCTGTTGTAGCAGTGCAAGACACCCCTATGGCTGATGCCATAGGGGTGTTTTGCTGATTGGTGGTGGCCGTCTTGGCGCGTGGCTGCAGATCGGAACAACATGAAACCCTGTGAAGTGCACCCCTCACCACCGAGAATTACCAGACCATTGATACTATGTGTGTAAAACGAAAGTGTTTAGCTAATTAAAGCACCTCGGGTAAAGAATATTAAACCTTCTACCATTCGCTTACTGAAAGAAGAAAGACTATAAAATCAAATGTCTAAAAAACTGCAAAATGGAGATGTCAACCATGGTGTGGCATCAGTAGGTGGCTTAACCTCTGTATCAATTGCAATTTTTACCACAATTTCCTTCGTGGCAATATTGTGGGCCATATTTGGTCCCGAAGAAAATACCTGGGGTCGCATATTGTTCGCATCCGTATTTGGGGTTCTTGGGTTCGCCCTAGCGCATCTTAATGTCCGTTGGAAGGTGTCGGATGGAATCCTTAGGGTGTCGCAGTGGGGAATCCCAAAAAAGATGAAGCTGACTGAGATCACCGGATTCAGCTCCGAATCAGGCCTACGTTGGAAGCAAGGGGTGGGAATTCGCTGGATCGGGCCTGGTGAGTGGGCGATGTTGTGTGGCTCCGATGAAGTAGTGACTATCGTGTATCAGGGAAAGAAGTTCATGTTCAGTGCTGATGATGGGGAGGCAATCCAGCGAGCAATTGCTAGGGCGGATCAATGACCGGCTTGGGCGAATTCCGGTTGAATTTGCGCAAAGTTCCTGTTTTCCGGTGAGGGTGAGTGATCCTCACTTTTCGGTCCAGTCCTTATTCGACAATAACGGGGATTACGCGGCCGCTGAAGCCGTGAATTGCACCTGCTTGAATTACCTTAGCTATGAACAACTTTACTGCAGATTGTGCTCTTTAGAGGTTCCCAGATTCTGGATTTAAATCTGAAGAACTTCCAAACTTCAATATTGTCCACTCAGTTGAAATCCCAGCGCCCTAAGCCTCGCATTCATCTTTATTCAGATCAACGCTAAGCCATGCACCGGTTATCTCTGCGAAGTGATCTGCCCAGGCTGCAGGTACAACCAGCTCAAGTTTTCCACCTTCAGGGCGCTGCTGGAAAATGAGTTCTTTGCTGGTTCGTTCCTTCTCAATCCAAATGAGGTTAGATGTAACGTCTCCATTCTGAATAACGATGCTGCGTTGGTAGAGCCCATCGTCGTAGGCAGTTGCACCTGCGGTGACCTCTGTTAAAGGTAGTTCGCCCTAGAAGTAAAAAGTGATTGTCTTCGCTCCCTCAGCATTGAGCGCTGCACCGTCGGTTACTTCTACCTTTGTCAAGGAAACCGGCGAATTGCCCTCGCATTTCGTCAGGGTCGTGGCATGAGCGAGAGAGTTATTTGGTACCTCAGTTTCGGTCGTTTCAGGCGCTTCTTCGGTAGTTTCTGAAGGTGTCAGTTCGCTACTGGTGGTAGATGTCTCTTCCGCTGTGGCGTTGTGGGGTTCGCTGTTGTCATTTGCTTGGTCTTCGGTCTCTGCGAGCTGTCCAATAGCTCCGATAAGGATAAAAACCCCGAATGCAATTAAAGCTATTTTCCCTTTGCCTAGCTTCTTTTTGCCTTTCGCAGGCG
This sequence comes from Actinomycetes bacterium, assembly GCA_023418505.1. GTDB lineage: Bacteria > Actinomycetota > Actinomycetes > Mycobacteriales > Mycobacteriaceae > Corynebacterium. The sequence continues at coordinate 187,813 of JAEZZR010000015.1, forward strand.
ACTGAGCCTCATGCTGATGTGATTCTGAAGCGGAGTTAGGTTGTGGTTGTTCCATGTTCTAGTTCTTTTCGTTCTCAGGGTGGCTTAGAGCTCATTAAGTGGAATTCCTGGGCGTTCAAATGCGCAGCTACCTGCTAGGAGGCAAGCGAGGTTAGCGATCGTGGCCGACCCCAGCGTGTTAACTCTGAGCGACGCATAGAATGTCCGGTAGCAGTAATGATATTTGGACACCTCAGATCGGAGAACCAAGATGGCCAAGGTTGTTGTGCTAGGTGCCAGTGGTGCGATTGCACGTCACGCGAACCAGATGCTGGCTAATGACGGTCACGAACTGACGTTGACAGCGCGAAATACCTCTCGAATTGCCCCGGTAGAAGGTGCTACGTTAACCGTCGTTGACGCTACGAACACCGAAGATCTTGAAGCAGTCTTTAAAGGCCAGGAAGTGGTGTATGCGAACCTTGCCGGAGATGTGATCACCCAAGCGAAGGCAATTGCCAAAGCTATGGAAAATGTCGGTCTCCGAAAGCTAGTTTGGGTATCTTCGTTGGGCATTTACGACGAAGTCCCCGGTGCATTCGGGCAGTGGAACTCAGAAATGATTGGCTCAGCTTTAAGGACCTACCGCGAAGCTGTCGATGTACTGGAAGCGGCAGATCTTGATCTCGTAGTTATCCGCCCAGCATGGCTCACAGATGCGGATGAAGTTGACTATGAAATCACTAGTAGGGAAGACGCTTTCAAGGGAACTGAAGTTTCTCGCAAGAGCGTGGCAGCACTGATCACCGAGCTGATCGCCAATGATAACGGGTGGGATATCAGTCGAAGCTTGGGAGTAAACAAGCCTGGCACCGATGGCGATAAGCCTGCGTGGTTTTAGCTTTCGTTACCTGGTGTAAGAACCGTAGCCACGAGAACTGGTCGATACTGAATCTATTTTTTTTTTGTGAATTCCCAGCAGAACTATTGCCCGGTAGGCAAAATACCGTCTGTTAAACTCCTTGTTGTAGCCGAACCTACTTCACGGCCACGTGGTGGGCACCACAATCGAGTAAACATCTCGCATATAAAGAAGCCGCACTAAATTGGCTCCAAGTTTTGGGCTAGGTAGTGAATTTTCGAACGCTAAATTCAGTTAGGAACACGATGTCTCCTATGGAGAAAAATGAACAGCAGCCTGCTGCTACAGGCCACAAATCCAAGCGGAGAAGAGGTGTAGTAGCAGGCGCATTGGTGTCTGTAGTTGCCCTTACCGGTGGATTGTTGGTCGCTTGTGGCAGTGACGACTCTTCCTCAGTGGAAGCTGCGGAACTACCCGGTGATCCAAGTGTCTTCAAGACTGACCTGGAAGCCTTCGAAGGACTAGTAAAAGCCGCCGATGGAGTAGTGGTCTCTGACGGACAAGAGCAGACCCAACGTCGTGCAGCAGCTATCTCTGTAGCAACTGGTGCTCCTATGCTATCCCTCGAATCTGAGGGACAAGGCATGCCAATGGATCAGATTGCAGCGCAGCTGAACCGGGTGGATGCGAAGTCCATTCTGGTAGTGGGCAATGTGAATGCGTCTGAGCTATCCGGCGATGAGCGTGCTGTTTATGTCGATCCAGGTACGGACGAAGGCCTGAACACCCTTTTGGACATTGACTTCCAAGAGGTCTCCGACGAGCAGTATCCAACCCAAGCTGTAGCGGAAATGGATCCAAAGTCGCCAACCTTGGTTGCTGGCGCTTCGATTACCCCTGCTGCACAGCCAACTAACGACGGCGAAGCAGAGGAAGTCTTCCCACAGAGCACGCCAAAGAATCAGGATGATTCAGTAGCGCTTGTGTCGCCGGAAAGCTCCCTAGCTTCGATAGCTACTGCGCGCAGCGCTGGCGTAGAAACGTTGTGGATGGAAGCAGGTGACCCACGTGCAACTGAGTCCTCGCGGGAAGCTGCGGTAGAAGGCAAGAAGATGGTTGCGCTGGGCACCGGTTTCGGTGATACCGAGAAATTCCGGAAAGCCGCAGAGCTAGCCAGCAACGACCAGGTAGAAGAACTACCCGGTGGTGGCACGATCTTGTTCCCAGGGCGCCGAATCGTTGCAACCTACGGTCACCCAGGAACCCCAGCATTGGGCTTGATGGGCGAGCAAGATCCAGCAGGTGCGGTGGCGCAGGCGCAGGACTATGCACGTCAATATGAAGAAGCAATCGGATCCACGGTAATCCCAGGATTCGAAATCATTGCCTCCGTAGCGCAGGCGGATCCAGGGCCGCGTGGTGACTACTCGGAGCCAGCGCCAGCTGAAGTTTTGGAACCATACATCGACGCCATGACCGATGCTGGCGGCTATGTAATCCTAGACTTGCAGCCAGGCAACGCGGATTTCTTGGACCAGGCGAAGTTGTACGAAGATTTGCTGAAGCGCCCGAACGTGGGCTTGGCGTTGGACTCCGAGTGGAAGATCCAGCCAGGCGAAAAGCCACTGCAGCGTGTGGGCAATGTTGAGATCGAAGAAGTCAACCGCGTAGTGGAATGGCTTGCAGACCTGACCGCAGAAAACAATCTGCCGCAGAAGATGCTGATGCTGCACCAATTCCAGCTGCAGATGATTCGTGATCGGGATCAGTTGGATGTCTCGCGTCCAGAACTGGCGATTGTGCTGCACGCTGATGGCCATGGCACCCCGGATTTGAAGTTCCAAACGTGGAACGTGCTGCTAGATGGCCTGCAGCCAGAGGTGTTTGAGGCTTGGAAGAACTTCATCGACGAAGATAACCCAACCTTCACGCCACAAGAGACGATGGATATTAACCCACGTCCATGGGTAGTGACTTACCAGTAGGTTTGATGATAACGGCGGGGTGGTTGAGTCGGTGAGCTTGTGAGGCGGAGGTGTTTTCGCTGAGCTAGTTTGACTTAGCTACCCCCGCAACTACCCCTGGTTGCCCCTGAATCCCACATTAACGGAAACATTAATGTGGGATTTTTCTATAAGCGGTTATCATGTCAGCTACGCATGCGGGTCTGGCGCTTCGGCGCATTCAACCGCGCTTCGCCGGGCAAGCAGCGCTGAAGATAATCGCTAGTCTCAGGAGTATGCCCGTGAGCCAGAATGCTCGCCCCGTAGTTCTCATCGCCGATAAGCTCGCCCAATCCACCGTGGATGCCCTGGGCGATTTCGTAGAAGTGCGATGGGTAGACGGCCCAAACCGGACAGAGCTATTAGCTGCCGTACCAGAAGCAGACGCGCTGCTCGTGCGCTCGGCAACTACAGTCGATAAAGAAGTCCTGGACGCCGCAACCAAGCTGAAGATCGTTGGCCGTGCAGGCGTGGGCTTGGACAACGTGGACATCACCACCGCAACGCAGCGTGGTGTGATGGTGGTTAACGCTCCAACCTCGAACATCCACTCGGCCTGCGAGCAAGCAATTGCTTTGTTGCTGGCGACGGCACGCCAAATTCCAGCTGCAGATAAGACTCTGCGTGACGGTGAATGGAAGCGTTCTGCTTTTAAGGGCGTAGAGATCTTCGGCAAGACCGTGGGCATTGTGGGCTTTGGCCATATTGGTCAGCTGTTTGCTCAGCGGCTCCAGGCGTTTGAAACGCACATCATTGCCTATGATCCGTACGCCAACCCAGCACGGGCCGCACAGCTCGGTGTGGAATTGGTGAGCTTGGAAGAGCTCGTGGGACGCGCAGACTTCGTGACCATCCACTTGCCGAAGACCAAGGAAACCGCCGGCATGTTCGATGCTGAACTACTGGCGAAGTCTAAGCCAGGACAGATCATTATCAACGCGGCTCGCGGTGGCTTAGTAGATGAACAAGCACTGGCAGACGCAATCAAGAGTGGCCGGATTCGCGGCGCTGGTTTCGATGTATATGCCTCTGAACCTTGCACAGATTCGCCACTCTTTGAGCTGGAAGAAACTGTTGTTTCGCCGCACCTGGGCGCGTCTACTGAAGAAGCACAGGATCGTGCGGGCACCGATGTGGCACGTTCGGTGCTGTTGGCTCTATCCGGTGAGTTTGTCCCGGATGCCGTGAATGTTTCCGGTGGTGTGGTTGGCGAAGAAGTTGCTTTGTGGCTGGAGCTTGCACGAGAGCTGGGTCTGGTTGCTGGTGGCTTGCTGGAAGCTGCACCAGCTGCAGTGGAAGTTACTGCTCGCGGTGAGCTATCTACCGAAGACGTAGATGTATTGGGTCTATCTGCTGTGCGCGGTTTGTTCTCGTACTTCATTGAAGAGCCAGTGACTTTTGTCAATGCGCCGCGCATTGCTGAAGAGCGTGGTGTGACCTTCTCTGTAGAGACAGAGACCGAATCTGTCTCGCATCGTTCCGTACTGGAGGTCAAGGCCATCGGTGCTGATGGATCAACGGCAACCGTTGTTGGTGCTTTGACTGGCCTGGAACGCCACGAAAAGATCGTGCGCATCAATGGCCGCGGTGTGGACATGCGTTCTGAAGGTCGCAACCTATTCCTGATTTACAAGGACGAGCCAGGTGCACTGGGCAAGGTTGGTATGACCTTGGGCAACGCTGGCATCAACATCGAAGCTGCAGCGCTATCGCCACAGAATGACAATGAATCGGCAATTCTGATTCTTCGTGTCAGTGAAGAAGTTCCAGAAGAACTGGTGGAGCAGATCTGCCAGGATATCCAGGCATCGCTACACCTGCAGCTAGTGCTGAATTAGGGGAGAACAAGGATGTCCCTTCATCTGCGATAATCCAAGTATGGATAACACCATCGTGCGCCGATTATGGGACATCGGTCTGCCTGCTGCGATCCCAGCTGAATACCGTCGTAAGCAATTACTGCAACGTTGTAGCCCATTGTGGTCGGGGATCGCGGTCTTGGTATTTGGGCGCGCGTATATGCTGCGCAGTTTTTCTCTAGATGAGTTACGTGCGTTCCTCGAAGCGCCGGATGATGGTTTGGTGGTAGACGACATCATCATGATGGTGCTGCTGGTGATGTTTCTGGCAGTCGTGGTGCCGATCGTGGTGTGGCTGATCATGAAGTCCGTGATGCGGTTGCTACCAGAGCAAGTGGGGGTGGGGCTTGGTGCACTGATTCTGCTGCTGACGGTGTTCTCGCCGGCGCTGGCGATGCTGGCGACGACTGGGCAGCGCGGGTCCGATAATTATTCGGACTATGTCTCGGTGGTGCCTGTGGTGTTCGTTGCCATCGTGGTGTATCTGGGGTGGACGCGGCTGATTGTGTGGACGTTGAAACGCACAATGCAAGAAGCGGTGACATCTTTGGGGCGATCGATTCAAACGTTGCCGCTGTTGTTGGTGGCATTCTTGTTCTTCTTCTACAACGCAGAGTTGTGGCAATTGGGACATGCCTGGTCGGTACAGCGGTCGCTGGCAGTGGCGGGCTGCCTGTGGGGATTGACGGTTCTTGCTTCGCTGGTGGTGGTACATGAATACGTGCGCGAGATGTTTGATAGCAAGCACTCCATCTCGATCCATCTGCGGTTGAACCTGCGGTATGTGGCGGCCTCGGTGCAAGCAGCTCAGGCGAGCTTGTTCGGGTTGTTGGTGTTCTTCGGTTTCGTAGGGCTCGGCATGGTGAGTGTGCCAGCTGCAACGATTGAGCAGTGGACGAATACAGCTCCGGCGATGATTGAGTTTGGCTCGCTGGCGGTACCTGGGATTTTGGTGAAGGTCTCGTGGGTGTTAGGTGCTTTTGCGTCGCTGTATTTTGTGACGGCAACTGCGGGCGACGCCGCTGAACGCGAGGTGCAACTCGGGCCGATTACGGCGGAAGTGCGGGAGACTTTGCAGGATGCGGGGATCGTGGAGCGACCTACCGCTAGCTAACGGTATGGTACATAGCTGTGGCTTTGATAACAGCGCCGGCGAGCCCGCCGGATATTTCGTTACCTAGTGCAGCTGAAGGCGTCTCCCGCAGGCGGTACATGATCCGCTTGATGTTCTTCTGGCGCAAACTCACGGTGCCCGCTGCTTCGCTCATGGTGATCCACCAGCTCTGCGAGGCCTTGATCCCTTTCCTCGCTGGCCGAACTGTTGATGAAGCGATTGCTACCGGCAACCAGTCTTCGCTCTGGTGGTGGATTGGTGCGCTGGTGTTGTGCTTTGCGGTGCTGGATGTTGCTGCACGTTTCGGCGGACGTCTGGGTTCGATTGCTACCCAAACGGCTGAGCATGGCCTGCGCATGGAACTCACCGATCGCATTATTGACCGCCGGGGCTTTGCCGACGATTCTCGGCCACCTGGGGCATTGCTTTCCATTGCAACCACGGATGCCAAGCGGGCTGCGATGGTGATCATGGTGGGACTGCGGCCGGTAGCTGAAGTTGCTGCGCTGATCTTCGCTTCGATTATCTTGCTGACCGTTTCCGTACCAGTAGGTATTGCGGTGTTGGTGGGTGGCTTCTTATTGACCTGGGGTGCAATGGCAGCGGGTGGGCCGTTGCGGCGTCGGGTAGGGGCGCGTCAGCAGGCGGCCGCGGAAGCTGCTGCGACGGCCTCGGATCTGGTCAGTGGTTTCCGTACCTTGGCTGGATTGGGTAGCCGCCGAGCGGGAATCCGACGTTATCGTCGTCGTTCGCGACATGCGTTGAACACCACCGTCGATGCCATTGACGCAGAATCGATCCTGGTAGGCACGGTAGAGGTGCTCGGGGGCATCTTCGTGGCATTGGTGGCAGCCGGCTCCGGTGTGGCCGCGGTGCACGGACACTTGACCGTGGGCGAATTAATCACCGTGGTGGGATTAGCGCAGTTCATCATCGATCCGATGACGGCGTTAGGCAAGAACGCGGCAGCGGTGTGGGCGGATGCTGCAGGTTCCACCCAGCGTGTATTGGCGTTGTTGCGTGAACCGGTGGCGGTCTCGGATGTGGACGGTGAGAAGCAGCTGGAGTCGAGCGCCTTGGAATTCGATGGGGTATCGGTGCCAGCAGGTGCGCATCGGGTAATTAGTGCTGATGCGGCGACGATGGCGAGGTGGGTGTCGCTGTTGACCGTGGCTGAACAGCCGGAGCGTGGCCAGTACTTCATTGGTGGCGTAGATGCGGCAGATTTGCTGTTGTCTGAGACGCTGTCGCACGTGTTGGTGGCGCCGCACTCGGCAGATCTTTTCGATGGGACGATCGCCGATAACCTGCGGATGGTGGCTCCAGATGCAACCGATGCCGAATTGGCAGCTGCCATGAAAGCTGCTGCCTGTGATGATGTGATCGAACTACTGCCAGAGGGCATGGATACCGATATTGGCGATGCAGGCATTCGGCTTTCCGGCGGTCAGCGACAACGAATTGCGGCAGCTAGAGCGTTGTTGGCCGATGCGCCGATTTTGGTGCTGGTGGATCCAACCACAGCTGTGGACTCTGTAACCGAACAACGCGTGGCTACCGGTGTAGCCGAGATGCGCGCCGGGAGAACCACGGTGGTGTTTAGCTCTTCGCCAGCGTGGCATGCGGTGATGCCGGAAGACGGAGCTAATCCAAGTGCTAATGCGAAGGAGGGTACCGATGCGCAATAGTGCTTCGCGGATGAAAACTCAGTATCTCGAAGATTCTCGCGATGCGGATGTATTGGCCGATCGGTTCCCCGTCGCCAGCGCAAAAGAAACGATGGCGCGGGTGGGAAGTCTGCTTGCCGGGCGTCGTTTGAAGCTGTTCTTTACTGCGGTGATTCTTGCTGCAGGTGCCTGGTGCGGTGTGGAGATCCCTAAGCGCATGGGTGCGATCGTGGACGTGGTGGCGCAAGTATCCGGCGAGGAAAGCGATCGTGCGGGCAACCTTGGTGCAACTGCTGAGTCGGCGGCGCACGTGGTGACCAGCAGCGCGGATGCACAAAGCCAGGTGCTGTGGCTACTGGCGTCGATGATTGGTTTTGCCATCGGTGCAGGGTTGCTTGGTGCGATTGGTTTCCGGATGGCCGGGCAGATTGCTGAATCGATGATCGCGGATCTGCGTGAAGAGATGGTGGCTACGGCGTTGGGCCTACCCGTTGAGCGCGTAGAGCGTGCTGGTGCGGGGGACGTGGTGTCGCGTGCGACGGATGATGTGGCGCAAGTGTCGCAGGCCGTGACGCAAACGCTGCCGGTTGCCTCTGGTGCGGTGTTTACGGTACTGGTGTCGATCGGTGGCGTGGGATCGGTGGACTGGCGTTTCTTGGCAGCGTTCCTGGTGGTGCTTCCGGTGCATGTACTGGGGATTCGTAAATATCTGAAGTACGCGCCGGATATTTATGCAGCGGAGCGCGGTGCGATGGCAGAGCGTTCACGGATTGTGCTTTCGACGATTCATGGTTTGCCGTCGTTGCGTGCTTTTGATTTGGGGGATCAGCGCCAAGAACAGGTATCGCGGTGGAGTTGGCGGACGGTGCGCCATGCCATCGATGCCCGGATCGCGACCAACGTGTTGATGGGGCGGATGCACTTCGCAGAGTTCTTGGGGTTGGCCTCTACATTGGTGTTGGGTTTCTACTTGGTACAAGCCGGGCACACCACCATCGGTGGGGCGACTGCAGCGATGTTGCTGTTCATGCGTTTGTTCGGACCGTTGACGCGCATGGTGTTTGTACTGGACGTGGCGCAGTCTGGCGCTACGTCGCTGACCAGGATTGTTGGTTTGTTGGATCAGCAGTCTTTGATTCCGCCTCGGACAGAAATCTCGCCACAGGGTGGGGCTATCGAGCTTGAAGATGTGAGCTTTTCTTACCGAGAGAAGAATAATGGCGCTGGCGACGATGAAGTGCCGGCGGCAGCAGTCGAGGACGTGAGCCTTTCAGTTCCTGAAGGGCAGACACTGGCGATTGTGGGTACCTCTGGTGCTGGTAAATCAACGATCGCTGCGATTATTTCGGGTCTTCGTATTGCCACAAGCGGTTCCGTGCAGGTTGCTGGTGTGGACATGACCGCACACGCCGATGACGCGCGTGGCTCTGTGATCATGCTGGTAACGCAGGAAGTGCATGTGTTTGAAGGTACGTTGCGAGATGACTTGATCTTGGCGACAGGCGAGGATGCGGTGCCAACTGACGCCGAGATCCAGCAGGCTTTGCAGCAAGTTGGTGCTGATTGGGTGGATCGCTTGCCACAGGGGCTGGATACGTTGGTTGGTCATGGCGGATTCAGATTGGATCCAGTGGCTGCACAACAGGTGGCGTTGGCTCGTATCTTGTTGGCTGATCCGCGGGCAGTGGTATTGGATGAGGCTACCGCTGAGGCGGGATCGGCAGGTGCAGAAGTATTGGCCGACGCTGCGCGGGCTGTCACCAGCAGCCGTACGGCTGTGGTGGTCGCGCACCGGCTGGATCAGGCTGCAGCTGCCGATCAGGTGGCCGTGATGGAACATGGGAAAGTGATGGAATGTGGTACCCATGATGAGCTTGTTGCCGCTGGTGGTGCGTATGCGGGCCTATGGCAGGCGTGGCAGAGTGGGCGCGAATGAGGCATTCCATTAATCACAAGGGGTTTCCCGTTTTTGAGTCCAGATCCTATTTGAGTTTACTAGTACCCTCGAAGGGGTACCCTGGCCTGCTAGAAAATTCCAATGTTGATACGGTCTCGCCGAACCCCAGAACAAACCGTTCGAC
>JAEZZR010000018.1 GCA_023418505.1 Actinomycetes bacterium
ATCCTGGACTATGTCTATTTTTTAGACCGAGGAACGATTATTAAAGAAGGGACCGTAGATGCTTTACGACAAGAAACCGGGAAGGGCTTAATAGATCTTTATAAGGAGCTGTATGGAGATGAAAATACTAAAATATGATTGGAAAAGAGTGAGGAAGGTATATCTTGTGACCATCGTGATACTTATTCTATTTCAATTTTTAAGAATATACCTCTACCGAAACCAACCGGGAACATCCAGTTCAGAAGATATTTCATGGATAAGTGGAGCTTTTTTTTACTTAGTATTCATGTATTTTAGCTACCAATTTTACAATGCCTTCTTTTTAGAAGAGGGATACATCTTTCATCTTTTTCCGGTATCAAGAAAGGCCCTTTTTTATTCGAAATGGGGGATATGGATTTCTTGGGGCATCATCTATATTCTTTTAGAAATTATGGGAAATTTAACCATCCAAGGATTGGACCATGGTCACTGGTGGACGGGGACAACCTTAGGGATTTTATGGGTTATATTTATGATTACCAACCTTTGTTATACGATGATCTTTAACGGTTTGGGAAATATCCGTTTTAAAGCGGTGGGGATTTTTTTCTTAATGCTTTTCCATTTTTTCGTCTTACGTTGGCTGATTCCCGTTGTTAGCTTAGGATTGGAAAGCTTTTCGTCTACTTTTGTAACAAAGATTATCACCCCAAATCCGATGAATATGTATTATTTTCCCCATGAATGTTCTTTTGCCGGAATTTTTATGGTTATTTTACTATTGATGATTGGGATTCATGTACTGCTACCCAAAATAACGATTATATTTTAGGAGGTGGATGATGCATTATTATACCAGAAGGTTTTTTAGAGAAAAGAAAGAATCGATTTATGGTGGCTTTATTCTTTTGGGGTTGAACCTTTTATTTTCCGATTCGATGATCATGAAACTTTTAACCGTATTTGTTTTTTCCATTATCAATATGTATATTTATTATATGGCAGCCATGGAATTTTATAATTTTTATATTGGAAGCCAAAGTGTTTTAGAATCTCTTTTGCCGATTTCAAAAAAAGAAGCAGGAAAAGGGATGATATTGGGTCATTTTCTTCTATTGTTATTGATGACCTTACTACAGTTTGTCTCCTTAGTCTCACCTCTTATTGTGAATTACTTACGCATTCCCGCACCTTTGATGGAGGAATATGGATTAAGTACCATTTCCACATTGCTCTTAGAAAATATGAATTTGGGGGTGATGATTACCTTAGGAACTTTTACCGAGGTTATTTACTCTTTACTTTTAGTTTATAATGTGGTGGAAGTGGTGATGGGACGATGGAAGAAAAAAATAGGTAGTGCTGTCGGAGTTTATATTTTTATTAATTTTTTGATCAATTCTTTCGTTATAATCGTCGATAAATTTCTTTATAAGGGTATGCCATTAACAGATGAATGGGCTCAATTGCTCAATAATTATCAGACCAAACCATTTGCGATGATCGTTTCCTTGATACTTATCGCTGTTTTGGGGCTTCGTTTGTATAAAATGATAGGGAAATTTAACGCAACAGAAGACGAGATGAGATAGGGGGGATAGTATGAACAAAGATAAAAAGATACGGTTAATGGTGGGCATAGGATTTCTCCTTATTTTTATCCTTATCATTTTAGGATATAAAAGCAATGCATTTATCCAAAAAGGGGAACTAAAACCGGTACCATTAAATATACTCGGAACCACGTTTTTCAATTTTGATGATACCTATGTTATCCAATTGGGGACCGGAAAAGATTCGAAACCTTATCTTCTTCAAAAGTATGTAAAAAAAAGAAATCATCCCCTCGAATTAAAAGAAGAAAAATCCATAAATATGCCATCTAAATCGGTGTATATTGGGGTCGAAGTGGATAAACCGAATATCACTATAAAATTTTTTGACAAAAAGCAAAAACTTGATGAAGAACATTTTTTTATTGAATGTTATGATGAAAGTCAGGGAAAAGGTGAATTGGTAGAAGGAAACAATTGGACTCAAAATGTATTGGAAGAGTTTAATCGAGGTAAAAGCACATTACTATATGCCTACCACTTACAGTATTATAAAAAAGATGGCATTGGTTATGTTTCGGAATACGAAGGTATGGATGATTTACTACAGGGAAACTTGAAAGAAGCGGTAAAAAATATAAAAGAAGGAGAATACATCCTTCTAACAGAAACAGAATAAAGATTCTCCTACAACAAAAGACCTCCTAGGATCGATCTAGGAGGTCTTATTATCGTTTATTCTCCCCAGGTAAAGCCTTCTCCTTCCACTTCCGATACCGTACTTACATACATAAATGCATGTTGGTCCGTATTTCGAATAAATTCACGTAAAAGTACATATTGGTCTCGGTCGAGAACCGTTTGAATCATTTTACGCTCATTTCCGGAAAAGCCCCCTTCTGCGGTGTAAATAGTGGTTCCACGAAAGAGGTCGGTAATAATGTATTGGTTGATTTCTTTCCAACAACGGCTGCTGATGGTGATGGCGTATTGGGTATCGAAACCGGCCAACATTTTATCAATGACCACAGCGTTAATGATAATTCCAAGAAGAGCATACATCCCAAGGGAAGCACCATAGATAAAAGCTGCACCAAGGGTGATGGCACCATCACTCATAATTAAACCGTTCCCAAAGGTAAACTTGGTATACTTATCAATAATCTTTGCTACAATATCCGTTCCACCTGTAGAAGCGCCTTGATTTAAGACAATTCCCATCCCGAAGCCTTGGATAAAAATACCGAAGATCAAGTTGATAAAAATGTCATCGGTTAAAGGACCGTCTAAAGGGATGAATTTTTCCATCATGTTTAACAT
>JAEZZR010000003.1 GCA_023418505.1 Actinomycetes bacterium
AGCCGAAATCTCTGGACGTTTCCGCACCCGAAGATGCAGCTTGCACAGTATTTCCGGCTAAAAATGGCCATTTCACCGAAATCTTTGGACGTTTCCGCACCATGGTGCACATCGCACAGTAAAACCAGCTGAAACCAGCAAGATACCGAGGAAAGCATGTGCATTCTGCACCACAGCCATGAGAAGCCAACAGATCTTCCCGAGCATGGGAAAACCCGAGGCCTACTGCATGCAACAGAACCTCGGGTCAAAATTGGCGGTGGCGGGGGGATTTGAACCCCCGGTACGGGGTTACCGTACAAAGCATTTCGAGTGCTTCACCTTCGGCCGCTCGGACACGCCACCGCGAACAAAGTTACCCAACCACGCAATAGTTAAGCAAATACGCAGGAAAATAATCCGGCTGGAACGGGAACAACCCAGCAGTCTTAGCTACAACAGTCTGGCTGGCCGCCACCAATCCACCAATTCCCCAGCCACACCACCAATCCACCGCTAACCCGGGTTAAGAGTCAAAAAGGCGGTGCGGACACTTTTTGGACAAGTTAACCCCACCATCCCCGCAGCCACACCCCACCAACAAAAAATCCTGGCATCCACGGAAAAACAACACATCGTGTTGCATCCATAGAGCCAGGATCAGGCAATAAAACGGCTAATCGCTCTTAGTTGTCGCCCTTGAGCTTGCCTAGAGCCTCGGAAGCCTTGTTCTTCAGGTCTTCTGCGCCTTCAGCGATCTTGTTCTTGGCGTCTTCGAAGCCCTGCTTGGCGTCGGCCTGAACCTGCTCGCCCTTGCCTTCGTTTTCCAAGGACTTGTCGTCAGCTACGTCGCCGGCGAATTCCTTTGCCTTGCCACCTAGTTCTTCTGCCTTGTTTTCCAAGTCACTCATGTCTACACCTTTCTATTGGGTGATCAATCGTTATTGATCGTTGCAACCAAGGATAAAAACTTTCGGTGCTGCCTTCAAGGAATACCGTGCGCATCCAATGGTTTTTCACCAAATTTTAATCTTGCCGTAATCAATAGCTTTGCGACGAGCACCGCCCACCCTCCGCACACCAATCTCACCGATGGGGATGGAAGAAGTCTGGTAATAGTGTGGCGCATTCGTCGGCAAGCACTCCGGCAATCACGCGAGGCACGAATGGATGCCGAGGTTCCCGCACCACATCCGCGATGGATCCGCACGCGCCGGTTTTGGGCGACCATGCTCCGAAGACGATGCGCCCCATCCGCGCCATCACGGCCGTTCCCGCGCACATCACGCAGGGTTCGAGGGTGACTACCAGGGTGCAGTCCTCCAGGCGCCAACCATCACCGTGTTGAGCTGCCGCCTGCCGGATCGCCAGCACTTCCGCGTGGGCTGTGGGATCGCTATTTGCTTCACGACGATTGACGCCCGCCCCGATCACCTGCCCCTCCGGGTCGATGACCAGCGCTGCAACGGGCACGTCTTCGGGCGGAGTTGCTGCAGCAAGTTCAATGGCCTGCTTCATCCAGGTTTCGTACTGGTGCATAGACGCGGGCTGAGGGAGGCCGACGCCAACGACGCGCTCGTGGGGATCGGCACCAACGACGCGACTGTGGGGGATACCACCGCCAACGTCGCCAACGCCAACGCCGCCGACAACGCCCCCACCAGAACCAACGCCGCCATCAGAATTACCGCACACCGCAGCTACTCGTCGTCGCTGTAGCTGCCGTAGTCGAAGTCCACTTCGTCTACGTCCACACCGGTCACTCGAGCCAACTGCCCTTCGCAGCCCAGTTCCGAGGCAATCACGTGTAGCTGTTCGGAGGCCCAGAGTTCTTCGTCTTCGCAGATGGCTTCGAGTAGCTCTTCGCTGACGCCTACGTCGGCAAGCATGTCCAGGTCGCCTTCGGGCCAGCTGTCGAGGTCGTCGAGCTCATCGTCATCTAGATCCCCCAGGTCTGGGAAATCCAGATCGGCGGCTTCGAGCGCGTCGGCGGCGATGTCGTCGGTCAGTGCTGCGGTGGCATCGGAAAGCACCACTCGCACGCCGCCAGGGATGGGGCGCAGCAGGATGAAGAAATCGTCTTCCACGTTGATCATGCCGAAAAGCGCCTGTTCAGCACGCATCTGACGCAACAGCGACACCGCACGATCGAACGAACCCAACGCCGCGGCACCCAGGTCGCGAACCGTCCATCGATTACTGTCCAGCATCACGGCGACAGCATAGGAATCGGCGCCGGCCGGCGAGTTGCCTGAAGCGTCGTTGGAATTCACACTCATAGGAGCCAACCTAGTCGGACTGTGCCAGACTTGTCACTGTGAACACTCTCCAGCTCCAACGTCCCGTCTGCATTTTGGCGGTGGGTTTGATTGGTGGTTCGTTGATGCGGGATTTGCGCCGCGCGGACTGCGAGGTTTTCGGCTGGAATCGCTCCCCCGCAGTGGTGCAGGCGGCGCGCGATGAGGGCTTCGAGGTCTACGCCGATCTCACCGAGACCCTCCAACTCGCCGAACAGCGCCAGGCGCTGCTGGTGATTGGCACTCCCATGACGGTGGTGGGCAGCATCCTCGACGCCATCGCCACCCACGCCCCTACCTGTGGCATTACGGATGTGGTGTCGGTGAAGGGGGCGGTGCAGGATGCCGTGGATCACCGTGGCATGTCCGCGCGCTACGTGGGCGCCCACCCTATGGCGGGTGCGGCAACTTCGGGTTGGGATGCGTCTCGAGAAGGGCTTTTCGACGGCGCAGCGTGGGTAGTTACCTACGATCTGGCAGCTAAGCAGCCCACTCCGCCGGAAACCTGGCTGCGCACTTTTGCTGATGTGATTGCGTTGGGCAAGACCGTGGGCTCTGATGTGATCCCGGCTTTGGCATCCAATCATGATCGGGCAGTGGCGTCGATTTCTCATGTGCCTCATTTGGCGGCATACGCGGTGGCCGCGGGCGCCGAGGACGATTGTGCTCAGTTGGCTTTATCGCTGGCCGCCGGCTCTTTCCGCGATGGCACGCGGGTGGCCGCTGCCGAGCCCGCCATGGTGATGTCTTGGTGCGAGAACAACGTGCCAGCGGTGTTGGACAGTTTGGATGCGTTGATTGCGCGGCTGCAGCAGGCTCGCACGCAGTTGAGTGAGTCAGGCACGGCAACCCAGCTGGCCGAGAGCGGTTTTGCGGCGCGCGCCCGCTACGAAGCTCGTGGCACCCGGCCTGTGATTCATGTGAATTTAGCTCACGACGATTGGCTGCTGCATTTACGTCACGCCGAATCTATTGGCGGCAGGATTGAGATTTCGTAGTTCGCTACAGAGTCCTGGTTCGCGAGACACCTGGTTCGCGGCGCACCTGGAGGCCGCCCTGCTACCCAAATCACCCCATTACCCCAAACTGTGACATATAGCACAGCAGATTTTCCACCCCCTCTATTGGGTCGCTTTAACAGCTAAAGCGCCGGGACTGAGGGCGACAAAAATCTACCTGTGGAAATGCGGGCAGCAATGGCGGCAAGCTAGTTCGGATTTATAGCTCGCAGTTGGGTTTGACTGGGTGTGCGATAGGCGTCGTTAAGCACTGGAACATCGCCCCTCAACTGGAATTACGTTCCCACTATGTGGAATCTGTAGCGCTGTAAATGAGACGGATTAGCAAGGTCTATACCTATAAAAATAATTACCGGGGCGATGGGTGGAAATTAACCGGGTGCGTGCGGTGGAGAGGGATCCGTCGTAAGCGAAAACTTCAGAAAAATACGAACCAGCACTCGCGCGAATTACCCCCGTCCGCGCTGTGCAACGGCCGGAAAGTGCGGAAAGCGTTGGAACCTGCCGGGAAAAACAACTAAAAATTAAGAGAGGCTTATCCGGGAAGTGGATGCGGAACCTGAAAAGCGTTGCAGAAACGCACATCAGAGCAACCGCTTCACCCCGACGGCCAAGAACTGCCGGAACTAAATCCGAAAGGACACCATTACTACTATGATTCGCACCGCAATTATCGGATACGGCAATCTAGGTCGCAGCGTCGAGAAGGTAATCGCTGACCAAGCCGACATGGAACTGGTAGGCGTATTTTCCCGCCGCGACCAGCTAGATACCGACGCCCGAGTGCTACCAGCAGCCAACGTAGCCGACTACAAGGACGAAGTTGACGTCCTGTTCGTCTGCCTTGGTTCCGCAACCGACGTCCCAGAGCAGGGCGCAGAACTAGCTAAGCACTTCAACACCGTAGACACCTACGACAACCACGCAGAACTGCCAAACCACCGCGCAAAGCTCGCCGAAGCTACCGCCGAGGGCGAAACCCTAGCCATCATGGCAACCGGTTGGGATCCAGGCTTGTTCTCCCTAAACCGCGTACTAGGCGCATCCATCATCCCAGGTGGCGACCAGAAGACCTTCTGGGGCCCAGGCCTATCCCAGGGACACTCGGATGCAGTGCGTCGCGTAGCAGGTGTCAAGCGAGGCGTGCAGTACACCAAACCAAACCCTGAAGCTATCGAAGCTGTAAAAAAGGGCGAAGGCGCGGACATCAAATCCAAGGAAGCTCACCTGCGCCACTGCTTCATCGTTGCAGAAGAAACTGGCGACGAAGCAAAGGACAACGAGGTCAAGGAGCAGATCCGCGAGACCATCGTCAACATGCCGGACTACTTCGTAGGCTACGAGACTGTTGTGGACTTCATCTCTGAAGAAGAGTTCGAACGCGATCACCAGGGCATGCCACACGGCGGCGTTGTGATCACTCAGGGTCGCGCTGGTTACACCGACCACGTCATCGAATTCTCCCTCGACCTGGAACGCAACCCAGACTTCACCGCAGCAGTACAGGTTGCATACGGTCGCGCCGCACACCGCCTGCGCGAAGCTGGCGAAACCGGCGTTCGCACTCCATTCGAGATTGCTCCATACCTGTTGGCTCAGGAATCTCTCGACGATTTGGTAGCAAACTCCCTCTAAGCTGCAGGCTTTATACCGGCCAAAGGCTTTATCTGAGCTGCAGGCTTTAATCCCCGGATTCTTTTTCAGGGTTCGGGGATTTACTTTTTCGTATCGGGGTGGCGGATTCTAGTGGTCGCGGGGTGGAGTTTGTTCGGCAGAGTCTGATTCGGCATGGTTCGATCCGTCCCCTGGCGAACTTTGCAGCTGCTGTAACTGTTCCCGCATCTCTCGCATTTCGGCTCGTAGGGACGCCAGTTCGTTCATGAGTTCATGGTGGCGGGCGTCGTCGTTAAGCTGCTCCTGCTTATCCGAATCGTTCTGCACCTGCTGCACCAGCCAGGACGAGACCATCGCCGTAACAACACCAGCAATCGCAATACCGGAAAGCATCAGCACCGACGCGATCATGCGACCCTGCGTACTGACCGGAGCGATGTCGCCGTAACCCACGGTGGTGACCGTAGTTAGCGCCCACCACAGCGCATCCGGGAAGGTATTGACCTCGGTATCAGGCGCGGCAGCTTCGGCATCGAAGAGCGTGAGTGCGGCGACGATCAACAGCAAAATCGACGCGACCGAGGTGTACCACGTGACCGTCACCCGCGCGTTTGAAGCAGAGAAACGCTGCATGAGCACAAGCGTGGGCAGGACACGTAAGACGCGTAGCGGACGGAACATCGGCAGAATCACCAGCGCCAATTCCCAAATGTGCTTGAAGAACCAGCGCCAGCGATGTTTCGCCAGTGCGAGGCGTACTAGGTAGTCGATAAGGAAACCCAGCCAGACCAGCCACATGCCGATGTCGGCGATGTGATCCAGTGCGTTATCAGTCTGCGACAGCGAACTCCACGCAAACAACACCAAGAACAACAGCGAGGCCAGGAAAAGTGGACCTTCGCCACGACGTTCCCAACGCTCCTGTAGGGAGGCATCTTCAGCCAAAGTTGGGCGAAACACCTCGCGGAAGAACAGTTTGATGTTCTTGATGACGTCGATGTCGGAGGTTTCGTCGTCTTGCGTGGGTTGGTTCGGTTGCGGCGGTTGCTGATGCGATTGCGGCGGTTGCTGCTGTGGCGATTTCTGCGATGACGGTTCGTCGCGCTGGGTCATACAAACTAGTGTGCTTGGCCATTCCTAGCGGTTCAACACAGTGGCGCGCGGCACAAACCAACCAGCTATTGAAAGTGATTTCCAGCACAGCCTTAATGCTGGTCAGGCTAAGAAAATCCTTTACATCACCCAGCATCACACCCAAATCGCGACGTTACACCTAAGGGAAATCTGAAAAGCACACCGATAGTTCTATTTTCAGCAATTCCACCACTGCCCTGCAGGAATTGGCCTAGCCATTTTGAGCTAGCAACAACACTTATTAGTTGACTATGGTTGCCACTATGAGCAAAACGAACCACCAACCTTGGTGGCGTCCCCTCGTGGGAATCGCAGTGGCAGCGGGCATAGTTACCGCAGCGCCTCTTGCCTTCAACGCCGCCACTGGAACTGAAGCAGCAACTACTGCCATTACTGGCGAAACCACGGATTTGAAGCTCGGTGATTCCGAGGACGATTACACCGAATCCACCTCGAAGGTCACGTGCGATATCGGTTTTTCGGGAACCCCGTGGGAGAAGCGCTACAGCTGTGGCGACGTGGATATCTACGCGATTTCGCAGAACAAGATTAAGGATCCGGAGCTCACCGCTCGTCGCCTGCTTCGCGCTGGCATCTACGAAGACACCTTGGATTACGGTGTGACTTCGGAAAAGATCAACGGTGGCACTATCTACTACACCGATCTCTACCACGCGACCAATGACACCGGAAACGTCGGGCGCACCATCGTCTTCGTTAGCGATGAAGATCAAGAGAAACTAGCTAACGACGAATCGGTTACCTCGTCTGTAATTATGCTGCTTGGCCCAGAAGATGAACTCGTCGCAAAGCAGCAAGAACTAATCGACACGGCGCAATTCCACGAGCCTGCCGAGGGCGACAGCGATGCCGAGGAGGACAACGGTGAGTAAATCCGCAACCGCTACCAACGCGGGATCGACCGCACCATGGGCAACTATCAAGCAGCCAGCACAGAAAGTTGCCGTAGCCGTACTGATCGTAGGCATTCTGCTCGGCCTGTGGCAGTACCGGGAGACGCTGCTGACGTTGATGGCAATCACGCCACAATCCGTGGCCTTCGGCACGGTGGCACTGGCGATTTTTACGGTGATTGTGTGGCTGCTGTACCGGCGCAGTAGCCTGGCTCAGCCCACGAAGCGCGCCGACTGGTGGCTGCTGTTCGCATTCACCTGGGGTGCGATGGGCACGATGGTGTTCGTGGACTGGCTTCAGGACGCCGTGCGTGGCATCGCCGTAGGCTTCGGCTGGGAAGGTGCCGAAATGGCACTTGCCGGCGCGTACCCAGAAGAGCTGGGTAAAGCCGTGGGCGTGGCACTGATTCTGATTGCTGGTGCTAAGTACTTCAATCGCGTTTGGGATGGCTTCATTGTTGGTATCGCTACCGGCTTGGGCTTCGAGCTCTTCGAGACCATGACCTACGGCGCTACCGGCGGCCTGACCGATCCAAACAGCGATATTGGTGGTGCGCTGTCCACTCTTGGATTGCGTTTCGTATTGGGCTTCGGCCTGCACGCTTTCTGGACCGGCATTATCGGCTACGCCCTGGGACGCGCGCTGCTGGATCCTCGTCTAAGCACTGCGCAGCGCTGGCTGCTTGCAGTAGGTGCCTGCTTTGCTAGCTTCATCTTCCACTTCGGCTGGAACTACCAGGCTGAATCCGTGATTATCAACATTGGCAAGATGGCCGTGATCTACATTGGCATGATTGCGATTACGGTGTGGCTGTGGCGTCGTTGTGCGAAGGTGGCAAAAGCCCAAGCAGCTGCTGCCAACCCTGCTCCCCGAGTTGTCTAGCCACTTTGCCCCCATCCACAATCAAGCCATGTAACTGCACATGTTCTTGAACAGATAGACCCGCCTCCTCGACCACGGGTTCGAGGAACCGGCGGGTCTTTTCATATGAACTGGCGGTGGTTGCAGGGATCGGATACCCAGCTGCCAGGAACATACGCCTGGCGTAAGTATCGAAGATGAAGACTGGGCGATCGAAGACGTAGAGCAGGATATCGTCGGCAGTTTCTGGGCCGACACCTGTGACTGCGAGAAGCTTACGACGGAGTTCTGCAGTTTCGATGTGAGATGCTGCAGTGGCTAGGGGGTTGGTGTTTTCTGCACTGGGTTCGGTGCCGGGTTCGGTGCTAGAAGTGAGCCCTAACTCGTCCTGAAACTTCAGAAACCACTGTGAAACTTCCCGAAGGTAGCGGGCTTTCGTGTTGTAATAACCCGCAGGGCGAATGGCGGAGATAAGCGCTTCATCGCTGAGATTCAGAATTGCTTCAGGGGCTAGAGCGTCGTGAGCCCGTAAGTTTTCCAGCGCATATTCTACGTTTGTCCAGGCAGTATTCTGCGTTAAGACCGCACCTACGATAATTTCGAATGGGGTTTCCGCGGGCCACCACTGCCCGGATGGGATCCGCTGTTCGAGACGTTCGAAGATCTCGCGGATGGGAAGTGGGTGAAGTGTCGGCTGAGGGAGTTGGTTATGATTCATCAACTTCCATCTTTAAGCCAGGAGCCATCCTATACGCGGTGAAGTGTTTCGAATAGCCAGATACATTAGCGCTCGTCGCGTGGCTTTCTCGAACCACTTTTGAAGTTGGAGAAGGCAAATTGTGGCCGTGGGTACTCTCGGTAATATTGTGCAGGATTATTGGTTAGCAGCCGAGCCCGTTCAGTGTAACGGACATCGGTGGATCGTGGCCTGGCCTGATCGTTCTTACCCATTTTCCCTCACGTCCTCTCCAACAAATTGATTTGACTGGCTAGGCACACTCGATTCTACGTCGATATAAGGCGCTTTTCGACCTTCCAGTACATAGCTCATAGCGAGCTGACCGGCGTAGTGGGTTAACAATTCTTCGTCGTACCTGGTTAAGTCTCCGGCAGACTGCAGCATCATTGGCTATCGGTCGGGAGCAAATGGAAGTGGTGGGAGCACGTATCCTGGTGCAGGCTGCGTGAGAGGCGTAGCGTCAGCCGGCCACGCACCGAAGCCGGAAAAACCATCTACCAACTAGCACTAAAACTCACCACCATCACCACAATCGACCAAGCCGCCAACTGGGGTGGACAACTCCAGCAATTTTCCTGCGTCTACCGAACCTGGCTCAACGAAAAAACATGGATCAAAGACGACACAACCGGCAGATGGAAACAAACATGGACACACAAAAACGTCCGCAACGCCTACAACAGCCTCAACCACCTCTGGCGCAAA
>JAEZZR010000014.1 GCA_023418505.1 Actinomycetes bacterium
CGGAAGTGACCGCCGCGATGATGGATAACGAACAGCTGGAAAAGTGGCTGGGCGATCATCCAGACATCACTTCGCAGTTGCTGCGTATGCTGGCTCGCCGCCTGCGCCGCACCAATAACTCGCTGGCAGATTTGATCTTCACCGACGTGCCTGGCCGCGTGGCCAAGGCGCTACTGCAGCTGGCTAACCGCTTTGGCGTGCAGGAAGGTACCAACCTGCGCGTGAACCACGATCTAACTCAAGAAGAGATCGCACAACTGGTCGGCGCTTCCCGCGAGACTGTGAATAAGGCTCTGGCAGAGTTCGCGCACCGTGGCTGGATCCGCCTGGAGGGCAAGTCTGTGCTGATCTGCGATACCGAGCGTTTGGCTCGTCGCGCGCGTTAAAACCCCGCTCTGCGATTACAGCAGGCGGGGTACCTTTTGGGGCTTTTGCGTGCTAGTTACACACTCTAGTTTTCGCTACTGATTCTGCAGGTAGCGCAATGTCACGCGAGTGGACTGCTCTGCTGCATGGCGCAACACAGGATCCACGTCGGTGTAAATTTCATCGACGATTTGGCCGACAGTTGCGTCGTCGCCAAGCTTCGCTAGTACTTCCTTGACCTGCTCTAGGCGTAGCTGCCGACGTTCAATGTACTTGTCCACCATCGGAGTAATATCCGGCAGATCCGCGCCATGGCCTGGCAAGAGGCGTACTCCAGCACCGCGCTCGCCAAGCATGCGCAGCGTATCCAGGTACTTACCCAAATCGCCGTCCGTTTCCGAGATCATCGTGGTGTGGCGCCCTGCGATGGTATCGCCCGTCATGATGCCTTCGATTTCGTCGCTGCCCTGCTCAGGGTGGATGAAGAAGCACGCGGAATCTGCAGTATGGCCTGGGGTGAGCACCACCTCGACCTCTGGGGTAATGCCGTCGAGGTTAATCCGCTCGCCATCAACCAATGGCTCCTGGCCGGAAGAGCAGTACTGCTTATCGACGGCACGAATTGGAGCGCCCGTCATCTGACGGAAGCGGTGCGCGCCATCAGCGTGATCGTCGTGACGGTGCGTCAACAAGATAAGCGCTACATCTCCCGCATAGCGATGCAACACATTCAAGTGCCCCTCGTCCTCTGGACCTGGGTCAACTACGATGCTGCGCTGGTCGCCTTCCGCCTTCACAATGTAGGCATTTGTACCCTCTAACGAGGCATAACTTGGGTTTGGGCACAGCACCACACCCACCGAAGGAGTAATTGGTCGCAATTGGCTATACGCAGGATGCTCCATGGCCACCATTCTACGTCTGAAAGAAAAACACTTTGGCCGTTACCCCCAAAATTCGGGGAATCTTCTGCGATTCCTTTAAGGTGCACGAAGCCACCTTGGAGATAACAGCCAATAAAATACCAAACCCGGCTAACAAACCAAGCTCGGTACCCTTACTAGCCAAGTAGCTTGTCTAGCTGAACTAGCCTGCGACTTCTACGATTAGCTCTACTTCTACCGGCGAATTCAGTGGCAATTGATTCACACCCACTGCCGAACGCGCGTGCTGCCCTGCTTCGCCGAATACTCGGCCGAGCAATTCCGAAGCGCCATTAATCACGCCAGGTTGGCCGGTAAATCCAGTCTCCGAGGCTACAAAGCCCGTCACCTTTACTACGCGAACAACGTTATTCAACCCCACCAGATCGTCAATGGCAGCCAAGGCGTTCAAGCATGCGATGCGCGCTGCGTTAGCCGCTACTTCTGGAGAAATCTCGGCATCAGGTTGATCGCTAACTACGCCAGTTTCTTTCAAAGCCCCATCAATAAAGGGCAGCTGGCCTGCGGTGTAAACCAGATTGCCAGTTTGCACTGCTGGTACGTACGAAGCCACGGGTGCAGCAACGCTGGGCAGTTCTAAGCCGGCTTGAGCCAAGTTTTCGAGCGGAGTGCCGTTTAATTCCAAAGGATTCATCAGTAGTTCGAGATTAGGATTCAGCTACTACGGGACGCTTTAAGTAAGCAATGTGCTGTTCGCCAGTTGGCCCTGGCAGCACAGTAACCAGCTCCCAGCCATCTTCACCCCAGGTATCCAGGATTTGCTTCGTAGCGTGAGTTAACAAAGGTACGGTTGCGTATTCCCAACTAGTCATAGCACTAAAGGGTACCGTGGAACCGCATTTACCGCGCTAGAAAAGCAGCTCGGATCACCCCAAAGCTCGGTGATTTACTTGGTTAGTTCTCCGATGCAGCCATCTGAGCTGCATAAAAGTCCGCCCAGGAGGTTACCTCTGGGTGATCGCGCAACAGTGCACGTCGTTGGCGCTCGGTCATGCCACCCCACACGCCGAATTCAATGCGGTTATCTAGGGCGTCGGCACGGCATTGCAGCACTACTGGGCAGTGACGGCAAATTACAGCAGCTTCGCGCTGGGCAGCACCTTTCACGAAAAGCTTGTCTGGATCAATGTCGCGGCATTTTGCGCGGGTGACCCATTCCTGCCGATCTTTGAAACTCTCGGGGCCAAGCTTTCGTTCCGCTGGTGCTGCGCCTGCGTTCTGGTGTGGTGCAAGCCGAGCATTGTCTGGGATAGTGGCAGTCATCAGTGACAAGCCTCCTTAGAGCTTCGCGGAGAGTTATCCCTTGTACAGGTATAAATATTCTGAAAATGTTGTTGTAAGTGTATTCACGTTTAACAATTAATGTCTATTGGGTCACACTTCCGCGGAAGCTATCGGGGGTGCATTTAGGGGGCGAGATTTCCAGAGTTGCAGGTAGTCGCACATCCACCCCCTCATCGCCGGGGGTGATTTGGATCACTTTTTAAGATTCCCGTGGTTCAGTAAGGTAAAGAACGTGAAAACGGGACGTAACCTCCTCACCCTAGCTACAGCCACCGCATTGTCCGCGCTCCTGGTGGCTAGTGCAGTGTTTCCACCGATCGGTGGTTTGAGCTACCTGCTGGCTAGCACTGCAGATGACCTAGCGGTGTCGTCCCGTTCGGTGCTTACTAATGAAGCGCCCTCGATTACCACCATTACTGATATCAATGGTGAGCCGATGGCGTGGCTCTACGAACAGCGCCGTATCAACGTGCCTTCCGACGCCATTTCCGAATCCATGAAACAGGCCATCGTGGCAATCGAGGATCGCCGTTTCTACGAGCATTCCGGTGTGGACTGGCAAGGCACCATGCGTGCAGCGGTGGCGAACTTTACTTCCGGATCCGTGGAACAAGGCGCGTCGACCATCGAACAGCAGCTGATTAAGAACCACACTTTGCTGGTAGATGCGGATTCAGAAGCTGAACGACGCGCGGCAACCGCCACTGATTACGGGCGTAAACTGCGCGAAATCCGGATCGCACAGGATCTTGAAGACAACATTTCGAAAGAAGAGATCCTGACTAAGTATCTGAATGTGGTTCCTTTCGGCAACGGCGCCTTTGGCGTAGAAGTTGCTGCTCAGACCTATTTTGGCGTTCCGGCAGCTGAGTTAAACGTGCCCCAATCTGCGCTATTAGCCGGCCTGGTACAGCAGACTTCCGGGTTGAATCCCTACAGCAACCCAGAGGGCGCAATCCAGCGTCGTAATGAAGTGCTCAATGCGATGGCCAGTACTGGAGCTATCACCGCGGAAGAAGCCGGTGCCGCTAAGGCTGAAGACTTAGGCGTATTGCCAGAACCCAACCGCCTGCCCCAAGGCTGTATTACTGCGGGCGACCGTGGATTCTTCTGCGATTACACCGTCTCTTACTTAAATAGCCATGGCA
Source organism: Actinomycetes bacterium (assembly GCA_023418505.1). GTDB lineage: Bacteria > Actinomycetota > Actinomycetes > Mycobacteriales > Mycobacteriaceae > Corynebacterium. Next base: position 3,743 of record JAEZZR010000014.1, read on the forward strand.
TTGACACCGCACAGTTGGCTCGTGGTGGCTATACCGTGCGCACCACCTTGGATCCAGTAGTCCAAGAAAATGCCCAAAGGGCAGTGCGCGAACAAGCCGACCCCTTGGTGCCTGGTGTGGCCGAAGTGATGAACGTCGTAGAGCCCGGCTCGGATTCCCGCCGAGTGCTAGCCATGGTGTCTTCGCGCGTGTACGGCCTGGATGCTGCAGCGATGCAGACCGTCAACCCACAGCCGTACACCAACGTAGGCAATGGTGCAGGCTCGATTTTCAAGGTATTCGCTGCAGCTGCTGCCGTAGAGCGTGGCATGGGTATCGATACTCAACTCTCTGTGCCACCACGCTACGAAGCTTATGGCCTAGGCAAAGGTGGCGCCGAAAACTGTCCCCCAGATATGTACTGTGTGGAAAACCTCGGTGACTTCCCGCCGACCATGACGCTGCGCGAAACTCTCGCGAAATCCCCCAATACCCCGTTCGTCCAGATGGCGGAACAAGTGGGCATCGAAGGTGTGGTGGATATGGCCGTTCGCCTAGGCATGCGCTCTTATACCCAGCCGGGCAGTTTCGATGGCACGTCGTCGGTAGCTGATTACGTTTCAGAACACGAATTGGGATCGTTCGTACTAGGCCCGACCCCAATTAATACGGTGGAAATGGCGAACGTGGGCGCCACTTTGGTATCCAATGGTCGCTGGTGTGAGCCCACTCCGATCGAGGAAATCCACGATGCCCATGGCAACCCCGTGGAGCTGAACGTCCCAGACTGCGAAGACGCCATCGATCCCGGCGCTGCAAGTGCAATCGCCAATGCGATGGGTGAGGATCACATCGACGGCACCGCGCGCGACGCATCTTTGGCCTACCAGTGGGACGGTCCGGTAGCTGCAAAAACGGGAACTACGGAATCTAGCCAGTCGGCTGCTTTCTTGGGCTTTACCAGTGGCTTGTCTTCGGCGGTGTACGCGTATAACGACTCGCCGACGATTTCCGAGCTCTGCACCTCGCCATTGCGCCAATGCGCCGACGGCAACCTCTTCGGTGGCCGCGAACCAGCACGCACCTGGTTCAGCGCAATCCGTCCCATCATCGATACCCACGGTGGCATGGTGCTGCCGGAACTAAATCCGGATTACCTCGAAGGCACGGCGAAATCCCGGATGCCAGATGTGGTGGGCATGCAAGAGCCAGAGGCCAAGAAGGTACTGAAAGAAGCTGGCTACGAAGTCCAGCGCGAAACAGCGTCGCGTACTGGACAACCACGCGGCATCGTCACTGGCGTAAAGGTGCCAGGAATTTTGCTACAAGGCGGCACGGTAACCATCCAGGTTTCCGATGGTTCGCGCCAGCCCACCCCACGACGCACGACTACGCGGACGACGCCTACCCCCACCCCAATGATTCCGGAGCTCCCCGACTTACCAGAATCCATCGATATCCCGGGTATCGGCCGGATTCCACTGCCGCGCTAAGCGGTCAGCCGGTGGCTTCAGCCGAACCCAGCACGCCTAGCCCTGCAGCTTTGCTTTCACAGCCTCGGATAGACGCTTGCCATCGGCTTTACCTGCAGCGCGCTGCTTGGCTAGCCCCATTACCTGGCCCATGATCTTCATGGAGGCAGGCTCGTCGCCAGCTACTTCGGCAATGGCGTCGGCTACCAGCTGGTCGAGTTCTTCGTCGCTAAGCTGCTCTGGCAAGTAGCGCTGGAACACCTCAGCCTCGGCGAGCTCCGAGGCAGCCAACTCCTCGCGACCGTTGGCCTGGTACATCTCCGCGGACTCGCGGCGCTTCTTGATCTCACGCTCTACCACGCGCATGACCTCTGCATCGTCCAGCTCGTGCTTGGTACCAGAGACTTCCTCAGTCTGAATCGCTGCCTTGAGCATCCGCAACGCACCTAAGGTTTCCTTGTCGCGTGCCTTCATTGCGGTTTTCATGTCTGCCACTATGGTGTCTTTAAGCTGACTCATGGGTACCAATGTACTGGCATTAGATACTGGATAGAGTGGTAAAAGCTCATGCGAAAGGAACCAATGAACTTTTTCACCTCTCAAAGCTCTGCTTCCCGCAGGTCTAGCTCGCGCGCCGGTGAGATTCTGGCTACCGGAACCAAAGTTGCTGCCGGTGTCGCTGCAGCAGGGCTGGGCACTGCGCTGTGGGCGAACCAGATAGAGCTGCGGGCTTTTAAGCTCCATCGCATTACGCTGCCGCTGCTGCCCGCGCACGCAAAAGGTGATCGGCTGCGGATTCTGCACCTGTCTGATTTCCACATGCTGGCCAACCAGACGTTGAAGCAGCATTGGATTAGTGCATTGGATCAGCTGCAGCCGGATCTAGTGGTGAATACCGGCGACAATCTGGCTGCAAAAGATGCGGTGCCCGCGGTAGTGAACGCGCTGGGACCGTTGCTGAACCGCCCGGGCGTGTTCGTCTTTGGTACCAATGACTATTTCGCACCGCATCCGGTGAACCCGCTGAAGTATCTGACGGGTAAGAAGCGCAAACCTTCCGAAATTCCGCTGCCGTGGCACGATCTGCGCGCGGCATTTATCGAGCGGGGTTGGCACGACGCTACTCACGCCAAGGCTGAATTCATCACCGGTGATGTGCGCCTAAGCATCGCAGGTGTTGACGATCCGCACCACAACTTGGACGATTACAGCACCATCGCTGGCGTGGCGAACCCGGATGCGGATTTCACTATTGGGCTTTCCCATTCGCCGGAGCCTCGCGTGCTGGATCAGTTCGCTAACGACGGCTACGATCTGGTGCTTTCCGGCCACACCCACGGTGGCCAGGTGTGTCTGCCTGGTGGGAAAGCAATCGTGACGAACTGCGGCATCGACCGCAGCCGCGCAGCTGGTTTATCCCGGTGGACGGAAAACACTTGGCTGCATGTTTCGAACGGGCTGGGTACTTCGCCTTATGCCCCGGTACGTTTGTTCTGCCGGCCATCGGCGACGGTGATTGACGTGGTGAAGGCTTAGGGAGTTGAAAGTTGTTCACGGTGTTTGATTCCAAGCGCCGGACAGGTCTAAAGTCTGTTACTGCAGGTTAATTAACCTAATCTGCCACTTTTCGGGGTATGGCGCAGCTTGGTAGCGCGCTTCGTTCGGGACGAAGAGGCCGTGGGTTCAAATCCCGCTACCCCGACAACTTTTTACATGCTGCTTTGCTGCAGCCTAGGGAATCCTCATAGATTGATCCCCGTTACAGAATTGCTAAGGTGGAAACTGATTTTTCTAGCAATTTCCGCATGTAAAACTACCAGCTAGCTCGCGTTTGGGGTTGGTGGGTGCGGGAGTCTTGCGCTGTTCGTTTGTCCATCCAACTTGAAAGCAACCCGTGACTCTCATCAGTATTCCACTTCTGGTTGCATGCGCGCTGGCGTTGACACCGCTTTTTGTGAAGGTGTTGGGTAGGCATGCCGGTTGGCCGATCGTGGCGTTTTTTATTGCTGCGGCGGTCCAGTTGGCGCGTCTTGCTGGCGATGTTTTCGGTGAACATGCCGGATCTGCGCATGCAGTTGAGTTTTCCGCCCCGTGGGCGGGTCCGATGTTGTCCGATTCGGTCAGTATTGAATTTGCATTGCGGCTTGATCCGTTGTCGTTTGTATTTTCGATGTTGGCGCTGCTGATTGGCTCAGTAGTTTTCATCTATTCCACCGCGTACTTGCCACCGAAGGATCCGAAGACGGGTGGCGGCAAGATGAGCTTCTACCTGCTGATGACGGCATTTATGCTCGCCGTGATCTTGCTGGTCTTGGCTAACGACGTTGCACTGCTGTTCATCGGCTGGGAGCTGGTCTCCATGGCGTCGTTCATGTTGATTGCGCGCTCTGGTTCGGCTGGCGAGCCCGGTTCGATCCGTACCTTGCTGCTCACATTCACCGGTGGCTTGCTGCTACTTGCTGGCCTGGCCGTAGCGGTATGGGCAACGGGCACCACGAATGTCTCCGAGCTGCTGGCTCATCCGGTCTGGCACGAACGCCCGGGGGTAACCGCAGCTACCGCTATCTTGATTGGTTTGGCTGGTTTCACGAAGGCAGCGCAGCTGCCATTCCACGCGTGGTTGCCAGAGGCCATGGCCGCGATCACCCCGGTTTCTGCGTTCCTACACGCAGCAGCGGTGGTGAAAGCTGGTATCTACTTGCTGCTGCGTTTCGCAGAGGCTTTCGCTCATATTTCGGCATGGCAATACCTTCTTATTATTGCGGGTATGGCCACGGCCGTAGCTACGGCGTTCTTTGCTATTCAGCAGACTGATATTAAGAAGCTAATTGCCTACTCCACGGTCTCTCAGCTGGGCTGGATTGTTGCCACCATCGGTGTGGGCACCCAGTTCGCGATCGTCGCTGCCGTGGTACACACCATGGCGCACGCGATGTTCAAGAGCTCGCTGTTTATGTTGGCTGGCGTGGTCGATCACGAAGCTGGCACCCGCGATCTGCGTCGCATGGGTCCGCTGTGGTCCAAGATGCCATGGACTTTCGGTTCCATGATTATCGGCGCCGCTTCGATGGCTGCTATTCCGCCTACCTTCGGCTTCATGTCTAAGGAAGGCATGTTGGAGGCTTTCACCGAGGCTCCACTGTCCAATTCCGGCGTAGTGGTCCTGCTGATCGCCGCAGGTATCGGCGCATTCGCTACCTTCACTTACTCCGCGCGTTTGGTATTCGGTGTCTTCATTGATGGTTCGCGCGATGTGTCGAAGGTGCACGAAGCTCCTGTTGCGTTGTGGCTGCCCGCGGCACTTCCTGGTGTGTTGTCTTTGCCAGTTGCGTTCTTCGCAGGGGTGCTTTTCGACGACGCCTTGAACAGCGTTGCTACTACCGTCTCGGGATCCCCTTATGCGGACGCCCATTTGGCGCTCTGGCACGGCATTAACGTTCCATTCATCATTTCGATGATTGTGCTGGTGGCAGGCTTTATCGCTATCGTTGCCCGCAAGTCCGTCTACGGTGTGATCTTGGAGCGCAAGCTCTTCCCATTCACCGGTGTTCAGGCTTTGGAAGCTGGCACCAAGGCTGCAGCGTATGTTGGCCGTGGTTTCGGCAAGCTAGCAGATTCGCATTCGCCTAGCCGTCACCTAGCGCCGCTGCTGGCCATCCTGGTGGCTTATGGTGCTTTGGTCTTTATCACTGGCGACCTGCACTCGGTGGGTGGCGAGCCACTATCGCCGAAGTTGCCGGATATTGATCATCCGCTGGATCTGCTGCCACTGATCGTGATCTTGCTTGCTGGTGGTGCCGTCGTACTAGCAAAGAACCGTCTGCAGGCAACCATCTTGCTCGGTGTACTGGGCACAGGCGTGACCTTGCAGATCATGTTGCTGGGCGCACCGGATGTGGCGCTAACCCAGTTCCTCGTGGAGCTGCTGACTGTGGTGCTGATGATGCTGGTGCTGCGCCATCAGCCACGTGCGTTCGCGGAGACCTCTTCGCGTCGCAAGTGGATGGGTGCCATCGTTGGTATTGGTACTGGCCTGGTGACCTTCGCTGCGGTGTGGACACTCACCGGACGCCGGCAGATTACGGAAATCGGCAACTGGTACTTGGAAAACACCTACGACGTCACCGGCGAGAAGAACATCGTCAACGTAATTCTGGTGGAATTCCGTGCTTTCGATACCTTAGGCGAGCTGGCAGTACTGGGTATGGCAGGCGTTGCGATGGGTGCCGTGGTGGCCTCTGTTCCACGTTGGCCACACCTGCTGGATCAACCGGGCGACCTGGTAGATCCAAAGCTGAACACGTTGTACATGCGTCAGCTCAACCGCTGGTTGGTGCCGATTCTGCTAGTTACCTCCGCGCTGGTGTTCTACCGCGGTGGCAACGAGCCAGGTGGTGCGTTCAACGCAGCACTAATCGGTACCGCTACCTTCATGCTGATCTACCTGGCACGTGATACCGATCGTCCGGTGATTGGCAAGACTGGGCCGTACTGGCTCAGCGCATGTGGTGTGGCTTTGGCGATCGTGGTTGGTTTCTTCGGTTACTTCAAGGAACCATCGGGATCCTTCCTGGCGCCACTGTACGGCTACCTAGGCGATACCCACCTCACTTCGGCTCTGATTTTCGACGCTGGTGTTTACCTGGCCGTGCTGGGTATTACCGCAGCTGCGCTGAATAACCTTGGCGGTTCAGAACGCCCTGGCTCGGCGAAGTCTGATGCTGATTTAGGCCCTGCGGTAGCCAACCGCACTAGCTTGACTGTTGGTGCACCTTCGCAGGAGCTGAAAGCACAAGAAGCTCATGAAACTCACGAGCAAAAATCCGCACACTCAACCAAGCAGGAGGCATAACCAATGATTATTGCTTTAACCTGTGCGATTCTGGCTGGTGGCGGTGCATACCTAGTACTGCAACGCGGCATGATTCGCATGATCATTGGCATGTTGATGATCTCGCATGCCGCCAACTTGATGATTTTGGCAGCTGGCGTGGGCGCATTCCGTGGCGAACCACTGTTGGGACAAGTTGATCTCGATGTGGCAGCCGACCCACTAACTCAGGCATTCGTGCTTACCGCAATTGTGATTACGATGGCGATCACCGCGTTTATGCTGGCCATGGCAGCACTCGGCCGCAATGACGACACCCGGGTGCACGAAGATCGCGAGGCCATGGCTCAGCTTTCTACCGCTGGCCGCCGCGCGCTGAAGCATATTCCTTCCGATTCTGATTCCTCAGATCAAAAAGCCGCTATCGACCGGGATTACCCTGAGAACCGTCCGGAAGCGAGTGATAACTAAATGAGCGTCGAAGTTATTTCTGCATTACTGCCTCTATTCGTTGCCATTCCACTGCTGCTTTCGGCAATTGCTGCTATTGCACCGTGGGACGGTCTACGGGTACCCCTTGGTATCGGCGTTCCTCTGCTTCAGGCAATCGCAGGTATCAGCCTGTTTGTTTATGTCTCTACTAATGGCCCCGTAGGCCACTCTGTAGGTGCTTTCCCAGGTGGCGTCTCGATTCCATTCATCGCGGATAGCTTCTCGATGTTGATGCTGTCTGTGGCAGCATTCGTAGTCTTCGTAGGCTCCTGGTTTGCGCACAGTGCTGGTGAAACGAATTCCCGTTTCTTCCATTCGCTCACACTGATGATGTTGGCCGGTATGTCCGGTGCGTTCCTTACCGCCGATCTGTTCAACTTCTTCGTGTGGATGGAAGTGATGCTGCTGCCTTCCTACGGTCTGATTGCTGTGACCGGTAACTGGCACCGTTTGGCAGCAGGTCGCTCCTTCGTACTGGTCAACCTACTTACGTCTACGGTGCTGCTCGCCGGTGTGGCCATGGTTTATGGCTCGGTAGGCAGCGTGAACCTGGCGATCTTGGCCGGTGTTGGTGGCGGCTCCGGTACCGGGCCAATCGCACTGGGCATTGTGATCGTAGCCCTAGCAGTGAAGGCTGGCATCGTACCGGCACACACGTGGCTGCCTCGTACCTACCCTTCCACTAGCCCCGCGGTCATGGCGCTGTTTTCTGCCGTCCACACCAAGGTTGCGGTCTACATGCTGTTCCGCATCTACGTGGTGGCAGTGGATATGAATGCGAACTGGCACTGGCCACTGCTGATCGTGATGGTGGTTTCCATGCTGGTTGGCGCCTACGCCGGCTTGGGCGAATCCACTATGCGCGAGGTGCTGGCCTACCAGATGATCAACGGTATGCCGTTCATCCTGTTGGTATTGGCATTTACTGATGGCGATGCTGCCAAGGTTTTGGCTGCCGGTATTTTCTACGCGCTGCACCACATGATTACGGTGGGTTCGCTGATTATGGCTACGGGTGCGGTGGAAGAAACCTACGGCACTGGTTCGCTCACGCGTCTTTCTGGTATCGCGCGGCGTGATGTGTTCGTCTCGTGGATCGTGGCTGCGATGGCCTTCTCGATTGTGGGCTTCCCGCCGTTTTCCGGTGTGTTCGGCAAGATCGGCGTAGTTTTCGCTGCGGCATCTACCGGCGACGCCCGTTCTATCGTGGCGATTACTGCGATTGTTCTTGCGTCGTTAGGCGCATTGCTCTGCATGGTTCGCATGTGGCACGGCGTGTTCTGGGGTCGCCCAATGCAGGGTGTGCCAGATTCCCTGCGGGTGCGCACCAGCTTGACGCTTCCTTCCGCAGTTCTTGCTGCGGTCAGCTTGGGCATGTTCCTAGGAGCGGGCTGGGTGGCCGAGGCAACGTCGGCAGCCGCGGAATCGCTGGTGGATGTACCTGCCTACGTGGAAGCAACTCTGGGCAACGTAGACGAAGCTGTTGGCTATGGACATTTGAATAACGTGCCAGCTCAGGAGGGCAACTAACCGATGAAACTTTTCAATACGGTGAAGTTCGCAATTTGGCTGATGACAGAGATCTTGCGCACCGCAACCGCCGTTGTGATTGATACGATGCGGCCGAATCAGAAACAGTCTCCTGTGCTTATCGGCCTGCCCGTGCGGATCGATTCTGATTTTGCGCTGACCGCGTACTCCGCGTCTATTTCCATGACGCCTGGCACGTTGGTAGTGGGTACGCGCGAGTTAGCTGCCGACGACGCCAAACGCCTCGGCGGCCACAAGTATCTCTATATCGTGCATGCCATTTTCGGCGCAGATCTAGAGGAATTGTTCGACTCGCTGTACGACATGGAGGAGCGTTTAGCTCCCGACGTGAAACAGCTGCCTCGGCCGGCTGGCATCTTGTTCGATGAATACACCCCGCATCAGGACACCGATGCAGGTGCGCGAGTGGGCACGGCACGTGAAGCGGAAGAAGGGCTACCACTGGACAACATCGTCTACGGGGAAGCCAAAAGCAACTCTAGGGTTGAGGAGGGATCTTAAGTAAATGAATGACTCTTTCGTCACTATTGTTGCTGGCATCGGAGTTGCCATCTGCTCTTTAGCGTTCGTGCTCTCTGTGGTGTTGGCGTTCCGCGTTCGCGGCAACGTTTCGCGCGCGGTGGTAGCCGACGTGGTTTTCTACGCAATGGTGGGCGTGTTCCTCACTACTGCAATGCTGCGTGACACTGCGATTACCTTCGACATCGCATTGCTGGCCGGCTTGCTGGGCATCCTATCCACCGTGGGTTTGGCTCGCGTAGTGTCCCGGGGACGGAGGTAACTTCCATGGATATCGTTAACATCATTTGGTCTGTGCTCTTCGCTATTTTCACCATTGGTGGCTCGCTGTATTTGCTGGGCGGCTTCTTCGCAATGTGGCGTAGCACTGATGCTCTGGTTCGTTTGAACCAGCTTTCGGCAGCGGTTGCTGTCGGTGTGCCCTTTTTAATCGTTGCGAACCTGATCCTGGAGATCTCTCAAGGTGTAGTGGATTTTGGCGATGTGGTTACCGCAGCGGTGGCTATCGCTTCGATCTTGGTAGTCGCTTCGGTTTCTTCAGAGATGCTTGGTCGCGCTGCTCTTGGAGCTCGTGATGGTTCTGCAGAGGACTACGACCCGAATGAGGCAAAAGAAGACTCTACGAAGGCTCGGTTTGTAAGAAAACGTCGGTAAAGCGTTGCGATCTTGCAATCTCCCCCACCCCCGGGTGGGGGTATTTTTATAAATTATTCCAGGCCTCAATAGTGACGTTGATCACTTTGATTAATTTATCGTGGAGAAACTAACACAACAGCTCAGGGGCAAAAATCGCGTCCTTACTGGGCATATTTTAATAAGTTATCTATCACTAATTAGCGGTTAAAAATTAACGCCTTTGCGTATTAGCCGGGGCTAGCTAGAAATTACCGAAACCTGCTATTGCGCCAGTCACAGTGTCAGCTTAGTCTTACTTTTGCATGCGTCGCCGGGTGCGGTGGCTGCATAATTCTTTTCGTTCTTCCGTTCTTTTTCACAGTTGTAAAGGACTTACGCCATGGAAAACATCGTTGCTTTGGTCGAGGCTTTGCCAGACGTTACCTTCGAGTCCCCATTCCCATCCCTAGAGCAGTTCGCAGGCGGCGACATCAACTTCGGCGTCACCACCCGCGACATCAACCTGCCATTCGGTCGCGATGCCTTCGACATCGAGGTCAAGGACTCCCACGACAAGAACACCACTGTTTCCGACATCGCTGACATCAACGCAGCTAACGGCGTAGCAGCTGGCAAGTAATTAAAAACGTTAAGCGGTAAATCCCCCTACCGCTTAACCCCATAAAACTCCGCTTAGTCGTTGACTACCCCCTTTAGTCAACGGCTACAAGCGGAGTTACACGCGAATTTACTGGCTTCTCGGTATTTGAAAGTAAAGAGGATATGGACGTCACCCCAATTGTTGAGGTACTAGAAGCACTACCAGACGGACCTTTGGTAGTAATCAACGTAGAGTCGCCTTTCCCAGAGCTGGATAGCTTTGCGGAAAACGACATCGTCATCGGACCACAGTTCGGCGATATTAACTTCCCATTCGGCCGTGAAGCTTTCGACTTCGGTGTTGTGATCGGCGAAGGTGAAATCGACTCCAACAACGTTGAAGTTGAAAACGACATCACCAACAAAACCACCGTAGTAACCGAAGCTGCTGCAGACGCAGCAGGCACGGAAGAAGCAGACGCAGCAGGTTCCGAGGCTGACGCAGCTGCCACCACTGAGGCTGAAGCAACCGCACCTGAGGCTCCGGTAGTTGACGAAGCAGCTGCCGAAGAAGCAGCAACTGCAGCTGAAGAAGCTGTGGAAGATCCAGCTGTAACCGAGCAGGCCGCTGAAGCAGCACCTTCTGCTTTTAGCTTCCCAGTGAACCTGAACCCATTCGGAGCTTTCCAGGCGTAAAGATCACTTCTCTGTTTTCGCCGAGAAACAGCGATTTCAACCACCATCACTCCCCTTCGGGATGATGGTGGTTTTCATTTTGAAGCAGTTTTGCTAACTATTTTGAATGTAAACTTTTTACATTTAGCACAAAACTGTAATTCTAATTCAGAATTACCCCCGCCACGCCTGCCCTGAAGGCTTTTATTACCTTAAATCCACCTTAGATCTGCAGGTCACAGCTATGCAATGTTAGTTGACATATCAATCCTCGGGGGTAATTTACTAAAAATATCGCAATATCTATTGCAGCTTCCACCGAACTGATTTAACCTGATTTCATCATTTGAATTAGGCAACAGTAACTGTTAGACGCATTAAGCCTTATTCGTTTGATACACCTTTCATCCTTTACAAGTCACCTAAATTTAAAGGACATCTGCCATGGAAAATATCATCGCTTTGGTCGAGGCTTTGCCAGACGTTACCTTCGAGTCCCCATTCCCAGCTTTGGAGCAGTTCGCAGGCGAAGACATCAACTTCTCCTTCGAAACCCGCGACATCAACCTGCCATTCGGCCGTGACGCATTCGACATCACCGTCACCGACTCTCACAACGAAACCGTTACCGTTGAAGACGTTCTAGACGTTAACGCTGGCAACGGTGTAGTTGCAGACGCTCCAGCTGGCGGTTCCGCTGAGTAATTCTCTGTTGAGTAGTGCCGGAAGAGCTGGCATTTAGACTCACAGACTTAAAGGCCACCAGGGTTTATTACCCCGGTGGCCTTAGCTATGTGCATACTATGTGTTTCAAGGAACGGCAATCTTACTTCCTGGCAATAAAACGGCACTAGGACAGAGGATCCCAGTTGTGGAAAGAAGACTAAAGACCGCCGGCACTGTGATTATGGTGCTGGGAATCGTGCTTTATGTGGTGATCAGCGCCGTTCCGGGGATTCTCGTCATGGCGCTAGGCGCTGCGTGCCTAGTAACAGTGATCTTCTGGCCGCAGTTAACCGGTAGAACTTCAGATCGCAAACCGTACCGCCGTGGGGATCAATGGGTCGATGCTATTTTGATTGTCGCTGCCGTAGTCCTCGTGGCAGTTTTGGATATGCCAGTGCTTATGTTGCTAGCACTCAGCGGCGTGACATCTCTTGGTTTCCGCTATCGCGAGATCGAATAACTAACAAAATCGAATATCTAACAAAAAAGCGCCCCCGTGGCATATAGCCACTAGAGGGCGCTTTCCCTAACGCTTACGCTGAGCTAGTCAGCTGCGTTACCTGGCTTGGATTACTTAGTTGCCTCGAAGCGAGTGCGAACCTCGTTGCCTAGCCATTCGTCAACAGCAGTCCAGTACTGGTAGACGCGCTCTGCAATCTCGTCGCTTACGCCAGCCATAGCGTCAACGATGTTGTTGGCCAAGCGATCGCGTGCAGCGTCGTCTAGCACGTTGCGCACCAAGTCGCCTGGCTGTGCGAAGTCGTCGTCAGCCTCGTGCTTGATGTAAGCACCGGCGTACATTTCCTCGCCGTGGGAATCCCACTGGCCGTAGGTGGTGGCGTCTACTTCACCTGCATGGTTGGACTGCACTGGGCAACCAGCTTCTGCAGCAGCTGCTGCGGAATCACCCTGTGGGCCACGGCCTGCAGCGTTCGAGCCGTGAACTGGCAAGGATGGATCGGAGAAGTGGTAGGTTCCGTAACCATCCTGGCTGAAGGTGTTCACTGGGCACTTTGGCTGGTTCACTGGCAGCTGGTCGTGGTTTACACCCAAGCGGTAGCGGTGAGCATCCGAGTAGGAGAACGCACGAGCCAGAAGCATCTTGTCTGGCGAGTAACCAACACCTGGGACCATGTTTGCAGGAGCGAATGCAGCCTGCTCGATCTCAGCGAAGAAGTTACGTGGGTTGCGGTTCAACTCGAAGTATCCCACGTCGATCAATGGGTAGTCCTTGTGGGACCAGATCTTGGTGAGGTCGAATGGGTTGTACTTGTAGGTTGCAGCTTCCTCGTAAGGCATGATCTGAACCTTGACGTCCCAACGTGGGTAGTCGCCACGCTCGATAGCTTCGAACAGATCCTGACGGGAGTGGTCTGCATTCTGGCCAACAAGCTCTGCAGCTTCTTCGTTGGTCAGGAATTCCCAACCCTGCTGGGTCTTGAAGTGGTACTTCACCCAGAAGCGCTCGCCAGCTTCGTTGATCCACTGGTAGGTGTGGGAGCCGAAGCCGTCCATGTTGCGCCAGGTCTTTGGAATACCGCGGTCACCCATCAAGTAGGTCACCTGGTGCGCAGACTCTGGGGAAGAAGTCCAGAAATCCCACTGCATGTTTGCATCACGCAGACCGGTGTCTGGGCGGCGCTTCTGCGAGTGGATGAAGTCTGGGAACTTGATGCCGTCGCGGATGAAGAACACAGGGGTGTTGTTACCCACGATGTCGTAGTTGCCCTCAGTGGTGTAGAACTTCAGAGCGAAACCACGAACGTCACGCCAGCCGTCTGGGGAGCCCTGCTCGCCAGCAACGGTGGAGAAACGCAGCAGCATTTCAGTCTTGGTGTCTGGCTGGAACAAAGCAGCCTTGGTGTACTTGGAAACGTCGTTCGTAACTACGAAGTCACCGAAAGCACCGCCACCCTTTGCGTGTACTACGCGCTCTGGGATGCGCTCACGGTTGAAGTGAGCCAGCTTTTCTACCAGGTGGATGTCCTGCAAGCTGACGCTGCCCTGGCGACCGGTGGTAATCGAGTGCTGCTCGGTTGGAACCGGAGCACCGTTCAGACGAGTGGTGCCAGACAGGCTACCTTCGTACTTATCTTGTGGATTTGGCTGGTTTTGGGCTGCCATTACTCTCCTCCATACGAATAATTGGTGCGACTGACTTCGATTTTACACATTTTTAAGCATTTGTCTATTTATCTCACCCTTATTGATTGGTAGTATTTATTGACCTAACCGCCTAAATGTAGGGTGGCTTAAACAAAATTGCCTGCTATGCTGTGCCTATGCCGATGCAGCCCCGCCAATCATCACAGCAGCGCCACCGCGGCGTTTCTGCTTTTCGCGAGGCTGCACATTCAGAGCTTGCCGACGACGATCCGCGTGCGGGCAACAGCAAAATCAATAGCTCTACCAGTAAATACGGCCATAACGACGCCCATATCACCCAACTTGCTTTAAAAGCTGGCCGTGGTGATCGCGCCGCCCTAAATGAGTTCGTCCGAGCCACGCAAATGGATGTATGGCGTTTGGTAGCTCATCTTGGTGGCACAGAAAGTGCCGATGATCTCACCCAAGAGACCTACCTGCGCGTGATGGATGCTCTGCCCCGGTTTGCGGCACGTTCGTCGGCGCGCACCTGGTTGTTGTCTTTAGCGCGTCGCGCGTGGGTAGATTCGGTTCGCCACGATATGGCTCGCCCCCGTAAAGCCGCCGTGGAAGTAGAAGAAGCTACCGAACAAATGAGTTCCGGTGAGTCTTGGTCAGAGCTTGCCGACGCGCGCGTGTTGCTCGAGCAACTAGCAGCAGAGCGACGCGAGGCTCTGATCCTTACTCAGATTCTGGGTTATTCCTACGCGGAAGCCGCCGAAATTGCCGGCTGCCGCGTAGGTACTATTCGGTCTCGCGTGGCTCGCGCCCGCAAAGACCTTGTAGAGATGGTCTCTACTTCTGCACCAACAGCTCAGCAATCTGGATAGTGTTCAACGCGGCACCTTTACGCAGGTTATCGCCGGAAATCACCATTACTAGGCCACGGCCTTCAGGAACGGACTGATCCTGGCGGATACGTCCCACCAAAGAATCATCGATGCCGGTAGCAGCCACTGGATTTGGTAAGTCTACCAGCTGCACACCTGGAGCATCGGCCAAAAGCTTTTCAGCCTGCTCAACTGAAATCGCATCCGCAAATTCAGCGTGCACCACCAGAGTGTGGCCGGTAAACACTGGAATACGCACACAGGTACCAGCCACTGCGAGCTCTGGAATATCCAGGATCTTGCGGGATTCGTTGCGCAGCTTCTGCTCTTCATCGGTTTCCAGCGAGCCGTCGTCCACAAAGGAACCGGCCACAGGAACCGCGTTGAAGGCAATTGGTGCCACGTATGGTCCGAAATCTTCCGCGCGAAGCACAGATCCGTCGGTAGCTAGCTGCTCGTAAATTTCTTCGTTAGCGCGAGCTTGGGTAGCTAATGCCTGCACACCTGCCAAGCCAGAGCCGGAAACTGCCTGGTAGGAAGACACGCGTAGGCGCTGCAGCTGTGCCGCATCATGCAGTGGCTTCAACACTGGCATCGCTGCCATGGTGGTGCAGTTCGGGTTTGCCACGATGCCCTTCGGAATGTCTTTCAGGGCATCAGGGTTGACCTCGGAAACGACCAGCGGCACCTCTGGATCTTTGCGCCATGCCGAGGAATTATCCACCACAGTGGCACCGGCAGCAGCAAAGCGAGGAGCCTGCTCCCGCGAGAGGCTACCGCCTGCAGAAAATAGAGCTACGTCGATGCCCTTGAGATCCTCATCAGAGGTGGCAGCAACGTCTTCAACCACAATTTCCTTGCCAGCGTACTTCAAAGTCTTGCCAGCACTGCGCTTCGAAGCGAAGAAACGAACTGTATCTGCTGGGAAATTGCGCTCTTCTAAAATCGAGCGCATCACGCGGCCAACCTGGCCAGTGGCACCAACAACAGCAATAGTGGTCACAGAAATGCTCCTTTTCTTAGCGTCCGGTTCCGGCGTAGACGATCGCCTCTTCGTCGCCACCCAACTGGAAAGCTTCGTGCAGTACAGCAACAGCCTTATCCAGCTCGATGTCGTTGATTAGCACAGAGATGCGAATCTCAGAAGTAGAGATCAAATCGATGTTGATATCGGCATCGGCAAGTGCTTCACAGAAAGTGGCGGTAACCCCTGGGTGGGAACGCATACCTGCGCCCACCAGCGAGACTTTGCCCACGTGATCGTCGTAAAGCACATCTTCCCAACCGTTTTCGATCTGCAGCTTCTTCAGCAGCTCCATGGCACGTGGGCCATCTTCGCGCGGGCAGGTGAAGGTGATGTCGGTGCGGTTGTCAGACACAGACGAGACGTTCTGCAGCACCATGTCGATATTGATTTCCGCATCCGCGATGGCACGGAACATTTTTGCGGCCTGACCTGGATCATCGGGGATACCAATGACGGTGACTTTCGCCTCCGAACGGTCGTGAGCCACACCAGTAAGAACTGCTTCTTCCAACGGAATATCCTCCAAAGCTCCATCAACAAGGGTGCCAGGTTCATTGCTATACGACGAGCGCACACGCAACGGCACATCGAACGCGCGGGCGTACTCTACGCAGCGCAGCTGCAAAATCTTTGCACCTACGGCTGCCATCTCTAGCATTTCTTCAAACGAAATTTTGTCTAGCCGCTGCGCATTCGAGACGATACGCGGATCGGCGGTGTAAACGCCGTCCACATCCGAATAGATTTCGCACACATCGGCATTCAGTGCAGCTGCAAGCGCGACTGCGGTGGTATCGGATCCACCACGACCCAGCGTGGTGACATCCTTAGTTTCACGGTTCACACCCTGGAAGCCGGCAACCAGGCAGATGTGCCCTTCGTCGATAGCGTCCTGCACTCGGCCTGGGGTGACCTCTACGATGCGCGCGTTTCCATGGCGCTCGGTAGTAATCACACCAGCCTGCGAGCCAGTAAACGAACGAGCCGAAGCACCCAAACTTGCAATCGCCATTGCCACCAAAGCGTTCGAAATACGCTCGCCGGCGGTGAGCAACATATCCATCTCACGGCCAGGGGGAACAGGATTTACTTGCTTGGCTAGATCCAGTAGCTCGTCGGTGGTGTCTCCCATTGCGGAGCAAACCACCACTACGTCGTTGCCTTGCTTCTTTGTTTCGACAATGCGTTCGGCAACCCGGCGAATGCGCTCGGGGCTTTCTAACGATGAACCACCGTACTTCTGGACAACTAACGCCATAGTCCTAGACCCCATTCCGATCACAACGGTCGATCAACATTCACTGTATAGTAACAGTCCATACGCTAAGCTATCCAGCGTGCACAATGAGCTGATCGCGATCATATTCGGTCTCGGATCGGCCCTTACCATCGCGTGGGGGACGGTGATACGCCACCGCCTCTCCAGCACCATCCCCTCTGGCGCCTCAACTTCCGCCGGCGTGCATAGAGTAATTGCCTCACCAATTTGGTGGGCAGGGGTGCTGTTGGCGATGACGGGATACGCACTACAAATCGCCGCTTTAGCTTTCGGCACGTTGCTGCTAGTGCAGCCCTTGCTGGTGCTGAAATTGATGTTTACCCTGCCGCTAGCTGCGAAATTCTCTGGGCAAGCGATCTCGCGCGGCGAACTCTTTTGGGCCTCTGTGCTCACCGGCACGGTTGCCATCATTGTGATCAGTGGTCGCCCGCTGCCGGGTGAAGCTAGCGCCAGCATCTGGGTGTGGCTGCCCGCGTTCCTCGTTGGCACCTTAATCTTCGCCCTGCTGTACTGGACGGCCGATCACAGCCCGCGACGTCGTAAAGCACTGCTTTTGGGTGTGGCGACGGGATGGCTCTACGGATTCGTAGCCGTACTGTCCAAGGCCGTGGTGGATGTTTATACCCACCAGGGGTTGAGCTCCATGGTGCTGTCCTGGGAATTATGGCTGCTGATCTTCTTATCGCTGGCTGGCGTGTGGGTACAGCAAGCCGCGTTTAATGCCGCCAGCCTAGAGGCCTCTTTACCGTCAATGACCAGCGTAGAACCCATCGTTGCCTTCGTGCTGGGCTACCTGCTGTTGGGTGAGCGTTTCCAAGCAGCTGGCTTGGAATGGATCCTGCTGCTCGGCGCGATGGCTGCGATGGTGTGGTCGGTGGCCGAACTGTCGCGGCGGTCTGTGTAAGGGCTGTGTAAGGCCGTGGCGCTCTAGGTAAGGCCGCGGCGGTCTGTGTAGAACTATCTCGAACCGGCTAGCTCGCCCTGTGACGGAAACTACTCCACGTGGGCTACCGAGGATTACCCCCAAAAGTGTGGAAATAGCCGTCGTCGCAAGCATTTTCTGGGGAAAACTTGATTTACCTTCCCCGGGCGCGGTTATTCTGCTTGGTATGAATTTCCCTCGTGGCACTCGGCCGCAGCGCCGACTACTAGTATGCCGCGACGGGGCCTAGTTCAACTGCAACGTATCGCTGAGATATCTCCGAGATATTGCCAAGATATTGCAGTGTGGTGATTGGCTCCCCGTCGCGGAGCTTGCCATGTGCCGATCACATCCCTGCTACCTGATTTCCACTAGTTGACGAGGCTCCCATGACTTCTATCTCCACTAACGACGCATATATTTCCGCACCATCTGTAATAACTAAGCCAGCCGGCGAAATCCCGGAAGGCCAGGCTGCGTGGAATAAACAACGTAATTCTGCGATGCCAGCGAAGCGCTACCAGCCTTACGACGTTGAGGTACAAGACTTCGATCTGCCGGATCGCACGTGGCCCTCGCGTCGTTTCACCAAGGCACCTCAGTGGTGTGCGGTGGATCTGCGCGATGGCAACCAAGCATTGATCGATCCGATGAGCCCAGAGCGCAAACGACGCATGTTCGAGCTGTTAGTGCAGATGGGCTTCAAAGAGATTGAGGTTGGTTTCCCTTCTGCATCGCAGACGGACTTCAACTTTGTACGCGAGATCATCGAAAAGGGCATGATCCCCGACGACGTGACGATCCAAGTATTAGTGCAAGCCCGCGAGCACTTGATCCGTCGTACGTTCGAAGCGTGCGAAGGGGCGCCGAACGTAATCGTGCACTTCTATAACTCCACCTCTGCCCTGCAGCGCGAAGTAGTCTTCCGTAAAGATAAGGAAGCGATTAAGAAGATCGCTACCGACGCTGCCCAGCTGATTAAAGATATTGCTGCAGATTATCCGGGGACGATTTGGCGCTGGGAATATTCACCAGAGTCTTACACCGGCACCGAAGTGGAATATGCGAAGGAAGTCTGCGATGCGGTAACCGCTGTTATGGAGCCCACTCCAGACAATCCGATCATCATCAACCTGCCGTCTACCGTAGAGATGATCACCCCGAATGTATATGCGGATTCGATTGAGTGGATGGATCGCAATTTGGAGCGTCGCGATTCCATCATCTTGTCGCTGCATCCGCACAATGACCGTGGCACTGGTGTAGCCACAGCAGAGCTGGGGTTCTTGGCTGGCGCTGATCGTATCGAAGGCTGCTTATTCGGCAATGGTGAACGCACCGGCAACGTCTGCTTGGTGACCTTGGGCTTAAATCTGTTGACCCAGGGCATCGACCCACAGATCGACTTTTCCGATATCGACCTGATCCGCCGCACGGTGGAATACTGCAACCAGCTGCGCGTGCCAGAGCGGCACCCATATGGTGGCGACCTGGTATTCACCGCGTTTTCGGGCTCACACCAGGACGCGATCAACAAGGGCTTGGATGCCATGGCCGAGCGCGTCCGCCCAGGCGCGCACCTGCGCGATGTCACCGACGAGCAGCTGAGCAACGTCACCTGGGAAGTGCCATACTTGCCAATCGATCCGAAGGATGTGGGACGCAGCTACGAGGCTGTGATTCGCGTGAACTCGCAGTCCGGCAAGGGTGGCGTGGCCTACATCATGAAGACCGATCACGGCTTGAACCTGCCGCGTGCCATGCAGGTGGAGTTCTCTTCCGTGGTGCAGGCGGTTACCGATGCTGAAGGCGGCGAGGTCAACTCCAAGGCTATGTGGGATATTTTCGCTGGTGAGTACTTGGATCGCCAGCAGCCATTGGAGCAAATCTCCATCACAGTGGATTCGCCTCAGGTGGATGCCGATGACACTCGCATCAGCGCGCACGTGATCTACAACGGCGAAGATACGCATATCGACGGCACTGGTAACGGCCCGCTGGCTGCGTACGCGAATGCATTAACGAAGCTGGGCATCCATGTGGATGTGCAAGAGTACTCGCAGCACGCGCGTACTTCTGGCGACGATGCAGAGGCCGCAGCCTTCGTGTTGGCAGAAATTAACGGCACCAAGGTGTGGGGTTGTGGCATTGCTGGATCGATTACTTACGCCTCGTTGAAGGCTGTGGCTTCGGCAGTAAATCGCGCTCAAATTTCTTAGAAGATTTCTGTGATTTTCTGCCTCCGCTTGCGCATGTGAGGCGCTAATCTAGTTGGGTACCCTAACTATGAAAATGCGTTGCCAACTTTTTCATTGTCTTTGGCGGCGCTATTTTTCATGCCTTGTCTCGCAATAATGCAAGGGATTTTATTGATGGAAACATGGGAGCCAACTCTCACAACCGGCTCGCTGCTAGCAATCGCAGCCGCAGCCGTTGCGGTGATCCTAATCATGGTGATCCGCCTGAAAATTCACGCGTTTATCACGCTGTTCACTGTCTCTATTCTTACGGCTCTAGCAGCGGGTATTCCGCTGGTAGGTATCGTGCCAACTCTGACTGATGGCTTCGGCAAAACCCTAGCGTCGGTAGCTTTGTTGGTCGGCCTTGGTGCCATGCTGGGACGTCTAGTAGAAAACTCCGGTGGTGCGAAAGCGCTGGCGGATGCCTTGATTGCACGCTTTGGTGAAGACCGCGCACCTTTCGCACTGGGTGTGGCCTCATTGATCATGGGCTTCCCCATCTTCTTTGACGCCGGCCTGATTGTGATGCTGCCAGTGATCTTCGCTGTGGCACGCCGTTTGAACGGCCCAATTCTGGCCTACGGTATTCCAGCTGCTGGTGCATTCTCGGTAATGCACGTGTTCTTGCCACCACACCCCGGCCCAGTTTCGGCAGCAGAATTCTACAGCGCCGATGTGGGCTTGATCCTGCTACTCGGCCTGGTGGTTGCTTTGCCTACCTGGTACGTCTCCGGTTACTTGTGGGGCCAGTTCTTGGGCAAGAAGTACCCACTTCCAGTGCCAGACTTGCTGTTGGGTTCAAAGCAAGAAGACCAAGATCTGCCACAGAATCCAGCTAGCCCTGGCACCGTGATTGCTATCTTGCTGCTGCCGATGATCCTGATCTTCGGTAACACCGGCATGAATACTGCGGTAACCATGGGCAGCGTTGATGGCGACGCCACCTGGGTGCAGTTCCTACAGTTCCTCGGCCAGACTCCAATTGCTTTGCTGATTACTACCTTGGCAGCGATGGTGCTGCTGGGTACGCGCCGCGGCGTGACCCGCAGTGCAATTGAGCGTTCGATGGATGGCGCCTTGGGGCCAATCTGCTCGGTGGTGTTGATTACCGGTGTAGGTGGCATGTTCGGTGGCGTGCTGCGTACCTCTGGTATCGGTGACGCTTTGGCTGAATCTATGGACGGCCTGGGCATCCCAGTGATCCTGGCCTGCTACCTGATTTCTGCTGCTCTTCGTGTGGCACAAGGTAGTGCCACCGTGGCGCTGACTACCGCTGCTGCTTTGATGGCGCCAGCTGTAGAAGCCGGTGGATTCTCTGAACTCCAGCTGGCTTTGATCGTGCTAGCAACCGCCGCAGGCTGTGTGATTGCTTCTCACGTGAACGACTCTGGCTTCTGGCTGGTCGGCCGCCTGATGGGCATGGATACCGCAACCACGTTAAAGACCTGGACGGTCAACCAGACCCTCATCTCTGTAATTGGCTTTGCCATTGTGATGGTGCTCTACGGCGCTAGCGCTTTGCTATAGGCTGAGCAGCCATCCAACGAGGCGCTAGCCTAAGCGCCTTCAATCCAAGCACGCATGCGTGCTGCCACTACGCCCGGCGCGTCCGATATATCGAAATCGGCGCCGGGCTCTTCTGGTTCCAAGGCCTCGAGGGTGGCCAACTGAGAATCCAATAGGTGTACTGGCATGAAGTGCTTCGTACGCTGGGTCATGCGTTCGGTAAGGAGTTCTTTGCTGCCAGTGCAGTGAACGAACACTGCTTCTGGGCAAGCGTTGCGGATCGCATCACGGTAGCTCTTCTTCAGCGCGCTGCAAGCGACGATGCCACCTTCGGGTTGCGCGCCGAGCCAGGCGCCGACTTCTGCTAACCATGGCCAACGGTCTTCGTCGGTAAGCGCAATGCCTTGGCTCATTTTGTCGATGTTGCTTTGGGGGTGGAAGTCATCGCCATCGACGAACGTGAGTTCCATTAGCTCAGATAGTGCAGCCCCTACGGTGGACTTACCGCTGCCACTAACTCCCATCACCACTACGTAGTAGGGCTTGGTGGCTTCAGCTGCATTTTCAGCTGTTTTATCAGCCATATTTTCAGCTGCTACCTGCTGCTTTACATCCTTAGTCATAATCTCGATGCTACTGGATACTGCTGGAAATGTGAGCGAGATTATGTTGGGGCTGTGCGAGTTTCGTGCATCGCAAAAGCCCGGCACATCGCCATGGAAAATTGAATGTACCGGGCTCTTACCGCTCCTAGTAGCGGATGCGGTCAATAAGGCTTTGAGTATGCGGTTATGGCACCAATTCTAGTTGGTGCCAACTGGTTGACGCTAACTAGTTCGTGCCAAAGCGACGGACAAGAACAAAGCCAGCGCCAAGTAGCGCTACAGCTGCCAACCCAATCGTGCCGGCTTTCACGCCAGTTGCAGCAAGGAAGTTGCCACCCTTCTCGCCGCCCTTTTCACCGGACTTCTCCTTGCCGGAGCCATCCTTCTTAGCGCCATCCTTGTGGGAGCCGTCCTTCTTGGCACCGTCCTTGCCAGAGCCGTCCTTCTTGGCGCCATCCTTATGGGAGCCGTCCTTCTTGGCATCGTCCTTACCGGATTCCTTGCCAGAGCCGTCCTTCTTTTCGGCATCCTTCTTCTCGGCGTCCTTGCCAGCTTCACCCTTGTCGGAGCCTTCGTCGGCAGGCTTGCCATCAGCTGGCTTTTCGTCGCCTGGCTTTTCTTCTGGCTTAGCTTCGGAATCACCACCGTTGGCGGCACCTTCGTCCGAATCACCGCCGTTGGTGTCGCCTCCGTCTGCACCGGCATCCGAACCTGCGCCAGCACCCTCGTTGCTGCTGCCGTTTTCACTACTGCCTTCGGTAGCTCCACCATTGTCGCCCTGGCCATTGCCACCTTCATCAGCGGCTGGCTCGGCAGTCTCGGTAACGGTTGCAGTGGAGGTCACCGCAGCTTCAGTGCCTTCATCACCATCTGCTGCGAAGGCAAACCCTGGAGCGGCAAGAATCATGCCGGCTGCTACCGCGGCCGTCAGAGTTTTCTTAGAGCGCATGAGAAAAACTTCCTTTCGATACATGATGCAGTTTGAGATCAACCTTACCTTTTGAGTTTTATGAAAGATAGACCACATTTTCTTAAGCCACCCCCAGAAATTGCCCCTTCATGGGTACCCCATCGAATTGGATACAGCAGTTATCCTTATAGCCATGACTTCACACGACGATTCACCTTCCGCCCAGTCGTCGCCACAGCCGCGGCGCCGGCGGCGTCGTCGTAA
Source organism: Actinomycetes bacterium (assembly GCA_023418505.1). Taxonomy (GTDB): domain Bacteria; phylum Actinomycetota; class Actinomycetes; order Mycobacteriales; family Mycobacteriaceae; genus Corynebacterium. Next base: position 26,931 of record JAEZZR010000014.1, read on the forward strand.
GCGCAAACAACCTAACCAATCAAATCAGGCTAAACAACAAGGTCAGCAAAGTCAGCAAGGCCAGCAACAGCAACGCCAGCAGCGCCAGCAGCAGCAAACCTCGCAAAACCAGCAAAATCGCCGCCCAAAGAATCACGTGGCTAGCCCTGCTGAAGCTCCTTATGTAGCAGTTGCCATCCAGACCTCCGGGATCCACCCCACCACTGCGCGTTTGGTGGCGATTGGGGCGGCCACTTTTGATGCCCAGGGCAACGAGATTGATTATTGGCACACCACTTTGCGCATCGATGAGGATCCAGGTCCGGCACATCTGCACGGACTCACGAGCGCAGATCTGGCTAATTCACCGCGGATGGGCCGCATCCTGGCCAAGCTGAACCGTGTGATTTCCGGACGTATTCTTTTGGTTCACAATGCGCCGTTTAGCTGGGGTTTCATTGCTCATGAGGCGGATAAGGCCCGTCGACAAGCAAAGAAGAATAATCGGAACCGGCGCGGAAATAATCGTGCGCGCCAGCGTAATCAGCTTCCGAAGCTCACCCCGGAGCTGGTCGTGGATACGTGTGCGACGGGATATCGTCAGGGTCGGCATTTTTCCGATACGCGCCTGCGTGCCGTGGCGGGGCTTTACGGCGCGAGTGATCAGCCGGCGGTGGCGGGTAGTGCCCGGAAGCAAGAAGCAGCGCGTACCGCTGACGACGTGCGCCTGATCGCAAACCTATTTCGCGCGCAGGGCGGCTTTGCTACCGAAGCTGCCGATGTAGCCGGGATTAGTGCCGAACTGCACAACAACACCCAGTTCAGCAGCCATACGCTGGTGGAATTGAATGCGGATCAGGTGGGTCTGCAAGTACCGCAAGCGTTGTTGGATGCCACGAAAGCACCACGGTTGATTGAGAATCCGGGCGTGTATCAGCCGGGTTCACAGTTGGTTACGGGCATGGAGTTTTCGGTGGCAGAGCAAACCGAAATTCCACCCGAGGAATTGGTAAACCAGGCGGTAGCTGCAGGGTTGACGTATACGCCGAAGGTCACGCGCGAACTATCGCTGTTGGTGTGCAATCAGCCGGTAACGGTAACCCCGGAAGAGCTCACCGGCAAAGCGATGCACGCCAGCCGGAAGAACATCCCGATTGTTAGCGATCAGGCGTTTTTGCGTCTGCTACGTGAAATGACGTCGTAGGCGGCTTAGCGGTTGTCAGTTGGTGATTGCCGGTTCCCGCTTCCCGGTTCGCGATCCGCTTAAGGTCTTCGAATTTCCTGGCAAATATCCTTACAATTAACTGCCATGACTAGTAGTTCCAGACAGGGGTTTGTACCGCGCGCCCGGGGGCAGTTAGCTACCTCGGCGGCTCGATTGGCTACCTGGGCAAGTAGGAAGTCTGGCCGTGGTGCCGGTGGCATGATCGGTGGCTTGGTGGCGCAGAAGATCGATCCTCATATTCTGGCAATGCTTGGCAAAGGTCGCCCAGCTGCGATTGTTACGGGTACCAACGGCAAGTCCACCACTACGCGCATGTTGGCTGCTGCCGTGCGCGAGGGCGTGCCCGCCACCGTGGCTACTAACGATGGCGGCGACAACATGGACGCCGGTGTGATTTCGGCTCTGCTGGCTAATCCGGATGCGGATGCGCTGGTGCTAGAGGTCGACGAGCTTCACGTCGCACACATCGCCGAGGATCTGAAACCTGAAGTTCTGGTTTTGTTGAATTTGTCGCGCGACCAGCTCGATCGCGTCGGAGAGATCAACAAGATTGAACGTGCTTTACGACGTGCCGTCGATAGCAATCCACAAGCCACCATCGTGGCGAATTGCGATGATCCGCTGATTACGTCTGCGGCTTGGGATGCGAAGAAAGTTATTTGGGTCTCGGCTGGTGCGGGCTGGACGAATGACGCTACTAGCTGTCCGCGCACCGGTGGTCCGATTATCAGCAGTGATGGCGATTGGTTTGCGGTGAAGCAGCTGCCGGACGGGGCTGAGTTCCGCCGTCCGAAGCCAGATTGGATCATCACTGACGAAGGTGTACTGGTTGGAGATGCTGCCAGCACCACCCCAATCGAGCTGAACCTCACCCTCCCCGGGGCAGCCAACCGCGGTAACGCTACGATGGCTGCCGCTGCTGCAACGGTGCTAGGCGCCGGAGTGCCTGAGGCACTGCACGCCACCGAGGGCGTGGATAATGTTGCTGGCCGCTACTCCACGGTTCCAGTAGATGACAAGCAAGTACGCATGCTGCTGGCTAAGAACCCAGCTGGTTGGCAAGAAGCATTGTCGATGATTGATCGTGATGCTGATTCAGTGGTGATCGCTGTCAACGGCCATGTGGCTGATGGCGAGGATCTCTCCTGGTTGTGGGATGTGCGCTTCGAGGATTTCGATGGCTTGACGGTCTTCGCCGCCGGTGAACGCGGCACCGATCTTTCCGTGCGTTTGCTCTACGCCAACATCCAGCATGAACTGGTCCACGATCCACTCACCGCGATTAAGCAGGCTCCCAGCACTCGCATCGAGGTACTGGCTAATTACACCGCTTTCCGTGATCTGAAGAAGGACGTGGAAAGGTCGCGCGCCGACAAGGCCGAATCCAACAAGGAAGGACGCTGACATGAAGAAGCTCTCAATCGGGTTAGTTTTGCCAGATGTCCTGGGTACTTACGGCGATGATGGCAATGCCTTGGTGCTGCGCGAGCGTGCCCGACGCCGCGGTATCGAAGCCGAGTTCACGCCGATTCGCCTGCGCGATGCTGTGCCGGATGACTTGGATCTATACACGCTGGGTGGCGGAGAGGACGTCGCACAGTCCATCGCTGCGGAGCATTTAGCTAACGACGGTGGTCTAGCTCGCGCGGTAGCAGCCGGTCGGCCAGTCCTGGCTATCTGTGCTGGTTTCCAAATCCTGGGCCATAAGTTCCGGGCTGGCGGAAAAGATATCGATGGCCTGGGGCTGATCGATTGCACTACTAGCCCACTGGAAGTTCGTGCCATCGGTGAATTGGTCACTGAGCCTTCCGGTTCGTGGGGCTTGGCCAAGAAATTGACGGGCTTTGAAAACCACATGGGCCGCACCGAATTGTTCGGCGATGCGCAGCCATTGGCGAAAGTGGTGCGCGGCATTGGTAACACTGGCGATGATGCTGGTGCGGAAGGCGCAACTCAAGGCAGCATCCTGGCTACCTACATGCACGGGCCATTTTTGGCACGCAACCCTGAAGTCGCCGACGCCTTGCTGGCTAAAGCCTTAGGCGTAAAGCCTAGTGAGCTGCCGCCACTGGAAGATCCCGCTTTCGGCGTGATCGATAAGCTGCGTGAAGAGCGCATTAACTCGAAACCACGCCCTCGCAGCGAACGCTAAATAACGAGCCGCCCCTGCAAGGCGCGGGAGAGTGTCAATTCGTCGACGAATTCCAAATCCCCACCCAAAGGCATGCCGGAGGCCAACCTGGTTACTCGTAGGTCTGGGAAGTCTTTGAGCAGCCGGCCAAGGTAGCTGGCTGTGGCTTCCCCTTCGGTGTTGGGGTCGGTGGCGATGATAACTTCGGATACCTCTGGCTGATCTTCGATCACGCCACCGATGCGCTGCAAGAGCAGCCGTACATTCAGCTGATTCGGACCAATCCCGCCGAGAGGATCCAACGCGCCCCCGAGCACGTGATATCTGCCAAGGTATTCGCCAGTGCGTTCGATTGCTTGAATGTCGCGGGCTTCTTCCACCACGCAGATAACTGTGGCATCGCGACGCGTGTCACCGCAGTAGTTGCACAATTCACCAGCGGAGATATTGCCGCAGACACGGCAAAAATCGACGCCGCCACGCACTGCGTCTAAAGCTGCAGAGAGCCGGGCGAGATCCTCTGGATCTGCCTTTACCAGGTGAAACGCAATTCGTTGCGCGCTTTTTGGCCCGATACCTGGTAGTCGGCCAAATTCATCGATCAAATCCTGCAGCGGACCTTCAAACAATCCAGTACCTTCGCACTTCTAGCTACGTGGCTTCTACTGATTTTCAAGCGACTTCCAGTCGCTTCCATAAGTCTTCTAAATACTCGTATTCCTTAGAAGCCCAGCTGGTCTAGTCCGCCGAAGCCCTGGGCAAGTGGGCCCATCTTTTCGTCGGCAAGCTGCTGCAACTTAGCGGTGGCATCTTGGAAGGCGCCGAGCACGAGGTCTTCGAGGGTTTCTACGTCGTCAGCGTCTACCACCTTCGGATCGATCTTGACGTTGACTACCTCGCCAGAGCCTTGCATCGTCACCTGCACGAGCTCGCCACCAGCAGCACCGGTGACCTGGCTATTAACGATTTCCTGCTGCGCTTCCTGCAGCTTTGCCTGCATCTGTGCGGCTTGAGCCATGATGTCGTTCATATCGGGCTGAGACATAAGTGAAAATCCTTTCGTAAATTTTTTCCGTATCAGACTACAGTCTTGCGCGGATTAACTGGCGCCGGTGAACTTTGCCTACATCTCTACGCGGCGTGCGCCCAGCTCAGAGGCCAATAAGTCCAGTACCACCTCGCGTTGGTCGCGGTGTTCTACTTCGCTGGGGGAATCGTCGATGTCGTAGTACTCGTCTTCTTCCGGTTCCGGGGGAAGAGGGACTTCGTCCACTGGCTCGGGTTGCGGGTCTGCTTTTGGTGCAGGCTCTGGTTCTGGTTTCAGTTGCTGTTTCGCTTCTGGTTCCGGTGTTGCCGGCTTAGCTGGTTCCGGATTAGCTGGTTCCGGCTTAGCTGCCGACGACGATTCAGCGGACGCAGTTGGTTGCTCTGCCGTGCGCTCTGGCTGTGGTTTTGAGCCACGTCCGCTGCCCACACTGATATCCAAGGAAACCGCGACACCAACCTGCGATTCAATCGCTGCACTTAAGGCCTGCGAATACTCTGGCGTACTCAACCGGTTGGCTAGGGCCCCAGTGTGGTGTTGCAAGAAAACCTGATTGCCATCGACTGCAACCGGACGGGCTTGGGTGGCAAGCACCCGCGCCGCTGTGGCGTGCTGTCCACTGATGGACTCTAGAACTTTTGGCCATTGGCTGGTCAAGCTCTCGACGGTTAGTTGGTGCTCTTGCTGTGGCTCTTGCTGTGGCTCTTGCTGCTCTGCCGGCTCGGGCTGATTCTGCGAAGCATTGTCAAAGGTGTCTGAGGCTGGATCCTCAGCTTCAACTTCTGATGCTTCTGACACAGCGTCGATTTCCGAGGTTGCCGGCTGTTCAGGCTTAGCCTCTGGCTGTGGTTCGTACCCCGCATCGGATGCTGCTTCTTGCTCTGGCTCTGCAGGCAGACCTTCAGCTGCTCGTTGCGCAGCTTCCTGCTGCTTAGCAATACGTTCGCGTTCAATTCGATCTTGCTGACGAGCCAATTCCTGCGCCCGGCGCGACGCCTCCTTAGCAGCTTGCCACTGATCTAACCGCGAGTTGCCACCGCTAGCACTGGCCTGTGGCTTTGGTGCCGGTTCTTGTGGCGCCGACTCCTTTGCGGCTACTTCTTTAGGCGATGTGGCGGCCGTATCTGCGCCTGCATCTTCTGCCAGATCCTTTGGTATAGCTGCAGGCGCTGCAGGTGCTGCAGGTGCAGTACTGCTGGCAGCACTCGGCATCTGTGATCGAGCAAAATCGCCAGCTTTCTTGCTACGCAGCCGTGCCCGCTGGAGTGGGCTTAGATTCTTCAGTTCGTCTTCGGAAAACTCTGGCGCTTGTTCAGCTGTTGGTGCCGGTTGCGCTTGAGCTTGCTGTACCGGCGCCGGTGCCTGAGTACCCGAACCTGCAGCAACAGCACCACTGCCACTACTACGCTCACCACGCTCTAGCGATTCCACCCGTTGCCATAGTGCCTCTACAGACTGCTCAGCCCCAGGCAACAACATCCGTGCTGCCATGACTTCCAGCAACAGCCGTGGCGAAGTAGCACCACGGAAACGCTCCAGTCCTTCATCCAAGATCTGGGCGAAACGCGTCAAAGAACCCACCGCAATACTGCTGGCTTGCTCGCGCACTTCCGGTAGCTGGTCTTCTGGAATATCCACCAACCCGGCATCAGCAGCATCGGGCACTGCAGAAAGCACCAACAAATCACGAATGCGCGTCAACAAATCTGCAGCAAAGCGCTGTGGATCCTGCCCAGAGACAATCACCCGATCCACCACACCAAACAACGCTGCCCGATCCGAAGCAGCCAACGCGGATACTGCATCAGCCAACACAGATTTATCGGTTACACCGAGAATCTGTGCAGCTTCGTCGTAAGTCACCCCATCGTCGCCAGCACCTGCGACTAGCTGATCTAGCACCGACAACGAATCACGAGGCGAACCCCCGCCAGCACCGATCACCAGCGGATACACATCGGGCGCTACCTGCACGCTTTCGCTTTCCACTACGCGCTCGAGTAGCCCGCGCATATCTGGTGGCGTTAGCAAACGGAACGGATAGTGGTGGGTACGGGAACGAATCGTCTGCAGCACGCGCTCGGGCTCGGTGGTGGCGAAAATGAAGATCAGATGCTCGGGTGGCTCCTCGACGATCTTCAACAGCGCATTGAAACCCTGCGCCGAAATCATATGCGCCTCGTCGATTACATAAATGCGGTAGCGCGATTCTGCCGGCTGATAAATCGCCGTATCTCGCAGCTCACGCATGTCATCAACGCTATTGTGCGAGGCGGCGTCGAGCTCTACGACGTCCAAGTTGCCCGGACCGCCCGGCGCTAGCGCACGGCACGAGGCACACTTCCCACACGGGGTGGCGGTAGGGCCTTCGACGCAGTTCAGGCTGCGCGCCAAGATGCGTGCCGACGACGTTTTGCCACAGCCACGCGGGCCGGAAAACAGATACGCATGGTTGATGCGATCTGGGCGACCAGAGGCGTCACGAGACTCCAAAGCCACAGACAATGGCTTGGTTACGTGATCTTGGCCGACTACTTCCGCAAACGACGACGGACGATACTTCCTGTACAGTGCCACGCGACCTACCCTACCGCTAAACCCCCACCACGCTATCGCGGGCTAAATCCAATAAATTCGGCTGTGCAGCGCGGAAAATTTCCATTAATTCTTGCGTTGCAACCGCCACATTGCCAGAGCTATGCGCCTGCAGCCAGCTAAGTTCCGCCGGAGTGATCGGCACGAGCTGAGTAATCGTCGTCAGCTGGGATGTCCCCTCTTCCCGCAGATGCGGCACCCCTTGCTCCCAGATAAACGGAGGCACACACAGCAGGTGCACAGTGGTGATCTTTGTGCCGTCAACTTCTGAATCAGCCAGCAGGTCGGCAAAGACCCGCCCTGGCATCGGTGAATTGCTCAGTGGATCGGTGGCAACCACTTCGCCAGCGGCGGTGGCTATCTCGCGCACTGGCCAAGGATCGGCACCCATGAAAAGCAATTCCACTCGCACATCGGTGCCATCATCCATGCGTAGGCCACAATCGATTTCGCCAAGCGAGGTGGTAGCCACCGCATATTGGCCTGCTTCGTCCACGGCGAACGTTGCGGTGCTTACGGATACCTCGGGCGCTGATTTGGCATGACGTCCCGATTCCGCACCACCGGCCGAATCCTGCGAAAGCTTAGGCTCGCCGGGTAGGAGGTGCTTGAGCCACTGTACGGTCTGCTGAGTATTCATCGGCACCCAGTTTAGGCAGAGCCACGGATTTACAGCAGCCGCGCGACTAGCCGGAAGCTAGCCGGCGAACTACTATCCTGCGAACTTCTCCGCTGCTGCCAGCAGCACGCAAGTTGCCACACCGTCCATAGCGGTCTGCAGCTCTTCAATTGGTGGCAACGATGGAGCCAAGCGGATGTTGCGGTCGTTTGGATCCTTACGCAGTGGGAACGACGAACCAGCGGAGGTCAACGAAATACCAGCTTCGCGGGCTAGTTCCACCACGCGGCTTGCGGTGCCATCAACCACATCGAGGGAGATGAAGTAGCCGCCTTCGGGCTGCGTCCACTCTGCGATCCCAAATTCGCCCAAGCGACGGTTCAGGATCTCCAGAACAGCATCGAACTTCGGTGCCAAAGACTGTGCGTGACGGCGCATCTGTGTGCGCACACCTTCCACATCGCCGAAGAATTTCACATGAGCCAGCTGGTTGACCTTGTTCGGGCCAATGCCACGGATCGATGCGTGCTGCACGTAATCGGCAATGTTTTCTGGCGAGGAAACATAAAACGCCACACCAGCGCCCGCGAACGTGATCTTCGAAGTAGAACCAAAGCTCCACACACGGTTTGGATTGCCAGCCTCCCGGGCCCACTCGAAAACATTGTGGTTGTGAGGGAATTCGTCGGTAAGCGTATGCACCGCGTAGGCGTTATCCCAGATCAGGCGGAAATCAGGCGCTGCGGTTTCCATCGATACCAGGCGACGGCACACCTCTTCGCTATACGTGACCCCCGTAGGATTCGAGAACACCGGTACGTTCCACATGCCCTTGATCTGCGGATCGGCAGCAACGAGCTTTTCGACGACATCCATATCCGGACCGTCCTCGTTCAGCGGAACTGGGATCATCTCGAAGCCGAAGTGCTCGGTGATGGAGAAATGGCGGTCGTAGCCTGGCACTGGGCACAGCCACTTCAGTACTGGCTCTTCCGACCATGGACGTTCCGAATCCTGGGTGCCAAAGTGCATTGCCCAAGAAATCAGATCGAACTGGATGTTCAACGAAGAAGCATCGGCTGCCACCACGTTTTCTACTGCAACGCCAAGCAGATCCGCCCAAAGGCGACGAACCTCGGTGATACCAACGCCACCACCGTAGTTGCGGGTATCGATGCCACCTTCAGCTAAATAATCCGGTGCCGGCAGGCCTAGCAGTGGGTTTGCGAAATCAAGCTGTTCGCTGGATGGCTTACCGCGGGTGAGATCTAAATTTAGAGCGCGTGCCTGCAACACCTGGTATTCGCCTTGCAGCTCGCTAAGCTTTGCCCCTACTTGATCCCGTACCGCATCGGATACTGAAACGCCATCAAAAGCCATGACAATGATTCCTTCCCACTAGCGCGAGTTATCACTTGTTAGTTTTCGCTAGCTCAACGTGCCCCAATATACCCCGAGACCGGTATAGGACCGCATAAAGAAAGGACCCCACGTACCTGCCAGAGCCCGCTGACCCTTGCTGCATTCCTGCCCTGGGGGAGTTCACGAGATGGACACCACATGGGATCCACCCGGAACTCTACACGAAAAGAAGGGGCTTCGAAAACGGGAACAAGGTAAGTACCGAAAATATCCAAGGCAACCCCCGAGTCACCGGAAGGAAGCACCTGCGGATACAAGTGAACCCCAGCAGGACAAACCTACTGGGGTTAAGAGCGGAGGATGTGGGATTTGAACCCACGAGGGATGTGACTCCCGCACGCGTTCCAGGCGTGTGACATAGGCCGCTAGTCGAATCCTCCAGCGAATTAGTAGAGTACGCCAACCACGCCGGGAATACAAAATCCCAAGCATAGTTAGGCGATTTCAGTACATTTCAGCCGCCTAGCTGCCTGCCCTGCCAGCCTCGACCTAGCGCACGAATCGCCCGATGGCCTGAGAAGCTTCGGTGAGTTTTTCGTCGAGGTTTCCCCCGTCGGCAGCTGCTACTACGCAGTGATGCAAGTGCGCGTCCAGCATGGATAGCCCCAACGATTTCAGCGCAGAATTCGCCGCCGAGATCTGTGTGAGCACATCGATGCAGTACTTATCTTCTTCGATCATGCGTTCGATACCACGCAGCTGGCCTTGGATACGCCGCACCCGAGCAAGATAGCGCGCCTTATCCTTTTCGTAGCCACGCGTTGCAGTGTGATCGTGTGCGGGATCGGGTTGATGTCCGTGCGCCGGGGCTTGGAGGTCGCTCATGCGTTTACCTCCGCTTTTACTGGTTGATTCTTGGAGGGCTTGTCGACGACGTTGTCATCCACACTGGAAAAGCGTCGTAAGCGCAAACTATTGCCCACCACGAACACGGACGAAAATGCCATGGCTGCACCCGCCAACATTGGGTTGAGCAAGCCAAATGCAGCTACGGGGATCGCAGCGGAATTGTAGGCAAATGCCCAGAAGAGGTTTTGGCGGATGATGCGCAAGGTCTGACGCGAGAGGCGAAGCGAATCAGCTACGGCAACGACGTCGTCGCGCACTAACGTAATATCCGCAGCTTCGATGGCAACGTCGGTACCAGAGCCCATCGCCAAGCCAAGATCGGCTTGGGCGAGTGCGGCAGCGTCGTTGACTCCATCGCCGACCATCGCCACGCGATGCCCCTGCTGTTGCAGCTTGCGCACCAGTGCCAGTTTGTCTTCGGGCTGAACTTGCGCGTGCACTTCATCGACGCCTACCTGGGCCGCAATAGTGTGGGCGACGTCGCTGCGGTCGCCGGTGGCCATCACCACATCAACGCCGAGGCTATGCAGGGTATCGATGCCACCATGGGAGTTATCGCGCACTTGATCGGCAACGGCGATCCAACCGAGTAGTTGTTTCTCCCCGCCAGGTTCATCTCCGCCAGGTTTATCCCCTACGAACACGCCTACCAACGAGCAACCCGGCGCGGCATCCACGTCTTCCGGAGCGCGTCCCACACCCACCCGCTTACCGTCGATCGTGCCTTCCACACCCCAGCCGGGGATCTCGTGGAAATCAGTGACCGGGTGCAGCGGGCCGTCGTAAGCAGCTGCAATCGCGCGGGCAATTGGGTGCTGCGAGGAAGCTTCTAGCGACGCCGCCAGTGCCAACACATCGCCGTGAGTTTCGACGACCTCCATCACGCCGGTGGTGATCGTGCCCGTCTTGTCGAGCACCACGGTGTCGATGCCTTGTGAAACTTCGAGCACTTCCGGCGAGCGAATCACCACACCCAGCTGGGCGCCTCGGCCGGTACCCACCAGCAACGCGGTCGGAGTGGCCAGACCCAACGCACACGGGCACGCAATGATCAGCACGGCTACCGCTGCGGTAAATCCAGAGACCCAACCCCCACCAAACAACCCCCAAACCAGCAGGGTAACCAGGGAAATACCCACGACCACCGGCACAAACACCGCAGAGACGCGATCCGCCAAGCGTTGCACCGAGGCGCGCCCCGATTGAGCTTCTTCGACCATGCGCGCCATCTGAGCCAGGCGCGTCTCGGAGCCGACACGTACGGCGCGCACCACCAAGCGACCAGAAACGTTGACCGTAGCGCCAGTAACTTCATCGCCAACGCGCACGGATTCGGGCACGGATTCACCCGTGACCATCGAACGATCCACTGCCGAAGCGCCATCGATCACCACACCATCGGTGGCGATTTTCTCGCCGGGGCGGACGACGAATTCATCGCCTACGGCAAGCTGATCGACGTCCACCACGCGACCATCAGCAAGCAGTGCCTCGCGGGCACCCAGCTCAAAGAGACTGCGTAGCGCTTCACCTGCACGCACTTTGGCGCGCGCTTCAAAGTAGCGCCCTAGCAGCACGAACGAGATAATGCCCGCCATGGCTTCCAGGTAGATGTGGGAATCGGCGTGCTCTACCGAACTAGTGAGCGAAAAACCGTGGGTGAGCCCCAATTCACCGGCAGAGCCAAAGAACAGTGCCCAGACACTCCATAGGAATGCCGCCGAGGTACCCAGCGACACCAAGGTATCCATAGTCAGCACACCGTGGCGTAAGTTCTTCCAGGCTGCGCGGTGGAATGGCCAGCCACCCCAGAAAAAGACCGGCGTACCCAATGCAAAGCAGACCCACTGCCAACCAGTGAATTGCCAGGCCGGCACCATCGACAACACGATAATGGGCACAGCAAGCGCTGCTGATCCGATTGCCCGGCGCTGCAAATCGGCCAGTGCGTGTTCATCGGCGCCGGCGTCGATGTGCTCGTCGGTTTCAGGCACGGTGGCGGTGTAGCCGGCGGCCTCGATGGTCTGCACTAGGGTTGTGGCATCTACGCTATCCGGCGCTTCTACGTGCGCTCGTTCTAGCGCATAGTTCACCGAGGCATCGACGCCGTCTAGTTTGTTTAGTTTTCGCTCTACTCGCGCGGCACACGACGCACATGTCATACCGCCGACTGCGATATCCCACGAAGCCATGGGCACTTACCTTCCAGATTTGGATTTTGGGGGTTCGGGAGTTTGGGGGTTTGGGTTTTGGGTTTTACTTCTGCACGGCCTGGTAGCCCGCTTCGGCGACAGCTGCTACCACTGCAGCTTGGTCGATGTCGCTTTCTACCTCGATTTTCAGTTCGTTGTTGGACCGATCGGCCTTTGCACTTACGACGCCAGGGATCTCGAGGACTTCTTCCTGCACAGAGGCTTCGCAGTGTTCGCAGGTCATGCCAGTAACGGTGTAGGTGTATTCAATCATGCCCCCACCATAACACCACTTACCTATACCCGGTAGGGGTATCTAGAAGTTTGTAAGCGTTCTCACGCTTAACGACGCCGGTTAGCGGAACGCCACCTCCCCCCACTGGCCGACGCAGTTTCCTGGAATGCAATTGGCTCGGATCATCTGCTAGCAGCTCACAGGCATGAATGGCCGTATGCAGGTGCTGCTTCTTCGTAGTGTTGTAGAACTGTCGAGCTGTCTGCGGCAACTTCGGCTTATTGTGCAGTGGCATATCGGACACACTGAGCAAAGCTCCATAAGGCACCCGGAACCGATAACCATTGGTAGCGATGGTGGCGGATTCCATCTCTACGCCGATAGCGGTAGATTTCTGCAGCGCACGGTAGATACTGCGTTGCGATTGCCACTCCCAGTTGCGATCGTTAGTGGTCAAGATCGTGCCGGTACGCAGCCGTTGGCGCACCGTCGCATCCGTGAGATCCATCATCGTTTTCAAACTTTGCGTAATCGCTTGTTGAATCTCTGCAATCGGCGGGATCGGCTTTTCCAACGGCACATGGCCGTTCAGGATCTGATCCGCTCGGTCATAGCTGTTCGCCAGAATCATGTCGCCGATGCGCATCCTACGATCCAATCCCGCACAGTGGCCAACCATAATCCAGCAATGTGGTCGCAATACTGCCAGGCAGTCCGTCATGGTTTTCGCATTCGATGGACCCACCCCAATATCAATAATGGTGATGCCATTATTGTCCGCCCGCTTCAAGTGATATGCCGGCATCTGACTGTGATGCGCATGTTGTCTGCAGGTCGCAGCATCTGGCACGTCGCCAGCGAAATATTCCTGATCCCCTGGGCAGACCAGCGAGGTGTACGGGGACGCGCTGGGATTCTCGCCTGCAGATCCATCCGTTGCTTCCCCGTTCCGCGCTTCCCCATTCACCGCCTGTCCATTCAGCACTTCTTGCGCGTACTCCAAAAACACATCCGTGTGCAGCTGATAATTCGTAAACAAGATGAACTGCTGGATGTGCTTCGCATTCGCACCGGTGTAGTGCTCCAGGCGCTGCAGAGCCAGATCCACGCGTGGCGCAGTAAACAGGCTCAACGGCTTAGCTGCCAGGTTAAGGTAGTCGGCTTCGCCGTCGGCGATGGTGTCGTCGATAGCTGCACTGTCAATGGGCGTGAACAGATTTTCAATTGCGGTGACGTCCGCGGGATCGACCAGCGTGGCCGCCGCATGACTCGCCGCCGTGTAATACCCCCGGCACATATGTAACGGAATCGGCGTATCGGAGGTACGCACCTCAATCGAACCACCGTGGTTGGCCAACAGGTTGCTGATCTGCTCGATCAGATACTTGCGGAATAGCACCGGGCGCGTGATGGTGGCGGTGTAAATCCCCTCACGATCCACGAACCCATGTGACAGCGAGGGATCAATCTCCCCGATCCCACTCACCGTAAACCGAAGTTCCGGGTAGTACGCGCGGATCGCTGCAGGTAGTTGCCCTTGATTCGCGACGGTATCTACACATTCGTAATAGCTGCCGACGAGGAACTTCATCGCATTCTGATGGATCCTCGTGAGCTGATCGACGGCTGCGTGCGGATCAACAAATTCCTGAGCAGGATGCACGGATGGAGACAGCGTGTCCGTAGGCGATGCGTTCATGCCTTTCCAGCGTACGTGGGACGGAGGGAATGTTAATCCGCGCAGTGTGGTTTCCTAGTAAAGAATCGAGTACCCCTCGCGTAGGCAATGGTTACTGTAAAGGAATGAGCTTGTTGGATCGGATGCCAATTTCAGAGGCCGCGGATCGCCTTGGCGTTTCCATCGACACTATTCGTCGTTGGGAGAAAAAAGGCCTGATTAAATCGCACCGTGATCAGAGCAATCACCGTCAGTTCACCTTCAGCGAGGTAGAACGGCTGTATCGCAAACTCAATGGCGATGAGGTGGAAAATCGTTTTGCCATCCCCGTCGTCAAGCAAAGTGGTTTAAAAGCCATTGATCTTTTCGCAGGTGCCGGTGGTACTGCGCTGGGCCTGGAAAACGCCGGATTCGAGCATGTGGCAGTCAATGAGCTGGACAAGCACGCGGCGAATACGTTGCGCCTGAATCGTCCAAATTGGAACGTGATTGAGGCCGATGTACATGACATTTCGTTGCGCGAATATGCCGGGGCAGTTGACCTGGTAGAAGGCGGTTTTCCGTGCCAGGCATTTAGCTATGCAGGCAACAAAAAGGGCTTTGCTGATACCCGAGGCACGCTGTTTCACGAGTTCGCGCGGATTGTGGATGAAGTGCGTCCGAAAGTAGCGATGGGCGAAAACGTGCGCGGCTTGGTAAATCACGATGGTGGGCGCACGCTGGCGACGATGGTAGCTCGGCTGCAAGAAATTGGTTACCGCGTGGCCTATCGAGTGCTGCGGGCACAGTACTTGGATGTGCCACAGAAGCGCGAACGACTGATCTTGCTGGCAGTGCGCGAGGATCTGGATTATCCGTTGCTGTTTCCCCGGGAGCGCGATTACACCATCTCTTTGCGGGAAGCCATTGGTGACGTGCCCGCAGGTGAAGGCCAGGTGTACAAAGACTGGAAGTACCAGATCATGGAAAAGGTGCCACCTGGTGGTTATTGGCGTGATTTACCAGATGAGGATCAGCGCTCGTATATGAAAGCCAGCTACTTTCACGGTGGCGGCAAGACCGGTATGGCACGGAGACTTTCTTGGGACGAACCAAGCCTGACGCTGACCTGCAATCCAGCACAAAAGCAGACCGAACGCTGCCATCCAGAACATACGCGACCCTTAAACGTACGCGAGTATGCACGGATTCAAACTTTCCCAGATAGCTGGGAGTTTTCTGGTGGCACTTCGCAGAAATACAAGCAGATTGGCAATGCGGTTCCCGTGAATTTGGGCTTCCACATGGGCAGGGCAATTACTGCGATGATTACTGGCCAGGATCGGGAAGAGTTTGACCAGGCTGAGCCAATGCCGACTGTGCCGGCATACTCGCTTTCATAATGCTGGTGATGATCTCTGGGGTGACGTGAGGGGGGGCTCGGTGAGGTCATCAGTAGCTGTACCCAATACTTCCCGGCGTACCTCACGGAAGACCGACGGTAGTGCATGCAATAGTTGGGCAAATGCATCCTCGTAGCCGGTAACCAGGTGATAGGCCGAAACCCCGTCGATATGGCGGACATAATCCAAGGCCGGACGGCCAGAGACTTTCCAAGGCTGGTCATAAGCCTGGCAGCCTTTCGGCACGATCTGAATCAGATAGCCCACCGCGTGCTTTGGGCCTTGGTTCATCTTGACTGCACTAGCTAAATCGTCGTGCACATTCTTTTCGTCCGAGGCTTTGATTGTGTTGTAGCGCATCTTTACTTCGGCAAATACCCGCCGGCCACCAGCCAGGGCTACTGGCTGCTCTGAGGAAATATCGAATACACCACCCGATGTGCCAGTGTTCTGCCAGCCGGCACAGGAACCCAAAATATCTTGGTGAAAGAGGCCAATCGCATTTTGCAGTGACTTCAAGGTGCGCATCTTGACGTCCATATCCAAGATTTCCTTGTACGCCATGCCACTGAGCTCCGCCCGAGCAATAATGCTGGTGGGATCCACATTCAACGCATCGTGATTGATCTTCTTCAGCTGCGATAATCCCCGGCTAAAGCGATTGCGCGCGCACTGGTAGAGAGTTTCACGATCGAGCCACGGCAAAGATCCATCAGTGGGGTATGTGCTGCTATCTGGCGTGTGCATTGGCTGACCCTGGCTTAGCTCTTCTGTGCTGCCAGCGCCGTTAGTGACGCACTCATTTCCGTAAGCTGTCCGCGCACCTGATCGGACAATT
The DNA here is from genome assembly GCA_023418505.1 of Actinomycetes bacterium. GTDB lineage: Bacteria > Actinomycetota > Actinomycetes > Mycobacteriales > Mycobacteriaceae > Corynebacterium. The sequence continues at coordinate 43,121 of JAEZZR010000014.1, forward strand.
CACCTACGAAGGCCACCGATGGCGCTGCCAGGTTCCACTCCAACCCCGTGGTGATGGCAGTGATGGCCTTTTCCGCACCTGTGGTGTCGTGTCCACCACGGATATAGAACGAAAACGGCTTGCCCTTGGTTTTGGCTTGCAGCTCGGAGAAAGTGCAATCGAAGAAGTGCTTTAAGGCTCCAAAGATATAGCCGAAGTTTGCCGTAGTGCCGAGGATTACTGCGTCGGCAGCTAAAACGTCGTCGGCGGTTGCTTCCAGTGCTTCTACTACGCGCAGCTCCACGGAATCCTCCCCCAGTTCCCCGCGTGCCAAATCAACACCGGCCACCACCTCGTGCAAGATTTCCCGCAACAACGGCGTGGGCGAATGATGGACGATGGTGATGGTGGTGACAGCTGCAACGTCGCTCATATTTTCCGAGGGTACCTTGGTGGGCTGATTTAGCTGGTGGGATTCAGCGGGCGGGATTCAGCTGGCGGGATTCAGCGGGCGGACTCCGGCTGGGTATCGCTATCGAAGACCACTTGCTGCCGTGGAATATCAAAACAGCCGGTGTCTTGGTAAGCAGCGCGAATGACTTCTGGCAGATCCACAATCGAATCCAAGTCCTGCCAAGCGCGACTGCGCTGGTGGTTTTCCTTAGACTGTCCGCTTAGCTGCCTCGCGACGGGATTGCGCAGCGTTTCCACGATCCACTGCTGGGCGGCGCTGGCCGATACTTCGCCAAGGGTGACGTCACCGTCGCGCTTGGAAAGTCGGCGTCCTTCAGCATTCACCACCAAAGGCACATGGATATACCGGAACAGATGGTCGGGGAAGCTAGTTGGTTCTGCGTCGTTAAGCACATAAGCTAGATACGTCTGGCGCGCTGCAGAGGCCAGCAAATCGTCGCCGCGGAGGATCTCAGTGATGCCTTGAGCGAGATCATCAACCACAACGGCGAGGTTATACGCCCACATGCCGTCGGCGCGGCGGAGGACGAAATCATCGACGTCGCCGCGAACCCAGGTGCCGCATGAAGACCGGGGGTTTTGCCCACGATCAACTTCAGCGAATTCCTCCCACGCCTGCCAACTAGTCACCGCACTGCGCAGACGTAACGACGGCTGGCGGCCGTTCTTCTTCGCCTCCGCCCACTTTTGCTCCAACTCGGTCGCACTTAAATCCCGGCAGGTTCCCGGGTACGCACCCGGCGCGCCATGAGGAGCCGACGCCGCCTGCTGGATCTGCTGCTGAATCTCTTTGCGGGAACAAAAACACGGATAGACCAGGCCTTTAGCTTCCAGCACGTCGAGCGCATATTGGTAGACCCCTGCGTCAGCGCGTTTCGATTGACGCACCGGCTGGCCATCCCAATCAATGCCGATGGCGTGTAAGTCTTCCAGTTGCTGCTGTTCGTGTTCTGCCCGGGAACGCCCGCGATCGATGTCTTCGATGCGGATGAGGAACTGTCCTCCGTCGTAAGCCCGCGCATGCGCCCATGCCAGCACTGCCGTGCGCAAGTTACCCAGGTGCAAACGCCCAGTAGGTGAAGGCGCGTAACGGCCGCAAGTATTCCCTGCACGGGGAGGAGAAGAGGTGGTAGGCAGGCTCACACCCGGTAGTATCCCACAGGTGAGTAATTCCAATAACGTATCCCACTCTGGGCCGGGCAACGCCGCAGCACCAACTGCGTACGCGCCCACGAACTCCAGCACCCCAGCACACATTCCCCTACAGCCAACGTTGTACCCGGTCTTCCTGGCTCTCTTCGTTGGCACGTTGATAATTTCAAATATCACCGCCACCAAAGGCGTAAACATCGGCCCTCTAGTTACCGACGGCGCCTTCTTCCTCTTCCCACTCAGCTACATCATCGGCGACGTACTCGCGGAATGCTACGGCTTGAAAACTACACGACGAGCCATCTACACCGGCTTTGCTGTCCTCGGATTCGCCCTACTGTGCTTCTGGCTAGCAATCGAACTACCGCCAGCTGATTTCTACGAAAACCAAGAAGCCTTCGCAACCGTATTAGGCACGGTGCCACAACTGGTTGCCGCTGGTTTGGCCGGATATTTATGCGGCCAGTTGTTGAATGCGTGGTCGCTGAACGCCATCAAGAAGAAGACCGGCGAGAAGTCCCTCTGGGCGCGTCTGATTGGCTCGACGATCGTGGGCGAATTTGCCGATACCTTGATTTTCTGTGCCATCGCCGCCACTGCAATTGGTATCTCTACCTGGGGCGATTTCACTAACTATGTGATCGTGGGATTCCTCTGGAAAACCGGCGTAGAAATCCTAGTCTTGCCGATCACCTACCGCGTGATTGCATGGGTGAAGAAGCGGGAAGGCTACTACCAGGTGGCGGGGGCGCGGGCTTAGACCCACTGCCAAATCCGCCTCCATGCGTACATTGGAGGCATGTCTTTACATCGCACCCGAAATCTACCCCGAACCATTGCAGTGTCCGCTACAGCTCTAGCCACCTGCTTTGCTATGACCGCGTGTTCCTCGGATGAAGATTCCACTGCGAATGAGGCAACGTCGTCGGCAAGCTCCGTCGAAAGCACTGCCTCCGAGCATGCGCACGACCACGGCGATCACAGCGCTCACGGCGATCACAGCGCCCACGAAGGCCACGACCACAAGATGGACGGCGGCCCGGCACCAGAAGGCATCGCCGTCGCGGAGGATCCCACCTACCCCGTGGGCACCGAAGTTCGCCTACTAGCCGATCACATGCCCGGCATGGAAGGCGCGACTGCCACGATCACCGGCGCTTTCCGCACCTGCACTTACTCGGTGAGCTACGATCCCACCGACGGCAGCGCACGCGTCACGGATCACCGCTGGGTAGTGCAAGAAGAGCTTGCCGACGACGCTCCAGCCACCGGTTGCCTACCTGATGGCAGTGAAATCACGATCGAAGCTGACCACATGACTGGGATGCAAGGCGCTCGCGGCACGATTGACTACTCCACTGAAGAAACCGTCTACATGGTTGATGGAGACATCGACGGCATGCCAATGCGCAACCACAAGTGGGTAGTGGAATCAGAGATCGAACCGCTGAGCTAGCTAATTCGCCTTCACCCGGCCGCCGTTGGCGTAGTAGCGGCCCATGAACTCGTCGCGGAATTCGTAGAAACGATCCTCCAGGATTGAGGTACGAATATCGTTGACCAGCTTCACCATGAAGTACAGGTTATGGATCGTGCAAAGCGTTCCCGCACTGTATTCCTTCGCCTTCAACAGGTGGTGGAGATACGCGCGGGCGTAATTGACCGAAGTGTACGACGGCACTTCTTCGTCGATAGGCGAAAAATCGGTCTTGAACCGTGCGTTGGTGAGAATCATCCGACCATCCAACGTGTACACGCCACCCCGGCGCGCCAGGCGAGTTGGGGCAACACAGTCGAACGTATCGGCGCCGGCCTCCACCGCGGCGAAAATATCGTCCGGCTCGGAGATCCCGAGCAGGTGGCGGGGGCGGTCGTCGGGAAGTTCATCGGTGACCCAGCTGCAGATCGTGCCCAAATTGTGCTTTTCTAGCGCGCCACCAATGCCGTAGCCGTGGAAACCCAGCTGGCCTTCACTTTCAAATTCGTTCGACAGCGCGACCAACCCCCGGGCCGCCTGCCTGCGCAAATCCTCATACTGGGCACCTTGCACCACGCCGAAGAGCTGCTGAATTGGGTATTCGGGGCGATCGACGGTCAACTGATTGTGCGCCTCTAGGCAGCGCCGCGCCCATCGATGTGTGCGTTCGACGGAAGACTCCTGGTAGCCGCGCGTATTCATCAGCGTGGTCAGCTCGTCGAAAGCGAAAATAATATCGGCGCCCAGCTTGTGCTGGATGCGCATAGAGATCTCCGGCGTGAAGCGATGCATCGAACCGTTGATGTGGGAGCGGAAGTTCACGCCATCTTCATCGACGAAAGCGTTGCGTTCCTTGCCGGGAGCGACTACGTCGTCGTTCTGTAGCCCCGTAACATCCATCGCGAGGGTTTTGCGGAACCCGGCGCCGAGGCTCATCACCTGGAAGCCACCAGAATCGGTAAAGGTCGGACCATCCCAGCGGGAGAACTTCGCCAGGCCACCGCCGGCCTCCACGATGTCCTCACCTGGCTGCAGGTACAGGTGATACGCGTTGGACAGCATCGCCTGCGCACCCACCTCCCGCAGCTGCGGCATCGTAAGCGTCTTCACCGTTGCCTTCGTGCCCACCGGGATAAACGCCGGGGTGGTTACCTCGCCATGAGGAGTACGAATAACGCCTGCACGTCCCGCCGCACCACTAATGGGCTTTACGACGTCAAACCCCACATCTTGAGTAACTTCTTGCACGAAAAACCTTCCGTTGTTGTGGCCAGTGTTATTGGTTAGCTGTGCTGGAGCCTAGCTGTCTTCCGGCTTCTGATCCGGTTGACGGTTCGGCTGACGATCCAGACGCTGCGACTCTACCCGGTTCACCTGATTTGGTTGCTGTGGGTGGTGTGGTGGGTTCGGTCGGTTGGGTTGGTTCGGCTGCTGGCCGTAATCGACGTACTCCGACTCGGCAGGATCCCACACGCCACGGCGGCGGCGCGGGCGAATCTCGTCGTCAGCGCCTTCGCGACGTAACAACTCATCAACCGTAATCTTCTTCCGGCGGCGTACCGGCGGACGATACGGCACCTGCTCCAGCTGGCCAGGGTGTGGCTGCTTTGGTGGTTGCTGTTTCGGCTGCTGCTGCTGCTGCTGTTTCGGCTGCTGCACGAGCTTGGTCTCCGGCACCGATTCCGCCGCCGGATTCGCCGCATCAGGCTGATCGATCAACGTCGGCGAAGCAACCGAAGCTGGCGCCTGCTGCTGGGCAACCGGCTTCTCAGATACCTTCGCCCGCACAGTTCCCGCACCCGCAGCAACCAATTCATGCTCACGCTTTTCCAGCGCAGCACCTTCCACATCAACCGACGGCAAAATACGATTCAGCCAGCCCGGAATCCACCACGTCGCCCGGCCCAGCAAGAACATCGAAGCTGGGATCATGGTCATGCGGATCAGGAAAGCGTCGAAAAGCACACCCGCACCCAAAGCGAACCCGAACACGCGAATGAACGCCAGCGGTTGGCCCACGAACGCGACGAAAACCGAAATCATAATAATCGCCGCAGCCGTAATCACACGCGCACCCTGGGCAAAGCCCTCAATCACAGACTCATCCACGCCGCTATACGGCGACCCCGGCGAAGGCTTGCCCTTCATGTGCGTGTAATGCTCGCGCATACGAGAGACCATGAACACCTGGTAATCCATCGCCAAGCCGAACGTCACGCCGATCAAGAAAATCGGAATGAAGCTGACCAACGGTCCCGGCGTACCCACCAAACCCCACAGGCCTTCCTGGAAGAACAACACCGTGACGCCGAACGCCGCGCCCACTGAAATCAGGAAGCCCAAACCTGCGGTAAGTGGCACCAAAATCGAGCGGAACACCAACAACAGCAAGATGATCGCCAGACCAACCACCACCGACAGATAAATCGGCATCGCATGAGACAGACGATCCGTAATATCAATTTCAATCGGCACCAGGCCGGTGACCCCCACGTACAGGCCAGTGGTGGCTTCGATTTGGTTTTGCTGTTGGCGCAGGGCGGTCATCAGCTGTTTGGTCTCTGCATCGAGAGGCCCCGACGCCGGCGTCATCAGCATTTTCACCGCAGAACCATCACCATTGATGCCAATCATCTGCACATGTTCCACGCCCATGTTGGACTTAAATTGATCCAACGCATACGCGTACGCCGCCTTCTGCGCGACCTGCAGCTCCGTGGCATCCGGATTGTTCTGACGCACATTGTCCAGCAACGGCTGGATCGCCGGCGCCTGCGGATCCACATTGTCACCGTTGGCAATCAGGATCAGCTGGGAATTACGGCCCGGCCCGAACCCTTCCTCCGCCATTGCGATTGCCTTGCGGTTAGTGGTCTCGAATTCGGCGGTGGAATCCGATGGGAGCGCCAGATCCAGACGCGATGCTGGGATTGCCAGCGCCACCAGGATCAAAATCACGCCAATCAGGAAGGCCGCCGGCGCGCGGTGCACCAGGAGAATCCAGCGGCGCCCCAACGTCATCTTGTTGCCGGCGGTGTCTGTGGGTGCTGCTGGCGTTGCTTGGGGCGCATTTCCTGCCCCGGCATTTCCTACCCCGGCATTTCCTGCTTTACTTGCTTTACGACGGGTACGCCACTTAGCCCTCCAGCCCCCAGGATTTCCAGCCAAGCCCGGGATCTTCAGGCCAAAGACCTTATCGCCAAAGAACGACATAATCGCAGGCAACAGCGTCAAAGACACCATCACAGCTACAGCAACCGTAAACGCCGCCGATAAGCCCATCAGCGACAGGAACGGAATCTGCGCCACCAGCAACGCCACCAAAGCAATAATCACGGTAAGCCCGGCGAAGACCACGGATGAGCCCGCAGTACCCGTCGCCATGCCCACCGCATCAGGCATCGCAAGCCCCTTCGCTCGCTCCGATCTCACGCGCGAGAGAATAAACAGTGCGTAGTCGATGCCCACTGCAAGGCCGAACATAATCGCCATCACGGGAGTAATGGAGTTCACGTCGGTCCACGCCGTCGACAAGATCACCGTCATGCCACCGATGGAAATACCCACCAGCGCCGTAGCAATCGGGAAGAACGCCGCAGCCAGCGAGCCGAAGGTAATAATCAAAATCACCAACGCCACGCTGACGCCCACGATCTCCGACACCGGTGCCATCGCAATCGCCGGCTGCATGCCTTGGCCCATGGCCTCGACCTTCAGCCCCGCATCACGGCCGATGTCCATCGCCACTTCCAACTGCTCGTGATTCACCGGATCAATGTCCGCCTGCACAAAAGCATCGAAATCGAAGGTGGCGATACCTATTCGCCGATCCTCAGAGAGCGTGCGCAGGGTCTGCGCATCTGCTTTGGCGACGTCGCTAGGCAGACCGGATTCCTCACCCTGGGTGGCGATCATGTCCTGGAAAATCGGATTCAACCGCACCGGATTTTCCAGCTGACTGGTATCACCTAACTGGCCGACATTGTCACGGATATAGGTGATGACCTCATCCATCGCCTCCATATTTTGAGGCTGATCGAGCGTTTCTCCGTCGGGAGCTTCAAAAACCAAATAGACGAACAACTGCCGAATAGGATTCGGTTCATCCGGGAACTTCTGCTCAATCATCTGCGAAGCCGTAGCAGAAGGCATACCCGGAATCGAGAACCGATCCATGAAGTCCTTGCTAAACGCAGCAACAGCGCCAGCCAACGACGACACGATCAGTAACCACGTGATCACTACCGTCCACTTGTGCAAGTAAGACCACTTGCCAAGCCTGAACAACAGCTTCGCCATGTGTTGTATCCCTTCAACAGCGCACAACGCGATACCTTGGGCGTGGATCGCGATACCCTAAGCCGGCAGAGTTGCTGTGGCGTGCGGTTTAGCACCGCAACCGCCACTTCAACGACGGGTACTGAGAAGCGAACTTGTGGTACGCAACCAATCAGAGGTTCGTGCTCAGTTCCGCCAGCTTCAGGTATATAGCTTGGTTTAACTCCAAACAAGATTACGTGACAAACATAGCCTTTGTAACGCCTGTTGCCTAATGAGACTAAAGTTACTTCGATTGTGTCGCGGGGTAGGTGGCATGGCGGTCAACGAGGCATCCGCCTGCCGCGGACACCGTCAGCGTTCCCCCAATCGGCCGGTGGGTGCAGATTGCACAGTATTTCTGGCTTTATTCACTGTTTTCACGTCCGGTGACTGTGCGTTCTGCACCCTTAAGATTCCACCTCCATCGCTATGGTGCAGTTTGCACAGTATTTCCGGCCGAAATCGCTCGCTCAGCCGAAATCTCTGGACGTTTCCGCACCCGAAGATGCAGCTTGCACAGTATTTCCGGCTAAAAATGGCCATTTCACCGAAATCTTTGGACGTTTCCGCACCATGGTGC
>JAEZZR010000019.1 GCA_023418505.1 Actinomycetes bacterium
GATGGTAGGCGGGTGTCAGCGATTGGTGAAGCCGTCGAACAAGCCGTTGAAGAAGGCCAAGATGGTGACTGGACGGCTGGCATTATCGAGGAATACACCGGCCACGGTATCGGCACGCAGATGCACCAGTTGCCAGAAATCTTGAACTACCGTGCACGCGGTATTTTCCCGCGCATCAAGAATGGCATGGTGCTGGCGATCGAACCTATGCTGACCGATGGTGACATTGCCACCTTTGTGATGGAAGACGAGTGGACGGTAAAGACCTGTGATGGCTCCTTAGCTGCTCACTGGGAACACACGGTCGCGAAAACACCAGACGGCATTTGGGTTTTAACTGCGCCCGACGGGGGAGTAGCAGGTCTTGCACCCTTCGGCATCACACCCGCACCCATCAACTAAGGCGACATTCCCGCTTAAAAACCGAGCGGCTCAACTGGCCTGATTCAGTTCGTACACGGTGCGATCCGTCCTCGAAAATACATCTGAATCCGTCCTCGAAAATCAATAAACTCAGTATGTGAGTGATTTAATAGCGGCTCGGACTTTTGATTGAAAGCCCAATGATCTACAGTTGATAGTCGGGTCATTATCAGGTGAAGCGTAAGCAAGCTTGGGTGGCCTCGCCCTCATTCATAAAAACGGATGAGGCTTTTCAAACGAAAAATGTAGGGGAACGACGGAGGATATGGCGAAAAAAGACGGCGTCATCGAAATGGAAGGCACTATCATTGAGGCATTGCCGAACGCGATGTTTCGAGTTGAGCTCGGCAACGGGCACAAAGTGTTGGCTCATATTTCAGGAAAGATGCGCCAACACTACATTCGTATCCTTCCTGAGGACCGCGTTGTCGTCGAACTCAGCCCGTACGACCTGGATCGCGGACGCATCGTTTACCGCTACAAGTGAACCGACACTAAGCCGATTTCGGCGGAGGTAGAACCATGAAGGTACAGCCGAGTGTCAAGAAGATTTGTGACAACTGCAAAGTGATTCGCCGTCACGGCAAAGTCATGATCATCTGTGACAACCCACGACATAAGCAGCGTCAAGGCCGCTAAGGCACGCGCTAGTTGAGTGGAAAACTAAAGATAAGCACGTTATCACCAGCAGGTAGTGGAAGTCCTCGCACTGAAAACGCGCGGCTTCAAGCCCTAAGTTTGGGTTTAAGACGCAAGTTTGGACGTTGGCCCGTAAGGGTTTTGTACGAGGACGGACGTGGAACCAGTTGGAACCCTCGGTTAAGGAGGCCGAGGCTAGGGCAGGCAAGTTCTAGAGATGATGTGACCACCTCCTCTTCACTAACGGAGTGAAAATATGGCACGTATTGCCGGCGTAGACCTCCCCCGCGAAAAGCGGTTAGAGGTAGCGCTTACTTACATATACGGCGTTGGCCGCACTCGCGCCCAGGAGACCCTGGCCGCGACCGGTGTATCACCGGACACGCGCGTAAAGGACGCCACTGAAGAAGAGCTCGTGAAGCTCCGCGAGTACATTGAAAGCAACTACAAGGTTGAAGGCGATCTGCGTCGCGAGGTGCAAGCAGATATTCGCCGCAAGATTGAAATCGGGTGCTACCAGGGCTTGCGTCACCGTCGTGGACTGCCCGTTCGTGGTCAGCGCACTAAGACCAACGCACGCACCCGGAAGGGTCCGAAGCGTACCGTTGCTGGAAAGAAGAAGGCGTAACCCTTCCGGGTACACCACCAAACTCGTAGGAGATTAGATTATGGCTGCTACTAAGTCACGTTCATCGGTGGCCCGCAAGGGACGGCGTAAGAATCGCCAGAACGTTCCTCACGGTCACGCATACATTAAGTCGACGTTTAATAACACGATCGTTTCAATCACGGACCCAACGGGTGCTGTCCTATCTTGGGCATCCTCCGGTCAGGTCGGTTTCAAAGGTTCACGTAAGTCCACTCCATTTGCCGCCCAGCTGGCAGCCGAGTCTGCTGCTCGCCGCGCTCAAGAATATGGTGTGAAGAAGGTTGACGTTTTCGTCAAGGGTCCCGGCTCTGGCCGTGAAACCGCGATTCGTTCGCTTCAAGCAACGGGTATTGAGGTCGGATCCATTCAGGATGTGACCCCACAGCCGCACAACGGTTGTCGCCCCCCGAAGCGACGCCGCGTCTGAGCGTTCATACGAGGCCTTAGAGTCTCCACGTCGAGTCGGAAAACTCACTGGTTTTACCGATATCAACCTGTTACTAGCGCCTGCTGGTAACGCAACCCGACGTCATATGGCGGATGTTGGGAAGAAAGGATCACAGACGTGCTCATTGCACAGCGCCCCACTCTAACAGAAGAGAAGGTTAGCGACTACCGCTCACGGTTCACCCTGGAGCCCCTCGAGCCTGGTTTCGGCTACACATTAGGCAATTCTTTGCGCCGCACCCTGCTGTCCTCCATCCCTGGAGCTGCAGTCACGTCCATCCGTATTGACGGCGTCCAGCACGAGTTCTCAACCGTGCCGGGTGTGAAGGAAGACGTTGCTGAGATCACGCTGAACGTTAAGGAAATTGTCCTCTCGTCGGAAAACGACGAGCCCGTGGTTATGTACTTGCGCAAGGCTGGCGCCGGAGTTGTCACTGCTGGTGACATCATGCCGCCTGCAGGCGTGGAGATTCACAACCCGGATCAGCATCTGGCCACCCTTTCTGAAAAGGGCAAGCTAGAGATCGAGCTGACGGTGGAGCGTGGACGCGGCTACGTGTCTGCAACCCAGAACAAGACACCGGATGCGGAGATTTCACGCATCCCCGTGGACTCCATTTACAGTCCCGTGCTGCGAGTGACCTACAAGGTGGAAGCCACGCGTGTTGAACAGCGCACGGACTTCGACCGCCTGGTCGTGGACGTAGAAACAAAGCCGGCAATCGCCCCTCGTGATGCGCTTGCTTCGGCTGGTAAGACGCTTGTTGAGCTCTTCGGCTTGGCACAAGAGCTGAACACGGAAGCTGAAGGTATTGAGATCGGTTCGTCGGCGACTGACGAAACATTAGCGCAGGATTTGGCGCTACCGATTGAAGACCTCGGCTTGCAGTCGCGTTCTTACAACGCTTTGCGTCGTCGCGGTATTTTGACCGTTGGTGAGCTGGTTGCCCACTCAGAGGCGGATCTGCTGGACATTCGTAACTTCGGTTCGAAGTCCATTGAGGAAATCAAGGAGAAGCTGGCTGGTTTGGGTATGACCCTAAAGGATGCGGTCATGCTGGGTGCCTCAACGGATCAGGCCGGTTCTATTCAGTTCAGCGACGAGTAAGTCTGACACTCGTTTGGAAAAGAGAAGTTTTAACTAGGAGTAAACATGCCCAAGCCAACGAAGGGCGCTCGCCTGGGTGGAAGCCCAGCACACGAGAGGCTGATCATGGCTAACCTCGCGCAGGAGCTGTTCCTGCATGGCCAGATCACGACTACGGTAGCGAAGGCTCGTCGCCTGAAGCCCTACGCGGAGAAGCTCATCACGAAGGCTCGCCGCGGTGACATTCACGCGCGTCGCACGGTAGCGAAGAAACTGCAAAACAAGGACACCTTGTACGTCCTATTCGATGAGGTTGCACCTTCTATTGATGCAGACCGCGAGGGCGGCTACACACGCATCACGAAGATCGGTAACCGTCGCGGTGACAACGCTCCCATGGCGATCATTTCTCTGGTGACGGAGAAGCTTGAAAAGAAAGCCGTTGTGAAGGACGCGGAAAAGACCGCTGCGAAGGCTGCTGAAGAAGCTGCAGAAGAGCCTGTGAAGGACGAAGTTGTAGAGGCTCCCGCCGAAGAGGCTGTGGAAGCTGAAGTTGCTGAAAAGCCTACAGAGGCCGAAGCTGGCGAGGAAAAGGCTGAATAAGCTCAACTTGTCACTCCGGATCGTCTTGTAAACGCGATTTAGAGAAGGGGCAACACTTTTTAAGGGGCTGACATAGCTCTAAGGAAAGTGTTGCCCCCTTGCTATGCCCGCGCCTAGCTGTGCTCACGCCGCGTTATGCCCGCGCCCTGCTATGGTCACGCCCTACTGTGCTCACGCCCTGCCGTGCGCACGCCGCGTTATGCCCGCGCCCAGCTGTGCTCACGCCGCGTTAGGCCGGTGCCGCCTTCCGCGTATTCAGAAGCGCTGCTCTTAGAAGCTCCGCCAAAGAACCGTCTCCAGGAGACTGTCGAACGACAAGACTCATTTGGAATGACCGTTCGCGTTCGCGGAGCGCTCGAGACATTGTGACTGGTGCGATTGACATTATCGGGAACGACCGTTCGCGTTCGCGGAGTGCTCACTCCTGAGCGCGCATTTAACTGTCGCCCCTAGGCGTGGACGTAGATCTTGTGGCGGTGTAAGACGGCGGCCAGGATCCACCAAAACGCGAGCATGAGCAGTGTAAATGTGATCTGGCCATGGCCGGTGAAACTCAAGAAGTCCCTAATCGTATGTGCAACATCGACTGGGCTGCCGACCCGGGAGAGAATATCGACAGCTAAGTGGGATCCGAAGTAGACGAGCAAAGACTGGCGGCCCACCGCCACGAAGGGCCAGGCGACCTTGTCTGTCACGCTAGAAAATTGCGGTTTAGCGCGGCCTAAAATGTCAAACAGCACGAAGGATATGACGAATAGGGCGATGCCCACAGAAGCGGCAACCAGGCCGAAACTGGGCGTCCACAGTTTCTTAAACGCGGGCACAAACAAGGATAAGAACATGCCGAAGGCGGCTACGAACGCAACCCAGTACAAGATCTTACGCAAAGCGGGGGTGTTCCCAACGCGGCGGGCTTGCAACACCAGGTGGCCGGTTGTGGTGCCTGCTGAAGCTGTGACAAAGGCACCGAGAATGGATATGACGCCTTCCGGGTCGTAACCTAAAACGCCTTGAGCATAAGCGTGAGAGCCGAACAGCGCGACATCTAGGACACCCGACGGGTTACACCTAGGCGATAGGGCTCCCAGCGGGCAGGAGGATCCGTAATAGGCTAAGTAGGCCGTCAAAGCGGATGCGGACACCACGGTGATGGCCGCCCAGGCGCGCGCGGAACGGAACTTCACGTGCAGCAAGGCAGATAAGATCACGAGCACCGCATACAGTTGCAACACGCCCGTGGCTCTAAACGTGTGAATACCCCAGTTGCCGGCAGCTAAAGCCTCGTAAATAACGCCTACGGAAGCCAGCACGACCATGCGCCGCAAGTTTGGCAGCCAACGTGGCCCCTTATGGTTAGCAAACGCCAAGCCGATGCCAGACAAAGTAACGAACAGGGGGAAGATCATGTCGTACCAGTTCGTGCCAAACCATGGGCGGTGTAGCAGGTAGTCAGGCCGGGGAGCTAGCACAGACGACGTCGTGACTGAAGCGATCAAGAACAGGCCACGGGCGACGTCCAGGGCGGCCACGCGCCAGGGTTTCGGCTTCATCATCGGACCACCTCGTAGAACTGCACGCGTGAAAACAACACGTGACCCGACTTCAAAGGCAAGTTCCCCTTCCGCCACACGCCTGGGAAGGACAGCCACCCGTAGGCACGCTGATACATGCCGATACGCTGGGCTTGCGGCCCAGGGTCTCCTTGAATGTCCAATAAAGTGTCGTAATCCGTCCTCTTAAATTGCAATGCGATCCCCAAATGCTCATCCCAAGGTTGGGTCGTAATCCACGCGCCTTCGCTCGCTTGGGCGTGTAAATCTCGGGCGACTTCTTGGACGGCTTTGTGGTCGTCGTGCTGGTAGGGGAAGGGCTCTTCTTCGAGG
>JAEZZR010000004.1 GCA_023418505.1 Actinomycetes bacterium
AGCCATAAAAGTTGTGCAAAATGCACCTTCGGTGGTGCGCAAACGCACAATGATTTCGCGTTATGAGGCCATCGCGGCGTGCATGACTGTGCATTGCGCACCAAGCTGCAGGTAGAAGCGATTTTCAAAATAAGCGCATCTTGCATCATCGGTGAATAATCGAAGATGCGATTAAATTCGTCACTGTGACGCTTTATAGGCTAGAGCAGACTGCGAGAATATTGCCATCGCTTTAAATTGCGGATAAATGCTTCCACGGCAACCGAGGACGGGACAAAGCCAAACTTGAAATAAGCAGAGATGCAGATAGAGTCAGCATGGCTACAGAAATTGCCGTCTTGATGGGCAATAAACGTGCAAGTTGGGGAACTATGATTTTTGTGGCGCCAAAAATCGCCGCCTCAGGAAACGCCACCCTCAGGAATCACAGCCCCTTCGTTAGGAGACGCCACCCTCAGGAATCACTACCCCTACCGCTAGGATTCACCACCGCTAGCAGCTATAAACAGCCAACAGCCATCAGCCAGTCACCCAAAACACAGTAAAGCCCTACCCCGAATTCGAGGTAGGGCTAATGCTTTCCACTAGGCAGTTAGGCACGCAGGCTACGCACCTACCGCCACACAATCAGCAATTACTCGGTAACTGCTGCGTCGCGGGAGCCTAGTTCGCTTTCGATACGTAGGATGCCGGATCCGTCGTCACCAACCAGCTCGAGGCGGCCGATGATGCCACGGACGGTGTCCTCTTCTTCGATCTGCTCGTCGATGAACCAGTCGAGCAGTGGGCGGGAGTCGACGTCGCCTTCTTCGTCGGCAAGCTTGCGCAGGTCGCGAATTGCGGCGGAGACCTTCTCCTCGTGCTCGAGGGCGATGCGGAATGCGTCGATTGCAGAGCCGATCTTTACCTCTGGCTGTGGGATGGTGCCGATCTGTGGGCGGTTGTCGCGCTGATCGAGGTGCGCGATGAACTTTTCTGCGTGAAGAATCTCTTCTTCAGACTGTGCGCGCATCCACTGTGCCATGCCGTTGAGGTCGATCAGGTCGAGCTCAATAGCAAGCTGACGGTAGACGTTAGCTGCAGTGAGTTCCAGGGTCAGTTGTTCGTTAAAGGCTTTTTCCAGTGTGTCATTCAATCGCATGCCTTCATGCTAACCGCCTTTCAATTATTCGGCAACGTCTATCATACTCACGCCTTTAGGGGCTCCTAACCTATAAGTGGGTAGCCTTTATACTGTCTCTACCGCTAACTACCAGAGGCTTTAGTAAATATTGACTTATGCACACCAACGCCCACACCGAAAATTCCACTACCTGCGCTAATGTAATTCGCTCGGATCGCCTAACCAGCGAAAACGCTCCGAGTAACGATGGCGAAACTAGCTCAAAAGCCCAGCTAGATGCGTTTTTACCTATCCATGCCGACTATCAAACTCACCACGAATTCCTCCACCGATCCCCCGATACCTGGGTTTCCGCGGTCGGCATTTCGTCACTCAATGGCGGCGCTGCGCTTGATGGCGTCTCGGGCAACTTAGGCAATGCTTTCGATCAGCAGGTGCTCCACCGCGCCCGCCACCGCGCGGACTTCATCGTGGTAGGCGCCGAAACTGTCCGCGCTGAAGGCTACGAATTCGAGCCAATCACCGAGCCAGAAGTTCTTGCTTTACGACGCAGCCTCGGCCAAACCGACACACCACGTTTTGCTATCCCTTCGCGCTCGCTGCAGCTGACCAATCCCGAATCGATCGTGGGCGCCGACGATCAACCAACAATTATCCTCACCACTGCCCCACGCAAACCCTCTACCCCGCATCAAGCACCACAAATAACTACCGACGAAGCCCGGTCATGGCAAGACAACTACGACCACTTAGCCTCACTCGGCTTTGAAATCCTTGTGCTTGACGACGTCACCCCGCCCACCATCATCAACTCACTACGCGAATTAACACCCGCCAGTCGCAATGGATGTCATATCAGTGTGGAAGGCGGCCCTAGTTGGTACTCAAGATTCATTGCCGCTTCCTGCGTCGACGAATTGCTCCTAACGCTCGCACCAGTCATCACAGACAATGAGACACCACTGATTAGCCTCTCAGAATCAGGCGCAGATCCACAGTGGAGTTCACAGTGGAGTTCACAGTGGTGCCGCTTAGTTTCTACAACTATTTCCGACTCGCACTTATTCTTGCGCTATTTTTTGGACTCTCGACGGTAACTTTAAGGTTGTGACTGTCAACGATTTCGCGCAAAGACTCTCAGGGGCGAACCGGATCCTTACTCCCCTACTGTGGCCGATTGCGATCCTTAGCATCATCCATCGCACGTGGTTCACCACTGGCGTAACCGATGATTTCACCACGGTTTTCACTGCAGTCAAACGGTTTAATGACGGCGTCCCCGTCTACACCGAAAACTACCTCACAGTTGATCCGCACTACCTGTATTCCCCAGGAGGCACGCTCCTGCTTGCACCGATGGCGTGGCTGGGCGATTACGATACTGCGCGTTTTTGGTTTGTTGCACTACAGTCAGCCGCGATTGTGGCAGCAGTCGTTTTCCTATTTCGTTGGCTCGGGTTCAATCGCAGCGATTGGTTCATCCCGGCTGTACTGATTGCGCTCTACCACAGCGAACCGGTGCTGCATACGCTAGAATTTACCAACGTCAATGGTTCATTGTTGCTGGCAGAAGTCTTGTTCTTGTGGGCGTTACTTAATCGTCGTGAAGTTCTTGCCGGCGTGCTACTGGGGCTTTGCATAGCGATCAAGCCACTGTTCGCGCCGCTGTTACTGATTCCTTTGATTTATAAGCAATGGAAGAATATTGCCGCTGCCATAGCAGTACCAGTTGTGGCGAACCTGGTGGCCTGGCCGCTCATGGTGCGCTCCAGCGACTACTTCACGTTCGTCACTCCGTATCTCGGCGAGATCCGCGAATACGCTAATTCCTCCCTCACAGGCCAGCTCTACTGGGCAGGTGCTCCAGAGCTACTAATTCTGCTCTGGCGTGGAGCATTCGGATTATTGGTGCTTGCGACGGTTGTCTTACTGTGGCAGTGGTGTAAATCTGACCCATTTTTCTGGGCGTCTACTACGGCCGGCGTACTGCTAACGGGAGTGTTCTTGATTAGTAGCTTGGGTCAGCAGTACTACTCGATCCTGTTGCTGCCGATGATCGCTACGGTATTGATGGGATCTACTGCTCGAACGGCATTGGCAAATGTGGGCGCAGGTGTAGCACTATTTGGATGCTTCTTCTATGGATCGTGGATTCTGGAAGACCCAGGCACGATTGGCGCTTGGTTCGACGTAGCCATTGTGACAATTGCCTGGGCGCTACTACTGCTCACGGTGTTCGCAAGTACCCTACGCATGACTATCTTCGAGCGTTTCGGTACGCAGGACCAGGATCCACAGCGTACGCAGCAACCGCCATCCCAAAGCTCGCTTGAAACCACAACTGAAGAACCTAAGGTGAAGCAGAATCATGACTGATAAATCGCCAGAAAAAGCAGCTGATCAATCCAACAGTCTTTCTGGTCAATCCAGCCATCTGCCTGATCAATCCTGGGATCTCCCCGATCAGCAGTGGCGCGAGCGCCTCACAGCAGCGGAGTATCACGTACTCCGGGAAGGTGGTACCGAACCGCCGTTCCAAGGCGAATACACCGATACGGAAACCGTCGGCGTCTATAGCTGTCGAGCCTGTGGCGCAGAGTTATTCCGCAGTCAAGAGAAGTTTTCCTCGCACTGTGGCTGGCCGGCATTTTTCTCGCCGCTAGCAGCGGATCGGATTATCGAACGCGATGATTTCAGCCTGGGCATGAAAAGAACCGAGGTGCTCTGTGCCCGTTGCCACTCGCACCTCGGTCATGTTTTTGCCGGTGAGGGCTATAACACTCCCACCGACTTACGCTATTGCATCAACTCAATCGCGCTTGAGCTTAAGGAAGCTTAGTTACGATCTCGGCGATGTCGTCCACACGGCGGCCAGTGTGGAACGGAATCTCGTGACGCACATGCAGGCGTGCCTTGGTGTAACGCATCTTCCACATCAGATCGACGATGCGATCTAGCTCTGGGCCTTCGAATGCGAGGATCCATTCGTAATCGCCCAAGGCGAACGACGGAACAGTATTTGCCCGCACATCCGGGTAGTCGCGACCTGCCATGCCATGCTCGACCAGGATCTGGCGACGTTCCTGCGCATCCATCAAGTACCAGTCGTAGCTGCGCACGAATGGGTAGACAGCCAACCAACGGCTTGGCTCCTCGCCCATGATGAACGAAGGCAAGTGAGACTTGTTGAACTCAGCTGGACGGTGCAGACCTGCATTAGACCAGTGAGCAGTCGATGCTTGCCCCAGAGGAGTTTCCCGCAAGAAGCGGTTGTAGAAATCCTGTAGGTCTTCCATCTTCTCTGCGTGGATCCAGAACATGTAGTCGGCTTCGGCACGCATACCCGATACGTCGTAGAAACCGCGGACGATCAAATCGTGATCGTCGTAAGACTCGATGAACTCGCGAGTCTTAGCTGCCGCTGCTTCCCGGTCTTCACCCAACTTGCCAGGAGTTACCTTGAAGGTAGACCACATGGTGTAGCGGATGGTTTCATTCAGCTTCTTGTAATCAAGCTTCGCCATTGCGTTTTCTTTCTCTCCTTATTCCAAAAACGATTATGACAGGCGATTATTAAAGGATTGTTAGAGGGGAATTAGAGGACTGCCTCGATAATTTTCGATACCGCCACCTTTGCGTCTGCGATGCAAGCAGGAACCCCAGGGCTGCTGTGCCAGGCACCTGCCACGGCCACGGTGTCGAAAGCTGCCAATTCCTGATCAGCGAAGCCCATAAGATCAGCGTGCCCCACGTTGTAACGAGGCAATCCGCCCCACCAACGTTGCACATAGGTTTCTACAGGGGCTGCGTTGAAGCCAGTTGCGGTTTCCAGGTCGGCTCGGGCTTTAGAAACAAGTTCTTCGTCGTCAAGCTTCACTAGTGAATCATCGCCGAAACGTCCGAAGCTAGCGCGCACGATGGCGCCACCGCGCTCGTGCAGATGCGGCCATTTGCGCGACGATAGGGTGAACGCCTTTGCGTCCAGATCCGCATCGGCGGCCACGAGCACGCCATTGATGTTCGGCAGGTTCTCGTCGCTGTCGAACCGCATCGCAACGACGGCAGAACTGGCTAAGTCCACGGAGCTAATCAGGCTACTGGCATCTTTAGAAACGTTTTCCAAGATCTTTGCCGTTGCCGGTGCAGGCGAAGCAAGAACCATGGCGTCGAACTGCACTGAATCCAGAGCTGCCGCGTCGGCTGCCAATTGCCAACGACGATTGCCATCGTCACCAACTTGCGTCATCCCGGTGACTTCAGTGTTCAATACCAGTTCTGGTGCCGCGAGCTCGAGGAGCCGGTCGTAGACCACCTGGTAGCCATCGCGGAAGGTTAAGAAGATCGGAGCGGGCTTTTCTTTCTTCGCATCCGCCGAAGATTCGTCGCTGCTTTCCTGAGTATCTTCCGAAGCCAAACGTGCCTGCGCTGCTTGTTTACGCTGTTCTAACACCTGCGCGGCGGCTGCGGTCACCGAGACGGGTTTACCCAGCGTTGCCAGTTCGTCGAGCGCATGAGCCAGCTGTGGCACAGTCGCACGCAGCCCCAAATCATCTGCCGAAGTGGAATACACCCCACCCAGTAGTGGCGAAACGATTCGATCGACCACTTGGCGTCCCAGACGGTGTTCGATTAGGGGACCAAGTAAAACATCATCGCCGGGGATCCATTGCAGCGGCGGAATTTGCTCCGGATCACCTTCCACCGCGATCTGATCCAAAGTCTGTTGATCCAGCAGATTTCCCAAACCTTCCGGCGAGGCCGGAATACCCATCACCGTGTTGCGTGGCAACGCATGCAAACTGTCACCGACGTACAGCATCGAGGGCAAACTCGAAGGTTCTACCAACTGATCAGCCAGTCCGATATCGGTAAAGAACTTCACCGCATCTTTGCGGAAAGCTAGGAAAGCCTCGGCGCCGACTTCGATTGGTCCTTCGTCGCTAGCTACAGTCTTAAGCTTGCCGCCGATACGATCTGCGACGTCGATAAGCACGATCCGCGCATTCGGACCGAGCCGCTTGCGCAATTCGTACGCAGATACCAATCCGGTGAGGCCGGCGCCAACGACGCCGACGGTAGTTTGCATAGTCAAGGTCGAGTCACATTCTTTCCGCTGAGTAAGGGATTTCTGCTTCCGGCTACAAAAGGCCTAACGCTGCGCTACCGGCACATCGTGAATCAGTGCAACAGCTTCAGTAATCGCATCGGGATCGGTGTTCGGCAATACGCCATGGCCGAGATTGAAGATGTGGCCAGCTGCGTTGCCCTGGGCGGTGGCGCGATCAGCTTCGGCGGTGATGCGGTTAATCTCATCGCTCACCACGGACTTACCAGCGAAGAGCGTCGCCGGATCCAGGTTGCCCTGCAGCACACGGCGGGGATTGCTGCTTCCGGCTGCCACAAGATCATCGTGAATGCGACGCGCAGCCTTATCCAACGGCACGCGCCAATCCACACCCACTACTTCCGGTCCGGCTTCTGCCATGGCCGGAAGCAGCTCTGAAGTTCCAACTCCGAAGTGGATCCGCGGAATGCCGCGATCGGCAATGGCCTGGAAAATCTCCTTGGAATACGGCAACACGAATTCGCGGTAGTTCTTCTCGGTGAGGAATCCTGCCCAAGAATCGAAAAGCTGCATTGCGTCGATACCAGCATCGATCTGAACCTCGAGGAAACGAATCACCATTGCGGTAATGCGCTGCATCAACTGGTGCCAGAGTTCGGGCTGCCCCAGCATCATCGCTTTGGTGCGCTCGTGATTGCGCGAAGGTCCGCCCTCAATCAAGTAAGAGGCCAAAGTAAACGGCGCACCAGCGAAGCCGATTAAGGCCTGCTGATCGGTGAGTTCTTCGAGGATCTGCCCGATGCCTTCAGCTACTGGAGCCAAGCCTTCCGCAGTAACTTCCGGGATATTCTGTACGTCCGTGGCCGTGCGGATGGGCTCAGCCACTACCGGCCCACGGCCAGGCACGATATCCAAATCCATGCCTGCAGCCTTCAACGGCACCACAATATCGGAGAATAAAATCGCTGCATCCACGTCGTGGCGTCGCACCGGCTGCAGCGTAATTTCAGCTAAGAGGTCTGGCCGGAAGCACGAATCCAGCATGCCGATATTCGCCCTGATCTCACGATATTCCGGCAGCGATCGCCCTGCTTGGCGCATAAACCACACTGGCCGGCGAGATGGAGTTTTCCCCCACGCCGCTTGTAATAATGGAGCATCGGCAAGGTCACGCCGAGACTGGGCAGCACCAAACGCAGATCCGAACTCTGAAGTCATATTGCTATTCTGGCATATCCGCTTACGACGGTTGGATAACACCTAGCCCGCGCACCCGGCAGCACGCTACCCGTCCGCCATCATCAGTTATCTCGCCACCATCCACAAAAGCCACTACCCAAACCAAAAACCTAAAGTAGAAGTTCAGACTTTTAGCTGGTTTTCGGCGTGCCACAAAGCATTAACTAGCGATTATCTTTTAGATTCATTGTCCGTGACGGTTTCTGAACATGTTTCTCAAGATGCACCACAACCTTTCCGCGAGGCTGTGGATTCACTGCACCGCGCCGATATTCGCCCTGAGATTTCGGTGAATACGATCCGTCCACCTCAAAAACTGGCGCCGTTTAGCCATGCCATCGGCTTCGAAATTGTTCCCGCAGAATCAGAACTCAGTGATTTCGCCATCCCGACCAATAGCGGGGGCGATGCTTTTGGCCGTCTGATCTTGCTCCACGATCCGCGCGGTGAAGAAACATGGGAAGGCTCCATGCGACTGGTCGCCTACATTCAGGCCGATATGGACGCAGCAGTAGCCGAAGATCCACTCCTCCCCCAGGTAGCCTGGCAGTGGCTCACCGAATCATTGGCAGAAACCAATACCAGCTACACGAACTTAGGTGGCACCGTCACCACAACGAACTCCGTGCGTTATGGCGATATCGGAGGCCCAGGTCAAGCATTTCAGCTAGAGCTGCGCGCATCGTGGACTGCCGCTGATATTGACCTAAGCAACCACGCCACCGCGTTTTCCCAAGTATTGGCATCCGTTGCTGGCCTACCACCTGTCGGCGTGGCAATGTTGCGTACCAAGTAACATCACAACCAGCACTAGCAAGCCAACCAGCGCACTTGGGACACAGATGGATACCTTATTAACCACCGAAACCGAAGTTCGCACCCTGGCATATTTGCTGGAAAGCGCGGAACGGCCGAAGCTAAACCAGCTACCCCAACAATCCCATTTCATTGCGCTGGATACCGAACGCGCCGGCGCCTACCGCTACGATGATCGTGCGTTCGTGCTGCAGCTCCACCATCCCGCCGTAGGTAGTGTGCTGATCGATGCCGAAGCTTTCGCCCATACTGAAGTCTCCCATCCTGAGACCTCCCACGCCGAGAGCACGAATACCCAGATCACCCGCACTTATCCTGGCTTGAAAACGCTCTGGGATTCCATTGCAGATCTTCCTTGGGTGCTTCACGACGCTACAACCGATCTGCCGGCACTCACCGCATTGGGCGCGCATCCAACGCAGGTTTTTGATACTCGAATTGCGGCTCAGCTTGCTAGTTTTCCGCAAAATAACCTGCGCTATTTAGTTGAAAAACTCGTGGGCGTGACTTTGCACAAAACCCATGGTCGCGAAGACTGGTCGATTAGGCCACTACCAGAAGATTGGGTGCAATACGCTATCGACAATGTTCGCTTTCTTGGCCAACTCGCAGCAAATCTCCAGGATATTTTAGCCGAGCAGGATCGCCTGAACTGGTTTTGGCAAGAGTGTGATCACCTTTTACAGCAGTTCACAACCACCTCGATGCCACTGATCAATGAGGATTGGCGCAACATCAAAGGCGCAGGCCGCATTAAGAATCCCCGGAGTCAGGCTGTGGCAACTGCCCTGTTCGAGCACCGAAATTCTGTAGCAGCGCGGTTCGACATTAGCCCAACGTCGGTTTTGCCCCATCACACGATCTTGGATCTGGCAGCAAAACCACCTACTACAGCGCGTTTCACCAGTGTGATCGTGCGTGGTGCAGCTAAACGCCTACCCCAAGATATTCAACAAACTGTTGCTGAGCGGGAAAAATCTCGCGGATTCCGATTACCATCGCCACGCTCCTGGCATCAGGTTATTTCACAGGCGCTGGAAGAATACGACCAACGCCAGCAAAGCTCCCACAATTCCGACGCAAACGACGTGCCGGTCAAATCCCCATCGAAGACTCCAACCAAATATCTTCACCCACGCCACCAAGGCGCAGTCGAATCTCAGACCGAGCAGTTAATCACCGCTTTGCACACGGTGGCGGAGTACTTTCAGCTCGATCCTGCATCGCTGGCTACCACAAAGGTATTGCGGGAACTGGCCTGGCTGATCGTTGAAAACCAGGAATCCGAAGTTCGCAAACCATGCCGCCACATCACCACCGGACAAATCCATGCCTGGCTCCGCGATCTTGGTTTGCGGCCCTGGCAAGCAGAGGTTCTAGCCTCGAATTTCTACTTCGCGGTCAGTTACCCTGCCACCGGATCTGATCCCGCCTGAACAAAACCACCGATAGTTTCTACGTGGCTGGTGCCCGGAAAAGCATCAACAACATCGAGTGTTACCAGCTGATAGCCTGCTTCTCGCCATGTTGCAGCATCACGCGCAAAGGTCGCAGGATCACATCCGATGTGAATCACCACTGGCGGTTGCCGCTTCGCAATCGCCTTAATGGCCTCCGCACCAGCACCAATACGTGGTGGGTCGAGCACTACGACGTCGGCAGCCTTATCTCCCATGCCAGCCGCCCGGCCTGCTCCGTCCTGCCGTAACACACGTGCCACTTCCCCGGTGACGAACGAAATCTGCGGATAGGCATTCTTCGTGGCTCGCTCGCCTAGTTGAGCTGCTTGCGGATGGTTTTCCACCGACCACACCTCACCCTTGGCACCAACGACGCGCGCAAGCGAAACAGCAAACACGCCGACTCCACCGTAAAGATCCCACGCCACTTTCGGTGCCTTTGGCAACTGCGCCTGATCCTGAGCACTATCGCATCGTAAGGCGCTCTGCCACAATTTCGGAACCAGCTTCTGAATTCGATCCGAATAAAACTGCGTGGCTCCCCGATGCGCTTGCCAAAAGCCGTCGACCGGCACCGAAAACCGCACGCCATCACTAAAATGCGTGGTAGTTAGGTCTCCTTGTATTGCTTGCCGACGACGCTTTCTGCCTTTTCCAGACACCAGCGCTACATGTAACTGCTCTTCGGCGTCATAGACTGCGAAGAGTTGCGCTGGAGCTCGCACATCAGTCACAGACGCATTAGTCAGGGCATCTTGCAAAGGCGAAGCCGCCGAAGCGTCAAGGAGTTGATTGAGTGGCTCGACATTCTGCCGACAGGCACGCGTAATCAATTCATGCGAACGCTCTTGCCGCAGTCCCACTACGCCATCGCGCACAGCCAATCGCATCCGAGTGCGCCAATGTGCCGTAGGCTCTAGCGAAATCGCTGAGATCTGCGGAAGCTGATCACCATCGAATTTGCCGATCCGCTGCAGACAATCCGTGACGATTGCCTGCTTTAGTTCCAGGGCATAGGCAAAGTCGATGTAGTCCCAGTCGCAGCAGCCGGCCCCGGCCTGATGGGCAGGACACAGCTGTGTTACACGATGCGGGGAGGGCTCTAAAACCTCAGGCACATCGCCACGCCAGACTTTGGCCGATGGATTTCTAATCTGAAGCCGCACGCGTTCGCCGGGAATGCCGCCAGTGACGAAGATAACCCGGCCATCAAGACGCGCAATCATCTCCCCGCCGTGCGCCGGCTGGGAGATGACTGTCTGGAAAATATGATCCGCTGAAGTGCTCAAAATTGAGTGTGAACAATTAGGTTCGAAAACTAGGCTGATTACGCTTGCGCCGAGCCATTTCCTTGATTTTGCTGATGCTGAGCATAAGCCTGGCGAATTTGTTCTGCCATAGCAGAAGGCAAGGTCACTGGTAGTGGCTGTCCAGCTGGCATTGGCTGCTCGCCACGGGCGACGAACACACGCTCAACAACGCCGCGCGCCAATTCCGAAAGCTTCTCACTGTGTTCTGCCGGACCGGATGCAGTAATGCGGAACATCCAGCGTGGGCCTTCAGCGCCGATGATGCGCATCGCCATGTCGTTACCGGTAGCGACGATTTCTTCGCCCCAAGGGCCGGATTCGACCGAGACAGTCAGGCCATCGGATTCCAATCCGTCACTGATGTCCGACACCGATGCTTGCCACTGTCCACCCGAAGTAGGAGCTGCGAAAGCTACTGGGGTTAGCCGGCCGTACTGAGTCGCCAAATGCAGCATCGTAGGGCCTTGTGGGCCCATCTCTACCTGGATATCTGCTTCCTGTGGCACTGGCAGCAAGATCGAACCCAGGTTCACACTTGCCTTGGCAAAGTCGGAAAAATCGAAAGTATCCGGATCAGCTTCAGCTGCGTCGAATGGGCCGCCGACGATATTAGTAGCCGCAACATTGGCGGCATCGTCGTTAGCGGAATTGGACTGAGCAACAGAGTCCGTACCCGCGACGGTGTCTTCTGTGACTTCGGAAACTGCCGATGGCTCGGCTGATGCTTCCGGCTGATCCTGCTTCTTCTTTCCGAAAGGCCACATAATTGAATAACTCCTTATTTTCTAGGTAACTAATGCCAGGTTACCGGCAAGCCGTCGATTACAGGCATAGATACCGGCATTGGTGTTGCTAAATCTTGCGCGCTTAAAGGTCCGAGTAATGATCGAGTAAAGATCTAAGTTCCCGTAGAGCCATGACCACCCATGCCACGGGCAGTATCGTCGAGGCTATCTACTTCCGTAAAAGCGCTGAGCTCCACCTGTTGGATCACTAGCTGAGCAATCCGATCCCCTTGATGAATCTCAACCGGAGTTTCTGGATCCAAATTGATCAGGCAGACTTTCAACTCACCGCGATAACCAGCATCAACTGTGCCTGGAGCGTTGACAATCGACAGACCCTTTTTAAAAGCCAGCCCCGAACGGGGATGAACTAATCCCACGGTGCCATGCGGCAAGGCAATGGCAATGCCAGTAGAAATCAATGCGCGATGCCCAGGTAAAAGGGTGACCGATTCGTCTGCGAATAGGTCGGCTCCTGCGTCGTCTGCATGTGCCCGAAGTGGCAGCTGTGCAGTAGGCGTTAACTTTTTCACTTGAACCTGAGAAGCATTCATTGGCGCCATTCTAATTCACACCCCACAGCAAACCTAAGTACTTCAGGTAATATTGCCGAACG
This sequence comes from Actinomycetes bacterium, assembly GCA_023418505.1. Lineage (GTDB taxonomy): Bacteria > Actinomycetota > Actinomycetes > Mycobacteriales > Mycobacteriaceae > Corynebacterium. The sequence continues at coordinate 12,415 of JAEZZR010000004.1, forward strand.
TGAGTACTCCTAAGAAGCAACCAGAATTTATTTACCGCGAGCGCCTTTGGGTGCCGTGGTGGTACTGGTTTTTAGGAGCTGCAGCGGTAGTTGTGTGTACGGCACAGGTCTCTTTTAACCGCTCGCCTATCTGGTTAATCGTCGGTGGCGCAATCATTGTTGCGGTAGCGGTGTGGACTTTGCTCACGATGTCTAAAACAGTGGTTGCCGTGGAAGTAGACGAAGCCGGCGAAAAGTGGCTGCATGCGGGTAATGCGATTTTGCCAGCGTCGGTAGTGTCGCGGAGTTTAGATGTGCCGGCATCAGCACATCAGAATGCATTGGGCCGTCAATTAGATCCAGCGGCGTTTTTGGTCACTCACGCATGGATCCCCACCATGGTGCTGCTGGTGCTTGATGATCCAGACGACCCCACGCCGTACTGGCTGGTTTCCACGCGCCACCCCGAAAAATTGCTCGCGGCATTCGTAGATGGCGAAAAGCTCGCGGAAAGCGAAGCTGAGAAGTAATTACCGCTAGATCCCCGAAAATCTCGCTAGCTTTCCGGGATCTAGATGCAGTCGCGACAGATTGGGAATCCGTCGCCGTTATCCTCTGCGATCAGCTTGCGATCCAGTACTAGGAAGCACTCACCGCAAGTGAATTCATTGTCGCGAACTGGGATGACATCAACTTCCAGCTCTTCGCCGGTTAGATCCGCTAGTGGGATATCAAATGGTTCTACGATTTCACCGTCGTCGGTGTCGTCGATTTGCTTGCTTTCAGCTGCTGCCTGCAGGCCTTGCAGGGATTCAGTCTCAATTTCGTCTTCGTCGCTGGTACGCGGTGCATCGTAATCAACAGGCATTGGAAAGTATCCCTTTCTCTAAACAATGTAGTTGGTAACCGCTTGAAAATATGAGCTGGTAAGAAAATATTCTTCAGATAGGCGGGATACTAAGCGATAAAGGCTATATCTGTCATATCTAGAGTTCAGGCATGGTTTTTGGCCACACCGTACTGTGGCTAAATCAGGAGCCTCCTCAGCCACTTACCCAGCTCCTTACTTCACCGCTTGCTTTGCTACTTATATTTGGCCGGTAATTCGCATTACGATATTCACCTATGAGCCGTCACGCGAAGCCACCAGTAAAACGCAACCGTAGCGCAGTTTTGCCTGCTGGCGTCGCTTATATGTTGGTGGTCGGCTTGTTCTTAGCCGTAGCGCTTGGCGTCTGGTTGCTGGTCTTTTCCACCAAAGCCCCCGCCGTGGCGGTTAACTGTGAACGCCCCGACACCGGCGAGGCCGTATCCGCGACCTCACTTGCCGGCGAACCGTTGCTCGCTCCACGTGATATCGCAGTTCGCGTGCTCAATGCCAATGGTGAGGCCGGACAAGCCACAGAATTATCGGAATACCTCCAGGCGTTAGGGTTCGCCCGCCCTGAGGTCGCGCCCGTAGATAACGATCCGTTGACGCCAAATCAGGATCTCAACTGCTTCGGGCAACTGCGCTTCGGACCTGATTTCGTCACCCAGCCAGCTACGCTGCATAGTTTGTTCCCTTGTTTTGAGTTAGTACAAGATGCGCGCACCGACCCTTCGGTGGATGTCGTGCTCGGTGAAGGGTTCCAAGGCTTTTCGGATTCTGCGTCGGTCCGTCGGGCGTTGACTTCGTTAAACAATGGCGAAGAGATTCCCCGCGAATCGTTGGGAGCGCTTACCACTACTGCCTGCCTGCACAGTACGAATTAGCACAGTAAACTTAATCGCATGACTAGCGAAAACGCTCCCCAGGTTCTAAGCGATCAGCCGGATCAGGATGGCACCACGAAGCCTACGTCTATTAATGATTACGTGGTGCCGGAACACCCAGAAGGTGTGCGCGTTGGCTTTGGTGTCGATGTCGGTGGTTCCGGTATCAAGGGTGGCCGCGTTGATTTGAGCACCGGCGAACTTATTGGCGAACGGATTAAGATCCTTACGCCTAAGCCTGCTACCCCAGAAGCGGTGGCTGCCAAGATTCGCAAGATTATTGAAATTGCGCAGTGGGATGGCCCGGTGGGTGTCACGGTTCCTTCCGTGATTCGTGGCCAGATCGCACTATCCGCTGCGAATATCGACCCTAGCTGGGTAGATACAGATTGCCAGGCTCTACTTGCGGGGCTGACCCCAGGAAATCACACGGTAACCGTGCTTAACGACGCCGACGCCGCGGGGCTCGCCGAGGCACAGTTCGGCCCGGAACAAGCGCGCAAGGGCAACGTGGTGATGCTTACGTTCGGCACTGGCATTGGTTCAGCTTTGCTTCACGACGGACAGCTGTACCCTAACTCTGAGATCGGCCACCTGCTCATCGATGGCAAAGAAGCAGAACACATGGCCTCGTCACGGGCAAAGGAAACCGAGGAGCTTTCCTACAAGAAGTGGGCAAAGCGAGTCTCGAAGGTTCTACAGACCTATGAAGTACTGCTTTGGCCAGAGCTGTTCGTCGTAGGCGGCGGCATTAGCCGCAAAGCTCACAAGTGGGTGGACAAGCTTGAATGCCGCACCCCAGTAGTTCCTGCCACGTTGAACAATAATGCAGGAATCGCGGGCGCTGCGTATGCTGCAGATCAAGGCTTGCAGCCTTAGAGGCTCACTTAAGCAGTAATTGCAGTAATTACAGTAATCATTTGTACAGCTGCCGGTGTTGGCACTAGTTTCTAGAGCACCTTGTTTTCTGAACTAGTGCCACTTTTGAGTTACACTGGTTAGTTGTCTTATCAGCAGGTGGCCGTTCGACCTACCCGGCATCGCCAGCTTCTTCATGTACATCGACGGAAAGGGCGTTCGTGGCAAGCAACGAACCGGAGCAGACTAGCAGTCATAGCACTGGCGAAACGGCAGCTTCGTCGGCTCCAGCGAAAAAGGCTGTCAAGAAAGCAATCAAGAAGTCTGTTAAGAAGACCGCTGCCAAGAAAACCGCAGCCAAAAAGACGGCTGCGAAAAAGACTGCTGCCAAGAAAACTGCAGCAAAAAAGACTGCGGCTAAAAAGACCACGGCTAAGAAAACTGCCAAGAAGTCTACCGCTGCAAAGAAGACCTCCGCGAAGAAAACTGCTGCGAAGAAGACCACTCGTAAGTCAACGGCTAAGAAGACTACTGCCAAGAAGGGTGCAGCTAAGAAGCGCACTTCCGCTGCAACCAAGGCAAAGGCAACTGCTGATGAAGAAGAGTTGTTGACCGGCGCTACCCCAGAAGCCGCCGAGGGCACCGAGGAACTCGCGGACGACGCAAACCAGCTTGACCTCGATCCAGAATTCGATGATTCGGATGATCTAGAAGACGATTCGTTGGAAGACGATTCTGACCTTTCTGATGATGATCTAGATGAAGATCTCGATTCATCTGATGATTTCGACGACGATGAAGACGAAGACGACTCCGACGACGATGAAGACGAAGACGACTCCGACGAGGACGACGACGATAGCGACTCCGCTGACGAAATCGACGAGGTGTGGGATGAGGATGAGTCCGCTGCCCTACGCCAAGCTCGCAAGGACGCAGAATTAACTGCCTCTGCCGACTCTGTTCGGGCGTATCTGAAGCAGATCGGTAAAGTTGCATTGCTTACCGCCGAGGAAGAGGTTTCTTTGGCTAAGCGCATCGAAGCTGGTTTGTACGCTCAGTTCAAGATGGACGAGGCGAAGGCGGAGAATACGCGGATTCCTTACGCCCAAAAGCGCGACTTGCGTGACATTGCTCGCGACGGTCGACGCGCTAAGAACCATCTGCTCGAAGCGAACTTGCGTCTTGTGGTCTCGCTGGCAAAGCGTTACACCGGCCGTGGCATGGCGTTCTTGGACTTGATTCAGGAAGGTAACCTCGGCCTGATTCGTGCCGTCGAGAAGTTCGACTACACCAAGGGCTATAAGTTCTCCACCTACGCGACTTGGTGGATTCGCCAGGCCATCACCCGCGCTATGGCAGATCAGGCGCGTACGATTCGTATTCCTGTGCACATGGTTGAGGTGATCAACAAGCTTGGTCGTATTCAGCGTGAGCTGCTGCAGGATCTGGGCCGCGAACCTACTCCAGAAGAACAGGCTAAAGAGATGGATATCTCTGAAGAAAAGGTTCTGGAAATCCAGCAGTACGCCCGCGAGCCCATCTCGTTGGATCAGACCATCGGCGATGAAGGCGACTCGCAGTTGGGTGACTTCATTGAAGACTCTGAAGCCGTGATTGCTGTCGACGCAGTCAGCTTCACCCTGCTACAAGACCAACTAGGCGAAGTGCTACACACGCTTTCCGAACGTGAAGCGGGTGTGGTGCGTCTGCGCTTCGGCTTGACCGATGGTATGCCACGCACTCTGGATGAGATCGGCCAGGTTTACGGCGTGACCCGCGAGCGTATTCGCCAGATTGAATCGAAGACGATGTCGAAATTGCGCCACCCATCGCGCTCCCAGGTGCTGCGTGACTACCTCGAGTAATTTCCTTGCCTAGTTTCCTCGAGTAAGGCGCTATATTCAGCCAAGAATTAAAGGCTCCCGAGTAGATTCATCTACTCGGGAGCTCCCTTTTGCTTCTTTCTTTTTAGTGAAGCCAGATTGCTCTATTCCTAGAGACTGAGGCTTAGATGGTTATTCCGAATACCCACAACATGATCGTCATCGAAATGCCGGTAATCACCAGCAATGCGATGATGTTTAGCCAGATACCAGCACGCACCATGTTGCTCATAGAGACGTAACCAGAGCCGTAAGCAATCGCGTTCGGTGGGGTGGCCACCGGCATCATAAATGCCGAGGTTGCTGCCAGAGCCACTGGAACAGCCAAAACCATCTGGTCATAGCCCAAACCAACGGCAATCGCGCCGACCAGTGGCAGGAACGTCGCTGCAGTTGCAGTGTTAGAGGTAAATTCCGTGAGCAGCAGCACCACGCCTGCGATAACGAGGACGAGAAGCATAATTGGCAAGAATCCTAGGCCAGAGAGGCTTTCACCGATCCAGTCCGACAGACCAGAAGACGAGAACTGCGACGACAGCGCCAAGCCGCCACCGAAGAGCAGCAAAACGCCCCAAGGTAGTTCCAAAGCATTTTCCCACTTAAGCAGCTTCACACCATCAGGGCCGCCTGGGATGAGGAACAGCGAAATACCTACCGCCATTGCGATCACTGCATCGGTAAACAAGGTGTCTTCCCAGATCAACGGCACGAAAATCCAGGACAACGCGGCTACCACGAACACCAGCAGTACGCGGATTTCACCTTTAGACATCTTGCCGAGCTTCGACAATTCATCGCGCATCAGCTGGCGGCCACCTGGGATGTGATCGATTTCCGGCTTGTACAAGATCTGTGTGAGCAAGAACCAAGCGATAGCCGTCATGATGATGGCAACCGGCAGGCCAACGAGCATCCACTGGCCAAAGCCGATGTTGACGCCTTGCTCGCTCATGTAGGTCGCTAGCATGGCGTTTGGTGGAGTACCGATGATCGTCGCTAGCGAACCAATCGATGCCGAGTATGCAATACCGAGCATCAAGGCGATACCGAAGTTGGAGCTCGGCATTGGGTCGAATCCGGTAGAAGAGTCAGCTTTCGCGGTGTCTGCGTCTTCGGCCAGCAGTTCGGCAACGCCTTCTTTGTCTGCCTTAGCCAAGTTCTTCTCGTCGTGAAGCAACCGAACAATGAGCGCCAAAACGGACACGCCAATCGGCAGCATCATCACCGCAGTTGCCGTATTCGAAACCCACATGGATAAGAAGCCGGTGGCGATCATAAAGCCCAACACCAACTTGCGGGGCGAGGATCCCATAGCAACCAAAACCCATAGAGCAATGCGCTTATGCAGGTTCCAACGCTGCATAGCTAAAGCCAACAGGAAGCCACCCATAAAGAGGAAGATGGTTGGCGCGGTATAGGAACCGGAAAATTCTTTAATTTCGTTGAGTTTCAACGCAGGAAACAGCACCAACGGCAATAATGCTGTCACTGAAATTGGGATAGCTTCAGACATCCACCAAGCTGCCATCAAAACTGCCGCACCAGCGGTGGCGCGAGTTTCATAAGGCAGATCCGACGGCATGATGAAGTACACCAAGACACCTAAGACGATGCCCAATACTAAACCGGAACGTTTGCGAAATAGCTCGCGCGGGCTATCGCCCCGATCTAGCTGTCCTTCAGACAGGTCAGCTCCTCCAGCGGCTTTACTTTTCGTTGCCACCTTAAGCCTCCTTCACGTGTGTACGAATTCATCGTGAGACATGTACCACACTTAAGATTAGCGGTAGCAAATAAAGCACTAAAAATTACCTATACGTAAGTTTGCGGTGCAGCGCTTCCATCGGACCTTGTTTCTGGCATTTCGCCAGGACACAGGCACAAATTGCGGTAACAAGCCAAACGACGATACCCACCAAGGTAGCTAGGACGACGTCTGCATCCGCAAGAATGTTTAGCCCCCAAGCCGATGCTAGTGGCAGCAAAATCACCGACTGGCCGATGTAACAACTCATGGAACGCTGCCCTACTGCCTGGAATGGCCACAGCCACCAAGGAGCACCCAAGAACTCACCTTGGCGTGCGGCCGCACCGATCTTCTTCTGGGCTGGCAGGGTAATCAGTGTGGCTAAAGCAATGGCGCCAGGGCCTGCGATAAGGCCGGTAGTCATTGTCCACGCATCGAAGAAGCCATTCGGTTGCTCGTTGATCGTTGCCAGACCAACTGGGATGCCACCGGCTACTGCTGCGATAACTCCGGCAATCGTCATTCCGACCAGGAGCTTCAGGTGATCCGCCGCTTGGGTGAACCAGCCGCTACGCGCAGCCACTAGCCCGAAAATCATCAACGCCATCAGGCCTGCGCCGCTGATAAACAGCACGAACAATTGGCCAAAGACACCGAATACGCCCGAGAGCACTTGGCTGGAGAAGTAGTTCGTTGCATCAGACACAATGCCCATATCGTTGTTCGCCATAGCCGGGGATTGACTGTAATCAGATCCTTGGCTATACATCAGTTCTTCGCCCACACTGCCGAAGACAAAGTTAATCACTACCTGCAGCAAAGCAAGCCCTGCTGCAATACGGAGCAAGATTTTATCGCGCAAAGGCACCAGAAAAATCAGAACCAGGCCCAGCAACGAATAGGTGAAGATGATGTCGCCCCAAAACAGGAACAACATGTGCACAAGGCCGATCAACAACAACCAGCCATACCGACGCACCATTAATTTGCAGCAATCCGGCCAGGTGGTACCCCGGCGATGTTCGCGTAAGGCCAATAGTCCTAACCCGAAACCGAACAAGCACGCGAACATCGGCAAGCCACGCGAGTGGACAAACAACGCATTGAACATAGTGACAGCGTTGGCTGTTGTGGTGCTGAAAGTCTCTTCGGCCCACTGCCCTAACCTGATAGCGAAACTGTCTGGAGCAGCTGCTTCAGCAGACGAATACATGCGCCATGCGGTAGTCACGTTGGCAATCGCAATGCCTAACAGCATCAATCCTCGAGCTACATCCGGTGCAAGGATGCGCTCTTTCAAAGGCGTTTTCTGATAGTGCTTCTGGTGCTGTTTCTGGTGCTGTTTCTGATCCTGCACTGAGTTAATTTTCCTTATTCATCCGAAGCTGGCAGACGCTCTTGTAAACATTCGATGTATTGCTCTTGGTCGTCCTGGTATTGCTGGCAATTTTCGATCAGGTCATTAGCAAGCACCAATAGGAATACGGCAATAGCGATACCAATTGCGCTGGTCACGATGCCAATTATCGCAAGGCCTTTCGCTCCCCCAGTCCGTGGCGTGCCACCCGCGGCCTTGACAGCTCGTTTTGCTCGGGCTGACATGACGATGGCCACGATGGCGATCACAATCGCAATGACACCTAAGACAGCACCGAAGATCGCCCAAGACAGCAACATAGTGCCAATACCCAGCACCAACGAGATCAAACCTAAGGTACGTCCCGCTTTCGAGCCATCCGCACCGTACTTTTCAATCAGCTCCGGTGGCATTGCTGCACTGCTTTGTTTCTTAGGATCGCGTGACGGTTCAGCCATAGCTGGAAAGCATATCAGCTCAGAAAGCTAACGGGCGTTAGGGATTACCAAAAATCCGAAGGGTAACTACCAGCGACGTAGATAGGCAATCCGGTCGCGCAACTGCTCTGCAGTACACAGCGCGGTAGGCGGTCCGCCACATTGGCGCCGAGCTTCATTATGAATCTGCCCGTGTGCTTTTCCCGTACGGGCAGCTGTCATCGACACCAAAGTATTCAGTTCCTTACGCAGGCGTGGAATTTCGTCGGCAGCTAAAGTACTCGGCCGTCCCGCAGCACCGTCATGCTCACCGGCAGCGCCACCTTCAGGCGCTGGCACAATAGGTGCCTCCCCTGCCCCGGCACCAGCGCCGAGATGCGCCTGCTCCTCACCCCGCTGCGAGTCACCCCGCTGCGAAGCCAAACGCAACTGCTCTTCTTGGCGCTGTTGGAGTAACACTCGCATTTGCTCGCTATCCAGCAGACCAGGCAGGCCAAGGTATTCGGCCTCTTCCTCAGATCCGGCCATGGTGGCGGTGCCGTACGAAGAACCGTCGTAGATCAGATAATCCAATTCCGCGTCAGCGCCCAACGACTCGTATGCCGGCAGATCATCAGGTTCGGACTGAGTACGATTAGCTTCCTGGACGAGCTCGTCGTCCCAACCCTCATTCGGTCGATGGGGTTTGCCCAGCACATGGTTGCGCTGTACTTCCATCTGGGACGCCAGATCCAGCAACACTGGAATGCTCGGCAAAAATACCGAAGCAGTTTCTCCCGGGCGGCGCGAACGCACAAAACGCCCAATCGCCTGTGCGAAAAACAGCGGCGTCGAGGAGCTTGTGGCATAGACTCCCACCGCGAGGCGCGGCACATCCACACCTTCGGAGACCATGCGCACGGCTACCATCCACTCGTCGTTGGATTCGGAGAAGGTTTTGATTCGCTCAGACGATCCTTCTTCGTCGGAAAGCACCAAAGACACCGGCGTGGCAGAAAGCTGCTCGAGCATCACCTTGTACGCGCGCGCACTCGCCGCATCGGAAGCAATCACCAACCCGCCAGCATCGGGGATCACCCGTCGCATCTGCTGCAACCGGCGGTGTGCGGCGTTAAGCACGCTAGGCATCCACTCGCCTTTGGGATCCAGTGCCGTACGCCAGGCGCGCGACATCTCTTCGGGACTCATGATGGTGCCCAGGCGCGCAGCGAATTCCTCTCCGGCGCTATCTCGCCACCGTGCTTCGCCAGAGTAGGCAAGGAACACGACGGGGCGTACGACGCCGTCTTTGAGTGCGTCTGAATAGCCGTACACGTGGTCGGCTACTGATTTGAGGTGGCCTTCTCCGTCGTCGGCGTATCGGACGAATGGAATCGCGGCGTCGTCGGAACGAAAAGGTGTACCGGTCAGACACAGGCGCCGCGTGACTTCCCCATAAGCATCGGCAATGCCGTCGCCCCAGCTTTTCGCATCGCCTCCGTGGTGTACCTCGTCGAGGATCACCAGCGTGCGTTTCGCCATCGCCACCGAATAGTGCTTCGTAGGATGCACAGCAACCTGCGCATACGTGACCACAATGCCGTGGTACATCGGGTTCACCACCCCACGCGAATTCGTGAAAGCGGGATCGAGCGAAATGCCTACGCGCTTAGCTGCGTTCGACCACTGCACTTTCAGGTGCTCGGTGGGCACCACCACGATGACGCGATCGACGATGCGCCTACTTAATAACTCGGAGGCAATACGCAGAGCGAACGTCGTCTTGCCTGCACCTGGGGTTGCGACGGCAAGAAAGTCCTGCGGGTTGGTCTCCAGGTACTTTTGTAACGCTTCCTGCTGCCATTTACGCAGGTGACTCATAGTGGCTGAATCATAGTTGTTCGATCACGGCGTTGGAAAGTTCGGTGGCGGGCTTCGGTGGGTGTTTGAGACGCTTACTTGCGGCGCAGCGTTTTATAGATGCGTTCGCAATCGGGGCACACCGGCGAGCCTGGCTTTGCGGATTTGCGCACTGGGAACGTCTCGCCACACAGCGCCACTACGTGGGTGCCAGAAACGGCAGAATCGACGATCTTGTCTTTCTTCACATAGTGGAAGAACTTTGGGGTGTCGTCGTCGTTTTGCGTACGACGATCGTCGTCAGTGCGTTGATCGGTTTTCGTGGTTTCCTGGGGTTTCGTCTTTAGTGGCGTAGTCACAGTTGTCGATAGTAGCGCCTATGCTGTGCCTGGCGAATAACCAAATGAATAACCTTTGGACTAATTGCGTCCTGGAACCAGCTAGGGGCGTATGGTCGTTTTCATGGTGAGCTGGAAGAAATCTCGTGGTCGTTCGGGCTCGCCGACCGTTGCTTTGATTACGGATGCGCACGCTTCCCGTCATGACAATTACGAGTACCGCAAACGCACGTATTCGTTATTGCAGTGGTCGCGCATCCCGTTACTTTTGGCCTGCGGTGCCACAATTATGTGGAGTGATTGGTATTGGCTGGCGACGATTTTGCTAGTGGTTTCGGTGCCTATGCCTTGGATCGCGGTAGTGATTGCTAATGGCCATGGTGAAAAGGCTGATAAGCGCGCGCCTCGGGTGTATAAACCGGCACTGGTGCGCCAGCAGAATTATCAGTGGGCGCAAGAGCGTCTAGAGCTTGCCCGACAGCAAGAAGCTGAGGCGGAACAGCGGCAGTTGGAGTCTAGGGCTGCCGAAGGAGTCGATTTGGATTCCGAGGACTACACCTGGGAAGAAAAGTAATCGGAGCCATCGAGCCGAGGCAGCGAGTCGCGCCAGCGAGCCGGACCGGCAACCCGAGCCGACATTTAGTTGTTCGGAAGCCGGCACGCTGCAGTACCGCCAGGCAGACGATGCCGATATTTAGCCACAACCTGGTAAACCAACTGAGCGATATGTCGCAGCACCGGCAATGCAAGTAGGTAGCCGGCAACGCGGATTGGAAACTTGGGCGAGCGCTGAAACACCCGAGCAAAAGCAGCTACGCCACCGGATTTCTTCTCCCCCTCAATCAGCCAGACCTGCTGCTGTACGTCAGCCGGACTGAGTTTGAATGGGCTGTAATCGACGGCTTGAAATGGAACTGACTGAAAATCAGCCTGCCTATGCAGCCAATTCACGCTGTTTGAGCAAACCCCACAATCACCATCGAAGATCAGTGTTGGGATATCCGCCCCTGAATGCCTAGTACTGCCGTTGTCTGCACCATTGTTTAGTTCTGCACCACTGCTCTTATCGCTAGACATCGTTTCGTTCTCCCAATCTCGACCCGCTGTGTGGCACCAGCCTAGACAAAACCACATTGCTACCCACAGCTACACCTGGGAGGATTATTAACTCGTGACGTACTTCGTACCCTCAGACGATGATTTAGCAGCACTAGCAGCTTTCGCACCCGAGCTTGGCAATGCACTGCGCGATGTCGGTTTCTCTACCGACGGGCTCCATCAGGTGCTAGGCAAAGCCGGCATGGCTGCCCTGGATCGCGGTGAACCAGCCGCGGTAGCCGCTGCGATCAAGCAATTTCACCAACGCCAGGCTAAAGACTCCTACCAGGCGGCAACGAACACACCCGGCGCGCACCAACAACTTCCGCTGGCACTAGAAGGTTTGCTACTCCGCACACCCATTGATTGGCACGAAGTCTTCCCTGATGCCCTGGTGGCACAGCTGGAAAGTGCGCACATTATTCATGAGGGTGCGATCACGGTCGATATTCGCCCGATTCAACTCTCCACTGATACTCCGGAAGTCAACCACGACTTCTTAATCTTCTCTGATTTCGATAGCTCGATGGATCAACGCATTCCAGGGTTGAATCACGTATTAGGGGTGGGACGTGCCTCTCGCTCGCTGTTGGACATCACACCGAAAGATCCCGTCGAAAGCATTTTTGATTTAGGCGGTGGCTGTGGCGTGCAGGCGCTTGGCCAGACCGCATCAAAGCACATCACGTTGTCGGATATCCACCCGCGTGCGATTGTGTTTTCTCGCATCACGATGTTGGCTAATGGGCTGGGTAAGAAGCTAGACGACGGACATATCGAGCTGCTCACCGGTTCTTGGTTCGAACCCGTAGTAGGCCGGAAGTTTGATCGGATTGTTGGCAATCCGCCATTCGTCGTAAGCGATGGAGATGTGGATCTGGTCTACCGCGATTCCACTTTTGATCTCGATGGTGCAACTGCCCATATCTTGGCGAACGTCAAAGACTATTTAGCTAACGACGGCACCGCACACTTCCTTGGTGCGTGGGTGCACGTGCAGGGGCAATCGTGGCAAAGCCGCATAGCTTCGTGGCTGCCTAGTGAAGGCGTGGAAGCGTGGATTGTGCAGCGTGATGTTGCCGATCCGGCGCAATATGTTGGGACGTGGCTGCGCGATGAATCGTTGGATCCGCGTAGTGCGGAGGGACAGGAAAAAGCCACCCGCTGGCTGGAGCATTTTGCGCGCGCCGGTGTGGACGGAATTGGGTTTGGCTACATCACGATCCAGAAGATCGACGGGCCGTCCAGCGTGGTTTGTGAGGAAATGCCTCAACCGCTCTATGGGCCGTTCCATTTGGAAGCCAGTGAATATTTAGAGCGCATGGCTTGGTTGCGCGATAAGGATGCGTCGGCGATTCTCAACGAATCCTTTAGTGTGCGTGATTCTGCGGTGGTGGATCGTGTCTCGCCAGCGCATATTGGATTTTCCAGCAGCGCTGCCGATTGGACACCGACCACCACGATTAGCCGGGTTGATGGGCCTGCTTGGTCTCATGAAATCGACGAGACAGTCGCCACTATCTTGAACGCGCTACTTCCCGATGCGAATCTAGCCACCACCATCAACGTGATGGATATGCTTGGCGCATTCGACGACGCCGACGTAGAAGAGATCAAAGCAAACCTCGTACCGATCATCGTTGATCTCATGCGGCATGGCATTGTGTTGCCATCGGCGTGCCTGAGTGGCCCCGGAAAGGACTGAACGATGAAGGCAGTAATTTCTCGCGTCACTCACGCTCGGGTCGTTGTAGATGAGACGGTAGTCGGGGAAGTGCACGCCACGGATGCCACCGGCAACGGCACAGGCGCCTTGCTTGCTTTGGTGGGCATCGGTGTCGACGACTCCCCCGACGCTTGGGAAACCATGGTGCGTAAAATTGCAGAGTTACGGATTCTAGTAGCTGACGACGGATCGGAGGTCTCGGCGGAAACGCTTGGTGCGCCGATACTCGTTGTTAGCCAATTCACGTTAATGGGAGCTACGAAAAAGGGGCGTCGCCCGTCGTGGTCGGCCGCCGCTAAAGGCGATGTGGCGGATCAAGCGATTCAGAAGATTGTGGCTGGATTGCGTGAACGGGGCTTGCATGTCGAAACCGGAAAATTTGGCGCATATATGCAGGTGGAATCTACTAACGATGGGCCATTTACTGTCCTCGTTGAATGTTAATGTTTATTTACCAACACACTCGGGAACAAAACCTAGCGGACGTTCGTTGGCAAGGTAGAAGTCGTTTCGTTCCGACAGGAGGCTCATTCAATGTCCAGCGTCGATATTCTTGGCAATGACTATGGTGACGAGCAAGAAGAACAAAAGAAAGATTCGGGGCGTCGCAGCGGGAACAATAACAACCCGTCTGCGGATCTGGTTCGCGTTTACCTAAATGGTATCGGCAAAACCGCACTGCTTAGTGCCGAGGAGGAAGTAGAGCTCTCCCAGCGAATCGAAGCTGGTGTTTACGCCGATTACCTGCTTAAGTCCGGGGCAAAGATGACTCGCGCGAAGAAGCGCGACGTCAAGATTATTGCTAAGGAAGGCCGTGCCGCACGTGCCCACCTGCTGGAAGCTAACCTCCGCTTGGTGGTCTCGCTGGCAAAGCGCTACACCGGCCGCGGGATGCCGCTGCTGGATCTAATTCAAGAAGGCAACCTTGGTCTGATCCGCGCGATGGAAAAGTTTGACTACACCAAGGGCTTTAAGTTCTCTACCTATGCCACCTGGTGGATTCGCCAAGCGATTACTCGCGGTATGGCTGATCAGTCTCGCACTATTCGCCTACCAGTCCACTTGGTCGAGCAGGTCAATAAGATCTCTCGGATTAAGCGGGAGCTCTACCAGCAGCTGGGTCGTGAAGCAACGAACGAGGAACTCTCCGAAGAATCCGGTATCGCCGAGGATAAGATCGAGATGCTGCTGCGCCAGTCTCGCGATCCAGTGAGCTTGGATATGCCAGTGGGCACCGATGAAGAAGCACCTTTGGGCGATTTCATTGAGGATTCTGAAGCAACCGACGCTGAAGAAGCTGTTGTTGCCTCTCTGCGCCATCACGACGTCCGCAAAGTGCTGGCGACGTTGGAGACCCGCGAGCAGGAAGTTATCAAGCTGCGTTATGGGCTTGACGACGGATTGCCACGGACTTTGGACCAGATTGGTCGCCACTTTGGCCTGTCTCGCGAGCGAGTTCGCCAAATCGAGCGCGAAGTTATGGCAAAGTTGCGTGATGGAGAGCGAGCTAACAAGCTTCGGGAATATGCAAAATAAAAGATGCGTTAGTTTTTAGTACATGCAGCTTTTCCTGCCATCGGCTAACTTCTCTGAGTTAACGCTTCGGCGCTATCGGGAGTGTTACCGCCGTTGGTGGGATTTTTGAGTTAGTATGTGTTTTAAAGATTATCTTAACGAGTTTAACCGGAGGATTACGTGAGGGATCTAGTCGATACCACCGAAATGTACTTACGTACCATTTTCGAGTTGGAAGAAGAGGGAATCATTCCTCTACGCGCTCGTATTGCAGAGCGCCTAGAGCAGTCTGGTCCGACTGTCAGCCAGACGGTTGCTCGTATGGAACGTGATGGGTTGTTGACTGTGGCGCCAGACCGCAGCTTGCAGCTTTCTGAAAAGGGCCGCCAGCAGGCTATTGCTGTGATGCGTAAGCACCGCCTGTCCGAGCGCCTGTTGATGGACGTCATTGGCTTGGAGTGGGATAAGGTTCACGAGGAAGCTTGTCGCTGGGAGCACGTGATGAGTGAAGAAGTTGAGCGTCGTTTGGTTGCGGTGCTTGACGAGTACACTCGTTCTCCTTTCGGTAACCCAATTCCAGGCTTGGAGCAGATCGACGCAGAAAAGACTGCAGATATCGATCCACAGGAAGTCCGCCTAGGCGAGCTACCTTCTGGCGGCACCTACCAAGTTAAGGTCGTGCAGATCAACGAAATCCTGCAGGTGGAATCCACCTACATGAAGCGCCTGCACACTGCCGGAATTATGCCTGGCTCCACTGCAGAGGTTGAAGTAAACCCAGGCCGCGTAACTTTGATCCGTGGTGATCACTCCATGGATATCCCGGATACCCTGGCACACGCGATCACTGTTATCGAGCAGTAAGCCATTTAGTTACCGGTTAACTCCACGCCACTGTTGGCATCAGACCTAGGATGGTTGGGTCTGACTGTTCAATAGTGGCTCTTCTATTTCCAACTCTTCGAACAGCTCTGAAACCGACTTCAGCATCTGAGTTAGCGTTTCAGGCTCCATACCGGCGCAAATCATCTGAGTAAGGATGCGGGTGAGGTTGTGTCCTGGATAGGCTTCGCGAGCAACTCGTAAAGCTGCCCAGGCAATCGGTGTAGCACCCCGGAGGTAGCGTTCCATCGCATAACACGCTAATGCGTTGGCTCGGGCTTCATCATTCAATGCCCTGGCGAACAGCAACCAAAGCCGGGCTAGTTTCGATCCGATTGCGCTATCGGTCAATCCGATGCTTAGATCTCGCAGCGAATAGTCGCACAGTGGCCGAATCAGTGCGACCAATGGTTCGTCTTCTGCTAGCTCTGACAGAAAACGCTCTACTTCAGCCGATTCATATCGGCCTTCGTAGCTGCCATCGTTTCTACCTTCGTTGGCATAGCTTTCCATCTCTCTGGTTTCTACAGAAGCGACAAGACTGATCAGCGCTTCACGCCACTGCCGGTAGTAGCGTTGAATAAGAGTTTTATCCTTTCTACGGTCTAACGGGATTGGATAGTTCACGTCAGATTCTGCTCGTTGTTGCAGCCACTTCCAGGAAGTCTCACGCTGCAGCTTCCCCACATCTTTGCCGCCACGATCACTTAGCGCCAACCGACGGAATCGCTGTTCAAATGCATCGATGTTTTCAGCGATGCATTCCCCTGCGGCACTTAATCGATGTGCTAACTCGGTACTCGTACAATCGCCAATGTTTCCGACTACCCCGCTGTGGAGAGTCGAGCTGGCACGAGCACTACTACCGAAATCTTCCGCCACGCGCGCATGCGCAATTGGCGTTCCCGGCTTGAATCCGGCGACATAGAACACTTGATTGACATGCTTTAGCAACACACCAACCTGGCTAATAGCTTGTTCGTCATTCGGGTTCGTTAAATCCCGCAAACAGTCCCCACCACAAACAAACGCGGAAACGTCATGGTGGCCATGCAATTCCACATCGGCGATGGCTTGGCGCAACAATACCTCCAGGCCGATCAAACTATCTTGGCGCCAAGAGACTAAAAGCTGGAATTCACTGCCGATTAGGAAGATTTCATCCCGGGGATAGTAACCCAATTTTCCCGGGATATTAGTGGCAAATAACTCCACGGCAACATTATTTTCTCCACAGTTCTGGCTACCACAGTTCCGATCACCATAATTCTGGTCACCACAGTTCTGGTCACCACAGTCTTCGCTTCCCCTGAAGTCTTTCACTCCACCATCCATCGACACTTCGCTCTAGCCTCTCTTCCTTTTCGTGTGCTTAACTTCGCGTGCTTAACTCACCACGGAGTCTTCGATTCGGTCCGGTATTACCGATTGCTGTCCATGGTGAACACGGGAAATGGTTAGCTGCAGTTCGATAGCAGGTGCGAATGGAATAACTGTGGATAGTTTCGTGGTTGTGCATGGTAATAAGGCATAATGGGCAGACCACGCCAGCTGTTTTTAAGGAAAGGACGCACGAAGATGGCTCAATTCGACCACAGCGAAAACGAATCCCAGCCAAATCGTGCTGAAAATCCGATGTACGAAATTCAGTTCCCTGTACCGGAAGTGGCGCACGATCACTCCGAAAAGCAAGGTCTGAACTTGGTGATCGCACTTCAGGGATATGCCGATGCGGGCAGTGCCGTCACAAAGTCCGCATCTCATCTTTTAGAGGCTTTCGAACATCACAGCTTGGTGGTATTCAATGTGGACGAGTTGGTGGATTATCGATCCCGTCGTCCAGCTACCACCATTATCGGCAACGAAGTGGTCGATATTGCGGACGTGTCGTTGCAGCTTGAAGTATTGCGGGATTCGAACGGCGCCTCTTTCCTCTTATTGTCCGGCCCCGAGCCCGACATGCGTTGGGGCGCGTTTGCCAAAGCAGTAGCAGACTTGGTGGAAAAGTACGATGTGGCGCGCACGATTAGCTTGTACTCTGCGCCAATGACCGTGCCACACACGCGCCCACTGAACGTTTTCGCTCATGGTAACGAGCCAGAATCCCTGGTCAAGTTCCATACCTGGGATCAGAATCTTTCGATCCCAGGTGCGGCGAGCCTTCAGATTGAGTTAGAGCTCAACCGTCGTGGGCGCAAAACGCTTGGCATGGCAGCGCAGGTACCGCATTACATCGCTGCGAACGACTACCCGATCGCATCTTTGCGCTTGCTGGAAAAGATCGCTGAGGTCTCTGGTCTGTCGTTCCCACTCGGTGCGTTAGAGCAAGAATCTGAACGTTTCAGCCATATGCTGGCCGACCAGGTTTCGAATAACTCGGAACTCGCACAGGTGGTCTCCCTGCTAGAGCAGCAGTACGATTCTGATGCGCAGAAACGCTCGGAAATCGAAGCTAATCCGCTGATTGCCTCCGATGGGTCTGTCCCTAGTGCTGATGAGCTCGGCGCCGAATTCGAGAAGTTCCTGGCTGATCAGGAACCGGAAGATGTCGAAGAAGAAGCTGACGACGATGGCAGTGCTTTCAACGAAACTGATGACGAAGACCCAGGTAAGCACCGCAAGTGGCGCCCATGGTTTAAGTTCTAGACCGTCTTGGCAGCCTCGCGTTTGGTTCCTCGGCTAAGCTCGTCTGCGTGGCCGATGATGTGAAAGACCAGACAGATACGTCGCAAGCAAGTCCTTTTGCCGCCCCCTCCCTGGATTTCCAGGAGCTGCTAAAGGATTTCGAAGACGTACCCGAATCAATGATGGCCGATGCCATAGTTGAATCGTTTTTTGCCTGGACTCGATCACGTGGCATCGAGCTTTATCCCGCACAGGAAGAAGCCACGATTGCGCTTGGATCCGGCGACCACGTCATCCTGGCAACGCCGACCGGTTCGGGTAAATCAATGGTCGCAATTGCCGCTCATTTTATTGCTTTAGCGCTTGGCAAACGCACTTTCTATACTGCGCCAATTAAGGCGCTTGTCAGCGAGAAGTTCTTTGCGCTGTGCGAAGTCTTCGGTGCTGAAAATGTGGGCATGATGACTGGCGATGCTACTGTCAACGGACGCGCGCCTATTATCTGTGCCACCGCAGAAATCGTAGCCAATATCGCTCTGCGCGACGGTGCTGATGCGGATATCGATCAAGTAGTGATGGACGAATTCCACTACTACGCAGATCCAGATCGTGGTTGGGCATGGCAGGTACCACTGTTGTTGTTGAATAAGGCGCAATTCCTGTTAATGTCCGCCACTTTGGGTGATACCTCGAAATTCGAAAAGGATTTACCAGAACGCACTGGCCACCAGGTAGACGTAGTTACATCTTCTACCCGACCAGTGCCGCTGGATTTCCATTACGTATACACGCCAGTGCACGAGACGATCGAAAACCTTCTCGCCGACGGAAAAGCACCTATCTACGTAGTGCACTTTTCACAGCGTGAAGCCGTCGAGCGAGCACAAACTTTAACCGGATTAAAGCTTCTTACCCCTGAGGAAAAAGAACGTATCCGTAGTGAAATTGGCTCTTTCCGCTTCACTACTACCTTCGGCAAAGTACTTTCCAAGCTGGTGCGACAAGGCATCGGTATTCACCATGCCGGTATGCTACCGAAATACCGCCGCTTGGTTGAAAAATTATCGCAAACTGGACTATTGAAAGTGATCTGCGGTACCGACACCCTAGGTGTTGGTATCAATGTGCCGATTCGTACCGTACTTATGACGGGGTTGACGAAATACGATGGCACTCGCTCACGGATTCTTAAATCGCGTGAATTCCACCAAATTGCAGGCCGCGCAGGTCGAGCTGGATACGACTCCGAGGGCACTGTGGTTGTCCAAGCCCCGGAATACGAGATTGAGAACCTCAAACTGCGCAAACGTGCAAACCAGGATCCACAAAAGCTGAAGAAGGCACGCTTAAAGGCAGCGCCTAAGGGTGAAGTCACCTGGTCTGCCGATACCTTCGAAAAGATTGTGGAACAGCCCCCCGAGGCTCTCACCAGCCGTTTCGAAGTGACGAACTCAATGTTGCTCAATGTTATTGCCCGTGGTGGCAATACGTACGAGAACATGCGCTATCTTTTGCGCACCAATCACGACACTCGTCGGCAGCAGAACTCGGCAATTCTTACCGCGATTGAGCTCTACCGTGGACTGAAAACTGCTGGCATCGTCGTAGAGCACAAAGGCAATCCCCGTTTAACGGTTGAATTGCAACGCGATTTTGCATTGAATCAGCCATTGTCTCCGCTGGCAATTGCGGCTCTGGATCTACTCGATCAAGATTCGGCTACCTATGCTTTGGATGTCATTAGTGTCTTCGAATCAATTCTTGATGATCCACGTCCGGTTCTGATTGCCCAACAACGAAAAGCCCGCAGTGAAGAGATTGCAGCACTAAAGGCTGAAGGTGTCGATTACACCGACCGCATGAATATCGTTGAGGATATCTCCTGGCCGAAGCCGCTAGAAGAGCTGTTAGATACGGCTTACGATTCTTATGCTGAAGGCCATCCGTGGGTGCGCGATTTCGAACTTTCACCGAAGTCGATTGTGCACGAGATGGTGGAAAATGGCATGACCTTTTCCGATTTCGTTTCTGAGTATCAGCTTGCCCGCGCCGAAGGTGTTGTCTTGCGCTATTTAACTGATGCGTGGCGCACCTTGCGTCATACTCTGCCGCGTGACGCTCGTAATGAAGAATTAGATGACATCATCGATTGGCTCGGCGAATTAGTCACTCAAGTAGATTCTTCGTTGGTAGATGAATGGGCACAAATGGCAGATCCAGATAAACCTCTGGATGAACAGACTCTCACCGAGGTTGCCTATGGTGAAGATCCCGATCGCCCTGTTACCGGCAATAAACGTGCGTTTGTCCGCATGATTCGCAATCTAATGTTCCGCCACGTTCAGCTATTTGCATTAGAACGCGAAACACAGCTGGAAGAATTGGATTCGTATTTGCCAGATCCTCCGGACTGGCCGGCTGCCATGGATGATTATTTCGAGGAATACGACGACCTTGGAATCGACACCAATGCCCGCAGCAGTCAATTCTTCATTCTTGACCAAGCGCCAGATAACGCAGATATTTTAGAGCTTATCGACGCACCGGACACCGAAACTGAAGCAGAACCTTCGGCCGGGACTTATTGGTTAGCTACTCAGATCATCGACGACCCGGAAGGCGATCACGGGTGGCGCTTAAGAGCATTGGTTGATTTGCCTGCATCAGACCGTGAAGGCGAAGTTCGCCTCGCAGCCTTGCAGATCATCCATGGCTAGCAATCCGGCCTAGCGTCCCGGCCTAGCGTCCCGGCCTAGCATCCCAGTCCAGAAACCGTGGCTAGTGCCCACAGCTAGGGGGTATTACCCGTTGCGGGCTTCGATGGCTGCCTCGTAGGCGTGCTTCACGATCTTGCCCAACTCGTCGAACTCGCCACCCCGCACCGTCGAATTGCGGTGGATCAATCCGATGGTGCGTCCTGGCCGGGTCGGTCCTTCAAACCGCTTAACTACTAGGCCGGAGTGAGCCGTTTCTACGTGTAAGGCAGACTCTGGAATCAGGGTTTCGCCCAGACCACCGGCTACGCACTGCACTACGGTTGCCAAAGATGCTGCTCGAGTTTCTAACGACGCGTTTTCCCCTGGCTGCTTTTCCGTATCCACTGAACGGCACAAATCCACTACCTGATCACGCAGGCAGTGCCCGTCGTCAAGCAACAACATATCCAGATCTGCCAGGGCGTCTAGTGGAAGCTCGTCGGCGCCCGCGTGCGGATGTCCCTCCGGTAGTACCGCATAGAATTCCTCGAAATATAGCGGAATCGAGGTAAGGTTTTCGCCGTGGGCTGGTAGTGCAATCACTGCTGCGTCAATATCCCCGGACTTCAGCGCATCTACCAAGTGAGTAGTAGGCTCTTCTACGATCCGCGGCTTCAACTCTGGCAAAGTGTCGCGCACCTGACGCAAGAAATTAGGCAAAATATACGGCGCGACGGTTGGGATGAAACCAATCGAAACCTCGCCGGTCAAACTATCTTCCTGGCCAGAAGCCTTAGCCACAATATCTTCTACTAATTCCGAAATTTGACGCGCAATCGGAATCAGACCCCGCCCCAACGGGGTAATCAGCACGCGGCGCGTAGAACGCTCCACCAGCTGAACTCCCAAGCCCTGCTCCATCGTGGATAACGCCTGCGACAACGATGGCTGCGAAATACCTAAACGTGCGGCTGCCTGGCCAAAGTGGCCAGTTTCCGCAATCGCTACGAAGGCCCGCAGTTGAGGCAGGGTTGGGCGGTAGTCTTTATTATGCATGCCTATCAGCATACACGTTATTATTTAGGTTTTCCTCTTGACGCTTTAGGAAAAACAGGAGCATACTGGGAATTGGCCACGTGAAGGTGACCGTAACAGGAAATCTATACAGGAGAAGTCTCTACAGGAGGATCAAATGGCTCTCTTGACTGTTGGTGATCAATTCCCTGAATTCAACCTCACGGCTTTGAAGGGTGGCAACCTACGCGACGCAAACGCACAGTCGCCCGAAGATTACTTTGAGCAGATTACCAACAATTCGTACCAAGGAATGTGGAAGGTCTTTTTCTTCTACCCCAAGGATTTCACCTTCGTTTGCCCTACCGAGATCGCAGCGTTCGGCAAGCTGTATGAAGAATTCGAAGACCGGGACACCGTAATTTTGGGCGGTTCTGGCGACAACGAGTTCTCGCACTTCAACTGGCGTGCTACTCACGAAGAACTACTGGATGTGCCTTTCCCAATGTTCTCCGACCTGCGTCACGACCTCATGCGGGCACTAGGTGTGGAAAATCGAGATGGCGTGGCAGATCGTGCCACTTTTATTGTCGATCCCGATGGGATCATCCAATTCGTCTCGGTTACCCCAGATGCTGTGGGACGCAACGTTGACGAAGTGCTCCGGGTTCTCGACGCACTGCAGTCCGAGGAAGTCTGCGCATGTAACTGGCAGAAGAACGATCCCACTAAGAACATCGACAAGATGGACGTACTGAAGCAGGAGCTGAGCTAACCGATGAGTATCGCTAATCTTCGCTCCAGCCTCCCAGAGTACGCAAAAGATCTGAAGCTAAATCTAGGCTCGCTGATTCGTAACTCCGAGCTCAATGAACAACAGCTTTGGGGCACCCTTGTGGCTTCCGCTGCAGCGACCCACAATCAGACCGTGTTCTCTGAAATCGCCGAAGAAGCCCGAGATCATCTCTCAGAGGAAGCGTTCAATGCCGCGCTAGGTGCCGCTTCCGTGATGGGCATGAACAATGTCGCTTACCGAGCTAAGCACTGGCTTGGCGACGACTTTGCCAACGTAAAGTTCGGCCTTCGCATGAACCTGATTTCCAAACCAGGCGTGGATAAGGCAGATTTCGAGCTCTGGTCGCTTGCCGTCTCTACGATCAACGGCTGCGAGCATTGCTCGGTGGCCCACGATAAGACGGTGCGCGCCGAAGGCCTGACTAAAGAACAGGTCTGGGATGCAGTAAAGATCGCAGCAACTGTCACCGGTGTGGCGCAGGCTGTATTCGCTGAAGCTGCGCGTTAAAGCAACTATAGATGCGAATGTAGTGCCCCGTAGGTAGCTACTAGTGAAGCATCAAAACCCCGATACCAGGGCTTTCTTTAGCTCCGGGATCGGGGTTTGGCTGTTTTATAGGCAGTAGGTACTGGGCTTTAGGCAGTAGGTACTGGGCGACGGCCATTTACCAACTGACGGTACAGAATGACCGTTGCGATTACACCGAGTGGAATCGTGTAGAACAAGCCAATACCGAGGGCGATCACACCCGCAAATTGGATGATGCCGATCAAGAGAAGTTGGAACACCACACTGAAGAAACGTGGCTTAATAATGCTCCAGCTATCTTTTACCGAACCGAAAGCATCCGACTTTCCATCGATGACGAGCAGTGGCATGAATGTGGTCAGTGGCTGAACCAGAATCAAGCCTGCAAGGAGCAGCAAACCACCGAAGAGCACCAGCATGATTCCGACAGCAACCGCGCCGTCACTACCACTATCAACCGAGGTACCGATCATAAAGGCACCTAACAGCAGTACAGCGAAACCTGGAATCAAAGCCAAGAAAGCAACAATCTGCGCAAGGATGAAGGTACCGATGATCGACAGCCAGCGCTGAATGCGGAAGAAATTACCAAATTGCGTTTTACGGCCATCTGCTTCCTCAAAGGCACCTCGGTAGCCAAAGATCCGGAATAGCCAACTCACTACACCAGCAACCAGGTTCGCAAGCATAGATCCCATAAAGACTGCTGAACCATAAGCAGCACCATCAGCATCAAAATCACCCATGATGGCTGCACGGCCACCAGTTGCCCCGGCAACAATCGTGAAGAGAACCATCGGCACCGCGAAATAGAGCAAACCGAAGAATACCCAAACCCCGAAGTTTCGGTTAATCCGGTTAAATGCTGAACTTAGCGCGGTGAAGAAAGTCCACGGATGTTCTCCAGCAATTACCGGAGATTCTGGTGGCACGTCACCGCCAGGCTGAGCTACGCCATCTCCAATGAACCCCGGATTGGCAGGATCCCACGGCTGCTGGGCATAACCTGGCTGACCAGCGCTATATCCTTGGTACCCCTGGTAGCCCTGGTAGCCCTGGTAGCCCTGGGGCTGCTGATATCCCTGGTAGCCGTTGCCCTGTTGGTATTCGTCTTCACCCGGAATATGTTCACCCGGATTCTGGCCATTGTTGTAGCTATCGTCCGCGTTCTGGCTGCTTTCCCCACTATTGCCATAGGGATCGTAGCTAAAATCGTCGGAATTATTTTCCGGACGTTGCTTGTCGTCCATTCAACATCTCTCCTATTCAGACCCTATGTAGAACCCGCTCGGTGTTATTAATAACCTCGTTCGAACTCAAACCATAAGGACATAAATCCTATTGGCCAGTTAACCAGCAGCAAAGTATACCCTTATTTCACAGTAAGCCGACTGCACGTCCACACGCGTCCTAACAACCACATTCGAACCCAACCCCGCTTGTAACAAAGATCACTCACTCGTTTCCACCGCGCACCATAATCCCTTCCTAGAAGCGCTGTAGAGTTGGAAAGTCAGGTAACTGACCGCTTTCTAACGCGTTTTTCTTCTGGAAGAGAGGGTCGTTTCATGCCTCATAGCATCGGTTTTGACCGGCAAAAATACATCGATATGCAGTCGGCGCACATTAAAGAGCGTCGCGAAGCTATCGGCGAAGGGCGAGGTTCAAACGGAAAGCTCTATCTAGAAATGGGGGGTAAGCTTTTCGACGATCTTCATGCTTCGCGGGTACTTCCTGGATTCACCCCAGATAACAAAATCGCCATGCTGGATCGGCTACGCGATGAATTGGAAATCATTGTTTGTCTCAATGCGAAGGATCTACAGCGGCAAAAGATCCGCGCTGATCTGAACATCTCTTATGAAGAGGATGTACTGCGCCTAGTCGACGTGTTCCGCGAGCGTGGCTTCCTCGTGGATAACGTTGTCATGACACAGCTTGAGGACAACAACCACGTCGCACAAAGCTTCATCGAACGCCTGACTCGGTTGGGTCTGAAAGTCAGCCGCCACCGCGTCATTCCTGGCTATCCGTCGAACGTTGATCAGATCGTTTCCGAGCAGGGCTTCGGTATTAATGAGTATGCTGAAACTTCGCGCAATCTGATTGTGGTTACTGCACCCGGTCCTGGCTCCGGAAAACTCGCAACGTGCTTGTCGCAGATCTACCACGAGTTCAAGCGTGGTATTCCGGCTGGCTATGCAAAGTTCGAAACTTTCCCGATCTGGAACTTGCCCCTAGAGCATCCCGTCAACCAGGCATACGAGGCTGCTACGGCAGACTTGGATGACATCAACCTGATCGATCCGTTCCACCTGGCTGCCTACGGCAAGCAGGTTACTAGCTACAACCGCGACGTCGAAGTCTTCCCGTTGCTTAAAAGCTTGCTGGAACGCCTTGATGGCAGCTCGCCGTACAACTCACCTACGGATATGGGTGTGAACATGGCAGGTTATTGCATTAGCGACGACGCCGTGTGCCAAGAAGCGTCCCGTCAAGAGATCATCCGACGTTATTTCAAGGCGCTTGTCGACGAACACCGCAATGAATGGGACGACACCATCTCGCAACGCATTGCCATGGTGATGGCTAAAGCGGGCGCACGGATTGAAGATCGTCGCGTTGTAGCGGCCGCCCGTGAGGTGGAAGAACAAACGTCTGCTCCCGCTTCTGCTATCGAGCTTGCCGACGGAGACATCGTCACCGGTAAAACTTCAGAGCTTTTGGGATGCTCAGCAGCCATGCTGCTGAATGCCCTGAAGCGTCTGGCAGGTATCGATCCAGATATTCATTTGCTCTCCCCTGCTTCGATCGAGCCAATTCAAACGCTGAAGACGCACCATTTGGGCAGCCGAAACCCACGGCTGCATACCGATGAAGTCTTGATTGCGTTGTCTGTTTCCGCGGGTACGAATGAAAATGCAGCAAAGGCTCTGGCGGAGTTGAAGAACTTGCGCAATTGCGACGTACATACCACCACGATCCTTGGATCGGTTGATGAAGGCATTTTCCGCAACTTGGGCATCTTGGTTACCTCCGATCCGAAGTTCCAACGCAAGTCTCTCTACCGCAAGCGTTAAGGGTGAACTTAGAGAAAAAGTAAAGGATGTTATTCCTTTATCATCTAGGCAATCCGTATTCGTTGTGATATGGTTTATCCGCAGTTACCAAAGCTACCGCTACGCTTCGGCGTAGTGGCCTACCATAGAAGGACTGGATAACTTATTATGGCGAATACTCGCATTAAACTACTTGCTGGCGTTGCTGCATTCAGCTTGACCCTGGCTGCCTGCAACTCGGACTCTGATACCAACGGATCTGATACCTCTGCTGAAACCACCTCGGTAGCTGCAGATAACGCCGCAGATGTCGTTGAAATTGAAGACAACTACGGTGTACAGGAAATTCCTGCAAATCCTCAGCGAGTAGCGGTTACCGATAACCGTGCGTTCGAGATTCTTGAAGCCTGGGATATTCCAGTTGTTGCTGCTCCAAAGCGTCTGATTCCTTCCACTGTCGACAGCATGAAGAATGACGACGATATTGTGGACTTGGGTTCCCACCGCGAACCAGATTTGGAAGCTCTTGTTGCTGCTCAGCCTGACCTGATTATCAACGGCCAGCGCTTCACCCAGCACTACGACGAAATTAAGCGTCTGAATCCAGACGTTGCGATTGTAGACTTCACTCCTCGTGATGACGAGGACTTTGCTGAGGATATGATCCGCCAGACCCGCGCTCTGGGCGAGATCTTCGGCAAGCAGGATGAAGCACAGGCGCTGATCGATAACTTCGAGACCGCTATCCAGCGTGCGAAGGATGCTTACAACTCTGACTGGACTGTCATGGCTGTAAACGTTTCCGGTGGCGAAATCGGCTATGTTGCTCCTTCGATCGGCCGTACCTGGGGCCCAATCTTCGACATCCTTGGCCTAACCCCAGCTCTACAGGTTGAGCAGGCTTCGGACGACCACAAGGGCGACGACATCTCTGTTGAAGCTATCGCAGAGTCCAACCCAGACTGGATGCTGGTTCTGGACCGCGACGCTGCTGTAAGCGCTCGTGAAGAGGCTGACTACGTTGCTGCTAAGGACGTCATCGAGAACTCTGAAGCACTTCAGAACGTGACCGCTATTCAGGAAAATCACGTCATCTACGCTCCAGAAGACACCTACACCAACGAAAACATCATCACTTACACCGAGATGCTCGACGAAATGGCTGACGCTTTCGAAGCAGCACAGAACTAAGTAAGTGAATCTCTGGATCTAATTCCAGATTTAAGCCCTGGCCATGAATTAAACAAGTGTGCAACACACAACGTGGCCAGGGCTTTTCACTGCCTTCTTTAACTTCATTTTTAACCTGCCTTTGACCTGATCTTCCTTGGAAAGTTGTTTGCCATGACTGTTTCGGCAACCAGGGATCCAGAAACTCCCCGTGTAGCGCGCACGAGAGAGAAGCTGTTTACCTGGAAACTGCTAATTGGCGTTGTGTTCGTCGCAGCGTTGTTAGTCGTCTCGTTGCTTACTGGCCAATACGATATTTTCGGCCAAGACGATGGTGGCGAAATGTTCGCGATCACGCGCATCCCACGTACCATTTCGCTAGTTCTCGCCGGCGCAGCGATGGCGATGTCCGGGCTTGTGTTGCAGATACTGACACAAAACCGCTTTGTCTCCCCTACAACTACTGGTACGACAGAGTGGGCTGGCTTAGGCCTGCTATTTACCATGTGGTTTATCCCAGCGGCGACAGTAACTCAGCGCATGGTCGGCGCAGTCGTGTTTTCCTTTATCGGAACCATGGTGTTCTTCTTTTTCCTGCGGAAGGTCTCCCTACGCTCGTCGCTGATCGTGCCGATTATCGGCATCATGCTGGGGGCTGTGGTCAGTTCGATCTCAACCTTCTTTGCACTACAGACGGACATGCTGCAGTCTCTAGGCATCTGGTTCGCAGGTAGCTTTACCTCAGTGTTCCGCGGTCAATACGAAGTGTTGTGGATTGTGCTGGCAGTAGTGGTGGCGGTCTTCTTCTACGCTGATCGGCTTACCGTTGCTGGTCTTGGCGAAGATATTGCTACCAACGTGGGTTTGAACTACCAGCGCATGGTGTTAATCGGCACCGCGCTGATTGCAGTCGCCACCGGTGTGGTTACCGTCGTCGTCGGCAATCTTCCTTTCTTGGGTCTGATCGTGCCAAACATCGTCTCTCTGATCCGGGGTGACGATCTGCGCTCGAACCTTCCTTGGGTTTGCCTGGCAGGCATTGCCATCGTCACTATTTGTGACCTCTTTGCCCGTACGATCATTGCCCCATTCGAGATCCCAGTTTCGGTGGTCTTGGGCATCGTCGGTGCAGTTGTATTTGTCACTCTGATCTTGAGGCAGCGTAAACATGGCTAACGTCGATACAGTTGCTAAAAAAGAAACCGCAAAAAGCGATAACCGCACTGCCAGCGCTTTCGCAACGTCACGTGCTGCCGTTAAATACTGGTCTATTTTGACCGGCGTGCTGATAGTCGGTGCCTTGAGTGCCTTCGGTCTCCTGGCCTACAAGAACCCGATGCCCTTTGGTACGGAACAGTTCTGGTTGATTGCAGAACGACGCCTCGACGCGGTGATCGCAATGGCTTTCGTTGCGGTCTGTCACTCGGTAGCTACCGTGGCCTTCCAGACAGTCACGAATAACCGAATCATTACTCCGTCGATCATGGGCTTCGAGTCCCTCTATGTGGCACTGCACACTTCCACGGTGTACTTCTTCGGTGTCTCTGGCCTGAACAATGCCCGTAACTACCAGATGTTCTTACTCCAGCTGGTACTGATGATCGGCTTCTCGCTGGTGCTGTACGGCTGGTTGCTTAGTGGCAAACGCGGCAATATGCACGTGATGCTGTTGATCGGCATTGTGATCGGTGGCGGTCTGGGCTCTGTTTCGACGTTCATGCAGCGTCTGCTCACACCATCCGAATTCGATGTGCTTACCGCTCGTCTCTTCGGCTCCGTGACAAACGCTGAAGCCGAATACTACCCGGTAGCCTTCATCATCGTGTTGATTGTCGCTGGTGGCTTGTACCTGATGTCGCAGCGGTTGAATATCGTGGCTCTAGGCAGAGAAACCACGACCAACCTCGGTCTAAACCACAAAGCCACCGTAATCACCGCTCTGATCCTGGTCACGATGCTGATGGCTACTTCTACCGCATTGGTCGGTCCGATGAGCTTCCTCGGCTTCTTGGTTGCCACTCTGACTTACCAGTTCGCTGATACCTACGACCACCGTTACCTGTTCCCTATGGCGGCAGGTCTCGCGTTCCTGGTGCTTACTAGCTCGTACTTCATTCTCAACCATGTGTTCTACGCCCAAGGCGTGGTTTCGATCATTATCGAACTCATTGGTGGTTCTGTATTCCTCTTCGTGATTCTAAGAAAGGGTCGCCTGTGATCACCCTGGACAAGGTTTATAAAAACTACAACGACAAGGTTGAAATCGGGCCGGTAGATCTGCAAATCCCGGCCGGCGGTGTCACTTCCTTCATCGGTCCAAATGGTGCGGGTAAATCGACTCTCTTAACCATGGTGGGTCGTTTGCTCGATATGGATGATGGCCAAATCGAAGTGGCAGGCTACGACGTTGCTACCACCAAGAGCAAGGACTTGGCTAAGATCCTGTCGATTCTGCGCCAGGAAAATCACTTCATTACGAAGCTGACGGTACGCCAGCTGGTGGGCTTTGGGCGTTTCCCGCACAGCCAGGGTCGTCTGACCCGCGAGGATGAAGAGATCATCTCGCGTTACATCGACTTCTTGGGTCTCGACGAATTGGAAAACCGCTATCTCGACGAGCTCTCGGGTGGTCAGCGTCAGCGCGCCTACGTGGCAATGGTGCTCAGCCAGGAAACCGAGTATGTGCTTCTCGACGAGCCGCTTAACAATCTGGATATTGCGCACTCAGTGCAGATGATGAAGCACCTCTACGATGCAGCTAAAGAGTTCGGCCGCACAGTAATCGTCGTCATGCACGATATTAACTTTGCTGCGCGGTATTCGGACTACATCTGTGCCGTCAAGGAAGGTGAGATCGCGAAGTTCGGTACTTCGGCGGAAATCATGACCTCGGAGGTACTTACCGAGATCTTCAATACTGAAATTCAGGTGATTGAAGGACCGCAAGGCCCGCTTGCGGTGTACTACTAGAAGCCCAGCTCACACCAACTAGTTGTTTGGTGTGAGCGAGGTTTAGAATCGACCACGTGTCGATTTCAAAAATTCTGCTTTATTACTGTTTCACCCCTATCGCAGATCCGCAGGCAGTGATGCTCTGGCAGCGCGATCTGTGCGAATCTTTGGGGTTGCGTGGCCGCATTCTGATTTCGAAACACGGCATTAACGGCACTGTTGGCGGCGATATCGATGCGTGCAAGACATACGCAAAGAAGACCCGGCAGTACCCTGGCTTCAAGAAGATGGAGTTCAAGTGGTCTGAGGGCGGTGCCGAGGACTTCCCGAAGCTATCCGTCAAAGTGCGCGACGAAATCGTTGCCTTCGGTGCCCCAGATGAACTGAAGGTTGATGATCGTGGCGTAATCGACGGTGGTACCCACCTGAAGCCGGAAGAAGTCAACGAGTTGGTAGCTTCGCGCGATGACGTGGTGTTCTTCGACGGCCGCAATGCGATGGAAGCGCAGATCGGTAAATTCAAAAACGCCATCGTGCCTGATGTGCGTACTACTCACGACTTCATTGCAGAAATTGAGTCTGGCAAATACGACGATCTGAAAGACAAGCCAGTAGTTACTTACTGCACTGGTGGCATCCGTTGTGAGATTCTTTCTTCCCTGATGAAGAACCGTGGTTTCTCTGAGGTCTACCAGATTGACGGCGGAATTGTTCGCTATGGCGAGAAGTTCGGCAATAAAGGTCTCTGGGAAGGCTCTTTGTACGTCTTCGATAAGCGGATGCACATGGAATTCGGCGATGGTGTTAGCGACGAAGATTATGTGCAACTAGGCCACTGTGTCCACTGTGGTGCTGATACGAATAAGTTTGAAAACTGCATTAACGAAGACGATTGCCGACAGCAGGTTCTAATCTGCAGCGATTGCTCGTCGCATACAAAAACCCAGCACTGCGGACGTCCGCGGTGCCGGGAAGAGGCAGAAAACCTAGCCGCTGCTTCGAGTTAGCAACTACATAAACAGTCGCAGTAGCGTCACGGTAATCGATGCGATGATTGCCGCGACAGGAAGCGTGACTACCCAGGCCGTTGCAATTGGTTTCATCAGAGACCAGTTGGCGGCCTTATTTACTACGCCGACACCAAGCACTGCACCGATCAGGATGTGCGTCGAAGATACTGGCAAACCCAGCAGCGATGCGGTCATCACCACTGTTGCTGCGGCGAGCTCGGCGGAGAAGCCCGATGCAGGGTGAATCTCGGTCAGACCAGATCCCACAGTCTTGATCACGAAGCGTCCCACGAACCACAAACCCGCCACTAGTGCAATACCCATTGCGAGCAGCGCTGCCACTGGTACTGGGGATTCTTCATTAATCGAATTTGTCTTCAACACGTCCAAGACCGCTGCGAATGGGCCAATGGCGTTTGCGATGTCATTCGAACCATGCGAGAACGCGAAAGCCGATGCCGTGAACACCTGCATCCAGGAAAACAGGATGAAGGTCGATCGCTGCAGGTCATGGCGCTTTAACGTCTTGGCAAAGATATACACTGCCATCCATACCACTGCACCACTCATGCCCAGGATCAATACGTTTTCAAACGTCGAGGTATCCATGTTCAAGTTCTTAAAGCCCTTGAACATCAGCATGGAACCGATGATGACAGCACCGAGTGCAGCCAAGCCCGGAACGAAGATTTCTAGCGCACGGTGTGCATTGACCTTCTCTAGCTCGCGATTGATTTCGGTGAGCTCGCGGTAGTATTCGCTTTCCAATTCGTTGGGATCATAATCCTCTTCTTGAATTAGTGCTGCGTCGCGAGCCATCGCGTTGGTGTAGGAAATCTGCTGCAACTCGGTCAAGCGAGCAAAACGCATCCGCTGATTTTCACGGAGTTCAGCACGGCGGCGTTTGATCTCACGAATAGCTTCATCGGCCTTTTCGTTGTAGATCAGCACGTTGCCTTTGACCATCCGGAAAAGCAGATAGGCTGCCAAGCCACCTAGCAGCGGCGAAATAATCCAGGAAGCAGCGATCTTGGCAATCGCATCCCACTGCACCATTTCCCAACCACCGGTGTGGGTACTAAAGCCAACTGTCAACGCAGCGCCGACGATACCGCCGACAATCGAGTGCGTAGTGGATACTGGCCAGCCCAAACGGGTAGCTACCAGCAACCAAAATGCCGCACCAAACAGTGACGCCATCATGATGTAGGCAAAGTCCATGGGATCAAGGCCGTCGATAGCACTAATATCCACGATGCCGGAACGCACCGTATTAGTGACTTCCCCACCAGCAAGCACAGCACCGGAGACTTCGAAGATCGCAGCGACAATCAGAGCTTGCTTTAGCGTCAATGTGCCGGCGCCCACGGAGGTACCGAAGGAGTTCGCAACGTCGTTACCACCGATATTGAACGCCATAAACATAGCGAAAACGATGGAAGTAACTAGTACTACGCGGCTGGAGCCTTCGTCGATGTAATCGAAAGACCAGAGTGTGAACCATACAAAGGTCACCGCAAGTAGTACGCCAAATGAGAGATGCCACCAGCGATTATTATCTTCTAATGCGCCGACGAGACCGGAGGCAAAAGCTGTCTTAGAGGACAACGGTACGTACCTTCCCAGTTCAAAAATATTTAAGTATTTAACCGGGATATTCGCACTTCAAACCTCGTGCAGATCCCGTACAGAGCCTTATGGAGAGCCCAATTATCACTGCTATCCTCCACAGTAATAGGCACCTATTTACGGAACCAAACCTCAAGTGGCCGATTACAACGCCGTTTACGTCACACCTGGTTTTCCGCTGGTAACTGCTAGGTTTTCGGGTACCATTATTCAGATTCATCATGAGCAATAAATCGCATCGCACCCCCGCCCAGCCTCACGGATCTCGCACGCAGAGTTCGCGACAGGATTCTTCGTCCCAGGATTCTGCCCGTCCTCACATCACACGCGAGGATTTGTACCAAAGGCTCAGTGGTGTTTCGCTTGCCGACGAGGCACGCTTTCGTCGCCGGCTGAAAAAAGCTCGTTCAAAGGCTGCCTTATCCGCAATTTCCGGTGATTTGGCCGAAGCTGAAGCCCAGATTCAGCGTCGGTTAGCCGATAAGCCACAAATCACTTATCCGCAAAACCTCCCAGTTAGCGAATATCGCGAGCAGATCCGCCAGGCTATCGAGCAACATCAAGTGGTAGTTATCGCCGGTGAGACCGGTTCGGGCAAGACCACTCAGCTGCCGAAAATCTGTCTGGAGCTCGGCCGTGGCATCCGGGGCATGATCGGCCATACTCAGCCGCGCCGTATTGCGGCCCGCTCAGTGGCTGCGCGTATTGCCGATGAACTTGGCGAAGACTTAGGCAATCACGTTGGCTACTCGGTGCGGTTCGATGATCGTACTTCCACCGATACGGCCGTAAAACTCATGACCGACGGCATCTTGCTTCAAGAAATTCAACGCGACCGGTGGCTGCGCAACTACGACACCATCATCATCGATGAGGCTCACGAACGCAGCTTGAATATCGATTTCCTCTTGGGTTATCTCAAGCAGCTGTTGCCCAAGCGCCCTGATCTAAAAGTCATCATTACCTCGGCCACCATCGACCCCGAAGCGTTCGCAGAGCACTTCTCCGATAAAAATGGCACACCTGCGCCGATCATCGAAGTCTCCGGACGCACCTACCCAGTTGAGGTGCGTTATCGCCCACTGGTTACCACCACTACAAACCGCAATGGCGAAACCGTAGAGCAAGACATCGAGCAGATTGACGGCGTCGTTAGCGCCTGCCAGGAACTCATGCGCGAAGGCGATGGCGATATTCTGTGCTTCTTTGCCTCGGAGCGAGAAATTCGCGATACCGCCGAAACCATTAACGGCCTGCGCTGGCGTGGCGTGGAGGTAGTGCCACTGTTCGGCAGGCTGTCGAATCAGGAACAACAGAAGATTTTCGCACCACATTCCGGTCGGCGGATTGTGCTGGCGACGAATATCGCCGAAACTTCCGTGACCGTGCCCGGCATTCGCTATGTGGTGGATACTGGCCTGGCGCGCATCAGCCGGTATTCCACGCGGACGAAGGTACAGCGGTTACCGATTGAGGAGATTAGCCAGGCTTCGGCGGCGCAGCGTTCCGGTCGCTGTGGGCGTCTGTCGGATGGCATTGCGATTCGGCTGTATTCGGAAGATGATTTCTTAGCGCGTCCGGAGTTTACGGATCCGGAGATCCTACGTACCAATCTTGCTGGCGTGATCTTGCAAATGGCGGAATTGGGCATCGGCGATATTGCGGACTTCCCTTTCATTGATGCCCCTGATGCGAAAGCAATCCGCGACGGCATTGCATTATTGTTCGAGCTTCAGGCACTGCACACAGACAATGCAACACAAAAATCCGGTGTGGCGCTAACGAAGGTGGGCTCGCAGCTGGCGCGGATTCCGGTGGATCCTCGGCTGGCGCGGATGCTCATCGCGGCGCGTACTCACGATGTGCTGGGTGCGGTCATTGTGATCGTGTCTGCACTATCACTGCCCGATGTGCGAGAACGCCCATTGGAGTTCCAGGCACAGGCCGATCAAGCCCATGCTCGTTTCCGCGATCCGGCTAGTGATTTCTGCTCTTTCCTTAAACTCTGGAATTACTTAAACGAGCAGCGCGATGATCTGTCTGGCAATCAGTTCCGCAAGCTGTGCCGTCGTGAGTTCCTCAATTACTTGCGTGTGCGCGAGTGGCAGGATTTGGTGCGACAGCTGTCTACCGTCGTACGCGATCTGGGCTGGACTCGGGTGGGTACGAAAGTTTTGGCAGATGCTGATACTGCGGATGTGGATGCGATTCACCGCAGCTTGCTTGCCGGGTTGCTGAGCTATGTGGGGCACCGCGATACCGAGTCCAAGGAATTTTTAGGCACGCGCAATACGAAGTTTTTGATTCATCCGGGTTCGGCGTTGGCGAAGAAGCCTCCGCAGTGGGTTATGGCTGCCGAAGTGGTAGAGACTTCCCGTCTATTTGCGCGCAACGTAGGTGCGATCCAGCCGGAGTGGATCGTGCAACAGGCTGCGCACCTGATTAAGTACAACTACTCGGAGCCGCATTGGTCTTCTAAGCGTGGTGCAGCAATGGTGTATCAGAAGTCGTTGTTCTTGGGGCTGACGTTGGTTGCCGACCGTCTGGTGCCATTGTCGAAGGTTGATGCTCCAGCTGCGCGCGCGATGTTTATTCGCCATGCATTGGTGGAGGGGCAATGGCGCACTCATCATAAGTTCTACGAGCACAACCGCAATCTCTTGGAAGAAGCCGCGCAGGTGGAAGAGAAAATGCGGCGCCGTGGTTTAGTTGCAGACGACGATGCCCTCTTCGCCTTCTACGACACTCGGATCCCAGAGACCATCACCTCTGCCGCCCATTTCGATGCTTGGTGGAAGAAAAAGCGGCACCAGAGCCCGGAGCTGTTGAATTTCGATCCGAGTGCGCTGCTAAATCCCGAAGCCACCGAAGCCTCCGAGGTAGATTTCCCCGATGTGTGGCAGCAGGGCTCGCTGAATTTCACACTGAGTTACGAATTCTCCCCTGGTGCGAAGAACGACGGCGTGACGGTGCACATCCCCGTTCCATTGCTCGCCGGCGTGGAGAACCGAGATTTCGATTGGTTGGTTCCGGGTCTGCGCTTGGAATTGCTCGAAGCGTTGATTCGTACCTTGCCTAAGGCTTTACGACGTGGCGTTGTCCCGGCTCCGGATTTTGCGCGTCGCGCTCATGAGATCATGACTCCTTATGAACGCCCAATCACTGAGGCTTTTGCGGATGCGCTGCGCCGCTTGGGAGGCTCGGGTATTAATGCCACGGACTTTGACGTGTCGAAATTGCCAGATCATTTGCGCTGTAATTTCGCTGCGATTGACCGGCGTGGTGCGGTGATTGATCAGGATCGAGACCTGGTGGCATTGCAAAGTCGCCGCGCATCTCAGGTGCGCTCTGCAGTATCCCAGGCCGCTGCTTCCAGTGAGCAACCTGCGGTAAAGAAGTGGACTGCGGAAAACTTAGGCACCATCCCAGAGACCGTCGAACGCACGGTCGATGGGCAGAAGGTGGTCGCCTACCCTACTTTGGTTCAAACGGATCAGGGCGTGGCGGTGCAGGTCATGCCGACTCAGCAGCAGGCACAGGCGTCGCTCGCTACTACGTGTTTGAC
Organism: Actinomycetes bacterium; assembly: GCA_023418505.1. Classification (GTDB taxonomy): domain Bacteria; phylum Actinomycetota; class Actinomycetes; order Mycobacteriales; family Mycobacteriaceae; genus Corynebacterium. The sequence continues at coordinate 48,876 of JAEZZR010000004.1, forward strand.
GATGTTGTTACGCGATTTACCGGTATCAGTGAAGTCTATGACCAAGGGCTTGCCTTTGAAATCTCGCGTGGCGGTAGATAACTGGCCGCATGGTGGCGCTAATGGGTTGGTTGAGGATTGCCGTGTCTCCGTAATTCGCGATGCGATGATGGCTGCAGGCGGTCCGGTTCGTGATCCTGAAGCCTATGAGCGCTTGCGTGCAGATATTGGTAAGGATGTGGCTGCTCAAACACGGAGGTTGGTCGTTTCCGTGGCTTCGGTGATTCCGCGGTTGCCTCAGCTTCGGCAGGAAATTAGTGGCTGGGAAGGCGGAGCGATTGACGATATTCGCTCACAGCTAGAATTTATGTTTCCGCCGAATGCTGTAACGCGCCATGGTTGGACGCATCTACAGCATGTGGATCGGTATTTGCAGGCGATTGAGATTCGGCTGGCAGATAGTGATCGGGATCCAGCTCGCGACGAAGATCTCGAGGCTGAAGTAGCCGAGGTCAAGGACTATTTGGACAAGAAGCTAGCGAAACTGCCGGCTGCGCGGGCGAAGTCTACTGCAGTGCGGGATATTGGGTGGCAGATCCAGGAGTTTCGAGTAAGTCTTTTTGCCCAACGGTTGGGTACGCGGCGTTCGGTTTCTGCGAAGCGGATTAAAAAGGCGATTGATCAGCTGCGCTAGTGCCGGTAGTTACCAATGCCGCGGGCAGCTTTGATGGTGCGCATGAGTCGGATTTCGTTTTCGAAGTCGTCGGCAGAGCTAAAGGACTTATAGACCGAGGCGAAGCGCAAGTACCCCACTTCGTCTAATTCTCGGAGTGGTTCGAGGATTGCTAGCCCCACTTCGTTCGAGTTAATTCGTGGCGTCCCTTTAGCTCTGAGCGCAAGTTCCACTTCGTGCGCAAGCTGCTTTAATTGGGCTTCACTGACGTCGCGGCCTTGGCAGGCGCGCTGCACCCCTTTGATGACTTTCTCGCGTTGGAATGGCTCTACGATGCCATCGCGTTTTTCCACAACTAATTGAGCCTGCTCGACTGTGGTGAATCGCTGTTGGCACTTGTTGCACTGCCGGCGACGCCGAATAGCCATGCCACCATCGACCAGGCGTGAATCGATAACTTTCGTACTGTGATAACTACAGAATTGGCAATGCACAGTAGTTCAGTCTAATTCCCTCTACATTAGTTTCTGCATTGGTTTCTACGTTGATTTCTACATTGGTACGGAGAGGCCAGCGAACGTTCCGATCAGACCAGAGAATACGATCATTGCTCCAGCCACTGCTGCACTGCGTGGGGTGAACGCTACTCCAGCTAGCCTTCCAGGTACTCCGGTATCTGCATAGACTTTTCGGCGCTGATGTATTCGCTGGTTTTCGACAGTCTTAGCAGCGCTAATTCTCGCCTTACTGGTTTGCAGTTTTCTCGCGTTACCGGGCTTCAGTTCAGAAGGCTCGGTTGCCGGCCGCTGGTCGCTGGTATTGAGACAAGTGATTTCTAGAGAAGTAGCCACAGTGACTCCTTTTCTTTCGTTTCCGTTTCGGTTGGTACGCGAGCTAGTTCATCACCTCCAGCGGATTGCCCGCACAAAATGTTCGCACATTTGTTCTATAATTACGGCAACGTCATTTCGTTCCTTCAAAGACTGGATTTTGCGCACTGTGGCCCGTAAGAAACTGCCCAAGGATCAACTCACTGAGCGGCAACTACAAATCATCGAAACCATTCGCCACTCGATCAAAACCCGCGGTTTTCCACCAACTATCCGCGAAATTGGCGATGCCACTGGGCTGAAGTCCTCCTCTTCGGTGAATTACCAGTTACGAGAACTCGAGCGAAAAGGCTTCCTCCACCGCGATCCGCATAAGAAACGTGCGGTTGGATTTCCTGCGGAATCAGAACCCAGCACCACCCAACGCACTGCCCCATATCCCATACCGATGATCTTTGCACCGGTCATCTCCTCAACGATTCCACGCCGTCTCCGGAACCACCCATTTCAGTGGCAGCGTTATCCGGTTTTGTTCCAGATGCCGATTGCCCCTCAACTGCTACCCAACTCGGTATCCGCACTCCCAGAAACTAGCGAGCCGCAGCCAAACAATCAGGCCGAAGCCGAGGGTTCCGTCGTCAAGCACAATCTCATCTGCTGGCAGATAGAAGATACAGCGATGGCAGGTGCGGGGATTCTCCCCGGTGATTTCGTCGTCGTAGTTTCTAAACTGCCAGAAGAAGACGTCGCGGATGTGATTGCACACCTGGATCCAGACAAGCCAATCTTGCTAGCGGCGAATCTGGATCATCAGCTCAGTGTGCGACAGTTCCACCGTGATGCCGCGGGAACCTGGCTCTACCCGCGTACCAGTAGTGATTTTGCTAACGACGGTGGTGAGAACGTTCCGATTTCGGCTAGCGATGCTAATGTTATTGGCCACGTCGTTGCCATCATTCGAGCCACTGGTTTAACCGACGTAGATAGCGAGTAATCCATGTATGCAGAAGAACGTCGGCGCAAGATTGCTGCTCTAGCTGCGGTAGAAGGTCGAGTTTCTGTAGCTGCTCTTGCAGAGATGTACAAAGTCACGCCAGAGACGATTCGCCGGGATCTCTGGCAATTGGACAGAGACGGTGCGGTTAAGCGCGTCCATGGTGGTGCGGTAGCCACGAAGTCTTTTCAAACCCGCGAGTATTCCCTCGATGATCGCAAAAATACTCAGTGGGATGCCAAGATGGCGATCGCGAAAGCAGCTCTGACATACATTTCTCCAAAGACGGAGAGCATCTTTTTGGATGCTGGTACTACCACCCAGGCATTGGCGTCGTTACTAACAGAACGTCATTTCACGAATGTGCGTGGCAGTACCTCGCCGCTTGGCGTGATTACTAATTCGCTGCCAAATTCTTTACGGCTGGCTGCAACTGATCACGTAGATGTACAGCTGCTCGGCGGCCAGGTACGCGTGATTACCCAAGCAGTGGTCGGTGATGTCGCGCTTCGCACTCTCGCTGTCTTGCGCGCTGATATTGCTTTCATTGGTTCGAACGCCCTAACCGTTGACCATGGACTTTCGACGGCGGATCCGCAAGAAGCTGCTGTGAAACGCGCCATGATCACCAACGCGCGCAAAGTAGTGGTGCTGTGCGATTCCACTAAGTTCGGCCGTGACTTCCTAGTCAGTTTCGCCAATATCACCGACATCGATGTGATTGTTACCGATGAAGCGATCCCCAACGGCTATGCGCGCGAATTGCGGAGCCGTGGCGTAGAAGTAGTGATCGCTTCGTGATCCTCACCTTAACCATCAATCCATCCATTGATCGGCTCGCGCGAATCTCCCCTTCGCTAATCGTCGGTGGCGTCAACCGTCTGCCAATGCCTGATGACATGGCTGGTGGCAAGGGCATCAATGTCTCACACGTACTCACGAAATCTGGGGTGGAAACCAAAGCTCTCTACCCTGCTACAGCGCAAGGCAGGTTAGCTCGCCTCCTTACGGTGGCAGGGATAAACCATCTGCCTATTGATATTCCCTTCGAGGCACGCATCAATTACTCCATAGTCGACGACCAGGGCGTGACGACGAAACTCAACGCACCCGGTCCCACGCTGTCCAAACGCGACCGTGCGTCGGTTGTGGCAGCTCTGTTAGAACACGCAGCCAATTGCGAGTGGGTGGTGTTGGCAGGTTCACTGCCGCCGGGGGTTCCGCGAGATTTCTATCTCACCTGTATTCAGCAGTTACGCAGCGCATACCCAGCGCTCAAAATCGCAGTCGATACCTCTGACGGGCCTTTATTAGAATTAGGCAAAGCCGCCCGAGCAGGACTGCCCGATACACTTCCCACACTGATTACGCCGAATACCACTGAGCTGCTGCAACTTGCCCAGGGCAGTATCAATCTGAAGCCAGCCGATGCGATTAACGCTGAGGCCGAAGCCTTAGAATCTGCTGCAGCACACGGTGATTTCTCCCCAATTATCACGGCAATAAATCAGCTACGTAACTGGGGTTTTCCGTGCATCTTTGTCACGCTGGGTGCCGCGGGTGCGGTGTATGCCACACCAAAGGGCACGTATTTCACCGCCGCGCCGAAGATTAAGGTTGCTTCCACAGTAGGGGCTGGCGACGCAGCGCTGGCGGGCTTGCTTGCTGCCGAAATTCAAGGTGCGCCAGAGGCAGAACAAATAAAAGCAGCAGTTGCCTATGGCAGTGCTGCTGCAAGTCTTCCCAGTACCCAGCCGCCTACGTTAGAGGCAGCCGAGTGCTTAATCGATGGTCTTGAAACGGCCACCCTCACCGATGCTGCCGTATAGCCAACGCAGAATCGGGTATCCCACGATGATACCTACCGAACCCCAAGCAATACCTTCCAGAGTTAGGTTGCCGATCTCCAGGGTCAGGTTACCGATACCAGCTACCAGCGCTACTGCAGCGGTGGTGAGGTTCACCGGGTTGTTGAAATTAACTTTTTCGTCGATCCAAATGCGCACACCCAATAAACCAATAAGGCCATAGAGCACCATGGTCGCACCACCCAACACGCCTTCGGGGATGGTCAGAATCAACGCACCGAACTTCGGGATAAACGCCAACGCGATTGCGGTGAAGGCCGCTACCCAGTATGCAGCGGTGGAATAGACGCGCGTAGCTGCCATCACGCCAATGTTTTCTGCATAGGTAGTGGTACCCGAACCGCCGGCGCTACCGGCCAAAGTGGTTGCTAGGCCGTCGGCTAGCAGAGCGTCGCCAGCAATATCATCCAAGTTGCGGCCAGTCATCGCAGCCACTGCTTTCACGTGGCCGACATTTTCCGCAATGAGCACCACAATTACCGGCAAGCCCACCAAAATAGCGCTGAGCTGGAATTCCGGACTATGGAATTGTGGCAGCCCCACCCACGAGGCTTTGCGCACTGCCTCCGTCGCATCCGGCGACAGATTACCTGTGATTGTGGCAAAGAACCAACCGATCAGCACACCAATCAGCACACCTAAGCGTGCGATCATGCCACGGCCACCTACTGTGGCGACCAAGATGGCCGTCATAGTCACGAAAGCGACCAAAGGCTGCGAGGCAAAGTTCTGCGTGGCCACCGGCGCCAGATTTAAACCGATCAACGCCACGATGGCGCCCGTTACAGCTGGCGGCATCACCGCATCAATCAAGCCCGGACCGGCAAATTTAACTGCCACACCCACCAGCGCCAACGCCGCACCAGTGCACAGCACCACGCCCAGCTGCACACCGATGCCTTCGGCTTGGGTTGCAGTGAGTGGCGCGATAAATGCAAACGACGAGCCCAGATAGCTAGGCAGACGGTTTCGCGTAATAAGTAGGAAGAGGATGGTACCTACACCGGAAAACAGCAGCGTGGTATTGACCGGAAATCCAGTAAGCAGTGGTACCAACAAGGTGGCACCGAACATGGCAATCACATGCTGCATGCCGATACCAATGGTGCGTGGCCAATTAAGACGCTCTTCTGGTGCTACTACCGCACCAGGGGCAATATTGCTGCCGTCGCCGTGGATATTCCATCCAAAGAAGCGACCTCGATCTGCGGCAGAAGATTGTGGCGCAGTCGAATCTGGTTGAAGATCAGGGCTTGTCACAGACCTTAAGGTTACCCCAATTACTGCACAATATATTCCTGCAGTTCGCGTGCCATGGCATGCGGCAGCCGAACATCTAAGAACGTGCCGTTTTCGCGATACTCTTCGCTAAGCACAGTTGCTTCGTCGAAAAGCTTAGAAACAAGATCCCCGCGCTGGAATGGAATGAGCATCTGCACGTGCGCATCTGCGGCGTTGAGAGCTAGCTCCACGCGGGTTTCTAATTCCGAGAGTCCCTCTCCAGTTTTCGCCGAGGTAAACACCGCCGTATCCAACTGGTGGCGCAGCTGCGCCAGCGTTACACCGTCGGCCTGATCGATCTTGTTCACCACCAACAGTTCCGGAGGGAGCTGGGCATCGCGCTCGCGAGCGATATCGCCGATAACCTCGTTCACTGCCTTGATCTGCTCCAACGGGAATGGATCAGAACCATCCACCACGTGGATGATCAGATCGGCTTCGAGGATTTCTTCCAAAGTAGAGCGAAATGCCTCCACAAGTTGCGTGGGCAGGTGCCGCACAAAACCAACGGTGTCCGTAACAATTACCGTTCTGCCGTCGCGCAGCTGGGCGCGCCGGGTGGTGGGATCCAAGGTGGCGAAAAGCGCATTTTCTACCAGCACACCTGCATCGGTAAGCGCATTGAGCAACGAAGACTTCCCCGCGTTGGTGTACCCGGCAATCGCAATTCGCGGTAGATACCCTGCCTTACGACGAGCACGTTTAATCTCACGGGCGGTGGTCATCGAAGCGAGCTCTTTGCGGATCCGCGCCATATCTTGACGCAGCCGACGACGATCGGTTTCAATCTTGGTCTCACCGGGGCCGCGCAAACCTACGCCACCATTCGAACCAGCCCGACCGCCTGCCTGGCGCGACATGGAATGACCCCAACCGCGCAGACGCGTAATCAGGTACTGCATCTGTGCCAGAGAAACCTGCGCTTTACCCTCTTTGGACTTCGCGTGTTGGGCGAAAATATCCAGGATCAGCATGGTGCGATCGATTACCTTCGCATCCAGCTTGTCCTCGAGCGCAACCATCTGGCCTGGGGAAAGCTCACCATCAGCAATCACGGTATCGGCGCCGGTGGCTTTCACAATGTCGCGCAATTCGGCGACTTTGCCCGAGCCGATATAGGTGCCGGGATCCGGTTTATCGCGACGCTGCAGCACCGCTTCCAGCACTTCCGATCCAGCCGTTTCGGCCAGCGCTGCCAATTCATCCATGGCAGCTTCAGCTTCGGCGAGCGTGCCTTGTGTCCATACTCCCAACAAGATGACACGTTCCAAACGCAACTGGCGATATTCCACCTCGGTAATATCTTCAGCGTCATGGATGTGCGTGGCTGCCCTGGTGAGGCGTCGCAAGGAAGAGCGAGCTTCGAGATCTAAATCTCCCGAAGTAGGCGCTAACCCAGAAGCACCAGCGCTTCTGGGTTCTTTGATCTGATTATTAACCTGATCGTTGATCTGGTCGTCGATCTGGTCGTTGATCTCAGGATTGTTGATTGAGCTCTCTGTCATCGTCACACTATTGTAACCGAGGCGACAGTTACTCCGGTGGTACCTCGGTGAGCTTCAAAATCACTGCTCCCCTCCTTGGAGCAATGCCGGCCGTTCCTTCTGGGTACGTGGCACATCCCGTTTCGCAGCTGGCACATGATCCAGATGCGCATGACGACGCTAAAAGCTCGCGAGTTACTGCACCAGAGCGTTCCAAGTGAGCCAACACCGCATCAACCGTAGTGGGAGCCAAGCCTGATCGACGGGCAATATCAGAGCGCGATACTGCACCAGCTGCTATCGCTTTGCGTACCGCTGCCGTCGGTGGAATCCGATGATGCTGCGCCTGTTGGTTTGGGCGCTGCTGCGGCTTCAGCTTCTTCGATTTGAACAGTGCCATTACAGGAACAACTTCAGAACTTGGAAGACAGCCACTGCAAGAATCCAAGCACCCACCAGCTGCACGGAGACACCGAAGAGCGTCCACTTGGTACCAATTTCTCTGCGCTGGGCAGCAATCGTGGCCACACATGGGGTATACGCCAACATGAAGATCATGAATGCCCATACGGCAGCAAGGGCATGACCGCCAGAGGCTGCATCGAAGTCATTCTTAATCTCTGCGGCCAGTGGGCTTTCTGCCTGCTCTTCAGAGTCTGCATCGGTTACATCATCCACAGCGTAGGTTTGTGCCCAGGTGGCAATCACAGCTTCTTTCGCTACGAAGCCTGTGAGTAATGGCCCGGCCAAAGACCAGCTACCAAAGCCAGCAGGCTCGAATACTGGTGCAATAGTCGAACTCACCACACCGTAGGCAGAATCTTGCGGTGGCAAGTTTTCATCAGCGAATTCATGGCCAGTACCCACTGGTGTAGATAGCAGCACCCAGATCACCGTAACGGTGATAACGATGATGCCACCTGCAGTCTTCAAAAAGCCCTTCAGACGCACCCACATGACAGACAAGGCCATACGAGGCACAGGTATCTGGTAGGAAGGCAAATCAATGACTAGCGGCTCCGAGGGCATGGAACGCCAGAGTGTATGTCGTGCAGCAAAGCCCGACAGAATTACCAATGCGATGGAGATCAAGTACATCGCGAACACCACATTGCCGGCAGAGTTCGGGAAGAACACCGCTGCCAACATCACATAGAGCGTCAAGCGTGCCGAGCACGACGTCAACGGCACCAACAGAGATGCCAAAATGCGATGCCTCGGGTTACCCATAATGCGGGTTGCCGAAATAGCTGGAACGTTACAACCAAAGCCCACCACCAATGGAATGAAGGCTTTACCGGGCAGACCAATTGCTCGCATCAACCGATCCGTTACTACAGCAGCACGTGCCATATAGCCGGAGTCTTCTAGCACTGCCAGGCACAAGAACATGATGGCCATCAGTGGTGCGAATGTGAGCACCATGCCCACACCTGCGATTAAGCCATCAATGATCAGCCCTTCAATAAAGGTGCCGCCGAGTCCAATGGCGTTTAATCCGTTGGTCGCCCAATCGGTAACCGGACCGCTAAAGAATCCGTCGAGAGCGTCTTGCAAGGGTACTGCCACCGTGGTGGTCAACTGGAAGACCACCCACATCACAGCCAGGAACAAGAACGGCCCAAAGACCGGATGCATCGTCACTCGGTCTGCGCGATCGGTCCACGATTGCTTGGCATCTGTGTTGGTTTGGGCTGCCGTTACGGCGTCGTCGATAGCCCGGAAACGTGCGTCGTCGACGGTTTCGCCTTCTTCAATCACGCAGCAGGGCTTGCGAAGCGTAGTAGGTTCGGCGGTCATCGCAGTATTAACGACCTCTGCCACTGCACCTACGCCATCGCGGTGACGGGGATCAACGGCAACCACAGGGGTGCTGTTGCAAAGTTGGGGCAGTAGGAAGACCGGCGTGGAATAATCAGGTCCATGGGCATCTTCTCCGGTCGGCAGTTCCCTCGTGAAATCATCCTGTGGGCGGTGCGGTGGTACTGCCGCTACG
>JAEZZR010000016.1 GCA_023418505.1 Actinomycetes bacterium
TCACCCCCGCATACGCGGGGAACACTATACCTCTTCAATCGTGATTTCGACTCGCGGAGGATCACCCCCGCATACGCGGGGAACACTTACTTTGTTCATTATGAGACGCGTTAATCGAGGGATCACCCCCGCATACGCGGGGAACACATAGGATCATGGACAACAACAACGAGCATAGTGGGATCACCCCCGCATACGCGGGGAACACGCGATGCTCCCTATGCCACTTGGCACGATGCTCGGATCACCCCCGCATACGCGGGGAACACCGGTTGTCCTACCCGTATAACATATAATGACGAGGATCACCCCCGCATACGCGGGGAACACTCCAATCAAGAACGGCTTGAGGAAGCTGAGAGAGGATCACCCCCGCATACGCGGGGAACACGGCAGCAGTTCAATCAGGGCTTGCTCGTCAAGAGGATCACCCCCGCATACGCGGGGAACACCGGTGGACTTGAGATTCAAAGATACGCATGGCAGGATCACCCCCGCATACGCGGGGAACACTATTTTCTTCTTGGTTCAGTGCTCGGCTTCTTGGGATCACCCCCGCATACGCGGGGAACACTTCTGGCGATTGGCTCATACTCCTCAGCGCTCAGGATCACCCCCGCATACGCGGGGAACACGAGACCTCTGGTATGCCTTAGATAGCGCAGCTAGGATCACCCCCGCATACGCGGGGAACACTTTATTAAACGCCGCTGCGAGGTCTTCAGATAAGGATCACCCCCGCATACGCGGGGAACACTGCCCAACTGCTTGCAAGCTTCTTTAATAGTCAGGATCACCCCCGCATACGCGGGGAACACTGTTACTCTTGTCGCCATTGTCAATACCTCCTAGGATCACCCCCGCATACGCGGGGAACACATTACGTCATCAAAGATGAGCACGACTGATTTAGGATCACCCCCGCATACGCGGGGAACACTACGACCGCCCGATCGATCAGAACCCGACAAAAGGATCACCCCCGCATACGCGGGGAACACGGCTCACTGAGCAGCTGCGCAGTGACTCAACAAGGATCACCCCCGCATACGCGGGGAACACTCGCTCATGTGGTCATAAGCGGGATCTAAGAAGGGATCACCCCCGCATACGCGGGGAACACTCGGTCACTTTTCCGCGCCTTAATCTCCGTCGAGGATCACCCCCGCATACGCGGGGAACACGCAAGTGGTTAGCCGCTGAGGGATTGCAAGCCAGGATCACCCCCGCATACGCGGGGAACACACGGTCACTCTCCGTCTTGAGAGAACAGTATGGGGATCACCCCCGCATACGCGGGGAACACTCGATCTCGTACCTGATAAAAGCTCTACTACTGGGATCACCCCCGCATACGCGGGGAACACTCTTTACAAATCCTAGTATATCAGCATTTTCGTTTTCCGTGACATAAGATTTCATTTAGTTTAAAAATCCTTCACCTCAACTCCAAATGATTACCTTTCTTTCGATATTTAAATATCAAGATTCATTCGCAAAAAATCTCTCCCAATTTGTTCATATCTTTTAAGCCAACCATGATATAGTTCAGGTTGAATCATCATTTTACCATTACGACAACAATATACTTTCTATGTCAGCTACATGTAACACTTCATCCTCAATTTGTCGAATTAGATTCTCACCCGTTAATCTTTGCCTGAAATAATCAGCTAAAGCTTTATCTTCACAGAAAATACGGCAACCCTTCATACCTCTTGTCATCAATGTTCTGTATGTATTTCTGATAATTCTATCAATCCTTTGAAGTGCCAGCGGGTCCCCTTGGCGCGCTGGTCCTTTGAGGCCATGTAAAGATTTATCGCTCAACGCCCTCTTCTCGAAGTCGGTCTTTACTGAACCATTTTCATAATACATATCTTTCCCTATGATGACTCCTACGTAATCAAACTCTAAGCCCTGGGTCGTGTGGATACAGCCGGCCTCTGCTACAGCATCGCCTCTTAGGGCCCAGACGCCTTCTGAGAGATTCCAACTAATGCCATAATCGTGCTCTGCAATGACTATATCATTATGTCTTGGATCATTACGATGCTTACTCGGCCATTCCCAGCAATAACCTGCCATAATACGCGCGTTGCCTATCTTGGCTTTTTCCCTTATCCAGGCCTCGAGTTCTTGAGGCGAATCCACAACGCCAAAGTCATAATCCAAGTCGAATAATTTATTGGCAGTCTCTCTAATGAGCAAAACATCATCCAGCCATGCCAAGTATCCATCGGATCCATTGCACCTAAATTGGGACTGGAGCGTAGCAGTTTTAACATCAGCTTTTAACTGTTTTGCCCATTGTTTAATTTCTCGAACTTCACCTATATCGTTGGCAGTGACAATTTGATCCTCATCTATACAGAAATATCATCTGGATGTCAGGCGCGTGTATAAGGCAGATAATTTTTCGCACCTCTGTGCCATCGCCGGGCAGAGACCTGATTTTTATGAAGATCTAGAGGACAGTCTCAGCCGGGGCATGGCAAGACTCTCCCAAATTGACTCGCGTAGATGGATTAGCTTTTTACTGGGAGCTCTATCTAATCATCATTCTCCGAGGATTTTAGAGGATTCCTACGAGTCTCGAATGTTAAAAATGTTTTATCGCACGCTATGGCCGACAGAGAATGAGTTTCTGAAAAGCGAAGATCCTTACGCAGGCGTCAGGGCAATCCAAGGCAACCCTGTTTTATGTGCAGAAATGATAGAGCTTCTGGAAATACTGAAAGATAAGATAAATTTCGTCGATAAAGCTCTGGATCTCGGCTTCAAATGCCCTCTCGACTTACACTGTCAGTATTCTCGAGATCAAATTTTGACCGCTTTTGATTTTGAAAATCCGAGTGCCATGCGGGAAGGGGTCCTCTACATACCTGAGAAGAAGGCAGACCTCTTTTTCGTCACGCTCCACAAGTCAGAGAAACACTATTCGTCGACAACTATGTATGAGGACTATTCACTTAATGATCTGACCTTCCACTGGCAAAGTCAGAGCACGACCTCGGAGAGCTCGCCCACCGGCCAGCGTTATATCCATCATGACAGATTGGGTTCTGATATATTGCTCTTTGTCCGAGAACAGCGTAAGGATCCGATCCTGACAAATGTGGCATCCCCCTACACTTTTCTCGGCAAAGCGCATTATCTAAGTCATCAGGGAGAATCTCCGATGAGTATTCTCTTGCGACTCGAAGAGCCGATTCCTGCCAAATTCATCAAAAAGACGAGAGTTGCCAGGTTGAGCTAGGAAGATTGCTCATCTGCGAAAGAAGGGTTAAACATGGAACTTGAATTCCTATCTGATCTAACTAACCAGCTTAGCGATAGCAGCCTATCCCCCGTGCTCGCTACTCTCCTGTCCGAGTCAGCTGTACCAGCTCGTCTCATTGAACAGCTTTATGCCTTGCACTTGAGTGGCGTGGTGTCGCCTCTCTACATGGCAATCT
>JAEZZR010000005.1 GCA_023418505.1 Actinomycetes bacterium
GCAAGCCGCTTCTGATTAAGGAAGAGGGGATGGCTGCTGCGGTTTATCGGTTGAATACGGCATCATCACCGTTGGATGCAACGCTTCGTAGTGATGGTTATTGGGATTATAAGAACGGTCAGTGGGCGCTACGATACCCATGCGAGATCCCTGAAGTTCGCCATAGGACTATGAATGCAGGTTTCGTAATTTCAGATATTGAAGAAAAATACCGGCTAAATCCGTTTAACCGAGCATGTGGCATAAATGTTTCGGAATTTATGGGTGTTCAGATGGTGCTCTACAAATACGATCGAGCTAACGGAGATGGGAGCGTAGTTCCTTATAATCAAAAGCAATCAGACGGCTTTGAATACCTCACAATTTCGATGCCAACGATAGCTGGTCAAGAGTGTTACGCGTTTGTAGAAACGCAGGCCGGGCCGATCGGAGTGACCGCTCCTGTAATGGCGAAAATTGATGAGAACCATAAAACATTTGAAACATTCGATGTAGCCTGTGATAGGGCTGAACAAGACTTGAAAAAGATTTTTTGGGGGGATTAGAATGCTTGAACTTCATGCAGATCTATCTTCAATCAGTGCCGGAAAATTTGGCCTGGAGGCGACTGCTGATCTGACATTGTTTACTTTAAGGGGGTCAATATCTCTAGCCGGTTATTCGCCGGTGTCGTCGATGCAGGCTGTAGCAGCTCAACACCAAGCTGCGATCTCAGGAAGCTTTGGTTCTGCTGTTGCTATCGCTGAGCTAATGAGAAACCAACTGCTGTGGGCAGGACAAAACCTGGGCGAACTGGAAACGGCACTACGAGCCCATGAAGCATCGTTGGCTGAGGCGTTTGCCAAATTCGATTTCCTCACCGATGCACCCACCATCGGACAAATCAACAAAATCGACGCATCCGCGCCTGTTCCAGTGGCGTTTATCGACCGCCCAGTATTCGCCCCAGGAGCGTTGACGTTTACCCCAGCTGTGTTGGGCGCTGAAGCCACAATGGGTTTAGAAGAACTCCTGGCGATGTTTGAAGCGACTAATGATGCAGCTGTCGGTGACGCGGTGGCGTTTTGGACACAATACGCCACCATGATGTCCGATATTGCCTCACAAGTGTTGACTGTCACTGGTGATCTGATTTCCTCAAACACAGGGGAAGTATTTATTGCCGCTGATGCGACACTGACCTCAATGGCGATGACCGCCGATCGTATCGCTAGCACTGCAGGTGTGATGGCAGGACACTTACAAGTACTACCAGCAGTGAAGTCAATGGCGGTGAATCACTTGTCGATTATTGCTGGCCAATCACAGTTCATTGATAACCCAGTGGAAAAAGAGGCGTTTGAACGCACAGCGATTACCCAGTTTATGACCGGGTCTTATTTGCCTCAGCTTCAGCATGCGGTTCCGAAGGTGGTGTCGTTGGCGGATCCTGCTGGTGTTGGTGGAGTCTCCTCGGTTGTCGATGTTGCCACGTCCCCGAAGGGTGCGACTGTGGCGGGTTCCTTTGAACTCTCTGGCAGTCCTATCTCTGGTGGGGTGCAACCGTCGTCGGCGGTATCTGCCACATCGTCGGCTGTGGGTTCGTCACCGCAGGCAATGGCGGGCGGTTCTAGTGCTTTTTCGGCTGCTCCTGGAGTGACAAGTGGTTCGGGGACTGGTGGTGTAAGCCCGACGGGGATGAACAGCGCACCAACTTCCGCTTCGGGTGGCACTCCAGTGAGTACTGGTGGTGGTTTCAATGGTGCTCCTGCTGGTATGGCAGGGGCTGGTGTGGGCAATCCTGGTGGTGCTTCTTCGGGTGGTGGAGTCAATGCTGCTGGTTTTAACACAGTAGGTGGCAATCACGCGGCACAGTCAGGTGGGCAGGGCGTTACTGGTGGTCATGCGGGTTCGGCCAGCAGGGGAGTTCGAAATGGCAATGGCAGCACCGGCTTTGGGGCTGGTGGTATCGGCAGTGGTGTTGGTGGTCGAGTCGGCGGTGGCTTCGGTGGGTTTGTTGGTGGCGTGCCTGGCGGTGTTGGCAATGGGCTGCAGGGTGGTTCGCCTGGCGGCTCAGGTAATTCATCGCAGACTGGATCGACTCATAACACCTCTGCTGCTCGTGGTGGTTCTGGTTCACTCGGTTCTGGTAGCGCAGGCGTTGGTGCTGGTGGCATCCTCAACCAAGGTGCGAACAATGGTGGTTCGGCGAAGGTGCAGAAGGCTCGGGTACCGCGGGCATCAGTGGCGGTGCGAACCCGTAGGGTCAATGGGTTGGTGTCTGCTGAGGATTATGAGCAGTATCAGTACCAGTTGGAGTTATTCGGTGAGCGTCCGAAGACGGTTAATCCGATTATCGGTGGCTTAGGGCGCCGTAAGAAAAAGAAGATTTAGCGTAGGGCAATGTAGCAGCTCTCTCGCACCTTCGACAGAGTCCTGATTGATTCAGCCACTTCGTCCTATAGCGGTTTCCACTTTGATGCCGCTAGCTATGGACGTTGATCGGAAATGATAATGCATTTAACCTGAATGCCACGGCGAGACCAGTGGGTACTGGCTAAGCGCTCTTCGTCGTATAACTCGATTAATGGTTAGGCGGCAGTAGGCGTAACGGAGAACTTTGTCGCACAATGTTGGCACGCGCCTCCAGCTTTCAGCCCACGATCCAAAGCCAGCGTGTATCCCGAAGCCGCATATGCAAAAAACCACCTGAGTTGTTCAGGTGGTTTAGTGGAGCGGATGACGGGACTCGAACCCGCGACCCTCACCTTGGCAAGGTGATGCGCTACCAACTGCGCTACATCCGCATTGTCGGGGAATTAAATTCACCCTGTGCGCGATACTGGGATTGAACCAGTGACCTCTTCCGTGTCAGGGAAGCGCTCTCCCACTGAGCTAATCGCGCATCTATAATCCAGTGGATTACTTGAGGTGGAAACGGGAATCGAACCCGTGTACACGGCTTTGCAGGCCGTTGCCTCGCCACTCGGCCATTCCACCGTGACGCGTTACCGCCTCGGTGATTCTTAAAACTCGGTCATATTCGATAAATCCGAAAGCATCGAGTAGAAAGAAATCAGAGCGGATGACGGGACTCGAACCCGCGACCCTCACCTTGGCAAGGTGATGCGCTACCAACTGCGCTACATCCGCGAAGCAAAACATTAGCGATTAAATAAAGGCTATCGCCGTTGTTCAGTGCGAGGAATACATTAACCCGAATTCATTGCAGACAACAAATCGCCAGGTTATCGGCCAAGTTAAAGCCCAGATTCACTCGCCGGCGCTAACCATACACTCCCGATACACTCCAGGTTTTCGTCTTTGCGCGTTCCGTGCTAGATTATGGCGCTGGAAGCTGAAGTTAGTTCGCTGGATTCAGCTATTCGCTTGATTCAGCTTATTGCTTGTTTCGGCACTCGGCACATTGCATGTCTCGAGCATTTCGCTTCCAATAGTCCCATAGCTCAGTGGAAGAGCGTTCCGTTCACACCGGAAAGGTCGCTGGTTCGATCCCAGTTGGGACTACTCTTTATTTGTGGCCTGCATCACATTCCATCTGCCACCGGAACTCCCTCCAGAGTATTTTCGACAATATGGACATGGGTATTCCAATCAATAGTTCCCGTCGTACAGCACGGAACGTATTCGCATTTCTTGCGTCTCTACTTATGTTGTTCGCTGCAAGTTCGGTGTTTGCCGTGAACTTGCCGAAGGCATCGGCTCATGATGCGGTGATCCAGTCGGATCCTGCCGATGGTGCGCAGCTGGAGGAATTCCCATCGGAGTTCACGCTTACGTTTTCGGGAGAGCCGCGCGATTCGTACAACACAGTGGCGGTAAGTGATACGGATTCCAACGAGGTTCTCTTCACCACCGAGCCGGAAATCAACGGTAATCTCGTCACTTTCAGTACCCCCAGCGATGTCAATCCAGGTGCTGGTTCGTACTTGATTGGCTTCCAGATCACGTCTTCAGATGGGCATGCTACGCGCGGGGGAGTTTCATTTTCTGTGCTTGGCGACGGTGCAACTTCGAATGAAGCAGAACAGAACCAGGATTCCCAGAATTCCACAGAGACTACAGCACAGCAGGCTGACGACGTCGAGACTCCTGCAGAACGTACCTTCGCTTCGTGGGTGTGGTTCGTCATTGCTGGTGTGGTTATTGCCGTCATCGCTGTGATTGTCGGCGCTCGTATTGCTAATCGGAAAGGCTAAACATGAATAAGAAACTGGCTAAAAGGGCAGGCAGTGTTTTCGCAGCGGTTGCGCTTGGGTCTATGGCCTTGGCGGGTTGCTCAAGTGATGACACGAACAACGCTAGCCAGGAGACCTCGGTAGAAACCACGGACACCACCACCTCCGAGGAAGCGTCGGCAGCGCCCATTGTGCTTAGCGACGCTTACATCAAAGAAAAGCCAGCTGATAAAGACATGACGGCGATCTTTGGTGTAATCAACAACAACACCGATGAAGAGCTATCTCTTACCAGCTTCTGTATCGAAGGCTTGGCCGAAGGCACTCTGTTCGAGCAGCATGAAGTCGTCGATGGCCAGATGCGCGAAGTGCAAGATGGTCTGAAGATCCCTGCAGGCGGCAAGTTGGAGCTGAAGCCTGGCGGCGAGCACTTGATGATTTTGGATAACCCTGATGCTTTGGAGCAAGGTCAGGAGTTTACGATTGTATTGACCTTTAGTGATGGCTCTGAATTGACTCAGGATATTCCTGCCCGCGTTCAGGCTGCTGGTGAAGAAGAGTATGCACCGTCCGGCGCAGGTTCTGATCACGAGCATGGTGACCACGATGGTCACGGACACGGTAACGACCACGATCACGCCGACCACGATCACGCCGATCACGAGCACGGAGATCATCACTAAACTCATTACTGAACAAGGGAAAGAGCATGGGTACTGACTTTTCTCGCCGTACGTTTCTTACTGGTTTGGGTGCAGGTGCCACAGTTGGGGCAGCTGCGGTAAGTGGGATGGCTAAACCTCCGCAGGCTCACGCGATTGGTTTAGAACGTCAGCCGGAAGAAGAGCCGAAACCTCCGTTGCAGGAAGCAGTAGTGCCTTTCGACGGTGCTCATCAGGCAGGAATTCGTACCCATGCGCAGTCCCATTTATGGATGATTGCTTTTAATGCGAAATCGGGGGTGGGACTCGAAGAGTTCCGCAGGCTTTTCCGAGTCTGGACTACGGACGCACGAAAGATGACTGCCGGCGAGGCTCCAATGACGGATCTCGAGCCGGAAATGTACTTCGCGCCCGCTAATTTAACGATCACGGTAGGTCTTGGCCCACGGTTCTTTGAGTTGATCGATCGGGAAGATGAAAAGCCAGAGTGGCTCGAACAACTTCCCGAGTATCCCGGTGACGAAATTGAGGATCGCTGGTCTGGTGGCGATATTTGCCTGCAGGTGTGTAGTGATGATCAATTGATGCTTTCGCACGCTAGCCGGTATTTGATTCGCAACGCGGCAACCTATCTGGATCTCGCGTGGATTCAGGAGGGCTTTAGAAACGCTTACGGCTCGGCTGAACGCGATCGTACGACCCGGAACCGTTTCGGTCAGATCGATGGCACCATTAATCCGCGTACCGATGAGGATTTCGAGGATCAAATTTGGATCGCAGAAGGTCCGGATTGGCTTCGTGGCGGCTCGGCGCTGGTGGTGCGTCGCATCAAGATGGACATCGAGAACTGGGATATGCTCGATCGTCCTAGCCGTGAAGAAGTAATTGGGCGGCGCTTAGATAACGGTGCGCCTTTAGGGCAGGAAAACGAACACGACCCGGTGGATCTAGAAGCTACCGACGAATATGGCTTGCCCTATATCGATCGGAATTCCCACATGGCCTTGGCAATGCCACCACGTGAGTTCCCGCACCAACGTTTACTGCGGCGGGTCTATAACTACGACTTGCCGCCGGAGCCGGGTAGCGACTCACTGGTGAATACCGGTCTGATTTTCGCGTGCTATCAGAAGGATCCGTTGAAGCATTTCGATCCGATTCAGCGCCGATTGGCGGAATCGGATCGCTTGAACGAGTGGATAACTCACGTTGGTTCGGCAGTTTTCGTGATACCGCGCGGGACGAACGAAAATGAATACTGGGCACAAGATTTGCTGGAAGATTAAATCCTGGCGCTCTAGCTTGCCAGGAAAGTCGCAAGCCGGCGCTCTAGCTCGCCGGGAAGTCGCAAGCCCGCGCGGTTGCGAATCAGCGCGGTTGCTAGCCAGTGCTAAGGTTAAATCTTGCTAATTTGAATTGTTCCTAAAGGAGAATGGCGCAATCGTGTCTACGGTTTCACCCGCAGTTGACAGTATCGAGCACAGCTCTTTTGTAGTTCCTGCCGGCCAAAGCGCTGGCGAAGCTATGAAGAGCCTCGAGCTTCCCAATAAAGGCCCAGAAGCAATTGTGGTCGTCCGCGACGAAGAAGGAAATCTGCGTGATCTTTCTTTCACTCCGGAGTTTGAAACCCGTGTCACTCCAGTGCCGGCAAACTCGGAAGATGGCCGGGCCGTGATTCGCCACTCCACCACGCACGTGCTGGCACAGGCAGTGCAGAAGGAATTTCCAGGCACCAAGCTGGGTATTGGCCCTGCGATCGAAAATGGCTTTTACTACGATTTCCGGGTAGAAAATCCGTTTACTCCGGAAGATCTGAAGCGCATCGAAAAGACGATGAAGAAGATCATCAAGTCTGGCCAGCGTTTTGAGCGCTTTGTGTTCGAATCTGCCGACGACGCGCGTCAACAGCTGGCAGAAGAGCCATACAAGATTGAGCTTATCGACGATAAGTCCCGCGGTGCCGTGGCTGCTGCCGATGAAGTCAATGTCGATGTTGGAGGTAACCAACTTACCGGCTACCGAAACGTGAATCCCCGCACGGGCGAAACCGAGTGGTTCGATCTGTGCCGCGGACCGCACGTGCCTACCACGCGTTATATTCCTGCGTTTAAGCTCACCCGTTCGTCGGCAGCTTATTGGCGCGGTGATCAAGCTAACGACGATTTACAGCGCATCTATGGCACTGCATGGGAATCCCGCGAAGCGATGGATGAGTACTTGGATCGGTTGGTGGAAGCAGAGAAGCGCGACCACCGTCGTCTAGGCTCTGAGCTTGACCTGTTCAGTTTCCCGGATGAGATTGGTTCGGGTTTGCCTGTGTTCCATACTAAGGGCGGCATTATTCGTAATGAGATGGAGCAGCACTCTCGTCGTCGGCATCTTGAAGCGGGCTACAGCTTCGTGAATACTCCTCATGTGACGAAGGGGGACTTGTTCGCCAAGTCCGGTCACCTGGATTTTTACGCCGATGGCATGTTCCCTCCCATGAAATTGGATGGGGAGTATGACGAAGAGGGCAACGTCGTAAAGCCTCCTCAGGATTACTACGTCAAGCCAATGAACTGCCCGATGCACAACTTGATCTTCGATTCGCGCGGTCGTAGCTATCGCGAGTTGCCGCTGCGGTTGTTCGAGTTTGGCACCGTGTATCGGTACGAGAAGTCCGGTGTGGTGCATGGTTTGACGCGCGCGCGTGGATTTACGCAGGATGATGCGCATATTTACTGTCGTCCAGATCAGTTGGAGGCGGAACTTACGTCGGTTCTCGACTTCATCCTGCAGCTGCTGCGGGATTACGGTCTCGACGATTTCTACTTGGAGCTATCGACGCGCGATCCAAAGAAGTCCGTGGGTACGGATGAGATTTGGGAAACCTCGACGGAGATTCTGGAGCGTGTGGCTCAGCAGTCCGGACTAGAGCTGGTACCTGATCCAGGCGGCGCTGCCTTCTATGGCCCGAAGATTTCGGTGCAGGCGCGCGATGCGATCGGCCGTACCTGGCAGATGTCCACGGTGCAGCTGGACTTCAACCTGCCAGAGCGTTTCAACCTGGAATACACGGACACGGATGGTTCCAAGCAGCAGCCAATTATGATCCACCGTGCGCTGTTCGGTTCGATCGAGCGTTTCTTCGGTGTGCTGTTAGAGCACTACGCTGGTGCGTTTCCTGCGTGGCTTGCCCCGGAGCAGGTAGTGGGCATTCCGGTTTCGCCAGATTGCATTGATCACTTGTATGAATTTGATGCGTTGTTGCGCTCTCGTGGGGTTCGCGCTCGAGTCGATGTTTCTGATGATCGGATGCAGAAGAAGATCCGCAACCATACTCAAGCCAAGGTGCCTTTCATGGTGCTAGCGGGTGCTCGCGACGTGGAAGCTGCAGCAGTAAGCTTCCGGTTCTTGGATGGCAGCCAGCTCAATGGTGTGCCGATGGCGCAGGCCGCAAACCTCATTTCGGAGTGGATTGA
Source organism: Actinomycetes bacterium (assembly GCA_023418505.1). GTDB lineage: Bacteria > Actinomycetota > Actinomycetes > Mycobacteriales > Mycobacteriaceae > Corynebacterium. The sequence goes on from JAEZZR010000005.1 coordinate 8,305, forward strand.
GCGGCGCGATAACCGACAGCCATCGAAAGAGCTCCTCGGCGCTTTGCAAGACGAAAAGACTTCCGGTTCAGTACGCTAGGTCTCATGGCAAAAAACGTATCGCCCGAAAACAACGGGTCAGAGGCGGTTGTCGATAGTGGGGTAGGTATCCCCGATAGGCTAGAGCGCCTCTGGGCTCCCTACCGGATGGACTACATCGTGGCCAATAAAGCCACGACTGCCGGTAAGGATGAATCCAACGGCAAGGATGATTTGCATTCGCCGAATCGCCGTAATCCCTTCGTGGACTTGCCAAGCCAAAGCGACGAGGATGCGTTAATTGTTGCCCGGGGCAAAAAGGTGTACTGCGTTTTAAACCTGTTTCCCTATAACGCAGGGCACATGTTGATTGTGCCTTATCGTCAGGTAGCGGAACTGGAAGAACTCACAGCTGAAGAATCGCTGGAGATGATGTCTTTTGCCCAACAGGCGATCAAGACATTGAAGCAGGTGTCGCGCCCACACGCGGTGAACGCTGGCTTTAATTTAGGCCGTGCCTCTGGTGGATCTGTGGCGGATCATTTGCATATGCATATCGTGCCCCGGTGGGCAGGGGATGCGAACTTCATGACCGTCATCGACGGAGTGAAAGTATTGCCACAGACGTTGCGCCAAACTCGGCAATTGCTTGCCGATGCCTGGATCAGCGAGAGTCCGCTATCTGAACTTCTGGATACCGATCAAGCCGTTGGGGAGGATCGCTAGATAATGCTCAGCGCACGTGGTCGCGGACCAATCAGGCCCGTAGTCGAACCAATTGCCAAGCTGTTAAACAAGTCCGGCGTAAGCCCCAATGTAGTTACCGTGGTTGGCACGATAGCTGCCGTGGGGTTAGCGCTAATTCTGATTCCCCAAGGCCACCTGGTAGCTGCAGCGATTACTATCGCGATCTTCACCGCATTCGACCTCCTCGACGGCACGATGGCTCGACTGCGCGGTGGTGGTACGAAGTTTGGTGCCACCTTAGACGCGTCCTGCGACCGGATCACCGACGGGGCACTATTTGGTGCCATAGCCTGGTGGTTGGTCTATTCCTCGGGCGAATCACGTGTCTTAGTTGCATTGTGTTTGATCACGCTAGTGGGATCCCAGGTGATCAGTTATGTGAAGGCGCGCGCGGAAGCCTCCGGGTTCACCGTCGAAGGTGGCTTCGTGGAACGTGCCGAACGGCTCATTGCAGCACTGTTGGGTATTGGCCTTTATGGGCTTGGTTTCCACTGGGCTCTCACAGTAGCGCTGTGGTACCTAGCGATCGGATCGGCCATTACGGTTGTTCAGCGTCTGTTGATGGTGGCACGCCAACCTGGAGCCAGTGAACATATTAAGGCTCCAAAAGGTGCTTAAATTTCTAACCTAAACCTCGAGTCTAAACTTCCGAGGAGGGAGTCCGCGCCCACAGTCAGGAAGGTTGCCCACCAACAGAAAGGTTGACGTAATTGTCGAATAGATCTCGTCGAGAAGCGTTGATCGCCCTCGGGTATATCTGGGCTTGGAAGCTGTTGGCTAAAGTGCCGCCGACGTGGGCCCATAGCTTTGCTCGTCGTCTAGCACCTCGTTTTACTCGCGATAAACAAGGGCATATTGGTCAAGGACCAACACAGCTGCGCAAGAACTTGGCACGGGTACTTGGGTGCGCTCCCGAAGAAGTTCCGCCCGGGTTGATGGTGGCAGCGATGCGTAGTTACCTGCGGTATTGGGTAGAAGCTTTTCAGTTGCCGAAGATCGCCGGGCGCGAGCTTGCTCAGCGGGTGGAAGCACAATTGGAGGGATTCGACCATCTGGTGGAATCCTTCGAAAAGGGCAAAGGTGTCATCCTGGTGCTGCCACATTCTGGTAACTGGGATATGGCCGGAATGTTTCTGGTGGAATACCTTTCGAAATTCACCACCGTCGCGGAGCGGTTGAAACCCGAAGCGCTATACGAGGCCTTCGTGGACTACCGGGAAAGCCTCGGATTTCGAATCCTGCCGCTGACTGGTGGGTCGGATACCTCCGGGCAATTGGCAGAAACCCTTACTTCCGGTGGCATTATCGCGCTACTTGGCGACCGCGACTTCACCAAAACTGGCGTACCAGTGGAGTTCTTTGGTTCGGAAACCACGATGCCGGCAGGTCCTGCATTGTTGGCACACCAGACCGGAGCTGCGTTGCACGTCGTTGGGCTCTGGTTTACGCCACCAACCAAACAAGATCCGTGGGGCGGCTGGGGTACAAAAGTTCATCCTGCAATTGAAGTCGCCAACCAAACGTTGAACGAAACTGTGCAAGAAATTGCCAATCGCATGGCTTCCGATATTGCGGCACATCCGGCAGACTGGCACATGTTCCAGCCCTTGTGGCCCAGCGATCGTCGAAAGCGGTGAAGCACATGAGAATCGGCATGGTCTGCCCTTACTCTTTCGACGTTCCTGGCGGAGTTCAAGTACATGCCATCGACCTCTGTACTGAGTTCCAAAAGCGCGGCCACCAGGTCAGTTTGATTGGACCGGCTGGAAAAGAGGTGGAGCTCCCGCCATTCGTAGTTCGTGGTGGTGCAGCGATTCCGATTCCATATAACGGCTCGGTAGCCCGGCTTGCATTCGGCCCGCGCACCAATGCTCGTGTAGTGAAGTGGATCGAAAATGGCAATTTCGATGTGGTGCATATCCACGAACCAAATTCGCCCAGCTACTCAATGCTGACCTTGCGCAACGCAGAGGGGCCGATCGTGGCCACGTACCACTCGGCTGCAACCAAATCGCGGTTGCTGCAGCTAGCGTTGCCGTTATTACGGCCCCTGTTAGAGCGGATTCGTGGCGGCATTGCTGTATCTGAGGTTGCCCGTGCTTGGCAGGTGGAACAACTCGGTGGCGATCCGATCCTGATCCCCAACGGCGTGCAGGTAAAGCAGTTCCAGAAGATCGGCGCGGAGTTTCGGGCTACTCGGCGCGAGGTTGGCAACAGAGCCGGAGATAACCGAACCGCTGATAGTCGAACTCCAGCCACCAAACGACGCAGGCTCGTCTTCCTTGGCCGTTTCGACGAACCTCGCAAAGGCCTACCCGTTCTTCTGGCTGCGATTCCAGCAATTCGGCGCCAGTTTCCAGATATCGAAATTGTGGTGATTGGTGATGGGGATCGCACAGCGGCCGCCCGCAAAGCCGGCGAGCACGCCGATGTGTTGAAGTTTGTGGGCAGGGTCTCTGAGGAGGAAAAAGCCCGCCTGCTCGCCTCTGCTGATGCTTATATTGCCCCGCAAACTGGCGGGGAAAGTTTCGGCATCGTGTTGGTGGAAGCTATGGCATCCGGGTGCCCAGTGATCGCAAGTGATCTGGCCGCATTTCGTTTGGTGCTTGACGACGGGCGCTACGGCATGCACTTCGCTAACGGAGATTCCGCCGAGTTAGCGCGCACCGTCGTGCAGCTGTTCTCAGATGCTGAGTTGCAACAGCGCCTACACCAACAAGGGCTTGAGCGTAGCGACGAATTCGATTGGCCAGCTATTGCCGACCGCGTATTGCGGGTCTATGAAACGGTAGCAGTGCCGGGTGAGAAAGTTGTGCGTCGTAAGCGTCGTTAAGCCTTAAAGTAAGCTAACTGCTTATGTTGGAGCTTTCCTGGTGGGTAGTGGCATTTATCCTGGTCGCGATTGTGGTGACGTTTATTGCGATTGTGGTGTCGTCGTTAGCGTCCCGCATGCACCGCATCAACATTCGCACAGATCTGGCGCGCATTTCTTTGGAGTCTACGTTGGGCAGACGCGCTGCCGTCGTTCGCGCGGCCTACCCGGAACTCACCCCGGATGTGGCGCGGGCGGAAAGTATTTTGCTCACCGCCGACGCACCTGCTGCGCGTGTCGACGCGGAAAATGCGGTGGCGACGAAATTGCGGCGTCTGATGGCGGAAAATCCTCCCGAACCGGCGATGGCGATCGAGCTGCAAGACGTGCGTACCAGGGTGGAGCTCTCACGACGGTTTTACAACGACGCCGTGACGGACACGCTTGCTTTACGACGCCACCCGTTGATTCGGGCGCTACGTCTGACAGGTACCGCGAAGGCGCCTGCTTATGTCGATCTCGTTTCTGATGAAGTCATTGACTAGAATCAGACGAAGCAAATTTTGACGAAGGGAGAATCAAACCATGACGCAGCAGGGAGAGTCGGTGAATCAGTCGGGAACTGGTCGAGTCAAGCGTGGTTTCGCTGAGATGCTTAAAGGTGGCGTCATCATGGATGTCGTTACTCCCGAGCAGGCGCGGATTGCTGAAGATGCCGGTGCTACCGCTGTAATGGCACTGGAACGCGTGCCAGCAGATATTCGTGCAGAAGGTGGCGTTTCTCGCATGTCTGATCCAGACATGATCGAGGGCATCATTAATGCTGTTTCCATTCCAGTAATGGCAAAGGCGCGTATCGGTCACTTTGTTGAGGCTCAGGTGCTGGAGTCTTTGGGCGTTGACTTTATCGACGAATCCGAGGTACTTACCCCCGCCGATTACGCCAACCACATCGACAAGTTTGAATTCACCGTGCCTTTTGTCTGTGGTGCCACGAACCTCGGTGAAGCACTGCGCCGCATCAACGAAGGTGCTGCCATGATTCGCTCGAAGGGTGAAGCAGGTACCGGCGACGTGTCGAACGCCGTGACTCACATGCGCACCATCCGTGCGGAAATCAACCGTTTGAAGTCGATGGCTGCCGACGAATTGTATGTCGCCGCCAAGGAACTACAGGCACCGTATGAACTTGTGCGTGAAGTGGCAGAGACCGGCAAGCTTCCAGTTGTGCTCTTCACTGCAGGCGGTATTGCAACACCTGCGGACGCTGCGATGATGATGCAGTTGGGTGCCGAGGGTGTGTTCGTTGGTTCCGGTATCTTCAAGTCCGGCGATCCAGAAAAGCGCGCGAAGGCAATTGTGCAGGCTACGCAGCATTACGACGATCCAGCCGTTATCGCCAAGGTCTCTCGCGGTTTAGGTGAAGCCATGGTGGGTATTAACGTAGACGACGTGCCTCAGCCACACCGTTTGGCTGAACGTGGCTGGTAATAGGTTTCGGTAATTGCACTCAGATAAAAACAACACCGGCATTGTTAGCGCGAGCAGCACCAAAACGAGCAGCACCAAAACGATTGGTGTGTTAGCGCTGCAGGGTGGCGTAACAGAACATGTAGCAATCTTGGATCAGCTGGGTGTAAACAGCCGGCTGGTGCGATTGCCAGAGCACTTAGAGGGTCTGGATGGGTTGATCTTCCCAGGCGGGGAGTCCACCACGATGAGTAAGCTCATGCAGTTCAACGTGCTAGTAGAGCCACTTCAGCAGGCACTTGGTGCTGGTTTGCCGGCTTTCGGCACCTGTGCCGGGATGATTCTGCTGGCTAAAGAAGTGGAAAATACCCGTCCTGACGCTGTGGCGCTGGGAGCGCTGGATATTACTGTGCGCCGCAACGCCTTTGGCCGCCAGGTCGATTCCTTTGAGACAGATCTGAAGGTTACCGGAGTCGACGTGGCAGCTGATGAAAAGCCGCTACATGCTGCTTTCATCCGGGCGCCCTGGGTAGCTCGGGTAGGCGAAAGTGTGCGCGTTCTAAGTGAAGTAACCACGGTGGAAGGTGACACTGCGATTGTGGCGGTAGCGAACGACACCGTGTTAGCCACCAGCTTTCACCCAGAATCTACCGGTGAGACCCGCATTCACGAGTTTTTCTTGCAAGAGTTTGTAGGCTAGTTCTAGCTAGAAGTAGCGCTGAGCAGAAATAGCGAATTAATTTATCTACTTTATTCATTTAAGGAGTTGGAAACCTCAAAATGTCAGGTCATTCCAAATGGGCAACTACGAAGCATAAGAAGGCAGCTAACGACGCCAAGCGTGGCAAGGAGTTTGCCAAGCTAATTAAGAACATCGAGGTTGCAGCCCGCACTGGCGGTGGCGATCCATCGGCTAACCCAACGTTGGACGATATGATTCGCAAGGCCAAGAAGGCCTCGGTGCCGAACGATAACATCGAGCGTGCCCGCAAGCGTGGTTCCGGCGAAGAGTCCGGTGGCGCCGACTGGCAGAACATTATGTACGAAGGCTACGGCGCTGGTGGCGTTGCAGTACTCGTCGAATGTCTCACCGATAACCGTAACCGCGCTGCTTCTGCTGTGCGCTCTGCGTTTAATAAGCAGGGTGGCAACATGGCCGACAACGGTGCCGTGAGCTACATGTTCGAAAACAAGGGTGTCATCATCGTTAATAAAGGTGAACTCACCGAAGATGACCTGCTGATGGCTGTGCTAGACGCCGGAGCTGAAGAAGTGACCGATCTGGGCGAGCAGTTCGAGGTTGTCTCGGGCTTCACGGATCTAAATAACGTGCGTAATGCCCTCAATGATGCGGAGATTGCATACGAATCTGCCGATAAGGATTACCGCGCAGAAAATACGGTGCCGCTAGATGTGGCTGGCGCTCAGAAGCTCATGCGTTTGATCGATGCCTTAGAAGAATCTGACGACGTGCAAAACGTTTACACCAACGCTGATATCTCGGACGAGGTAGCAGAGCAGCTGTAGTGATAGCGCAGCAAGACATCCGGGTGATGGGTATTGACCCGGGGCTAACGCGATGTGGGTTATCTGTTGCCGATGGTGGTCGTGGGCGACAGGTAATCCCCGTAGCAGTTGGGGTGGCAAAGACGAGCTCTAACGACTGCCTGGAAGATCGCCTGCTGCGGTTATCGAATGCCGTAGAGCAGTGGATGGATGATTATGATCCAGACGTTGTGGCATTAGAACGCGTATTCGAACGTGGCAATGTCTCTACCGTGATGCAAACCGCACATGCCGTGGGAGTCATCATTCTGGCTGCCGCCAAAAGGGGTTTGACAGTACATATGTACACCCCAAGTGAAGTGAAGAAAGCATTAACCGGCAACGGCCGTGCTGATAAGAAACAAATGACCACTATGGTGACCCGAATCTTGGGGTTATCGGAGCCACCAAAACCAGCAGATGCTGCGGATGCGCTAGCTTTGGCCATATGCCATTGCTGGCGTGCTCCGCTAGCGGAGATCGCACAACATAGGCACAGCAGTGGTATTGGCCGAGGTTCACGAGAAAAGCTGCTCTAGCTTCTGCTAGCTCTAGAAACTGTTTTAGAAAAGGGATGGCTTACACCAATGATTGCTTCTTTGCACGGTGTTGTTCAGGATATCCGGGGTTCCCACGTAGTCATTAGCGCTGCGGGCGTGGGATACCTCGTTGCGTGTACGCCATCGGTTTTAGCTTCCATCACTAGAGGCCAAGAAGCTTTAGTGCACACCACGATGATCGTGCGCGAAGATGCGATGCTGCTTTATGGGTTCGCCGATATCCACGAACGCGACATGTTCGCGGTGCTGTTAAAAGCAAAACGCTTCGGTGCGGCCTCGGCTTTTAATCTGCTTTCTGCGCTTAGCCCAACCGAGATCGCCACTGCTATTGCCAATGGTGATGAAAAAGCACTAACCAAAGCCAATGGGGTAGGAAAGCGAATTGCCTCTCAATTGATCTTGGATCTCAAAGAGGAAGTGCGGCCGTTCCTCGCTGGTACCACTGCTGCAGCTGAAACCGTCGCAAGCAACCAACCACAGCACTCCGGCAACGTCGATGAAAACCAAGTACTTGGTGCCTTGATGGGGCTGGGCTTTAAAGAAGCCGAAGCTTCCGAAGCCCTAGCGCAGGTGCTTGCAACCGAACCTGATTTGACTACTAGCTTGGCGCTGAAAGCCACGTTGAAAGTGCTAGGAGCTAACCAGTGAGCGACATCGAACGCACAGAATTTAACGTCGGAGATCGCAGGCGTACGACGAACTCCATCCAGCCTCCAGCGGATCTAGAGCAACGCCCAGTAGATGCCCGGCAGATTCCTAGCGATATGGAAGCCGAAACTGGGTTGCGGCCGAAGTCTCTGGAAGAGTTTATTGGCCAGCCAAAGGTGCGCGCACAGTTGGATCTAGTGCTCTCTGGTGCGAAGAATCGTTCTGTTGCGCCGGATCATATTCTGCTCGCTGGCCCGCCTGGCTTGGGTAAAACGACGATGGCAATGATTATTGCTGCAGAGATGGGCTCATCGCTGCGCATGACTTCCGGCCCTGCGTTGATTCGCGCCGGAGACCTGGCAGCCATGCTTTCTAATTTGATGGAAGGCGATGTGCTGTTCATTGACGAAATCCACCGTATCGCCCGCCCAGTAGAAGAGATGCTCTACATGGCAATGGAAGATTTCCGGATCGACGTCATTGTGGGTAAAGGCCCGGGCGCGACTTCCATTCCACTGGAAATTCCTCCCTTTACTCTGGTAGGCGCTACTACGCGTTCGGGTATGTTGACCGGCCCGTTGCGCGACCGCTTTGGCTTTACCGCGCAGATGGAGTTTTACGACACCGAAGACCTCCGAAAGGTAGTCGATCGTGCTGCCCGGATTTTGAATGTAGCTATCGACGACGACGCCAGCTATGAAATCGCCTCCCGCTCGCGCGGTACCCCTCGTATTGCCAACCGACTGCTCCGCCGGGTGCGCGATTTCGCTGACGTGCATGCCGACGGAAAAATTACCTTAGAGGCAGCTCAGCAAGCGCTCGTTGTATTTGATGTGGATGAGTTAGGCCTCGATCGGTTAGACCGTGCGGTATTAAAAGCACTCATCCAGAGCCATAATGGTGGGCCAGTTGGGGTGAACTCACTGGCACTAGCAGTAGGTGAGGAGCCCAGTACCGTCGAGGAAGTCTGCGAACCATACTTAGTGCGAGCTGGCATGATTACGCGTACCTCGCGTGGCCGCGTAGCAACTGATGCGGCTTGGGCGCACCTGGGAATCACACCACCAGCTCCACGATAAGAGTGCGCGGTAGCTATACTCTTCCAGCGTTACCCTTTTGTTAGATCTAGTCGATAAGAAAGAAACTTAAAGAACAATGGATTTTCTCCTCCTTTTCCTACTGGTACTCCTGGCACTACCACTGTGGATGTCCTTTAGGAATAACAAGCAGATCCGCAAGATCCGTGACATGCAAGATCGGCTAGCTCCAGGGGCTGCGGTGGTCACCAACGCGGGTATCCACGGCATTGTGCACGATGTTGCAGAAGATACCGTCGATATTTTGGTCGCCGACGGTGTTGTGATCCGGATCCAGAAGATGGCTGTAGTGCGTAATGTCACTGAAGAAGAAAATGCCGCTGATGCTAAGGAAGCAGTAGCAGCCTCTGCACAGGCTCGCGACGAAGCAGCTGCTGAAGCTCATCAGGATGCACAAGGCAACGAGGTTTCCGATGCGTCGGTAACTGATAATGCCAATGGACCAGAAGCAACCGAGCCAAAGGACAATTCGGCTGCTGCGGATGGCATTAGCGATCACTCGCAGTCCAATAACGACCGCTAAATATTCGTATCGTTATTTCAATGCAGTCCCCTTACTGCACAATCCCTATCTACTTTCACTAGGCAGCTGCCTGGTGTGTACATCGTCAGGAGAATTTCGTGGCGCGAGGTAGCAGAACCACCTCTAGAACTCCACGTGGCGGGTTCAAAAATACGTGGCCAAAATGGTCGCTTGCCTTATTCGGCGTTATTTTGATCATCACGTATCTACTTATCTTCTTTACGGGCAATCGGGAAGCCACTCCGAAATTAGGTATTGACCTGCAAGGTGGTACCCGAGTTACTCTCGTGCCGCAGGGGCAAAACCCAACTGGCGAGCAGCTTGATCAAGCCCGCGAGATTCTTCAGAATCGTGTGAACGGCATGGGTGTTACCGGTGCTCAGGTAGTCACTGATGGCGACACTTTGGTGATTACTGTGCCTGGCGAAGACTCCAGTGAAGCCCGCGCTTTAGGCCAAACCTCGCAGATGTTCTTCCGGCCTGTCTCTGAAATGTCGGCCATGCCTGATATGGATCAGATGGAAGTCCAGCTCGAAGAGATGGCCAACCGCTGGGTGTCTGTTGGCATCCTGACACGGGAGCAAGCTCAGTCTGAAGTAGACCAGTTCTACGCCGATTTGCAGCAAAACCAGCAACAGCAGATCGATGCCTTCCAGGAGGCCTCGCCAGATCAGCCACTGCCGGAAGAACTAGAGCAGACTATTGGTGATGCTCCCCGCATCACTGCAACTGCACCAGAAGAGCCAAAGAACTCTATCGAGGCTGCACAATTGCGTAGCGATGTACGCGAAGAGCTACTAGCTTCACGTCAGTCTGAAGACCCAAATACTCAATTCGCAGCTGCTGCACTTTTGCAGTGCTCTGATCCAGAAGCGGCGGATCCACTGCAAGGCTCGGATGATCCTGCGAAGCCTTTGGTTACCTGTAACCCAGAGCGCGCAGGTGGCGGCGAAGTAATCATCTTGGATAAGGCTCCGCTGCTGGTTGGAGAAACGGACGAAGTTAATGGTCAGCGTTTGTCCGGTAATGAAATTGATACCGATCGTCCGATCAACGGTGGCTACAACCAAGAAGACGGACAGATCGAAGTTTCCTTCAGCTTCAAGTCTGGTTCCAACGATGTAGGTGGCCGTACGTGGACCAAGCTGACCCAGGATTACCTGAACAAGCAAGTAGCTATCGTGCTCGACTCGAAGGTGCTGTCGGCACCAACGATTCAAAGTGTTACTGGTGTTGGTCAAGGTACCCGTATTACCGGCGGCTTCACCATCGACGAAGCACAAACTCTGGCTAACAACCTGCGATACGGCGCACTGCCACTGAGCTTCGCTGGTGAAGATGGGGAACCAGGTGGTACCGCAACTACGATCCCAGCCACCATGGGTGCTGCTTCACTGCAAGCCGGCTTGATTGCAGGTCTGATCGGTATCGTCTTGATCTTCTGCTACGCCATCGGTTTGTACCGTGGCTTGGGCGTGATCTCGCTGATCTCGATGACCGCCGCTGGTGTGATGATCTACGGCACCCTAGTGTTACTAGGCCGGTGGATTGGCTACTCGCTTGATCTCGCAGGTGTAGCCGGCATCATCATTTCGATCGGTGTGACAGCAGACTCGTTTATCGTGTTCTTCGAGCGAATTAAGGACGAGATTCGCGGTGGACGTACTTTCCGTTCAGCGGTACCACATGCGTGGCGCCGTGCCCGTCGCACAATTTTGACCGGTAACTTCGTTTCGATCATCGCAGCTGTCGTGCTCTACATCTTGGTCGTAGGCGATGTGCGAGGCTTCGCATTCACCCTGGGCCTTTCCACAGCATTCGATATCCTCACAGCATTCTTGGTAACAGCCCCGCTGGTGATCTTGTCCACGCGGAAGTTCCCGTCGCTAGCTAAACCATCATTGAATGGATTCGGTGCAGTGATGGATATTGCCCGCAACAATCGTCGCCAGCCGTCTGCGACCACTAGTACTACGAAGGAGCAGAAGTAATGGAATCAGTAACCCGCTCCGATTCGGTACGTACCGACCTGAACATCACCGGCGGTGAGCAGACTGATACTGCCGAGGTACAGCACGTTGATAACGCCAACCGTAGTTTCTTCCAAAGGCTGAATTCTGGTGTTGGTGGGTTTGACATTATCGGCCGGTCGCGACGGTGGTACTCCATCGCAGCTGCCGTAGTAGTGGTCGCACTTGCTGCCATGTTGATCCGTGGTTTCAGCTTGGGCATTGACTTCGAAGGTGGTACGCGTGTGACGATGCCACCGTCGGGAGCATCGGAAACCGCAGTCGAAGAAATCTTCACCGAAACCGTTGGCCATGAACCAGAGCTCGTCCAGATTATTGGCTCTGGCGAAGGTCAGGTCATGGAAATCACTTCTACGCGTTTGGGGGAGGAGCAGATTAACGAACTGCGTCAGGCGCTGTTCGATAATTTCCAGCCTCGTGACGCCGCCGGTGAAGTCTCGCCGGATGCCATTGGTGACTCTACGGTTTCGGAATCGTGGGGTAGTGCCATTACCGAACGTATGTTGATCGCGATGGCGGTGTTCCTGGCGTTAGTGTTCGCCTACATTGCGATTACTTTTGAGCGTGATATGGCGATCACTGCGATTGTTTCGCTGATCGTCGATGGCATCATCATCGCCGGTGTCTACGCCTTGATTGGCTTTGAAGTCACCCCGGCAACGGTGATCGGTTTGCTTACGGTATTGGCGTTCTCGCTGTACGACACCGTGGTGGTCTTCGACAAGATCCAAGAAAACACCGCGGGCTTCGAGCAATCAGAACGCAAGACTTATAGCGAACTGGTGAATACTTCGGTGAACCAGACCATCATGCGTTCGATCAACACCACAGTTTCAACTGCGTTGCCTGTGATCGCACTGATGGTGATCGCGGTGGGCTTGCTTGGCGTGGGTACGTTGAAAGACCTCGCGCTAGTACAGCTGATCGGCATTATCCAAGGTACGTTCTCCTCGATCTTCCTGGCCGCACCATTCCTGGTTTCTCTAAAGAAACGCCAAAAGAAATACCGCGAACACGATCAGAAGGTGCTGCAATCCCGTCGTGAAGCAGAAGAAGCTGGCGTGACTGTGGATGCCTCTGGTAACCGCGAAACCAGTGATATCCGAGCGACGCCACAATCACCGCAGGCACCGACGCAGCGATCAGAGCCTTCTCAGCGACCCGAGCCAGAGTCTGGTGGATCGCTCACGTGGCGCCCTGGCGGTATGCGATAATTTAATTTTAAGGAAAGGACTTTCCACTGTGGCTTACTCTGATGCCCGCGAGGCTTTATCCAGCTTGATTCGTTACGTGCAGGATTTTCCACAGCCGGGAGTCCTCTTCGAAGACCTCACCCCAGCACTAGCTGATCCCGAGGGGTTTCGTCTGATTGTGGACGAAGTAGCAGCGGCTGCGGCAAAGTTCGATGCCGACTTGATTGGTGGACTGGACGCTCGCGGCTTCCTGATTGGCTCGGCAGTGGCCTACAAGATGGAGCTCGGAGTACTGGCGGTGCGGAAAAAGGGCAAGCTGCCACCGCCAGTAATTCAAGAGACCTACGATCTGGAATACGGTTCTGCCGCGCTGGAGATCCCCGAAAATGGCATTGACCTTACCGGTAAGCGCATTGTGCTTGTCGACGATGTACTAGCTACCGGCGGCACCATGAATGCTGCGCGCAACCTGCTAGTGAAAGCCGGTGCGGAAGTGAGCGGCTTTTGTTGTGTCCTCGAAGTAGAGGGTTTGGGCGGACGCGAATTATTATCTGATATCCCGATGTTTATTGTTGCGGAAGGCTAGTAGCAATATGGTGGATCGCTCTGCTCGCCGATATACGGCACGTTTAGCGCGCAGTCTTACTGGAACGCGCACCCGGATCAACCCTGTGTTGGATCCGCTGGTAGCCGTGCACAAGGAAGTACATCCACGGGCGGATTTAGCTTCACTGCAAAAGGCGTATGAAACAGCAGAGCGGCTGCACGAGGGGGTCAAGCGGAAGTCCGGAGAGCCGTACATCACCCACCCGCTAGCAGTAGCAACGATCGCTGCCGAGATCGGCATGGATACCACCACACTGATCGCGGCACTTTTGCACGACACCGTAGAAGACACTGATTATTCCCTGGAACAACTCACCGAGGATTTTGGGGTTGAAGTAGCTCGGCTCGTTGATGGGGTTACCAAGCTAGACAAGGTGGCGTTAGGTTCGGCTGCAGAAGCCGAAACTGTACGCAAGATGATCGTGGCGATGAGTAAAGACCCACGAGTGCTGGTAATCAAAGTCTGCGACCGGCTGCACAATATGCGCACCATGCGCTTCTTACCACCGGAAAAGCAGGCGAAGAAAGCACGCGAAACCCTCGAGGTTATCGCCCCTTTGGCACACCGTCTGGGTATGGCCAGCGTGAAATGGGAATTGGAAGATCTGTCTTTCGCGATTCTCTATCCGAAGAAATACGGCGAGATCGTTCGCCTAGTAGCTGATCGTGCACCACAGCGGGATCGGTATCTGCGCGAAGTGTCCACCATGGTCAAAGAAGACCTACGCAAGGTGCATATCCATGCGGAAGTGATGGGCCGGCCAAAGCATTATTGGTCGATTTATCAAAAGATGATCGTGCGCGGTCATGATTTCGACGAGATCTTCGACCTCGTGGGTATCCGCATCCTGGTGGATACCACCAAGGATTGCTATGCTGCGATGGGTGCGGTGCACTCGCTGTTCCAGCCGATGCCAGGCCGGTTTAAGGACTACATTTCGGCACCACGTTTCGGTGTCTACCAGTCGCTGCACACCACTGTGATTGGCCCTGGTGGCAGCCCGCTTGAGGTACAGATCCGTACCCACGAGATGCACCACAATGCTGAATACGGCATTGCTGCGCATTGGCGGTACAAGGAGACCAAGGGCTCGCATAAGGGTGATGCCTCGGAGATCGATCAGATGGCGTGGATGCGCCAGCTTCTGGATTGGCAGCGCGAAGCAGCCGATCCGAATGAGTTCTTAGATTCGTTGCGCTTCGATCTGGCCTCGAATGAAATCTTTGTGTTCACGCCGAAGGGTGATGTGATCACGCTACCCGCGGGCTCTACTCCAGTGGACTTCGCGTACGCGGTACACACCGAAATTGGTCACCGCTGTATCGGCGCGAAGGTCAATGGCAAATTGGTGGCCTTGGAATCCACGCTCGGTACTGGCGATCGGGTAGAGATTTTCACTTCCAAGGATGCACACGCCGGTCCGTCGCAAGGCTGGCAAGATTTTGTAAAGTCACCGCGCGCGAAAGCGAAGATCCGCCAGTGGTTCGCTAAAGAACGCCGCGAAGAAGCGCTCGAAGCAGGTCGCGACGCGCTTGCCGCCGAAGTCCAGCGCGGTGGGTTGCCGATGCACCGGTTGTTCACTCCGCGCACGATGAAGGCCATCGCGCAGGAATTGCGTTACGACGATATCGACGCGTTGTACACGGCAATCGGCAGCGGAAACGTCTCGGCACGACATGTCACTAACCGCTCGATGGCGCAGTTCACCACCCCGGATGAAGCAGAAGATCAGCTGGTCAAGCGGACTCCGCCGTCGAAGCTGCAGGATCCGCAGAAGCGTCAGCGCGCTGATGGCGCTGGCATTTTGGTAGAGGGCTCATCGGACATGATGGCCAAGCTTGCGAAGTGTTGTACGCCTTTGCCTGGCGACGCGATTTTCGGGTTCGTTACCCGCGGCGGTGGGGTCAGCGTGCATCGCACGGACTGCACTAACGCAGCACGGCTGTATGAACAGCCAGAACGAATTATCCAGGTGTCCTGGGCGTCGCACACCACAGGTGCGGTATTCGCGGTCACAATTCAAATTGAAGCTTTAGATCGTTCCGGGCTGCTCAGCGAAATTACGCGGACGATCTCGGAGCAAAAGGTGCCGATTATTGCGACGTCGGCACATACGTCGGCTGATCGCGTGGCCACGATGCGCTTTACCTTCGAGGTCTCTGATGTAAAGCAGCTTGGCTACATCATGAGTGCATTGCGCAGCGTGGAAGGTGTATTCGATATTTATCGAGTGACCAGCGGGGGATAGCGAAACCCGGGGGATAGCGAAACCGGCGCAAGCTGGCAACGCGAACTCACCCGGATATTTACTCGGAAATTTACTCGGAAACGGTGACGCTGTTAATGCGAACTTCCTCGCGTGGCGCTCCGTCGCCTTCGCTGCCGCTCTGCTCGGAATCAATGCCCTTCGAGGCGATATCCTGAACCACCTGGGTGCCCTCATCCGTCATGTTGCCCAAGATGGTGTAGTTGGCGTCCAAAGTGGAGTCCTCGTAGTTGAGGAAGAACTGCGAACCATTGCGGTTCGGATCACTTGGGTTCGCCATTGCGATGGTGCCCTTGATGTACAGATCGGAACGCGATAGCGCATCGCCATCGGTGATTGGGTATTCACCAGCGAAAGTAAATCCAGGGCCACCCGAACCAGTGCCGGTTGGATCGCCACACTGCAGCACGTTTAAGCCACCTTCAGTTAAACGGTGGCACACGGTGTCGTCGTAGTAGCCGGACTTCGCCAGGTGTTCGATGGCATTCACACCACAAGGAGCCTTTTCGCGATCCAGCACCATGGGGATATTGCCTTGATTGGTCTCCAAGGTGACGGTGACTGTACCTTCGGTTGGCACGTCTTCGGTAGGAGGCGTAGTTACCTCACGCGCAGCTGGAGTGAAATCATCTGCCGGGTATTCACAAGCCACTTCGTTGCTATCCAGCGTGGTGAGGAACCAAATACCACCAACAAACACCAACAAAATCGCTAGAGTGGCAACCACGACGCCCACTGGCTTCAGCTTTTCCGCGCGATCGCGACTATTTAATTCATGTTCCAATTTCTTTATCGCTTGCTTGCGACGTTGCTTATTATCGGTCGCATCGGATTTTGCGCTCACCGTGTGCTGCTCACTTTCCGTCGAAAAGCTTGATCTAAGCCTGAGAACATAGTTACCTCAAGCACAATAGTATGAAAAGGAGTGAAGTGATATGCAGGTGGTTGGTTTCGCAGCAGGTCCGCTACAAACGAATTGCTACATAATTAGTCCAAGTGATAGCACGAGCAACATCGCTAGCGACGGTATTCGCGATGCAGCCCCATGCATCATCGTGGATCCTGGGATGGGATCGGCTCAAGCAGTTGTGAAGACATGTGAGGAAAAGAATTGGGTACCAGAGGCCATTGTGCTCACCCACGGTCACATCGATCACATCCGCGATGCCGGTGAGCTCGCAGCAACCTACGACGTTCCAGTGTTTGTCCATGATGCTGATCGAATGATCGTTGTGCAGCCCGAGCTTGGTGTTGATGGTCAGTTGGCTGCGATGTTCCAGGTCTCTGACATGCAGGTACCAGAAGAGATCCGCAGCTTAGAAGTGGATACCGAGTGGAAGACGGCAGGGCTGACACTAACGGCACAACACGCACCAGGACACTCGCCAGGCTGTGTGGTGATTCGCGTTTCTGATGGCGCACAGCAGCTTTTGCTTTCTGGCGATGTGCTTTTCGCAGGTGCTATCGGACGGACTGATCTTCCTGGCGGATCAAAGGAGGACATGGCGCGATCGTTACGCGAAGTGATCATGCCGCTGGAAGATGAACTCGATGTGCTTCCCGGCCACGGGTCGACCACCACAATGGCGTATGAAAAGCAGCACAATGTATATCTTCGGGCGTTGAAGAACGCCCGTTAACGTCAGGTAAAGTCGAATGCCGTGAGCAAACGCGAAAAGATTCAGCCATTTTCCGCCCCGAAAGGCGTGCCCGATTATGCGCCACCGAAATCTCACCAGTTTGATGCTGTGCGTCAGCATTTCCTGCATTCGGCGCGGGTAGCAGGCTACGAACCCATCGAGCTACCTATTTTCGAAGAAACTGGTTTGTTCGCTCGGGGTGTTGGCGAATCTACGGATGTGGTCTCGAAAGAGATGTACACCTTCGCAGACCGCGGTGGTCGCTCGGTAACCCTGCGTCCAGAAGGCACTGCCGGTGTGATGCGCTCGGTGATTGAACACCACTTGGATCGTGGCCAGCTGCCAGTCAAAGTGGCTTATGCCGGCCCGTTCTTCCGCTACGAGCGGCCACAGGCCGGCCGATACCGTCAGCTGCAACAGGTAGGTGTTGAAGCTATCGGCATCGACGATCCTGCACTGGACGCCGAAGTAATCGCCTTAGCGCACAAGTGCTTTGCTGGTTTGGGGCTCACTGGCTTCCGCCTAGAGCTCACCTCGCTGGGAGATCAGACGTGCCGCCCGGAATATCGCCGTAAACTGCAGGATTTCCTATTTGATCTGCCACTGGATGAGGAGACGCGCACACGCGCAGAAATCAATCCGCTACGCGTGCTCGACGATAAGCGCGAAAGCGTGCGCGAGATGACCGCCGAAGCACCTTTGATGCTGGATCACCTGTCGCCAGAATGTCAGGAGCACTTCGAGGCTGTCACTGGCTACCTGCAGGATATGGAAATTCCCTTCACCATCAATCCTCGTATGGTGCGTGGCTTGGATTATTACACCAAGACCACCTTCGAGTTCGTCCACGATGGTTTGGGCGCTCAATCCGGTATCGGCGGTGGTGGTCGTTACGACGGTTTGATGGCTCAGCTGGGTGGCCAGGATCTTTCCGGCATTGGCTTCGGTCTTGGCGTTGATCGTGCGCTGTTGGCGCTGGAAGTCGAACAGAAGCAGGCTAGTGATGGTCAGCGCGTGAGTGTCTACGGCGTGCCTATGGGCGATGCTGCCCGAACCCGGATGGTTATGCTGGTGCAGCAATTGCGTTTGGCTGGTGTTAGCTCGGATATGGCATACGGCTCGCGTGGCTTGAAAGGCGCGATGAAGAGTGCCGACCGCGCGGGTTCCGATTTCGCCCTGGTACTTGGCGAAAGCGAATTAGCTGACGGGCAAGTGCAGGTTAAGGATTTGCGCTCGCAACAGCAGGAGGCCATTGCGCTTGACGACGTGGTGGGCTACTTGCAGCAACGGCTAAACCGTTAGCGTGGTTTAGCTCAGCGCTGGTGCAGCATCGGTTCAGCGCTTGGCCTAGCGGTAGACCCCACGGTCGAGGTAATCGCAGCGCGCCATGCTGCCACTTTCATATCCAGTGGTAAAAGCTTGGCGACGTTGTTCTGCTGAACCGTGAGTCCATAGATCTGGTTGGATGGATCCGCCACTGTGTTGTTGGATGGTGTCGTCGCCAATGGACTGAGCCGTTTCAATCGCTTGGCGTACTTGTTCTTGGGTGAGAGGCTGCAAGATTGCGTCTTCACCTTTATCGGCGAAGTGTGCCCAAACGCCGGCGTAGCAGTCGGCCTGCAGCTCGATTTTCACCGCGTTCGAGTCCGGACCTGGATCTTGATAATCCGAAAGACCTAGGGTGTTTTCCAGTTTCTGGATGTGATGGCCAAATTCGTGGGCAACTACGTACTGCTGTGCAAACGCGCCATCAGAGCCGCCGAGCTGCACCAAAGTGTGGAAGAAACTGGTATCGAAATAGGTGGTTTCGTCAGCTGGGCAATAGAACGGGCCGGTTTGTGCGGAGGCACGGCCACAGCCAGATTGGACGCTGCCAGAGAAAATCACGATATCTGGCTGTGTGTATTCCACACCAGCCTGCTGTGGCAACTGTTCTGCCCACACCCGATCCAGTGAGATACCGGTGAACTCGATGCGGCAATCATCATGAGCGTTCGCATCCGCGCCAGTTTGGCAATGGCTTAAGTCGCCGGATTCGTCGCCACCGAGATTGCCTCGGGACTGTTGATTGCCCTGCGACGTTTGGCTATTCCCGTCGCCAAGCAAATCACCAATTTGTGCCGGATTGCCACCAAGAAGCAGGAACAACCCCACCAAAACCAAACTGCCCAAACCACCGCCAATAGCGATTCCACCCCGCGAGCCGCCACCACCACGGCGTGCGCGACTGGAGGATTTACGAAAATCTTCCTGGAAAGTCATAGCTAAACCCTAATTCAATGTGACCTAATCCGCGCACGCAGGTAGACTTAAGCAGTTGGAAGAAAGCCGACATACAAATACACGTTTTATGCAGAAGGGTCGCATTCGTCGTGCATCGTACGCATCTAGCAGGTGAGCTCCGTAGAGCTAACGTAGGAGATACTGTCACTCTGGCCGGTTGGGTTGCCCGCCGTCGCGATCATGGTGGCGTGATCTTCATCGATCTTCGCGATCGTTCCGGTATTGCCCAGGTGGTATTCCGGGAAAATGAGGTCGCACAGCGTGCACATCACCTGCGCAATGAATACTGCGTACAGGTCACCGGCGTCGTAGAAGCACGTCCGGAAGGTTCCGAGAACCCGAACCTGGCTTCCGGTGCCATCGAGATCAACGTCTCTGAGTTGGAGATCCTCAACGCTTCGGCTGCGTTGCCATTCCAATTAGACGATCAGGCCTCCGCGAACGAAGTGGGCGAGGAAACCCGCCTGAAGTACCGTTACTTGGATCTACGGCGTGATAACCCGCACCGGATCTTGCGTCTTCGTGCTGCAGCGAACCGTGCGGCTCGTAAAGTACTGGATTCCCACGATTTCACCGAGATTGAAACGCCTACTTTGACGCGTTCCACGCCAGAAGGTGCGCGTGACTTTCTGGTGCCAGCACGCCTAAAGCCAGGTAGCTTCTACGCCTTGCCGCAATCGCCACAGCTGTTTAAGCAGCTACTGATGGTCGCCGGCATGGAGCGTTACTACCAGATTGCACGATGCTACCGCGACGAGGATTTCCGTGCCGATCGCCAGCCAGAGTTCACGCAGTTGGACGTAGAGATGAGCTTCATCGACCAAGACGACATCATTGCCTTGGCCGAAGAGATCGTGAAAGAAGTATGGGCAACCGCTGGCTTTGAGATCACCACACCAATTCCACGGATGACCTACCGCGAAGCGATGGAAAAGTACGGCTCTGATAAGCCAGACTTGCGCTTCGATATTCAGCTGGTGGATTGTACGGAGTTCTTTAAAGACACCACGTTCCGTGTCTTCCAGAACGAATACGTCGGCGCTGTGGTGATGGAAGGTGGCGCCAGCCAGCCACGCCGTCAGCTGGATGCTTGGCAGGATTGGGCACGCCAGCGTGGTGCCAAGGGGCTTGCGTACATCTTGGTACAAGAAGACGGTCAGCTCGGCGGCCCGGTAGCCAAGAACATTACTGAGCAAGAGCGCGAAGGTATTGCCGCCCACGTAGGCGCAAAGCCAGGCGACTGCATCTTCTTCGCTGCCGGTGACGTAAAATCTTCCCGCGCGTTGCTAGGTGCTGCTCGTGGCGAGATTGCCCGCAAGCTCGATCTGATCGACGACTCCGAATGGGCGTTTACCTGGGTGGTTGACGCACCTTTGTTCGAGCCAGCCGCTGATGCGAAGGCTTCCGGCGACGTTGCTTTGGGACACTCGAAGTGGACGGCGGTGCACCACGCGTTTACCTCACCAAAGCCAGAATGCTTGGATACTTTCGATACTGATCCTGGCAACGCACTGGCCTACGCCTACGACATTGTCTGCAACGGCAACGAAATCGGTGGCGGCTCGATCCGTATCCACCGCCGCGATGTCCAAGAACGTGTCTTTGCTGTGATGGGTATCGAAGAGCAGGAAGCACAAGAGAAGTTCGGCTTCCTCCTGGATGCCTTCAGCTTCGGCGCACCTCCTCACGGCGGTATCGCTTTTGGCTGGGATCGAATTGTGTCGCTGCTTGCCGGCGTGGACTCAATCCGTGAAGTAATTGCCTTCCCGAAGTCTGGCGGTGGTGTGGATCCGTTAACCGACGCCCCAGCGCCGATTACTGCGCAACAGCGCAAGGAAAGTGGAATTGATGTACGACCGAAATCAGTTCAGTGATGTTGAACTAATCGATCAGGTTGTTACCACCGGCGCGGATCTTATTGCCTCTCGCTTTGGGGGACGCCCGGAATTATTCGATATCGAAGATTTAGGCGGAACGGGACGTGCCACTGTGGTACGCGCCCGGATCGCGCCGAACCCTTTCTTGTGCAATCGCTCTGTGGTGATCAAGCAGGTACCACCGCATGCCACGGAAGGTACCGATCCTGCGCTGTTGCGTGAGGTAGTGGCGTATCAGTTCGCAACCTCGCTGCCACCAGGGTCGCGTCCGGGTCCGGAATTGTTAGCTTACGACGTCGCTAAGCGCACTTTAGTAATTAGCGACGTGGGCGAAGTAGATACGCTGGCCACGGCATTGACGCATGCGTCGAAGCAAGATGAGCCAGAGGTCGCGCTCCAGGCTTATCGACGCCTTGGCGCGGCACTGGGCAAAATGCATGTGGCAACCGCAAGTCGCGAGCAGGATTTCAATACCTTGCTGCGTCGGATGTGGCAGAAGCACACTGGCAAACGTGATGTGTCTACTCGGCGGGATAAAGGCATCGTGTACGCCATCGATTTGGGCATGCGCCTGTTTGAGGGCGAAGGCGTGGCCGTCGGGGAAGGCGTGAAGAGTTTTGCTAGAGAAGCCGGACGACGGATCACTGCTGGCTATCACCGGGCGTTTACGCCGTTCGATATTGATCCGGACAACATCTTGATGTCCGATTCCATCCAATTTTTGGACTACGAATGGGCGGGCTATCGGGATGCGATCTTCGATGTTGCCGGTGTGGTCGCTGGTTTTCCATTGCACGTACACGCCAATCGGCCGACCCCGGAAGAAACTGAGGTTTTCGTGCGCTCCTGGGCAAACGAAACGAAGTCCATCTGGGCCAAAGCCGATAATCCAGAGGTAATGAGCACCCTCATGATGACCGCCGTGGTGGGCTGGCTCGCACTATCTGCCACCGTGATGCATTTCGGTAGTGCCGAGGCCACGTTGGATGCGGATAAAGAAGGATTGCTCACTGCAGAACTAGTGATTTCTGGTGATGCCCATCAGTACCAGGACATGATGACTACTGCGGGAGCGTTGGCGGAGCTTGCTGGGACGAGTAACGACGCTCGTGCGAAAGATGTGGCTGAGTTCGCAGCATCGGTACACGAGTTTGCAACTGAAAGAGCAGCTGCTGCGCGCGTGAAGAACCGATGACCCCGGCCGGAGCACACAACGAGCCCGGTTTATTTCCAGCCGGCGATGAAACTGCGACTGACGGGAATCAGGAAGCGCATGATTACTTCCATCCCGGCGCCCATGCTCCTTTAGCAGTACGGATGCGCCCACGCACGTTGGATGAAGTGCTCGGCCAAGACCATGTGCTTGGTGTGGGGGCACCGTTGCGCCGTTTGGTTGATGGCGGTGGCGATACTTCAGTGATTCTGTTTGGCCCGCCTGGCACCGGTAAAACGACGTTGGCCAGTTTGATCTCTAGTGCCACGGGTCGGGATTTCGTGGCGTTAAGTGCGTTGTCTTCTGGGGTTAAAGAGATTCGCTCGGTGATTGATACGGCTCGGAAGAAGCTAATCCGCGAAGGTGTGCAGTCGGTGCTGTTTATCGACGAGGTACATCGGTTCTCGAAAACCCAGCAGGATGCACTACTGGCTGCAGTAGAAAACCGCATCGTGTTACTTGTCGCGGCTACCACCGAGAATCCGTCGTTTTCTGTGGTGTCTCCGCTGCTCAGTCGCTCGCTGTTGATTCAGTTGCAGTCGCTGGAAAATAGCGATATTGCTGAGTTGCTTCAGCGTGCGGTCTCTGACGAACGTGGATTGCACGGATCTGTAGAGCTTTCCGACGACGGAGCAGCCACGCTCGTTGCGCTGGCTTCCGGCGATGCCCGTCGTGCGCTTACGTACCTTGAAGCTGCTGCCGAATCGGTAACTACGGACTCCGCTGGCAATGCAGAAGCTGGCGGTAATGCAGAAGCTGCCGACGAAAAGACTCCTGTCATTGATGCCGATGTGGTTTCTCAGGCAATCAACCAAGCGGTAGTGCGCTACGACAGGGACGGCGACCAGCACTACGACGTCGTCAGCGCCTTTATCAAATCCGTCCGTGGTTCCGATGTGGATGCGGCGTTGCACTACCTGGCACGGATGATCGAAGGTGGGGAAGACCCGCGGTTTATTGCTCGCCGGATCATTATTCTGGCCTCGGAAGATATCGGCATGGCAGATCCGCAAGCCCTGGTAGTAGCGACGGCAGCCGCGCAATCGGTGCAGTTAATCGGTATGCCAGAAGCGCGCCTGACTCTTGCTCAAGCCACGATCCATCTAGCGACAGCGCCAAAATCGAACGCCGCGATCGTGGCAATAGATAAGGCACTATCTGATGTGCGCTCCGGCAAGCTCGATCCCGTCCCGCCACATTTGCGCGATGGGCACTACAGTGGCGCCAAAGCACTGGGCAATGCGGTGAACTATAAATATCCGCATAAAGATCCGCTGGGCGTGTTGCCACAGCAATATGCGCCAGACGGATTGGTAGGAACCGAGTACTATCAGCCCACCGAGCATGGCTTCGAGAAGTCTTTGAAAGAGCGGCTAGCCAAAATCCGAAGAGTACTGCGACGGAAATAAGCCCTAGATGGGGTAATATGTCCGTTCGTTATCGTCTCAAATTTTCTTGATAGAGAAGGATCCATCCATCGTGCAGACCCACGAGATTCGCAACCGGTTTATTCAGCACTTCGTGCGCGCCGGCCACACCGAGATTCCAAGCGCATCTCTGGTTTTGGACGACCCCAATCTGCTTTTCGTTAACGCAGGTATGGTGCCGTTTAAACCATATTTCTTGGGTAACGAGACACCGCCGTTTAGTACCGCTACTTCGATTCAAAAGTGTGTGCGCACCCTTGATATCGAAGAGGTCGGTATTACTACGCGCCACAACACGTTCTTCCAGATGGCAGGTAATTTCTCCTTCGGCAACTACTTCAAAGAAGGGGCGATTACGAACGCCTGGAGTTTGCTGACCGGCGATATTGCCGACGGTGGCTTCGGCATCGATAAAGACAAGCTTTGGGTGACCGTGTTCCACGATGATGACGAAGCAGCCTCGATTTGGCGCGACGTCGTAGGCGTGGCTCCAGAACGCATCCAGCGCCGTGGCATGGAAGATAATTACTGGTCCATGGGTGTGCCGGGACCTTGTGGCCCTTGCTCGGAGATTTTCTACGACCGTGGCCCAGAATATGGCGTCGATGGCGGTCCGATTGCCGATGAGGATCGCTACATCGAAATCTGGAACCTCGTGTTCATGGAAAATGAACGTGGGGAAGGTACCGGCAAGGATAGCTTTGAGATCTTAGGCCCTCTGCCCAAGAAGAACATCGATACTGGTCTCGGCATCGAGCGCGTGGCATTCCTGCTGCAGGGTGTAGAAAACGTCTACGAGACGGATCTGCTGCGCCCAGTGATTACTACCGCTGAGCAGCTCACCGGCGCGAAGTATGGCACGGATGCTAACGACGATATTCGGTTCCGCGTGATCGCCGACCATAGCCGTACTGGTTTGATGCTGATGTTGGATGGCGTAACTCCATCGAACAATGACCGTGGCTATATTCTGCGACGTCTGTTGCGGCGCATTATCCGCTCGGCTCGACTACTAGGCGCCGAGGGCAAGACCTTGGAGCAGTTGCTGGATACGGTACGCCACACCATGACTCCGTCTTATCCAGAGATCGAGCAAGAGTGGCCACGCATCCGTCGTATAGCACTCGCTGAAGAAACCGCCTTCCTGAAGACTTTGGAAGAAGGCACCCGTCTATTCGAGCAAGCTGCCGCAGAGGCAAAGGCCGCCGGTAAAACGGAAATTGACGGCGTTGCAGCATTCCAGTTGCACGACACGCATGGTTTCCCAATCGACCTGACGCTGGAGATGGCGGCCGAGGCTGGTTTGAACGTCAACCGCGCACAGTTCGACGAAGAAATGGCTGCCCAGCGTGCTCGTGCGAAGGCAGACAACAAGGCAAAGAAGCAGACGCACGGCGACTTGGCTGTCTACCGCCGGTTCGTCGATGAATACCCAACCGAATTCACCGGATACCAGAACCTACGGGATGAAGCTACCGTCGTGGGTATTATTGCCGAGGGCGCATCGGTAGACCGCGCTGCTGTTGGTACAGCGGTAGAAGTGATCTTGGATCGCACGCCACTGTATGCCGAAGCTGGTGGCCAGCTAGCAGACCGTGGCACGATCGTCACCGCTGATGGTGCCACCGTTGAGGTCGCTGATGTGCAGAAGATCGCAAAGAAGCTGTGGCTGCACCGTGGCATCGTCGCGGACGGGGAACTGGTGGTCAACGCTCAGGCAGAAGCACGGGTGGACGAATCTTGGCGTCATCAGGCACAGCAGGCACACTCGGCGACGCACTTGATTCACGCCGCATTGCGTGAGGTCTTGGGTGCCGAAGCAACCCAGGCCGGTTCCATGAACAAGCCAGGTTACCTGCGTTTCGACTTCAAGTACGCCCAGGCGCTCAGCCCGGAGCAATTGCGCCAGATCGAAGAGATCACCAACGAGGCAATCGACCGGGACTACGCGGTGAACACCATCGAGACCTCGCTGGAGGAAGCCAAGCGCATGGGTGCAATGGCACTATTCGGTGAGAACTATGGTTCCGCGGTGCGCGTAGTAGAAATCGGCGGACCATTCTCGATGGAACTCTGTGGCGGTACTCACGTCGCGCATTCCTCGCAGATCGGCCCGGTGGCGGTTCTCGGTGATTCTTCCGTGGGCTCCGGTGTGCGCCGTATCGAGGCTTACTCCGGTATGGATTCCTTCCGTTACCTGTCCACTGAACGTTTGCTGGCAGAGCAGCTTGCTACCGAGTTCAAGACCACCTCGGATCTGGTACCAGAACGCATCGCGCAACTGACCGAGAAGCTCAAGCTCGCCGAGAAGAAACTCGCCGATCTGAAGGCTGCTCAGTTGCTTTCTGATGCGACTTCGCACCTGGATCAGGCTCGCCAGATTGGTGACATCACTTACGTTGGCTTGCACTTGCCAAGTGGCGCACAGGCGAAGGACTTGCGTTCGCTGTCGCAGGATCTGGTGAAGCGCTTGAGCGGCAAGCCTGCGGTGGTTGCGCTTGCTGCCGACGACGGAGCTGGCAAAGTCCCATTCGTGGTAGCGCTGTCCCAGGAGGCAATCACTTCCGGTTTCAAGGCAGGCGATCTGGTACGTATCCTCGCTGAACAGGTTGGTGGCCGTGGTGGCGGTAAGCCACAGTTGGCTCAAGGTGCCGGCTCCGATGCAGCTGGCATCGGCCGTGGCTTGGATGCCGTAGCTGAAGAACTATGGCGCGACTAGCATTCGACACCCCCGGGGCATTAGACCCCGGACCGGGAGCTCGCCTGGGTATTGACTTGGGGGACGCGCGTATCGGGCTAGCGCTATCCGATCCCGACGGTATCTTGGCAATGCCGCTGGCGACGATCCCCAAAACCACCAAGCGGAAAGGCCTGGATGGGGAAGACGTTGGCGAAATCGTCGCCCTGATCCGCCAGCATGAGGTGGTGGAAGTAGTCATGGGTTTACCTGTGATGCTGGACGGCAGCTTCGGTAGCTCCGCCAAGAAGGCCGGTGATTTTGCGGTGCGGCTGCGGCGGCAGTTGGGTCGATCGATTCCAGTGAAGTTCGCTGATGAACGGATGACCACAGTGTTGGCTCAGGCTCGGTTGCACGAAGCGGGGCGTGACGTACGCTCGAGTCGGAAAATCATCGACCAGGCTGCAGCCGTCGAAATCCTGCAATCGTGGTTAGATTCGCGGGCGAAATACCTGAATTCTTAAATAAATATTAATTTAAAGTAGCTGCCGCATTTCCCCTGCGAGTAATGTGCATATGTTACTGATATTCGCTATTCTTTAGGGAATTGTTCCTAGTCTTAATATTATGAGGAGTAGTGAATGGGCTCACCAGCCTCTAACGCCCGCCAGCGAGGGACATCAAACTCTCGCCAGAGGGCAACAACTCCCCGCCGGCGGCGTCGGCGTAGTCGCCAGTCGGCCATGGCTATCAACATCACCTCGGTGTTGCTGTGTCTCTTTATCGTCGCATCGGTAGGTTTCATGTGGTCGCGTGGTGGTGTGTCTGGTGACTTTAAAGGTGAGGGCAACGGAACTGCCGTCATGATTGAAGTTGAGCCCGGATCTTCTCTGTCGGAAATTTCTCAAGAGCTAGTAGATCGCGGTGTCGTGGCGTCGACAAGCGCATTCATGGCAGCTGCGAACCAGCACCCAGAAGCCGATAACCTACAGCCGGGTTATTACCGTCTACAAGAGCGGATGTCTTCCGAATCCGCAGTAGACGCCTTGTTGGACGTGGAAAATCGCGCCGGCACCGTGGATCTACCTACTGGTATACGCCTTGCAGATACTCAGGTAGTGGGTGCAGACGACGTGCGCAAGGGCATCTTTAGCCTGCTGTCTGAATCTTCCTGCATGGTCGAATCTGAATGCATCACTAAGGAAGAGTTCGAAGCTGCTGCAGGCAATACGCCTCTAGAGCAATTGGGTGTACCTGAATGGGCGCTGGAACCAGTGCAGGCGCGTGGCAATGATCCACGCCGCTTGGAAGGTTTGATCGTGCCTGGTGTGCACCAGTTCAATCCAGAAGACGACGCAGTTGCGATTCTTGCCGGTTTGGTAAGTGAATCGACGGCTCGTTACGAAGAGACTGGCTTGCTCTCTGCGGCACAGACCGTTGGGCTGACGCCATATGAGTTGATTACCGCTGCCTCGTTGATTCAGATGGAATCGCCGGACGGCGACTTCGACAAGGTAGCCCGCGTGATCTTGAACCGCTTGGACGAGCCGATGCGATTGCAGTTCGACTCTACGGTGAACTACGACCTGCCTGATCAGGAAGTAGCAACTACCGACGAAGACCGGGCACGTGTGACCGCATGGAATACCTATGCGATGGACGGGCTGCCTGCAACGCCTATTGCATCGCCTTCCATTGAAGCGATTAAGGCAATGGAAAATCCTGCTGACGGCACCTGGTTGTACTTCGTGACCGTTGATCTGGATGGCCGAACAGTATTTAACACCACGTTCGAAGAGCACGATGCTGCGATTGCTGAAGCAATCAACAATGGTGTGCTTGACTCCAATCGGTGATTAACCTTGCAACAGCAAGCAGCCGTACTGGGAGATCCGGTAGAGCATTCTTTATCCCCGGTGATCCACAATGCCGGGTATGAGGCTTTAGGGCTACACCAGTGGCACTACAGCCGAATCAGGTGTACTGCTGAAGCTTTGCCTGCGATTGTGGCGGAGCACAGTGAATACCGTGGGTTCTCGGTGACGATGCCAAACAAATTTGCTGCGTTGCACTTTGCGGACGACGTCACTGATCGGGCACAACTTATTGGTTCGGCGAACACTTTGGTGCGAACTGCTATTGGTTGGCGCGCTGATAACACTGACGGTTTAGGGCTAGTAGGGGCGATGAAGGAAGTTGAGCTTCCTCCATCGGCGACGCGTGCAGTAATCGTGGGTAATGGTGGAACTAGCCGAGCTGCGCTCTGGGCGTGTAGCCAGGCAGGTATTCAACATGTCACGGTGGTTGCTCGCTCCGAACGGGCATTAGAGTTGGAGCCTCTCGCCGCCGCGCTAGGTATGAGCCTGGCGTGGGTGACATTCCAAGCTCCGAACCTGATGGATATTGCCGGTGCAGCAGATGTATTGATCTCTACGATTCCTACTGATGCGTTAGAGGGTTACGCCGGATATCTGGCTCGGGCACCTCGAATCATCGATTGCATCTACCATCCACGACCCACACGTTTACTGCAGGCGGCAGAAAAGTCTGGCGCTATTGCCGTCGATGGATTGACCATGCTGTTGCACCAGGCGCTCAGCCAATTCGAGCAGTTTACCGGGGAGCCGGCACCAATTACGCCTATGCGGGAAGCTCTCTGGCACGCAGTTGAAAAATAGCTTTATCCAAATTCACTAATAAAGCGAACGTTCTTGGCAATTTCTGCGTCTAACTATTTCTGAATTTCGTTACTTGAGTCAGATTTAGTGAATCGGGGGATTGCTGTCGATGATTGATACTTTCGCTGCCGTTGTCGCAACTGCTGTCGCGACCGCCTGTGCATTGGCTGCTGTTTGCTGGTGGGATTGGCGATGGCTGCGGGTCCCTAATTGGCTTAACGGCATGGCATTTGCGACCAGCTGTTTAGTTGCGATGCAGCCTACCCATTCACTGCGGACTGGACTGATAGGAGCGTTCACGTGGTTCGCTATTTACTGGCTGATAGCGAGCATCAAACCTGGCGCCTTCGGCGGGGGAGACATCAAACTTGCTGCAAGTACTGGATTGCTCAGCAGTATGAGTGCTAGCTCTGCAGTCCCAGGTATCGCCAATGCCTTAGCCGGCATTGTTGGTGCTGCTGTAGTGACATTGCTGTTCGCAGCTTTCGTGCCGGACGGCAGAAAGCGGCGGAGTTTGAAGCACCCGGTGCCTCATGGGCCAGCGATGGTTATTAGCGCTCTTGTGGTGTGGTTACTGCTGTAAACCACCATTAATCCGGAAAACATGACAGTATAGTTCCATGTTTCGGATGACTACCGCAGGTGAATCTCACGGCCAAGCTCTTATCGCCATGGTGGAAGGTGCTCCCGCAGGGCTACCAATCACCGCCGAAGACATCAGCTTTCAGCTAGCTCGGCGGCGCCTGGGGTATGGGCGCGGGGCTCGCATGAAGTTTGAGGCAGACGAACTCACCTTGTTGGCAGGCATCCGTCACGGTGAAACTTTAGGCTCGCCGATTGCAATCCAGATTGGCAATTCCGAGTGGCCGAAGTGGGTTGATGTGATGGCGCCAGGTCCGGTGCCGGAGGAAGCCTTGCAGTCGGCTCGTGGCGCCAAACTCACCCGTCCACGTCCCGGACACGCCGATTTCAATGGCATGATCAAATACAACCACCAGGATGCCCGCAATATCTTGGAGCGTTCCTCCGCGCGCGAAACTGCAGCTCGTGTGGCAGCCGCTACCGTCGCCCGCAACCTATTGCGCACCGTGCTCGGGGTGGAAATTGTCTCCCACGTGATTTCTATTGGAAACTCCAACCCTTATGACGGTCCGGTGCCAACGGTCGCGGATCAAAAGCAGATCGATGAATCTCCAGTGCGTGCCTATAACAAAGCAGCCGAAGAAAGCATGATCTCCGAAATCGAAACCGCCAAGAAGCAGGGGGATACCCTCGGCGGAGTTGTCGAGGTTGTTGTTCATGGCTTGCCGATCGGCTTGGGTTCGCATATTTCTGGCGATGCTCGGCTCGATTCCCAGCTTGCAGGTGCAGTAATGGGCATTCAGTCGGTAAAGGGCGTGGAAATCGGAGATGGATTC
The DNA here is from genome assembly GCA_023418505.1 of Actinomycetes bacterium. Classification (GTDB taxonomy): domain Bacteria; phylum Actinomycetota; class Actinomycetes; order Mycobacteriales; family Mycobacteriaceae; genus Corynebacterium. Next base: position 39,034 of record JAEZZR010000005.1, read on the forward strand.
TTAGAAGCGCGCCGCCGGGGTTCGGAAGCTCACGACGAAATGGTCCGCGCTGATGATCATGGGGTGACCCGACTTTCCAACCGTGCTGGTGGCTTAGAAGGCGGTATGACCAACGGTCAGCCACTCGTCGTTCGCGCCGCAATGAAACCAATTTCGACTGTGCCGCGCGCACTGAAGACCGTCGATATGGCTACCGGTGATGCTGCTACCGCAATCCATCAACGCTCGGATGTCTGTGCCGTACCTGCCGGTGGAGTGGTTGCCGAAGCGATGGTGGCACTAGTTCTTGCCCGCGCTGTAGTGGAGAAATTTGGTGGCGATAGTATCGAGGAAATGCAGCGTAATATTAGTCAATATCAGCAATATGTTGCAGACCGTTTGAACTGGGATCTCGCTTAAGACCTCGTTGCGGTACTCGTTGCAGTCCTCGTTAGAGACGCTCGATAGAAGGGAATAGACGGGAATGGGTTCACCTTTAGTGGTGTTAGTTGGCCCTCCGGGTTCGGGAAAATCGACTATTGGTCGTCGGTTATCACGAGCTTTACAGGTTCCGTTGACAGATACGGATTTCCTTATCGAAGAACGCGAAAACGATACCTGTGGTGCCGTCTTTTCGCGCTTGGGTGAACCTGCTTTTCGACAATTGGAAGAAGAAGTGGTTGCAGATGCCCTACAGCGGGATGGCGTCGTCAGCCTAGGTGGTGGTGCAGTGCTGTCCGAGCGCACCCGGGCACTGCTAGCGGAACACGCCGTGGTGTATCTCAACGTCACTGTGGAAGAGGGCGTGCGCCGCACCATGATCGATAATTCTCGCCCGGTGTTGGAGTGCGAAAACCCGATCGAGCGGTATGCGGAAATTTTGTCGCAGCGCAATGATCTGTACCACGAGGTAGCAAGCTTCAAAGTGGATTCTGATTCGCGTTCGCCACAACGTGTGGTGACTGAAGTGCTGCAATATCTGGATCTTGTGGGCGATGTTGACGAAGTAGAGAGCAACTAAATGACGGTCTTACAGACGATCCCCGTAACCGGACCGGCCCCATATCAGGTGGTAGTAGGTGACAACCTGCTTGGTGATATCGCAGATTCTGTCTCCGGCGGTTTGGTATCCGCTCAGGTAGTGCCCATTATCTACCAGGAAGCAGTGGCTAAAGCGGTCGGTGCGCTGGCGCAGCTACTAGAAGGGCGTGGTGTTACCGCAGTTCCGATTGCCGTACCGGATGCCGAAGAAGGTAAGACTCTCGCGGTAGCAGAGAATTTATGGGATCGCTTCGGAGAGCTCGGCGTTAGCCGCAAAGATGCAGTAATTGCTGTCGGTGGTGGTGCAGCTACTGATTTAGCTGGTTTCGTGGCAGCAACCTGGATGCGTGGCATCCCGGTGATCCAGGTGCCTACCACTGTGCTGGCCATGGTGGACGCGGCCGTTGGTGGCAAAACTGGTATTAACACGGCTGCTGGTAAGAACCTCGTGGGATCTTTCCACGAACCGACCGCGGTTTTTGTTGATGTTGATTTCCTGCAAACCCTGCCACGCGCCGAGATTGTCGCCGGATCCGCGGAAATCATTAAAACGGGTTTTATTGCCGATGAGCGGATCCTCAATTTATTCGTGAAGGATCCGCAGCGGTGTCTTGATCCCGCTGGAGATTTGCCTGAGTTGTTGTGCCGTTCGATTGCTGTAAAAGCCCGTGTGGTTAGTGAAGATCTGAAAGAAGCGGGTTTGCGCGAGATCCTTAACTATGGGCACACCTTTGGCCATGCCGTCGAAAAGCATGAAAACTTTTCGTGGCGCCATGGACATGCCGTAAGCGTCGGGATGGTTTACGTGGCTGAGCTGGCGGCACGTAGTGGCTTAATGAAACCAGAATTAGTAGATGTACACCGCAAGATTCTCGCAGACGTAGGGCTTCCTACTCATTACGATCAGGCGCCCTTCGAAGTACTACTGAAAGCGATGGGACGCGATAAGAAGTCCCACCACGGCATGCTTCGCTTCGTGGTGCTCGAAGATATTGGAAAGACGGCGCGGCTGGAAAATCCTTCGCTAGAGGTACTGCAAGAGGCTTACGACGCAGTAGCTTCGACTGACCTCGACGCTAGAGCAGCATCCAAAAGGTAAGCGTAAAGGTTAAGTACCAATGAAAAACCGACAGCTCCTTGTCTTAAACGGTCCGAATCTCAACCGGCTAGGAAAGCGGCAGCCAGATATCTATGGCGCTACCACGCTCACCGACGTCGAAAAGCACCTGGCAGAACTGGGTGAGACTCTCGGACTACAGGTGCGCTGCCTGCAATCGAATTACGAGGGGCAGCTCGTGGAATGGATCCACGAAGCAGCCGATGCGCAGATTCCAGTGGTGATTAATCCAGGTGGGCTGACGCATACGTCAGTTGTGTTGCGCGATGCTCTGGCAGAGATTGCGGATGGGCCGGGCTTCATCGAGGTGCATATCTCGAATGTGCACGCTCGGGAGGAGTTTCGGCATCATTCATATCTGTCCCCGATAGCGCGTGGCGTGATCGCGGGATTAGGGGTGCAGGGCTACGAATTGGCCGTGCGTTGGTTTGCGGCTGAGTATTTCGAGAGCCAGGTGAAAGACGCAAGATAGGTGCCTGTTCGCCACAGCGTTTAGAGTGGATCTATGGCTGAAAATGATCCTCAAGAAATTTTTGCTGTGCGACGTCGCAAGCTGGCTCAGGGTTTAGCTGATCATGGTTGCGATTTTTTCCTTACTACCCGTGTGGATCATGTGCGGTGGTTAACGGGTTTTGATAGCTCGAATGCCGGCGTGCTGCTGGGCGCTGATGGCTCTACCAAGATAGCTACCGACTCGCGTTATGCCACGCAGGTGCGGATTCAAGCGCCAGGGATCGACGTGATTGATAGTCGTAATACGGCCGTAGGGTTGATCGGGGATCTCATCGATCGCAGCGACGATCCAGAGGCTACCTTGCGAATTGGTATCGAAGCCAGTGCTTTGTCGGTGGCTACGTTCCGGCAATTGGAAAAGTTTATCGCCGATGCCACCGGAGAGCCCGATGCAGATTCCACGCCTTCCGTCGAGCTCGTGGAAACCAATAACGTAGTAGAGCAGATTCGACTAGTGAAATCGGAAGACGAGCTCGATCGGCTACGTAACGTCGCCCAGCTTGCAGTAGACGCCTATGAATCGTTGCTCGCCGACGACATGGTGCGTCCGGGCATGACCGAACGTCAGGTAGCCGCAGAGCTGGAGTACCGCATGCGTCTGCGGGGAGCAGATGGCCCGAGCTTCGACACGATCGTGGCGTCCGGGCCTAATTCCGCGAAGCCACACCACAGTGCCAGTGATCGGGTGATTGAAGAAGGCGATCTGGTCACCATCGATTTTGGTGCTTGGCAGGACGGCTATGCCTCAGACAAGACCCGCACATTGATCGCAGGTGGCAAGGAAAAGGGCTCGGAATTTTCGCGGGAGATCTATAACGTAGTATTACGTGCCCAGCTGGCTGGCATTGAAGCAGCTACTGCAGGTACGAAGCTTTTCGACGTAGATAAAGCCTGCCGCGATGTGATCAGTGAAGCCGGCTACGGAGAGTACTTTGTCCATTCCACTGGGCACGGCATCGGCATTGAAGTCCATGAAATGCCTGCTGCTACCGCAAAAGCTGGCGACGAAACTTTGGAACCAGGTATGACACTTACCGTAGAGCCAGGTATCTACGTGCCAGAGCAAGGTGGCGTTCGCATTGAAGATACTGTGATCATCACTGCCGATGGCGCACCGGAAGTGATCACCAAGATTTCCAAAGAGCTGTTGTAAACTAGCGGACTTAGAGTTAGTGAAAAATCCCAATACGCATCTTGCGAAAAGGAGAATTTGTGGCTTCCACCTCAGATTTTAAGAACGGCCTTGTGCTGAAGATCGACAACAAACTGCAGCAGATCGTGGAATTCCAGCACGTAAAGCCAGGTAAAGGTCCAGCTTTCGTACGTACCAAGTTGAAGGATGTGGTCTCTGGCAAGGTCACCGATAAGACCTTCAACGCTGGCGTGAAGGTGGAAGTAGCGCTGGTTGATCGTCGCGATATGACTTTCTTGTACCGCGATGGCGCAGATTTCGTCTTGATGGATATGCAGGATTACGAGCAGATTAATATCGCTCCAGAGCTAATGGGCGATGGTGCGAAGTTCCTGCTGGAAAACACTACAGTTCAGGTTTCCTTCCACGAAGGTCAGCCACTATTCGTGGAATTGCCAGTCACCGTTGAACTGACAGTATCGCAGACTGATCCTGGCCTGCAGGGTGATCGTTCTACCGGTGGCACGAAGCCAGCAACGATGGAAACCGGCGCTGAGGTTCAGGTGCCTTTGTTCATCGAAACCGGCGATGTGTTGAAGATTGACACTCGTAACGGTTCCTACGTCTCCCGCGCCAATATCTAGTCCTTGGTGATGATGCATTCTCACGAATCTCATAACGATTCCGAAACTGGCTCCGCTGCCGCTTCCGAGTCGCAGTCGCGTCGCCAGCGTGGGTATAAGCGGCATGGTTCGCGTTATCGTGCACGCCGACGCGCTGTTGATTTGCTGTTCGAAGCAGAGCAGCGCGAGTTCGATCTGGTTGAGCTCTTAGAAGAACGCTTAGAACTAGCTCGCGACGAGGAAGTGGATGTGAAGCCAGTTCCTGAATACACCGAGACAATTGTGCGAGGTGTGGCCAGCGAAATGGATAGCTTGGATCAGACGCTAAAGCAATACCTCACTGCAGAGTGGCCGTTGCATCGTCTGCCAGCAGTGGATCGAGCAATTTTGCGTTTGAGCCTTTGGGAGCTGCACTTTAACTCCGAGGTGCCACCGCGAGTAGCAGTGGTTGAAGGTGTGGAACTGGCAAGCGAATATTCCACTGATGACGCTGCACCGTATATCAACGCCGTGCTGGATCAAGCAGCAAATTCCGCTGAACATGCGCGGGCAGCTGCGGAAGTACTGGGTAGCTTATCGTTTGTCGCGGAGTCCCAAGACTAAGATGGTAGGCTGTTAGCCGGATCCGTGATATCGCACGGGACATCCTTTAACGGACCGCACCGAGAGGCGGGGAAGGAGGTCACGATGAGCGACAGCACGAAACCAGCCTTGCCTCAGCAGCAGTACGCTGCCGAGGATTCGCAGTACACCACAGAGTTACTGCAGGCAGACGAGGTTGGTCGTACCGTTGCGCGCATCGCGCACCAGATTATTGAAAAAACGGCTCTTGACGCCGAAGGCGCCAACCGCGTGGTACTTTTGGGTATCCCATCCGGGGGAGTACCGCTGAGCAAGCGTTTGGCAGAAAAGATCGAGCAATTCTGTGGCGTAGCCCCTGAAACCGGAACACTAGACATCACGTTGTTCCGCGACGACTTACGGGCTCGCCCACACCGCGCTTTACAGCCCACCACGATTCCGCAACGCGGCATCGACGGTACTATCACGATTTTGGTTGATGACGTGCTCTTTTCTGGGCGCACCATCCGCGCAGCCTTGGATGCTATCGCCGATATTGGCCGTCCGGAGATTATCCAACTGGCTGTCCTCGTCGACCGTGGTCACCGCCAACTGCCGATTCGCGCAGATTACGTGGGCAAGAATCTACCTACAGCTCGCGACGAAATTGTTCACGTTGAAATCGCGGAAATTGATGGGCGCGATGCCGTCACGTTGATGCGACCCAATGGACAGCATTAAGGAGCCGTCTGATGAAAAATTTGCTCAGTATTGCTGATTTAACCCAAGACGAAATCATCGGCCTGATGGATGAGGCCGATCGCTTCAAAGAGGCTCTTGCCGGCCGGGAGGTGAAGAAACTTCCTACCTTGCGGGGACGAACCATCTTCACACTGTTCTATGAAAACTCCACCCGCACCCGTGCTTCCTTTGAAACTGCCGGTAAATGGATGAGTGCAGATGTGATCAATATTTCTGCCTCGTCTTCTTCGGTAAAGAAAGGTGAAAGCCTCAAAGACACCGCACTGACTCTGGATGCGATTGGGGGTGACGCTATCGTCGTTCGGCATCCGTCGTCAGGCGCAGCAAAGCAAATCGCAAGCTGGGTAGCCGAATTCGGAAATGCCCCTGCGGTGATTAACGCGGGCGACGGCAAACACCAACACCCAACCCAAGCGCTACTGGATGCCGTAACTCTGAGGCAGCGTCTGGGCGAGATCGACGGCCGCAAGATCGTGATCGTCGGTGATATTCTGCACTCGCGGGTGGCGCGATCTAATGCGGATCTGTTGTCGAAGCTCGGTGCCGAGGTGGTCTTTGTCGCACCACCGACCTTGCTGCCGTACGGCGTAGAAAACTGGCCAGTACGCGTGGCACATCGTATGGAACCGGAGCTACCGGACGCCGATGCTGTGATGATGTTGCGCGTCCAACAAGAGCGGATGAATGGCGGGTTCTTCCCCTCGCACCGCGAATATGCCACGCGCTACGGACTGTCGAAGGCACGTGAAAAGCTACTTCGCGACGATTGCATTGTGATGCACCCAGGCCCGATGCTCCGCGGTATGGAAATTAATGATGCAGTGGCAGACCTGCCGCGCAGTGCTGTGCTCCAGCAGGTTTCCAACGGCGTGCACGTGCGCATGGCAGTCCTATTCACCCTTCTCAACGCGGAGGTAAACGGATAATGGCAACTCAAGACAATTACCCGGCAACCGGCCCGATGATGATGCGCCACAATCCACCCGTGTTGCTGCAGGGTGTGCGCCCTTATGGCGAAGGCGAAGATGTCAACGTTTTGATCGAAGATGGCGTGATTGCAGCGATCGGTGCGGACGTCACGGCTGAAGACGCCGCAGATCCCGCACAGGTAGAAACCCTGGAGTTCAACTCCGAGGTACTGCTGCCCGGCCTCGTTGATATCCACGTGCACCTGCGTGAACCAGGCCGTGAAGATACTGAAACGCTGGAAACTGGTTCGGCAGCAGCGGCACGCGGTGGCTTTACTGCAGTATTCACCATGGCTAATACCGCGCCAGTGACCGATGACCCTGCCGTGGCTGAATCCGTTTGGCTGAAAGGCCAGGCGCTGGGCTTATGCGATATTCATCCGGTGGGCTCGATTACGAAGGGCCTGAAAGGCCAGCAGCTCACGGAATTCGGCATGATGGCTGATTCGCAGGCCAAGGTGCGCATGTTCTCTGATGATGGCAAGTGCGTGGATAACCCGCTGATCATGCGCCGCGCGTTGGAGTACGCTCGCGGCGAGGATGTGTTGCTAGCTCAACACTGTGAGGATCCACGTTTGACTACCGACGCGGTGGCGCACGAAGGCCCGACCGCTGCGCGTTTGGGGCTGACTGGTTGGCCGCGTGTAGCGGAAGAATCGATCGTCGCCCGCGATGCGATCATGGCACGCGACTACGGCGGACGCATGCACATCTGCCACGCCTCCACCGAGGGCACGGTTGAGCTGCTGCGCTGGGCAAAGGCGCAAGATATTCCACTGACCGCAGAGGTCACTCCACATCACCTGGTGCTCTCCGATGAGCGGTTGGAGACCTTTGACGGTGTGAATCGCGTGAATCCTCCGTTGCGAGAACAACGCGATATGGCAGCACTGCGTCAAGCGCTTATCGACGGAACTATCGACTGCGTGGCCACCGATCATGCTCCGCATGGTTCCGAAGAAAAGTGCTGTGAATTCGACCATGCGAAACCGGGCATGTTGGGGCTGGAAACCTCGCTGGCGTTGATCGCCCAGCAGTTCGTGCTGGATGGTCCGTGTGATTGGCGTTGGTTGGCCAAGGTGATGAGTGAACGCCCAGCTGAGATTGTGAAACTGCCTGGCCATGGACGACCTATTGCAGTCGGTGAGCCGGCAAACCTTACCGTGGTAAATCCAAATCAATCTTGGACGGTGGCCGGCGAGAAGCTTGCTTCGAAGTCGAAGAACACCCCATACGAGAACATGACCATGCCAGTAACTGTTAGCGCTACATTGCTGCGCGGGCGAGTAACCGCTCATGACGGTGAAGTTCCCGGTGTAGAGCTCGCGCGGACGGCAGCTGGAGTTGCAGTTGGATCTACAGCTGCGGCGCAGGAAACCGCTGATCCGAAAGATTTTTCCGAAGCAAAGAAAGGCCTCTAATAGTGTCGCAAACTCCTCAAGGTTCACACGGCCGCAGTGGCGCCCGCTCGAATATTCCAGCGGTATTAGTGCTAGCTGATGGCAAAGTTTTCCATGGTCGAGCTTTTGGCACGGTAGGCCAAACTCTTGGCGAAGCAGTGTTTACCACTGCAATGACCGGCTACCAGGAAACCCTGACGGACCCGAGTTTCCACCGCCAGCTGGTAGTAGCCACCGCACCGCAGGTAGGCAATACCGGGTGGAATGATGAAGATTCCGAGTCGCACGGCGATAAGATTTGGGCTGCCGGATACATTATCCGCGATTTGGCTCGAGTTTCTTCGAACTGGCGTGCCAGCCGCACGTTGGAAGAAGAGATGATTGCCCAGAACATCGTGGGTATTCGCCAGATTGATACCCGGGCTTTGGTGCGCCACTTGCGCAATCATGGCTCGATTGCCGCTGGTATTTTCTCGGGCGAAGCTGCGATGCAGCCAGAATCTGAACTACTTGAGTTGGTGCAAAACCAGCCTGCAATGGCCGGTTCTGATCTTGCACACGAGGTCAGCGCCCAGGAAGCCTACGTAGTAGAACCTGTGGGCGAGCAGCGTGCCACTGTGGTTGCTTACGACCTGGGTATCAAGCAGAACACCCCACGCGAATTGTCGCTACGCGGTGCTCGTGTGGTGATGGTGCCAGCAGGTACCCCATACCAGGAAGTAAAAGAAAAGTACCAGCCCGACGGTATTTTCCTTTCCAACGGCCCGGGAGACCCAGCCACCGCTGATGCAATGGTGAACATTACGAAAGAGGTGCTGGATGACAATATGCCGTTGTTCGGCATCTGCTTTGGTAACCAGATTCTTGGCCGCGCCTTTGGTCTAAAGACCTACAAACTGCGCTTTGGCCACCGCGGTACCAACGTGCCGGTGTTGGACCATACGGATAATCGGATCTACATCACTGCCCAGAATCATGGCTTTGCGCTGGAAGGCACGGCAAACGAAACCTTCGAAACCCCTTGGGGTACCGCCCGCGTGACACATACGTGCTTAAACGACAACGTAGTAGAAGGCGTGGCATTAGAAAGCGGACGAGCATTTTCGGTGCAGTATCACCCAGAATCTGCTGCAGGTCCAAACGACGCCAAGAATCTTTTCGACCAGTTCTTGAACCTGATTGAAAAGTCTAAGAACCACGAAGCTGCACCGGATTCGGCTGCAGTATCGGCTGCGGAATCAGCACAGTAGGAACAATAGGGAAGGACTAAGAGCACTCCATGCCACGTCGTAAAGATATTAACCACGTATTGGTTATTGGTTCCGGTCCTATTGTGATCGGCCAAGCGTGTGAATTCGACTACTCCGGTACTCAGGCCTGCCGAGTATTAAAAGAAGAAGGCTTGCGGGTAACGCTGGTTAACTCCAACCCAGCAACTATCATGACGGATCCTGAATTCGCCGATGCCACCTACATCGAGCCGATTCAGTCCAGCTACATCGAAAAGATCTTCGAAAAGGAAAAGGCCGAAGGCCATCCAATCGATGCGGTACTGGCAACCTTGGGTGGCCAGACGGCATTGAATGCTGCCATCGCATTGGATCGCGAAGGTATCTTGCAGAAGTACAATGTAGAACTCATTGGCGCAGATATTCCAGCCATTCAGCGTGGTGAAGACCGCCAGATGTTCAAAGACATCGTGGAAAAAATTGGTGGCGAATCCGCCCGTTCGCGGGTCTGCCACAACATGGACGAGGTTTACGACACCGTTAAGGAACTCGGTCTGCCCGTCGTCGTCCGCCCCTCCTTTACCATGGGTGGTCTCGGATCGGGGCTGGCCTTCGACTACGAAGACCTGGAACGTATCGCTGGCGGCGGTCTGGCAGCCTCGCCGGAAGCAAACGTGCTGATCGAGGAATCGATTCTGGGCTGGAAAGAATACGAGCTCGAGCTGATGCGCGATGGCGATGACAACGTCGTGGTGATCTGTTCGATTGAAAACGTCGATGCCCTCGGTGTGCACACCGGGGACTCGGTGACCGTGGCACCAGCCATGACCTTGACCGACCGCGAGTACCAGAAGATGCGCGATCAGGGTATTGCGATTATTCGCGAGGTTGGAGTTGCTACCGGCGGTTGTAACATCCAGTTCGCAGTCAATCCGAACGATGGTCGCCTGATCACCATCGAGATGAACCCTCGTGTGTCGCGTTCCTCGGCGTTGGCGTCGAAGGCGACCGGCTTTCCAATTGCGAAGATCGCTTCCAAGTTGGCGATTGGCTACACCTTAGATGAGATCACCAACGACATCACAGGTACCACTCCGGCGGCGTTCGAGCCGGTAGAAGACTACGTGATTGTCAAGGCGCCGCGCTTTGCCTTCGAGAAGTTCCCAGGCGCGGATGACACGCTGACGACCACGATGAAGTCCGTCGGCGAAGCGATGGCGATTGGCCGTAACTACATCGGCGCATTAAATAAGGTGATGCGTTCGCTAGAGACGAAACCAAGTGGTTTTTGGACTCAGCCAGATTCTTATTTCGCAGGCGAGCGTGCCGACGACGTCAGCGCAGTCCTTGCTGATTTAAAGCGCCCTACCGAGGGACGCATTTACGACGTGGAGCTCGCACAGCGCTTGGGTGCATCTGTCGAAGAAATTCATGAAGCATCTGGCTTGGATCCATGGTTCATTGCGGAAATGGAAAACCTCCAAGAGCTGCGTGAAGCTTTGTTGGAAGCTCCTGTGGTGGATGAATCGCTGCTGCGCGAAGCTAAATACTGGGGTCTGTCTGATGCGCAGATCGCTGCTTTGCGCCCAGAATTGGCCGGTGAAGAAGGTGTGCGTCAACTGCGCTGGCGTCTAAATATCCACCCAGTATTTAAGACGGTGGATACCTGTGCCGCTGAGTTCGAAGCGCAGACTCCGTACCACTACTCGGCCTATGAGCTAGACCCGGCAGCGGAAAGCGAAGTGGCAGCTCAGACGGAAAAGGACAAGGTCATCATCCTTGGTTCCGGGCCAAACCGCATTGGCCAGGGTATCGAATTCGATTACTCCTGTGTGCACGCAGCCCTTGAGCTGTCCCGCGTTGGCTTTGAAACGGTGATGGTGAACTGTAACCCAGAGACAGTTTCCACCGACTACGACACGGCTGATCGCCTGTACTTCGAGCCACTGACCTTTGAAGACGTCATGGAGGTCTACTACGCGGAATCGCAGTCCGGCAACGTTGCTGGAGTGATTGTGCAGCTCGGTGGTCAGACTCCGTTGGGCTTGGCTCAGCGCCTGTCTGATGCTGGAGTGCCAGTAGTAGGTACTACTCCTGAGGCCATTGACTTGGCTGAAGATCGCGGCGAATTCGGTAAGGTCCTCGGCCGAGCCAATCTGCCAGCGCCTGCGTTTGGTACTGCCACCAGCTTCGAAGAAGCGCGTCAGGTTGCTGCTGATATCGGTTACCCAGTGCTCGTTCGTCCGTCGTATGTGTTGGGTGGCCGTGGCATGGAAATCGTCTACGACGAGCAGACGCTCGAAGACTACATCGCCCGCGCCACGGAATTATCCACCGAACATCCGGTTCTGGTTGACCGGTTCTTGGATAACGCCATCGAAATTGACGTCGATGCACTCTGTGACGGTGAAGAAGTTTACCTGGGCGGCGTGATGGAGCACATCGAGGAAGCAGGTATTCACTCTGGCGACTCGGCATGTGCGTTGCCACCAATGACGCTGGGTGAAAACGTCATCGATAAAGTGCGCCAGTCTACCGTGGCTTTGGCTCACGGCATCGGAGTTAAGGGCTTGATGAACGTTCAGTACGCGCTGAAGGACGACACCCTCTACGTCATCGAGGCCAACCCACGTGCTTCGCGCACTGTGCCGTTTGTCTCTAAGGCAACCTCGGTGCCACTGGCCAAGGCTGCTGCTCGCGTGATGTTGGACGCTTCCTTGGAAGAGCTGCGCAGCGAAGGCATGATCCCACGTGATATCGACGGTGGTTCGTTGCCTGAATCGGCACCAATTGCAGTGAAAGAGGCTGTGATGCCGTTCAACCGCTTCCGCGCTCCTGATGGGCATGCGTTGGATTCGTTGCTCAGCCCGGAGATGAAGTCCACCGGCGAAGTGATGGGCTTGGCAGAAAACTTCGGTATCGCATTCGCGAAGTCTCAGGCGGCAGCCTTCGGTGATCTGCCAACCGGCGGCACCCTATTCGTTTCTCTGGCAAACCGCGACAAGCGGACCTTGGTCTTCCCAATCCAGCAGTTAGCTGCGATGGGATTCAAGGTGTTGGCCACTCACGGCACCGCTGGCATGTTGCGCCGCAATGGTATTGCTTGCGACGTAGTAAACAAGCAGACCACCCAAGGCACTGAGGTAGAGGGCGAACCAGCGATCGTGGATGTGATCAAGAGCGGTGGTGTGGACTTGATTATCAATACACCATCGGGCTCTGCCGGTGCTCGTTCCGATGGGTACGAAATTCGCGCGGCAGCAGTTCAGATGGGCATCCCATGTGTCACCACCGTGCAGGGGGCAGTCGCAGCAGTACAGGGCATTAGCGCCATTTCTAATAACGAGATGTCTGTGCGCGCTTTGCAGCAATTGCACCCGGAAAAGGATGCTCAGCAGGAAAGTGCAGCACAGTGACCGCTGTCGATCAGCCAGCAGCACAACCTGCTGTATCTCGCCCTAGCTTCGGCCAGCGTTTGACCGCGACGGTCGCTGCTCGTGGTCGCTTGTGCGTTGGTATTGATCCGCACCCGCATCTTCTGGCGCAGTGGGGCTTGCCGGCAGACGCCACCGGGCTGCAGCAATTCAGCGACATCTGTGTGGAAGCTTTCGGCGATACTGTCGCCTTGGTTAAGCCGCAGGTTGCGTTCTACGAAGCGTATGGCTCTGCTGGATACGCCGTGTTAGAGCAGACCTTGAACGCGCTTCACGACGCCGATGCCCTGACTCTTGCTGATGCCAAACGCGGAGATATTGGCTCGACCATGGCGGCATATGCCACTGCCTGGTTGGCCGATGAGTCTCCACTAGCAGTGGATGCAGTGACCGTATCGCCGTATTTGGGCTTTGGTGCACTGCAACCAGCTGTGGATCTGGCTTTGGCTCAGGGCAGAGGATTATTCGTCCTTGCAGCTACGTCTAACCCAGAAGGTCCGTCGGTGCAGCTAGCCCGAACTGGGCAGCCTGGTGGTGATGGTGAAGCTGGCACTGCGCAAGCACGCGCAGTTGCCCCAGCTACGGTTGCCCAATCCATTGTTGACCATGCCGCTGCAATTAATACTTGCGCACACATCAGTACTGTCGCTGGCGATGAAGTACCTGAGGCGAACTCACATCAGGTATCTACTCAGAGTGATTCATCTCATACTTTGGGATCGATTGGTGTGGTGGTCGGTGCGACTGTTTCCAATCCGCCAAACCTATCTCAGCTCAATGGGCCGGTGTTATTGCCGGGTGTTGGTGCCCAAGGTGGGACCGCTGAAGATGTGGCGCGATTGGTTCCGCCAACTGCTGGTTTAGCTATTGCGAATGTATCCAGGTCAATCCTGCAACATGGTCCGGACGTCGCAGCGCTGCGTCAAGCCGTCGCTGAGCACCAAGCGCTCTTCCCGCTAGATTAAACCTGCTTTAACCTTTTGTTTTGCCCCATCCAATGCGATAAAGGTTACATACCGGGCAAATCTGGCACGCCTTAGCGCCGAGTTGTTCGGTATTCGCTTGATCGCGGTGCTACAATCGCCAAAGTTGATTGAAAAGGCCAGGTAATCGGCCTGTTCAACAAAAAGAAAATCGAAATCTAAGAAAGTATCGGAGGAACCGTGGCCCTTCCGCAGTTGTCCCCAGAGCAGCGTGCAGCAGCCCTAGAAAAGGCCGCTCAGGCTCGTAAGGTTCGTGCAGAGCTAAAGGATCAGCTCAAGCGCGGTGCAATCGACCTGCCAGAAGTTCTGAAGCGCGCTGATGAAGACGAGATCATTGGCAAGATGAAGGTCTCTGCTTTGCTTGAGGCTATGCCAAAGGTGGGCAAGGTCAAGGCTCAGGACATCATGGCTAGCCTGGAGATTGCTCAGACTCGTCGTCTGCGTGGCCTGGGTGACCGCCAGCGTCGTGCACTGCTGGAGCGCTTCGACTACGAGGTAGAGGACTAATTTCGATGTCCGGGATCAGCACCCCACATCTGGTAGTACTTGCCGGCCCTGCCGGTGTTGGCAAGTCCACTGTGGTGCGCCGTTTGAAAGACGAGGTTCCGGATCTCTACTTCAGTGTTTCGATGACCACCCGGCAACCTCGCCCCGGCGAAGTTGAGGGGCACGACTACTTCTTCGTGACCCCGGAGCAATTCCAGCAGCGTATCGACGCTGGTGAAATGCTGGAGTGGGCTGAGATACACGGTGGGCTACAGCGATCGGGTACTCCGCGTAAGCCGGTAGAGCAGGCACTTGAAGCTGGCCGTCCGGTGTTAGTGGAAGTCGATTTGGCTGGTGCCCGTGCTATTCGCCAAGCCTCCATTTCTGCCACGTTGGTATTCTTAGCACCCCCAAGCTGGGATGTATTGGTCGAGCGGCTTACCGGCCGTGGAACCGAGACGGAAGAACAGATCGCGCGGCGGTTGCAAACAGCTCGCACCGAGATGGATGCCCGCGGTGAATTCGACCAAGTGGTAGTTAACGACAATGTAGATGATGCAGTGGCTGCGTTAGTCGCAGCTCTGACCGGCGAAGATAAATAGTTAGAGTTAGAGGAATTTTTCTGTGAATCAGAATTTGTCCACGAACAACGCCGTCTTCGATCCACCGGTGGGTATTACTAACCCTCCGATCGACGAACTGCTTGATAAGGCTTCTTCTAAGTACGCTTTGGCGATCTTCGCTGCAAAGCGTGCCCGCCAGATCAACAACTTCTACCAGCAGGACACCGAGGGCATGCTGGAATTCGTCGGCCCGTTGGTAACCCCACAGGCTGCAGAAAAGCCACTGTCGATCGCATTGCGCGAAATCAACGACAACCTGTTGGAATACACTGAAAGCTAAAGCTTTTTCTACTCAGGGAGACATTCCATTGATGGCCGCTGGTCACTCCGAGGAGTGTGCAACCTTTTCCGGGCGGGCTGCCGCTAATTCGCAAGCCGCGTCTTCGGAAAATTTTCGCACGCTTAATATCGTCGTCGGAGTTGCCGGCGGCATTGCTGCATATAAGTCCTGTCACCTAGTCCGTGAGTTCAAAGAACGCGGCCATAACGTCACTGTGGTGCCGACCCGTAGCGCCTTGAAGTTTGTCGGTGCTGCCACTTTTGAAGCGCTCAGTGGCAACCCTGTTGCTACCGACGTTTTTGAATACGTCGATGAAGTTCGCCACGTTCGTGTGGGTCAAGAAGCTGACTTAGTGGTGATCGCACCAGCTACCGCGGATGTATTGTCTCGGATTACTCATGGGCGTGCCGACGATATGCTGACCGCAACGGTGCTAGTGACGCAAGCACCCGTAGTCCTGGCACCGGCGATGCATACCGAGATGTGGCTCAATCCAGCTACGCAGGACAATGTAGCTACGTTGCGCCAGCGAGGCATTACTGTACTGCCTCCTGCCCATGGACGTCTGACCGGTAAGGACACCGGCCCTGGGCGGCTACCGGAACCAAACCAAATTGCAGCACTAGCGTTGACCGCTGCAAGTAACCGCCAATACTTGCGCCAGGATTTGGCGGGCAAGCGCGTGCTGATTACTGCCGGCGGTACCCAAGAAGCTATTGATCCGGTGCGTTTTATCGGTAACCACTCGTCTGGGCGGCAAGGCTTTGCCATCGCCGAGGTGGCAGCAGCGCGTGGTGCAGAAGTAATGCTCGTGGCCGGTGATACCGATGATCTGACCACACCGATTTCTGCTGAAGTAATTCGCGTGCGCTCTGCTGAAGAGATGGCTGACGCTGTCGCCAAGCAACTTCCGAAATGTGAAGTAGCGATTTTTGCTGCGGCGGTGGCGGATTATCGTCCGAAAGCGATGGCCGCTTCGAAGCTGAAGAAGGGGAGCGCCGATAAAGAACTGGCGACCCTCGAGCTGATTGAGAATCCGGATATTCTGCGTACCTCCGTGCAGTCGCGTGAGGCGGGCGAGATTAGTTCGGACACCATCTTGGTGGGATTTGCTGCAGAAACGGGTGATGGTACTAAGTCGGCGCTAGAGCTGGCCCAGGAGAAGCTTGCGCGCAAAGGTTGCGACTTGTTGCTGGCTAACGATGTTTCTGGCGGTGCCACGTTTGGTGCAGACGATAATCAAGGGTGGATTTTGAAGGCTAGTGGTGAAGTGACGTCGCTAGCGAAAGCGTCTAAATTTGAGGTGGCGGCGCGTCTTTTAGATGCGTGCGAATTTTAGTGCTGGACAGCTTAGTCTAGACTGTAAGCTTTCAAGCACATTTTCCGGTATTAACCATTTTCAGACAGGACAGCTGTAGTGACCCAGAATCTGCGTCTCTTCTCCAGTGAATCGGTGACAGAAGGACATCCAGATAAAATCTGCGACTCTATCTCGGACGCGATTTTGGATGCCATGTTGACCCAAGATCCCGATTCGCGGGTAGCGGTAGAGACCGTGGTTACTACCGGTTTAGTCCATGTTGTGGGCGAGGTGCGCACCAATGGTTACGTGGATATTACCGGCATCGTACGGCGGCGGTTAACTGATATTGGGTTCGACTCTTCGGATAAGGGCTTTGACGGCCGTACGTGTGGGGTGTCGATTTCTATTGGGGATCAGTCCGCGGAGATTTCGGATGGTGTGACTCAGTCCTTGGAGGCACGCAGTTCCGCAGATGGAGTTGTGGAAGCTGAAGACGTCACTGGTGCGGGTGATCAGGGACTGATGTTCGGGTACGCTTCCGACGAAACACCGGAGTACATGCCGTTGCCGATTGCGTTCGCGCATCGACTGGCACGTCGGTTGACGCAGGTGCGCAAAGAGGGCATCGTGCCTCATTTGCGTCCCGACGGAAAAACCCAGGTTACGTTGGGTTACGACGAAGACAATCGTCCAGTACGGCTAGATACCGTGGTTATTTCCACCCAACATGACCCAGGGGTAACCCACGAATGGTTGTCTGAACAACTGCGTGAACACGTCATCGACGCTGTGATTGCCGAAGACAATTTGCAGGATCTGGTTGATGAGGACTTGCGTGTGTTGATTAACCCTTCGGGATCCTTCGTGCTTGGCGGCCCGATGGGTGATGCCGGATTGACCGGGCGCAAGATTATCGTCGATACCTACGGCGGTATGGCGCGCCACGGTGGTGGCGCATTTTCCGGTAAGGATCCTTCGAAGGTGGATCGCTCTGCTGCCTACGCGATGCGGTGGGTGGCGAAGAATATCGTGGCTGCAGGTCTGGCACGCCGTGCTGAAATCCAGGTGGCCTACGCGATTGGCCGGGCAACTCCAGTTGGCCTGTACGTAGAGACCTTTGGCACCGAGACTGTCCCAGTAGCAGCAATCCAAGATGCTGTGACGAAGGTATTCGACCTGCGCCCAGCTGCGATTGTTCGCGACTTGGATTTGAAGCGCCCAATTTACGCACAGACTGCTTCCTACGGCCACTTCGGCCGCACCGATGTTGATCTGCCATGGGAGCGTCTCGACCGGGTAGAACAACTGCGCGCTGCAGTTGGGACTAACTAGTGTTTCGCTGAACACCCCGTTTCGATGACCACGCCCTCAGAGCAGACTAACCCCGATCCCCAGACGCAGCTGCCGGTAGCGCGTGTGTTACCGCTGGTGCAGGTGCCCCATTTGGATCGAGGGTTCGATTATCTGGTTCCAGAGGAGATGCGCGTCGAAGCCCAGCCAGGCACCCGCGTGCGGGTTCGCTTTAACGGCAAGTTAGTCACTGCCATCGTGTTGCAGCGCTTGGCTCATTCTGATTTTGACGGCGAATTAATGCCGCTGAATGCAGTTTTTTCGCCAGAGGTAGTGATTCCGCCGCAAACTCAGGCGCTAATTGATCGTGTTGCCGTGCATTACGCCGGCTATCGGCCAGATATTATCCGTTCGGCCATCCCTACACGGCATGCGCGGGTGGAAAAGCAGCGCGCCGCCAACCGCAGCAAAAACAGTACAAATCCAGATCAGGCTGCCGCGCCTACGTGGGAAGAGCTGGGCAAACTTAACGTGGCTGATCTGGATCTTTCCCCATGGCAGCGCTACCGCTTCGCGGAGTCTTATATCAACGCCGTGCTTGCAGGCCGTACTGCCCGAGCTGTGTGGCAGCCAGTACCAGGTGAAAACCACTATGACCTTTTGGCGCGTTTGGCCATAAAGATTGCCTACAGTGGCGGTGGCGTCTTGCTTGTCGCTCCCGATACACGTCGGGTAGCTCGCCTGGAAGCGGCTTTCACGCAGTTGATCTCGCCACGGCAATTGACGGTACTCACCGGCGATTTAAGCCCCGAACCTCGTTATCGCCGCTACCTGGATATTCTGCACGGCCAAGGCAGGATCGTCGTTGGCACCCGGTCGTGCGTATTTGCGCCAGTGCAGAACTTGCGGTTGGTGATTGTGCTTGACGACGATGACGATAACTTAGTCGATCGCCGTCACCCGTATTGGCACAGCCGTGAGGTGCTGGTGATGCGTAGCGAACTAGAAAACTGTGCTTTTTTGAGTGTCAACCAAACCCGCAGCGTAGCTATGGAGCATCTGCTTCAGCAGAGTTGGGCGCATGAATTGGTGGCGGTTCCAGACACACTAGAAAGCGCTTTGCCTCAGCTGATTCCGTCGCGAGATTCCATCGAGGATCCAGAAAACCAGTCCCGTACTCGACTTCCAGCGGTAGCTTTCAAACTAATTAAAGCTGCCTTGCGCGATGACCAGCCCGTGTTAGTACAAGTACCCCGGCGCGGTTATATCCGCACGTTGACGTGTGCTCGATGTCGGCATCCGGCACGCTGCCGCTCCTGTAACGGACCGCTCGGGATTCCCGAAGCTCCGGAAGGTGAAGCTGCTGCGCCAAGCTGCCGTTGGTGTGGGCGAGTGGATGCCGCGTATCGGTGCACGAACTGTGGCTCGAAGCTGATTCGGCCGGTTTCCGTCGGCAGCAGTCGTACCCGAGAGGAATTGGGCCGAGCATTCCGCCCCTATCCCGTTGCTATGAGTACCGGCGAAAACCTGATCACCGACGTGCCGCCTGGTGGACGAATTGTGGTGACAACTCCTGGTGCCGAACCAGATCCAGGGCCGCCTGGTTACGCGGTCACACTTATTCTGGATACCTGGGTGAGTTTAGGGTTCCAAGATCTGCGAGCCAGCGAGGAAGCCTTAGCCAATTGGGTACGCGCCGCTTGTCTTACCCGCAGTGCCGCAGCTGGTGGCGCGGTAATTATCGATGGCGACGCAGCTGTTGATCCGATTGGCGATTTTGTGTCGTGGAATCTTGCCGGCGCTGCCCGTCGTGAGCTAGCAGATCGTGGCGCTGCAGGTCTGCCACCTACCGTGAGTGTGGCAGCTATCGACGGATCAAGAAAAGCGATCGAACTGTATCGCAAGGAGCTAGCGCAGTCCGATGTAGCCTTGCCGGACAACAGCGAATTTTTAGGCCCGGTCGCATTACCGAGCACTGTGCCAAATTTACCTGGTGCGGATCCGGACGAACCTTTTTTGCGTCTGTTGGTGCGCAGCCCAAATGCTGCCCGCGAGCAATTCGGGCTGGCCTTGCAGTCAGCAATTCGCATGCGTGCTTTAGCTCGCGACGACGACATCGTGCGGGTAATCGTTGATCCCGTGCGATTCGGATAAGCTGCTTAGGTTAAAGCGAAGTAGAACTATTAAAGGAGTTGCACACCATGACGGTTCGGCCAGTGAGGTTATTCGGTGATCCGGTGCTGGTTTCAGAGGCCCAAGAAGTCACTGAGTTTGATGCTGGCCTGCAGCAATTAGTGGCTGACATGTTTGAGACGATGGCAGCAGAAGAAGGCGTTGGCTTGGCGGCGAACCAAGTAGGTGTCTTAAAGCGCGTGTTTGTCTATAACGATGGCGAAAAACAGGGTGTAGTGATTAACCCGAAATGGAAAGCCATTGGGGAAGACACCGTGGAAGAGCAAGAAGGCTGCCTTTCCATACCCGGGGTTTTTGCTGATGTACAGCGTCATGCGAAGGTTGCGGTGACGGGGTTTGATGAGCACGGCAACGAGATCGAATTCGAAGCTGATGGGCTGCTATCCCGCTGTGTGCAGCACGAAACTGACCATCTTGATGGGGTGTTGTTCCTGCGGCGGTTAACTGGCGATCGTCGCAAAGAAGCCATGGCAACACTGCGCAAGCAGGAGTGGTTCGCATGAGAGTTATTTTTGCTGGAACCCCTGAAGTAGCAGCTTTTACGCTAGAAAAACTTCTGGAAAGCGATCATGAAGTAGTAGCAGTGTTGACCCGCCCTGATGCGAGAGTGGGACGGCGCCGTACATTGCAGCCGTCTCCGGTTAAGCGCGTGGCTTTAGAAGCTGGCATTGAAGTCTTAGAGGCTTCCTCACTGCGTGGGGCCGATGAAGCTAGCGCGGCTGTAGTCCAACGCTTGCATGAACTGGCACCAGATTGCATTCCGGTGGTGGCCTACGGTGCATTAGTGCCAGCCGAACTCTTAGAGCTGCCGAAACACGGCTGGATTAACCTCCACTTTTCTTTGCTCCCAGCGTGGCGCGGTGCAGCACCGGTGCAGGCAGCCATCGCTGCTGGCGATTCGGAAACCGGCGTCTCTGTATTCCAGATTGAAGAAGGCCTGGATACCGGGCCAGTTTTGGCTAGCCATGCAGTTCCGATTCAAAGCTCTACGACCTCTGGTGAGCTTTTGACCCAGCTGGCAACTGTAGGTTCTGATGTCCTGCGCGACTGCCTAGATAATTTGGCAGCTGGCACCGCGGAATTCACTCCGCAGGAAGACAGCCAATCTAGCTACGCTCCTAAGATTTCGGCAGAAAACACCCAGATTGACTGGACGGCTTCGGCCAATCGCATTGACTGTGCCATTCGTGCCTATAATCCAGCACCTGGAGCATGGACCACCTTAGATGGCCAGCGCTTCAAGATTTATCTGGGTATGCCAGCTACTGAAACCGCCGACTCAGAACAAGCGAAGCAGCTTGCGCCCGGCGAAATCGCGACAACCAAGACAGCGCTCTACGTTGGTACTGGCGAGGGGATCCTTGAACTCACCGAGATCCAACCATTCGGCAAGAAACGCATGGCAGCAGCCGATTACATCCGAGGAGCTGCTATCGACGGAAAGGTATTCGGATAAGTGAATAACCCAGCGCCTAAACGAGGACAGAAACCGTCGTCAAGCTTAGACGCCAGCCGGAAAGCTGCACTGGAAACGTTAGTGGCTGTCGCTGTCGATGATGCCTACGCGAACCTGCTGTTGCCGAAGAAGTTGAAGAACTATCAGCTCTCGGGACGAGATGCGGCGTTTGCCACGGAACTCACCTATGGCACTGCGCGGGCGAGTGGGGTTTTGGATCTGATTATTCAGCAGTGCTCGACGCGCAATTTATCGTCTATGGATCCTGAAGTGCTCGCAGTGTTGCGTATGGGGGCATACCAACATTTGCATATGCGCGTAGATACGCATGCTGCGGTAGATACCACGGTGAATGCAGTCGCGTGGGTGAACCGAAGCCAAAAGCTTCGCACCGCGAAGAACCAGAAGCAGACTACTGCGATTAAGGGTTTCGTTAATGCGGTGATGCGTAAGTTGACCAAGAAGTCGCGTACCCAATGGTTAGACGAGATCGCTCCTGATCGCACCCAGGATCCAGTGGGTTATTTGGCAATGCTGAATAACCATCCGCGGTGGATTGCCGAGGCTTTCGCCCTGTCTCTGGGCACCAAGGCACGTGAATTGTCGGACGCACTTGCAGCTGACGACGCGCGCCCGATCGTGCACCTGGCCGCTAAACCAGGCGAGATTACCGCCGAAGAACTAGCGCTGATTGTTGGTGGGGAACAAGGAAACTATTCGCCATCTGCTGTCTACTTGCCGAGCGGTGATCCAGGGGAGTTAGCCCCAGTGCAACAGGGACTGGCGGTTGTCCAAGATGAGGGTTCCCAGTTGATTGCGCGGGCGGTAAGTGCTGCGACGTTGGATGGCGAAGATCAAGGGAAATGGATTGACTTATGCGCAGGACCTGGTGGTAAGACCGCGTATCTAGGTGCCCAGGCAAATATCGCCGGCGCGACGGTGGACGCCGTAGAGATCGCTTCCCACCGCGCGGAACTAGTGCGCAATGCAACCCGCGGCCTACCAGTTTCGGTGTTTGAAGCTGACGGCACTAAGGGCGCTGCTGGGTTGCGCGCTGCAGGCGTAGACGTCCCCGAAGGTGGTTACGACCGCATTTTGGTAGACGCTCCGTGCTCAGGTTTGGGTGCTTTACGACGGCGCCCAGAGGCACGCTGGCGGAAATCACTGGGCGACTTAACTGAGCTAGTGACTTTGCAGACTCAGTTGCTAGATGCAGCACTCGAGATGGTGCGAGTTGGTGGTGTGGTGGTGTATTCGACCTGCTCGCCACATCTGCGGGAAACGCGGACCGTGATTGATAAAGCCTTGCGCCGGCACAAGAACTTCGTGGAAGTCGATATGAATCTGCTTGTGCACCCGATGCAGGATGCTGATCAGGGCTTGGCAGTGCAGATGTGGCCACACCGCCATGGCACTGACGCGATGTTCTTAGCCGGGTTGCGTAGAACCGCCTAAGCCACGTGACGCGCGACACCTGTGAGGCCTAAACTTAAAGGTTATGACGATCATCGCACCTTCCATTTTGGCCGCAGATTTCGCTCGCTTAGCTGATGAAGTAGAAGCAGTCAGCCATGCGGACTGGATCCACATCGACGTAATGGATGGCCACTTCGTGCCTAACCTATCCTTTGGCGCTCCAGTATTAGCTGCGGTAGCGAAGCAAACATCGAAGCCTATGGATGTGCATCTGATGATCGAGCACCCCGAAAAATGGGTTGATGATTATATTTCTGCCGGAGCCACAGGCATTACCTTCCACGTAGAGGCCTCGGAAGATCCCGTAGCGTTGGCGCGTAAATTACGAGAGGCTGGCATGCGCGCTGGTATCTCGATCAAACCTGGTACCGATATCGAGCCGTGGCTGGATCAGCTCGAGGAATTCGACTTGGTACTGGTCATGAGTGTGGAGCCCGGCTTCGGTGGCCAAAAATTCATGCCGGAGCAATTAGAAAAGGTACGCAAGCTTCGGGAACGTATTGATGCCACAGGAGTGCAAACCCTAATTGAAATCGATGGCGGAATTGACCCAGCGACGATTGGCGCTGCAGCCGAGGCAGGCTGCGACGCTTATGTTGCAGGCTCGGCCGTTTATAGCCCGAAACAAGAGGGCTTAACGCCGAACGACGCCATCGATCTACTGCGCGAGAAGGCACATGCCGCAATTTCGTGATCTCTGTGGCACGCACGTGCCTGGTGAGAGCCTCATGCAGCGTGCGACGCTAGCCATGAAACTTGCCGAAGAAGTTGCGCAACGCGTTCGCGGTACTACTTCGCCAAATCCACCAGTGGGTGCCGTGGTGGTTTCCGCCGAAGGGAAAATCGTTGGAGCTGCTGCAACCGAGCCCGTAGGTGGGCTCCACGCTGAACCCCAAGCTTTAGCCATGGCGGACTCGCAGGCTAAGGGCGGATTACTTGTCGTGACCTTGGAGCCCTGCCATCATCAAGGCCGGACACCGCCATGTACCGGGGCAGTGGCAAGCAGTGGCGTAGCAGCAGTGGCTTTCGCTGTATCCGATCCGAATCCAGTGGCCGCCGGTGGGGCTACGTGGTTAGAGCAACAACACCTCACGGTGCTGCCGGGAGTAGGCACCGACATGGTTTCCGAAGGATCCCTGGCAGCCTGGCTACATTGGCAGCGCACCGGCAAGCCTCGGATCACTGTGAAGACGGCGACAACCCTCAATGGGTTTATTGCTGCTACCGATGGCTCTTCGCAGTGGATCACCGGCGCACGTGCACGACAATTTGTGCATGAGGATCGGCAATTACGTGATGCCATCGTCGTAGGCACGGGAACAGTACTGAAAGACAACCCGCGTTTAACCGCACGAAAACCCAAAGGTGCGCTGTTCGAACGACAACCAACGCGCGTAGTGATTGGTACCCGTGAAATCCCATCCGAGTACGCGATTACACAGCCAATAGCGCGTGCAGCCGAAGGCTCTAGTAGCGAGCGAGAAAACTTCCTGCAGCTGGCTACTCATGACGTCGAGCAGTGGATTACCGAGCTAGGCAACCGTGGCTTTGTCGATGTGCTGGTCGAAGGCGGAGCAACACTAATCGCCTCGCTATTCGAAGCTGATGCTATCGACATGATCGACGCCTATATCGCGCCCGCGATGCTGTCTAATGGAATCAAGGCGATCGAACCCGCGCCAAATTCATCGCTCGCAACTACGTCGATGGCAGAGATCCGCCGATTCCAGACGCGCGATGTGATTACGCTTAGCGACGATATTCTGCTGCGGCTAGTCAAGTAAAAATTAGCCCGCATAATTAAAAACTCTAATAGAAAGAATTAAGTAGCAATGTTCACGGGAATTGTGGAAGAAAAAGGCACAGTTGTTGACATCACCGAGTCCGGCGATGCCATCGAGCTGACTATCAGCGCTTCCAGGGTGCTCAGCGATAGCGCCTTGGGTGATTCCATCGCCGTCAATGGTGTTTGCTTGACCGTGGCACAACGCACCGAGGACACCTTTACTGCCGATGTGATGCAGGAGTCGCTCGATCGAACCAGCCTGGGCAGTCTGGAACCTGGTATGAAGGTCAATTTAGAGCGGGCGATGGGTGTCTCGGACCGGTTTGGCGGCCATATCGTTCAAGGCCATGTCGATGGCACGGCGAAGATCCTGGAGCGGAAGCCAAGCGAACATTGGGAAGTCGTCCGGTTTTCGCTACCGGAGAATCTCAACCGGTATGTAGTGGAAAAAGGCTCGATCACAGTTGACGGAACCTCGTTAACCGTTTCTGCAATATCCGATGCACTCTGGTTTGAAGTGTCACTGATCCCAACCACGCTGGCCGAAACCACGCTGGGGGAAAGGGAGGTGGGCGACATCGTCAACCTGGAAGTGGATATTTTGGCGAAATACGTTGCCAAAATGATGGGTCAAAATAGCAACCAAGTAAGCTCGTACAAGTGATGAAACTTGATTCGGTAGAGCGTGCAATTGCCGATATAGCTGCAGGCAAAGCGGTAGTAGTAATCGACGATGAAGATCGCGAAAACGAAGGCGACATCATCTTTGCAGCTGAAAAGGCTACTCCTGAATTACTTGCCTTTACAGTGCGTTATTCCTCTGGTTATATCTGCGCCCCACTGATCAGCGATGATTGCGAACGCCTGAATTTGCCACCAATGGTTGCACGCAATGAAGATGTCCGCTCGACTGCGTACACCATCACCGTGGATTCCATTGAAGGTACCACCGGTATTTCGGCAGTGGATCGCGCGCGCACTATCCGTCGTCTAGCAGATCCCGAATCGAATCCGGAAGACTTCACCCGCCCTGGTCACGTAGTACCGCTGCAGGCCGTCACGGGTGGAGTGTTACGACGTGCGGGGCATACTGAAGCTGCCGTGGATTTGGCGCGGCTTGCGGGATTGCGCCCAGCCGGGGTGCTGTGCGAGGTCGTCTCGGAGGAAAACCCCACCGAGATGGCGCGCAGCGAAGAGTTACGGCGGTTCTGTGATCGGCATGATTTGGCGTTAATTTCGATTGAGCAGTTGATTGCCTACCGGCGCCACCATGAACGGTTAGTACAGCGCGTCGCGGAAACGAAACTACCTACCGATTTCGGCCCATTTACTGCCTATGGATACCAGGATCTGATTTCGGGCGTAGAGCATGTGGCTCTCGTCGTCGGCGATATTACGAGCAATAATGGTGAGGACGTATTGGTACGCGTCCATTCGGAATGCCTCACGGGCGATGTGTTTGCCTCGCGGCGCTGTGATTGTGGGCAGCAACTGCACTTGAGTATGCAGAAAGTGCAAGAAGCGGGTCGTGGCGTGATTTTGTACATGCGCGGTCATGAGGGGCGCGGTATCGGGCTGGTACCGAAACTGCGCGCCTACCAGCTACAGGATCAGGGTGCCGATACCGTTGATGCGAATCTGGAACTGGGGTTGCCGGCAGATGCGCGCGAGTATGGGGCAGGGGCGCAGATTCTGAAAGACCTGGGCGTGAACTCGATGGCGCTGATGACGAATAATCCTGCGAAGCGCTCTGGATTGGACGGCTTCGAGTTGAAGATCGCCTCGCGGGTGCCACTGCCCGTGGAAGTAAATGAAGATAATGTACGTTATTTACAAACGAAGCGTCAGCGGATGGGGCACGAATTGCCGTGGCTTACGGAGTACTTAGAGGCTCATCAAGAAGCTGACGACGAATAACAGCCGAACCCTAACCGCCCGCAACCAAGCACGCAGCAAGGACTTAAAACTAGTGAGTGTCCACGGACTTCCCGCAATTGAGCTTCCCGATGTAACTGGAGCCACGGTAGCGGTAGTGACTTCCCATTGGAACGAGGAGATCACTGCCCGGCTACATGCAGAGGCCGTAGCTGCTGCGAAAGAGGCGGGCGCTGAAGTTACAGAAGTAACGGTGGTCGGTGCACTGGAGATTCCGGTTGTGGTGCAGCGGTTGGCGCAATCTCATGACACGGTGGTGGCTCTGGGATGTGTGATCAAAGGTGGCACGCCGCATTTTGATTACGTTTGCGATTCGGTAACCGCGGGACTGACGCGGATTGCATTGGATACCAGCACACCAATCGGCAACGGGATTTTGACCTGCAATACCCAGCAGCAAGCTATCGACCGCAGTGGTGCGCCAGGTTCCCAAGAGAACAAAGGCCGCGATGCCATGATTGCTGCACTGCATACCTATGCTGTG
Organism: Actinomycetes bacterium; assembly: GCA_023418505.1. Classification (GTDB taxonomy): domain Bacteria; phylum Actinomycetota; class Actinomycetes; order Mycobacteriales; family Mycobacteriaceae; genus Corynebacterium. Next base: position 66,088 of record JAEZZR010000005.1, read on the forward strand.
CTGCGGAAATTTTCGGATGAATCCAGCAACCTAGCTTTTGAAGGAGAACCTAGCGATGGCAACCAGTAAGGCAACCAGCAAAAACTCCAGCGCTACCTCGTGGTTGTTAGAAGTTAAATCCACCACTATGAAGCGGTGGGCTTGGGGTAGCGCAGCGGTTGTTCTCGCAGTGCATATCTTCATGGGAGCGGTTGTCGACGTAGGAGATACCGGTGCAGCGGTTACTACCATCGATAAGCTCGCTTTCCCGATCTTGGGACTAGTGCTGGCGAGCCTCTGCCTGCTGATGTTGCGTCCGCGGTTGCGGGCGAATGCAAAGGGCGTCGAGGTACGTAACTTCCTCAACCCACGGTTCTACTCGTGGAACGATATTTACGGGTTGAGCTTTCCTCGTGAAGCCAAGTGGGCGCGGTTGGAATTGCCTGAGTTTGAATTTGTACCCGTTTGGGCGATTCAGTCTGCGGACAAAGAAGCAGCAGTGAAAGCCATGAAAGAATTCCGCAAGCTTGAAGACTCCTACATGCCTGTGGATTAACGCCTATGGATCCTAGCTTGTATCGGCCAGCTCCCGGAACTATCCCTACGGAACCGGGGGTTTATCGCTTTTTAGATGAAAATGAGCGCGTAGTATACGTTGGCAAAGCCAAGAACCTACGTGCGCGTTTGTCTAGCTATTTCCAAGATCTAACCCGGCTGCATCCACGTACCCGTCAGATGGTTCAGACTGCCTCGCGGGTGACCTGGACTGTGGTGCAGTCTGAGGTTGAAGCGCTACAGCTGGAGTACACCTGGATTAAGCGCTTTAATCCGCGGTTCAATGTGATGTACCGCGATGATAAGTCGTACCCCATGCTGGCCGTCAGCGTGCGCGAAGAATATCCGCGACTATTTGTGTACCGCGGGCCGCGTCGTAAAGGCGTGCGTTATTTCGGGCCATATACCCAGGCCTGGGCCGTGCGCGAGACCTTGGATCTTTTGACGCGAGTTTTCCCAGCGCGTACGTGTTCTAAGGGCGTATTTAACCGCCAGAATCAGTTGGGGCGTCCCTGCCTGCTGGGATATATCGATAAATGCTCGGCTCCGTGTATTGGACGGGTGAGTGCGGAAGAACACCGGGAAATTGTGCAGGGCTTTACCTCTTTCATGGCTGGTAACACCGGAGCAGTAGTGCGACAACTGCGCGAAGAGATGCAGACCGCTGCCGAAGAGCTGGACTTTGAAAAAGCAGCTCGGATCCGTGATGACCTGCAGGCCGTGACGTCAGTGATGGAAAAGCAATCTGTGGTGCTTTCGGATGCGACAGATGCTGATTTCATCGCCTTTTTTACTGATGAATTAGAAGCAGCCGTCCAGATTTTCCACGTTCGACAGGGCAGGATTTTCGGCCAGCGTGGTTGGGTAGTGGAAAAAACTGGCGACTTAGATACCGCCACTCCAGCTGCAGGGGCAAACACAACCTCCGAGGCGAACACAACCGCTGAGGCGAACACAGCCACAGACCCAGAACTGCCACGCCTGCTCAGCGATTTCTTACTGCAGTTCTACGGGGACGCGGTATCACATACGGAAGTCGACGGCGACGATAGCAGTGACCCTTCAGCAGTGATCCCTAAAGAGATTTTGGTGCAAGCTCCGCCCGAGCAGCTCGATCAGATCCAAGAATATTTGTCGAAGATGCGTGGCTCGCAGGTAGAGATTCGCGTGCCACAACGTGGAGACAAACGCGCACTTTTAGAAACCGTGACCCGAAACGCCCAAGAAAAGCTAGCCCAGCACAAGCTGAAGCGCACTGGCGATATCACGGCGCGCTCTGCGGCTCTTGAAGGGATTCGCGATGCCCTAGGTATGGATGAAGCGCCTTTGCGCATCGAGTGCACCGACATTTCCCATATCCAGGGCACGGACGTAGTAGCTTCGCTGGTGGTTTTCGAAGACGGTTTGCCAAAGAAGTCCGACTACCGCCGCTACCGGATCCAAGAAGCAGCTGGAGAAGGCAAAAGTAACGATGTGGCGTCGATCGCCGAGGTCACAAAGCGCCGTTTCCGTCGCCATGTGCAAGACCGACGCGCGAATCCGATCGAGACACCGGATGCCTTCCAGGAAGAATCTGTCGAGGTGGTTGAAGAAGCTACCCAGGCACGCCGGTTCGCTTATCCGCCAAACCTATTCATTGTCGATGGCGGGCCAGATCAGGTTGCGGCCGCTGCCAGCATGCTGGATGAACTTGGCGTCACCGATGTCACTCTGATCGGGTTGGCGAAACGGCTCGAAGAAATTTGGATTGTCGATGACGACGAGCCAGTTATTCTGCCGCGCAATTCCGAGGCTATGTATCTGCTACAGCGTATCCGCGATGAAGCCCACCGGTTTGCTATTAGCTACCACCGGCAAAGCCGTACCAAGCGGATGACGTCCTCAGTCCTCGACGGCATCAAAGGGTTGGGTACGAAGCGCCGCAGTGACCTGGTGAAGCATTTTGGTTCCGTCGCCAAGCTCAAAGCCGCGGATATAGAGCAGATCCAGCAAGTATCAGGCATCGGCCCGCAACTTGCAGAGACGATCTTCCACGCGCTGCATCCCGATGCCCAGGAAAATTCCGAATCAGCAACCGAGCAAAACACGTAGAGTAAAAGCTATGTCCCACGATACGTCGCTTGTCCTGATTACCGGCATGTCCGGTTCTGGTCGCAATACGGCTGCGGCAGTGCTGGAGGAAATGGGCTGGTATGTAGCTGATAATCTGCCGCCCGAGCTGATCATGCGCATGGTGGAGCTCTCTTTCGAAGGAGATTCGCCGATCCAGCGCCTCGCGATTGTGACGGACGTGCGTTCCCGCGCCTTCGCCGGTTCGCTGGGCGAGGTTTTGGAAAACCTCCAACAGCAGGGACGATCGCCGTTTTTGGTGTACTTGGACGCTTCCGACGAGGTACTGATCGCCCGCTATGATTCTGTGCGGCGTCGTCATCCTTTGCAGGAGCAGGGGACGCTAGCTGCTGGTATTGCCGCTGAGCGCGAGATGCTCGCCAAAATTCGTACTAGCGCGGACTTGGTGATCGATACCACCGCGATGTCGATTCATGATCTGCGCCGTGCGTTGGAAACTCAGCTATCCCAGCCAGAGTCGCGCCCCGCTCAGGTGGTGCTGCAGTCCTTCGGATTTAAGCATGGCGCTCCACGTGATGCGGATATGCTTTTCGACGTTCGCTTCCTGCCGAACCCGTATTGGATTCCGGAACTGCGTTCTTCGCGTGGCATTGATAAACCGGTGGCAGATTACGTCTTGTCTCAAGAGGATGCGCTTCGTTTCGTGGATCTGGTAGAGCAAACTATCGAGACAGTGTTGCCCGGTTACCGCCGCGAGGGCAAAAGCTATCTAACAGTCAGTATTGGTTGTACCGGCGGCCATCATCGCAGCGTAGCGGTGGTAGAAGAACTAGCCCGGCGGGTTCGGGATCTGGCTGGCGTGAGTGTGACGGTCAATCACCGCGACTTGCAGCGCTCCTAGTTTCCGAGCCCCTCAGACGCGAAATCTTCATCTTTTTTCATTTTAAGTGGTGTGATTATGGAACCAATGGTGGCAATTACTTCACTCGGTGGCGGGCACGGGTTGTTCGCCACGTTACGGGCAGTACGCAAGCTCACCCCGGACGTCACGGCTGTGGTGACAGTAGCTGACGACGGTGGCTCGTCCGGACGACTGCGCCGCGAACTAGGCCAAATTCCTCCGGGGGATTTGCGCATGGCATTGTCTGCGTTATCTTCCGATTCACCCCGTGGCCGACTGTGGGAAAAGACGTTGCAACACCGCTTCGGTGGTACCGGTGCCTTGGCTGGCCATGCGGTGGGCAATTTGATTATTGCGGGACTAACTGAGGTGCTGGGCAGTGAAACTGCGGCCTTGGCTGAATTGTCGTCGCTGCTGCATATCCGTGGCCAAGTAGTACCGATGGCCGAGATTCCGCTGGATATTGAAGCTGAAGTCGTGGGACTGGAAGCAGATGCGAGGGTAGTACGCCCGGTACGTGGGCAAGTAGCTGTAGCCACCACACCAGGGCAGGTACGCCGAATTCGACTAATTCCGGAAGCTCCTGCTGCAGCGCCAGAAGCCGTGTCTGCGATTATGGATGCTGATCTCGTGACCTTAGGGCCAGGATCTTGGTTTACTTCCGTGCTGCCTCATTTGATGGTGCCGGAGCTTGTCACCGCGATTAACAAAACCAAGGCACATCGTGCTGTGGTGTTGAATCTATTGGCAGAGCCAGGGGAGACTGCTGGATTTTCCAGTGAGCGCCATATTCATATGCTGACGCAGCATTGCCCAGACCTAAAGATCGATACTGTGATTGTCGATGAGCACGCAATCACCACAAATAGTGAGCGGGATTTCTTGCTGCGAGCTGCCCAAGCGTTATCGGCAGAAGTTATTTTCACCGATGTGCATGAAGAAAACGAACATGGTCAGCTAACTGGGCGCCACGATCCCACGAAACTGGCTGAAGTACTACAGTCACTGATTTAACCTCTTAGGTAGCCTATTTAGCCTTATGCTGGCCGCTTATCTAGGCTGCATGAGAATCTCTTTGAAACCCCGTACTTGCCCAATGATTCCCGAAAGGCCGGTCTAATATGACGTTGACCTCGCAGGTGAAAGAAGAGCTTGCAGATGTTGCCGACGGCGCTGAATCGGCTGCATTAGCTGAAATTGCTGCTGCTTTTCGTTTCGCTGGCGATCTGCGTCGCATGACTAACCGGGTAGCGCTGGAAGCAGAATTAGATTCAGCCATCGTGGCGCAGCGGCTTAGCCGTATGGTGCGCAATCTTTTCAATCTGGATTCGTCGACTGTCTCTATCGTCGCTAGCGGAATTCGCAACAACGAACGCTACGTAGTGCGGATATGTCCTGGGGGAGAGCAAGTAGCGCGGCGTACTGGATTGATTGATCGTGCTGGTCGCGCTGTTGTTGGTCTGCCACCGCGCATCATCGGGGGCACGGTAGAAGACTGTGAAGCTGCGTGGCGTGGTGCATTTTTGGCCAATGGAGACATCACTGAGCCAGGACGCTCGGGCTGTTTAGAAGTAGCTGCGCCGTGTCCGGAAGCAGCGTTGGCGTTAGTCGGTTGTGCGCGACGGTTAGGTATTACCGCGAAAGTACGCGAAAACCGTGGTGGTGATCGAGTACAAGTGCGCGATGCGGAGGCAATCGGTGCCTTGCTAACCCGAATGGGAGCACATCGCACGCGTTTGCTGTGGCAGGAACAACACGCCAAGAAAGAAGTCCGCGCTACAGCTAACCGGTTGGCGAACTTCGATGATGCGAATTTGCGTCGCTCTGCAAAAGCGGCTGTGGTTGCCGCTGCGCGAGTCAGCCGGGCTTTGGAAATTTTAGGCGACGATGTACCTGAACAACTGGTGACTGCAGGCCAACTACGCGTACAACACCGTCAAGCCTCGCTGGAAGAGCTTGGCCAATTGGCCAGCCCCCAGATGACGAAAGACGCGGTGGCGGGGCGGATCCGTCGTTTGCTATCCATGGCTGATAAACGTGCTGGCGAACTCGGTATCCCAGATACCAATGCAGCGGTAACAGATTCCTTATTCGAAGAAGCCGACATCCCACAGTAATAGATCAGCTAAAAGACATGGTCTTCGCGGGTACGCCGGCGACAAAAAAATATGTAACCGGAAACACGTTTCACTTATTCTGGCCTAAACAGCCAGGTAAGAGCCTTTTTCTCTAGTGTTTTTACACAAAATCTGCGAAATTTCGAGAATTTGATCCCTGCGAACTATTTAGGGCGTACGTACACTGTGAAAGTGAACCTGGAGCGGGAATTTACACCTCCACTCCGGTACCTATTAGCGATCTAATAAGGAGATCATTGTGACGATTCGTGTTGGTATCAACGGCTTCGGCCGTATTGGCCGCAACTTCTTCCGCTCTATTCTTGCCCAGGGTGCAGACGTTGAAGTTGTTGCAGTTAACGACCTAACCGATAACAAGACCCTGGCTCACTTGCTGAAGTATGACTCGATCATGGGCAAGTTGGATGCCGAAGTTTCCTACGACGACACCTCCTTGACCGTTGACGGCAAGAAGATCCTGGCCTGGGCAGAGCGCGATCCAAAGAACTTGCCTTGGGGCGAGAACAACGTTGACATCGTCATCGAGTCCACCGGCTTCTTCACCGACGCTGAAGCAGCTAAGGCTCACATCGACGGTGGCGCTAAGAAGGTCATCATCTCTGCACCTGCAAAGAATGAAGACGCTACCTTCGTTGTTGGTGTAAACCACACTGATTACGACCCAGCGGCTCACAACATCATCTCGAACGCATCGTGCACCACCAACTGCTTGGCTCCAATGGCTAAGGTCTTGGACGAGAAGTTCGGTATCGCTCGCGGTTTGATGACCACCATCCATGCTTACACCGGCGACCAGCGCCTGCACGACGCACCACACAAGGATCTACGCCGTGCCCGCGCAGCAGCCCTGAACATTGTGCCAACCTCCACCGGCGCAGCAAAGGCTGTTTCCTTGGTACTGCCACAGCTGAAGGGCCTGTTGGACGGCTACGCACTACGCGTTCCAACCCCAACCGGTTCTGTCACCGACCTGACCTTCGAAGCTAAGAACGAAGTTTCCGTCGAAGCTGTTAACGCTGCTTTGAAGGAAGCTGCTGAAGGCGAGCTCAAGGGTGTACTTGCTTACAGCGAAGACCCAATTGTTTCCAAGGACATCGAGGGCGACCCACACTCTTCGATCTTCGACGCACCATTGACCAAGGTGATCGGCAACCAGGTCAAGGTAGTTTCCTGGTACGACAACGAGTGGGGCTACTCCAACCGTCTGGTTGACCTGACTGTTTACGTCGGTGAGCGCCTCTAATCGGCTCTAATCATCGGCATTAGCCTTTCCCAGTCGCGAGCCGGGGTGTGAGTGCATACCGTGCACGCACCCCGGCTTTTTGCAACTTTGGCTTCTTGGATCCCTTCGATCCACTTTGGCTGAGTTGCCAAAAACCGATTGTCTATCTCCCAACTCAGATATAGCTGATATATAAAAGGTGAAATCATGGCTGTAAAGACTCTTACAGATCTCATCAACGAAGGCGTAGAAGGACGTTACGTCCTGGTACGCGCAGACCTCAACGTGCCTTTGAAGGATGGCAACATCACCGACTACGGTCGCGTCGATGCTTCTGTGCCCACCTTGAAGGCTCTGTCCGAAGCTGGTGCCAAGGTAGTAGTTACCGCGCACCTGGGTCGCCCGAAGGGTGAATTCAAGCCAGAGTTCTCTTTGGCTCCGGTAGCTGAAGCTCTTTCCGAGCGTTTGGGCCGTTACGTACCACTCGCTAGCGACGTTTCCGGTGAAGACGCACACGAGCGTGCAAACGGCCTGACCGACGGCGATGTTCTGCTGGTAGAAAACGTACGCTACGACGCACGCGAGACCTCCAAGGACGAAGCAGAGCGCGAAGCTTTCGCAGCGGAACTGGTTGCCCTAGTACCAGACGGAGCTTTCGTATCTGACGGCTTCGGCGTAGTACACCGCGCACAGGCGTCTGTCTACGACGTCGCTAAGAAGCTGCCACACTACGCCGGTGGCTTGGTCCAATCCGAGCTCGAAGTTTTGGGTAAGGTAGCCGAAAATCCAGAGCACCCATACACCGTGGTACTTGGTGGTTCGAAGGTATCGGACAAGCTGGGTGTTATCGAAGCACTGGCTCCAAAGGTCGATAACTTGGTTATCGGTGGTGGCATGTGCTTTACCTTCCTGGCTGCACAGGGACACTCCGTTGGTTCTTCCTTGCTGCAGGAAGAAATGGTGGATACCTGCAAGGAACTGCTGGAAAAGTATGGTGATCAGATCGTACTGCCTACCGATGTTGTGGTAGCTGACAAGTTCGCTGCCGATGCAGAAAACAAGGTAGTTGCGGTCAACGAGATTCCAGAAGGCTGGATGGGCCTGGACATCGGACCAGAATCCGCTCAGGCTTTCGCAGCTAAGCTTGGCGAATCCAAGACCATCTTCTGGAATGGCCCGATGGGTGTATTCGAAATGGATGCCTTCGCAGCTGGTACCCGTGCAGTGGCCCAGGGCATCATCGACGCAACGTCGAACGGCGCCTTCTCCGTTGTGGGCGGTGGCGACTCTGCAGCAGCAGTGCGTACCCTTGGCCTAGACGAAGACGGCTTCAGCCACATCTCTACCGGTGGTGGCGCTTCGCTGGAATTCCTGGAAGGCAAGACCTTGCCAGGTGTAGCTGTACTGGAATCCTAAAGAAGCCGGAATCTAACACAGATACCGTTTTCGCTTTAACTTTTAAGGAGTAAATATGGCTGCACGTAAGCCACTTATTGCTGGTAACTGGAAGATGAACCTGAACCACCTCGAGGCTATCGGCGTGGTGCAGAAGCTCGCTTTCGCATTGCCAAAGGAGTACTACGACAAGGTAGATGTAGCGGTTATCCCACCGTTTACGGATCTACGTTCGGTACAGACCTTGGTAGAAGGCGACAAGCTGGGCGTTACCTACGGTGCACAGGATGTGTCGGTGCACGAATCCGGCGCATACACCGGTGAAATCGCTGCTGGCATGCTGTCTAAGCTGGGCTGCACCTGGGTGGTTGTTGGCCACTCGGAGCGTCGAACCATGCACGGTGAAACCGACGAGGTAGTAGCTAAGAAGGCCAAGGCTGCTCTGAAGGCTGATATGAAGCCAATCGTCTGTGTCGGCGAGCCACTCGAAGTACGTGAAGAGGAAAAGCATGTCTCTTACGTTGTCGATCAGGTTAAGGGTTCGCTGGCGAACTTGAGCACCGCAGATCTGAAGAACACTGTGATCGCCTACGAGCCTGTATGGGCAATTGGCACCGGCAAGGTTGCTTCTGCTGCAGACGCTCAGGAAGTATGCCAGGCCATTCGCGAAACCATCGCAGAGCTTGCCGACGAATCTGTCGCTTCCGATATGCGCATCTTGTACGGCGGCTCGGTTAAGGCCGACAACGTTGCTGAAATCATCGGCCAGCCAGATGTCGATGGTGGCCTAGTTGGTGGCGCATCGCTAGATGGCGAGGCTTTCGCAAAGCTTTCCGCATTGGCTGCAGATGCTGCAGTAGCTAGCTAGTAACCGAAATCTCATTTCCGGTTAAACCTCCTGCTCAATTGAGTAGGAGGTTTTCCTATTGGGCGTTTAAATGGATGGACTATAGGTGAATCCGGCTGGTTTAGTTAGTCGTCGTTAGCGAAAGTCATGCATGATAGGAACCATGACTAACCAGCCGGAAACTAATCCTGAAATGGTTCCAGATACCACTTTGCGCGATGATATTCGCTACCTGGGTCGCCTACTGGGCGAGACCATCCAGGAACAAGAAGGGGAAGACGTTTTCAATCTGGTTGAACAAGCCCGCCAAATTGCATTCGAATTACACCGTGGCGAATCCGATATTTCTAAGCTGACGGATTTATTCAAAGATATTGATCCGGAACAAGCATCCCCTGTGATCCGGGCATTTACGCACTTTGCGTTGCTGGCAAATGTGGCAGAAGACTTGCACGAAGAACGCGTGATTGAAGCCCAGCTTGATTCGGGGCAGCCAGCTGCTGATTCTTCCCTGGACGCCACCTGGGACAAATTAGATAGCGCCGACGTTTCGGCCGAACAGCTGGATTACTTGATGCGCACCATCGAGGTATCGCCAGTACTCACGGCGCACCCAACCGAGACGCGTCGTCGTACGGTTTTCGATGTGCAGAAGCACATCAGTGCCGCGATGCGCCGCCGTCATGAGATTCTGGCAGCGAAGGAAAATGCCCGAACAGAGCAGAAGCTGGCAGCATTAGATACCGAGATCCGCCGCCGGATCTTGACGTTGTGGCAGACGGCTCTGATTCGTATGACGCGCCCGGATATTCGCGATGAAGTAGAGGTGGGGCTGCGCTACTACAAGCTATCGCTGCTAGAAACTGTGCCGCAGTTGAATCGTGCTGTAGCCGACCATATGCGCCAGCTCAGTGCGGATGTGGCCTCTGATCACTGGCAGCCAGCAGTGCGGATGGGTTCCTGGATCGGTGGCGACCACGATGGCAACCCATTTGTCACCGCAGAAACTCTGCAGTATGCCACCGACCGCGCTGCTGCCACGATTTTCGATCACTACCACCGGCAGCTGCATGCATTAGAACGCGAGCTGAGCTTCTCTGACCGGTTGGCGAACTGCACAGTTGATTTGGTGCAGCTGGCAGCTCGGGGCAACAATGATGTGCCAAACCGTAAAGACGAGCCCTACCGCAAGGCTGTCCACGGCATTCGCGGCCGTATCGCAGCTACGGCTATCAAGATGGTGGGCTCCGATAAGATGAGCTTCCCGTCCAGCAACGCCGAGGGCTTTACCCCATACGAATCTGTGGAAGATTTCAGCACGGAGCTGGCAATCGTGGAAGAGTCCTTGCGCGCCAGCGGCGATGCGTTGGTGGCTGACCACCGGCTAGGCGATATTCAAGCTGCCGTACAAGTATTCGGCTTCCACCTATATTCGCTGGATATTCGCCAGAATTCGGAAAGCTTCGAAGACATTATCACCGAGATTTTCGCCGCTTCCGGAGTACATCCGCAGTATCGCGACCTAGAGGAAGTTGAGAAGGTTGAGCTATTAGAAAAAGAGCTTTCTTCGGCGCGCCCTCTAGTACCAGTTGGTGTGGAATTGTCTGAAGTGACTACTCGCGAGCTGGGGATCATGCGCGCAGCGGCCGCAGCTGTGGCAGCTTACGGTCCAGCTTCAGTACCTCATTGCATTATCTCGATGTGTTCTTCCGTTTCGGACATGTTGGAACCAATGATCCTGCTGAAGGAAGTTGGTTTGATCCATGTTCGCGATGGCCAGCTGCACGGCACGGTAGACATCATTCCTTTGTTCGAAACGATCGAGGATCTCCAGGCTGGGGCAGAGGTATTGCAGGACGTCTGGAGCAGCACCACCTACCGCAACTACTTGCAGCACCGCGACCGCCTGCAGGAAGTAATGCTTGGTTACTCGGATTCGAATAAAGATGGCGGCTACTTCGCAGCGAACTGGGCGCTCTACGATGCAGAGACGAAGATTGTGGCCGCTGCAGCGGAGCACGACGTGCGCCTGCGCTTGTTCCATGGCCGTGGCGGTACGGTAGGCCGTGGTGGTGGCCCTGCTTACGACGCAATCCTGGCTCAGCCGGAAGGCGCAGTACAAGGCCAAGTCCGCGTCACCGAACAGGGCGAGATTATCTCCGCCAAGTATGGTGCACCCGGTACCGCGCGTCGCAATTTGGAGTCGTTGGTCTCTGCGACGATCGAAGCTTCCTTGTTGGATGTCGAAGATTTGTCCAATGCAGAACAGGCTTACGAGATCATGGGTGAGATCGCGGCACTTTCTCGCCAGTTCTACAGCAAGCTGATGCATGAGGATCCCGGATACATTGAGTTCTTCGAGACTTCTACGCCAGTGGACGAAATCGGTAGCTTAAATATCGGCTCGCGGCCAACCTCACGCAAGCAAACGACGTCTATTTCAGACCTGCGTGCTATCCCATGGGTATTGTCCTGGTCGCAGCAACGTTCGATGCTGCCTGGTTGGTTCGGTGTAGGCACCGCGTTGTCGGAGTGGGTTGCAATGGGAGACCGCGAGGCTCGCTTAGCTCAACTACGGGACCTATATCAGCAGTGGCCTTTCTTTGCTTCTGTGCTGTCCAACATGGCTCAGGTGATGGCAAAGGCAGACATGGAATTGGCACGGATTTACGCTGATCTATGCGAAGACCAGGAAGTTGCCGACCGAATCTTTACCACCATTGAAGAAGAGTTCGCACTCACCCGGGAGATGTTCTTCGAGGTCACCGGTTTCGAGCATCTGCTGGAAGATAACCCGCTGTTAGCTCGTAGTGTGGATATGCGCTTCCCATACCTGCGACCGCTCAACGCCATCCAGTTAGAATTGTTGCGCCGCTACCGTGCTGGCGACGATCGCGACAAAGTTCGCCGTAGCATTCAGCTGACGATGAATGGTTTGGCTACGGCACTGCGAAACTCCGGTTAGCACACCATCTGCTCTAGGCCAGATGGTGTAGAGTAACCACGTTAGAACAATCGTTGAATCAAGCTTGTTGAAGGGAAAGTACGCGTGTACCTTGCCATCCAGATTGTCCTGGTAGTCAGTTCTCTACTGATGTGCCTGTTTATCCTGTTGCATAAGGGCAAAGGTGGCGGCTTGTCCAGCCTATTTGGTGGTGGCGTGCAGTCGAACCTATCCGGCTCCACCGTGGTTGAGAAGAACCTGGATTATGTCACTATCGTGTGCGCGATCATCTGGGTATTAAGCATTGTGCTGCTTGGCCTGTTCAACGCCTTCGGTTGGGCTGGTCGCTAGCCAGAGCAGCTAGCAAGTGGCTGACTTGCTAGCGTGCCAAAGCAGCTTGATCGATAAATAGTACTGTGGCCTGTTTGCCGGATACGCCGGCGGCAGGCCATTGTTGTGCGTCGCCACGAACAATTACCTGCTGTGCAGCTTCCGCCTTAGCTGCTCCAGAGACTAACAGCCACACCTGGTCGGCCAGAGAAATCGCCGGCTTCGTCAGCGAGATGCGATTCGGAGGTGGCTTCGGGCAATTATGAACCGGCACTACAAGCTCGGTTTCTTCGGCTAGCTCCGCGGTATGTGGGAACAGCGAATTAATATGGCCTTCCTCGCCCATACCAAGCAGGTGCAGATCAAAACCCTCGACCGCATGTTCGGCTAGCACTTGGGAGTAATCCTGCGCGGCCGCTTCGGCTTCTGCACTCAGCTCAGCTCCATCGCCGGTCAGCTCAGTGCTGCGGTAGCCGAAGATGTGCTCCTCTGGTACTGATACCTGGTCAAGCAACGCTTCCCGTGCTTGTTTTTCATTGCGGTCGTCCGAATCCGCAGCTACGAATCGTTCATCGCCGAAGAAGATCAATACTCGCGACCAATCGATCGCAACACTAGTACCGTCGTCAGCTTTTACGCTGGAATCCTGCGCCAAGCTTTTCAGCAAACCAATGCCAGCGCCACCGCCAGTTAAGACCACACGTGCGTAGTCCTTTTCCTGCTGAGCCTGGGTGACGACCTCGATGAAACGAACTCGGGCATGCTCGATCAAATCGGCCTGATCCTGGGTGGCAACAACTTCTACCGGTGCGAGCGCGTCGCCTCGAGTTGGATTATTTAGTGTGGAGTCGTTTCCAGCGGGAGTGTGATTAACGGCCATCGGCGTAATCCTCTTCAATTTCGCGTAGGGAAGATAGAGTCAATTCGCCTTCTTCAGCCACGCTGTCTTCGTAACGTAGACTGATGCGGCTTAAGCCTCGCAATGCGCGGGCGTAGGCGAGATCCGGATCCAGGTGACGCAATTCCTCGGCTAGGCATTCTTGCCGCGAACGACGCGACAGTGCCACTTTAAATTTCTTGCGATCGCCGATGGTCACCGAAGCAGTAGTAGCGCTATCGACGGTAAGCACAATTGGATCGGCGTTTTCGCGAGTCAAGGTAGCTTGAGCGATAGCGATCATAGGCCGGCCTTGGTTATCTTGTGGCACGGCAATATCGCCGTTAATGACGCGCGTTACTGGCACTGCGAGGCGATCAGCCAGCCAGCCAGCTGCCAAATCGACAGCGGGGTTGTTCTCGGAGCCGACAACCTCGGCGGCGGTGATCTTCGCGTGCAGTGGCAGATCCAAAGCTGAGGCCAGCACACCACGCCACGCAGTCAAGCGTGACCAGCAGAGATCCGAATCACCCGGTGTGTATCCGGTCCGACGGGTATAAATGGCGCGCTGATCAGGATCCACTAAAGAATCAGTAATGCGGCGCGTGGCGATCTGGCCGATCTGCGTCGCAGCAGGCACCTTTGGTGCTTTCGACGGCCACCAGGCAACCACCGGAGTATCCGGCAACAGCAGTGGCATGACTACCGCCTCGGGATGCTGAGCCAATTCGCCCTGCATTCGCATCACGATGATTTCTGCAGCGCCCGCTTCGCCACCAACATGGACTTCAGCGTCCAGCTGATCGGCGCCTTCTTCGTTACCGCTAATCAACACCAGCACACGAGAAGGATGTTCGCGCGAGACATCATTCGAGGTAGCGATGATGCTTTCTAGATCATCCCCACGGCGTGCCAGCACAATCAACGTCAGCACACGCCCGGTAGCTACCAGGCCACCTTTTTCGCGCAGTGCAGTCAGTTCTTTCGCGATCCGTCGCGTATCAGTATGGGGCAATTCAATAATCACTGTTTGCTCTTTCGTAGTTACGGACGGATATTACGGCCGACGCCAGTGGCGGCCACTACGTTCCAACATGCGATCGGCGCTAGCAGGCCCCCAGGTTCCGGCTGGGTAATCGTCCGGACGCCCATGGCTCGTCCAGTATTCGATAATCGGATCGAGAATCTTCCAGGACAGCTCTACTTCTTCGTTCGTAGGGAACAGGCTGGATTCATCGAGCAGTGCGTCGAGGATCAGCCGCTCATAGGCTTCGGGGGATTGCTCGGTAAAGGCCTCGGAGTAGGAGAAGTCCATATTCACATCGCGGACTTCCATCTCGGATCCTGGAACCTTCGAGCCAAAGCGCATCAGCAGACCTTCGTCGGGCTGCACCCGAATGACCATGGCATTTTGCCCCAAGGCGGTAGTCATCGTATCGGCAAACGGCAGGTGAGGCGCAGTTTTAAACACCAGGGCAATTTCGGTAACCCGACGTCCCAGACGCTTACCGGAGCGTACATAAAATGGCACCCCTGCCCAGCGACGGGTATTAATTTCCAACGTGCAGGCAGCGTACGTCTCGGTGGTGGAGTTCGGATCGAAGCCGTCTTCTTCCCTTAAGCCAACGACGGGTTCGCTACCTTGCCAACCAGCGGAGTATTGACCACGGGCTGTAGTCTTCGAAAATGGCCGTACCGGCTCGGTAGCACGCAAGACCTTGATCTTTTCGGCCTGGAGTTCTTCGGGGGTGAAGTCCACAGGCTCTTCCATAGCCACCAACGCCAGTAATTGCAGCAGGTGGTTTTGAATAACGTCGCGAGCTGCGCCAATACCATCGTAGTAACCGGCACGCCCACCCAAGCCAATATCTTCAGCCATGGTGATTTGTACGTGGTCTACGTAATGCGAATTCCACATCGGATCAAACAGCTGGTTGGCAAAGCGCATAGCCAGAATATTCTGCACCGTTTCTTTGCCCAAGTAGTGATCGATGCGGAACACAGAATGCTCTGGGAACACTGAGTTCACGGTTTGGTTTAACTGACGCGCAGAGGCTAAGTCATGGCCGAATGGCTTTTCAATGATCACGCGGCGCCAATTGGTGTCCCCAGCTTGCGCCAAACCAGCGCGATCCAGCTGGTGGCAGACGTCCGAGAAATTCTCCGGCGGAATGGAAAGATAGTAGGCCCAGTTGCCTGCGGTACCGCGCGTGCGGTCTAATTCTGCGAGCTTGTCGGCCAGGCGATCGAATCCGTCGTCAGCTATGAAAGAGCCCTGAACGAAGTGAATACCTTCAGCTAGGCGGTTCCACACAGATTCACGAATCGGCGTACGCGCACCGGCTTCGACAGCTTCACGAACATAGGATTCGAAGTATTCCTTAGACCAATCACGGCGCCCATAACCGACCAGCGCAAACGACGCCGGAAGCAAACCGCGATTTGCCAGATCATAAATCGCAGGCAGAAGCTTCTTTTTAGCCAAATCGCCTGTGACACCGAAAATGACCATGCCACCAGGGCCTGCAATGCGCGGTAAGCGCTTATCTTGCGGATCACGCAGCGGATTAGTCCACTCCGATGATGCCGATTCAGGGGCGTTGAAAGTTGAATGCACGAAAAGACCCTCGGTGAAATCTAACTAAAGGCTATTGCTGTATAACCGTTGCTCTGTATCCGACTAGCCCCGCGAAAACCGCGACAGCCGGATTTAGTTTAACTGTTCAATGCGCGCGGTAATGGAATCTAGAAGTTCTTGCCAGCTGGCGACGAACTTATCCACACCTTCGGTGCCCAACACGTCAAAGACATCTTCCCAGTCGATACCGGCAGCAGCAACAGCGTCCATGATCTGCTTGGATTCTGCTTCGCGGCCGCTAAGCGTATCGGTGATAGCTGGAATCGAAGCCTCCTGGAAAGCCAGCATCGTCTTTTCCGGCATGGTGTTGACGGTCTGTGGGCCAGCCAACTGCGTGACGTAGAGATCAGCAGGGTAGTCCGGGTTCTTCACCCCAGTAGAAGCCCATAGTGGGCGCTGTGGCCGCGCTCCAGCAGCACTTAGCTTCGACCACTGGGGTTCATCTTCGCTGAAGATCCGCGTGAACCAGGCGTAAGCCAAGCGCGCGTTAGCAATACCGGCTTTCCCGCGCAGTTCCAGCGCCGCATCGGTACCAAGCGCTTCCAAACGCTTATCCACTTCGGTATCCACTCGCGAGATAAAGAACGAAGCCACCGAATGAATCTTGGACAGATCCACACCATTTTCGTGGGCACGCTCCAGGCCAGCCAGGTAGGCCTCGATCACAGCTACGTACTGCGGTAGCGAGAAAATCAACGTAACATTTACGCAAATGCCCTCGGCAATGGCATCGGTCACTGCAGCTAGCGACGCTTCGGTAGCCGGGATCTTAATCATTGCGTTCGGGCGATCCACGCGGCGCCACAAGTCGCGAGCCTGAGTGATGGTTTCCTGGTAGTCATCGGCATAGCGCGGATCTACCTCAATGGAAACCCGTCCATCCTGGCCACCGCTTGCCACGAAGACATCGTGGAATTCGTCGCAAGCGCGTTGCACGTCTTCAATAGCCATGGCGAACACGGCCTCAGATGCGGAAGCGCCCTGCTTCGTCAGCTCTGCTAAAGCTGGATCGTAATCTTCGCCCGCAGTCATGGCTGCAGAGAAGATCGCAGGGTTGGTAGTAACACCAGCAACTGCAAGGTCGTTGATCTTCGCACTAATATCCCCGGAATTTAACCGTTGGCGCGAAAGATCATCTAGCCACGTTGCAGTACCCACTCCAGCTAGTTGCTGCAGGTTGCCTTCACGGTTGCCCTGTTGAGTGTCAACAGAATTCATCTAACGGTTGCTCCGATTCTTACTTGTTCAGTTCGACTGCGCTGCTGCGATAGATTCCTTGGCAGCAGCGACGACTGCATCGGCGGTGATGCCAAATTCGTCGTAGAGACGCTGGTAATCCGCAGAAGCACCGAAGTGCTCTAACGAAACCGCACGTCCGGCATCGCCAATCCAGCGGTACCACGGCATCGCAATACCGGCCTCGACCGAGACGCGAGCGCGCACCGCACTTGGCAGTACTTCTTCTTGGTACTGCTTGTCTTGCTGCTCGAAGCGATCCAACGAAGGAACAGAGACCACACGTGCCGCAATGCCCTCATTGCCCAGCGTCTCGGCTGCTTCCAAAGCCAACTGCACTTCAGAGCCCGAGGCCATCAGGATGACATCTGGTTGTTGGCCGTCCGCACGATCGGCGTCGGAAAGCACATAAGCGCCGTGAGCCACGCCAGCAGCTGCCTTTTCCTTCGTACCTTCCAGAACTGGGACGTTCTGACGGGTGAGAGCTAGCGCATTCGGGCCTTCGGTGTAGGTGAGCGACGCTGCCCACGCCGCAGCAGTTTCATTAGCATCAGCCGGACGATAGGTGGTCATATTTGGAATCGCTCGCAGAGAAGCAAGCTGTTCGACCGGCTGGTGAGTAGGGCCGTCTTCGCCCAAACCGATCGAATCATGGGTCCATACGTAGATCGGGGAGATGCCCATCAAGGCCGCCAGGCGCACCGCTGGACGCATGTACTCGGAGAAGATCAGGAAAGTGCCGACGTACGGACGGGTATTGCCATGCAGCAACATGCCATTGGCAATCGCGCCCATCGCGTGTTCGCGGATACCGAAGTGCAGGTTGCGCCCGTAAGGATGAGCCGACCACGTATCGGTAGAGATTTCTTTCGGGCCAAACGACGGCGCATCGTCGATGGTGGTGTTGTTCGAACCAGCCAAGTCCGCTGAACCGCCCCAGAGCTCTGGCAATACCTTGCCGAGTTCCTGCAACACAGCATGGGAGGCCTTGCGGGTAGCAACACCCTTGGCATCAGGAGCCCACGACGGCAGGGCATCTGCCCAACCTTCCGGCAATTCGCCGGCGGTCATGCGATCGAACAGTTCCTTGCGCTCTGGATTGTCCGCTGCCCAACGATCGAAGTCTTCCTGCCACGCCTGGCGTGCCTGCTTGCCGCGGTCGAGAGCCTGGCGGGTATGGGCAATTACGTCGTCAGCTACTTCGAAAGTTTGCTCTGGATCGAAATTTAGCTCGCGCTTGATGGCAGCTACTTCGTCGTCGCCAAGCGCTGCGCCGTGAGACGCACCCGTATTCATGGCGTTCGGTGCCGGGTAGGCAATAACAGTCTTCAAACGAATGAACGTTGGGCGAGTGGTCTCTGCCTGAGCCTCAGCGATCGCGGATTCAATCGCGACGATGTCCTCGCCGGATTCGATCTCAATGACCTGCCAGCCGTACGCACGGTAACGCGCAGAGACGTCTTCGGTGAATGCGATTTGGGTGTCGTCTTCAATCGAGATGCCATTGTCATCCCAAAAGACGATTAGATTGCCCAGCTGCTGCGTGCCTGCTAGCGAGCTTGCTTCTGCGGTAACACCTTCTTGAATATCGCCATCCGAGGCAATCACGTAGACGAAATGATCGAAAGGAGACTTACCTTCTGGAGCCTCTGGATCGAACAGGCCACGCTCACGACGGGCAGCCATCGCCATACCCACCGCCGAAGCCAAGCCTTGACCTAATGGGCCGGTAGTAATTTCCACGCCCTTAGTGTGGCCATATTCTGGGTGGCCTGGAGTCAGCGAACCCCAGGTGCGCAATGCCTTGAGATCATCGAGCTCTAAACCGAACCCGGCGAGGTAGAGCTGAATGTATTGGGTCAAAGACGTGTGGCCGCAGGACAGCACGAAGCGGTCGCGACCCGCCCAATTATCGTCCGAAGGATCCAAGCGCATCGCACGCTGATAGAGCGTGTACGCCAGGGGAGCCAAACTCATCGCAGTACCGGGGTGGCCAGAGCCGCACTTTTGCACAGCATCGGCAGCTAATACGCGCACAGTATCTACAGCGCGGGTATCCAGTTCAGACCAGTTATCTGGGTAATTCTTGACCGTCCGGGATGCAATATCAGACGTTCTTGCCACTAGGGGCTCCTTAATCTTAATGCCGTAGGTGAAAGCGAAAGAGTCAACTTTAAATTCGAGATTAACAGACCCAAAGTCCATATTCCCGGCATTGCCGGGCTAACATGGATACGGTTTATTGGCACATTGGTGCGTCGCAGGAATACGGGAACTTCTAGAACCCGAAAACCGACTAACTAAATTGGCAGCACGCGACGTTAGGTGGAAGGAACAGGTTTGCTGAGCACAGTCCAGGCGTATGTAGCTCTAACGAAACCTCGAGTAATCGAACTTTTGTTAGTGGCAACCATCCCCGCAATGCTTCAGGCAGACCGGCAGGAAGTCCACGTAGGCCTTATTCTTCTTACCCTGATCGGTGGTTGGATGGGCGCTGCCGCAGCAAATACCTTCAACATGGTTGCCGATGCGGATATCGATAAGTTGATGAACCGTACTGCACGTCGCCCGCTGGCCAAGCAGACGGTAAGCAACCAGCAAGCATTGATTTTCGGCATTGTTTTGATGGTGGCCAGCTTCTTGTGGCTGTGGTTGCTGTGTAACTCGCTGCTGGCCGCAATCTTCGTGATGCTGACCATCGGCTTTTATGTCTTCGTTTACACCAAATGGCTGAAGCGTCGCACAGATCAGAATGTGGTGTGGGGTGGCGCAGCCGGCTGTATGCCTGTGATGGTGGGCTGGGCAGTAATCGCTGATAATTCACCACATGTCTCTGGTTTAAGCCACTGGTGGCAGCCCATCGTATTGTTCCTGGTGGTCTTCTTCTGGACGCCTCCGCATACCTGGGCACTAGGCCTGAAATATAAGGAAGACTATCGCGCTGCCGGTGTGCCCATGATGCCAGTAGTCAAGCCACCATTGACCGTAACGAAGCACATCATCTGCTACACCATCGCTACCGTGATCACTACGCTGCTACTTATTCCAGCGGCTGGTTGGATTTACGCAGTCGTGGCTCTGGCTTCCGGTATTTGGTTTACCTACGGCGCCATCGCCCTGCATCGCTCTGTGCGTGCCGGCGGCGAAATCAAGCCTATGAAGCTGTTCCTACAGTCCAACAACTACCTGGCGTTGATCTGCGTTGGCCTATCGATCGACGCCGTACTGGGACTGCAAACCATCAGCCAGATGCTGGGCTAGATTCCCGCTGAGTTTGTTCGGGCATCTCTAGGGGCTAACTAATCCCTATCAAACATTGAAAGAGGCTCTGAAGAGGCCTTAAAGATCAGCTAAAGACCCGCTATAGAGAAAAGCTCGAACCGCATTCGATTTACGGTTCGAGCTTTATGTACGCCGGGGATTTAGCTCCCACAGCGGATCACTAGACCTTAATTTGTTACGCCTTAATCCCTTGCTGCTGTGCGACGTATTCCGTATCGCCAGCAGTGGATCCCGTGATCGTGGCTTGGCCGCCCTTACGGCGCAGACCATGCTGATAGAGCAGGGCAGTAAAGCCGGTGACGAGAGCAGAACCACCCACGTGTACAGGTACCAATACTTCCGGCACGCCAGTCCAGTATTGGATCATGCCTACGATGGCTTGTACAACGATCAACGCAATCAACGTCCAACCCAGCTTGATGGTGTTGCGCGAAGCCTTAGCGGCGAGCAGGCCGAACACTACACCGATGGTCAGACCCAAGTAGAGGTACATAAAGCCAGCGTGAACGTGGGACAGCTCGGTGATAGGCAGCTGTAGGCGATCTTCCGGCGCCACATTCGCATCACCAGCGTGCGGGCCTGCACCTGTAACCATGGTGCCCGTAATCAACGTAATCGATAGCGCCATCGCAGAACCGATAGCCAAATAACGCAAGTACCGCGGGTAGGTCTCTACCTCGTGTCCATCATCCGGGTCTTGAATCTTCACATAGAGCATCGCGGCAGCCCACACCAAAATCATCGAAGGAATGAAGTGAAGCGCCACTGTGTACCATTTCAGGCCAGCGTGGACGGTAATACCGCCGATTACAGCCTGCGCAACAATGCCAATACCGTTGATGATGGCCAGTACGACGATTGCTTTACGACGACCAGCGCGCACGACTGCATAGAGCACCAAGAAGAAGAAGGCCAGCAACACAAATGTGAGCAGACGATTGCCCCATTCGATGAACTGCTGGACAGCGGGAGCTGCGCCTGGAACTGGGCGGAAGGATCCTTCGTGACATTGTGGCCACGTATCACAACCAAGGCCGGAGCCACTGACACGGACGATCGAGCCCGTGACGGTAATTCCACCTTGAGCCAACAGCAGAATCAGTGCGTATAACCGTTGACGTCGGATTGTGGGCAGCGGAAATCTCTGCAGAGGTAGCGTATCTTTGGTTGCACTCACGAGGCCTAATCATACCCGGCCACCAGGGCGCGATTTTAATTAGAACCACCTTCGTTAATGGTGTTCGGGGAAGGTGTTACAGTTCGGCTGTTTTAGCCTTTACTCGTCGCGAGATTCAAAACTGAAGAACCGGATTGCCAGTGCACCACAGATGCCACCCCAAAGCAGCAACACAACCAGGGCGTAGTAATCAACGCGGCAGGCAAAGGCTTCGGCGATCAGTTCGGTCAGCGCTGTCGACGGCAAAATCTTCAACAGGGCTTCCACACCACTTGATAGCTCGGGACCTACGGCAACCAAGCTGGCAGCTCCCACCAGTACGAACCAAATCAGATTTGCCAGAGCCAAAATCAGTTCGGCACTCAGCGTGCCTCCCATCAGCAAACCCATGGAAGTAAACACTCCGGCACCAACAATCGTGGCGATGAACGCAAGAATCCAGGCACCGAAAGGAGCACTAAAACCAAGTAGCGCGGCAGCAGCGGCAAAAATGAAGAATTGACCTGCCACAATAATGGCTACCGCCGAACACTTTCCGGCAATAATGCCCCAACGAGGCAACCCCGAGGCACCAATACGCTTGAGCGCACCATACCGGCGATCGAAACCAACCGCGATAGCTTGCCCGGTAAAGCCCGCCGACATCGCTGCTACGGCAAGCACCATCGGAAACACATCACGCACCGGATCCTGCGAATCCAGTACTGGCACCACCGACAAGCCGACCAACAGCGCCATAGGAATAAACAGCGTGAGCAACAGCTGCTCACCATGGCGAGCAATCAGCAACGCCTCCATCTTGGCTTGCGCGGCAATTAAATGAGAGGTCTCTGAAGGCTGCGGCGCAGGCCGAAACGTGCCAGCAGGGAAGCGATTCTTATTCTCAGCCACGTTTAACCTCGCATCTCTCGGCCAGTAATTTCTAAGAACACATCTTCCAAGCTCTGGTGGCTGGAACGCAGCTCGGTAATCAGCACTCCACGTTGCTCGCACCACGTTGCTAGCCGTGCGATCGAATTGGGAGTCATTTCACCATCGATGCGCCACTTGCTGGGAGCGGGAGAGGAAATAGTGAGCTTTCCAGCGTCGTCAAGCAATAAATCCTCACGACCTGGCACCGCAACATCAGAGCTGAACTGTACGACGGTAGCTGGCGACGATTGCATCTGCGTGATCTGGCTCGTCGGCCCGGAGACCACCACTTGGCCTTGGTCGATGATGACTACTTCGTCGCTAAGCGCTTCCGCCTCGTCCATCAAGTGCGTAGTGAGCACCACGGTGACCCCATCACGGCGCAAGGCAGAGATGAGATCCCACACTGCCAGCCGGGACTGCGCATCTAAGCCGGCTGTCGGCTCATCGAGGAAAACCAATTCCGGGCGACCCACCAAAGCGCAGGCCAATGATAGGCGCTGCTGCTGGCCGCCCGAAAGACGTCGGTAGCTAGACTTCTGCAAACGCGAAAGCCCGACTACCTGCAGTAACCAATCCACATCCAGCGGATCAGCGGAATATGAAGCAACCAAGCGCAGCATCTCGCCGACGCGCACCCCCGGGTAAGCGCCACCGCCTTGCAACATGATGCCCACACGCGCGCGCACCTCATCCGGAGATTCCCAAGGATCCAACCCCAGCACCCGAACGGAACCGGCATCAGGTTTAACAAAACCTTCACACATTTCTACTGTGGTGGTTTTGCCCGCGCCATTCGAACCTAACAAGGCCAAGACACGACCACGCTCTAAAGATAAATCCAACCCGCGTACTGCATGGATATCGCCAAAAGACTTTGACACACCACGCAATAACAATGCAGGGGAGGTATCAGCTTCAATCACGGGTATCCATCCTAACTCAATCACCCGCCCCGAACGGTGATTAGGACACCTGTGGTCTAACGCAGCCGGAACACCTTAGTTCGCCAGGAAACCAACAGAATAACCGCGACAACCGCAACGAAGCCCATCAAAGCCTCGGAATAAATCTGCAGCACTGTTGCCGGTGGCAGGCCTAAGCCACGGGGGAGCACGAAGAAGCTGACCACTGCCGAATACGTCACCACGGCAATACGGAATGGGCGAGCGTTTGCCCACGCTGATAGGGGCACGATGGCCCACAGTAGATACCAAGGGTGGACAACAGGGAAGAACAGCACCAGTACGAACATGGACAGGCCATATCCACCTACTGGGTGGATGCGACCACGGAAGGTTGCCAGCAACATACGCAGCATCCAGGCACCAGCTAGGGCGACGAAGATACCGCGGGTGAACGTCAGTGCTTCTTCGGATACATCACCGA
Organism: Actinomycetes bacterium; assembly: GCA_023418505.1. Taxonomy (GTDB): domain Bacteria; phylum Actinomycetota; class Actinomycetes; order Mycobacteriales; family Mycobacteriaceae; genus Corynebacterium. The sequence continues at coordinate 89,980 of JAEZZR010000005.1, forward strand.
GACCCAGCCAGGAGCCTAAGACTCCCGCCAGGGTGCCTAAGTTAGTGGAGAGCGACATCCAGCTACGCAGTGACGCCGCGCCACCCTGGCTACTAATCCATCCGAAGCCCACGCCCGTGGCCAGCGAGACTGCAGCACAGACGATGACCGCGATCGCGGACAGAATAATTCCGGCACGGAAGACTGCGAAAAATCCTTGCCCATAACGGCGAGCCAACCACATGCCAACGAATCCAAGGGCGACGAAGCCGGTGACCTTCACCATGCCGGCAAAACAGATCAGTGTGGCACCGGCGATAAATAATGCCCACTGTTTGGCGGATAGCTTTGAGGCTTGCGTGGGATCCTCTTTATCTTGATCCAGTGCCCGCAGGCATAGCTCGAAGCCACTTAACAGAAAGGCCAGCAGCAGCGCTTCGTTATGAATGCCACCTACCAAATGCAACAGAGTAAGTGGATTGAGCACACCCAGCCACAGCGCGAATTGCGGGCTCACACCTAAGCGACGCGCCAAATTCACCAACGCCCAGGCCACCACGAACAACGAAATAATCGCTACCGCGCGGTGGAGGAAAACGCCTAGGACAATATGGTCGTCGGTAAGCGCCGAAATCCACGCACCTACTTGCATTGCAGTCGGGCCGTAAGGGCTTGGCGAATGCGACCAAATCAAAGGTACGGAACGCGCCAAAGCAGCATCGGCACCTAATAGATCCACCGGACCGGCAGAATACGGATCTAGCCCACGACGAGTGATCGACCCCTGAGCCAGATAGGAATAAATATCTTGAGTAAATAAAGGTGCGGTGACAGACAGTGGCAGTACCCACGTGGCCAAGGTGCGTGCCATCAAGCCGGTTGAGACCACAGTGCGGCGCGTTTTTGCGGCCGCGAGCATGAACGCACCGACACCCAACCAGGCGAGTACGAGCAGGCCGATACCTACAAAGGTGACCACTGTGGTGCTTACCAGCATCCGACCCAAGGCACCGCCAGTAGTGGTGACCCAAAAGGCGTTGCCCACAACCGGGACTGCACCGGCACCAATGCCACCGAACATAATAAGAATGGCGCCGACACAACCGAGCCATTGCAGCCAGCGATACCGGCGGAGCTCTCGGTAGTTGATATCTGCAACGACAGCCTTGTCGTCACCCTGGTGTAGGTATGCGGAACGTGAGCCGGCGTGACCAACGCGCGGCAAGGTATCGCCAATGATTCTTAAGTGTCGGTCTAAACGGGAAAAACGCCCAGATGACCGCCGGGTTTGTACCGTGGCGGATTCGTTCGCGTCGTCCGTTCCATTCATCAGACCTATCTTACAACGGCTCGTTATTAGGATCATTGGACATATCGCTGGAATTACGGAACACTTGTGTTGTCTAAAAAAGCGACGATGAATGGAGGTGAGTCAACCGCCGTGTCAGCCACTAGCCAAGCCAGTATTATGCAGCCTCCTGCACAATCGGCCACGAACGACGGGGAAACTCGTCGCCGAATCATGCTGCTGCTGTTGGAAAATCGACCTATGACTGCTGCCCTGATTGCAGATCATTTAGGTCTTACAGCTGCAGGAGTGCGCCGCCATTTGGACATAATGGTTTCTGAAGGTCTAGCCGAACCGGCTTCGCCATCGAAGCTTGCATCCCGCGGACGTGGACGTCCAGCCCGAGCATTCTCGCTAACCGATCAAGGTAGAGCAATGTTCGGCCATACCTATGATTCCTTGGCTGTCTCTGCTTTAGAGGCATTGCGCGAGGCGGGGGGAGAAGCTGCCGTGACCGCTTTTGCTCGTCGCCGGGTAAAAGAGATTTTGGCAGGTATCCAGCCAGTATCAGAGGCCGGTAACCCACGCGATACCCAAGAAGTAGTCTCCGCTGTGGTAACCGCGTTTCGCCGCCACGGCTATGCAGCATCGGTGAACGAAAGCACCGGGGCAGTACAAATCTGCCAACATCACTGTCCGATCAGTAATGTGGCTCAGGATTTCCCCGAATTGTGTGCCGCCGAACATGAAATAGTAAGTTCTCTGCTCGGTCAACACACACAGCCATTAGCCACCATCGCAGATGGTAACGGTATTTGCACTACGAATATCCCCCTTATTCCAGTTTCAGAAATCACGAAACATACTCATGATGAAAGGAGCGAACAGTGACTCTCGCCCATGACGAAGCTGCTGCAGCTCAAACACCTCAAAATCGCACTCCGCAAACTGACGAAGAAATTATCGAATCCATTGGTGCCTACCAGTATGGTTGGCACGACTCCGACGTCGCTGGCGCTGCTGCACAGCGTGGCTTGTCCGAGGATGTCGTCCGCGATATTTCGGCACAGAAGAGCGAGCCAGAGTGGATGCTCAACCGTCGCCTGAAGGCTCTTAATATCTTCGACCGCAAGCCGATGCCTACCTGGGGCGCGGACTTGTCGGACATCGATTTCGATAACATTAAGTACTTCGTCCGCTCGACTGAAAAGCAAGCGCAGACCTGGGATGATCTGCCTGCTGATATTAAAGAGACTTACGACAAGCTAGGTATCCCAGAGGCTGAGAAGCAGCGCCTGGTTGCTGGCGTTGCCGCTCAGTACGAATCTGAAGTGGTCTACCACCAGATTCGTGAAGACTTAGAGGCGCAAGGCGTTATCTTCCTAGATACCGATACCGCACTAAAGGAGCACCCGGAGCTCTTCCAGGAATACTTCGGCACTGTTATTCCGGCCGGCGACAACAAGTTCGCGGCTTTGAATACCGCCGTTTGGTCCGGTGGTTCCTTTATTTACGTGCCACCTGGGGTTCATGTGGATATTCCGCTACAGGCGTACTTCCGCATTAACACCGAGAACATGGGTCAGTTCGAGCGCACCCTCATCATCGTCGACGAGGATGCTTACGTGCATTACGTTGAGGGCTGTACTGCTCCGATTTACAAGTCGGACTCACTGCACTCTGCTGTGGTGGAGATCATCGTGAAGAAGGGCGGCCGTTGCCGTTACACCACCATTCAGAACTGGTCCAACAACGTCTACAACCTGGTGACTAAGCGCACCAAGTGTGAAGAAGGCGCCACCATGGAGTGGATCGATGGCAACATCGGCTCTAAGGTCACCATGAAGTACCCAGCGGTGTGGATGACTGGCCCGCATGCGAAGGGCGAGGTTTTGTCCGTAGCTTTCGCTGGTGAAGGCCAGTTCCAGGACACCGGCGCCAAGATGGTGCACATGGCTCCGAACACGAAGTCCAATATTGTGTCGAAGTCCGTCGCCCGCAGTGGTGGCCGTGCTGCCTACCGTGGTTTGGTGCAGATCAACAAGGGTGCAAAGCACTCGCACTCGAATGTGGAATGTGATGCACTGCTGGTGGATACGATTTCGCGTTCGGATACCTATCCATACGTGGATGTGCGCGAAGATGATGTGACGCTTGGCCACGAAGCAACGGTGTCGCGCGTTTCCGATGAACAGCTGTTCTACCTTATGAGTCGCGGCATCGAAGAAGACGACGCAATGGCGATGGTAGTACGCGGTTTCGTGGAGCCAATCGCTAAGGAACTCCCAATGGAGTACGCACTAGAGTTGAACCGCTTGATCGAACTGCAAATGGAAGGCTCGGTTGGTTAATCCATGTCTGAAGTAACGATTACTGAAAAGCAGGGCGAGCACAAGCGCCGTGTCTTGGCGAATAAGGGCGATGTTTTCGCTTCTTTCGATGTCAATGACTTCGCGGTTCCTGGTGGTCGCGATGAGGAGTGGCGTTTCACTCCGCTACGTCGTTTGAACGGGCTTCACGACGGTACCGCCGGCACCCCGAAAGCTGCGGAATATGAGTTCGGCGGCCCAGGCGAGTCCGAGGGTGTCACGGTAGAAGATGCCTCCCGTGGCGACGAGCGTCTCGGCCGTGCGGGCAAGCCAACCGACCGTGTGGCAGCTCAGGCATTCTCTTCTTTCGATACCGCCAAGGTAGTTACGTTTAAAAAGAACGCCACCCCCGAAGAGCCGTTGACGATCACTGTTTCCGGCCCCGGCGAGGGTGAAGTGGCCTACGGCCACCTGGTCATCCAGGTTGAGCAGCACGCCGAGGCTGCTGTGGTTCTGGACTACCGTGGCACGGGTTCGTTCGCTGACAACGTCGAGTTTGTGCTTGCCGACGGCGCTCGCCTGGCAGTAGTGACTTTGGCGAACTGGAGCGAAGGTGCAGTGCACTTGAGTGCGCACCACGGCTTGGTTGGCCGAGATGCAGTTTTGCGCCACTCGGTAGCTTGCTTCGGTGGCGATGTGGTGCGCTTCGTGCCACGTGTGCGCTTCGATGGCCCTGGTGGCGACGCCGAATTGCTGGGTGTCTACTTCGCTGATGCCGGCCAGTACTTTGAGCAGCGTCTGCTGGTAGATCACTCGGTGCCAAACTGCCGTTCGAATGTGATGTACAAGGGTGCGCTGCAGGGCGATCCAGAGTCGAATAAGCCGGAAGCTCGCACTGCATGGGTAGGCGACGTGCTGATTCGTGCGGAAGCTGAAGGTACCGATACCTACGAGCTGAACCGTAACTTGGTGCTTACTGAAGGTGCCAGGGCAGATGCCGTACCAAACTTGGAAATCGAAACCGGTGAGATCCAGGGTGCAGGCCACGCGGCCACTGTGGGTCGCTTCGACGACGAACAGTTGTTCTACTTGCTCTCTCGTGGCATCCCAGAAGATGTCGCTCGCCGACTGGTAGTACGTGGATTCTTCAACGAAGTCATCGGACTTATCCCAGTGGAATCGATCCGTAAGCGTTTGGAAGCGCTAATCGACGAAGAACTGAATACCGCTGGTCTGTAGGCACTGCCAGATAAACGTACCCCTGAATCGTTTTATTGAAATAAGGAATGAGAATAAAATGAGCACCCTCGAAATCCGCGACCTGCACGCGCAGGTTCTGCCAAACGACGAAGCTTCCCAGCCAAAGGAAATCTTGAAGGGCGTGAACCTGACCATCAAGTCGGGTGAAACTCACGCTGTGATGGGACCGAACGGTTCCGGTAAGTCCACCTTGAGCTACACCATTGCCGGCCACCCAAAGTATGAAGTAACTGGCGGTGAAGTACTGCTTGATGGCGAAAACATCCTAGAGATGGATGTCGACGAGCGCGCCCGCGCTGGCCTGTTCCTAGCCATGCAGTACCCGGTAGAAGTGTCCGGTGTTTCCATGTCGAACTTCCTGCGCTCGGCTGCTACCGCTGTGCGTGGTGAAGCACCAAAGCTGCGCCACTGGGTGAAGGAAGTCCGCGAGGCAATGAAGGATCTGGATATCGATCCATCGTTTTCCGAGCGTTCCGTCAACGAAGGCTTCTCCGGTGGCGAAAAGAAGCGCCACGAGATCCTACAGCTCGATCTGCTGCGTCCGAAGTTCGCCATCCTCGACGAGACGGACTCCGGCCTCGACGTGGACGCGCTGAGCGTAGTAAGTGACGGCATCAACCGCTACCAGGATGAGAATGACGGTGGCATCTTGATTATTACTCACTACCAGCGCATTTTGAACTACGTGAAGCCGGACTTCGTGCATGTGTTTGCCGACGGCAAGATCATCACTTCCGGTGGCCCAGAATTGGCTGACGAGCTAGAAGAGCACGGTTACGAGCGTTTCACCTCTCATGCCTAATTCGGAGAAGCTTGCTCTCGATCCACAGCGTTACCGTGCGGATTTCCCGATTTTGCAGCGCACGGTGCGCGACGGAAAGCCTCTGGTCTACCTAGACTCCGGTGCGACCGCGCAGCGCCCAAAGCAGGTACTGGACGCCGAGTACGAGTTTTTGACCTCGCACAACGCTCCAGTACATCGCGGTGCATATCAGATTGCGGAAGAAGCAACTGATGCCTACGAGGATGCTCGTGAAGCTATTGCTGCATTCATTGGCGCAGCAGACCACGAGATCTCGTTTACGAAGAACGCCACTGAAGCATTAAACGCCGTGGCTTTCACACTTGGCGACGATCGTTGCGGTTCCTATACCGTCACTGCCGACGACGTTATCGTGGTCTCTGAACTCGAGCATCACGCGAACCTCGTACCGTGGCAGGAGCTAGCACGGCGCACGGGCGCTGAACTGCAGTGGTACCGCACCACTGAGGACGGTCGGATCGATCTCGATTCGCTAACCTTGACCGACCGTGTGAAGGTTGTCGCTGTGACGCATCAGTCGAACGTTACCGGCGCGGTTACCGACGTTGCGGAGGTAGTACGCCGTGCACGCGAGGTAGGCGCGCTGACAGTCTTGGACGCGTGCCAGTCTGTGCCTCATATGCCTGTCGACGTAAAAGCTCTTGACGTGGACTTTATGGCCTTTTCTGGCCATAAGATGTGTGGGCCAACCGGTGTAGGTGTGTTGTACGCCCGCGCTGAGATTGGCGATCAGTTGCCGCCATTTTTAACTGGTGGCTCGATGATCGAGGTAGTGAAGATGGAAGGTTCCACCTTCATGCCACCACCTCAGCGTTTTGAAGCTGGCACGATGATGACCTCCCAGGTGGTTGGCTTGGGTGCGGCGGTGAAGTACCTGTCTGATATTGGTATGGATCGCATCGCAGCACACGAACATCGTTTGACCGCTTATGCCTTGGAACAGTTACAGCAGATCGATGGCTTAAAGATTTTCGGGCCAACCGAAGCAGAAAACCGCGGTGCTGCGATTTCCTTTGAAGTTGAAGGTGTGCATCCACACGATCTAGGACAAGTGCTTGACGACCACGGTGTGTGCATCCGTGTTGGCCACCATTGCGCCTGGCCAATCCACCGGAAGGCAGGTGTGCAGTCTTCAGCACGCGCCTCGTTTTACTTCTACAACACCTTTGAGGAAATCGACGCACTAGTCGCTGCGATTAAAGCGGCACAGGAATTTTTTGCTCGCTAACTCGTTGCATTAGCTAGACGTTAAAATTCGTCGTAAAGCAATTCTTGGATCACACGGCAGACCACTGGGAAGAAGTATGAGACTCGAAGCGATGTACCAGGAGGTAATCCTGGATCACTACAAACACCCGCAGCACAGTGGCCTGCGTGCGCCTTACGATGCGGAAGTGCACCATGTGAATCCGTCGTGTGGTGACGAGCTGACGTTGCGCGTACATATCGTGGAAAAAGATGGTGTGCCTACGGTGTTTGATGTGTCTTATGAGGCACAAGGCTGTTCGATTTCGCAGGCTTCCACCTCGGTAATGGCCGAGGAGATCGTGGGTCTGCCACTAGAAGAAGCACTGGAGAAACTAGCCGAATTCGAGCGGATGATTACCTCGCGCGGCAAGGTGGAAGGCGACGAGGATCTGATTGGCGATGGGATTGCCTTTGCTGGTGTCTCGAAATATCCGGCTCGTGTGAAATGTGCGTTGTTGGGTTGGAAGGCTTTCCAAGCAGCAGCTGCCGAAGCTGTAACTGAATAGCTATAGCTGAATAAAGATTTTCGAAGGATTTCGAAGGATAAAGCAATGAACGACGAAAACCAGAATCTACAAAGCGCAGATCCTATTAACGGTGAGCAAGTAGCTCCAGGTGCTAATGCTGACGACGAAGAGGTCGAAGACCCATACGCCGGTTTGACAGTACCACCGCGACCAGAGCAATCGGAGGCCGATAATGCGCTGGCTTACGAGGTTGAAGAGGCCATGTTCGAGGTAATCGACCCGGAACTAGGCATTAACGTTATTGATCTCGGCTTGGTGTACGACATTTGGATTGAAGAAGGCTCCAAAGCCATTATTCACATGACGTTGACCTCGCCGGCATGTCCACTGACCGATATGCTGACCGAGCAAACTCGCTCTGAAGTTATGCAGGTTGATGGCGTCGAAGATTTCGATATCAACTGGGTATGGTCGCCGCCCTGGGGGCCACAGATGATTACCGAAGACGGTCGCGAACAGCTCCGCGCCTTCGGAATGCCTATTTAGCTCGGATTGCCGATTTAGTTCCGGCTTAAATCTGCAGTGGCAGGATCGACAGCTTTCGATCCTGTCTTCTTTTTATGTCCCCACCAAAGAGCTAAGAACACTGGGATGCCCAAGTATGGGGTCAAAATTGCGAACCAGTTTTCACCCGTCGTTGCTGGCTCGTAAGCCTGGCCAAGCACTACGAAGAAGCACATCAGTAGCGCCAAAATAGCGCCAGCGGGGAAGAAGTTCGCCCGATACGGCAGGCTATCCAGCGACACATTCTGCGCCTTCAAGCATTTGCGGAAGTGATAGTGGCTATACGAGATACCGATCCAGGTGATAAATCCTGCCAACGCAGAGAGCGTGAGCAAGAAGGTATAAGCCACGCCATCGCCTACCAGCGAGGTTAAGAAGCCGAACATTCCGATCGATGCAGTAGCGCAGAGCGCGCGCATTGGCACGCCGTTGTTATTGACTTTGCCGAAGAATTTCGGTGCCTGGCCAGTGCGCGATAATGCGAACAGCATACGGGTAGAGACATAAAGACCAGAGTTGCCGGCCGAAAGCACCGAGGTAAGGATCACGGCGTTCATCAAAGCCGCGGCAAATGCGACACCAGCGGTATCGAACACCAAGGTAAATGGACTGACGGCAATATTGTCCTCGGAAGAACGCAACAAGTTCGGATCGGTATAAGGAATCAAGAAACCAATAACCGTAATCGCACCGATGTAGAATAGCAGGATACGCCAGAAGATAGTCCGAATCGCTTTTGGAATCGTGCGCTCTGGGTTTTCGGCTTCGCCGGCAGCCACGCCAACCATTTCCGTGCCTTGGAACGAATAACCAGCTACCACGAATACCGCCAGTAGGCCGAGTCCGCCGTTGACGAAAGGCGCGTCGTCAAGCGTCCAATTCGAAAAGCCAGGGGAGCTGCCCGTCATCACACCGAAGATCATGGCCACGCCCAAAATCAAGAAAACGATAACGGTAATGACCTTGATGGCAGCAAACCAGAATTCGCCTTCACCAAAAGCACGTGCCGAAAACGCATTCAACACAAAGATCAGCAACAAGAACAGCGCTGACCACACAATCGCTGGGACATCAGGGAACCAATACCGCATCACCAAAGCGGCGGCGACCAATTCTGCAGCAACCGTAATTGCCCAGTTGAACCAATAATTCCACCCGATAGCGAACCCGAAACTTGGGGAAACATAGCGCGTGCCATATTCCTGGAACGAGCCAGCAACCGGCAAGTAGGCAGCCATCTCGCCGAGCGACTGCATCACCAGCCACACCATCAGACCAATCAGCAAGTAAGCAACTAATGCACCACCTGGGCCGGCTTGAGAAATAGTGGCACCAGAGGCAACGAACAGGCCGGTACCGATTGCACCACCAATGGCAATCATGTTTAGGTGGCGAGCTTGTAACCGTCGCTGCAGCTGTCTAGCTGAGGATTTTTCGGCGCTATTTGGAATAGCGTCTACGGGTTCTGGCGAAGTCATGCGTTTAAATATATAACTCCACGGCTAAATCCTTTAAGCAGTTGCCATAGTGTCGCTTTATCTCGTCTGATTAGTGGAACCGCCAAAGCCAACATGGTTCGGAGTAATTCCAGGTTCGTGGCTAGATTGGCAGTTTTGGAGGGGCGATTTTGTGAGCGTGAAGTGCTGCCGGGTGTGAGATATGCCTCGATTCGCTTCGGCGCCAGATCAAAGAAAGCACTGAAAAATATTTGCGTTTGCCGTGGCGGGAACTCGAGCAGTGCGCCGAGACCGCGTCGCAGCAAGATCCCCGCGAATCTTCCTCCCGGTGGCTGCGGAGCAATGCCAGCGAGGATGCGTTCTACTTGGCTGTCGACGGTTGCTGCTGTGGCGCCCACGCTATAGCCAGTAGCCGGATGGAGCCAGGAGCCAGCTGGCTTTCCGCTGCGCGAGCGCACACCAACCGAACCGAAACCCCAATGCTGGTACTTGCTTGGTGTGCTGGTTGTGCTTGGTGTGCTGGTTTTATTGGTTATGTCAGCCCGATTGAGCAACGGACTGAGCATCGGGAATGCCACTACCTCGTCATCGATGGCGAGGTTCGAATCAACACCGATCATTTCCAAGCGTTTCCCTTGCATCAACCGCAAATATTGGAGTGCAGCTTCAGCATTGGCAACGGTAACCCGAGGATGATGCAGTGTGCGTTTATTCGCAGTGGGGAATTGATCACGAACCGCAGTTGCGAGAATGGTCTCTTCAATCAGCCAAGTCCCATCACCTAGTGGCAGGCGATAAGAAAAGGTCGGAATCGTATCGTACAGATGAGCTAGTTCTGCGGAGAGTTCTTTAGGAACCTCGGGACGATCAGGTCGGCGGAAATCCATCAACGTTGGTTGCCGCACCTTGTCTGGCAGATCTGTTTCCCGAAAGACCTGGCCGTAAGCGAATTGGTAGTACGGGCTTGCGGCAGGCTCTCGCTCACCGCCTGCATCGGCAACAGCAGTACTCTTGCTCCTAGCCAGGCCTTTCCCAGTTGTAAACACCACTGCTGTTTTAGGTGCCTCATCCTCAGCGTCCATTTGCTCCCGCGTAATCACCTGAGGATCCGCCTGATATCCACCCAGCTGCGCCAACTCTTGGTTGTCGACAACACCATATTCACGCGACAGCTTCACACTGCGCGACCCCCGCTTACCCGGTTCTGCCACAATCACTTGCGGCTGAAATCGGCTGCGCAGGAAACCATCCGGCAACCAATCCGGCAATTGATCCATCCAAACACCGATCGTGGCAGGCAGGTTCGGCTGGCCAGCCAAGCTTGGATCCGAAAGAGTGACGTCTAAGCCCCGCCGACTAGCTGCTGCAGCCAACAACCGCCCCGCAGGACCGGCACCAATTACGTGCAGGTGGTCGATAGGACGGTGGGGCACACGTCGTCGTAAGGCAGACATAAACTCACTTTAGCGGTGCCTGGTAGGCTACCCGTTCGTGATTGTTACCCATGATCTTGAAGTCCGTGCAGGGGCGCGCACGCTTGTGTCTGCTCCTGGTGATCATTTGCGTATCCAACCTGGTGATCGCATTGGATTAGTCGGACGCAATGGTGCGGGTAAGACCACCACGATGCGAGCACTTTCCGGGCAGACGAAACCTTACGGTGGGACGGTGACTACCTCCGGGCCGGTAGGGTATCTGCCCCAGGATTCGCGCGAGGGCAACATCGAGCAAACTGCACGCGACCGTGTGCTCTCTGCACGTGGGCTGGATTCCATTAAGCGCAGCATGGACCGTCAGCAAGAAATCATGGAAACGGCTATCTCGGAAGGCAAACGCGACGCCGCAATTAAGAAATACTCGCGCTTGGAGGAGCGCTACCACAGCCTTGGCGGCTATGAAGCCGGCGCCGAAGCCGCGCGCATCTGTTCCGCGCTGGGCTTGCCGGATCGCGTTTTGGATCAGCAGCTAAAGACGTTATCGGGTGGGCAGCGCCGCCGCGTTGAATTGGCGCAGATTCTGTTTGCTGCCACGGAAGGCACCGGGAAGTCGGCAACTACTTTGCTACTCGACGAACCGACCAACCACCTGGACGCCGATTCCATTACCTGGCTGCGCAGCTTTTTAAAGAAGCACGAAGGCGGCTTGGTGGTGATCTCTCACGACGTGGAATTGCTCCGCGCCGTGTGTAACAAGGTCTGGTTCCTTGATGCGATGCGCGCAGAGATTGACGTCTACAACATGGGCTGGCGACGCTACGTCGATGCCCGCGCAGCAGACGAAACCCGTCGGCGACGCGAACTAGCCAACGCGGAAAAGAAAGCCGCAGCGCTGCGCCAACAAGCAGAACGCTTCGGTGCTAAGGCCACAAAAGCGAGAGCCGCAAAGCAGATGTTGGCTCGCGCAGATCGCATCGTGGAGCAAGTCGATGACATTCGCGTGGCCGACAAAGTAGCTAGCATCAGCTTCCCAAAACCAGCGCCGTGTGGAAAAACTCCGTTGAAGGCCACCGGACTGACCAAAATGTATGGGTCTTTGGAAGTGTTTGCCGGCGTCGACCTAGTTATCGATCGTGGTTCACGCGTGGTAGTGCTGGGCTTTAACGGCGCTGGTAAAACCACGCTGCTGAAGCTACTGGCCGGGGTAGAACGCACCGACGGCGAAGGTGGCATTGTTACTGGCCATGGCCTGAAAATTGGCTACTTCGCTCAGGAGCACGACACCATCAACCCCGAACACAGCGTGTGGGAAAACATCGTGGCTGCCTGCCCAGAGGTAGATGAACCTCGATTGCGCAGCTTGCTGGGTGCGTTTATGTTCTCCGGCGATCAACTGGCACAACCTGCCGGTACGTTGTCTGGCGGTGAGAAGACGCGTCTAGCTCTGGCTTCGCTAGTGAGCTCGGGTGCTAACGTTTTGCTTCTCGACGAGCCAACAAACAACCTTGATCCCATCAGCCGCGAACAAGTCCTCGATGCTTTGAAGACCTATGAAGGGGCGGTGGTACTGGTTACTCACGATCCCGGGGCAGTAAAATCCTTGGATCCAGAGCGCGTGATCATTCTGCCGGATGGCACCGAAGATCTTTGGAGTGACGATTACATGGAGATCGTTGAACTAGCTTAGGACTCGCTTAGGGCTCGCTTAGGACTCAGTGCGGGCAAGCTCGATGAAGTTTTTCAGCATTGCGCCTGCCAGATGCACGGGACGCTGCCGAGCTTGAGCAACTGCTTTGCGGTCGCCACCAGCCACAAAATAACCTCGATCAGCGTAAATATCTAACCGCTGCTTGAAGGTATCAGCATCGAGTTCCGGATGAAACTGCGTAGCATACGCCTTTGAGCCCATGCGGAACATCTGCACCGGGCAGTGGGCGCCGCTGGCAAGAACGTCGATATCGTAGCCGGCTGCGTGATTCGGCAAGACTTCGATTGCTTCTTTGTGGCCAACGATGCCAGGAAACGTCGTCGGCAGCCCTCGCAGTACCGGATCGGATAATCCCGCATCAGTCAAAGTAATGTCCACTACTGCTGCGGCTTCACCATATTTGTCAGAGATCGTGGCGTTGCTAGCAGCACCGAGTAGGCCAACGCCGTAGCACGCGCCGAAAAACGGAATCTGCTGCGATAAGACTTGCGCAATCAGCTGATCGAAAAAAGCTTCGATCTCCAATTGATGCTCTGATTTATTCGGATCGGAAGCATTAAATGGCCCGCCTCCAACAATGATTGCTGAAAACGCCGAAAGATCAGTATGAGCCCAGGCCTCTAGTTGGGCGGTGCGCAGCTTCTCCACCCGGAGTTGATGCAGGTATGCGGGAGCGATCGAGGCCGCACGGGCGAATGAAAGCTGTTCCGCATGAGCCGCTGCATCCTCGCCACGGGTGGATAGTAATAAAACAGGCTTCATCGAATTCTTCCACTTACCAGACAGGCCAAACTAGGCAACCGGACACAGCTGAGACACACAATAGTGCACAAAGCGTTTCAGAATACTATCAGCAGCGCTAGTGTCTGCCTGATGTACGCGCTGGGCAATTTCGGCGACCTGATCGGAACGGAAATAACCCTCGTTTTGGTAGTAGGACATCCGCAACAGGATCGCTTCGGCATCGAGCTCTGGATGGAATTGGGTCATCCAGTTGTTCTTGCCCCAGCGGAAGATCTGGTGAGGGCAGGTTGGCCCTTCAGCAAGTAAAACTGCATTTTCCGGCAGCACAGCTACGGATTCTTTATGCCCGGTAAGTGCGGTGAAAGCGCTAGGAAGATGCTGGAAGATCGGATCGGTCTCAGCTGCTGCAGTCAGGCGCACCTCGGTGGTGCCAGCAGGCTCACCATAAAGCCGATTAACCTCGCCGCCGCAGGTGAAGGCTACGTAGCCGTTGCCATAGCAAGTGAAAAACGACGGGATAGCAGAACTTAAGACTTCATAGAGTAAATCATGAGAATGCTTCTGCAGTGGGCAATGATCCCAGTCCGTGACGTTAAACGGGCTGCCACCGATAAAGATGCCACAGTAATTTTCCAGTGGCGGTAATTTCACGTCGAGGGAATCGACGATCAAGTGGTCTAGCTGCCTATCAGCCAAGCCAGTAGCTCGCCTAAAATCGCCATATTCAATTGCAGCGACTTCTGGATCGCCCCGCAGGGCAACCAGCAAAAACTTTGGCTCGGACATAACTAGACAGCTTAGTCCAACTTTCGTGTGGTGCACAACAACATGCGCACCCACGTATCACCCCTTAGGTGCTCGCACCGAATTCTCTACTAGCTCGAGAACCTCGGTGAGCCCTTCTACTGATCGTCCGGCTGCCAACCGGGAAATAATCCCATCGAGGATCAGCTCCAAATACAGCCGGATCGATTCACCGGAATAGTCACTGCGCAGTGCACCCGAGGAAGCCGAATGCTCGAGTCGAGCTAACACGGCCTCGTCCAACTTGTCTTGGTGTTCGAGCCACTGGCGACGGAAATCGGCATCGGTACGCAGCCGACGTACGATCTCCAAGCGGGTACCCAGCCAACCGTGTTGATCGGGATGCGAGACAATATCGCGCATCACCTCAACCAAACCGGAGCTCGAAGTAACCTCAGCCATCCTCAGCGAGTCTTCTTCGGCTAATGCCATGAAGAGACCTTCTTTAGAACCGAAGTGATGGAAGATCGCGCCACGTGACTTTCCGGTTGCTTGTTCTAAGCGTGCGACGGTAGCGCCGTCGTAACCGTACTCAGAAAAACAGCGTCGGGCGGCAGTGAGAATCTCTTGCCGCCGCGACGCTAGGTCATTATCACTGACCTTCGGCATAGTCGAACAACTAGCCCTTTAGCATGTTCCGCAATACGAACTGCAGAATGCCGCCGTTGCGGTAGTAGTCGGCCTCACCAGGGGTGTCGATGCGGACGAGTGCATCAAAGTCGAAGCTGTCGCCATTTTCCTTGGTAACAGTTACCTTGACGGTCTTCGGGGTAGTGCCTTCGTTGAGCTCCTCGATACCAGCGATATCGAAGGTCTCGGTGCCATCAATGCCCAGCGACTTCCAGGATTCGCCTTCTGGGAACTGCAATGGCACAACGCCCATGCCGATCAGGTTCGAACGGTGAATACGTTCGAAGGACTCGGCGATGACAGCCTTGACACCCAAGAGCAAAGTGCCCTTTGCTGCCCAGTCGCGCGACGAACCAGTGCCGTATTCCTTACCACCGATCACGATTAGCGGCACACCGGCTTCGCGGTAGTTGTTCGCTGCATCATAGATGTAGGACTGCGGGCCGTCTTCCTGAGTGAAGTCGCGGGTGTAACCACCGGTAACACCGTCGAGAAGCTCGTTCTGCAGACGAATGTTCGCAAAGGTACCGCGCACCATGACCTCGTGGTTACCACGGCGGGAGCCCAAGGAGTTGTAGTCCTTGCGTGCTTCACCCATGGAGTCGAGGTACTGAGCAGCTGGGGTACCAGGCTTAATCGAAGAAGCAGGGGAGATGTGGTCGGTAGTAACCGAGTCGCCCAAAGCAGCCAAAACGCGAGCACCCTTGATGTCGGATACTGGCGATGGTTCCATCTCCATATCGTCGAAGTAAGGAGCCTTACGGATGTAGGAAGAGGAATCTTCCCAAGCGTAGGTCTTACCTTCTGGAGTTGGCAGTGCACGCCAGCGATCGTCGCCAGCGAACACATCGGCGTAGTCTTCGTCGTAAAGCTCCGAGGAAATCGAATCGGTGATGGTGGATTCGATGTCTTCGGTGGAAGGCCAGATGTCCTTCAAGAAGACGTCGTTGCCGTCCTTATCCTGACCCAGTGGCTGGGTTTCGAAGTCGAAGTCCATGGTGCCGGCAATTGCGTAGGCAATAACCAGGATTGGCGAAGCCAAGTAGTTCATCTTGACGTCTGGGGAGATACGACCTTCGAAGTTACGGTTACCGGACAGCACGGCGGTAGCAGCCAAGTCTGCCTCGTTGATTGCCTTCGAAATTTCCGCTGGCAATGGGCCGGAGTTACCAATACAAGTAGCGCAACCGAAGCCGGAGAGGTAGAAGCCCAGAGCTTCCAGATCCTTCCACAGATCAGCACGCTTGAAGTAGCCGTTCACCACCTGAGAACCTGGGGCACAAATAGTCTTCACCCAAGGCTTTGCAGACAGACCCTTTTCCACAGCATTGCGAGCCAACAGACCAGCGCCGACCATCACGGATGGGTTCGAGGTGTTGGTGCAAGAGGTAATGGAAGCGATAGCGACCATGCCGTGGTCCAGGGTGTACTCGCCACCATTTGGCGACTTCACGGTAATAGGCGAGGATGGACGACCTTCTGCACCTTCGGCGGCAGATTCGCCATGGCCTTCACGAGACTGGTTGTATTCGTCGCCTTCGCCCTCTTCAGGCGCGGTAGCGTTTACCAGACCCTTGATCTCGCCATCAGAGTAGTTGTGCAGATCCTTGCGGAACTGTTCCTTGGAGCTCGACAGCTCAATACGGTCCTGCGGACGCTTCGGACCTGCAAGCGAAGGAACCACGGTGGAAAGATCCAACTCGAGGTACTCGGAGTATTCGACCTCTGGAGTGTTCTCGTCCAACCACATGCCCTGTGCCTTGGCGTAAGCCTCGACGCGATCCAGGGTTTCCTGATCACGGCCGGTGAGAGCAAGGTAACGAACGGTTTCTTCGTCGATTGGGAAGATCGCTGCAGTAGAACCGAACTCCGGGCTCATGTTGCCGATAGTGGCGCGGTTTGCCAAAGGAAGCTTGGAAACGCCTGCGCCGTAGAATTCCACGAACTTACCCACAACACCGTGCTGACGCAGCATGTCGGTGATGGTAAGCACCACGTCGGTAGCGGTCACACCTGGGTTGATGTCGCCGGTGAGCTTGAAGCCAACCACGCGAGGAATCAGCATCGAGATTGGCTGACCCAGCATTGCTGCCTCGGCCTCGATACCACCCACGCCCCAGCCAAGAATACCAAGGCCGTTTTCCATGGTGGTGTGCGAGTCGGTACCCACACAAGTATCTGGGTAGGCAACGCCTTCGTTGTCGAAGACCACGCGAGCCAAGTACTCGATGTTTACCTGGTGGACAATGCCCGTTCCTGGAGGAACAACACGGAAGTTAGAGAAAGCTCCCGTTGCCCAACGCAGCAACTTGTAGCGCTCTTCATTGCGCTGGTATTCAATTTCAACGTTCTTTTCGATTGCATCTTCGCTACCGAAGGCTTCAATGATCACCGAGTGGTCGATCACCATTTCAGCTGGGTTCAGCGGGTTCACCTTATCCGGATCGCCACCCAGGGTCTTCACTGCTTCACGCATCGTTGCCAAGTCCACCACACAGGCAACGCCGGTGAAGTCCTGCATAATTACGCGTGCAGGGGTGAACTGAATTTCGATGCTTGGATCAGCAGAAGGATCCCAGTTCGCTACAGCCTTAATGTGTTCTTCGGTGATATTTGCGCCGTCTTCATTACGCAGGAGGTTTTCGCCCAGCACCTTCAGTGCGTATGGCAGCTTTTCCATTCCTGGTACGGCATCGAGGGCGTAGTAGTCGTAAGACTTGTCGCCGACCTCGAGAACCTTCTTGGAGTCGAAGGAGTTCTTGCTTTCAGTCACAGTGCGCTCCAGTTCTTCATCGATGTTCAACGTCGTTAGCGCTAATAACCATCGTTAAACGCACTCGTAATAGTTCAACGACAGCAAGCGGTGCTAACGCGTTTCTTTATCTAGGTGCCGGATCAATTCTGGAAGGGAACATAGAAATGCAACCAGTGTGATCGGTTCCTCACTGACAACTCTAACAGTACAAGCGTTCTGTTGTATCTATTGGGGTCACGGCGCGCCGATACCGGTTACACCCACGAGCCATAATTACGTGAGACAATCGCAGACATGACCGCCACAGCAGATAATCCTTCGGAATATATAGGTATTGACGATGTCACGGCTGACGCGTTGATTCCAGAGTTCGAAGATGGATTATTTACCACTAACTCTGATCTAGCAGACGCCTACCGGCCGGTACTAGATCATGCAGCCGAGCGGTTAGATACTCCTTTTCATTTAGTGGTCTTAGATATCAATCCTGTTGACTACGAAGACCACACGTCGATGTACAGCCTGGCGGAAAATTTAGTGGACCATTTTGGTGGCACCGTCATGGTGCGCACACCTCATGCGGCTGTTACTGCATCGGACACCTTGGCACAAGGGGCATTAAATAGAGCGACTGCCGAGATGATTCAGACTGAAACCGAACCCACATCGGTGATGACTCAACCTGAAGCTCTCGATCTTTTCCTAGCAGAGGCTACCGACTGGGCTTGGCCGTGGATGTTAGGCAGCTTAGCGGTAGGCGCTATTATCGCAATTACCCTGATTTCTTTAGCCGCGTATTGGGTAAAGCAAGCCAAGAAGCAACGTTCCAACTAGGGCAGAGGTAGTTCCTGACTCGAGCTTCTCGCACTTTTTAGTCAAGCTACAACCCTTGACCGCGAGGGTTTCTAGACAGGCGGTTGACAGTTTCGTCCAAAACTTTCCCAACGACACGCCGTTGACTTTTCTAAATGTGTTCTAAATCACACTAAATACTGACAAAGCAATAACCCCAGGCCAGGCTGTATAACGATCTGATTACAGCCTGACTAACTAGTGATATTTATGTGAAAGATGTTTATCCAGGTACTCAAGTGTCGTACTGTTGCAGTTAATACCTGGAGAGATTCATGCGATCTAGGTTGACAGCTTGACTCTTGTAAGCACAGTCAACAGACAGTCAAGGGCGTAGCACTGACGTCGGCAATGGGGAAGTTGCCGGTCGATGGAAATGTCCACCTGTCAATTTGGGCTGCCTGATAGTCCTTGCGGTTGCCTGCAAAGTAAAGCTGCCCCATTGCTTTTCTTGTAAAGAACTTGACGTCGACCGTGAGGAGACATCGGTGGCACGAAGCCGTCTCACCCGTGCGAAACTTATCTCGCGCCCGGTAGCCGGCGCAGTTGTTGCAGCCTTTATTGCTTCAACTTCGCCCGTCGCCCTAGCCAACCCACAATCGAATCAACAGCTCAGTGGCAACTTCAGCGGCGGCGCGATTGCTTACGCCGATGAGGTCGCTCGCAATGCAGACTCTTACCTGCAATCGCTGGTGGTTACCTCTAGCGCTTTTGAACGCCGCGTTAACGAACTGGAAATTCAGATCGGTACGGTGCGCGAAAACGTCAACAAAGCGATGGTGGATCTCGACCGTGCTCGCGAAGCCGCCGTGGCCGCCCGGGAAGCAGTTGACGTCGCACGCACCGACCTTGATCGTGTCCGGGCTGAAGTTCGCGAGGCTCAAAAGCGCTTCGGCAGCATCGCCCGGATGATTGCACGCCAAGGCCACTCGGGATCTCCTTCGATTAAGGGCGCCGACGATATTGCTGAGGCCCTCGACCGAGCCGCCGCAATGCGTCGTGAAGCAGAAAAGCAAAAGGCAGTAGTCGATCAACTGGATCGCAACCGCACCGAACAAGCGAACGCGGAATCGGATCTGCGCTCGAAGAAGGATGCGGCGGAAGAGGCGGAAGCTGCAGCTCAACAGCGACAGACTGATGCGGAAAACGCTTATGTTGAAGCAAACCAGGAGCTCGAATCCGAGCAGCGTGCCTACGAGGAGGCTGCGCGTCAACGTGCTACCGCACAGGCAGCACTTGAGGCTGCACGCGAAGCAGTCCGCGAAGTCAACGAAAACGCCGAACAATACGAATCTGATGCACAGCGTAAGGAAGCGGAAGATCAAGCTGCTCGCGAAGCTGCGCAGCAGGCTCGTGAAGAGCAGAATGCTCAGGCTCGCAGCCAGGCTACCGATAGTGGTGAGACAGAGGCAGCTGAACCAGCTGGCGCTTCCGAAGCCGAAAATGCGAACGACGCTTCTTCCAACGCAACCGAGGATAGTTCTGCAATAGCTCAAGCCGAAGCTGCCCAGGTAGTAAACGATGCTGCGGCTCAATTCGCGGAGTCTGCCCGAGACGTAGCCAGCGAAGCAGCAAGTGAAGCCGCTCGTCGTGCAGCAGAAGCAGCAGCTGAACGAGAAACGGAATCCACCGGCTCGGGTTCCGCCTCGCATAGCAGCACGACCACCGATAGCTCTAGCTCCGGCAGTTCAAGCGCAGACACTGGAACCGATACCACCACAAACAACAGCTCTACCAGTGCAGATAGCTCCAGCGACACCACAGGTTCAGCTGACGTTACGGGCACCACCGCAGCCACGGCAACGCCAACCAACCCAGAGGCTTCTAGCCCAACTGCTGGATCCCGCGCCGCCAAGATCGAGGCCGTAGTCAACCGCGCCTTGAGCCAGGTTGGAACGCCATACGCTTGGGGTGGCGGTACCGCTAACGGCCCGTCGCGAGGCATCCGTGATGGCGGTGTCGCAGACTCGCACGGCGACTACAACAAGATTGGTTTCGACTGCTCCGGCCTTACCTTGTACGCCTACGCAGCAGTGGGAATTGAATTGCCTCACTACACCGGATACCAGTACCAGCGTGGCACGCACTACCCGGTATCGCAGATGCAGCGCGGCGACCTCCTTTTCTGGGGGCCGAACGGCCACGGCCACGTAGCGATCTACCTCGGCGATGGCACGATGGTAGAAGCGCCACAATCCGGCTCCACGGTGCGCGTAGTGCCAGTGCGTTACAACGGTATGGCACCAAACGTCGTTCGCCTGCTCTAGGTTGCTCCTTCAACTCTTTCAAACCTGATAACGCTCGGAAAACTTATCTCCGGGCGTTTCGTTTTTTCGTTAGGCTCGGACACTGTGACTTTTCAATTTTCGCCCAACCACGGCTCTAACCACGGTTCTGTACCTGCGCATAGCGCCGTACCACCGCACACCGGTGAGTTGGAGATCCCCGATCTGAAGCCGGTATTGGCTCAGCTCAGTCGCGTGGTAGTAGGCCAGGAGCATTTGTGCCAGCAGTTAGTAGTTGCGATGCTCGCTGGCGGGCACGTGTTATTAGAAGGTGTGCCTGGCGTTGCCAAGACGCTAGCGGTTTCTACCTTTGCGAAAATTATTGGCGGTTCCTTCTCGCGTATTCAGTTCACGCCCGATCTAGTGCCTTCCGACATCGTGGGTACCCGCATTTTCCGCCAGGACACCGGTGAGTTCATTACCGAGCCAGGTCCGGTTATGGCCAACGTGGTGCTTGCCGACGAAATTAACCGCGCTCCTGCGAAAGTCCAGTCGGCTCTACTGGAAGTGATGGCGGAGCATCAGGTGTCCATTGCAGGTACCTCGACTCCGGTGCCCGCACCGTTTATGGTGTTGGCGACGCAAAACCCGATTGAAAACCAGGGCGTCTATCAGCTGCCTGAAGCGCAGCGCGACCGCTTCTTATTCAAGGTGCCAGTGGAATATCCCACGCCTGCCGAAGAACGCGAGATCGTCTATCGGATGGGGACGACACCTCCGGAGGCCACACAGGTACTTACTCCGGAAGCGATTCGGGAGCTCCAGCGCAAGACCCGCGAAGTGTTCGTCCATCATGCCTTGATTGATTACGTAGTGGCGGTGATCGAATTGACGCGCAAGCCGGCGCGAGCCGGCCTTGATGATGTCAGCCGTTGGCTTAGTTATGGGGCTTCGCCACGCGCAACTTTGGGTGCCGTGACCGCAGCACGTGCCCATGCATTACTTCAGGGGCGTGATTACGTAATTCCTGCTGATGTAGTGCAAGTGATGCCAGATATTTTGCGACATCGCTTGGTGCTCAGCTATGAAGCGCTGGCGGACGAAGTGACTGCCGATACCATTGTGGAGCAAATCTTGGCTCGTGTGCGTTTGCCGGAGATTTCTGCAGGATAAGACGCATGACAACTCCACTTCGTCAAGCTTCAGAGCTTGACAGAATGCTCACTTATCTGGAGCTCACCATCACTCGCCGGCTGGATGGTCTGCTTCGTGGTTCTTTTGCGTCGTTTGCAACCGGCCCCGGTTCTGATCCGGATGCTGCGCGCGAGTACCAATTCGGCGACGATGTCCGTCGTATGGACTGGGCGGTAACTGCACGCACCGGCGTGCCTCATGTCCGGGAACCTGAAGCAGAACGCGAGCTCCAAGTGTGGGTAGTTGCCGATGCGCAATCGCGGTTGCTCTCCGGTTCTGGCACCACAACCAAGCATCATCTGCTGCTCAATTCGGCTTTGGCGATCGCACTATTGAATAATTCTCCGGGTAGCTCAACCGGCTTGTTCTACGGCAGTGGCCGATCCTTAGCTCCGGGTAGCGGACGCGACCACGCGCTACGCCTGGCAAAGAACGTTGCTGTCTCGACTACCGGTGGCACCTTGGCTACGGATTTAACTGCTGTGGCTCGCCGCGGTAAGCGCACTGGGCTCACTGTGGTGATTTCCGATTTTCTTGGGCCCCTCGATTGGGTGGAACCGTTGCGGCTCGTGCAGTCGATGTCGCAGGTGCTAGTACTCCGGCTGGTCGATCCTTCTGATTTAGCCTTACCCGGCGACGGGCCGGTCACTGTAGCGGATGCAGATACTGGAAAGCACCTGGATATCACTATTGACGCGGCAACTCGGCGTCGTTACGCAGCAGCAGCACAGCAGCATTACGACGCAGTAACTTCAGCTTTACGACGCTCCCAAGCGCGGGTAATTGAACTGCGCACGGATACCGACTGGGTCTTAAGCTTCGCGCGCGGTTTCCAACGCCAGGAGGCTCTTCGATGAACGCTTTGTTCGCATATCCCGAATGGCTTCTCGCACTGCTAGTTCCTGTTGGCGCTGCGATCGCGTATGTCTGGTTACAGCGCCGCCGCACCCAGCGCGCGTTAGTGTTTGGCAATTTCCAGATCCTGGCAGATGTTGCACCGAGTGGTCGCACCTGGATGAAGCACATCGCACCCATATCGCTGCTGGTGGCCTTGAGCTTTCTGATTATCGCTCTGGCCGGCCCGATTTCGGAGACGAAGGTGGCGCGCAATCGAGCAACGGTAATGATGGCCGTAGACGTTTCCTTTTCTATGGCGGCTAACGACGTAGCGCCTGATCGCCTAACCGCTGCAAAGCAAGCGGGGCGTGAGTTCATCGAGTCGCTGCCCAACGACTTAAACGTTGGCTTAGTGACCTTCTCTGGCCGCGTACAAACCCCCGTGACGCCGACTACTGACCACGAAACCGTCCAGCGCGCGCTCTCGGGTGCGGAGTTGTCCTCGGCTACTGCCACCGGCGATGCCATCAAAGCAGCCCTGGATGCGATTGCGAATTTCGGCGAGTCGATCCGCGGGGTAGAAGGCCCACCTCCGGCAACGATTGTGCTGCTTAGCGACGGTAAGCAAACAATTCCCACCGAATTGGATGATCCTCGTGGGGCGTACACCGCTGCGGGGGAAGCTGCTGAACTCGGCATTCCGATCAACACCATTTCCTTCGGCACCCCTTCGGGAGTGGTGACGATCGATAACGAGACGATCCCCGTGCCTAACGACGATGAATCGCTTATGGAAATCGCACGAATCACTGAAGGTGACTTCTACGCAGCCAGTTCTCTAGAACAACTGCGCGAGGTCTACGACGATTTATCGAATGATATTGGCTATGAATTACGCCGAGCCGAAAACCCCAGGCCATGGCTGTTGGGATCGTTTGCGTTTCTCTGTTTAGCGGTGGCATTTAGTTTGCATAATTCGCGACGGGTACCATAGTCCGCCAAAGGCTTCTTTTAAAAACTTCATTACGCAATACTGTTTATTCTGTTTACATCTTTTAAGCACTTTTAAGCTCGACTGGATCGGCGAGGAACTACACATCATGACTTCCGCAGGCAACTACGATGCACTGCTTGTACTCTCTTTCGGTGGCCCGGAAAAAATGGAAGACGTCCGGCCATTTTTGGAAAATGTCACGCGTGGTCGCGGAATCCCTCCGGAGCGCCTCGACGAAGTAGGCGAGCACTATCGCCACTTTGGTGGAAAGTCGCCTTTGAATGACTGCAACCGCGAAATCATCGCCAACGTTTCGGAAGAGTTCCGCAACCAAGGCGTAGAGATGCCAATCTACTTCGGTAACCGCAATTGGCATCCGCTGGTAGAGGACACCGCCCGCGAAATGGCTGATGCCGGTGTGCAGAATGCACTGGTTTTCGCTACCAGTGCGTGGGCAGGTTACTCCGGCTGCCAGCAGTATCACGAGGATATTGCCCGTACTCTCAATGAGCTAGGCAATGAACTCGACGATCTAGACCTGCGAATGGAAAAGATCCGGGGTTTCCACGATCATCCGCTATTCATTGAAGAGTTCGCCCGTCAGGTAGCGATCTCGTTTGAGAAGCTGCCCGAAGATCGCCGTGAAGAAGCACGTCTGATCTTTACCGCTCATTCGATTCCGTTGTCTGCTGATCAGGCTGCCGGCCCGAATGACGATGGCGGAAACTTGTACTCCCGTCAGGTTGCGGAAGCTTCCGCGCTGGTGGCAAAGCAGTTAGGTATCGAAGAATACGACGTCGTGTGGCAATCCCGCTCCGATCCCGCACATATTCCTTGGTTGGAACCGGATGTTGTCGATCACGTGGAAAAGCTGGTGGCCAATGGCTGCAAAGCTGCTGTGGTGTGCCCAATTGGGTTTATCTCCGACCACGTAGAAGTGGTGTGGGATCTTGATTCCGAGCTGCAAGACGAAATGGCTCACCACGACATCGTGATTGAGCGCGCCGCCACTCCAGGGCCATCGTCTGCATTCGCCAAGATGGTTACCGAGTTGGTGCGTGAAAAGACAGACGGCCTGCCCGCACGCCGTCTCGGCCAACTACCGCTATACGGTGTGGGCTGCGATGGCATGCCTTGTGCAGAAAACTGTTGTACGCCACCGAAGCGACCAACTGCTCGCTAGCTCGGTTTAGGGCGCTAATCTAGTTCGAACCACTGGGTTAGCGCATATTCAAAAGCTGCAATCCGCGCCTGCCGTATTGGCCGCCATAGTGGGAACAGTTGCGGATCATACGCACTAAATTCATCGTGTCCAGCCGCGGTTAAGATTGCAGCTACAGTATCAGCGCGGGCGAACAGCCGAGCACTGCGCTGCGGCACAGTGTCTGGGATATACGCCAGATCCATATGATCTTGCAGTGTGCCGACTAACAGCCGTGGGTTCGGGATAGTCCCGGAAACATCAGCGCCCGTCAGATCAATTTGTGAGGCGGCCAAGCGCGTCGCGTCGGCAAGCAATAAATCTGCAGCACCGGGGGATAAATAGTCCGAGTCGGGAAGGACGCCTATATCTTCCACCCACGTCCACGGTTGATTCTGCTGCACGGGTGGAATTAGGGCGGAGAAGGCCGGGTCGGAGCTGCCAACAGCGGTAGTACCGCATGCAAACACGATCGCCGATCCAGAAAGCCCGGCAAGCTGGGCTGCCTTGGAACCTGCAGGAAGACGCGGAGGATCGCCGGGGCCGGACAGGATCAGTCGTACGGGGAATGGATCGCGCGCAGGCGACTTATCCAGGGGCGCAGAGCTTTCGTTCCAATCGGTGTAGCACTGGCGAATACGCGTGAGCAGCTCTAAACGCGTCAGGGGTTGTAGGTCTGTGGTCTGGTACCACACATGATCAGGGGCGAGATCCTGCCGATCCAGCTGATGATTTTCGGCGAACTGCTGCAGAGCCCACGAAACATCATCGGAAGTGGCATTGCCAGAAACCCACGCAGCCAGCCACAATGCCAGATGCTGGGTAGGCGACCACACCTGTTCAAACACAGTACGCACCCGCGAATCGGAGTGGTTTGTGCCGGGCTGAAAAGCCGGTTCTTCAGAATGCATGCTGATAGGCTAGCGGACGCTATGACTCGATACCACGACCCCTATGCAACGCAGGATATTTTCGGCGGGCGACGCGGCCATGCCCGGCATGCCAACAAACCACGCCCACCAGAGGTGCCTGCCGAAAAGGGGCTCGTGGTAGAGACTGCGCCTGGTTTGGGGGAAGAGTTTGTCGGCGAGATCATCGGCGTGGAGCGCACCTACGACGGCGAGTTTGTACGCCTCGAAGGCCGGCGCGGGGTAACACGTATTTTCAAGATGCGCCCTGGCGCCTTCCTGCTGGAGGGCAAACCCGTGACGCTGGTGTGGCCGAAACCGACTCCTGCTGCCACGAACCAGCCGGAATTTTCGCGCTCTGGCTCGCGCAAGGTGCGCAATGTCCAAGCGCAAGTTGCGCTGCCCAGCCGCATTTGGGTGGAGGGCATCCATGATGCGGCCATCGTGGAGCGCGTGTGGGGCCATGACTTGCGGGTGGAAGGTGTCGTCGTAGAGCACATCGGCGGCCTAGATAACCTGCCACAGTGGTTAAACGAGTTCCAGCCTGGACCGAAACGGCGCGTAGGTGTTCTGGCCGACCACCTGATCGAAGGTACGAAAGAAACACGTGCCACACAGCAACTAGGGCCGCACGTACTGGTGACTGGCCATCCGTACGTTGATGTGTGGCAAGCAGTGAAGCCATCTTCGGTAGGTATTAAAAGCTGGCCAGAAATTCCTCGCACGGAAGATTGGAAGACGGGGATCTGCCAGCGCCTGGGCTGGGGTAGCCCTACGGATGGCTGGCGTCGCGTGTATAGCAGTGTGAATTCTTATCGCGATCTAGAGCCACATCTGATTGGGGCGGTAGAGCGTCTGGTGGATTTTGTCACCGAGCCACACATGCAGCAGTAGGCACCAGTGAATTTCTAGGTTAGCCTGGCAGGCGTGGGTTTCCTGATTTGGTTTCTGATTGCAGCCGGAGCAGTGGTCTTAGAGACCATCGTCGCTGATTTGTCGATGCTGATGATCGCCGGAGGCGCTCTGGCAGCTGCCGGTGTTGGCTTGGCGGATGTGCCGTTGTGGGTGGAAGTTGCTGTGTTCGCTGCCACCACGGTGGTGCTGTTTTTGGCAGCACGTCCGGCGTTGCGTCGTCGTTTGCAATCTGCTGAACCTAGCGACGAGCTCGAATCAAACGCCCGCACCCTGCCAGGTAAAACTGCAGTAGTGCTAGAGGAAGTCACCGCCACTGGTGGGAAGGTGCGCATTGCTGGCGACGTATGGTCTGCTCGAGCAATCGCCGATAATGAAACCTACGAAGCTCAAATGCCGGTAACTGTGGTGTCAGTTGACGGCAACACCCTGATTGTCAGCCAAAAAATATAAGACTTCACACCACCTTTTTAAAGGAGACATTGATCGTGGAAGCTAGCCTCATTGTGGCTGTATTGATCATTCTTTTTATCGCAGCTTGCCTGGTGAAGGGCATTGTTTTGATGCCGCAGGGCAAAGCTGCGGTTATCGAGCGCCTTGGCCGTTATACCCGTACCGTATCCGGCGGTATTACCTTTATCATTCCTTTTATTGATCGCGTACGGCAGACCGTGGACACCCGCGAAAATATGGTGACGTTTGATCCGCAGGCCGTGATTACCGAAGACAACTTAACCGTGGCAATCGATACCGTGGTGACGTACCAGGTTAACGAGCCTGCCCGCGCGATTTACGGCATCGCCGATTACATCTTCGGTATCGAGCAGATTACGACAGCCACCTTACGCGACGTGGTTGGCGGACTAACCCTGGAAGAGACGCTGACCTCACGTGATTACATCAACCGCCGGCTACGTGGCGAGCTAGATGAAGCCACTGCGAAGTGGGGGTTGCGCATTGCCCGCGTGGAGCTCAAAGCGATTGAGCCGCCTCCATCGATTCAGCAGTCCATGGAAAAGCAAATGAAGGCAGACCGCGAAAAGCGCGCGATGATCTTGACTGCAGAAGGTACCCGCGAAGCGGAAATCAAAACCGCGGAAGGCCGCAAGCAGGCACAGATCCTTGCCGCGGAAGGCGACAAGCACGCTGCTATTTTGGCGGCAGAAGGCGAACGCCAAGCCATGATGCTGCGCGCCGAAGGCGAACGCGCTGCGAAGTACTTGCTTGCCCAAGGTGAAGCACGCGCAGTGCAAAAGATTAATGCTGCGGTGAAGGCCTCGCAGCTCACCCCTGAAGTTTTAGCCTGGCAGTACCTAGAGAAGCTGCCCGAGTTGGCGAATAAAGACGGCAACACCGTGTGGATGGTGCCTTCGCAGTTTGGCGATTCTTTAGAGGCCTTCGCTCGTGCCTTTGGTAAAGCAGACGAAGACGGTGTGTTCCGATACGAGCCACCGAAGGTCAGCGATGCGGATCGGCAAGAAGCAGAAGCTGGTCGCGAGGAAGATTGGTTCGATACCTCGACCAACCCCGAAATTGCTCGCGCAGTTGCTGCTGCCAACGAAGTAGCAAACCGGCCAGTGCAAGATCCGGCAGCGGAGGCTCAGGCTAAACGCAAGAGCGTGGCCGAAGCCATTGAAGATGGCGCCCAGGAGGAGCTAGGCCACCACGGCCAATAGCACCTCAGCAACATTGCCCTTTGTAGACATGTCATCTATCTTGGTGGCATGTCTACTTCCAAAGCAGAAACTGAAACGCGAACCCCGGGAAAGTACGTCGAAAAAGACGAATTCAAACGCGATATGCGGTATCTCCAGGGTGAGATTACGCCACAAGTGGGGAAGTATCGGTTAATTGCCGCTCGCGCCTGTCCATGGGCGAACCGCGCGATTATCGTACGCAAACTTTTAGGTCTTGAAGATGCCATCTCGATGGGGCTAGCCGGGCCTACGCATGATTCGCGTTCCTGGATTTTCGACCTCGATCCGGATGAAGTTGATCCAGTACTGGGCATCCATTTCCTGCGTGATGCCTATTTGAAGCGCGATCCTAACTACGACCGTGGCATTACGGTTCCAGCAATTGTTGATGAAGAAACCGGGGCAGTAGTTACCAACGATTTCGATTTCATCACGCGTTCGTTTTCCCACAATTGGAAAGAATTCCATCACGACGACGCTCCGCGCCTCTGGCCCGAAGATCCAGAGACGCTAGAGGAAATGGAAGCCGTGATGAAGCGGATTTTCACTGAGGTAAACAACGGCGTATACCGCTGCGGGTTTGCAGGAACGCAAGAAGCTTACGACGCAGCTTACGATCGGCTGTGGACAGCTATGGATTGGCTAGAAGATCGGCTGGCCACACGTCGCTATTTAATGGGTGATTCCATCACAGAGGCAGATGTGCGCCTCTTTACTACCTTGGTTCGCTTTGATGCGGTCTACCACGGACACTTTAAGTGCAATCGCAATAAGCTCACCGAGATGCCGAATCTTTGGGGCTATGCGCGGGATTTGTACCAGACCCCTGGTTTTGGAGAGACGGTAGATTTCGATCAGATCAAGGCGCATTACTACGAGGTACACACCGACATTAATCCCACTGGCATCGTACCGAAGGGCCCAGATGAATCAGTCTGGCTTACCGCACACCATCGTGAGCAGCTTGCAGGAAGTTAACGGCTAAGGCCCAGCCGGCTTCCTCGGCATGCCAGCCGGCAGCTTGCAGCCGTTGGTTGATAGCTTGCTTCGAGACGCCTAGCTCTTCTGCGGCTTCGACCTGAGTCCAGCCCGCGCGCACCAGATTTGTCGCTTCACGCCCCTGATGTGAACGACGGGAAATCACCTGATGTAGCAAAGAAAATGTTGCTTCGATATTTTCCGTGCTTTGCGTTTTGCTAAAGCCAGCTTCGGAATCCAACCATTGCACCACTTCCACTCGGCCTGTTTTGAATGATTTCAGTGCCGTTGTTGCTTTCGTTGCAGCGGCAGTAGCGATGTCAGGGCGTACATCGGCTTCCGGGCTGATTGCGATTGCAATTGCCCAATCGCCGGCGGCTAGTAGCGCCAAGGTCAAAGTAGTGGTGGCAACAGCATTGTCAGGGGTTGCAGAGATTCGCTCAATATCATCAACCCGAACCGTATCGATTCCTTCCAGCCGGCTTAACGCTTCCGCAGATTTTCGCACGTACTGCGCTCGGTTTTTACCGCGTCCACGATACTGTCCCACTACTGCAAACACAGCCCTTAGTCTAGCCATGTGCCTTGACTCTAAATAGTAACGAATCGGTGTTTCCCAGGAATTCGCACCCCTGCATCACCGCACTTTTTCAATTACCGGATGCTTGGCATCCCAGAGCAATCCCGCAGCACCCACCAGCATCAGCGCGCCCATCACAACCAAAAGCGGCCAATTCAGCCCTTCAATCAGGGCATCTCCAAGAAACACCACTGCGATTGTGCCTGGCGCCGAGCCGATAGCCGTGGCCAGAACGAAAGGCCAGAAACGGATCGAGGATAATGCACACGCGTAGTTCAGCACCGAAAAAGGCACCCCGGCAATCAGGCGCAACGAAAGAACCGCCACCCAACCCCGCACTGCCAACCGCTGATCTACCGCCATTAACCGCGTGCTTTTTACCAGCCACCGTCGAACCACATCGCGACCCACCCAGCGGAGGAACAGCAAAGAAATTCCTGCGGATACCGTCGTCGCGCTAATTGCCACCACGATCCCCACTAATGGGCCAAAAAGTACTCCGGAACTTAACGTAAAGACTGTTCGGGGAATAGGGAACTGGGTGAAAAACACATAGCCGGCGAAAAAGGCGAAGGGAAACCAAGCGCCCAAGCTTTCGGACCACTGCCGGATGCTATCCAGCGTCGGCGTAGGAACCCGGGCGATTACCCAAACCGCGACCAGTGCGAATACCAGCAACGAAACCAGCTTTAACCAACTTTTGTGTTGCTTTGCTGCCTCGGTTTGTTGTGGCATCACAGTCATAACTGAAGACGGTACACTGTTGCTCCATGGATCTAATCACCGGTGGCTTTTCCAGCCTCCTTGCTAGCTCGCCTGGATGGCAACTTGCCATTGTGTTGATTGATTACCTGATTAAATTCATTGCTATCGGTTGGGTTCCGGAAAACCGCAATCCTTCTGCTTCTACCGCTTGGCTCGCAGTGATTCTGTTAATTCCCGTGCTTGGCCTGCCACTGTTCTTGTTGCTCGGCTCGAACAGTATTACGGGTAGGCGTCACCGCTTGCAGTCCGAAGCAAACCAGCTGATCCGCCAACGTACCGAGCACCTACCCGATATTCCGCATCACTCGCAGGTATCACCGGGATTGTTGGTTTCTCATAGGCTCGTGCGCCAATTAACAGCGATGCCCGCACTGACTAGCTCTTATTGCGGTATTAGTACCGAGTACCACCAGTCTGTCAATCGAATGATCGAGACCATCGATGCCGCGCAACGCACCGTCCACGTGCAGTCCTATATTTTTGCTCTCGACGACACCACCGAGCCTTTCATTCAAGCTCTCGAGCGCGCACATAACCGCGGTATCTCGGTAAAAGTACTGGTCGATCCAATTGGCTCCTGGAAATATCCTGGCTATCGACGTTTGAAAAAGCGCCTCAATTCCTCAGAAATTCCATGGCATCCGATGTTGCCGGTGAGCCTCTTCCAGTTGCGCTGGCGTCGCCTTGATCTACGCAATCACCGAAAGATGATGATCGTCGATGGCGAGATTGTTTTCATGGGTTCCATGAATCTCATCGAGCCGGAATATCAGCAGCCGAAGAACCACGAGATTGGCCGCCAGTGGGTGGATACGTGGATCGAGTTGCGTGGGGAAGTGGCGCTCGCGTTCGACGCCGTGTTCGCCGTTGATTGGCAAAGTGAGCTTTACGACGCACCAAAAGAGCAAGCCGTATTGACTAGCTCTGACCTCGCTGCCGAAGAGGCCGGACATGAAGTGGTACAAGTGCTACCTTCTGGGCCTGGATTCTCTACCGAGCCGAATCTCCGTGTTTTCAATGACCTGATTTACCAAGCAAGCGAACGCATTATCGTGTGTAGCCCGTACTTTGTTCCGGATGAGTCCTTGCTGATGGCAATGACGACGGCTGCTTATAGCGGCATTGATGTAGAGCTATACGTGAATGAAAAGTCGGATCAATTCATGGTTGGCCATGCGCAGCGTTCTTATTACACCTCGCTGTTAGAATCCGGTGTAAAGATCCTACAGTATCCGGCACCAATGATCCTGCATTCAAAGTTCATGGTGATCGATAACAACGTAGCCGTTTTTGGCTCTTCCAACCTGGATATGCGTTCGTTTGGTTTGAACTATGAGATCACGCTGCTTACAGGTGCGAACCCGATCGTCGAACAACTAACTAAGATCGCAGACCAGTATCGCGAAATCTGCATTCCACTTCAGCTTGAGCAGTGGAGTAGGCGCCCAGTACGCCAGCGCTACCTGGATAACGTCTTCCGGTTGACCTCGGCGCTACAGTAGGCGAGGAAAAATCTGGTGGCATGAAGCCAACAAGCAAAAAACCTAGGCGTGGAGCCTAGGTTAGATTTTTGTGTCCGGAGGGGGACTTGAACCCCCACGCCCGTTTAGTTGGGCACTAGCACCTCAAGCTAGCGCGTCTGCCATTCCGCCACCCGGACATTGGGTTAGACATGCTTTCCAAGAAGCCTGGAATTAGCTGACCACCAGGAACGCATGAATGCGAAAAGAGACTTTACCCTGGACTAACCGGCATGTCAAACTCCCAGGTTGAGGCAGAAAATAGTTAGCTTAACAACGAAGGGTTTCGGCGTATGTCTATGGCTTAACTTGTCCCAAAAAGTGTCCGCACTACCTCTTGACATCACAATACTCAGTCACTTATAGTGGCAACCGGACAGCAAGGACATGGTCCCTTGCTCTGAGTGAAGAGAGTCTGCTGGACGTAAGCGCCAGTTGGCTCTCTTTTATTTTCCTGGTCGTTTGTTGAAAATTGCCGAAACTCGGCTTTGAGACGATACCCACGTCGACAGTTGTGGATCAATTGCGCGGATCAGTGCGAATGCTCTACGTGACTCGTCGATTACGTCCACATTCAGCAGACTGTCCATGTGTGCAACCTTATTGCGCAGCTCATTGCAGTGCACAACATTCCAATATGTTTGTGATCCGTCTCGATCTTCCACGTGGGGGAAGGCCGATTCAATAGCTTCCTCCCAAAGTTTCTTCCGCCCCTGATTTTGAGGATTCGTAGTACTAGCGCCGGGGCGATGATTCGGTAGTACCACTTTCCAAAGACCAAATGTAGTATGTGCAAGCACATCATCATGATTAGGCACGCAGTCATGGCGAGGGTGAGTACTCGGTCGCCCTCTTACAGATGCTCTGGCACTCCTATTCGCCGAGGTTCTTTGTTGCGCAATTATCGAAGCTAAAGGAGCAGCCGGAACTTCGAGCAGCCAACTTTTAGGACGTCCTAGTTCCCGTTCATTCCAAGGCGTCAGTTTTTCGTCAATAGCATTTCTCACAATGATTTCTGTGAACGCCAGAACTTCCTTTACTGCCGACGATAGCTCCATGTGCCATTTGTATAGCGCTAAAGCATCTTTATAGTTTCCGTCACTCTCGGTAAGGAAGGGTTGCATCCGTGCAGTGGATAAACGGTTGAAAATGTCTTCTCGCCTCACACTTGTCATCCAACCATATTGGCAACGGCATGATCGAGATAGTTCATCCACTTTTCCACGCATCTACCGGCGCTATTTTCGCTGTTTAAAGCTGGCAGAAAACTTCTCCAATGCAGCCTCCACCGACCAAAAAGCCGAAACTATCCCTTGCGCCCTGGGAGAAAATTTCGGCACACTGGTTTTATGACTAATACTCCAAATTTCCCTGGCCCTGATCCCTACGCACCGTTGAAAGACCTTCCTACCTTCGATCTATCCTCGCCAGATATCACTGACGGCGAGCAGATTGCTGAACAGTTCCGTGCCCCTAGCTCGGTATCTCCAGAACTGAATTGGGATAATCTGCCAGAAGGTACAAAGTCCATCGCCGTTACTTGCTTCGACCCAGACGCGCCTACGGCAGCAGGCTTTTGGCACTGGGCAGTGTTCAACATTCCTGCCGACGTTAAAGGCTTGCCTCAGGGTGCCGGCTCCGAGGATGGCGCAAAGCTTCCAGAAGGCGCTATCCAGCTAGTAGGAGACTCTGGCCAGCGTGGCCACTTCGGCGCACAACCACCAGAGGGACACGGCCCACACCGTTACATGTATGCAGTACACGCTGTAGACGTAGAGGAACTAGAAGTTCCAGAAGACGCAACCCCAACGGTGCTTGGATTTAACCTTTACTTCCATTCCATTGCGCGCACCATCATCACGCCATGGTGGGAAAACTAAGTAAAACTGCCTGCCCGTTAGGCGTCGTTAAGCCAAGGAAGTTCGCGTCCTACCGCGTCTGCAATCGATTCCAGACCGTGGGCGCGGACTTGCTTAGCTAGCCCAAGATGGATAGCACGGATCCAATCGGGTCCGCCGTAAATCATCGACGTATAGCCCTGCAGCAGGTGTGCACCTGCGCCGATACGCTCCCACGCCTGCTGTGGGGTTTCAATACCACCGACAGAGATCAGCACGAGTTGGTCACCAATATGGGCGCGAATGATCTTTAGTACTTCTAAAGATCGGGCAGCGACAGGTGGTCCGGAAACACCGCCGGCTCCCATTGCCTCAACGGTTTCAGAGTCTGTCAGTAAGCCATCACGGCTAATAGTGGTGTTGGTGGCCACGATTCCCGCGAGTCCCAATTCAACAGCCAAATCAGCAACTGCGCGGATATCTTCGTCGCTTAGGTCAGGTGCGATCTTGACCAACACGGGCACCGAAGCTTCTTGCTGTACGGCTGCCAAAATCGGCTTCAAAGCTTCCACTGCTTGTAGATCACGAAGCCCTGGCGTGTTCGGTGAGGAAACGTTGACCACCATGAAATCTGCCAAATCAGACAAGGTCCGGGCAGAAGTGCGGTAATCGTCTTCGGCACCGTCCAGCGGAACTACTTTAGTTTTGCCGATATTGATGCCGATAACGCCATCGCCGCGGCGTGCTTTTAACCGCTCAGCAACCTCAGTGGCTCCGGGATTATTGAAGCCCATCCGGTTCAAAATGGCTCGATCTTCTTTCAAACGAAACAGACGAGGCTTCGGATTACCCGGCTGTGCTTGCGCAGTTACGGTACCAATCTCGGCATAGCCAAAGCCGATCGGATCCCAACAATCTACTGCGGTAGCCCCTTTATCGAAACCAGCAGCTAAGCCCAACGGCCGGGGAAAATCGATACCAAGCACAGTTTGGCGCAACACCGGATCGTGTACTGGTAGAACGCGTGCTAAAGCCTGCTGCAGTTTTGGAGTACTTTGCAGCCCCTTTAAGCCGGAAGTGATGATGCCGTGAATCCGTTCCGGATCGAGCTGAAACATCACTTTTAGTGCAGCTTGGTAGGCCTTTGCCTGTAGATCAATTTTCATTTTTCTCAGCCGTCTCTCTTAATGGCCTTGTGTCTAACACATTATTCAGATTCGTCGGTTCCGCCAGCGCCGGTAGGAAGCCGGTTAACTGGTTCGCGCAATGCTTTCGCTTCGGCGTCGGCCTCAGCTTGTGCTTTTTGCTCTGTAATCAGTGTGTCAATTTCGTCGGAAAGCAACTGATGCACTCCGCCACCTGATGCGGAATAGGAGTAGAGGTCGCCTGCCTCGGTCATCAATAGTGCTTGGGCGTCTGCAACCGTTGGGATCGTTGCCACTAGCACAGCGGTGCCGGAGGAAATATCGAATGCGGTCAACGTGCGATCTTCGGTAGAAGAGACCCAAATCAGGTTCCGGGATTCATCCCACGCCAGCGCCCACGGCCCTGGATTGGTTGGGGTGGCCTGGTGGAGGCGGATCACGTCGGTCATCGTGTAGATCAACAACTGGTTGCCTTTGGTATCGGCAGCTGCGATCACACCTTGTTGATTTACTACCGCAGGACCCACACCCAGCCCGGCGCGCAATCCATTACCCGAACGGGAGTTTTCCAGATCAATCTCGTGGATAGAGGTCTCGGGGCGGTTGATTTCAGCGAGCATTGTCTCGGTGGAAGCGTGTTCACCGGCCGCTTCTGGCACATAAGGCACGGCCACGAGCTGGCTGCCATGGCGGGACGCGGTGAAATCGATGGCTAATTCGCCATCATCGCCGTACACATCAATGCGGTTGGAATCTACGCGGTGGCCAATGATTCGACCATCATCTAGGCCAACGGCGGAAGAATAGCCTTTGCCTTGGCCAATCGTGGCAGCATCGGTGCCACCTTGGCTGATGACGTGGATGCCATCCTCACATGGCAATACGGCAATATCGCCACCCGCGCCTAAGTCACCGCAGGCTGCATCAATATGTACGTGCTGCTCTGGATCAGCAGGGTTTCCCACCAGCACACCGTCGTGGGTGCGTAGGAAAGCGGTATCTCCCGCTAGAATGCCGCCTGTAACGTCGGCAGCTAACTCATGGATAGTCCCTGGTAGCTGGCGGTTACCTTGATCTTTCGATGGCACTGGTTCGGCGTTACCCATGCCACCGGGAACGGCCTCTCCTGGGTCTGAACCAGCACAGGCAGTTAGTGTCAACGAGGCACATGCCATCGTTGCAAATACCGATCCGGCTACCACGCGACGAATAGAGTTGTTGCGGCTCACGCCCTTCGACGCTACCACCTTGGTCAATCTACAGCGATACATCGTCCAGCGCTTCACAAATTGCGCGCGGCAAGTGCACGTTATCGCTTTCCAGAATCTCGGCGAGCTGCTGCCGGTTGCGCGCGCTAACTAATACAGAGCTCACCCCGGGACGGTCGCGGGTCCAGGCCAAAGCCGCAGCTTGTGGGGATACTCCCAAACCTTCGGCGGCAGTGCACAACGCGCCTACCACCGTGACGCCGTGCGTATCTAGATAGTCTTGCACCTCCGCGTCCGCATGCGACGAGGCACCACGCGAATCGTCGGGAATTCCATCCTGGTATTTACCCGTCAGCACACCTTGAGCCAGTGGAGCACCCGCAATAAACCCAATTCCCAGGTGCTCTGCAGCAGGTAGCAACTCTTCTTCCGGGCGACGCTGCAGCAAACTATATTCATGTTGCGCCACTATCGGACTAATCCGGTGGGCAGCTGCCACGGTGACAGCCAATTGCCACCCTGTAAACCCGCGTACCCCGATATAACCTACGCGGCCTGAGCGCACCGCATACTCACAGGCATCTACTACCTCGGCCGGCGGGGTAGAAGGATCCCAATAGGCCGGCGACCAAATATCTATGTAGTCGGTGCCGAGCAACGCGAGCGTGCGATCGAGATCTGCCAGCATCGCCTTGCGGGAGCAATCCACCCGCCGTCCTACCGGTTGTGCGGTATCCACACCGGAAGCTGCAGACAAAATCACCTGATCGCGCAGACGCTCACGACGGATCACTTCGCCGATGGTCTCGAGTAGCCCGGCTTGAACGCTGCCCGGCTGTGGCGCTTGCACGGGCACAGGCGTGACATCAATTAAGCTTCCGCCGGCTGCCGCGAAATCTTTCACCATCAGCTGCGCTTCCGCAGCCGACGCACCACCTGGAGTGAGCCATGTTGCCGTACCTAACCCGAGAGTTGATACGCGTAAACCACTTGCTCCTAAAAGACGTCTTTGCACAGCGCCCAGACTACCGGCAGTGAGCATCTTCCATACCCACACCCGTTGCCACCAATACCCACACCAGAGCACTACAGGAGTAAGATGTGAGCCCATGGAAATGACGGAGATGTCGTGGGCACAAACGATTGTGCTATCGATCGTGCAGGGTTTGACGGAGTTTTTGCCGGTCAGTTCGTCGGGTCACCTGCGAATTGTCTCGGAAATGTTCTGGGGAGCCGATGCCGGCGCATCCTTTACCGCGGTAATTCAGCTGGGCACTGAAGCAGCTGTCTTGGTCTTCTTCGCCAAGGATATTTGGCGGATCCTCACCGCTTGGTTTATCGGCCTATTTAATAAAGAGCGCCGTGATTTCGATTACCGCATGGGCTGGATGGTGATCGTTGGTACGCTGCCGATCGCCATTTTGGGCTTCGTGGGCAAAGACGTAATCCGCGAGAATCTCCGTAACTTGTGGATTACTGCCACTGTGCTGGTGCTGTTTTCCTTCATCTTCATCCTCGCCGAGAAGATGGGTCGCCGTGATCGCGACTTCAACGAGCTCACCATGCGCGACGCCATCGTCATGGGTTTCGCCCAGTGCTTGGCTCTCATTCCAGGAGTCTCGCGTTCCGGTGGCACGATTTCTGCGGGTCTGTTTTTGAACCTCGACCGCGAGGTAGCTACCCGTTTTTCTTTCCTGCTGGCTATTCCAGCAGTGCTGGCTTCGGGCTTGTTCTCACTGCCGGATGCCTTTAATCCTTCGGCAGGCCAGGCGGCCTCTGGCGCACAGCTGCTGGTAGGTGCGGCGATTGCTTTCGTCGTTGGCTATGCAGCGATTGCGTGGTTGCTGAAGTTCGTGGCGAATCACTCGTTCGCGTGGTTTGCCGCCTACCGCATTCCGCTGGGCTTGCTGGTAATGGCGCTGCTGGCCTTCGGCGTGCTGCAGCCCGTGTAGTTTAGGTGCTATGCATTCTTGGCCTTCACCGTCGTACAGCCGTATTCCTGCCAGTTACGGATCTGCTGTGCCTTTACGGTTGTTCGATACGGCAGCGCAGGCGATCACCGAGGTCACACCAGTGCGCCCCGGTGTGGCGTCCATGTACGTCTGCGGCATTACGCCGTATGATTCGACGCATCTGGGCCACGCAGCAACCTACGTCACCTTCGACCTGATCTACCGCCAGCTGCTCGATAACGGCTTGGACGTGCATTACGTGCAAAACGTCACCGACGTGGACGATCCCCTGTTTGAGCGCGCTCAGCGCGACGGCGTGGATTGGCGCGAGTTGGGTACTTCGCAGATCGATTTGTTCCGCAGTGATATGGAGCAGCTGTCCGTCTTCCCACCGCAGGATTTCGTAGGTGCGATGGAAGCTGTCGGCGAAGTTATTGCCGTAGTCCAACGCTTGCTAGACAATGACGCTGCTTACCAGCTTGACGACGAATACCCGGACATTTATTTCCGCATCGGCGCCTCCGAGCACTTCGGGTATGAATCGCATTACGACGACGCTGCGATGGAAAAGTACTTCGCCGAGCGGGGCGGTGACCCTGATCGTGCCGGTAAAGATAATCCACTAGATGCGCTGCTGTGGCGGGCTGCCCGCCCTGAAGAACCTTCCTGGGAGGCGCCTTTTGGCGCGGGTCGCCCGGGCTGGCATATCGAATGCTCCGCTATTGCGATGAATCGGCTTTTCCGTGCTGACCAAAAAGCCACAACCGGCT
Organism: Actinomycetes bacterium; assembly: GCA_023418505.1. Lineage (GTDB taxonomy): Bacteria > Actinomycetota > Actinomycetes > Mycobacteriales > Mycobacteriaceae > Corynebacterium. Next base: position 129,028 of record JAEZZR010000005.1, read on the forward strand.
TTGATATTCAAGGTGGCGGTAGCGATTTGGCCTTCCCACACCACGAATTTTCCGCAGCGCACGCGGAATGTGCCTATCCGATCGACCGTATGGCCTCGCATTATGTGCACGGTGGCATGATTGGTCTGGATGGCACGAAGATGTCGAAGTCACTGGGCAATTTGGTGTTTGTCTCTAAGTTGACTGCCGCCGGTACCGATCCTGCTGCGATCCGTTTAGGCCTCTACAGTGGCCATTACCGTGATGATCGCAACTGGTCTGATGACGTCCTGGAGGAGGCTAGCCAACGCCTTGCTACTTGGCGCCAAGCCGTAGCGCTCCACGGTGAGCTAGAGGATCAGGACTTCGCTGCCGACGAGCTAGCACCCGCTACGGTGATCTCCAAGCTGCGTGCGCATTTGGCTAATGACCTGGATACTCCTGCCGCACTAGCAACTATCGACCAATGGGCACAGCAGGTTATCGGGGCGGCTGGCGACGGCGCCGCAGCGAATGCAGCGCCTGGCGACCTAGAATCGTCTGAAGCTGCGCCAGCCGCGCACGCTCACCCAATCGCAATAGCAGTCGATGCACTGCTGGGAGTAAAGCTCTAATGCGCAGCGAAAACTTCATTTCCTTTTTAAGGGAATTCGCAACCGGCGCCTACCTCAACGAAGCCGATCGCGAGCTGTGGGAGCCACTGTACGATCCGAAGGCTGTCGACGAAATCGCCACAGCCTTGCAGCAATTTGAAGATGTCTGCGATAGCTTCTTAAGCCAACATCCATCAGACGTGGAAGCCAGTAACGCTGCCGAGTGGCTCACGCATCGGATTAGCGAGCTCGTCGACAAGCTCAATGCCATTAATGAAAGTCATGGGCGAGCGGTACTGGATGCGGAAGAGCACGCGGATATAGTGGTGATCATTAACTCGATCGTGGAGCAATTTAATGCGCGGATGACGCGTACTGCGCCACTTGATCGAGTCACTGTGGAGATTTTTGATCCGGAAGCTGGGGAAGAGGTACCCAACTGTGGAGGCTCGCCTGCGAATCTGGAACAATTAACCGAGTGAAGAACTTCGATAGCTTATTCGCTGAACTTGCCGAGAAGGCACAAACCCGCCCTGAGGGCTCTGCCACCGTTGCTGCACTAGATAATGGCGTGCATTTCCAGGGCAAGAAAATCATGGAAGAAGCTGGGGAAGTCTGGCTCGCTGCTGAATACGAATCTGACGACGAACTGGCTGGCGAAATCTCGCAACTGATCTACTGGCTTCAGGTAGTAATGGTGGGACGCGGTTTAACCCCAGAAGATATTTATAAAAAGCTGTAAGAAATAAGAAGTGATCTGCGCCCATACTGGGAAACGAAAGAGTAGACGAGTCCAAGAAATGTTACGTGTTGCAGTTCCAAATAAGGGATCTTTATCTGAAGCGGCTTTGGAGATTTTGCAAGAGGCAGGCTATCCCGGCCGTGGCGATTCCAAGCGCTTGACAGTAACGGACGAAGAAAACAATATCGAGTTTTTCTTCCTGCGTCCGAAAGATATTCCTATTTATGTCAGTAATGGGCATTTGGATCTTGGCATTACTGGACGTGACCTCAGCGCGGATTCTCTAGGGAAAGTCGACGAGGTATTGACGCTGGGCTTTGGCGCCTCGTCCTTCCGTTATGCGGCACCTGCAGATGAGCATTGGACGATCGAGGATCTAGCCGGTAAGCGGATTGCTACTTCGTATCCGAATTTGGTGCGTAAAGATCTAGCCCAGCGTGGCATTGAGGCAGAAGTTATTCGCCTTGATGGCGCGGTAGAGATTGCTATCCGCCTTGGGGTGGCTCATGCGATTGCCGATGTGGTCTCTACCGGCCGGACATTGCGCAAACAGGGACTGGCACCTTTCGGAGAATCTCTCTGCGATTCTGAGGCCGTAGTAGTTGGCCGTGAGGGAGTAGCCGTCACTGACGAGCAGCAAGTATTTTTACGGCGTTTGCAGGGCATTTTGCACGCGAAGCACTACGTGATGCTGGATTACAACATCAATCGCGAGCACTTGGCGCAGGCTTCGGAGCTCACTCCTGGGCTATCTGCACCTACTGTGTCTCCACTGGCGAACGACGATTGGGTGGCAGTACGTGCCATGGTGCCACGCCGAGACGCCAACTCCATCATGGATAGTTTGGCGCACATTGGCGCGGTCGCGATTTTGGCTTCCGATATTCGTATTGCACGAATTTAAGCTTTAGGCGCTTTACTAGACTCCACCAAGCTTTACCAAGGCTGTAGTGCGGCGAATCCCTCGTCCAGCAGTGCTTTCATCTGCGTCGGGTCATTGACATCTCCGCCACCGCGCCTAGCGGTTTCGTAAGCAATACGGCCCACGCTAAAACCAGACAGCACCTTCACGCGTGCTTGCAGCAGGCTAAGCGTTGGAAACTGGGTAGTTAGTGCGCCGGCTAGAGAATCAATCAGGCTATACAGCTCTTCTTGGACTTCGCCATCCGAGCGCGCTAGCAGGTAATCCGCTAAAACGATGATGTGAGATACCGGTGCTGCTGATTTCTCTGCGTGCAGCAGAGAGTCGTAAATCAGGGATTGCACTACCGACCCCGGAGTAGAGCCAATCACCTGGCACTGGTTGTGTGCGTCGGTATGACCGGAATCGTCGAGCGCATCTAACTGCGCTTTCCAATGCGCAAAGATGCCTCGAAGATATTCCAGTAATGCCTCGTCGCGACTAGAGAAATAGTTGTGAAACGTGCGTGTAGAAAATCCAGCCTGCTGGGCGATAGCAGACACAGAGGCTGCTTCTTCACCGCCAGTTAAAAACAGCTCTACAGCCGAGGTAGCTAAAGCTTGCTGCGTTTGCTGCTTTTTTACCTCGCGAATGTTTTTCAGCAACTGGATTTTCCCTTTGCACTAACTAGTAAATGGACTAGGAATTAGATTTGCTACTTGCTGGATTCAGCTAGAGATTTTTCTAGCTTTTCACCTTCGATATCCACACTAGGCAGAATCTTGTCTAGCCAGCGTGGGATCTTCCAAGCGCGCTCACCTAAGAGGAACATCACCGCAGGGATGATGGTCATACGAACAATGAAGGCATCGAATGCCACTGCAACTGCAAGCGCAAAGCCCATGACCTTAATGAATGGCTCATCCATCGTCATGAATGCAGCGAACACCGAAATCATGATCAACGCAGCTGCAGTGACCACGCGGGCACCGTGCTTGAAGCCATTGGCAACCGCATTTTGCGCAGTCTTGCCGTGTGTCCAGCCTTCACGCATACGGGTCACTAGGAAGACCTGGTAGTCCATCGCAAGACCGAAAACAATACCGATCAACATGATTGGCAAGAAGCTAATAATCGGCTGTGGGTCGGCCACAATACCAGCCCAGCCTTCCTGCCAGAGAGCCACGGTGATACCGAAGGTAGCCACCACAGAGAAGGCAAAGCCCAAAGCTGCAATGAGTGGTACCCAGATCGAGCGGAATACCAGCATCAGCAAGACGAATGCTAAGACCACCACGATCGAGATATATGGAATCAAAACCTCGGAGAGACGTTCCGAAATATCTTCGTAGATCGGGGAAACACCAGTGACAGAGTAGTTCGCGCCAGTGGCATCATTGAAGCGGGTTTCGCCTTCGCGCACGTCGGCAAGCACATCGGCAGCACGGGTATCAGATGCACCAACCTCTGGGGTGATCAACACCTGAGCCCACTGGCCGTCTTCGGAAACTTCCATGATCTGGGCGTTAACAATGCCATCGATTTCCTGGATCTGCTGAGCAGCAGTGCCGAACACGATCGGAGCTTCCTGGGCGGGTACATCGGTCGCATCGACGAGCGCAATCATCGGTGCATTACGGCCTGGGCCGAATTCTTCGCTAGTAACTTCGTAGGCCGTACGGTTCGGAGAATCGAGCTTCATCATGCCATCAGAAGGCATAGCCAAACGCATCTGCAGTGCTGGAACAGCCAGTACAGACAGAATCACAATGCCGCCGAGCGCAAACCACACTGGCGCCTTGCGGATCAAACGTACCCAGCGCAAGCCCATGGTTGGCTTTTCATCTTCTGGATCCGGAGCCTTCACTACAGGCGCGCGACCAGCGAAGACCTTCGTGCCCACTGCACCCAAAATAGCTGGCAGTAGCGAGATTGCAACCAGCACTGCGATAGCAACCGTCAGCGAAGCAGCCAATGCCATCGCGGTGAGGAATGGAATATTAATAATCGACAGCGCTGCCAGCGCGATCAACACGGTAAGGCCGGCAAAGACCACAGCGGTGCCTGCTTTACCTACAGCAAGTCCTGCCAAGTGTGCGCGATCCTCACGCGAGACCTGGCGGAACTTCTCACCCAATTCCTTCGGCGACAAGTTGTTGGCACCCATATGTACCACCAACTCGTTGCGGAAGCGCGAGACGATGAACAACGCATAGTCAATGCCCACAGCCAGGCCGATCATCATTGCCAGGGTTGGAGTGAAGTCATTGATGTCGTTGGTAAACGAGGTAGCTGCATAGATCAATGCCACACCAATACCCACACCGGTAACACCGGTAAGTAGTGGCATACCAGCAGCAACGAAGGAACCGAAGGTGATGATCAACACCACAGCTGCCACGGCGATACCGATTAGTTCGGAGGTGGCATCAATTTCTGGGGTCTGGAACGCCATACCCGAGTAGGAGATACCTAGATCCGTATCGCTGTTCGCATAGTCGCCACCATTGTGAGCCATAACGACGTCATCGAAGCGATCGACGTCTTCTTTGGTCACATCCATCGCAGCAGGTTCATCGAACATGATCTGCACAGTGCCGGTGGTTTGATCAGGGCTGAGCGGAGAAATAGCAGCAAGATCTGCCTCGATCTGCTCTGGTGGTACGCCTTGAGCTGCCTTAGCTTCCGTCATCTGCTGCTGCAGGCCAGCGGCTGCCAGAACAGGGTTAACGATCTGATCCTGATTCGTCAGCTCATCCAGGCCACGGAGCTGCTCTAAGAAGGCATCGACTTCAGCCATAACTTCCGGATCAGCCAGAGTTTTACCCTCTGGAGCTTGAATGACCACCGTGCCGGATGGTTCATCCAACTGGTCACCAGTGCCAGGGAAATGCTCAGTGAGCTGATCTTGCGTTTCCACCGAGGTAATCCCCGGGATCTCGAAGGTGGAGGAGGTGGGCTTCATCAACGTGGCAGCGGCCGTTCCCGCACCAATAATCAGAAGCAGCCATACTGCTATGAACTTCCATCGATTGAGGTACGCCGTGCGCCCCAACCGATACAGCAATTTCGCCATAAAATGCTCCCGCAATGTGCCCTAGCGTTAGGGCAGTAGGTCTGTTTTCATAGTTCTAGTTTTGACACTAGATTGGCACCATTCTTACACTCTGCGCGCAAACTTGCAATCAGCGTGCAAGAATTTTCAAGCCAGGCGTTGACGCTAACCAATAACGCCCACCACAGCGGCGAACCTCACAACTACTCCACCACTGCATAGAACTTTTCCCTATAATACGAAGTGCGTTATGAAGCAAAACTTATAGAGTCCATCAACTTGCAGTCTGGGGTGGTTGAAATCATTGCGGAGCTACTAGTCACTGGAATTAGCTTTGGTGTGATGTCCCTATTCGTGCTTTCCATTGCTTGGTTGTCACCTAAAGGTCAGGTAGGAAAGTTCGACTACGAATCATTACCCGGCATAAGGACACCCGAACCCTTGACCTCACGGGAAGCTTGGATCGTAGCGCACAAGAAGACTTCGGCAGGTTTTACCCTCTTAGCTGTGTACTTTGCAGCCGCTGGGGTCGGAATGATGCTTGCCATAGCCTCCGAGGTCTCGATGAACGTTGATGCGACCTCCTTAGCTCTCTTGTTCTTAGGGTTTATTTGGTTCATCATTCTCATGATTATTGGATCTCGCGCTGCAGCCCGATTTAATCGGGAGCAGACACCGCGCCAGGCCAGCCAGGATACTCCGGGGTAACGCCACCGAAAGCAGGGCAGAGGCTTTGGAAGGAGCACCAGCCGCAAAGCTTTGACTTCTTCGGCGTGAAATCGCCGTTAACTCCATCGAAGACGATACTGCGCCAGAGCCTTTGGAGCTGCAGCTCGAACTGCTGCAGTTCCGTATCGGTTGGCTGCAGGATCAAATCATCCGCCACCTTCAGATACATCAAACGCAGTTGGTCAGGAATCCGGCCGGTAAGGCGCCACCACATCAACGCATAAAATTTCATTTGAAACAGTGGCTCGCTTTGAAACCGCGGCGAAGGCTTTTTACCTGTCTTGTAATCAACGATCCGCACCTGCCCTGTGGGAGCCACATCAACGCGGTCAATAAAGCCTCGCACCGGCAGTGGGTCTTCGTCGCCAAGCATCACTTGTACGAATTTTTCCATTTGGTGCGGATCGAAGCCCTGGGGATTTTCCATCATGAAGTAGCCCTTAAGCAGCGCGCGGGCTTCTACCAGGAACTCATAGAGCGCATCTTCGCCTTGTACCAAAGCTGCAATATCGCTTTCGGCTTCGCACATCTTCGCCCAGTTTGGCTTCAACCGTTTTACCGCAGCCGGGTAGGTGCGTTCCTCGCGGGGCCAGGAATACATCTCTTCTAGTACGGCGTGTACCAACGTGCCGCGTACCTGTGCAAGCGTCTTTTCCTCGGGGATGCGATCAATCGCACGCAGCCGAAATTTCAGCGGGCACTGTTGATAATCATTCGCGCGCGAGGGTGACAGGGCGATTTTCTTCGCAGGCATAATAGGTAGGTTACTTTTTACACGTAGATAAAGACAGATAGATACAAGACAGGAAGCGAAGCACACATGGCAGACAGCGGCCCATTCCAAGTTGGCGATCGCGTACAGCTGACCGATTCGAAGAATCGCCACTTCACGGTGATTTTGCAGCCCGGTGCGCAGTTTTTCACGCATCGGGGTTCGATTGCTCACGACGATTTGATCGGCGCTGCTGAAGGGACAACCGTTGCGTCCTCCGAAGGGACGGTCTATCTTGCGATGCGCCACTTGATGGTGGACTATGTGCTGTCTATGCCTCGCGGTGCACAGGTGATCTACCCGAAAGATGCTGCACAGATCGTGGTGGAAGGCGATATTTTCCCTGGTGCTCGGGTGTTGGAGGCTGGCGCTGGTTCGGGTGCGTTGTCTCTGAGTCTGCTGCGTGCGATTGGCGATAAAGGCACTCTTATTTCTTACGAGATCCGCGAAGACCACATCACTCATGCCGAGCGCAATGTGGTGGATTTCCTCGGGCACAAACCGGAGAACTGGAATCTGCGCTTGGGTGATTTGAATGACGCTACCGTCGAGAGCCTGGGCGGGCCGGTAGATCGCGTAGTGCTAGACATGCTGGCACCGTGGGAATGCCTGCCGACGGTGAAAGACATCCTGCAGCCCGGTGGCGTGGTGATTGCCTATGTCGCAACTGTGCCGCAGTTGATGAAGGTGATGGAAGGCTTGCGCGAGCAAAAGTGCTTTACCGAGCCCCGTGCGTGGGAGTCTCTGGTGCGCGACTGGAACGTCAAGGATCTATCTGTGCGGCCGGCGCATCGGATGCAAGCGCATACGGCGTTCCTAGTTTGGGCGCGCCGTTTGGCTGATGGCACGGTACCGCCACGGCCGCAACGCCGGAATCAACGGTAATTTTTACCTAACTTAGATCTCCCTCACCGTGGGGCGGTAACCTAATCATTATGACTTCTCCTGCCGATAAAATTCGTGATCTGGAACAGAAGAACCACACGTTAGGGATCCGTAATTCGCGCCTAGTACAACTATTGCGTGATTCGCGGAACCAGTTGGATCTGCTGCGTCACGATATCGAGCAGATGATGGAACCTCCGTCCACCTACGGCATTTATTTAGGCCCCACAGAGCAGCCAGGTGCCGTGGAGGTCTTTTCGGGAAATCGCCGCATGCGGCTGCAAACCGTAACCTCGCTTACCGCCGAGGAACTAATCCCCGGCAGCTTGGTGCGCTTGAATGACGGTTCCATTGTGGTGGAAAACTGTGGGTTCCCACGTCAGGGTGATGTTGCCGTTGTACGCGAGACTATCCACTCCGCGCACCCCGCCGGTTCCAGTACTAATGCTGTACGACGAGTGCTAGCCAGCGATCACCACGGAGAAGAATTCGTGCTGAGCTTGGCTGGGGGATTGACCGTCAAAGTAGGCGACACGCTATTGATCGACCGCAAAGCCGGGTATGCCTTCGAGGTGATCCCGAAAGCCGAAGTGGAAAACCTGGTATTGGAAGAGGTTCCCGATGTGGAGTATTCCGATATTGGCGGTTTGAGCGAGCAGATCTCGCAGATCCACGATGCGGTAGAGATGCCGTTTCTGCACCCAGAGCTATTTACCCGTTACAACTTGCGCCCACCGAAGGGCGTGCTGTTGTACGGTCCTCCCGGCAATGGTAAGACTCTGATTGCGAAAGCGGTGGCGAATTCGCTTGCACGCAAGATCGCGTTGAAAAAAGGGCAGTCGGAATACGACGCCCGGCGCGCCGAGTCCTACTTCTTAAACGTCAAAGGCCCGGAACTGCTGAACAAGTTCGTTGGTGAAACCGAGCGACAAATCCGGTTGATCTTCCAGCGAGCCCGTGAAATCGCCGAAGCTGGCCGGCCAGTGATCGTCTTCTTCGACGAAATGGACTCGATTTTCCGTACCCGAGGTTCGGGCGTGAGCTCGGATATGGAAAACACTGTGGTACCGCAGTTGCTGGCGGAATTAGACGGTGTGGAAGGCCTGGAAAATGTAATCGTCATTGGCGCTACCAACCGCGAAGAAATGATCGACCCGGCGATCCTGCGCCCTGGCCGCTTGGATGTCAAAATCCGTATCGAGCGCCCTGGACCAGAAGCCGCCAAGGAGATCTTCAGCAAGTACCTCACGCCGGATCTGCCGTATGCAGATAGCGACCACAAGAATGGAGTGGGGCTAGATCAGCTGATTGATTCCGTCGTCAAGCGCATGTACGCCATGCAAGAAGAAAACGAGTACGTTCGCCTGCACTATGCGGACGGTTCTACCGAGACCCTGTATTACCGTGATTTCAATTCCGGTGCGATGATCGCCAACGTCGTAGATCGAGCGAAGAAGCTAGCCATTAAGTCGGTGATCGCCGGTGGTCCGGAAGGGATTTCACAAGAACATCTTTTCGCTGCGGTGGCTGAAGAATTCCTGCAAAATGAAGATCTACCCAATACCGCCAACCCGGATGAGTGGGCGCGCATCGCTGGCCGTCCCGCACACCGGGTGACTGAAGTTGAGGTGATCCACCATGACTGAAGATTCCCCGCAGCCCAAACGCATCTTCGGCACTGAGATCGAATACGGCATCATCGCTACCGGTGATGCCAAGGCCAATCCGATTATCACGTCCACGCAAGCTGTTTTAGCCTATGCCGAGCAGCAGGAGGGTGGCCTTGCCCATCGGATCCGCTGGGATTACGCACCGGAATCGCCGTTGCGCGATTCGCGTGGCTTCGACTTGCGGCGCTACCACACGGTGCCCGAAGTAGATCCCAACGCCGTTGGTGCTGCAAACCTGGTACTGCAAAATGGTGCGCGTTTCTACGTAGATCATGCGCATCCGGAGTATTCCGCGCCGGAGACCACCACCGCCCGGGATGCCGTGATTGCCGATCGCGCGGGGGATCAGATCATGCTGGAAGCTGCTCGGTTGGCTGCAGCGCGTACCGACGAAGAAGGCAACCCCGGCCCGCAGCTGAAGCTGTACCGCAATAACGTCGATGGCAAAGGCGCTTCTTACGGTGCGCACGAGAACTACCTGTTCTGCCGTGAAGTGCCTTTCGACGACATAGTTACTGCACTGACGCCGTTTTTCGTTACCCGCCAGGTTTTCGCGGGCGCTGGCCGTGTTGGCCTAGGCACCACGGGGCAAGAGCCAGGCTTTCAGATTTCGCAGCGCGCAGACTATATCGAGACCACAGTTTCCCTGGAAACTACTCTGAACCGTGGCATTATTAATACCCGCGACGAACCGCACGCGGATCGTGATCGGTGGCGCCGGCTCCATGTGATCATTGGCGATGCCAATATGAGTGAAACTGCTACGTTCCTGAAGCTGGGCACCACCGGGTTGATCTTAAGTGCAGTAGAAGCTGGGGTGGATTTCTCCGATTTAGCTTTGCGGGATCCAGTCGCTGAGATTTCACGGGTATCCCGCGATTTAAGCTGTACCCACCAGCTAGAACATGATGATCATGTCACGCGTCGCACTGCGATTGAGATTCAGCGCGAGTATCTCGAGCGCGTGCGTCGCTTCGATGACGATGGTTCGGTTACCGCCCTGTGGCAAGAAGTGCTGGATCTACTCGCTGACGATCCGCTCAAGACCAGCCATCTGCTGGACTGGACAGCGAAATATGCGCTGTTACAGGGAGTACGTCGTCGGCTAGGCCAACAAGAACAACCCGCAGGATGGGATCATCCGAAACTCGCTGCGATCGATTTCCAATACGCCGATATCGATCCCGAGCGCGGACTGTACCACGCGCTAGTGCGACGAGGCAGTATGAAAACGTTGGGCGTGGACGCAGAAGTACAACAAGCAGTAACGAATGCACCGGAGGATACGCGTGCATATATCCGTGGTGGTTTGGTGCGCCGTTTCGGCAAAGATGTAGTAGCTGCTAGCTGGGAATCTGTGGTGGTGGATGTCTCGGGAAATTTCCGGATTACGCACGATACCGAAGACGCCCAACTCGTACGGCTGACCTTGAGCGAGGCGGATCGGTTCTCGAAAGCTGATCTAGCGCGCGAAGGCTATGGTGAGATATTAGAAACCACCCCATATGCCCGCGAGTTGGTAGAACAATTGCAGGAATATCAAGAGAGGATACAGCGATGAGTGGAACTTCTGGTGCACAGGTTTTTGGCGGTGGCTCCGGGGATAACTCTGACGACGACGTGCAGGCGACCACCGGCGGCCAGGCACAAGTCGATCTAACTGCTACCGACGATCTTCTCGACGAAATTGACGGCTTACTAGAAGACAATGCCGAAGAGTTCGTACGCAGCTACGTACAGAAGGGTGGCGAATAATAGGTGGATTCTCGCCCGAATCCCGCAGCGGCTTTAACTCGCCGGATCACCGGCATTGAAACCGAATACGGCATCACATTCTCGGCTCAAGGCCAGCGCAAGCTGAACCCTGATGAGATTGCCCGCTATATGTTCCGCCCTGTCATCGAAAAATATGGGGCGACGAACATCTTTACCGATAATGCGGGGCGGCTGTATTTGGATGTGGGCAGCCATCCGGAGTTTGCCACTGCGGAATGTGATCAACTGAGCCAGCTGATTGCTCAAGATCGCGCGGGCGAAGTGCTGCTCAATGACTTGGCTGCCACTGCCGAACAGGCGTTAGCTGGCGAAGGAATCAGCGGTTCTGTCTACCTGTTTAAAAATAATGTGGATTCAGCCGGAAATTCCTATGGCTGTCACGAAAACTACCTGGTAGGACGCGATATTGGGTTAAAAAACCTTTCGCGCCAGCTCTTGCCGTTTCTAGTTACACGGCAGCTGATCTGTGGCGCAGGCGTGATTTCCCGGCCATATCCCAACTCGCCTTTTGCTGATCAACCCATCCAGTTCTGTTTTGCCCAACGCGCAGACCACGTGTGGGATGGTGTTTCTTCTGCAACTACGCGCTCGCGGCCGATTATCAATACGCGCGACGAGCCACATGCAGACTCCAGCAAATACCGCCGGCTGCACGTGATTGTGGGCGACTCGAACATGAGTGAAACCACCACGGCTTTGAAGATTGCCAGCACTCAGCTGGTGTTGGAAATGATTGAAGCTGATTGGCCACTGCCAGAACTCACTGTGGCCAACGAGATCAAATCCATTCGAGCGATCAGCCGAGATATGTCGGGTACCGCTGATATTCCACTGCGAGATGGCAGCACAGCGACGGCCTTGGAAATCCAATGGCAGTTTTTAACTGCAGCGCAGCAGTGGCTAGCACAACGCCCGTGGCGACTGGATCTAACCGATCCGGGGGCTGATCAAGCCAAGCTAGAACAACTGGTAGCTCTGTGGCAACGCACATTGGAGGCAGTCGAATCGGGCGATTACTCCTCCATCAATCGCGATATTGATTGGGCGATTAAATACAGCCTGCTGCAGCGGTATATGGCGAAGGGGTTGAAGATCGATGATGCGAAACTTGCTCAGCTGGATTTGTCCTATCATGACACCCGCCCAGGTCGAGGTATCTTCCGCGTACTAGAGGCCAAAGGCCTGGTTTCGCGGTGGATCGACGATGCTGCCATTGCCGACGCCGTTAAACTGCCACCGCAAACCACCCGAGCGAAACTGCGCGGTGATTTCTTGCGTGCCGCACGTGAGCAGCAACAACCGCATGTCATCGATTGGACGCATTTAAAGCTCAGCTTGGATCCGCCGGAAACTGTTTTAGTTAACGATCCTTTCGCAACCACTGATCCGGATGTGACTGCTGTAATCGAACGGATGACTGCCGATGGCTAGGCGAAGTGGTACCAGAACTTCGGCGCGTAGCCGGATGGCGCAATTGCTGTTCGCTTTAACTGATGAACCCAGTTGGGTGTCTCAACAGTGGTTGTTTCGCGAAATCCCGTCCTATCGTGCAGTGGCCGAAGATTCAGCAAAGCGGTATTTGCGCGACGATATCGAAGCCTTGCGTGAAGCTGGCATTCCAGTAGAGCAGCAGACCGTAGGCAATGAACTATTCCGCTACCGGATAGCCGATCAAGGTTGGTTACTGGCTGATCCTGGTTTCACCCCGGCGGAAGCGAATGTGATTGCTGCGGCCTCGCAGGTGGCATTTGGTAATCCAGAGCTGGATTCTTTATCGAAGACAGGCTGGTCCAAGCTAGTTCCTTTTGTTTCGGCTGATCAGAAGACCCCCGCTGCGCGTCGCACAACTACGGTGGTTGCCGAACCAGTGGATTTAAGCTCCCAGGATTTAAATGTTTTGCTCCAAGCAGCATCTTCTCCGCGCAAGCAGGTGCAGTTCTGGTATGCGCGGCAATATGGTGCTAACGACGAATTACGTCGCTTGGAGCCTTGGGGTTTAGCCTCTCGCAGAGGTCGCTATTACCTGGTCGGTTTTGATTTGGATCGAGATGCGCCGCGCGTGTTCCGCTTGTCGCGAATTAAGGAAGTCATCGGCTCCGAACTGGCAGCAACACAGCCGCGTCCCACAGCACAATTAACCGACCTTGTGGAACAGCAGTTAACTGGCAACCGCGAACCGGTGCGTGCGGTGGTTGCTATCGCCGAAGGCCAGTGCCGGGACATCACTCATCGGGCTCAGCCCGCCGAGTTAGACGGTCACTGGATTGTAGATTCGATGGATCGTCGCCAATTAGTGCATTGGGCTTTGGCGCATTCGGCTACTGTTTCAGTTATTGAACCGCAGGAGATACGCGAAGAAATCCGTACCCACTTCGAGCAGATCATTGCTACGCTAACGCCAACGGAATCCGGAAAGGCGTAAGACGACGATGGCCAGACCAAAAGCCCCAGAGGTAACGCTGCCTGAGATTCTTTCGTTAGTGCCGTATTTTTCCACGCCACACACGATCCCTGAAGCAGCGAACGACCTGCACTTAAGTATCGAAAGCGTTTCGGCAGCACTAGACGTACTGAGTGGTTTGGAATATCCGGGGCTTTTAGGGCGTACTGCGTTCGAGGTGGAGTACTTACCAGAGTTTCGCATCCAAATTGTGCCGGCGAATCAATCGTGGGCACTGCCGATGCAACTGACACCTACCGAGGCTGCAACCTTGCTGCTTACTTTAGAGTCTCTGGTAGACGCATCCGAGGACACTCCTGCCAGCGCACTTGCTGATCCGGCTGTGGTGCAAAGTGCAATTACCAAGCTACGTCGGATTACCACGCAAACAGACTGGGCGACTGCTGCTACCGACGATGCAGATAAAGCCACTAGTGCCGATAAAGCTGCTAGCGCAGATAAAGCCGCTGGAACCCATGATCCGAATTCAGTAAATATCAGCCGAACCTCCGGCAATAGCGCGGTGATCGGACAGCTGCAGCAAGCACTCGAAGCTGGTTCACAAATTAGCTTGGACTACCGCAAACCTGATGGGGAAGTTGTCGCTGGCCGTTTGATTGATCCAGTACAGCTAGTGGCTATCGACGGCAAAGCGTATCTGCGCGCTGTCGACAATGCCGATCCGGCAGAGCGGCTAAAAACCTACCGCGTGGATCGGATCACGTCGTTAGCTATCCAATCCAGCTCTGCCAAGCCGCACGACATCACCGACATCGACCCCTTAGATCCTTATGGCTTTGGCGCGGTCGAAGATCCTGATGCGTGGGCACAGATCGTAGTGCGCTCCGCCGATACGTGGATCGCCGATTACGAGCCTGTATTCTTCACCGATGCGCCGGAAGAAAACGGGTGGGTGCCTGCCGAGATACCGCTAGCGAACTTAAATCGAGCGGTGTCCTTCATCCTGCGGTATCACGAGAGTGTACGTATCCTAGAGCCCAAATACTTTTCAGACGCTGTGTTACAACGAGCGAAACAAGCGCTCAAGGCGTATGGTTAGTTAGCACCCGTGAACGCTGAAGTTTTCAAGTGAAAGGTCACTAGAGCCCATGCCAAACCTCGGATGGCCGGAAATTCTGCTCATTCTAGTTGTAGTAATCATCCTCTTCGGCTCGAAGAAACTCCCTGATGCAGCCCGTTCTTTGGGTCGTTCTATGCGCATCTTTAAATCCGAAGTGAAAGAAATGCGTAAGGACGATGATGGTGCGGAACAGCCTCAGCCACTAGAGCAGTCGCCACAGGCAAACACGCAGTCATACTGGGATCAGCAGGCAGGCCAGCAGGGCACTGACCCGGTTGATCAGCCACGTCAGCAACAGCCGCGCCAGTAATCTGTGGCCAATAATCTGTGGCTATAGTCCAAAATTTTCGGTAGCTAGAGTTCTTTAGATAGATAGTGTCTGAACAGCCGTCACCTACGTCGTCAGCTGCAATGCGCAAAGCAAAAAAGAGCAGCCGGCGACGTCGTCATGCGCAAAACCCCGAAGGCGTCATGACCATCGTGGAACACATCCAAGAGTTGCGTTCCCGATTAGTGAAATCAGTTTTTGCCCTGTTGCTGGGCA
Source organism: Actinomycetes bacterium (assembly GCA_023418505.1). Classification (GTDB taxonomy): domain Bacteria; phylum Actinomycetota; class Actinomycetes; order Mycobacteriales; family Mycobacteriaceae; genus Corynebacterium. Next base: position 144,195 of record JAEZZR010000005.1, read on the forward strand.
CGATTGTGGGTTTCATCTGGTATCAAGTGTCTTTCACCGTGCCATCGTGGCGGCTGCCGTTTACCTCGGCGACGGTGCCGGGTTTCCACTTCCCATCACTGGGTGACCTATTACTCGGCCCCTATTGTAAGTTGCCACCCGAGCAACGCTTCGGTGATGTCAACGACTGCCGATTGATTAACGTAGGCCCATTCGACCAGTTCATGCTGCGTTTGAAAGTCGCGGGTGCTGCCGGGCTGGTATTTGCCTCTCCAGTGTGGCTGTATCAAATTTGGGCGTACATCACCCCAGGTCTGGTGCGCAAAGAACGGCGCATCACCTTTGGTGTGATCTCTGCAGCGGCATTTCTTTTCGTCGCAGGCGCTGTGTTGGCGTACTTCGTGATGTCTTACGGTCTGACGTTCCTGCTGCAAATGGGTAATAACGTCCAGATCTCGCTTTTATCCGGTAACGAATACTTCAAGTTCTTGCTGGGATTGATTCTGGTCTTTGGTGTGAGCTTCGAGCTGCCACTATTCATCGTGATGCTGAATATGGTGGGGGTCTTGCGCTACGAATCGATTAAGGACAAGCGCCGGATCATTATCGTGCTGCTGTTTATTTTCGCTGCGATGATGACTCCAGGTGGCGATCCGTACTCGATGGTGATCCTGGCTCTGATCCTATGCGTGCTGATGGAAATCGCCATCCAGATCACCCGCCTCAACGATCGCCGGCGTAGCAAGAACCGCCCGGATTGGCTGGAGCTTGACGACGATCAGGCCTCTACTTTGGGCTGCTCTGCCGAGCATGCGACGGTAACAGCGGGTAGCGCCCCGATGGCAGGATCAATCGGTGAAGCAGCCACCCCGGTACCAGCACCTATGCCAGTATCGGCTGCTTCACATCCACCTATGGCAGGGCCTGTGCCACCGCCAGCTAGTGTGTCGGCACGTCCAACCCGCAATTCGCGGCCGGCACCAGCGATGCCACCACAACCAGAGGCGAAGCCGGACCTCACACAACGGCCGAATACTGACTTTGACGACGTCCTGTGAGACGCTGGAGTTTATGACGCTTCTAGAAGACTTCATGGCAGGTCTGAAATTCCCGCTGGATGATTTTCAGCGGCGGGCTTGTGAGTCAATCGCTAGCAATCGCGGGGTTTTAGTGTGCGCACCTACAGGTGCAGGTAAAACCATCGTGGGCGAATTCGCTATCGCAGCAGCGTTAAACGTTGGAGGCAAGTGCTTTTACACCACGCCCATCAAAGCGTTAAGCAATCAGAAGTACCACGACCTGGTAGCGCAGTATGGCGCCGACCAGGTGGGGCTGCTCACGGGTGATGTCTCTATTAAAGGCGATGCAGACATCGTAGTGATGACCACCGAGGTGCTGCGTAACATGCTGTACGCCGACTCCGAACAGTTACCCCGGCTGGAGTTCGTCGTAATGGACGAAATCCACTACCTGGCTGATATCGATCGCGGAGCCGTGTGGGAAGAAGTAATTCTGAACCTCCACGAAGATGTGAAGGTAGTAGGTCTATCGGCGACGGTATCGAACTCGGAAGAATTCGGACAGTGGCTCACCACAGTGCGTGGGCATACCGATGTTATTGTCACTGATTTCCGCCCAGTACCACTGAATCAATTCATGGCGGTCGGCGGCCAAATCGTGCCGATGTTTCATCCCGAATCAGCCACCAACGGCACTACCGCCCCAGCGGTGAACCCAGATCTAAAACAGCTGTGCGCACAAAGTGACCAAAAGGCAGAAACTACCCGCTACCGGCCGCCTAAACGCAGTGACGTCGTGCGCCAACTCCAGGCAGAAAACATGCTGCCGGCGATTGTCTTTATCTTCTCGCGAGTTGGCTGCGACGCTGCACTACAGCAGCTCGGCATGAGCCGCATCGAGCTAACCAACGGCGAAGAGCAACAGCGTATCGCACAGATCATCGACGAAGGTATCACTGAAATTTCCGTCGATGATCTGCAGGTACTCGGTTTTCGCAAGTGGCGCCGGTTCTTATTGCGCGGATTCGCAGCGCATCATGCAGGTATGCTGCCGGCGTTTCGCCATATCGTCGAAAAGCTCTTTAATGAAGGCCTCGTGAAAGTTGTGTTCGCCACCGAGACGCTCGCGCTGGGGATCAACATGCCTGCGCGTACCGTGGTGTTGGAAAAGCTGGTGAAATTCAACGGGGAAGCGCACGTAGATCTCACGCCGGGACAGTACACCCAGATGACGGGGCGCGCCGGGCGTCGCGGAATCGATACCGTGGGCAACGCGGTGGTGCAGTGGGCGCCGGCGATGGATCCGCAGTGGGTGGCGTCGCTGGCTGCCACGCGGACCTACCCGCTGATTTCTACCTTCCAACCCACTTACAACATGTCCATCAACGTGTTGCGCACACTGGGCTATGCCGAGGGCAAGAAGATGATGGAGCGTTCGTTCGCGCAGTTCCAGACCAACGGCGATGTGGTGGAAATTGCCGCGCAACTTGAACGCGCGCGACGGAAGCAGACGCAACTGACCAACGAGTTGAATTTCGATGGTGCGCAGGGGCGAGAAGGTGCGTCAGCGCCGAACCTCGACGACGTGGTGGAATACCTCGACATTCGCACCCGTCTTTCGGATGCAGAAAAAGAAGCTAAACGACGCAGCCTCGAGCAACGTTTTCATGAAACCGTCGTGGCGCTGCGACGTCTGCGCCGCGGTGAGGTCATCGCAATTCCGGTGGGCAAAAAGGTACAACTTGCGGTGGTTTCGCGGGAAGATCACGACAAGGACAAGCCTCGGCCTGCAGTAATTGGCGCTAATGGTTACACCGGCCGGATCAAACCCGAGATGTTTACCACCGCGCCACGGGTGCTGGGGCGGATTCGTCTGCCGCACGACGCTGCTCGTCGCCCCCAAGCTGCCACCAAGCTGGTGAAATCCGAGATCCGCAACCTCGGATTGAAGACCCCGAAGCGGATCAAACCAGCGCCACGGCCAAAAGATCCGGAGGTAGCGAAGCTGCGCAAAGCACTACGTAGCCACAAACTGCACCGCGATCCGGCGATTGATGCGGTAGCGCGCCAGGCTCGGGAACTCACTAAGGTGCGAGCAGAAGTTGCACGGTTGGAATCTCAAGTGGCCAATGCCCAAGACACGTTGGCGCAGATGTTCGACCGTACGCTGGAGCTGCTCACTGAACTCGAGTACGTGGAAGAGGGCGCACTGCAAGTCACCTCGGAGGGCGAACGCCTGGCCAAGATTCATAATGGCTCCGATCTACTCACTGCCCAGTGCCTGCGCAAGGGCATTTGGGATGAGTTGGATCCGGCTGAATTGGCGGCTGTGGTTTCGGCGATTAGTTTCGAGAGCCGCAAAACCGTCGAAGGCTCCGATGAAGTCCCCACCGAGGCATTGGCAACCGCGCTGACTCGTACGTTCCGAGTGTGGGAGCAGGTGGCTTACGACGAACGTCGCTACCGTCTTCCGACCACACGCATGCCAGAAATCGCGTTTGCTACTGCGATCCACCAGTGGACTTCTGGCGCACCGTTGGGCTATTGCCTGGCAGCCGCGGCCAATTCTGGTGCGGAACTGACTCCGGGTGATTTCGTCCGTTCTGCCCGGCGCGTTGTAGATCTGCTGCAGCAAGTGCGTAACACCGGGTATTCGGAGGAGATACGAAGCAATGCTGCGCAAGCTGTCGACGCTATCCGCCGTGGTGTGGTGGCCATCGGTAGTTAACGGGTTTTCAAGTTGCGCTTTAGCGAAGAGTTAGAGAAGAGATTGTGAAGAGATTAGGTGCCCTATGACCCAACAGGAAGAGTTTCTCGATTCGGCAGTATTTCGCGATCGGATTCAGCGAGTAAGCCACGCTGCTGCCGACGCTGGTTTAACGGCAGTAGTGGTTGGAACTGGCGCTGAACTGCAGTTTCTTACTGGCAGCACGATTAGCTCGCATGAGCGGTTGACGGCTCTGGTTATTCCGGCGCTACGGCAAGGGGTCGGCGACAAGGCAACTACGGTTGCCGGCGGTAAGGCGGTTCTTATCGCGCCTGAAGTCGAGCGTGGCGACATCGTTGGAACTACGTTAGAACACCTCGATTTAACGATCGAGCTCTGGCAAGACGGGACGAATCCGTACGAGATCGTAGCAAATGCTGTGACGCCGGGAATTGTGCACTCGGCCAATGTGCAAGCGGATTCAACTGCACCAACCACCATCGCCGTCGGCGAAAGCCTGCCGGCGCTCCATCTCTTACCGATCCTGAAAGCCTGCAACGCCGAGGCTGTATTAACTACCGAGGTATTGCGCGAAATTTTCATGGCGAAAGATGCCACTGAATTAGCTCAGCTACGCAAGGCCGGCGCTGCGATCGACCGGGTATTCGATCACGTGCCAGAGTTGCTCCAACCTGGCAAAACCGAACGCGACGTGGCCGAAAAGCTCCACGCCCTCATCCTCGAATATGGCCACGCCAGCGTGGACTTTGTGATTGTGGGCTCCGGCGCAAATGGTGCCAATCCGCATCACAGTTACTCTGATCGGGTGCTCGAAACTGGCGATGTGGTGGTGGTTGATATCGGAGGCACTTTGCCCAGTGGCTACCATTCCGATTGCACGCGCACCTTCGTCGTTAGCGGAAATGCGAACTTAGACGGTAGCGAAACGCCATATTTGCAGCAGGCGCGGGAAGTCTGGGAGGTGCTCCGTCGTGCGCAAGAGGCCGGTGCCGCAGCGGTGCAACCTGGTGTGACCGCCGGTGAGATCGACGCCATTGTACGTACCGTGGTCGAAGATGCTGGTTACGGTGAGTTTTTCATTCATCGCACTGGGCATGGCATTGGTCTTTCTGTGCACGAGGAGCCGTTCATCATGGCGGGTAATCAACTGGAGCTCGTCCCAGGCATGGCTTTTTCCATCGAGCCCGGCATTTATTTGCCGGGGAAGTTCGGCATGCGTTTGGAAAATATTGTGGCTGTCACGGATTCCGGTTGCGAGAGTTTCAATAATCAACCGCACGACTTGCTATAGGTGAAAGCATTGGTAGAGGGTTTGCTTAATAAATTGCGCTTGACACGTTTTACAGGCTTACGACGCGGGCAGGGTGATTCTAGTTTTGGCCGGGAAGGCGCGGCTGGATCGCCGCCTGCGAAACACGTAGTGATTTTCGGTGGTACCAGCGATATTGGGGGAGAGGTAGCCCAGCTGCTGGCCGCGGATAATATGGTGACGCTGGTCGCCCGCCGGGTTGAAGCGCTAGAGCCGATTGCTGCTCAGCTCACTGCTGCTGGTGCCTGCGCCGTCCATCGCATCTATTTTGATGCTGACGACGTGGCAGCGCACAAAGATCTCGTCGCAGAGATCAGCAAGATTGCCCCGATTGATATTGCGGTGATTGCATTTGGGATCTTGGGCGACCAGGCGGAAACGGAAGCTAGTGGGCAAGCTGCGGCACGGATTATTCATACGGACTTCACCGCACACGCCAGCTTAGCGACGGAATTAATCCCCGCTTTAGAGCAAAGCCCTGCCAAGGATCCAGTGTTGATGGCGTTTTCTTCGATTGCTGGGGCTCGGGTGCGGCGGCCGAACTACACTTACGGATCAGCAAAAGCTGGACTAGATGGTTTCTTGCAGGGCATGCAGGATCGTCTGCACTTGGCGAAGAGCAAGGTTCGCCTGATGATCGTGCGCCCGGGATTCGTGATCGGTTCCATGACAGAAGGAATGGATCCTGCACCGATGTCTTCCACGCCGGATCAAGTTGCAGCCGCTGCTGTGGCTGCCATGCATGCGGGGCAAGAAGCGGTGTGGATCCCGGCTCGCTTAGTATGGTTAGCACGTGCAACAAAAGTGATGCCACGGTGGGTGTGGCGTCGGATGCCACGGTAGAACTAGGAGGCGACCATGCGAGCACTGATTATCGGCGGTACCGCCGAGGCGCGAGATTTGGCCGCTCGCATGACTTCGCTGGGGTGGTCCGTTACTACGTCGCTGCCCAGCGATCGGCCGGATCAGCGGTTGCCAGTAGCTGCGATTCATATGGGTGGTTTCGGCGGGCCGGCGGGATTGGCGAAGTGGTTGCTAGCCGATGCCACGGAGGTGGTTATCGATGCCTCGGATCCGTTCGACGAACGCATCAGCATTACCGCCATTGAAGCCGCCCGCGCCATTGATATTCCGCTGGTGTGGTTGGAAACTCCGCGTTGGACTGATGCTGCACGTTTCGGTGGGCGGTCCAATCGGAATGCGAAGGGGGCGCAGTGGCAGTTCGTGGATGATTTGGCTGGCGCTGCGGAATTGGTAGCTGATCGTTATCATGCACCGCTGTTGTCGCTGCCGGCGCACTTTCTCTCTGATTTTGCTTACGACGATAATCGTCGGTACTTAATCCGCACAGATTCCCACCTACCGAAGGCTCAACTGCCGGAGCAGGCGAAGGTCTTGGTGGAAAATGTGGGATCCGTAGAGCAGGAGCGGAAATTGCTCCGTGACTATGCCATTGACAGCATTGTCCTGCGCAATACCGGCCGCTTCGAAGAAGAGCCCCTGCTGCATGCAGCAGCTGATCTAAACAAACCTGTGATCTTGGTGCGTCAGCCACAGTATTCGCTACCTAGGGGCACGATTCACTGCAAGACCACGGTGAATGTGATCAACGTACTGCGCAAGACGTCTCTGTTTGGGTGGCGGAAGTATAAGTTTTAGCGCACTTACTTCAAATATGGCGAGTTGATATCAAAGATCAGGCCAGCTGGTGCAGCCACACGAATCACGGCGTCGGCGATCGGTTCGGTGAGGTCTGCGATCAGGATCGTGCCGTACGTAGTAAACCGAATCGGTTTTTCCAGATGTACGAATGCAGCAGCCAATTGCGCCGGAAAATATCCTTCACGAAAGCCGGCTCCCAGTGTGACTAGTCCGTCTTCCTGATTAATCCAGCCAATGAGGTTGGCAAGTTCTTCCTGTGGGGTGTCCGGTACTTCTTGCGCTAGAGATTGTGCTTCGGATTCTGGGACAAGCCAATGGCTAATGCAGCTGTGTGCAATCGCGTCGTAAGCTTCTTTTACCTGCACAACCTGGGGTAGTGACATGTAGAAATCGGTGGTGACGCGAATATCAGAAGCGCCATGGGCACGCGCAATTTCAGCTAGATCTGCCAACTGCGCCGGAGTAATTTCCCCGGCGGGTTCAACAATGCGGAAGGTAAGTGGCGAAGAACCGAAAGACATATCGATGATCCTAATGCTGTCCGTTTTGTGGGCTGCATATTCCCCGCAATGTTCCTGGCTAAATCTGTGACACGCGGGATAGTAACACCGCTTTTCTTAACGCCCTTAGCTATCATCTGAGCTATTCCATTCGATCATGAAATAGTAGGGGATGATTAATGAAAGTATTAGGGGTGCGGAAACTGCGAGTAATGGCAGCGACGATCACTGTCGGTGCGTTGGTTGCATCAGGGATGTTCAGTGGAGCACATGCGTTGCCGATGCCGGGGATGTCGGCAGTGCCGGTTGCGCCGGAGTCGCCAGGGCTGCCGGATTCACCCGGGCTACCCAGCTGGCCAGATCCGACAGATTCAGATGAATCCGATGGATCCGACACAGACCAGCCGGCCACGCAACCATCTAAAGTTTCGCCCACTACCGGACGCGACTTCACTCAAATCTCACCAGGCAAAATGGGCTCGTGGCCCACACGACCTAGCCGCGCTAGTTCTGCCGGACGGGTACTGGCCAGCGAACCTGTAAACATCTGGCCCACCAGTGGCACCTGGCAAGCCACAGCTCAGCGCTTTACCTATACGTCCACGGATTCGCTGGGCAACCCAAGCGTCGACCGCGCCTTATACATCGAACCTCGGAAACCGTGGAAAGGCGAGGGATCGCGTCCAGTCGTCGCAATCGCGCCTGGTACGCAAGGCACCGGTGAGCAATGCGATCCGTCGAACTCGCACGTCGCAGGACCTGCGCTGGAAACCAACCCGCCGAATATGATCCTGCCTTACGAGACCGTGCCAATCGCGCTTCACCTCGCGCGCGGAGCTGCCGTGGTGATTATCGATCACCACCGCAACCCGGAGACCGGCGCGCAGGAGTACGTGGATAACATCGCTTCCGGACAGTCGCTGCTCGACGCCGCGAAGGCAACGCAGGACTTCGGCGTCGATAGTGCTGCTCCGATTGCGATTTACGGGTATTCGCAGGGTGGTTCTGCGTCGGGAGCTGCCGCGGAGATGGCCGACTACTACGCCCCAGAGTTGAACATCAAGGCCAATGCGGTAGGTGCACTTCCGTCGAATCTGTTCGACGTGCTAGAAACTGTCGACGGAGGACTGCTCGCCGGCGTACTCGGCTACGCTATCGACGGAACACTATCCAAGGATCCCGAACTGCAGGAGTACTTGTACTCCAAGCACATGAGCGAAAAGGGTCGCGAGATTATCGCGAACAATAACCGCGTGTGCATCGGTGGTTCGTTGTTGGTCACCGGTTACCGCTCCACCCGAGAGCTAACGAAGACCGGCGAATCCCTGGCGGAATTGATCGATCAGTATCCACCAGTAGTGACGGAATTGCAGCGCCAGCGGTTGGGCAAGTCTGCGCCGCAGGCACCGACTCTGTTGTGGGGTGGCGTGGGCGATGACGTCATCCCAATCCAGCAGATCCGCGACCTACGCGATGATTGGCGCGGACACGGTGGCAACGTCCAGTACTTCGAAAATGAACTGCCACTGGTGCCAGGCAACACTGCAATCGGCCACATCATTCCGATGCTGGCTCACCTGGATTACGTTTCCACCTGGATTTGGGATCAGCTAGATCCAAATGGCGTGACCAAGCCGAACTGGAAGTAGGGTAGGCGGGCCGGCTGGCTGTGTTGTGCAGGTTACAGAACTAGCTAAGCGCCGGCTGCCTGGCACAGCCCAACCACAGCGGTATGCTGGTTGCCATGCCCGCATTGCTCCAGATTCTGTACTTAATTATTGAAATCGCCACCTTCCTGTTAGTTGCCCAGTGGATTGGTCTCGGCTGGGCGCTGTTAGCGCTGGTGGCGTTTTTCGTCGTTGGCGTTGGTCTGGCAGCCTTCGAATTGCGCCGGATTACCGTGCGCGCAATGCGAGCCAACCCGCAAGACCCCGCAGCAGCCCTCGGCGATGCTGGTAAATTAGCCGCCGATTCCGCGCTGATTGTAGTGGGCTGCCTGGCGCTGGCTTTGCCGGGTTTCGTTACTTCGGTCTTCGGCCTCCTGTTGATCTTCCCACCAACGCGCGCCCTCATTCGGGTGATCAGCAGCGCCGCACTATTGGCCTGGCTGCACCGCCTGGGACGAAACTCGCTGGTGGTTGTCCAAGAGTACGGCGTTTCTCAACCACGAGGACGCGCTAACCGGGCGGGCGCTTACGACGACTCTGTGATCGACTCCTCCGAAATCGACGCAGAGAACCTACGCGCTGATGGGGCACAGTACCCTGAGCAATCGCAACGGAATCAGGGCGATGCAGATTGGTCTCCGCGCGAACTAGGCGAAGATAGGGATCAAAAGTAACAAAATAACAGCGCCGTTTTAGTTTTCCCGTTCCTTCATGCGCCAATTGGTTCGCCCCACCAGCACTATCCGCCCACGTGAGTTATTGCTCCGCCTACTACTAGCAGTAGCTGCTGGAGGCTTGCAGTTTCTTACCTACCAGCCTCAAGGTTGGTGGTTTTGTGGCTTCTTTGCCATCGCCTTGTTGTTGGCAGCGGTGTTGCCGTGGAAGTATTTCCGTCGTCAAGCAAACGAGGATCAGACACAAATAATCAAGCCTCAGGCACACAATGCCAAGTCCTATCTACGCCTTTGGCAGTGCTACCTAGTCACCTTTACATGGTTTGCTACTACCGCACTGTTGTCGCTGCCGTGGATTGGCTCTTTTGTGGGCACGATGCCGTACGTGGCATTGGCGATTACGCTCGGCCTGCTCACGCTGCCTACGGCCGTGGCTTTGTGGTTGCTGATGCGCAGCCGGCTGCCGCTGCCGTGGCAGCTCGTCGGAGCAGCCAGTGCCATCGTCACTGCTGAATGCCTCTTGGCTCGCTGGCCTTTCGGTGGTTTTCCGTGGTTGAAATTAGCGTGGGGTCAAGTGGGCGGCCCGCTGGAGGTGCTAGCTCGAATCGGCAGCACCAGCTTAGTGAGTCTCGCAGTTGCACTTATCGGCGCCGCTGTGCTCCTCCTGTTGGTAGGCATCACCCGTCGCAGCATCACAACAGGAGGAGTTGGCCTTGCAATCGTTGGACTTATATTGGCGCTGGTAGGTGGTGTAACAGTCACACAACCGTCGTCGGCAAGCAATAATCGCACCCTGCAAGTTGCTGCCATCCAAGGAAACGTGCCACGCCTGGGCCTGGAATTCAACGCGCAACGGCGGGCGGTGCTGAACAATCATGCATCGGCGACGAAGGAACTGGCCGAAGCCGTACGCCGGGGCGAACAACCGCAACCCGACATTGTGCTTTGGCCGGAGAACTCCTCGGATGTTTCCCCCATGACAGACGCCGTCGCCGCCCGCACCATCGACGATGCCGCAAGCGCCATTGGCGTGCCCATCATCGTAGGCACGTTTACCTACGACCATGGCACTCAAAACACCATGCTGCTGTGGGATCCGCACACCGGCCCAAATTCGCTGCAGCGCCACGAGAAGATTTATCTGCAGCCCTTTGGCGAGTACATGCCACTGCGGGACCTGCTGCGCCATGTTACGGATTTAGTGGATCTTGCAGGGGATATGACGCCGGGCGCTGGCGACGGCACCATCAGCTTCGTGCCCCGGGCGGAGCCGGTGACGATAGGTTTTGCCACCTGCTTCGAAGTGATTTTCGACGCAGCCTACCGCGATGCTGTCTTGGCCGGCGCCGAGATTCTCGCCACGCCCACCAACAACGCCACCTTTGGTTTTACTGATATGAGCCACCAGCAGCTCGCGATGTCGCGCCTGCGTGCGATTGAGCATCATCGCGCCGTCGTGGTGGCTGCCACCAGCGGAATTAGTGCAATCGTCGCGCCGGATGGCACCGTCGAGCAGCAAACCGAGATCTTCGAAAAGCACATCCTGAACGCGGAGCTGCCACTGCTAGACAAGCTCACCTTCGCCACTCGCTACGGCCGCGCAATCGAAATGGGCATCATCGCGTTTTCCGTATTAGTTTTGATAGCTGCCATAATAAGAACACGGCGCCCAGTAACAAAGGAGCAACCCCTGTGAGCGAAATCCTGGTGATCATCCCCACCTACAACGAGCGGGAGAGCCTACCGGAAGTTTTGGCACGTCTGCATGAAGCGAATCCGGACGTGCACGTGCTAGTCGTCGACGATTCCTCGCCGGATGGTACGGGGCAGCTCGCCGAAACGTTAGCTACCGACGACGATCAGCGTCGCATCCACGTACTGCACCGTGAGGAAAAGACTGGCTTGTGGGGTGCTTATAAGGCTGGATTCCGCTGGGGCTTAGAGCGCGAGTACCAGATTCTATGCGAGATGGACGCCGACGGTTCTCATGCGCCAGAGCAGTTCCATTTGCTTATCGACGGCATCCGCGACGGAGCCGATCTGGTCATCGGTTCCCGCTATGTGCGCGGGGGCAAGACGGTCAATTGGCCAGCCAGCCGACAAATTCTTTCCCGTGGCGGTAACCTCTACATTTCCCTGATGTTGGGCGCTGGCGTGAACGACATCACCGCCGGCTACCGTGCCTACAGGAGGGAAGTGCTGGAAAAGCTGGATCTCGACAGGATCGGCAAGGCAGCTTATTTGTTCCAGACTGAGCTAGCCTGGCAGGCCGTACAGCACGGCTTCGTGGTGGAGGAAGTGCCGATTACGTTCACTGAGCGTCAGCATGGTGAATCGAAGATGGACGGCAGCTTCGTTACTCAAAGCCTCGGCCAGGTAACCAAGTGGGGTATTGCGCACCGCCGTGACCAGGCAGTTGATGCGGTGCAAAGGATCGCCGGCTTGTTTCGCCACGAATTCCGCCGGAGGTTCTAGCTAGATTCGCCGTTTTGCTCTTCCTGTTGTTGCTTCAACAGGCGGGCAGCGTTGCGCCGACGCTTGCGCAACAGATCGATCCGCTCGTCGAGAAGCGTATCTAGCTCCTCCATAGAACGACGCTCGCGCAACATATCCCAGTGCGTGCGCGGCGGCTTCACGGGCTTCGTTTCGGCACCTTCGCCCTCGACGAGCTTGCCAATCTCACCGTTCTTGCACAGCCATTCGCCGGGGAGTTCGGCGTCGTTAGCGAACGGAACCTCGAAAACCTCGCCGCTTTCGGTCTGGTATTTCACCATCATCCGGGGCGCCAAATCGTGATCACGATCAGTTTCGTAGGAAACCGCACCCATGCGGCTACCGCGCAGAACTCGATCAGCCATTACAGCATCGCCTTTCTTTACTAACTTTTACCGACTGCACATTATAACGAATAAATCACCCGATACATTCCACGCGCGGGATGGTGGGATTATTAATTCGTAACAGTGACGTTTTAAGCAGCTACATCCGGTAAGCTATGTGACGAAAATACCGTGACGAAACAACAGGAGAAACTTGCCCAACAAGCCCGCAACCTTGTGCCAGTGGTGCGGCTTCGAGATCTCGGAAGCGCTGCAGCCCACCCGGGGTCGTCGTAAGCAATACTGCAGCCAAGCCTGCCGACAGCGCGCATATGAAAAGCGCACCGGAACCCCGCGCCCAACAGGAGAGACTTCCCAACAGCAGCGCATCAGCGACGGCCTCTTCGAGGTGCGCTGTGCTGCCGAAGATATCGAAACCGCAGCTCTGGAAGGTGCTACGCACGCGGAACTCGCCGCGCTGTGTCATGAATTGGTAGCACGGGCGCGGGCCGTCGAAAAGCTGACGTAACAGGAGGGGCGGAAGTCTCGATCGTGCGCGCCGGCCGCTACAATAGACGCCTATGAGACCCGGAGTACGTAAATCCATCCTCACCCTGATCGCCGTGGGGGTTGTGGCGTTTGCCATCGTTATTGTCGGCCCCGTGGTGTACCGGCTGATGACCAACCAGGGCGTGAAAACCGGGGATCTGCACGTCGCGAACGTGGTGCCGGCGACCACCGACCGCAATGGCACGTGGGAGGTTATCGGCGGTGCGGCTGGGAACACAACTAGCGTTGGGTTTACTTTCGATGAGCTGCTGCCGGGGAGCCAGCGCACGACGTCGGGGTCGACGAACGAGGTCACGGGGCAGTTCCGCGTGGAGAATAATGAGCTTGTCGACGGTGGACTGACTGTTGATATGACCACACTAACTACCGACATCGAGCGCCGCGACATCAACGTGCGTATGACGATCTTCAGCACCGATACATTCCCGGAGGCGCGGTTCGAAGTCGGCCACGGGGAGACTTCCGAGCCCGGACGTGGTGCTTTGTACGGGACCGACTTGAGTTCGGTGCCTGACGACGGCGGCGCTGTGCGACTGAACATCCCAGGACGGCTAACCATCCGCGGTGTAACCCGCGACGTAATCGTACCCATGGACGTAGTGCGCAGCGAAAACTACGTTCTGATGGGCGGAACATTGCCGATCAACCGGCTAGATTACGACGTGCGTACACCCGATTTCGTAGCCGCCAAAGTCGATGAAAATGGCGAACTGAACCTGCGGATTGTGCTGAGGAAAGTTGAGGGGTAGCTCGGGGGTTGGTGGGTGATTGCTACAACAGGAGGAGTTTTGTTGCGGGCCGCTTCGGTTCGTGACGTTCTCGAGTGACTGTACTGCTGGAGCTGGCTTGATGGAGTTCAGAACGGCAGCATAGGGCGTCCAGATAAATTACTGCTTTCGTCACTGTGACGAATAATGGATAGAGAAATGTACGCTGCCAATGCAGGGCTAGCTACAGGAGAGGGTAAGTGGCACTATGAACAACTACAGCGCTGATGCTTTAATAACCAGTCGCTGGATTCGAATAGCAGCGTTAGTCATCTTTACCGGCATTGTTACTTTCCAGAAGATTTGGTTGCTGGTTGGAATCGGCATTCTGCTTATCGGGATAACCGGCTGGCAGATCTGGGATATTAAACGTCGCCAGTAATTACACGGGCGTGCAACCGGTATGAGTAAGAATGCGTCGCGACCGCATACGCTCGCTGCATTCGTGACGTGGAAAGCCTCGACAACAATCATCAATTAGGACGAACCCATGGCGACATAGCGACTGAAAGCACTGCACATTGCACACAACGTCAGAGCCCCGCATCCCTCCACCATAACAAAGTGTCCGATAATATATATTATGACATTATCGGCTTTTTTTATAAAACCCACCGATGGTGGGAAGTCTTACTTTCAACCCCCAACTTCCCACCATCAGCCCCAGGCTAGGCCTAGGAGTCAAAATTTCTAGCCACACCCCACGCGTGTGTCGCTCTTGGAATGCTTGTCATAAGCGGATGAATACACTTACGACGGGCTATGAAATTTTTCCTCCCGAGCCGTAACCCAGGCTCCACCGGGGTGCGATTTATTTCAATCCCCCCTCTCGCAACCCCGGTGGATGGGCGCCGGGCGGCCAGCCCCCTTTCCAGCTCGCACCGACTTGAACCGAAATTGGATCCTCGTTTCAACCCCCTATGGCAACTTTGCACTCACACCCCATGTGCTTGTGCGATTGTGCCAAGTTGTTGGCCAAATCTCGGTTCCTTTTTCAAGTTCCACAAATAGTTATAAACCCTTTGCGCAAAAAGAACAATAGGGAATCTCAAACCACTACCCCCTTACTACCCCCATTAAGGTTGCGTAGGGTTTCCCTTTATAGCGTTACCTAGGCATTATGCGAAAAAATACCTATCCGAGCATCCGGGCATATAGACTGTTCGCCATGCCTGAACAATCGGAAGAACCTCCGTCTCACCAGGGTGGTGTTAACGGATGATCGCAGCGCTTTCACTTCTTGCCGCTTTCCTGTTGCTTGTCTTCTTGAACGGCATTTTTGTTGCCGTCGAGTTTTCCTACCTAACGGTCAACAGAAATGACATTCGCCGCCGCATCGAAAACGGCGACAAAACCGCAAAACTCGTCGACACCGCCCTCACCAAAACATCGACGAACCTCTCCGGCGCCCAACTCGGCATCACAGTCACCTCGCTGATGGCAGGTTTTCTCACCGGACCGTCTCTCGGAGAAATCTTCCGCCTAAGTTTCGGGGCAACCGACATCCCTGCCGGCGTCGTAACGTCCATCAGCACTACAGGGGCGTTCATCATTGCCACGTTTACCCAGATGGTCTTCGGAGAGCTCGTACCGAAGAACTGGGCAATCGCGCAACCGATGCGCGTCTCTCGCCTGGTGGTGCGCCCCCAGAACATCTTCATGTTCCTCCTGGGGTGGCTGGTCTACCTGCTTAACAGCGCCGCAAACTGGATCCTGCGCAAGCTCGGCTTCTCCCCAGAAGAGGAACTCGCCAGCGCGCGTAGTGCCGATGAGTTGCTCGCCGTCGTCGACCGCTCCGGCAACGAAGGCACCCTCAACCCGCGCACAGCAGAGCTCGTCGCCCGATCGATTGAGTTCGGCGAGCGTACGGCTGCCGACGTCATGACGCCTCGTCCACAAGCAATCTTCATTGAAGACGAAACCGTCGCGCAAATGCTTGCCGTCGTCGCAGAAACAGGACACGCACGCTTTCCTGTTATACGGGAGGACGTCGACGACATCAGCGGCCTGGTGCACTACAACCGCCTGTTAGCCGTGCCGTATGAACAGCGGGAAACCACCCCAGCTGCGAGTCTGGCCGAACCCGTCCTGTTCGTCAACGACTCCACTACCCTCGATCCCCTGATGCGCCAACTCCGCGAAGACCCGCACCAATTTGCGATCGTCGTCGACGAATACGGCGGCACAGACGGGATCGTCACACTGGAGGATCTCGTCGAGGAAATCGTCGGTGAGATCGACGACGAACAGGACGACCGCTCCAAACTCTTCAACCGCATCAGCGACGACATCCTGTTGGTCTCCGGGCTGATGCGCCCCGACGAACTCGGCGACATCGTCGACCTGGACATCCCAGAAGGCGAAGAATCCGACACCCTCGGTGGCTACATCGCCGAAACCCTCGACCGCATGCCACGCGCCGGCGACGAAGTCGAACTCGAAGCCATCGACCACACCAACCGCGACGAAGAAGACCTGCCGACCGCAGCACAAGTCCAGCTACGCGTCCAACGCATGGCGCGCCACCGCGTCGGCCGCATTCGCGTAACCATTACTCGCCAACAGGAGGAGCAATAACATGTCAACGCTGACTGCAGTGGGCGTGCTCATCGCACTCCTGGCACTCAACGCATACTTCGTCGCCGCCGAATTCGCGATGGTCTCCGCGCGCCGCGACCAGATCGAACCCGCCGCCGTCGACGGATCAACCGGAGCGCGCTACGCATTACGAGGCATCGAGGACGTCTCTACGTCGTTAGCTGCTACCCAGCTTGGCATCACGGCGTGCTCGTTGTTGATCGGTGCCGTCGGCGAGCCGGCAATCGCGCACTTCCTGGAAGACTACATCGTCAAGATTGGGCTGCCGGCCAGCGCATCACACCTGGTGGCGCTGATCATCGCATTGCTGTTCGTGACGTTCCTGCACATGGTCCTCGGCGAGATGGTGCCGAAAAACATCGCAATTACCTCGCCGACACGCACCGCGCGCTTCGTCGGGCCGTCGCTGCACTTCTTCGTACGCATCATGCGCCCCGTAATCTGGCTGATGAACGAAACCGCCAACCGGTTGGTGCGCCTCCTGTTTAAAGCAACACCAAAAGACGAAGTCGACTCCGCATTCACCAGCAGCCAAGTACAGGACTTCGTCGCAGAATCCGGCCGGCAAGGACTCCTGGACAACGATGAACTCGCGCTGCTACAGAAGGCACTGTCCTTCGAGAACCTCACAGCAGGCGACATCACCATCGCGAAGGACGACCTAACCACCGTCACCCGCGACGTCACGCCCGCGCAGATCGAACAGATGTGCGCCGATACGCGTTACTCGCGCTTCCCTGTTGTGGACAGGAAGGGACGCATCCGCGGCTACGTCCACGCCAAGGACATGCTGCAGCTCGACGAGGACGCGCGCCACCAGCCACTACCCTCGTCCCTGATACGCACGCTCACCGTCGTACAGGCGGACGATAAGCTCCAGAAGGTCATGCGCATCATGCAGCGCGCGCAGGTTCACTTCGCGATCGTGGCAAGTTCTTCGCCTGCTTCAGGAGGAGTTTCCATCGCAGACGCCACCAAGTCTTCGGCAATTCTTGCTGGCGACGACGGCGCGCAGGCAGATCAAGCTTTCCTCGGCATCATCGCGCTTGAGGATGTGCTTGAGGAGCTCGTCGGTGAGGTTCGGCAAGCGACCAGCTAGACGCGAAACTTGCGGCTGGCAGTGCACTGCCATCCGTGAGTCATTTCTAAATAGCAGTTTTTAGCCCCTAATCGGCGTTCTGAGGTAAGAAAGCGCACCCACCTAACCTTTCCCCCAGTATCGACGGGACAACGCCTTAAAAACGCGAATTCTGCACTTTTACAGCAGGAGCTTAACGACGGGCACTCTCCCGCCCGCCCACTACACGGATCACCTCCTGTTGGGCACGCCAAAATGACAGCACAGAAGAAGGTTTCTCCTGCCTGTTCATTTCCTCCTGTAGGGGTGGCATCACCAGTCCACGACTGTGCACCAGTGGCCGGCATCGAACCTTAGGCCGCCTAAATCACCAACGACACACCGCGCCTACGTCCGGATCCTTCTCGCCCGGTACAGCGCATACGCCCGCCCGGCAAGCCCGGTTGCTGCCGAGCTATTAAAGCTCACCCGGTTTCCTGCTGGGTTGATCAGCCCTACTTCTCCGCCGGGTTCAACGCGGTCGACGTATTCTTTGCGCCGCCGATCATCGACTTTGCCGTGGTGTTCGCGGCACATCAGCGTCATGTTTTCGATGCTGGTTTCCCCGCCCCTCCTGTGGGCTTTCAGGTGGTGCGCCTGCCCTACGATGCTCGGCCGGTCGCACCCGTCCCAGCTGCACACCGGATTATCAATCACCATGGCCACGCGTTGGTGATCCGTCGCAAGCCTAGTCCGCGCGATGGGGAACATCGTGTCTACTTGGCAATTCTCGTCGTAGACCACTACCCACCCACGGTCGGCGAGCATTGCGCCGGCAAATTCTTTCGGTGTGAGCACCGAACCGTCGCTGGTTGTCGCGTAGCGTGGCGCGTATTCCTCGAGATCCTGCACGGTCATGACGATGGCTGGTTGGTAGGCGAGCTTGTCGACGTTCGGGTATCCCGTCTTTCCGGTCTTCCTGTTGTCGATGCCGCTGTACCAGGCTTCGACGCAGGCTTGTCCGAGACAGCGGTCGAAGGTGTAGTCGTCGTGGGCTTTCTTTACCTGTGCTGCGCGGACGGATAGTGGCACCAGTAGGCGGTCGATCATTGCTGCTGGTGCGGAGATCATCATGTGTTTGAGTCCGCGAACATCGGCCTGTTGGGACACTCGGGCGCGCACGTGCTGTGGGGCCGCGGTTTCTTCGTTGAGTTGTGCCACCAATAGGCGGAGTTTGCGGTCGGCTTCCTGGTATTCGTCGTCGGCGATTTCGTCGATGAAGCGCCCGTAGTATTCGTCGCGGATCTCGACGTTGTTGATCTGTCGCACGCGCTTGTCTACTAGCAGCAGCATTTCCAGGCTGAAGCCGCTCAACTCTGCCCGACCAACAGCCGCGCTCACGTCCCCTGCGACATCAGAGCCACACATCCGCTTGCTGCACTGTACGGCTGCCACTGCGAATTTTGGCGTCCACCCGCACCGCGCCACCAGAGCCTTAGCCCCAATATTGCCCGCGTGGATTTCGCGCAGGATGGCTACGCCCTGGCGTCGTAAGCTTTCAAATATTGACAAAGCTGACGACGACGATCCCTCGCCGCCGCCAGCCCGTTGCCTGTCCATGTCCCCCGTCATGGACGCGACGTTAATGCCTTCCTGTTACAGCAGGAACCACCAACCTGCCGCCGGCAAGCCCTCCTGTGGAGAATTCCCCTCCTGTGGATAGCCGCCCGCTAGATGGGGTCTGGTGCCGAATCTTCTTCCTGTTTTCTAGCGACTAGCCGGGCGGCGTATGGGTCGCGGGATTTGCGTCCCCAGTACAGTAAGCCCCAGGCCAGGGATGCGATGAAGATGATCAGCATTGGGATGAGCATCCAGTAGGGGCCGAATTGGTAGATGATTGGTACGGAGATCGCGGTGATGATGCCGCCGCCGAAGAATGGTTCGAAGACTAGCTGTTTGTAGCCGAAGGCTTCGAATGCTGGGGATTCGCTTTCTGGGTCGGCGATGCGCATGAGGATCAGGCCGGTTGCGGTGACACCCATGGATTGGCCGAAGTCGCCGATGCCGCGTTCGAGCCAGTAGGACGGGATAGTCCGGGGTACCATCCACAGCAGCAGGAATACGTTGATCACTACGCCGAACAGGCATAGCAGCAGGAATGGCATGAAGTTATCGGCGATGGCCTGCAGGCTGATGGTTGCCAGTGCGGCTACGATCAGCATGTCCAGTGCGAGTCCCTGGATGCGTAGCATCATGTTGGAGTCGATCAGGTAGTCGTAGCCGGTTTTGTTCAGCAGGATCTGTACGATGATGCCGCCGATCATGGCGATTGGGAATAGTGGCACGTAGCGCAGCAGTTCTACTTGGTCTGCCCAGAGTTGCTGTTCGATCCACTGCAGGCTTTCTAGGATCACTACACCGAAGAGGATCGCCAGACCAATAAATGCAGCGTGCAGCGATAGTGGTTCGATCGACGATGGACGTGCCGTCATCACTGCAGCGGTGTATTGCTCATCGCGACGGAAGAGGCCGCGCTGCTCTTCTAGGCTTCGGTTTTGCACTTCGGTGACGATCTGGGTTCGTCCGGTGCGAATCGCCCAGTTGATCACGCCGACGCCGATGATGATGCCACCCACCAGGCCTACGGTAGCGATGGCCACAGCCAGGTCGCCGCCTTCTGGGAAGCCCACTTCGTCGAAGACGTCCATCATGCCGGCAGCCGTACCGTGGCCACCTTCGAAACCGATTTCAATCAGTGCACCAGCCATCGGCGACATACCGAACAGCGGCGCCAGCACCAGAATCGCCAGCAGCAAGCCCACTACGTACTGGCCGGATGCAAACGCAAAACCTACCGATAGCTGTGGGCCGGCCAGGTGGTAGACCTCTTTTGGCTTAGGCAGTTTGTGCCCCAAGAATAGCGTTGCGAACACTACCGAAATCAGCAGGCCAGGCAGCGTTTTCCACACGGAGAGAATTTCTTCGCCGAATGCGCCGCCTGCGGATAGGCGGTCTACTACCTCGCCATCGGTAATCCAACCGGCGATGGTGCCAAGCACTTCGGGACCAACCAGCAACGCCAGACCACCTGCGATGATGGAGCTAGGCAGAAACAGGTTTTGGGTCCACTTCACTCGCATGCGAATTACTTTGCCTACTAGCAGCACCACTAGCAGCACTACGAGTGCGAAACCTACGGAGGTTGGTGTCATGGGTATGGACACCTCCAATCTATGTCGTGCCGGGCTGTGTGCCAGCCCACATTCAAAGAGATTTGAGGAATACCTTACCGTGTGTTTGGGGTAAATCAATAACCCTGATCTTTGCTGGTAAAGATCAGGGTTTTTAAGATTTTGCTTGCCGACGACGACGCGAATAAACGCCCTTAAGGATTACGCCTTCTGTCGCACCGCAAGCCGGCAGCTATGACACCATATTTACTGTATTCAAGCCTTAAGACAGTGCGGCGATTGCGGCGTCGTAGTTTGGTTCGGTGGCGATTTCGTCGACAAGCTCGGTGTGCAATACGCGTCCTTCTGCATCCGTGACGATCACGCTGCGAGCCAGCAAGCCCGCCAGCGGGCCGTCCTGCTGTACCAAGCCCACGGCATCGCCGAACTCGTGGCGGAAATCCGATGCCACGCGCGCGTTGTTGGTGTTCTCAGCGCCGCAGAAGCGTCCCAGGGCGAAAGGCAGGTCGCGGGAGAGGTTGACCACCACGGTGCCGTCCAGATCAGTGGCACGCTGGTTGAACTCGCGCACCGAAGTCGCGCACACACCGGTATCTACGGACGGGAAAATATTGTAAATAACGCGCTGGCCAGCTAGATCGGTGTTCTTCAGGGGTGCGAGCTCGTCGGTGGTGACCGTAAAGTCTGGCAGCGTGCTGCCGATTTCAGGCAGGGTGCCGGAGACGTTGACGGGGGTTCCTCGGAAAGCAGTCTTCAAATTACTCATGGGTTCCTTTCTACACGCCCTCGCCCGGCGCGCTAGTTCTCCTCTCCCGCCACATCCCGCGCCACCGCGCGCCCCGCCTGTCGGCCACTATAGATACAGCCTCCCAGGAATGTGCCTTCCAGGGCATTATTTCCGTGTACGCCACCGCCGCCGAATCCAGCGGCTTCACCGGCAGCGTATAGCCCACCAATCACGTTCCCGCCTGCGTCCATTACCTGCGAATCCAGGTTCGTTTCAATACCACCCAGCGTCTTGCGGGTAAGCATGCGCAGACGGACAGCGATCAGTGGGCCATCGTCGTCGGCAAGCAAAGGCGCAGGAGGCACGGTGCGGATCACCTTATCGCCCACGTAGTTGCGCGCGGTGTGGATGTAATTGACCTGGTAATCCTTGGAATACGCATTGGCAGTTTGGCGGTCGCGATCCTCGATCACCTGCTGCAGCTGTGCCGGATCGATCGTAGGCGCGCCGGGCACCTCGGCGACCGTGCGATTCATGCCCGCCGCCAGTTCCGCGACGCTCTTGGCGACCACCCAATCCTCGCCGTGGTCCATAAACGCGCGCACGGGCGCCGGAATATCGGCGGTGATTTTGCCCACCAACTTCGTGAGTTTCTTCTCCGTCAGATCCGGGTTTTGCTCCGAGCCCGAAAAGAGGAATTCCTTGCCCGCGATCTTCGCATTCAGGATGAACCAGGAATAGGTATACCCGGTGCTCAGGATGTGTTTTATAGTGGCGACGGTGTCGGCGCCGGGCAGGAGGTTCGTCGGCAGACGTGTGCCCGTCGCATCCACCCACAACGACGACGGCCCCGGAATAATCCGAATCCCATGACCCGGCCAAACCGGATTCCAATTCGCCATCCCCTCGGTGTAATGCCACATCCGATCGCGGTTGATCACGTGCGCGCCGGCGGCCTCCGCAATTTCGATCCCGCGCCCATCGACGTGCGCCGGCACCCCGCACACCATATCTTCGGGCATCTCGCCCAGGCGCTCGGCCGGCCAGTACTGGCGCACCAGATCCAGATTGCCACCGACGCCTCCTGTTGCTACCAGTACATTGCGCCCGCGAAAGGTGAAGGTCTCGCCAGTTTCAGTACGAGGAGATGCAACGCCGCGCGGCAAGTCATCACAGGGGGTAAGGATCGACCCGGACACACCAGTGATTCTGTGCGGGGTGTGCGGGTGATTGTGCTCTCCTGTGTGTTGTTCTGAATGGAGCTTGTCGACGCGATGGCGAAACCGAAATTCCACGAACCCGTTTCCAGGTACTCGGTCGGTGGTTTCAGGCTGGGCGTTGGCGTGACTGTTCGATGAGGCGTGATTGATTTCCTCGATGGCCTCGCGGAAGATGCGCACTACTTCCGGGCCGGTACCCCAGGTGAGATGAAAACGCGGCACCGAGTTTCCGTGACCAGAGGCATCTCCACTGCCGCGTTCTGCCCAACCGACCACTGGGACGGTGTTTAAGCCGAGTTCCTTTAAATAGGCTCGCTTGTCGCCTGCTGCGAAACGGACGTAGGCGTCTGCCCATTTGCGCGGCCAATAATCCTCCGGGCGATCAAACTGCGCGGATTGCTGCCAATCAGCCCGGGCAAGCTCGTAGGAATCCTTGATCCCTAACCGGCGTTGTTCGGGCGAATCGACAAAGAACAAGCCTCCCAGCGACCAAAAGGCCTGGCCACCCAGATTGTTCGTGTTTTCTTGTTCAACTACTAATACCTGGCAGCCAGCCTTTGCAGCCTCGTAGGCGGCGACAAGTCCGGCCAGGCCAGAGCCAACAACAATGAGATCCCAATTGCGGGACGCACGAGAGCTAGATTCATTCTTTGATTTATTGTTCACAAATCCAAATACTAGCGATGTTGCAGAGTTAACTGCACCACATTCGCAGAATTGGTGCGCAAAAGAGCTTCGTCGATTGCCAAGCTAAGCTTCCACATCCGACGGAACACTCGATCGAAGCCATGGCCTGCAGCTACCCGCTGGTTCGCATCGAAATACTCTCGATTTAACTGGAGAGTTTCGGCAGCATGTCCGCCAAGATACATTTCGGCTACGATGCGCAGATCGGTGTCGCGCTCAATGAGTTTACGCACGTCGTCAAGCGTTAACAGCTCACGATCAGGCCAGACGTAAGTCTGGGACAGTGCCATCAAACCCTCTACCGCATCGGAATCAGCTTCTACCCCCTCAGAGCGCACCATCATCTGCAACACCAGAGTGCCATCTGCAGCTAACAGGACCTCAGCGGAGCGCAAGTAGGCGCGAATGCCACGCTCGCCCATGGTCTCGAAGCGGTGCGGGCAGATAATTGCCTCATAGCGGCGGTCGAACTCCCGAGGCGCCGGCACCGGATCATCGACGCGCAACACCTGCACCACACCTCCGAGGCCTTCATCGGTGGCGCGCTGCAATAAACGCTCGGCATGGTCATCGGTGGTTGCCACCACATCGGCATCCGCACCACGATCGGCAGCCTTTAGTGCCACATCGCCGCCCGCCGAAGGCCATTCCAGCACGCGATCACCGCTGCGCACATCTGCGGAGTCAAGAATTGATGCTTGACGACGCTCGAGTGACACCCCAAAGTCCGCCCGCCCCACATTCACCGGCGGATCCATACGAGTGATTTCTACGACTCCGCCATCGGAAGTATCTTCGAGCGAACGCGTACGCACGCCAGAGCTAAATTCTCCAGGACTTAAGTTTAGGTTCGGTCCGGCGGTCAGAGCTAACAACTGGGTAGGCAGCTCGGCGGTAACAACAGAAGGGCGATCGCGGACGTCACTATCGCCAATACCGAGGAACTTCGTAATCCGGAGTTTCTTACTCGTGCCCAGGCCGGTGAAAACTAGGCGCGATAAAAACTCCACTAAGGCACTATCGGTGGGCGCGGTGACATCGGAAACCTCAGAGGCGCCCATACCAACGACACCGCTAGCTCCAACAGCTCCGCCAGCGCCGGCGCCCTCGCCACCTTCCGGATTCGACAGTTGATCTAATACTCGCCACTGCCCAGCTAGATAGCTTTCCCATAGCCCCAACCATCCGGCACTGGCAATCCGGGAGTAGAGCTCATCATCGGAAACTTGCAGGTACAAGTTCCGCGCCGGCTCAAAAGCGCCCGCGATATCAGCAGCAGAAGCGCCCGAGAACTCAGCCCCAGACACCTCCACAGCCCCCGAACCATCTCCCCCATCAACCACCACAACTCCGGCTTCAGCACACGCCGCTACGAACCCCTGCCGCACCCACTCGGCACGCCGGCTCAGCCACATTGAATCCTCAATCGAAGCCACACATGGCCAGCGCTTGGGGTCAATTGGGTTGCGATCTGCCCGCTTATGCGACCGATGATCTGCCGATTTTGCTGCCACTGCCTCGCCAAACCTTTCCGTCGTCAAGCGCAAAAATCCCCGCACCCGGAGCCGTCAATTAGGCCTTAAGGCTAACGTGAAACCTGCTGAAATATGTGATGGCGCGCCTAAACAACTATTATTGCCATGATTCGCGATTCCACCGGATCAACCCGATTATTTAATAGGAGATTTTCCATGAGCGTGACACCGTACCGCCCTAAGACTGGCCGTGATCATGTTGTCATTGTCGGTTCGGGTTTCGGTGGCCTGTTCGCGGCACGTCAACTTAAAGACGCGGATGTGGACGTCACCATCATCGACCGCACGAATCACCACCTTTTCCAACCACTGTTGTACCAGGTAGCTACGGGTATTTTGTCTTCGGGTGAGGTTGCTCCTCCTACCCGGCAGATTTTTGATGGCGTGCGCAATATTCGCACCATCAAGGGCGACGTAGTTGATATTGATACTGAAAATCAGGTGGTTACTTCTCAGCTTGGCGACGAGACAAGCAAGTGGGCTTATGATCATCTGCTGCTGGCCGCTGGTGCCGGTCAGTCGTACTTCGGCAACGATCACTTTGCCGAGTTCGCTCCAGGTATGAAGACCATCGACGATGCGTTGGAAATCCGCGCCCGCATCATTGGCGCTTTCGAGCGTGCCGAGGTGGTAGAAGACCCAGCAGAGCGCGATCGCCTGCTCACCTTCGTCATTGTGGGTGCCGGCCCTACCGGCGTGGAGCTGGCTGGCCAGGTTGCCGAGGTTGCAAACCGCACTTTGGCGTCGTCGTTCCGCTCTTACAATCCGCACGCGGCTCGAGTTGTGCTTCTCGACGGTGCGCCACAGGTGTTGCCACCATTCGGCAAGCGCCTAGGCCGTAACGCTCAGAAGCAGCTGGAAAAGCTCGGCGTGATTGTCAAGCTCAACGCGATGGTTACTGATGTGACCGAAGAGGGCGTGACCTACAAGAATATGAAGGAAGGCACCGAAGAGTTCATTCCTTCGTACTGCAAGATTTGGTCTGCTGGTGTGTCTTCGTCGCCACTATCGAAGTTGGTGGCAGATCAGCTCGGTGCAGAAACCGACCGCGCGGGTCGCGTGCTAGTTAACGACGATATGACTATCGGCTCTGCTAAGAACGTCTACGCCGTAGGCGACATGGCAAACCGCGAAAATCTGCCTGGTGTAGCTCAGGTAGCAATCCAGGGTGGTGAGTACGTCGCCGGCAATATCGCAGCTGAAGCTGATGGCCGCGATATTTCGGAGCGTAAGCCTTTCGAGTACTACGACAAGGGCTCCATGGCTACTATCTCCCGTTTCTCCGCTGTGGTGAAGATGGGCAAGTTGGAAGTCACTGGCTTCTTCGGCTGGGTGCTGTGGCTGGCTGTGCACTTGATGTTCTTGGTGGGCTTCCGCAACCGTTTGGTCTCGGTGGTCAGCTGGGGCTTGAACGTGCTTACCCGCGATCGTTGGCAGCTGGTGGCTACTCGCCAGCAGATGTACGCGCGCAATGCGATTTCGCAGTTGGAAAAGCTCACCGATGATTACGAGTTCAGCGATAAGCCCATCGAGGTGCGCGATACTCGTCGTAAGCAGGGCGAAGCGCAGATTACTAATAAGAAAGCTGACGACGAGAAAAAGTCTGAAGCAAAGAAGTCTTAATGCTGTAGCGCTTTAAGCGGGTCTAGCTGCTACTCGAATTCGGCCAATACGGCTAGCCGCAAATTAGTGCGGCTGAGCAGCTTTCCATTAGCTTCGTGGCGGATTTCCCAGACCTGGGAGGTCCGCCCTAAGTGTATTGGCCTAGCTTCCGAGGTAATAACGTCGCCGGGATGAGCCGGCCGGTAGAAATCGGTGTTGTTATTGGCGCCCACGACTGGGCGCTTGCCTCCTGCTGCTACGAAGCCGGCGGTTGATCCGGCGGATTCTCCCAATGCAGCGAAGAGACCACCATTGGCTAAACCCCACGGTTGAGTATGGGCTTGGGTGACTTCTACAGTCATGCGCACCCCTTCTGGGCTGACCTGTAGGTAACGCGCCTGCAAGGTGGCATCTAACCCGCTTAAGCCTTGGCCAATACCAAGGCGGTTGAATTCCACCAGCTCTTCTTCGGTTAAAGCAGCATCGGCTGCCTTGGCGATTAGCTGTTGGTATTTTGCTACGTCATTTTTGTCAACCATAAAAAGAGGCTAACAGCTTTTGCGTAGGGTCGCCGTAGCTTTTCGCCAGTACCACCGGTAAAACCACCCCACAACAGGCCAGTGATTGTTCTAAACTGGACTGTTATGACTGACTCTTTGGCTCAAATTGGTGTGGTTGGCCTTGCGGTAATGGGCTCGAATATTGCCCGTAACTTGGCTCGCAATGGCAATACCGTGGCTGTTTTCAACCGCAGCCCACAGAAAACCCGCGACATGATGGATGCATACGGCTCTGAAGGAAACTTCATTCCTTCCGAGACCATCGAAGATTTCGTCGCATCCCTAGAGCGCCCACGTCGTGCGCTGATCATGGTTCAAGCAGGCCCTGCCACCGATGCAGTCATCAATCAGCTGGCAGACGCCATGGATGAAGGCGACATCATCATCGACGGTGGTAACTCGCTGTACACGGACACCATCCGTCGTGAAGCAGAAATGAGCGCCCGTAACCTGCACTTCGTTGGTGCTGGTATTTCCGGCGGTGAAGAAGGCGCGCTCAACGGTCCTTCGATTATGCCGGGCGGCCCTGCGGAGTCTTATAAGTCTTTGGGTCCGTTGTTGGAATCCATTGCTGCCCAAGTGGATGGCACCCCGTGTGTGACACACATCGGCCCTGACGGCGCCGGCCACTTCGTGAAGATGGTGCACAACGGTATCGAGTATGCCGATATGCAGGTTATCGGCGAGGCATACCAGCTGCTGCGTTACGCTGCCGGCCTGGAGCCAGCCGAAATCGCCGAGATTTTCCGCACTTGGAATAAGGGCGACCTGGATTCCTACCTAATTGAAATCACTGCAGAGGTGCTCAGCCAGGTGGATGCCGAAACCGGTAAGCCTTTGGTGGATCTGATTGTGGACTCCGCTGGCCAGAAGGGCACCGGTCGCTGGACGGTGAAGGCTGCTCTTGACTTGGGCATTCCGGTAACCGGCATTGGCGAAGCCGTATTTGCCCGTGCGCTATCTGGTGCTCGTAGTCAGCGGGAAGCTGCTGCTGGCCAGCTGCCCAGTGGCGCACTGCAAGATTTCGCTGCACTGGGTATCGATCGCGATGCTTTCGTGGAAGATGTCCGCCGCGCACTGTATGCCTCGAAGCTGGTGGCGTACGCTCAGGGCTTCGATGAGATTCAGGCCGGTTCCGCTGAATACGATTGGGATGTCGACCCTCGCGATTTGGCTACCATCTGGCGCGGCGGCTGCATCATCCGTGCGAAGTTCTTAAACCGCATTCGCGAAGCTTACGATGCCAATCCAAAGCTCGAGTCCTTGCTGCTTGATCCGTACTTCAAGGGCGAGCTCACCGAACTGATGGATTCGTGGCGCCGCGTAGTCGTCGCTGCAACCCAGATGGGTCTGCCGGTGCCGGTATTCGCTTCTTCGCTGTCTTACTACGATTCGCTGCGTGCAGAGCGTCTGCCAGCAGCTTTGATTCAGGGGCAGCGTGACTTCTTCGGTGCGCACACCTACGAGCGCACTGATAAGCCAGGTCACTTCCACACCCTGTGGTCCGGCGATCGTTCCGAAATCGAGGCTTAGTGGCTAAAGCAGCTACGGGATCAGCTGAATCGTATTCTGATTCAGCTGATCATTCGTTTGCGGATCTGGGTGTTTCGGAAGCCCTGCAGCGCACGCTCCAGGGGTTGCGCTTAACGTCGCCGATGCCGATTCAGCAGGCAACGATTCCCGATATGCTTGCCGACGCTGATGTGCTGGCGCAAGCCCCTACCGGATCCGGCAAAACTGTTGCCTTTGGTGTGCCCTTGGTGCAGCAGTTGGCAGGCGCGGCGTCGAAGCCAGGTACACCGCGTGCACTGGTGATTGCCCCTACCCGTGAGCTCGCAGAGCAGATCGCTGAAGTATTAGCCGATCTGAGTGTGGCAGCGGGACTGCGTGTGAAAGCGCTGATCGGCGGCGAGAATCTGCAGGTACAACGCCGCCTAATGGCAGCTCCGATCGATATCGCTGTGGTCACCCCCGGCCGTGCCCACGAGCTACGCAAACTGCGCTTGTTATCGCTGGATCAGGTGGAATATGTCGTAGTCGATGAGGCCGATCAGCTAGTACAGCTGGGCTTCTTCCCAGAGACCATCGGGCTGGTACGCAGTTGTGGTCACGCGCGTCGGTGGCTGTTTTCTGCCACACTAACCGACGAAGTCACTCAACTGATGGAAAAGCGCCAGCCAGTACGGCATCAGGTGGAGGCCTCCCCAGTTCAGCTGTCTGCGATGCGCCATGTTGCGCTGCGTGTGCCGGACAACGAGCAAGCAGATCGCGTACTCGAATGGATTGCCTCCCGGAAAAACCAGCTGGTGATCTTTGCCAATACCAAAGTGCGTGCAGCCGCGATTTTCGAACAACTGTCCGCGTTCGATATTTCGGTAGAGGTGCTGCATGGCGATCGAGGTCAGACTGCTCGTCGTCAAGCCCTATCCGATTTCGCCCGTGGTAAGGCGCACGTTTTAGTTGCTACCGACGTCGCCGCGCGCGGGATTGACATCGATCAGTTGGATTTGGTGGTGCACGCGGATCCGCCGTTGGATGGCGCTACATATGTGCATCGCTCCGGGCGGACCGCGCGGGCTGGGCGTACGGGAACGGTCGTGACGTTGGTGCGGGATCGTCAGGTAGATGCCGTGGCGCAGATGTGGGACTCGATTGAGCTTGACGACGTGGAATTCCACCCAGTTGGCACGACCGGATCTCTCCGGGATACCTTAAGTGAGCTCACGGGGGCTCGGCCGCCGCGGAAGCGTCGTGCTGTAACGAATGATCGAACTAGTGGGACTAGCGGAGCTCGCGGAGCCAGCCGAACCGCCCGCAGCAAACCCAAGTCCCGCCCCCACCGTCCGAAACCTAAGCGAGCGAAGCGAAAGAAGAACCGATGATTCTCACCCGCAGCGAATGGTTGCCAGAATATCAGCGTCACCAGCGGCGGGTGGAAGAACAAACACAGGCTCATTTGGAGCGTCGCGCTGCTGGTAAACGCCACCCGGTGTGGGATTTCATGTTCACCTACTACCCAACCACGCCCGGGCAGTTAAGCCATTGGTCGCCAGGATGCAACACCACCTTGCTGGATGTGCGTGATGATGAACTCACGCATTTGAAGTTTTTCACGCGGACGAAGGATGCCGCCGGCGATGCTGATAGCGCTGTGCTGAGCAAGAGCGCTACCCTTGCCTTCAACGCTGCCGCCTATAACGAAAAGCGCGGTAAGTCGCGTGATTTCATTTCCGCCTTGCTACGCAAAACTCAGGCCAACCCGACTCAGTTTAATTGCTTTGGCCTGCATGAATGGGCGATGGTCTATCGCGAGACTCCCCGGCACCCCGAGCCACTGCGCCTAGGTGCCGCCGGAACCAACCAGGTCGTCGAAGACCATTCCATCAAATGCACCCACTACGATGCGTATCGCTTCTTTACCAAGGCGGCAAGGCCCTTGAATGCGAATACTCCGTCGCGAGCTACCCAACCCGAATTCGAGCAACCTGGCTGCCTGCACGCGAATATGGATTTGTACAAGTGGGCATCGAAGTTCGGCGAGATCATTCCCGGCGAGCTTTGGCTGGATTGCTTTGAATTAGCTTGCGACGTACGCCAACTGGACATGGAAGCCTCACCCTACGATTTAGCGGAATGGGGATTCCGCCCAGTGGCGATCGAAACGAAGGCGGGCAAGGCCGAATACGTCGCGCGCCAACGCGCTCTAGCTGTCCGTGCCGCAGAGTTGCGCGTGCGCCTGTTGGAATTTGCGGATAGTTCTACCGCTGGCGCACCCACTGCGAACCCGGATAAATCCTCTCCGACTAGCTAACACAATTTTTCAGTTGTCCCCCGTTACACTGGATGCATTACAAGGAGGTCAGCTATGGGACGCCATTCCTCAGGCGAGAACAATTACCGAGTATCGGGTTCATTCTTATTTGCGGTGCTCGCGTTGATTCTGGTTGTGGGGTTATTTGTCGCATGGCTGGTGGCTCGCGATTCTTCGGATCGTGGGATGTTGGGCTTCGGCAAAGAATGCACTGAGGGCGATATGACCCTGGTGGTCGCCGCCGATCCGGCCATGGCCGCGCCTGTGCAGCAGCTGGTGGATCAGTACGCGGATTCCAACCCCATCGTGCAGGATTATTGCGTGCGCCCGCAGTTGATGAAGATGGGTTCGCACCAGGTAGTTGAGCTAATCCATTCCCACGCGAACCTGGCTGCCAATCCGGATGGTGGTATACCTGTCGCGGATATTCCTGGCGTGTGGGTACCTGCCGACGTCAATTTCCTCGAGGGCATCGCCGGCGACAACATGCCTCAGCCCGCCCAGGTGGAATCATGGATTGAACCTCAGCCAGTAGGCGTGGCTGTAGCTGCTGATCGTGCTGAGGAACTCGGCGGCCTGGATTGGCTCCAGCTGGCTGGGTTCAACATTGTCGCGCCGGGCGATACCGATGCATTTGTCTCTACCGTGGCTACCCAGGCGATGGCCGGCGATTATCCTTTGCTCCCTGAGCTGGAACACCGCAATGCTTTAACGGCTGCTCAGTCCGCGCAGGCGTTGATTGCGCAGTTGCCTACCTCGTCGCCAGCTGTGGAGGGAGTTCCGGCAACCTCGTCGATGGTAGCTAACGACGAAAATGTCACGCTAGTAACTCCGGATAACACTCCGGTTTTGCAGGGGCCGGTTGTGGCGTTTAGCTCCGGGGATTTGGTGCTAGAGCTCAAAGCGCGAGCAGCCGCTGATTTCGCCGAGTTCGCTAAAGAGTCACAGCTAACCACCGAAACAGGTGAGGCTGCTACCTTCGTTAACTCCCCGGAGTTCGTGGAAGGCGATATTTGGCTCAGCCACCAGCGGGTAACCGCTGCCGAGGCAGGCGATCCTGCTGCAGGAGGCTTCGCCGATCCCAATGCACCTAGTGGCCTAGATGGCGAAGCCACTGCTGCCGGTGTCCTGCCTGGGCAATCCTTAGTGGTACTGGATTCTTCTACGGTGATGCCGCTAGATGTGGCGCGTGATGGATTGCGTCCGGCGCTTGAGGAAGCTATTCATAGCGGGCTTGGTGATAACCCCCGTCGAGTAGCTTTGTGGAGCTACTCTGATGCCCCTGCTTTGGATGCTTCTCCAGTACGGCCGGCAGTCTATTTTGATCCGGCGCTAGGTGATGGATTGGCAGCTACCCAGGAGGCATTAAATAATGTGCAGCCTGGTGGTGATCCGTGGCTGTGGCGGGCTTTGCGCGATAGTTACGCCTATGCCACCGAGCATTTTGCCGACGGCACCCCGAACCGCATGGTCGTAGTGACCAGCGGTGCAGATGTCACACCAGATGATCCGAATCTTCAGGTAGACGCGTTGCTGGCTGCTTTTAATCCAGAGCGTCCGGTTCATATCGACATTGTGGTGGTTGGCGGCAACGAAACTACGGATCTGAATGACCAGCCACTGCGCCGTCTTGCCGAAGCCACCGGCGGATCCTATGTGCGCTTAGATCCCGCAGATACCGTAGCAGTCAATGATTCGCTGGCTGCAGCACTTGGTGTCGCGCGGACGCGATGAAGCTAGTGATTATTAGCTAATACGGCGGCGACGGCGTGCTGCGAGTTCGTCTTCCGGTGCGTTGTTGGTGGCGTCGACACGCTCTGCTGGGAATGCTGCAATGTCGCCGGCAAGCTCTTTCATAATTCCAGGGACAGCGATGCCGAATACGCCTTGGCCACCATTAAGCAAGTCGATGACTTCCTCATTGGAACGGCACTGGTAAACGGTATGGCCATCCGAGACCAAAGTGATGTTGGCCAGATCGTCCACACCGAAGTCATGCAACTTATCCACGGCGAGACGGATGTTCTGCAGCGAGATACCCGTATCAAGCAGGCCACGCACAATCTTGAGCACCAGGATATCTCGGAACGAATAGAGACGCTGAGTACCAGAACCTTGGGCATTTTTAATGGATGGTTCTACCAGCTTGGTGCGAGCCCAGTAATCCAACTGGCGGTAAGTAATGCCGGCTACTTGGCATGCGATAGGAACACGGTAGCCCACTTCTTCATCGGGGCCGATTTGGAACAGCACTCCTTGGCCAGCCGGTTCGATGGCGTGGTCGTCCATGTTCTGCAAATCGCTCATGAATTATCTCCTGGTAGTTCCCTGCGTGTTATTTATCTTTCGCCAAGGTTATGCCTGTGTCAACAGAAAACAGCTCGACACGCCAGAAACCTCAACCTGAACTATAGGTTTAGGGTTAATGGGGGTAATTTCCGGGGGTAATTTGGGTATAAAAATCCGCCACACCTGATACAGATGTGACGGGAGAAGACTGTCGTTAACGAAGTGGCGGGCTGGCGATATAGGGGCTCAGAACCCACGTCTGTCTACACAGCTGGGTTTCAGCGGCTTTTGGCTTTCCCTTATTACTTGTCTTCGCGGCCGTCTTGGTGGCCGTCTTCGCGGTCGGTGTCGCCGCCTTCGAAACCCTTGGTTAGTTCGGCATCATCGAGCGAATCCAGGAAGGAAGCGAAGTCTTGGACGTCGGCTTCCACAGCGGAGTCGTCGGCAAGCTCCGAAGCATCTGCAAAACGCTCCTTGGCAATGCCACACCGACGCACCACTTCGCGATTGACGTACAGTGGCAGGCGCGCCTCCGCGATGATCGGAAGCGCATCGCTGAACCGGATGTCTACCTGTGCCCCGCTGTCCAGCACTAACTCAGCGTTGAACACACCTTCGTATTGAGATTCGATAACCACACAGACGATCTTCACATCGGCAGCGTGCGCCAAATCCAGCAACGCCTGAGACGCATCGGGGCGCTTCGGCGCTGCCATCGTTGCCTGCTGTGCAAGGCGAAAAGCGTTATCAGGGGTAATCCAGATCGGGATTAGCTGCTGGTCTGCTTCTACGTAAACCGCGGAAAGGCCTTCTGGATCGTGCTCTTGTATCGAATCGATTTCGGCGCGCACGTAATCGGGCGCATCCTCGTAAGGATTGTTCGCATATGGCTGAGCCACGATTAGCTACCTAGGTTGCGGTTGACCTGGCGCTTAACCAGTGCACCGTGCATCGTCACAATCAGTGCGGTCATTTCACGTGCCATTTCTTCGGCTTTCTGGTGTGCCGAAGTTGCACGCGACTTCGACATTGGCACAGCAGCTTGCCCTACCAGGTCGGCTTCGCGGTTGGCAGCCATCAACACCGTCTTAAGGTGCCGGGCATCCAAGCCAAATTCCCGTAGCTTGGTGGCAGCTTCACAGATCATCACATCATCAGAACCAAAGCGATCCATGGTGTCTGGTTTGATCAGCTTGGCGCGGATCAACTCGGTAATGAACTGGGAATCAGCGCCTACGCGCGAGGCTAGTTCATCGCGATCGAGGCTAACGACGTCCGTTTCCCGGAACTGATCAGCAGTAACCAACGGCGTAACCGAGGCCAGCTCGTTGCTGCCACCAGCATCCATGGCCTCTAGCTGCTCTTTAATAACCTTCAGCGGCAGGTAGTTATCCCGCTGGACGGTCAAAATGTAGCGCAGGCGCTGCACATCGGCTGGCGAAAAGCGTCGGTAGCCTGAGCTACTACGCGAAGGCGAAATCAACCCTTCGGATTCCAAAAAGCGGATCTTCGAAATAGCCACGTCGGGAAATTCGGTGGACAGCTCTTTAATGACCGCCCCGATGCTCATGGTAGCTTCAGCGGCATTGGTGGCGTTTGCTGCATCAGAGCTAGCTTGCTGGCTAGCGGAAGACGAAGCCACGTTAGTTGCTTTATAAGCTGCGGAGGAAGCTGCCACGGGGAATCTCTCTAGGGGATAAAACGGATGTAAAAAATTTACTGCTACGAAAGCTAGCGAGCCTTTAAGACTACTAGCCGTTAGCTGCAGTAAGGAAGACCAAGCGGAACTTTCCGATCTGCACTTCGTCGCCATTAGCCAACGAAGAGGTGTTCTTTGGCTCGCGGTTGACATAGGTGCCGTTCAAGCTTCCTACGTCTACTACTTCGTAGCCTTCTTCGCTGCGACGGAATTCTGCGTGACGACGCGACACAGTCACATCATCCAAGAAAATATCGGATTCTGGGTGGCGGCCAGCAGAGGTGACTTCCTGATCCAACAAGAAACGAGAACCTGCATTAGGTCCACGCTTGACAACCAGCAAGGCCTGACCTTCTGGAAGGCCTTCTACCCCACCTACCTGGGGTTCCTGCTGTGGGCTGGATTCCATTTCCTTCAGCAAATCGGCGCGGAACACTGAGGTGGTCTCTACAGAGACCTCTGGGTTGCCGTTGCTGTTAGTCATAGTGTTTTCCTCCGCAAGGTTGAAGTCTTACGGCCAAGTCGCCGCTGAACTAAATCATAGCGCCCACAACGGATCGACGTCCGCTAGAGGGCGCAACCATCTTTCAATATTTACCAAATTATAGCCGTGGCCGTTATCAGCCCGCGATAGAGCTAGCGCTACCGGAACATCCCTACCGGAACATCGCAGCAATCGAGCCCATCGCCCCGCCACTGCTGGCCAAGGGATTGTCGTTAACCATATAAGTCCAGGTGGAATTCGGCCGTCCCTTGCCATCAGCAGCCAGGTGCGCCCCTTCGGCGTCAATGGTTACCGTTTCGAATGTGGCCTTGGATTCCGCCACCGCTTCGGCTGCCAGGTCTTTGAACGCCGAGATTGCTGCCCTGTGAAATTCGTCAATCGGGCTTTCTTTCGCCAACGCACGCAAGTGTACTGACTCGCGCAAGTCGTCGAGATCGACCAAGTGATCCGACCACGCCCGATCTAAGTGGTAGAGCATAATTTCGCGTGCGGCGTGAACTTTCACGTCTTCGTCCAAACTTTCGAGTTCCGCTGCTCTTTCTGGGCTTTGCGACGCTAATTCCTGCCAAGCCAAATCAGTTTCCAGCAAACGTAACCGGCGTTCATCCAAGATCTCCCGCTGATCGCCAATCAGTTTGTTGTATTTCCAGGTGGTCGTATGAATCGACAGCATGGTCGCTTCAGTCACGCGCTGCGCATGTTCCACAAAACGGGCAGCTTTGGCAGCAGTTACACGGCCATCAGCCTCTGGAGTCACGGAGAGCTCTTCTCCAGCGCCACCCTCGGTGATCACGTCGTCGTCAAGCGCAACAAAGAACACAGAAGACCCCGGGTCACCTTGGCGCCCGGCGCGCCCCCGCAATTGACCGTCTAGGCGCTCGGTACGGTGCCGCCCCACACCGATGACATACAGGCCACCGAGTTCTACTACTTTGTCGCGCTCTGCGTGTGGATGATCGCTGCCGCCGAGCTGAATATCGGTGCCGCGGCCGGCCATCTGTGTAGAGACCGTGACCCGGCCAAGTCGGCCTGCCTCGGCGATAATGGCAGCTTCGACCTGGTCGTTCTTCGCGTTCAAGACGTTAACCTCGATACCGCGGGAGACCAGCGCCTCGGCCAGCCGCTCCGATTCAGCGACATCGCGCGTTCCCACGAGAATCGGCTGGCCAGTGGCGTGCACGGTTTCTACCTCTGCAACCACGGCATCGAAGACATCTTCACTGGTGGCGTAAATCTGATCCGGATGGTCCACGCGGATGCATGGCACGTTCGGCTCGATCACAGATACGCGCAGCCCGTAGAACTCGCGGAACTGATCGCCAGCGCTGACAGCGGTACCGGTCATGCCACATTTGATGGGATACCGGCCAACGAGTTGCTGGATCGTCATAGAATCGAGAATCCGGCCGCCTTCGGTAACTGCCAGCCCCTCCTTGGCTTCCACTGCCGCCTGCAGGCCATCCGGCCACCGCTGCAGATCCGCTACCCGCCCGCGGGAGGCATCTACCAACTGCACGCGCCCGTCGCGCACGATGTAGTCCACGTCGCGCTGCAGCAGCTCTTGCGCATGCAACGCAATATTGACCTGCACCAACGTAGTTCCTACATGTTCTTCGTTATAGAGCGAGTCAATTCCTAAGAGCCTTTCGACGCGCGCAGCACCACGATCGGTAAGAAACACATTGCGGCGCCCTTCATCCACGGTGTAATCGTCCTTGGCACGCAAACGACGGACAATGTCGGTGATGTGACCCGTCGGCGCTTTGCCGGGTTCCGATCCAGCCAGCACTAAAGGTACGAGCGCTTCATCTACCAGCACCGAGTCTGCTTCATCAATCAAGATCACATCGGCAGGCGATTGCACGCGCTGGCTGACATCAGTGACACTGCGATCTCGCAACACATCGAAGCCCAATTCATTTACCGGCGCATAGACCACATCGGCGGCATAGGCGCTGCGACGCAGTGGCGCACTATCAGCCTCGGCCACGGCAGCGACGCGCAAGCCTAAGAAATTAAATAGTGGCGCCATCCACTTCGCGTCACGCGTAGCCAGGTAGGAATTCACCGTGACTGCATGAACGCGGTGGCCTTGCAAAGCAAAACCAGCAGCAGCTAATGCCCCGGAGAGAGTTTTGCCTTCACCAGTGGCCATTTGCACTACATCGCCTTCGAGTAGGCGTAAAGCTCCTTGCAGCTGCACGTCGAAAGGCCTCAAGCCCAAAGTGCGCATGGCAATTTCGCGCAAGCCCGCCAGCATTTCGGCGTAATCATCTGTCTTGTTTTCGGCCGATGCGGCGTAGGTGCGTACATAGTGCGCTAGTTTTTCGTCGTCAAGCTTCTGAATCTCAGGCGCTAAAGAAGAGGCACGATCGATCAGCGTTACACTGCGCTTCTGGTCTCGGCTTTGCTTTCCGCCAAGCGCTTTCCAGAACCAGTTCATGCCCGCCACGGGTGCCTCCATTGTGCGTCGGTTATACGTTGATTGTTCATTGGTGAAATTCTTCAAGTGTCCACCCTAATGCCTTGCAGCTAGGGTGGTTGGTATGGCTATCGAATTTACTCCTACCGCTGACCTTGTAGATGAAATCGGCGCGGACGTGCGCTCTTGCGATACTCAATTCCGTAATATTGGTGGCAAGACCGAGTTTTGCGGGCGCGTAACCACCGTGAAGTGTTTCCAAGACAATGCGCTGCTGAAGTCGATTCTGGGCGAAGAATCCGACGGCGGCGTGCTAGTTATCGACGGCGACGCTTCAGTGCACACCGCACTGGTTGGTGACCTGATTGCGGGGTTGGGCAAGGATCACGGCTGGTCGGGCGTGATTGTCCATGGTGCGGTGCGCGATAGTGCCGTGATCGCGCAGATGGAATTCGGCTGTAAGGCGCTGGGTACGAATCCGCGGAAGTCTTCGAAGACCGGCGAAGGACAGCGCGACGTGCCGGTATCTTTCGGCGGCGTGACCTTTAACCCCGGCGATATCGTCTACTGCGACTCCGACGGCATCGTGGTGACGGAGGGGTAAGGGCTCGCGACGACGGCACAGGCTCCTTACGCTTCCTGCCCCTTACGCTTCCTGCCCCGCCGTGTAACTCCGATACAGCTTGGCGTAGGTACCACCGTGGGCTACGAGCTCGTCATGCGTGCCATCTTCGATGATCCGCCCTTGCTCCATCACGATAATCCGATCGGCAACTACCGCCTGATCCAGCCGGTGTGCCACCACCAACGAGGTACGCCCCCGCGCCACCTCAATAGCTGCCCGCTCTAGCGTGCGCGCCTGGTCGGATCCCGCCTCACTGGTGGCCTCATCCATGATTAGTACCGGCGGATCACGCAGCACGATGCGGGCAAGCGCGATCTGTTGCGCCACTTCAGGAGGCGTTTCCTCCGCACCCGCGCCAATCTTCGTATCCAGCCCGTTCGGAAATGCTTTGGCAAACTGCGCGCTTTCTTGGGCTAAGCCCACTTGACGTAGTGCGGCGTGCAGTTCTTCGTCGGTAGCTAGAGGAGCCGCCAAATGCAGATCATCGCGCAGCGTACCTGCGAATAGGTGCACTTCCTGGCTGATCAGCGTCACCTGCCGAGCCGTCCACGTATCCGACACTTGATCCGTGCGCACCGTGCCGATCTGCACCGTCCCGGCGTCTGCGCGTTGCAGCCCAGCAATCACGCCGGCCAACGTGGACTTGCCCGCCCCCGACGTCCCCACCAGCGCCGTCGTACTTCCCGCCGCGAGCGTCAGGTTCAGGTCCTCCAGCACCGCTGCCCCGCCTGGGTAGGAGAAATTCAGATTTTCTAGCTTTACGACGGGTGGCGCGCTCAAATCTTCCGGATCGTCGGCACCAGCGTTGCCTTGCACCAAATTGGCCAGCGCAACTGCCCGGCCCAACGCCGTGGCGGCACCTTGGATATCGCTGACGAAGAACAAAATGTTAAATACGTGCATCTCTAGGCGCACGATCAGCACGATGGCTGCGGTGGCGGCGCCGATGGTCATGGTGTCGGCGCGGACGAAAGCGGCGGTCATGAGTAGCGCACCTAGCAGAAGCCCACCGTAAGCGAAATTGCCTAGCAGCAAGATCCGCAGCGAAATCGGGACGCGATTAGCGCGGGCATGCACAGCGTCCCAGGAAGCATGGCGCAGGCGGTTTAGTGCCCAATCGGACATCCGCAGCGCGCGGATGGTTTCCCGGCCGCGGATCGTATCGAGTAGCAGGTTGTTACGGCGGGCTTGAGTGACCGAAACTGCGTTCGTTGCCGGCGGAATATCGTTGACCGTGACTTTCGCCATCGGATAAATCAACAGCACCACTAATACCGGGATGAGGGTGAGGCGCCAGTCCAGAAGAATCATCGACAGCAGGGTTAGCGGAAAGATCATCATCGACAACAGCAGGCGCACACCGATCATGGAAATGGTGCGTACCGTGAGGTCGATATCCGAGGTCATGCGGCTAATCACATTGCCTGTGCCGAGCTTCATGATCTCTGGCACTGGTGCGCGTAGCGCTGCCGAGAGGCAGGCTTTGCGCAGATCCACACTCAGCCGCCGAGTTGCCGAGAGGATGAAATACGGCATGATCGCGCGTCCGGCAGTTTCAGCTAAGAACAGCAGGCCGACAACTACCATCAGGATGGTCAACGCCTCAGTGCCACCACCGATAATGGGCAACTCGCGACCATCGATCAGATCCACGGAATAGCCGATAATGTTGGCCGCTCCCACGATGCCACCGACAGTGATCAGCTGCACGAGGAATAGCCCGATGTACCAGCGTAAACCCGGCCTTGATGGCAGGCTGGCTAGCAGTTTGCCTTGTTCGCGGATTGAAGCCGGGGCGAGAGCGTCCTGGGTGAGGGTGTTTTTGGCGCTGGCGTCTTGAGAGCGGGAGTTTTTGGTGCCAGAGTTTTGCGCGGAACTCATGCTTGTGGCTCCTGTACTACCTGATCAGCAACACTGTGCCAGGTGGGATTCGCTGTGACAATCACGGTGATTTTGCCTTGGCGTAGCTGCTGCACACTGCGCGCCACACGGTCGAGCGTCACTGCATCCAGGCCTGTAGTCGGGTCATCCAAAATTAGGATTTCCGGATCTGCCGCTAAGGCGCGGGCAAGTGCTACTCGCTGACGCTGACCTCCCGACAAATTCAACCCCGCCTCCCCAATCGGCGTATCTGGCAACTGCTGTAGGTGCTCGGCGGATCCTCCGAGCCGGTGCACAATGTCACCGCAGCTAGCCGCGTCAAGTGCCGCTGCAATACTCTGCGCCGGGATCTGCCCAGAAGGGTTCAGGTTATCGGCTAGCGTGCCCTCGAAAACACTGACGCGATGTGGGGCAACAACGATCGAAGGCTGCTCAGCGTCACTCTGCCCTGTTTGATCCCTGCGTGCGACACCATCGCTCTGCTCTGCTTTCCGACGCCACGCCACCAACTGTTCGTCCACCCTCTGCCGCTGCTCAGCCGTAGTGGGATTCCAAATCGTAAGCCCCTGCGACAAAGGCACAGTTGTTACGTCGTTAGCTAAATCCTGCTCCTGCCGTGAAGTAATCGCAGCGTCGAGCTCCCCGATGCGCGCCGAGGACGCCTGCCCACGCGCCCACCATTCCGTCATCAGCCCCAGCGAAATACCGAACGCACCAAGCGCCGGTGGCACGAGCAACGTCACCGACACCATATCGCCGGTCGAAATCGCACCCGTCTGCGCCAGGTACAGCGCGTAAATGATGATCCCGATGCTGAAAATTGCCGGGACGATCTGCCGCACGAACGTGAAACCCGAAACGGCTTTCGCCTCGTAGAGCATGATGCCCAGAGCCTCGTCGGCGGCTTTGTTGAAGCGCTGCTCGGTCATCGTCACCGCGCCCAGCCCCTTGACCACTCGCGACCCTTGCGCCCCATCCGTACCAAGCGCCATCGATTGAGCTTCTGCTTTACGACGGGAGGCAGCAATCTTCGTAAGAAACTTGCCTGTCCAGATCGAAACGGCTGTAGTTGCAATCGCACCCACCACCAACGCCAGCGACAGGATCCACGAGATTGGGGCGATACTGATCACCGAACCAATCAAATAGCCGACCATGATCATCGGGAAACCGAGGATGAACTTGAGTTCGCCGGCCTGTTCGGAGTCCTGATCCAACGTGTTTAGAATCTGACCCGGTGAGAGGTGCGCCGTAGATCCGTGCACCAGATCATCAGCAAGTTCCTGGCGCACGGTATGTGTGGTGCGAACGGCGCCGAGCTCTACCAGCGCCTCACCTGTGGCATCGAGGAAGTACGTGAGCGCGAAAAGAACCGCGATGGCACCGGCAATGAGGGCTACGTGAGTCCAGGTGGGATCGTTGAATACGAACTCTGATCCGCGGCCGATTAGCAGCGCTGTGAACGCACCGATACATGCCGAACCGGCGGTTGCGGTGAGCGTGAAAGCGCTGGTACGCGGAAATGCCCAGAGGAACCGCCATGCTTGTTTGCGTGGGAGATTTGGCGGTTGTTGGTCGGTTTTCTGCTGAGCGGCTTGAGCTGGGTGGTTTCGATGATCCAGACGATCGCGTTGGGTGAGCGATGTTCGCCCTACCAGCAGCGATGTTTCTTCTAAAGGTGGTTGGTCGGGGATAAACCAGTTCCACGTTTTTTGACGCTTATACCGATGCAGGTACTCCGGCTGTTCAGGTGAGGTATCCACATCGTCGGCTTTAGGCATGAGCTACACGTTAGCGCAGAAGTGCCAGGACGTGCTGATTAATAGCGGGGAGAGTGTTGGTGGTTGGATCGGGTTGGTGGCGGGGGTTGGTGGCGGAGTTGGTTCAATTGCAACCGGAGCTACCTTCTTCTACGTTAAATCTTCTTTTTCTTGCGGCGCCCTAAGCCACCGATAATCGGGTTAACCGTCTTCGGACGCTCACCGAATAACTCCAACTGATACTGGTACTGCTCGTAATCCTCAGCGGACACCAACCCATTGACCCTCCGGGTTCGCACGGCCACTGATGCCCGCGGTACCCGAGCCTTCTGCGCTTTCGCCGAACCACCAGTATTGTTCGCACCTTGGTTGAGGATGCCACCAGCAGCGCCTGCACCACCAACACCACCGGCTCCCATAGCACCAGAACCACCACGAGCAGCAGAGGTGTTATTAGTCGATCCAGTCTGCGATGAACTACCCGAACCATTGGGCAAGCCACCCTGCAGCCCATTGCCAACACCACCAGGCACGCCACCAACAAACCCACCAAAGCCACCACCAACACGGCCACCAACACCACCACTGAAACCACCAGCCCCAGAGCCAGTGCCAGCGCCAGAGCCTGGGCCACCATTGACGTTTCGAACTCCACGGCTGGCCGAACCCGCATGACCACCGCTAGCGCCCTGCCCACCTGACTGTGTCGCGTGGTTGCCACCTACGGTGTTGAAACCAGCAGCATTGACTCCACCATTCGAAGGAGCGCCTGTTCCTGGGATTCCACCACCACTGATACCAGCAGGAGCACTATTGAAACCACCACCGCTATTCGTAGGCACTCCAGCAGCACCCGTAGCAGTTGTTGGTGCACTGTTCATTCTCGTCGGGCTTACACCACTAGCCCCCGAACCACCAGACACTCCAGGAGCAGCCGACGAAGCATTCGAACCAGCTGTCATTGCCTGCGGCGATGAACCCACAGACGACGATGTAGCCGACACACTCGAAGACGGTTGCACCCCACCCGTTATAGGACTGCCCGATAGTTCAAAGGAACCCGCCACAGTCGCACCCTTCGGGGCAGTGGCAACATCGACAACCGATGAGACTCCACCAACACCAGCAGGATCCGCCAACGACACCACCTTCGGCACCGCATGCTGCAACTGAGGAAGATACGAACCAGTCATAAACTGGGTAATCGCTGTGCGTTCAAAGGCTTCCTTTTCTACTGGGTTATCAATGAACTGTGATTGGCCAGCAATAATCGACAAGTGATTCACCGCCATCGACTTCACCGCAGGTAACACCTGTAAATGTCCTGCCATCACACCCGCAGTGCTAGCGATACGATCCGCGGTCATCGCCATCGACGTTAAAGTCGCATCAGCGGCAATAAACACGTCCCCTGTGTTTGAGGAAATCAAATCACCAGTGACAGTCAACACTTGTGAGGCAATATCAGACATCATGGTGGCGTATTGTGTCCAAAACGCCACCGCGTCCCCGACAGCTGCATCATCAGTGGCGTCAAACAGTGCCAAGAGTTCTTCTAAACCCATGCTGGCTTCAGCACCCAACACAGCTGGAGTAAACGTCAGTGGCCCTGGGGCGAAGACTGGGCGGTCGATAAACGCCACTGGTACAGGCGCGGATGCGTCGATTTTGT
This sequence comes from Actinomycetes bacterium, assembly GCA_023418505.1. Taxonomy (GTDB): domain Bacteria; phylum Actinomycetota; class Actinomycetes; order Mycobacteriales; family Mycobacteriaceae; genus Corynebacterium. Next base: position 187,730 of record JAEZZR010000005.1, read on the forward strand.
TGATTTGTGCGATGGTGGGTGCATCGGTGAGGAAATCGAATTTGGCAAACGCTTCAGCCAACAAAGCCTCATGAGCACGTAAAGCATCTTCCAGCCGTCCAAGGTTTCGTGATGCCCAGTCGAGCTGATTTCTTACTAATTCTGCAACGACAACTGCGGATCCCATGCTGCCTGAAATTGCAGCTTGATGCTGAGCAGCTACAGCCTGCATCGACGACACCGGCGAATAGCCGGTCAAGGAAACTGGCTGGCGCATTATTCCGACTGTTAGTTGAGCCGATGCATCCGAACCAATTTTACCGCTGTTAAGTGAACTGAGTTCTGCGTGAAATTCCAACATATCTAATCCCCCAAAAATATTTTCTGAAAATCATGAATTGCACGACCACACGCCCCTTCGAATGTTTCGTAAGCGATGTGCTCCTCATCAACTTTTTCCTTCACTTGTACTGTGACCCCGATTGGTCCGGCCTGTGTATCAATGAAGGCATAGCATTCAGGACCCGCCAAGGTCGGCACTTCCAAGATCATGTAGTCAAAACCGTTGTGTTCATGGAGCTCATAAGGGCCGTACTCGTCATCGCCATTAGCGCGGTCGTATTTGTACAAGACCAGCTCAACTCCAGTTAAATCTCGTGCATCAATCGGACAACTTTGTGAGTACGGATTCTTACGGTATTTCTCCTCGATATCTGTAACACCGAACCCGCGGGTCTCCATACGATGCCGTATCTCAGGGATCTCACACGGATAGCGCAATGCCCACTGACCGTTCTTATAATCCCAATAACCATCACTACGAAGTGTTGCATCCAACGGTGATGCTGCCGTATTCAACCGATAAACCGCAGCAGCCATCCCCTCTTCCTTAATCAGAAGCGGCTTGCCCAGTGCCTCACGGATTTCTTTTTCCAACGCTGGATCAGGCTCTGGCGTTTCGACCACCTCAGGCTCTAAAGACTTATACGACGTCAGCACCGGCAGCTCAGAATCAGCTCCAGCTTTCTGACATCCGGTTACACCCCACGATCCCCCAGCTACTCCGACGAGCACCAAAGCAGTAATTACCTGGCGTCGAAGTAGCCGCCAAGAACATCGCACCCCACAGCCAGTTGATGATCGGCTATATGTGAACCACACTATCCCTCCCCGTATTTCAGCTATCCCCTCGAAGACATGCTCCGTCACATGATCTTGCCAACGTTTATAGCACGAAAAGTAGGCTAACGGCACTGGTTATTCTCTCACTGACAATTGATCAAGCCTGCTCATGGCCGACAAGTTTTCTGTCTAAGGGCCAAGCACCATGGCATGGTGCAAAATGCACAGTAAACCACGCTGAAAAGCTGGATTCAGCCGGAACTCACTGTGCAAACTGCATCATGAGGATGCAGAAACGTCCAAAGAAATCAATAAAATCGCCGATTCCAGCCATAAAAGTTGTGCAAAATGCACCTTCGATGGTGCACAAACGCACAGTGATTTCGCGTTATAAGGCCGTCACGGTGTGCATGACTGTGCATTCCGCACCAAACCGCTGATAGAAGCAATTTCTCTATCCCAAGCAACCTGCACCATTCTAAAGGCTTTCCGCCACTATTGATTATCGTCACAGTGACGATAGCTACCCCACCAACCCCCTAGCCCCAAATCTATTAATCTCCCCAAACCTCCCAAATCCCACTTCTCAAGAACCACATGCCCTTACGCCAACACCCAACCACCCCCACAACGTATTTCCCGATTGCGCCCCCCCTCTTCGTCCCTAAGATAAACCCCACGGTAAGGGCACACAAACGCTAAGTTTGCCCCCTCACCACAGTGACTTTCACAAATTCATAAGGAGTTTCATGAAACTCAAGATCAACACAGCACTGGCTGCTGCCGTGCTGTCTATGGCACTCATACCCGGAGTAGCCACCGCTTCGTCTACTACTACAGACGAGGCAACCACCACCGAACAGGTAACGAACACCACGACAACCACGTCGACAAAGTCGCAGGAAACTACCACAGCGACCTCCACCGTGGATCGCACAGAATCCACATCAACACCAACGCGCACCACACAGCGCCCAGCATCGCCAACCACTTCAACGGCACGCGATACCGAAGACACAACTGACACGGATTCAACCGATTCCGAAGAATCCTCCCCACGGAGCCGCGACACAGAAGCACCGGCCAATCAAGAGGCTGACACCAACCAAGACACAGACGAAACCGAAGACGTATCAACAACGTCTGAGACTCCCGCTCCTCGCTTCTTCGCCGTGGATTCGGAAACAGGTAAAGCTCTGGTCGGAGCCCGGATGGCAGCCGATAGCGAAAATATGGTCACTGGCCAGTTTGAGCGAGGTTCCGAAGCGCAAATCTACCAAAGCGGCGACTCGGTCAGCCAAGAATTGATGTTCTACGAATGGCCAAGTGGTATCAGTGAAGATGGCACCCCAACCGATCGTTTCCATATTCGCGTAATTCAGCCTCCAGTGGGCTATGAAGAGAACGATGCATCTGGAACGATCTATGCAACTACTGACGGTTGGGAATCCACCGGCGACATTCGCGAGATCGAACCAAACGTATTCGCCATCCCATTTACGAGAGTTGATCCTACTGAGCATGAGTCAGGCACTGAAGATACCCCTCTAACTAACGACGAGTTTGTTTATCCACGCTTCATTACGGTCGACCGAGCTACAGGCGAACCTGTTAGCGGATCATTCTGGGGTGGGGAATCGTGCAGCGCTAATCGTCCCGATGCAGAATGGTCATGCGAATCCCTAGACGGCTACTACTTCCCAATGAGGAATGACGGCAACTTCTTAATTGCGACTATTCCTATGAACGCCGCAGGTAGCCACACTATGGAACTACGAAATCGCCAATCTGCTCCAAACTGTTCACTCGTCGAAGAACCAGTTCATTGGAATTATGATGGTGCTACGCAAAGCACATCTGTCTGGGGTGGTGGAGTATATAAGGTTTATGAAGATGAACCTACTGAAGTCAGCGGTACCCCTAATCGAAATGTACTTTACGCCATTCCATTAGATTGCGATCCAGCTCCGATTTGTACTGCGGATGATGCACCCGATATCGAAGTAGATCAGTCCACGGTCTTTACGGGACCAAATGAGCCCGTAACTAGTCGGTACGCTCGGGAAAACAAGACCGAGAATTTCACGCCGGTGTTCAAGCTTGGACGCGATGATGGTCGAATCCTTCATGGATCTTTATGGCATGTACAGCTTTACAGCCGTGAAGAAGGATCTGATACCTGGGTTGCTAGCAACGATGGCGATATCGTTGAAATGAATGCAGATGGAGTTTTCTATTCTAGAGATCTCGTATATTCGCCGTACGTAGCTGAGTACGTAGTGGTGACAAAAGAAGTCGAACCTTCTCCTGGCTACGCTATCAACCCTCGAACGTTCGTTTTCCACGGAACTCGTGAACCAGAGAGCACACAGAATCGTGCCTACGAATGGGTAGGTTATGAAGGCGCAACCGTAGACTTCGATTCTGATGCCGGCACCCTCGAAATCGACCGCAGCAACGAAGTCACCGACCCTGCCGAGAAAACACTCGTTGATTACGGCAAGTGGGGATTTGGTATCACGAATCCAACCACTGACGGCAATGAGTGCACCGATCCCGAAGATCCTTCGACGCCAGTAGATCCAGAGGATCCAACTGACCCCGCAGATCCAACTGATCCTTCCGATCCATCGGACCCAAGTAAGCCGGGCGACCCTTCCGATCCATCAGAGCCAGGCAAACCAACTGATCCGAGCAAGCCAGGAGATCCAAGTGAACCAGGCAAGCCATCGGATCCGTCAAAGCCAGGTAAGCCTGAAGATCCAACCAAACCGGGCAAGCCAGGTGAACCAGGAAAACCAAGTGAGCCAGGCAAGCCAAGTGAGCCAGGCAAGCCAAGCTCTCCAGGATCTGGCGACAAGTCCGATCCTTCCAAGCCAGGTACCAGTGGCGAGTCCTCCCAAGGATCGAAGGGATCCCAGGACAATCGCGGAGGCGGATCCCTCGCTAAGACAGGCGCTTCCGTAGGTGGCGTACTCCTAGTCAGTGCAATTCTTGTAGCACTAGGTATATTCCTCGTTCGACGCCGCTCCGAACAAGGGTAAAGATTTCAATCCCTCGACTTAATCGCGGCTTGTAATTGGTGCGGCTTGCCGCACCGTTCGAACTAGACGAAAGACTCCGGTACTCCCCGAGTGCCGGAGTCTTTTCGTTCGCTCTTGTACGCCAACTCAGTCACATAGCGCACGAGATACCGTCCGAAAGGTGTCACGGAGCCTATCCGAAACTGCGCGCTAAATCCGTCACAAATCAGTGGATGCGGATTGCACATAATATCAATGCGATTTCAGCCAATTAGCAGAAAATTATGGACGTTTCTGCACCCTCATGATGCGGAACCGCACAATAAGATTCGATCAAAACCCCATTTTGCCTTAAATTAATGTGCAGACTGCATCTTCGATGGTGCGGAAACGTACAAAGAATTCGATGCGCGCTCAGTAGATCAAGCATTCAACTGTGCAGTCTGCACCATTGCCCAGGTAGAACGCATTTTCTGAATATAAGCATCATGCGCCGCCCGCAGAGAGATCTAATTACGTCACTGTGACTTTATAACCACTACCAAGGGCAGCCACCGCCTATTAAAGATAACTATAAAGTCTATCCAAGACACAAGTCCAAGTAGACCGGGCAATTGAGTAAAGCAACAATAGCGTAAGACGCATAATACGAGTAATACAAAAAATGCAGCTCCCGCTTCACACAAGAGCCACATTCAATAAATTGTCGGGCTGACCGGATTTGAACCGACGACCCCCTCACCCCCAGTGAGGTGCGCTACCAAGCTGCGCTACAGCCCGTCCGTCTCACTCACCTCAGCGAGTGCGACCTTAAATAAATTACCGGAAAGCACTGCCCCCAGCAAAACCCAGCAGCTACCAGCACACCGGCAATCACCAAACCCCCAGCAACCACTCCACTACTGCAGATAAATCCGCACTGGAGTATCCGTGGTCACAGCCTCTCCTTCACCAGGCTCGATACTAGCTACCTTCTTAGTGATGCCTGCAGCGCTGTTGGTTTGGCTGCCATCAGCGTTGTACACGGTGATGTCGCTAAATCCTTGCAGACGCAGTTCAGCTTCCACCGTCGCCGGCGATTTCCCAACTACGGAGCTCGGAATGTTGGCCCAACCCGAGCTGTTGTCGCCGAATCCTGGGATCGACGGCGGGTTTTCCCGGATGTTGTCGATTTCTTCTTGGATTCGGTTGCGGTTGTCTTCTTCCGCAGGCTGTTCGGTGGTGGTTGTCGCGGGCGCCTCTTCGCTGGTCATCGTTGGTGCCGGTGGTGCGGCTGGGGCGGGTGCGTCGGATCGGTTCGCGAAGTTCAGGATCAACGCGGTCACAGTTACGGCAGCGATGATCGCCGCCACCGCAATGATGATCACACTCTTCGAGGATTTCTCCTCCCGAGGCACCTGCTTCCGCGCCCGCTGAGGATTGCTTTGCGACGACTGCCCATACTGGTTTCGTCCGTCGTAAGCTCCGCTTTGAGGTGGATGACCATAACTGTCGCCATACTCGTTCCCGTAGCCATCGCCGTAGCCTTGTGAACCATACTGTGCACCGTACTGCTGGTCGTATGGCTGCTGGTCGAATCGGGTCGGCTCGTAGTCTTGGCCGTTGCCCGCACGGGTGCTGTCGTCTACTTGGCTGAAGGCTCGGAAGTCCGCATCGGGATCATAATCGAGGTACTCCGTAGGCTGATCGTCGCCACCAGCGAAATATTCCGTCGGCTGGTCATCGCTTCCACGCCCAGCGCCGCCGCGAGCAGAACCGTCGCGACCAGCGCCACCAGCACCAGAACCACCACGCCCGTAGCCACCGCGTCCACCGAGGTATTCAGTGGGTTGGTCGTCGTTATGCTTTCCCATGAAGTCCTCCTACCTGCTTGCCTTAACTACTTGCGCTTTTTCTTTTCGCGTACCCGAACAGCGATGCGCACTGGCGATCCTTCGAAACCGAATTCTTCACGCAGTTTACGCTCAAGGAAGCGACGGTAGCCATGCTCTAAGAATCCGGTGGTGAACAAGACGATCACTGGTGGACGCGTCGAGGCCTGCGTTGCAAAGAGCACCTTAGGCTGACGTCCACCTCGCAACGGTGGCGGATTTTGCTGCATGATCGCACGTAGCCAGGTATTCAACCGGCCAGTAGAAATGCGACGATCCCACGATTCCAAAGCCTCGATCATCGCCGGTTCGAGCTTCACCACGGCACGTCCGGTCTTGGCGGAGATATTCACGCGGCGCGCCCAAGGTACGTGTGCGAGTTGCTCTTCGATTTCGCGTTCGAGTAGGTCGCGCCGGTCCTCGTCCATCAGATCCCACTTGTTGTAGGCCACCACTAAAGCGCGGCCGGAGTCCAGGATCATGCGCAATACACGCTGATCTTGTTCGGCAATAGGCTCCGAGGCATCCACTAGGAATACGCAGACTTCGGCACTGTCAATGGCAGATCGAGTACGCAGTGATGCATAAAACTCGTGGCCACGTGCCGTCTTGGTCTTCTTCCGGATACCTGCGGTATCCACGAAGCGCCATAGTTGCTGATCCATTTGCACCAGCGAGTCCACGGGATCCACAGTGGTACCGGCAACTTCCGAAACCACGGCACGGTCTTCACCGGACAGCGTGTTCAGCAAAGACGACTTACCCACGTTCGGCTTACCCACCAACGCCACACGACGTGGCCCGGACGGCTGCGCCTTCGCCCGCGGTTCCTCGGGGAATAGACGCACCACTTCATCCAACACATCCGCATTACCGCGTCCGTGCAAAGCCGAAGTCGGCCGGGGCTCGCCTAGACCCAACGCCCAGAACTCCGCCACATCACCAAGCTGCGCGTCGGATTCAAACTTGTTCGCAGCCAAGATCACCGGCTGCTCTGCCTTCTGCAACCGTCGCGCCATCACTTCGTCGGTAGCCGTGATCCCCACCGTGGTGTCTACCACCATGATGATCACGTCGGCGGTATCCATCGCTACCTCAGCCTGCCGAGCAATCGCCGCGTGCATGCCCTTCGCGTCCGGATCCCATCCGCCGGTGTCTTGCACCCAGAAACGCTGGCCACCCCAGTCGCCCAAGTAACTGATCCGATCGCGGGTCACGCCTGGAAAATCCTCCACCACAGCTTCCCGGCGCCCAATCAACCGGTTCACCATCGTGGATTTGCCCACGTTCGGGCGCCCGACGATCGCCACCGTCGGCAGCGCCTCTTCCTCTTCGTCGCGCACACCAAGCGCGCTGAAAGCTTCTTCCAGTGCTTCCCAGTCATTTTCGCTGCTCATCCCGGCTTCGGCGCGGGCAATAGCCTCGTCTAGGAGGTTCTCAGCGAAGGCTGGATTGCTGCGGATTTCGGTGACGTCTTCGCCCGAAGGGGTGCTTAACGACGATTGAGCGTCGTCGTCAAGCATCCCCACTGCCTCCGTGACAGCACCTGGGTAGGCGTCCTCGATAATGTCCAGTACCTCTTGGATCACCTCTTCGAGATCCAACTCCGAGGTATCCAGCATCTTCGCATCGGCCGCTGGTACTAAAGGCGAAACCGCACGGGTGGCATCTAGATCGTCCCGGCGCTGCACATCGGCGAGCACCGCATCGAAAGAAGCCTCACGGCCGGCAGCGACATCCTGGTCGAAGCGGCGCTGGGCGCGAACCTCGGCAGACGCCGTCATGAAGATTTTCGCCGGCACATCTGGGAATACCACCGTGCCGATGTCGCGACCTTCCACCACGCACACGCCAGCTTCCAGAGCTAAACGACGCTGCAGCGCCACGAGGTTCTCACGCACCTCGGCGATCGCAGATACGGCACTAACATTCAGCGTTACTTCGGCGCCACGGATCTCGGCGGAGACATCTTCGCCATCGAGCAACACCTCGGTGGCGGCGGGATCGTCATTGATCTGCAGTGGCAATTCCGCGGTCGCAGCTGCCACAGCTGCCTCATCCTTCACATCGATACCCTGGCGCAACACCCAAAGCGTTGCCACCCGGTACATCGCACCGGTATCCAGGTACTTCGCTCCAAGGATCTCGGCTACTGCCCGGGAAACGGTGGATTTGCCTGTTCCCGAAGGGCCGTCAATCGCAACGATGATGTGGTTATTAGTTGTCATGTTTGTAGGTCCTCTTTACCGGCCTTTTATAGGCCTACGGCTTTGAACAGGCTGGCAAGTTCGGCTTGGTTGAGCGCCCGCAAGGTTCCTGGGGTCTGCTCACCCAATTGCACGGTGTGGATTTTCGTGCGCACTAGGCGCTCTACAGGGAATCCGGCGGTTTTTAGCATGCGACGCACAATGTGCTTACGCCCTTCATGCAGCTCAATCACCACAATGGATCGCCCTTGCCATACGTCAATGATTTCGGCGTGGTCTGCGGCGGCGATTCCGTCGTCAAGCTCGATGCCCTCTTCCAACGCGCGGATGTCGGCCTTGCTGATCTCGCCGACCACGGAGGCCATGTACGTCTTCGTCACCTCGTACGAAGGGTGCATCAGACGGTTTGCTAGCTCGCCATCATTGGTGAGCATCAACAGACCTTCCGTCTTCGCATCCAGCCGGCCTACATGGAACAGGCGCTGGCCAGAGCTAATTTTCTCGCCGATTAGGTCACCGACGCACGGACGCCCCTCTTCGTCGTGCATCGTGGATTGCACCCCGCGTGGCTTGTTCAGCACGAAGTACTGCATATCCTCGTTGATCACGATGCGCGCGCCGTCAACGCGGATCACCGCAGTATTCGGGTCAACCTTCACCCCTTGACGGGTGATGATCTCGCCGTTGACTTCCACGCGCCCGGCATCAATAAGCTCTTCAGCTTGACGACGGCTTGCTACCCCCGCCTGCGCCAAAACCTTCTGCAAGCGAATGCCGCCATCGGCGTAGGGCTCGGCTTGCTTCTTGTGATCCTTGGCAACGTGCTGGTGACGTGCCGGTTTTGCATTGCTAACGACGACATCCGCCGCCACATTGTTACGCTGCTTCGCCTGACGGTTCGGGCGGTTTTGGCGTGGATTCTTAGCGCCCTTGGCGCGACTGTTCTGACTTTTACGAGACTTCTTCTCAGACACTTCCGGTGTACCTTCTCGGTTAGCGGTTATTGGAAAGCTCCAGTGTACTCTTAAAGTGCAGGAAAATCCCACTGTGTTACTGCGGTTTACTACTGGGATCCTGCCAGGTTGCTACTGGGGTCACCACGGCACGATGTCTGGAGGAGGTTGGAGCTATGAGCGAAAAGCGTGAAGCACGCGATAAAGCTAACCCCAACAGCCAGCGCCACGAATGGCCGGACGAAGATCCACTGGCCAATCCAGATAGCCCAATTAAATCACCAGCACACTTACGCAAATTCCTGCTCTTTGTGATCGCTGCCGTAGCAATCGTCCTGATTTCACTGATCGCGCTGGTAGTAGCACTAACGACGACTACCGTCTAAAACGACTACCGTCTAAGACGCGGCTGCCGCCATAATCACCGGGGTTCGTCGATCAATTCCACATCCGGTAACAACGGCGCCAGATCCGGCAGCTTGTCTAAAGAATCAATCCCCAGCAACTCCAAGAACAGCGCCGTGGTGGCATACAGCTTGGCGCCGTGTTCTTCGCCCACCTCGGCGATCAAACCACGAGCATGCAAAGTACGCATGACACCATCGACGTTAACGCCACGCACCGCCGATACTTGCGCACGTGTCGCCGGCTGGCGGTAAGCAACCACCGCCAGCGTTTCCATCGCAGCCCGCGAAAGCTTGGTTTGGCCACCATCGAGTAAGAAGCGCTCCACAATATCGGCATAAACACCACGGGTGTACAGACGCCAGCCGTCGGCACTTTCCCGCAGTTCAAAACCAGAAGACTGTGCTTCCAGCTCTGCCTGCCACTGCACTAGCTCTTCGCGGACATCAGCCACATCACAATCAGCTGCATATGCAATCGCAGCCGGCTGCACCGGAGTATCCACCACTAACAGCACAGCTTCGATCGCGCCGCGCAGGTGGGGCTTGACGCCCTCACCAATGCTTGCAACTGTGCTCGCGCTACCGCTGCTCGCGCCACCCTGTTCACTCATCGCACTCTTACTCCCAGTTCCGCGCTGCCACTACGGCAGGATCGACGTCTAAGCCAGTCCAGGCCACTCGAATCTCTTCCAAAGCTGCCTGCTGTTCAATCACAATCGCTTTGGCGCGATAGAGCTCCAGTAAAGCCAAAAACCGCCCCACTACTTCCATGGAAATCCGACATTCCGAGGTCAACTGCGTAAACGTCACCCACGAATTCTCGCCTGCCAGCTTCAAAGCATCCAGAATCCGGCCTGCTTGCTCTGGCACCGAAACCGCGGCCGCGTGCAAGTGATCCACGGACACAGTCTCTGGCGGCTTCGGCCGCAGCACCACCGCGGCGAACTCCGCGAACGCTGCAGCATCCATCCCTAATTGCACTGGTGGCAGCAGATCTGTGAACCGCTCTTCTGGCCCCACTGCCCGCGGATAGCGGCGTGGCGCATCCTTCTGCCATTCGGTAAACATATCGGCTACCCGGCTATACGCCCGATATTGCAATAACCGGGCAAACAGCAGGTCGCGTGCCTCCAAAAGCGCCAGGTCTTCTTCATCGTCTACGTCGCCTCGCGGCAACAGACGCGCCGTCTTCAAATCCAACAACGTCGCGGCGATTACCAAAAACTCGGTGACCTCGTCCAAGTTGTCGCCTAAGCCCTTGGTATAGGCAATAAACTCATCTGTCACCGCAGCCAATGCCACTTCAGTAACATCCATTTTCTTGCTACTGATCAGCTGCAACAACAGATCGAACGGCCCCGTAAAATTCGCTAGGGCAACTTGAAAGCCGGTGATTTCGGGCTGTTCACCGTCGCCAGCTTCCCTAATTTCCGCCATCAGCTAGCTACGTTCCACCACTTCGCGCGCTAAGTTGCGGTATTGCTCTGCTGCAGGCGAGTTCGGTGCCCACGACGTAATCGGTTCCCCAGCCACGGACGTTTCCGGGAAGCGCACAGTGCGCGTGATCACGGTATCGAAGACGGTATCGCCGAAGACTTCCATCACACGTTCCATCACTTCGCGGGCATGGAGCGTACGACGATCGAACATCGTCACCAAAATCCCTAGGATTTCCAAGTCAAAGTTCAAGCGGTCGCGAACCTTGTTCACCGTATCGGTGAGCAACGCCAGGCCACGCAGCGAGAAGTACTCGCACTCCATCGGAATCAGCACCCCGCGAGCGATAGTCAGCGCATTGACCGTCAGCAATCCAAGCGACGGCTGGCAATCAATAATCACGTAGTCGTATTCGCGCAGTACCGGGCGCAACGCACGCCCCAACGCCTGCTCCCGGCCAACCTCGTTGACCAGCTGAATCTCCGCGGCAGAAAGATCAATATTGGCCGGCACAAGATCCAGCCCAGAAGTAGAAGTGTGGTGAATGGCATCGCGCACATCGGTGCTCGGATCGATCAGCAGGTTGTAAACCGTCAGATCCAATTCTTCGTGCGGCACGCCCAACCCGGCAGAAAGCGCGCCCTGTGGATCCAAGTCCACCAACAAAACCTTCCGGCCAAATTCGGCCAATGCTGCGCCCAAATTAATCGTGGACGTGGTCTTACCCACGCCACCTTTTTGGTTGCACATAGCCAGAATTTTCGCCGGCCCGTGAGACGCCACCGGCGCAGGATCCGCTAACGTCCGAACAGGGCGGCCGGTGAGGCCTACCTCTTGGGCGTCGAATAGCGCATCGCTCACAGATTTCCTCCAGTTCGTGGGTCAGCTAGCCATCAATTTAGCTTACCGCGTGGATGGGTAACGGCGTAGACGCGACGCAGCTGCTCGATATTCACCTTTGTATAAATCTGCGTAGTGGTCACGCTGGAATGGCCGAGCAGCTCCTGCACAGAGCGGATATCGGCGCCACCTTCCAGCAAGTGGGTCGCAAAAGAATGGCGCAGCGTATGCGGGGATACCTCCAAATTCGCGCGCCTGCCCACAGCTGCCACCATGTTTCCCGCCGACTGTCGCGACAACCGCCGCCCCAGCCGATTAATAAATAACGCCTTGCCACTGTCATAGCGCGCGAAGTCACTACGCCCGCCCGGAATCCCCGACAACCACTGCGCCACTGCCTGTTGTGCGGGCCGTCCCACCGGCACCAGACGTTCCTTATCGCCCTTACCGCGCACCAAAATGATGTCCTCAGTCACATCATCAATATCGAGGCTGACCACCTCAGTAATGCGCGCGCCAGTCGAATACAGCAGCTCAATCAGCGCGAGCTCCAGCGGCGTCTGGCACATTTCAATCAACGCGACCACTTCCTGCATGGTCAGCGCTTTCGGCAGCTTCGCGGGCGTTTTCTTCGGCACCACGCGCGCGGCAGGGTTCGATGTCGGCTGCGTAAACCGATGCAGGCTTTTCACCGACGATAGGATCCGATTAATACTGGTCGCCGCTAGTCCCTGTTGAGTTAGCTTTGCGACGAATTGCTCCAAGTCCGCAGGCTTCACCTGGTGCACATCGGTGACTTTGGCCTCGTCAAGGAAACGCTCGTATTTCCTTAGGTCTGCCAGGTAGGCATTGATCGTATTTTCCGAGCGCCCCTTTTCAATCGCCAGATGATCCAGAAACTCATCCCCAACCCCGAAAAGTGGGCCGCGAAAATATCCAGTGGCCTCTGCCGTGAAGTTAAGCTCCGCGTCCGCGTATTGCTCGGGTTTATTCTTCGTCATGTTTTGCTAGACGACGCGCACGCAACGCAGTCGGGCGGATAGCAAATGGCTCTGCCGCGTCACGCAGTTTGGCGCCATCCGGATTCTGTGTCGTTGCTGGGGAGACTTCCAGCGCCGACGCTGCTGCCAGCACACCAGCGATCGCGATCGCATTGATGAGCTGACCGGAATGTACCAAGGCAACTGCTTCGCTCAGTGGCATCCAGTGCAATTCGATGTCTTGTTCTTCGTCGTGAGCTGCCGGACGCGCCACCTCGGTGAGTTGCCGAGCCAAGTAGATGCGCACTGCCTCATCGGCAAAGCCCGGTGAGGTGTACATATCCACCAACACATCCCACTGCTCTGCCTGCAATCCAGCTTCTTCCACCAACTCACGCTGGATAGCCGGCAGTGGTTCTTCCTGGGGATCGTCCAACAATCCGGCGGGTAGCTCCAGCATGGTGCGCCCAGGGGCTTGACGCCACTGGGTGAGCAAACAAACCTGCCCCTGATCATCGAGTGCCACGACCGCAACAGCACCAAAGTGCTCCACGATTTCGCGGGCGGCAGTGTTACCACCGGGCATGCGCACCTGATCGCGGCGCACTGCGATAATCGGAGCTTCTAGCAGAGTTTCGGAAGATTCGACGGTATACGGTTCCATGCGGAGTTCTATTCTGAGTGCTGTCTATTTCCGACTACTCTTCAGTAGTTTGCTGTTCAGCCGGCTGATCTTCAGCGGGCTGCTCTGTAGCTTCGGCGTCGCCCTCGCTATCACCATCACCGTCGCCAGCTTCACCAGAGCGTTCCAACAGCTCCACCAACTGCTGGATTACAGCTACGCGTCCAGCTTCGGTATCCACCGCGGGAACCACCGGAAGATCGGAAACCGCACCCGCGACGCCATCGCGCAACGAATCAGGCTGAGTAGCAATCACAATAGGGCCGCCATCGTCGCTGTGCGCCAAAGTATCAGCGAAGTCCGCCAATAGGTTGCCCCCATAGCTAGGATCATCGCCTGGGGAAACACCAGCACCGGCCACTAAAACGATCATGGCTGCTGGGCGCAGCGTGCCGTCTTCATAATCAATGAATCCGGCATCGCGCAAGGTGGTTAAAAGCAGACGGCGGTCGGCGACGGAGGCTTGCTCGGCACCCGCGTCGTCAAGCAAAAACACTGGAGCCAACGCCCCTCCTGCTTGGATACCCGGATCCCGGCGATCAACATCCAGCTGCGTGCCAGCGGGCAGCGCGGAAGTAACCAGATCTTTCAACTCATCGGAATCGGAGGCAGAGACAAACTTTTCTGTCAGGGTTACGGTTCCTGCATCCTGGGCGCCGGCCTGGTTCAAGGACTCGCGGACTTCGGAGGTAGCCTCGGCATCTGCGGTGGCCAGCACCAACACTGGGGTGCCGTCTAAAACACCATCGATCACCGATGGGTCGATCACAGAATCTGCGACCTCAGCACGAGTTTCGGCATCATCGCGCTGCTGCTCGGCGGCAACTACTGCCGAGCGATCCTCAGAGCCATCCACATTCGGTGCCAGCACATAGGTGCCCAACAGGGCGCCGGCTGCCACGCCCAACGCCAGGCCTGTCACCATCACTGAACCACGAGCCATCAGCGCACCCCAATCAATTCCTGGAACCAAATAGCAATGCTATTCCACGTGTTTACCAGGTTCTCACCGATAGATCCCGAGCCCGCCGTGCCTGCAATCGCAATAATCACAGCTAGGGCAATAAAAATCGCCAGGATTGCCCACGCCACACCAAAGCCGCGCGAAGAGACGCGATACAGGTTGGCCACAGTAGAACCATCCACCAGCGTGGTGCCTGCCATCAGGCGAGCCAGCAAGGCCGAAGGCACGGCCTGGGTATCGTCGCTAGCGTAAATATCGTCGATGGCCAGCGGTGCACCAACGTTTACCACCATCTCTGCGCCGTGGTAGCCCGCCAGCACCAGAGCCAAGTCCGTGGCGGAATTCGATAGTGCCGGGAAAGTCATCGCTCCGATACCCAAATCCTGGATGCGCTCTAAACCAATAGCGTGGCCATCGGGGTCGGCGGGCAAGATCACGGTCTTCGCAGCGCGTAGTACATCGGCGTCGATGTTGGCTGGATCGCCGATAATGAAGTCCAGGCGGTAGCCGGCATCCACCACAGTTTCTGCAGCGGAATCCACGCCGATCAGCAGTGGCTCGTATTCGCGAATGAAGTTCTTCAGCTCCCGCAGAACGCGTTCGTGGCCTACACCTGGAGAAACCACCACCACTTTGCGGCCTTCGATCTCTACTTCTGGCACACCCAGACCATCGATAAACAGTGGCGATTCAGCCAACGCGAATTCCGCCAGGTTGCCGGACATAGAGTTCAGGCGTGCTTCCATGCCGGAGCGGGCTTCGTCGAACACATCGGAAAGCTCGCTGGCGGTAACAGCCTCGGCGGTCAGGACGCGGCGATCACCGTAATACAGGTTGCCCTCGTAGAAACGCCCCTGCTTGCCGTCTTTTACTTTGTCTATCTCTCCAGCGCCCTGCGCTAACGCAATCCGCGCATCCGCCAGCATCTGCGGGCCGTAATTCGGCACAGCTCCAGAAGTAAACTGCGACTGGTTAATCACCACCGCCACTTCCGCGTCGATCAAGCGCTGAGCCGTCGCACGCGAAATATCCGGGGCATCAATCACCACAATGTCGCCTTTGTCCAGCTTGCGCCACGACTTCGGCAACAGACGCACCGTACCTTGTACACCTGGAAGATCTGGATTGTTCTTGGAGAACAGACTCATATCACGCATTGTGCCCAACCTTGCTAGCAGGTGGGGAAAGCCACGCCGAAAAGTCTTACCCCTTGCGCTCACTTTCCGCGCGTTCCAGCAACTCGGCAGCGTGTGCGCGCCCCGAATCCGTGTCATCCAAACCAGCCAGCATGCGCGCCAGCTCTTCGATCCTCTGCTCCCGGCTCAGCTCGCTGACCCCTGAGACCGCAGAAGAATCCACCCCATCCTTCGCAATCCGCAAGTGCGCATCCGCATAAGCGGCAACCTGCGGCAAGTGCGTCACCACAATCACCTGGTTGTCCTGCGCCAGGCGCGCCAGACGACGTCCGATCTCTACGGCAGCACGCCCGCCCACACCGGCGTCGACCTCATCGAAAACCAGCGTTTCACCAGTTCCGGCGAGCACTACTTCCAGTGCCAGCATGATGCGCGAGAGCTCACCACCGGACGCCGTTGCAGTGAGATCACGCCCACCGAGGGTAATGCGCACGACGTCCGAGCCACTCGGGCCGAACTGCTCTGCCGCATCGCGATCCGCTGCAGCACGCTTGCCTGCATCTCCTGCCAGCGGCGTGACCTCAACGGCAATATCGGCGGACATCGCCAACCCCCGCAATTCCTCGGCCACCGCCTTTTGGAAACCAGTAGCCGCGCTACGCCGCGCTTTCGTCAGCTTCTTGGCACACGCACTGAGTTTCTTCTGGGCGTCCTGCACTTGTTGCTTCAACTGCGCCAGCGCCTCTTCGGATACATCCAGGCTGGCCAATTTGCGCTCGGCACCCGCCTGCCAGGCCAGTACACCCGCAATGTCTGGCGCATACTTGCGCGTCAACGTCTTAATGGCGGCCTGGCGTTCCATCAGCTGATCGACATCCGCTTCGTCGTCGGCAAGCTCCGCTAAAAACCCACCCAAGTAGACGGAAATCTCGGAAAGTTGCTCGTTGATCAGCTGCAATTGCTCGGCGGTGGCCTCCAGGTCCGGCAACCCGCGCACGGCCGCCAACGCGGCACCGACCTGATCGACGGCACCTGAATTCTCATCGCTGCCATCCAACGCCGACGACGCAGTAAGCGCCGCATCTTGCAAAGCCTCACTTGCTTGCCGACGACGAATCTGCTCGGCCAACTGCTCTTCTTCATCGGGCTGCGGATTAACCGCGACGATCTCATCGATGGCGCGCTGCAACTGATCGGCCTGGAGGGCAAGCTCACGACGTTTCTCGGTGCGTTGGCAGAAATCCCGGCGGAGCTTCAGCCAGTTACCGCGCAGTTGGCGGTACTCAGCTACTAATCCCAGCAAATTGCCATAGCGATCCAAGGCATGCGCCTGAGCTTCGGGATCACGCAGGCGCAGCTGATCGTTCTGGCCGTGGATCTGCAACAGTGACGAGGTGATCTCCCCGAGCTGTGCGGCTGGTACCGAACGTCCCGCGACCCAAGCACGCGAACGTCCCTTCGCAGAAACCTGGCGCGCCAGGAGTACTTCACCGTTTTCGTCGATGTCGCCGCCGAGCTCATCGAGTTGGGCCTTCAGTGTGTCGCGCACGTCGCCAGCGTTATCGGCGTTATCGACATCATCTGCATTAGCGGCATCATCGACTGCAATCCTGCCTTCCACCAGCGCTTTATCAGCACCAATGCGCACCCGCGAAGCATCCGCACGACCACCAAGCAACAAGCGCAGGCCAGTAACCACCATGGTCTTGCCCGCACCTGTTTCACCGGTGAGTACGGTGAGCCCGTCGCCAAGCTCCACGGTGGACTCAGGAATCGCACCTAAATTGCGAATCGTTAGTTCAGTGAGCACCCACTACCCCCTACGCCCACGCCAACCCGTAACCGGCAAACGGAACTTATGTACCAGCCGATCGGCAAACGGCGCCGAATCGAGCCGCACCCAACGCACCGCCTGGGTACCCCGCGTTACCTCGATGCGAATGCCATGTGGCAAGTGGCGGAAACCATCGAGCACCACCCGGGAGGCGGAATCCTGATCGAGCTCTACTGCCAATGTCGATTGTGGCGAGACCACCATCGGCCGGTCGAAAAGCGCATGCGCATTATTGGGCACAACCAGCATCGCATCCAATTCCGGCCACAACACCGGCCCGCCTGCAGAAAACGCATACGCCGTGGATCCCGTCGGCGTGGAGATCAACACCCCGTCGCAGCCATAGGAAGACACTGGGCGGCCATCGACTTCCACCACCACATCCAACACACCAGAGCGGTTCAGATTTTCCAGGCTCAGCTCATTCAATGCCCAACCAGTGCCCACCACCCGGCCATCGGCATCGAAGACAGTGGCTTGGATGGTCATGCGGTCTTCGATCCACCAGTCGCGATTAATGATGCGCTGCATGGCCTCAGCCATAGATTCTTGTTCCCATTCGGCCAGGAATCCCACGTGACCCATGTTGATCCCCAGCACTGGAGTGTCATTGGAATGGGCAATATCTGCAGCACGCAAAAACGTGCCGTCGCCACCGAGCACCACAACCAATTCGCAATCTTCTGCTGCTTGAGGCGAATGCCCCACCCGCGGATACCCACCCAGGATCGGATGACGAATCAGCTTTTCCGGGAAATCCCCGGCCAGCACCCGCACCTCAATGCCTGCGGATTCCAATAGTTGAGCAGCTTCGGCAGCAGCCTCTAAATTCGCACTGCGACCCGTGTGCGGCACCAAAAGGATTTTGCGCACGTGGTCTTCTGCTTCAGATAACTGCTTCGTTTCGCTCACGTGCTCTACTTTCTCCACTTTGGGGGTTCAATTTTTAGAGGCTGATTTTAGCTGCTTACTTGCCAGTTTTCGATTATTGCGGACCTTGCGCGATGGCAGTATCCACCATCGCCTCTAATTCTTCCGCACCGCAAGCGCTGGCACCTTTTTCTAACCAGAGGAAATACTCCACATTTCCACTAGGACCTGGCAACGGCGATGCTACTACCGCTTTCACGCGAGTGTTCAACGTTTGTGCAAATCGCGCGACATCTAATACTGCTTCACGACGCAACTGCGCACTACGCACCACCCCACCGGCACCCAGCCGGTCTTTACCCACTTCAAACTGGGGTTTGATCATTGGCAGCAAATCGCCACCGTCGCGGATGCAATCCACCAAAGCAGGCAACACCAGCTTTAACGAAATGAAAGAAAGATCTCCGACCATTACGTCGGCCTGCCCGCCGAGCGTCTCCGGGGTTAAATAGCGCACGTTGGTTCGGTCGTGGACGGCCACGCGCTCGTCGTCACGCAAGCGCCACACCAATTGGCCGTAGCCCACATCTACTGCGTACACCAGCTTTGCGCCGCGACGTAGACACACATCGGTAAAGCCACCCGTGGATGCGCCTGCGTCCAGCACCACCCGATCGGCCACCTCGACGCCAAAGGCATCTAACGCGCCGATCAGCTTGTGCGCGCCGCGCGACGCCCATCCTTCATCTTCGGTGGCAGCCACCTTGATGGAGACCTCCGGGGTTACCATCGTCGCCGGCTTTTGCGCCTTCATACCGTTCACCGTGACCAGCCCATCACGAATCCAGGTACTAGCTTGTTCCCGCGAGCGCGCAATCTTGCGCCGCACCAGTTCCGCATCGAGTCGCCGTTTCGGGTTAGCCATTGGACCCCTCCTGCAGCGCCTCCTGCAAAATCTGATGAGCCTCCTGCAACTGCGCCACCACATCCTCATCCGTCGGCGCAGGCCGGCGCATAATTTCCTCTACCTGAGCGCGCAATTGCTCCGGGGTACGGTGCGTTAGATCCACGCCTGAACCGCAGCTTCCGCCGACGGGCTCGGCTCAACTTCCACCGGATTTTCCTGCGTCCATGCCACCGACGCCACAGTCAGTAGCGCCTCGATTGCAGTGCCTTCGCCTTCGAGCTTGACGACGCCGCTTGCCGAGTCGTCGCCTAACCACTGGGCGGTGAAATTACCTTGCGGGCGTGGCTCAGCCAGAGCACGTGGACGCAACAAGGCACGCATATCTTCAGCAATCAGTGTGGGGCGCTGGTTCGCTGGTGCGTTCAGCACGTCCCAGTACCGGGAGACTCCGGTGATGGTCAGCAGCGTGTCGTATCCGGCGTTGTTGCCACCTAAAATGTCGGTGTCCAAGCGATCTCCGATAGCTAGGGGTTTCGAAAAGCCACTAGCAGCCAGGTGGAACATCGGTGCTGCAGGTTTACCCGCACTGATGGGTTCCACTCCGGTAGTGGAAGTAATCGCAGCTGCCACAGAACCGTTGCCGACGAGGAAGCCACGTTCATCGGGCAAGGTGGTGTCGCGGTTCGACAATACATAGATCGCACCACGGGCAATCGCAAGAGCGGCCTCAGACATATCTTTCCAGGTCATCTCGCGATTCAGTCCATGGAAAACCACGTCCGGCTGATGATCGGCGTTTGGTACCACCTGGTATCCAGCCGAGGTAATCAGCTCTTTGAATGACGGCGCACCCAACACATAAGCCTTCGCCGGTGGTGGCACTTGCTGGGTGGCCAATTCAATGGCTGCTTGCGCAGAGGTAAACACATCTGCAGCAGCACAATTGTAGCCCAAGCCCTGGAGCTGTTCAGCAACTACTTGTGGCGTGCGCGAGGCATTATTCGTCACGAACTTACATGCCAGCATGGACTGTTGTAACGACTCCTTTGCGTAAGGTACAGCGCGCTGACCTTCGTAAATAGTGCCATCGAGATCTAACAGCGCTACATCGTAATCCACTGCCAGAATCGAGTTACTGCCCTGCTGCGCAGTCATTGTGGTCTACCTCTACTGTGTTTTAACGATTATTCGGTCTTGCCATCCAGTGTGGCATGTAGCTCGTCGAGACGCTCGGTGGAATCCAGCACCTCGTCTGGGTCCAACGCAGCAGATAGCTTGAACCACTGGATTGCATCTTCCGCACGCTTCGCTGCCGCCAGCGCATCAGCGTAGGCATAAAACAGACGTACGGCTTCGAAATCTTCGCGCCGCGGATCGAGATCCTGGGTCTCTAATTCCGCGATGGCGTCGTCAAGCCGGCCGAGGTCGCGCAGCGCGCCGGCGACCACGATGGCTAGTTCGGTTTTCGCGTCGTCGTCAAGCTGCGCGACCTCTTCACTACGGCCGATCTCGATGGCTTTTTCCGGACGACCAAGACCTCGCTCGCAATCAGCCATCACAGCCAACAGACCTGGACCACCAGACATACGGCGGGCAGCGCGCAATTCGCTGAGCGCCTCTTTCCACTCACCAGCGTGGTAGGCGGTAACACCGAGAGTTTCGCGCGCTACACCCACACGCCCGGCGCGATCCTTAGCCGCACGTGCATGAGCCAACGCCAACTGCGGATCCTCGGCAACTAGCAAGGCTGCGGCAACCATATGTCGCGCCGTCTTGTCGGCATTATCCTTCGACAAGCTACGCAGATCCTGCAACACCGAAGGATCCAAGTCGGAAGCGCTGACGTAATCCGGCAACTCTGGAGCTTCCGTGCGTGCCTTTAGTCGCTCTTCGCGGTAGCCCGGACGCTGTGGGCCGGTGCGCTGCGTACGGTTGCCGCCACCGCCACCACCGCGGTTGGATTTGAAGCCACCGCGGTTGGACTTCTTGGACTTGCCACCCGGCTTATCGCCGAACTTGCCACCCGGCTTGCCCGCGCCTTTACCCTTTCGCGACGAGTTTCCGGCTCCACCCCCAGCACGCTTTTGGCCGCCAAAGCCACGCTTGCCTCCGGGCTTGCCATGTTGCGATCCACGACGCTGTTCGCCGGATCGCTGTGGCCTGGATTGCTCAGCCATGAAACTCCTCTGATCGAAAACTATTCAGCGCTTCAGGATACCGTGTGAATGCTTAAAAGTTCAGCTAGGCCGGCTCCCTGGTGAGAAAGATCCCACGTAGTACTGCACACCCACGTCCCATCGGCTGCGCTACTGACCACTAACCCGGTGTTTGCCTGCACGTAGAACTCGTGACGTGCCGCCGCATAATCTGCTGGCACCCCGCCGGGGACTTGCACCGCGTTTTTGGTTAAAAATGCGAATCGCTTTTGGTTCTTCTGGTGCGCTCGTACCAACGTGGCGTGGGCACTCCGCAGTCGCGCCTCGGGAGTTTCCTCCGCTTCCGTCAGTGCCAATTCAGGTGCTTCGAAGCTTAACGACGGAACTGCCGTGACTCTTACGCTGTCGTCGTCAGCTCCGCGAATGTCGCTGCCACCGCGCGCACCTTTATATCCGGGCCCACGATCCGGCTCTTGGCCACGCTGGATCGCAGTGGCGACTGCACGCGCCCGAACGTCGGCAGCTTCATTCATCTCGTGCCCGGCGTGCCCTTTCACCCATTCGAAGGAAACGTTGCGACCTGCCAACAGCGCGTCGATGCGCTGCAAAATATCAACGTTCAACACTGGCTTGCCATCAGATTTCTTCCAGCCTTTGCGCTTCCAGCCGGGCATCCACTTGGTCACCGAGTTGATCACATACTGGGAGTCGCACAAGATCCGAAGCTGTGCCGAAGCATCCACCTGCGTGGCCTCTAATAACGCAGCTACCGCCTCTAATTCACCGCGGTTATTCGTGCTATTCGGCCAGCCACCCGCCTGCCAACAATCAGCATCGATATACCAACACCAACCTGCCGGACCGGGGTTGCCCAGGGAGGATCCATCAGCTGCGGCCACAATCGTCGAACTCATGGCCACGATGGTAGCCACTGATCCGGATCCGAACCCAGTTGTATAGTAGGCGCCATGCGAGGAGTACTACTTCATGGTCCCGGCGACGTTCGCGTTGAGCAGCGTCCTGATCCCAGGATCCAGGCACCAACAGATGCCATCATTAAGATCATTGCTGCCTGTGTTTGTGGTTCTGATCTGTGGCCATACCGCGCGGATTCCGGTCCGGCATCCCCGGCGCCGATGGGACACGAGTACGTGGGCGAAGTAGTCGAAGTGGGAAGCGACATTCGCAACTTGAAGGTCGGCGATACTGTTGTCGGCTCGTTTATGGCCAGCGATAATACGTGCCCTACCTGCCAGCTGGGGTACCAAAGCTGTTGTGTGAATGTCGGTCGCGTTGGCGAAAGTGGCACCCAAGCGGAATACGCTCGCATCCCACTTGCCGACGGCACCTTGGTACCCGTCCCTGCCGATGCCACTAGTGATCGGGCGACGCTAGCTTCGTTGCTCGCTTGCTCAGACGTATTTGGTACGGGTTGGTTCGCTGCCGACGCCGCTAACGTCACTGAAGGCAAAACTGTTGCGGTTATTGGTGATGGCGCAGTTGGTTTGCTCGGTGTGCTCTCTGCCAGCCAGATGGGTGCAGAACGCATTATCGTCTGTAGCCGCCATGCCGATCGGCAAGCGATGGCTAAAGAGTTTGGTGCCACACACATTATTGAAACCCGCGGTGAGGAAGCCATCGCAGAGATCAAGGATCTCACTGATGGTTTTGGCGCGGACTCGGTAATTGAGGCCGTAGGCACCCAACAGTCCATGCAGCAAGCGATGGGCGCCACCCGTCCGGGCGGACACCTTGGGTTCGTGGGCATAAGCCATGATGTACAGATCGACGGCGCAACGCTGCTGTTCCAAACCATCCACCTACATGGTGGGCCTGCACCAGTACGGCGCTACCTCCCGGATCTAATCGATCGCGTGCTCAGTGGCAGCATCAACCCAGGCAAAGTCTTCGACAAAACCTTTGCTCTAGCTGATGCCGCGGACGCTTATAAGGCCATGGATCAACGCGAATGCATCAAGGCGATGCTGCTGCCGTAGGTGAAGTTCCGAAAGCCGTGGATACTCGCCTTAAAATCGATTGAAAAGCGGATCCATCATCGCCCGCTGTTGACGCAAGATGATTCCCAACTCGCGCAAATCCAGTTGAGCATCACAGATCTTCCAGGCTCCACCTTCCTTACGGTAGTTAACTTCGCTTCCCGGCTGGTCAGTCCACGTAGCTTCGTTGCGCTCTTCATTCGTGAATTGCACGCTCTCTGGGGTGGCCTGAATATCTTGCTCAGTCCACTCTTCGGTTCCGAAAACTTCTGCGAACGAACCATCATCTTCAAGCAGTTCATCTAAGAGAACCACATCATTGGGCTCCGCTTGATACGCCGAACAGAAGTACTGGTTGGCTTCTTCGAAACTATGCGCTTGGATAAATCCACGGTTTACTGCGGTGATCTCTTCAGCCAGGCTAGAGCTGGTTTCTTCCTCATTCGATTGAGTAAAGAAGAACACCGCACCCACTGCCACCACAACGAGCAGCACCAATACACCTAGGATCGCGGCAACTGGAAAACCATTCGACTTCGATTTATCAGCAGCACCTAGCTGTTGCTCCTCGTTCGAAGGGCCTGGTGAATTTGGTGTTTGCGACTCTGGATTAACAGACATCGAATCCTACTGTCCTTGCCGTATATACCTGTTGCTTAAAGCAACTGGATCCGTCGTAAAGCAAAAATAAATTTAAAATAGTGTGGCCAGTTTCATCCTATCGATACCCACTTTTGGCAGCGCATATCGCTAAGGCGTGCAGTAGCATCATCGTCGTGGCAACTTCAGAGCAGCTTCGCGAGTCTTATCTCGAACCTCGCGATCATCCCGTACATGAAAATCCCGGCGGCTTAAAACTCCTCATCCTAGGTTTCCAGCATGTGCTAGCCGCCTACGCGGGAGCCGTAGCTGTTCCCCTCTTCGTTGGATGGGCATTGGTCGATGCCGGAAAGATGAACCCATCCGATATTCCGCACTTAATTGCTGCGGATCTTTTTGTAGCTGGCATCGCAACCATCGTGCAGTCTGTGGGCTTCTGGCGCTTCGGTGTGCGTCTGCCGCTAATCCAGGGCTGTACTTTTTCCGCAGCTATTCCGATGGTGATGATTGGCTCGCAATACGGCGTACCGGCTATTTATGGCTCGGTGATCGCCTCTGGCATCTTTATTATGCTGTTTGCGCCGGTCTTTGCCTCGTTGCTGAAGCTTTTCCCTCCCTTGGTTACTGGCACGGTACTGCTGATCATTGGCGCGACCTTGATGCCAGTTGCTGCAGACTGGGTCGGTGGCGGTGCCGAGGTTAAAGGCACCGAGGACTACGGCACACCTCAGAATTTGGCTGTGGCGGGCTTCGTACTACTGCTGATCCTTGTGATCGAGCGTTGGGGGCCGGTATGGCTATCCCGCATCGCGGTGTTGGCTGGCATGATCGCAGGTTTGCTGATTTGTATCCCACTGGGCATGGTGGATTGGTCTAGCACCGAAGATTCCCCCATCATCGGTATCACCACGCCGTTCTACTTCGGCCTTCCAGAGTTCGTGCTGCCTGCGATTATTGCGATGTGTATTGTTTCGCTGGTCACGATGGTGGAGGCAACCGGCGACGTAGTTGCCATTGGTGAAATCGCGGATGCCAACGTCACCGATCGCCGAATCGCCGATATGCTGCGTGCCGACGGTGCCGCAACCGTAATGGGTGGCATCTTCAACACCTTCCAATACACAGCCTTTGCCCAGAACATCGGCGTGCTGTCGATCACCGGGGTGCGTTCGCGTTGGGTTACAGCGGTAGCCGGTGCGATGTTGGCGATCCTTGGCCTGATTCCGAAGACTGCAGCCTTGGTAGCTGCCATTCCGGCGCCGGTACTTGGTGGCGCTGGCTTGGTGCTCTTCGGCATGGTGGCCGCCTCTGGTGTGCGTACGCTTTCACGGGTGAAGTTCACCGAATCCAACGTGGTGGTTGTGGCCGTGCCACTGGCATTGGCGTTGCTGCCAGCTGTTGCGCCGGATCTGTTCACCCAAGTTCCAGATTGGGCTCAGATTTTCTTGGGCTCGGGTATTTGCATCGGTTCTGTTGCAGCGATCCTGCTGAACCTGGTGTTTAACACTGCTGACCGCGCGCCGAAGGTAGCACCGAATTCGGTTCACGACACTTTCCGCGGTGGCATTAATACTAACGACGTGAACGACGACGGCTACGGCGATCACGTGCGGTAGTTCAGTGCCGGCTTGTTTGTGGCTCGGTTATCGCTTGGTTGCTGGAGAGCTACTAGGCGATACCCGAGCTATTATTTTTGGGCTAGCGAGCTGCGGTTATTTGAATGCCTAGCTGCTCTAGGCACTTCCTTAGCTCTTCTGGATTCTGAACGGACACCATCGCGCCATTTTTCCCTTCGTTCCAACGAATATGTAGGACATCGCGACCAGAGGCGAAGAACCAAGTCCCCGGACCTCTAAAGTAGACACCAAAGACGAACTTGTAGAACACAGGAAACTCTTCTGGCGTATAAATCTTCGCGTCAGAGACCTCCTTCAATGGAACGGAGCGAAGCGTTAACCCGCATACGCCTATTTCCATCTCGGATTTCGTTACCCGTAGGTTGCTGCAGAAGAATAGGGATAGGCCTGCGAGAACTAAGAAGATAATGCCAATTATCCAATTGATCAAACTTCCATCTCGAATAATCAACCAGGCAAGCAGCAAAGATATCGCTGACCATAAAAGGCGGTAGAGTAAATCAATTCGAGAAACTGAATTGAATATAACTTCTTTCGACATAGGGAACACCTCTTCGAATAATGGAATGGGATTTCGAAAACCAGGGAGCCCCCCCCCCGAAGCCAGACTTAATTCGGAGGTAATTTGCACCTGTGCGTGCCGAGTGTACCCCGATCATGGCTATGATTCCTAGGGAAAACGAAAAGGAGTGCGCATGAACCCGCAGATGCCCAGCAAACCCTTCTGGATCGCCTATGCACTGCTGCCGATGGCTATCATCGCGGCAACCATAGTGGGCATAATTGCATTCGTCTTCCCTGAGCTACCAGACCAGATCGCAACCCACTGGGATTTCTCGGGTAACCCGGATGACTTTTCCTCACCTGCGTCGATGCTGCTCATCGGTGGGCTAGCCCTTGGTATACCAACGCTAATTATTGCCATCTCGGCAGCTAAAACTCGATTCAACAGCCTCGGCCGTTGCGCCATCATTTTGGCCGTATTCTTCGCTGCACTGCAGATAGATGTCTTCGTACCACAGATGGGATTGCAGACAGACGAAGTGCCAGAGGCTTCACTAGGTAGCTGGCTTGGCCCAGTGGTCATGATTGCCGGATATGCACTCGCTCTTGGAGTTTCGGCAATAATGAGAAAACTTGCGCAAGACTACCAAGCGAAACACACACCTTCAGTTTCGTCTGAGGAACCGATACAGCAATGGAATATCCCTGCAGGCAAGATGGGCAAAATTTATCCAGCGTTGTGCATCATCCTGTTCCTAGCACTGATAGTGCCGTGGCCAACACTTGCTATCTTCCTACTGACATTGCTGTTCAGCATCGGATTCAACCCTTCAGCGACTACGAAACTCTACCGAGATGCCATCGTTTTTGAATCGATGCAGCAAATGATCGTCCTGCCACTCGAACACATTAGACGCATCGAAACCAAAGAACATATAGGCTTCTGGGATGCTGGCGGTTGGGGTCTACGCTTTGACGGCGATAATTATTATATTATGCCTCGATCAGGAGAAGCCATTATTATCACCACTGAGGACAATACAAAAATTACTTCTGTTGTTCCCGATAACCGCAGCCAAGAAATCCTAGACATGGTGAAAGAGAGAATCGAATAAAACTAATCCGGGCATTGAATCCTGGAATTTTCCGCTCCTAGCTAGCGGCAAAATTCAAACCTGCACTTGCCCCCCCCGGAGGCTAGGTTACTATTGTTTACCCCGCTTAATTTCCGCCTGGAAAAGACTAGGATTTCAATGAAACTAAAAATCAACGCTGCAATATCTACTGCGATATTGGCAACAGCTCTGATTCCTAGCATGGCTGTCGCTCAGCCAAGCACAAGTACCACCGCTACTTCTGCGACGTCCGCAACAACTGCAACGTCCACTACTGAAACCACCGCTGCCCAGACCATCACTGCTACGCAAACCACGGCACCGGCAACTTCTTCCACAACAACAACAGCAACAACTGCGCGCACCACAACTACCACCGCTGCGCAGTCCGATTCCGCATCTAACAGTTCCGGTTCCTCGTCGTCAGCTTCTCCGTCGCCAGCTAAAGACGAGCCCCGCTCCCCTTCGAACCTCGAGTCAGAAGCGGACGACACCGACGAAACTTCCGAAGACGCAGCCGAAGACACAGCCGAAGTTTTCCAGTTCTCCGCGCCAATGTTCTACGCGGTAGATGCGGAAACCGGCCAAGCACTCTCCGGCGCGTGGATTACCCTGACGCAGGAAAACATGTCCACCGGCGAGACTGTCAGCTCCGGGGACAACTACCAGGTCAACAGTTCGGGCGATACTATCGCGACTGAAGTGCCGTTTAACTACCCAAGTGGCTTGGATTCGGATGGCTCGCCGGTCGATCGTTTCGTCATTACCGCCGATAAGGCTCCGATCGCCTACCAGCAAAGCAACGCCACCGGCTCGATTTACTCCACCGAAGATGGCTGGCAGTCTAGTGGAGCGATTGAGGAGATTTCGCCAAACGTCTTCGTCATGAAGTTCACCAAGCAAGATCCTGCTACACAAACCGCTGGCACTGAAGACGCACCACTTATCTCCCGCGGCTTCAACGACGCCCGGTTCGTTCTCGTCGACCGTGCCACCGGTGCACCGGTTAGTGGTTCTTTCTGGGGTGGCGAGTCTTGCTCCGCCGAAAACCCTCCGCATTGGTCTTGCGACAGCTTGGATGATTATTACTTCCCAATGGATTCGGAAGGCAAGCACCTCAGCAGTGAAATCGCGCTGGACTCGGATGTGCATCGTCGGATTGAGCTGGTGAATCGTCAGTCAGCGCCGAATTGCTCGCTAGTCACGGAGCCTGTCTACTGGCAGTACGATCTCGATACGAATCAAACTCGCGTTTACGGCGCTGGCGTCTACGAAGCAACCGATTACGGCGACACCGAATCCGGTGGACGCAAGACCTACGCAATTCCTACCGACTGCGATCCCGCACCGGTGTGCACCGCGGACGATGCTCCCGACGTAGAAGTCGATTCGAACCCGATCCGTTTCTACGACCGCGACGAGGAACCAAACCGCTACGCCCAGAGTGGTACCAGCAGCTACCCGCACGTTTTCAAGCTCGGCCGCGACAATGCCCGCGTTATAGACGGCTCCCGCTGGCATGTTGACCTCTACTACCGTGAGCTTAACGACGACGAAGCATCGGATAACTGGATCAACGCCAACCCTGGCGGCGATGTTGTGGAAATGGGCGAAGACGGCCAGTTCTACGGCCTCGAGCTTTCCATCCCGCGAAATGCTGCTGAATACGTGGCCGTTGCACGTGAGGTGGCAGCTTCCCCTGGCTATGCCCGCAATCCGGAAACTTTTGTGTTCCATGGCGTGCGCGCAAACAGCAATAGCGATAACACCTCCGGATCCTTCAACTGGGATGCCTATGAAGGTGCGAAGGTATCTTACGACGAGTCCTCCGGCAGCCTTACGATCGACCGCTCTACCGAAATCACCGATCCAGCTGAACAAACCCTGGTGAAGTACGGCACTTGGGCTTATGCCATTACGAACCCAACGGCCGCGGGCGATGAGTGTGCAGCTCCTGCGGATCCAACTGATCCTTCGGAGCCGAGCAGCGATCCAAGTGACCCCGCTGATCCAAGCGATCCAAGTGACCCCGCTGATCCATCTAAGCCAGCTGATCCGTCAGATCCTGCCAAGCCATCAGATCCTGCCAAGCCATCGGATCCAAGCAAGCCATCTGAGCCCGGTAAGCCTTCCGACCCAAGCAATCCAGGCAGTGGCTCTTCCGGTAACGGTGGCAAGCCTAGTGCTTCCCCAACCCCTGGCAGTGGATCGGGATCAAATTCTGAAGCCAGCGGCTCCGGTAAATCCGATCAGCCGAAATCCAGTGGTCAAGCAAACGAGCGTGGCTCTCTTGCAAAAACTGGTGTTGCAGTCGGTAGCATGCTGATTATCGCTACATTACTGGTTGCAGTTGGTTTTTTCCTTTTGCGTCGTCGTTCGGAGGAAAGCTAAAAGCTGTTTGCCCAGGTTAGGGACGTATTCCTTTGAGGTAGGTGTCGATCATCCAGTTTTGGTAATCCGGCACAATATCTTCGGTGAGCTGTGGCATCGGGCGGATCACAGCCACCAGCCCCAAGTAAAACTGCAGTGGGCTAACTTCGAAAGCGATCAAATTCTCGCTTTTCGCGCGTTCTAAAAGCCTTTCCAGCGATGCAAATATACTTTCTCGAACTGCTAAGGCCTGCTCGCTTTGCAGTAAAGGCGCCACAGCTTCACTGCTTGTGATCACCACTGCCAGAGCACCGAAGTTTAGCTCCAAAATGGCAGTGCAAAAACTCCGCAAAGCTTCCTGCGGATCTTCCTCCCATTTCTCAAGGGTGCCCGCTACAAGGCTTTCGAGGATCTGCGAATTATCATCTGCCAGCGCAAATAAGAGCTCGTCTTTAGTTGGGAAATGACGCAACAGCGTAGCGATGCCCACACCCGCCCGCGTCGCTAGCGCTCGCATGGAAAACTCCAGCCCTTGTTCCACGATCATGGCTCGCGCTGCCACCAGGATCTCCGAGCGGTTTTGTTGTGCGTCAGCACGCATAGTGTATCTCTCCCGTATTGCAGGTTCCTGGACTCATCCTAGCTAAGCAAAGCAAAGCGCTCCATTTGCGTCAAATTTAATCGGAACACTATGCTCGATTTAAATGAATCATCTCGTTCCACTTAAGGAGTGATCTTCCATGGAAACCACCAATGCCAAACAGCGTCGGCTAGTCCGACTACTCTCCATTTCTGCTGCGCTGGTAGCCGCAATCGCTTTCATGCTCTTCACCTTCATTGCACCCATGATGAACTCCGGCGCCAACGACCTTCCCCTAGCCGTCGCCGGCCCCGACCCAATGGTGTCCCAAATCGAAAACCAACTGGAACAACAAGCACCAGGCAGCTTTGAAGTAATTAAAGCTGACGACGAATCTGCCGTACGCGATCAAATCATGAACCGCGAAGCAATTGGTGGCATCGTCCTGTCACCTGCAGAAACTAAAGTTCTTGTTGCAGGCGCGGCGGGATCTCCTTACAAGCCGATGCTGACGCAAATGGCGAACTCCATGCAGATGCAAGCCCAAGCTCAACAGGTCGAACTCAATGTCGTGGTTGAAGATGTAGCACCTCTCAGTGAGGACGATCCTCAAGGCGCCGGCCTATCACTGCTGGCACTACCGCTAGCTTTCGGCGGAATGGCTTCGGGGATTGCACTATCGCGCATCACTAAACGACGTCTTTCCGATCAGCTGCTCGGTGTAGCCGTCGTTTCCATCATCGGTGGCTTGGTTGCAGCAGGCATTCTCTACGGCTACGGAATTATTCCAGGCAGCTATCTTCAAATTGCCGCTGCGTTTGCTTTCGGTATCGCTGCAATTTCTCTGACAGTGCAAGCTCTTGATTCCGCACTGCCTGGCTTTGCCGGTATCGGTATTGCAGCAATCCTGATGGTATTCGTAGCGAATCCACTGTCTGGCATTGCCACCGGCCCCGCGTGGCTGCCGGCACCGTGGGGCACTATCGGCCAGACGCTGCCAATTGGCGCTACCGGAACTCTGATCAGAAACCTAGCCTTCTTCGATGCAAATGCTATTGCTACTCCACTGATCGTATTGGGTACTTGGTTCGCAGTCGCATTGATCATCCTTTGCGCAATGCATTTCGCTCGCAAATCACAGCAGCTAACGCGGGCTTGAGACGCCAATTGCTAGTGCTCGTTTTCCCACATAAACAGCGGTCAAACGCACAATATCCTTTCTTATACAAGATTGCGATAAGGTAACAGCAATACCTGATTCCCTTTATACGGCTGCCTTATGTATCCCCAGAACCGTGAATCTTTTTACTGCGGTTATCTGGGGCAAAACCCATATCTGACTTCTTTTACGAAGACGCATATAAGCGGAGACGCAGAAGGTGGCCGATCAGCACAATTAAGGAGTGGTTGATGGAGTCATCCTTAGCTCTCACCGTTATCGGGCTAACCATTATTGCTGTAACCGTCGGCATTCTAATTCGAGGCAAAATTCACCCAATCGTCGCAATGAGCCTCATTCCGGTGCTCGGCGCTGTAATCGCCGGCTTCGGCATAGGCGAGATTGAAGAGTTCTTCCAGTCAGGCCTCGAGCGAGTGATGGGCGTCGTCGTGATGTTCATCTTCGCGATCGTTTATTTCGGCATCATGCAGGAAGCGGGGTTATTTACTCCGATCATTAACCGGCTGATCCGCATGACGCGTGGCAAAGTAGTCTTCGTAACACTTGGCACTGCCGCTATTGCAACGATTGCGCACTTGGATGGCGCAGGTGCATCGACGTTCCTAATCACCATTCCCGCGTTGCTACCGCTTTATGAAGCACTGCGGATGTCCAAATACACACTTCTGGCAATTACCGCACTTTCTGCCAGTGTGATGAACATGGTTCCTTGGGCAGGACCTACCGGACGAGCTGCCAGTGTGATCGAATCCAGCCCGGAAGAAATCTGGCAGCATCTCATTTCCGCTCAGATCGCAGCATTGTTCATGGTGTTTGTGGTGGCGTTCGGTTTCGGACTAGTGGAAACTCGACGAATTAAGAAGCTAGAACTTGCTGGGGCATCTGACGGATCTAGTGGCGGTGGTTCCGGCAGTGCCGGGTCTGATATCTCGTCGGTGACCGTGGATGTGAACGCAATTGCTGATGACTTCGTGGCCGATGAAAACAGCAAACGTCGTGAGCTCGGACTCGATGATGAACCAACGCGGATCTCCAAGATCATCAACCTGACGCTTACTTTCATCCTGCTAGCCATTCTGGTGACCGGTCTATTGAGCCCGGCTACCGCTTTCCTCCTCGGTACCGCTATTGCCCTGTTGGTGAACTACCGGACTAATGGCGAACAGACAGCTGCGTTGAAGCGTCATGCTCCTGCGGCATTGTCGATGGCTGGCGTAATTTTGGCTGCAGCGATGTTCTTGGGCATCTTGAACGGCTCTGGAATGTTGGAATCGATCGCAATCTCGTTGATCTCGGTGATGCCAGAGTCCATTGGCGCTTACTTGCACCTGATTGTCGGCTTGCTGGGTGTCCCGTTAGACCTGATGACGTCTACAGATGCTTACTACTTCTCGGTCTTGCCGATCGTCGAGCAAACCTCCGCCGCATATGGAGTTACTCCGCTAGGCGTGGCATCAGCGATGATCCTAGGCAACGTGATTGGTACCTTCGTTTCGCCGTTTTCTCCGGCACTGTGGCTGGCAATTGGCTTGGCCAACGCCAATATGGGCAGGCACATCAAGATTGCATTCCCAATCGCTTGGGTTTTCTCGATCATCTTGGTGTTGTTCGCTTGGGCTACAGGATTGCTGGTTTAGTTAGAAATGTTTTGAAGCTTTTGTGATTGCACTCATGCAGCTTGACTTCAATCGGCTGCTGGCCGTCATGCCGAAAAGAAACTAGGAGTAAGCGCCTGCGCTCGTGCAGGCGCTTTCCTTTTATGGTTGGGCACCTTTGATCCTTAGTCACCTTTTGCGCTTTGCCACTAAGCGCCGAATGGAGCAGCAAACACTACCGAGCAAACTTACATAGATATCCTATACAAACGCATGCTAAGATACGGGTCCAAACAATAAGCTCAACCTTATACGTTTCGGCATTCGCTCCTTCTTGATTTCCTCGCCAGGATGAATCCAAGTAAAACGACTGCCTCACATACGACCCGCTAGAAAAAGAAATAATACCGATGGAGAATGATCAGGTACTTGCTCAGCGCACCTACACCGATGGCGAAGAAACGTTCACTGTAGGAATCAAAGCACCTTATCAAGAGGGAAACGACTGGTTCTGTGAAGTCTTTGTTTCCGGAAGCGAGACAGAAGAAACCAAAGTAGGTGGAGTGGATCCTCTCCAAGCAATCCGACTAGCATTCCCCGTGCTCGATTCGATCGACGAATCGCACCCTAATGCAGAAAGTCTAGGCATCAAGGGGGCTTTCTAAATCATTCTGACTACAACGTTTATCCCACCACTCGGCGAGATGTGGTGGGCAATTAGTATACGTCAGAATATGTGAATACCGTTTCCACCAGTTAGGCACACATCGAGTAAGCGTCCGCTGTCGGCGAGCGCTTTCCATGTCCCCAATCGCGTCAATGGAAAACAGACCCGACACGACAAACGGATTAGGTGCGGATTGCACAAAAGAACCATCAAGAAAGACGCAAACGGGAGCCACCGACTGTGCAATCTGCATCCTCAGGGTGCAAAAACGTCCACAAAAACCCACCGAACAGCCCGAAACGGCTTGGTTTACTGTGCATTCTGCACCCAAAACAACCCACCAGCTAAACAGCGTGAAAAAAAACAAAAGACGCCAACAGCAACCCCCACGGTGATTAGCCCCCACAACCCCCACCAGCCGGTAGGCATAAAAAAAAAAGGGAGTCCACCAACCCCCAAACAAGGGTTGGTGGCCTCCCCCACAAACAACGATATGAAGTTAAAAAAGAATATTTTTTTTGCCGGCAGCGA
>JAEZZR010000012.1 GCA_023418505.1 Actinomycetes bacterium
CGGAAGTGACCGCCGCGATGATGGATAACGAACAGCTGGAAAAGTGGCTGGGCGATCATCCAGACATCACTTCGCAGTTGCTGCGTATGCTGGCTCGCCGCCTGCGCCGCACCAATAACTCGCTGGCTGCGATTCTGGTGCTGGGCGTGGTGGTGCTCACCATTGCGGTGGCATATTTTGCAGCTCGGGATAATAGCGCGGAGAGCATCTCGGCAACGACGGAGACCTCGACGTTCACCACCACTACAACGGATTCTCCAGATGTAGCTAACGACGGAAATCGCACTACGAATCCGTCGCCAAGCAATCCCACCCAGCAGAGTCCTACTCAGCAGAGTGCGTACTTCGACTTCGCCAGTGGGTTGAACCCGTTGGATTACGGCTTCGAGCCAGTTGCCGAGGGCTATCTCGTGCGCGCGATCCCTGCTGATGCCACGCAGCCATTGATCAGCGAATTCTTCCGCGTGATTCAAGCAGCTGCCAACGAAGCTCCAGCAGGTGGCAAGATGCCTGCGACCTTTAATTTCACGGTAAGCCAAGCGCCAGCTTTGGGTGAGGTGCAGTGCCGGGCGCACCAAGCTACTTCCGACAATCCTCACCGAGGTACCGGCTTCTGGGATTGCCGTGGTCAGCAATCTGGCACTGCGAGCTCGGCTAGTGCTTACCCGCCACAGGCAGTGGTGAATTTCAGTTCGATCGTTGGTGGCGATGCGGATGTCTCGCAGCTCACGCCTCAGGATCCGAACTGGCAGGAAAATGCCAAGAAGCTACCAGTAAATGGCTAGTTAGCGGCCAGCTAGTGCGTGCCCGATTAGTGCGTAACTTCTAA
Organism: Actinomycetes bacterium; assembly: GCA_023418505.1. Lineage (GTDB taxonomy): Bacteria > Actinomycetota > Actinomycetes > Mycobacteriales > Mycobacteriaceae > Corynebacterium. The sequence goes on from JAEZZR010000012.1 coordinate 830, forward strand.
TCCGGCCGCCTGCCAGGCCAGCATGCCACCTTCGAGATTCACCAGTCGTGGGTGGCTCGCTTGCGACGAAAGTGGCACCGAAGATGAATTGAGTTGCTGCTCGAGTATCTGAATCGCTTGCGACGATCGGGCGCCAGAACGGCAATGGAACACCAAGGTTTCAGCATCTGGTTTTTCTGGGTCTACTTGCAGTTGCTCGCGCACAGCTGCCCACCCCTGCTGCTGAATCTGCTGTAGCGGAATGTGTACTGAACCGGCGATAAAACCGGCTTCGCGTTCGGAATCTTCGCGGACATCCACCACCAAGGTAGAGCCATCGAGACGCTCCGCTAATTCATTCGGGCCAATCGCGGTGGGCTCTGAAGGATCAGTTGGCGCGGTGGACTCGGCACCATCGGCGGTATTTACCTCGCAACCACACGAAGTTTGCGGGTTTTCATGGGCGCTTAAATCCGTGGCATAAGGCCGATCTGGATCAGCACTGAAATTTAAACTGCGGGTGGAAGCAGCTAGAGCGTCGATAAGCACTAATTTCCCCACCGCAGGTTCACCTACTCCGGTAAGCACTTTCAGTGCTTCGACCACCATCATGGAACCGATCTGGCCGACCATGGCTCCCAGGACGCCGCCCGCAGCGCACGAAGGCACAGAATCCGGATCCGGCATATCGGGGAACAGGTCGCGCAACATCGGACCGTGGCCTGGCCAGAACACCGAAAGCTGACCGCCAAACTGCAGGATTGTTGCCCATACCAGCGGGGTGCCGGTGACCTCTGCAGCATCCGAAGAGAGATAGCGGGTGGCGAAGTTGTCTGCCCCGTCCAGCACCACATCGTGATCGGCGAAGAGTTGGGCGGCGTTTGCTGCGGTCAAGCGTCCCTGGATCGCGGTGATGGAGGCTTCCGAATCAAGCCGCAAACCAGCATCTTTAGCCGATTCTGCCTTTGGCCGGCCAATATCCGATTCACGGTGGATCACTTGACGCTGCAGGTTGGATTCTTCGACTACATCATCGTCGATCACAGTGATGTGACCAACGCCGGCAGCAACCAGGTACAACACTGCAGGAGAACCCAGGCCACCAGCACCGACCACCAGCACGCGGGATTGACGCAGTTTGCGCTGTGCTTCTGGGCCGAAGCCGGGCAGGGTTAAGTGGCGGGCATAGCGTCGGGTCTGGCGATCGGTTAGACCAGGTAGCTGATCCGAAGACTCCGCTGACAACCCACTAGATTCCATCGATCATGCCTTCGAAGGTCGAGCTCGCCTGCGCGAGTTGCCGTCGAGGAATCCGGCCTGCTTGGCGCGATTGCCAACCTGCTGCCACACCGAGCTTCATAGCTTGCGCCATGGCAACTGGATTCTGCGCCCTGGTCACAGCGGAGGCCAATAACACCGCAGAACAGCCCAGTTCCATCGCCTGTGCTGCTTCGGCTGCACTGCCGATGCCTGCATCCAAGATGATCGGCACGTTCGCCCGCGACACAATCAGCTCGATGTTATGCGGATTCAAAATGCCCATTCCAGTGCCGATTGGTGAACCCAGTGGCATCACCGCTGCACAGCCAAGCTCTTCGAGGCGCTTCGCCAATGCGGGATCGTCGTTGGTGTAGGCCAATACGGTGAACCCGTCGTTAATTAGCTGGTCGGCAGCGTCGACAAGCTCTACCGGATCAGGCAGCAACGTATCCTCATCGGCGATGACCTCGAGCTTGATGAGGTTGGTCTCTAGTGCCTCGCGAGCCAACTGCGCGGTGAGCACCGCATCACGCGCGGTGTAACAACCAGCGGTATTCGGCAACGCGGCGATGTTGTTGCGCTGGAGGATGTCGAAGACGGAATCCTGGTTGGCTCCATAGCCTTTGGCGTAGCGACGCATCGCCACCGTGGTCAACTCCGTACCGGAGGCAACCAGTGCGCGCTCTAAAGTATCTAGCGACGTTGCACCGCCGGTGCCCATGATGAGCCTGCTAGTTAAGTGCACTGCATCCGAACCAGAGCCGATCACCAAAGTGTCTGGCTTGTTTTCAGCGTTGCTGTCTGCGTTGTTGTCTACCATCGTTAGCCTCCTTGCACTGCCGTAACAATATCGATGGTGCCTGCCACTTCCGTGGTCGCCCACCGCGCGCGTGGTACCACGGCACCATCGACGGCTACCGCGACGCCGATCTTGGAACCATCGACAGGCACACCCTCATCGGTTAATGGCTTGTTCACCTGGGCTTCGACTAAATCTTTGACGGTCTCGCCGGCTTTCGCCTGATATGGCTCGCCATTGACCACGGCATGGTTGGCGGAAACTCCAGCGTGTTCTTTATCGGTGTTTGTCATGAAAACCTCCAAGGATCCATCGAAGTAGGCACATCGCCTTTTCCGGAAACCACTTTGGCTCCCAGGGTAGCGCCCAAGGCAGCAAGCAAAATGCCGTGGCGGAAATAGCCAGTTGAAATAGTCAGGCCTTCGGCTACGCGGCCCAACATAGGAATATCGTCCGGCGAACCCGGGCGTGCTTTGGTGGTGATCTCTTCGATGTCACATTCCAAAATGGCCGGTACCAGGCGGTAGGCATCTTTAAGCAACTGGTATACGCCCTCAGCCGAAGTGCCACTGCGACCATCCTCACGGGAGGTTGCACCAAGGACCACCGAACCATCCGGGCGTGGCACGATATACACCGGCCGGCCATGGACGATGCCCCGGATCGTGCGGAAGGTCAGGGGTTGTAGGCGTTCTGGCACGCTCATCCGAATCACATCGCCATAGACCGGACGCACGGGCAGACGCAGCCGCTCTGGCAAACCGGCAATGGAATCGATTCCAGTGCCTGTGGCGAGGAGGACTTCGTCGGCTTCGATAGTGGTGCCGTCGTCAAGCTGAACGCCCACTACGCGGCGCCCCTCGGCGCTCCCAACTTCCCCGCCGTCCTCATCGCGACCTTCCCACACCACAGCCTGCACATACTGGCGAACCAGGTTCTCCTCGCCAATCAACTGCAACAACTGCGCGTACAGCTTCCGTGGATCCACCTGGTGATCGTTAGGAATCGACACCGCCCCCACGCAACCCGGGCCGACGGAAGGTTCGCTCTGTCGCACCTGGCGCGCCGTTACCGACTCGATGGTCATGCCCATGGCGTGCTGCAAACCCATCAGCTCTTGCAGATAACGGCGATCGGCGCCGTCGCCAGCGCAAACGTACGTGCCATTTTCTACGTACCCCAGCTCTTCGAGGCTCACCTGTGCGGCATCAGCAATATCAGTTACAAAATCGCGGTAGAGCTGCCCCGATTCCACCATCAACGGGTACAAACCCGGCTGATCCCACACCACTTCCGCTACTGGTGCCAGCATGCCTGCCGCCGCCCACGACGCCCCCGAAACCGGCTGTGGATCCACCACCGTCACCGCGAAACCTTGCTGTTTCAGCTGCCACGCCGTGGCCAATCCAATGATCCCCGCACCTACTACTACGCAACGTTTTGTCACGCCACAGTCCTCCTCTATAGGCAGGTGATTTAAGTGGCACCTATCATAGACGTCATGAAAGAACCGAATGACGGGGCCTTGCGTTCCCACAGCATCGCCGCCGATTTGGCAGCGGCTACCGACGACCGCGCGGGTGCTGGCACCGCACGCCTGCTGGCGGCGAGTGTGGCAGCACAAACCAGCCAGAGCCTGGCGCGCCACCGGGCTCTCCGGGAGGCGAAGCTGTACCTCTGCACGGATGCGCGTACACGCCGCGGCGATTTAACCGAGTTCCTCCACGCAGCATTCGAAGGTGGCGTCGACATTATCCAGCTGCGGGATAAAGCTATCGACGCACGTGCGGTAGTTACGGCAACAGAGACGCTCGCTGAGGTCACTGCTGCACACCGCCAGCAGGGCAAACTGTTCGCAGTTAATGATCGCGCCGATATTGCTGTGCTTACCGACGCGGACATCCTCCACGTTGGCCAAGAGGATTTAACCACGGAGCAAGCACGCCAAATTATCGGCTCGGACATGATCCTGGGGCGGTCGAACCGGAACCTGACAATGTTCGCTGATTCCATTGAGGATTCCGGCATCGACTACGGCGTGATCGGTCCGATTTGGGAAACCCCGACCAAGCCTGGCCGCAAACCTATTGGGCTAGAGCCACTAGCTGGTGCAGCTGATTTGGCTGAGGTCAACGACAAGCCATGGTGGGCTATCGGTGGCATCGACCAGAGCAACATCGGAGAAGTGCTCGACGCTGGCGCGGGGCGCGTAGTCGTGGTTCGTGCGATTACCGATGCTGCCACCCCGGAGGAAGCGTATCAGCGCGCGCGGGAGCTGAAATCCGCGTTGCTGGCTAAGTAAGGCTCGCGGATCCGCTGCGCGTACCCGCAGGTACGGCCACCTACTCCGGAATACTGATCTTGCCCTCTACGGCTGGTAGGGCAATGTCACTGCGGTAGTGGGATCCCTCTAGGGTGATGGTCTCTAAAGTGCGGTAGGCCTGCTGGCGGGCGTCCTCCAAGGATGCACCAACCCCTACGCAGTTAAGCACGCGGCCACCGGCGGAAACCACAGCTCCTTCGTCGTTAAGCGCAGTGCCTGCATGCAACACGCCATCAGCTTCGCGGCCAGGAGCCGCCCCTTCGATCACGTCGCCGGTCCGCGAGGACACTGGGTAGCCTTCAGAAGCCAACACTACGGTCAGCGCGTAGTGGCCTTCCGCCCACTGCAACGGCGGGTGATCCACCAAGGTACCTGTGGCAGCTGCATTCAACGCCTGGCCTAGTGGCGATTCCAGCAATGCCAACACCGCCTGGGTTTCCGGATCACCAAAACGGCAGTTGAACTCAATTACCTGCGGACCTTGCGAAGTCCAAGCCAAACCTGCGTACAACAAACCCTGGAACGGGCAGCCACGCGCGACCATTTCTTTGGCAACCGGCTCGCAGATTTCTTTGACGATCCGCTCGGTAGCACCTGCTGGCAACCAATCCAGTGGTGCATAAGCGCCCATACCGCCGGTGTTTGGCCCTTCGTCGTTATCGTAAGCGCGCTTGTGATCCTGCGCCGGCACCAGCGGCACCACAGTTTCACCATCTACCAGGCAGAATAGGCTCACTTCTGGGCCGTCTAGGTAAGACTCCAACAACACCGGATTACCCGAGTTCAGCACAGCTTCGGCGTGGTTGATGGCCTCGGCGCGCTGGTCAGTTACAACTACGCCTTTGCCTGCAGCTAGGCCATCGTCTTTAACTACCCACATCGATCCGAAGCGGTCGATCGCTGCTTCGATCTCTGCAGCCGATGCTCCTGGAGCAATTGACTCCGAAAAGGCAGTCTTCACATTTGCCGCAGCCATCACATCTTTAGCGAAGGCCTTCGAGCCTTCAATCTGGGCCGCCGCCGCCGAAGGGCCAAACACCGCAAACCCAGCTTCGCGCAAGTCATCGGCCACACCGGCTACCAGTGGCACTTCGGGGCCTACCACCACAAGATCAGCTGACACCTCTTTAGCCAGGGCAACAGCGGCAGCGCCATCATCGACTTTCAGCGGATGTAACGTCGCCAGCGTAGACATGCCAGCGTTACCAGGTGCGACGTGCAACTGCTCGACGGATGGATCCTTACTCAGTGCGAACAAAAGGGCGTGTTCACGGGCGCCATTGCCGATAACTAAGATGCGCATGCCCGTTAGTCTAGCCGGTGGGTCGCGGCCTACTGTCCCGAACTTCGCCCCAACTTGTCCCGAACTTCTACAAATAGAACTTCTCGGTTCCCCGCGCAGAGTTGTACCGGGCGTACTACCGTAGAACCTATGAGCACCGTCTTTACGAAAATCATCAACGGGGAGCTTCCCGGCCGGTTCGTCTACCGCGACCGCAATGTGGTTGCGTTTTTGACGATTGAGCCCATCGCCGATGGCCACGTCCTGGTAGTTCCAGTTCAGGAAGTAGATCGTTGGACTGACCTGCCGCCTTCAACGTGGAAGGAGCTCAACGAGGTTGCTCAGATGATTGGCCACGCATTGGTGGAGGAATTCGATGCTCCACGCGCGGGCTACCTAATTGCTGGCTTCGAAGTGCCACACGCACATATTCACGTGTTCCCGGCCTCGGACATGAGTGGCTACAACCTGGCGAACGTCGATCGCAACCCGGATCCGCAGAAGCTCGACGAGGTGGCAGCTCGCCTGCGTCGTGCGCTTGACACTGAAGATCTTGCTTGAGAATTTGTCTGAAGATTTTTCTGAAAAGCTGACGACGGAGCAGCTGGCGACGGAAGAGCCTGCGGAGGCATCGGCAGCACCGGAGCCGGTAGCCGAAGATGCCGCTACTACTTCCACGCCCCTGGCGGCTCAATTCGGCCGGCGTGGCGTCTTCGAGGACGACTGGCGTGCCCGCCCCACTGACGATCACCCTTGGCCAGTGATCCTCATCCACGGCACCGGCCATGCCAAAGGTGTCTGGGAGCAGCTAGGCACTGAATTGCGCGAGCAAGGCTGGGCAACTTTCGCCCCTGATTATGGTTACCGTGCGACCTCGGCTTTATCTGATTCTTTGGATCAGCTGCAGGCCTATATCGATACTGTTCTGAAAATCACCGGTGCCCGGCGCGCCATTTTGATTGGCCATTCGCAGGGTGGATTACTGGCCACGTTGTTGTCCTTCCGCCTTCCAGAACAGATCAAGCATGTGGTGTGCTTGGCTGCTCCTAACCATGGAACAAGCTTGGGTGGCATCGCCAAGGGCTTAACCAAAATCCCGGGCACCCGAGCATTAATGAGCAACTTCATCCAAAGCTATTGGGGTGCATCCAGCTTGGAGCAACTCACTGGCTCAAAGATGGTGTTGGATCCTGATCGCAAGGACGTTACTGCTCCTGGTGTTACTTACACCTGCATTGCTACGAAGACGGATCAGCTGATTAATCCACCGTCATCGTGCTTTCTCAATGATGGCTCTAGTGGCAAGGTGAATAATTTCTATGTCCAAGATCGCCATCCAGGGTTGGTGGTCTTACATGAACACATGACTACCGAAAAGCACGTCCGTGCGCTGGTATTGGAAGCTCTCGACGAGCTTTAGTGCTCGGCCGAACCTCGGCACGCCCGAGCCCCGCCGCTAGTATTCGCCCAACGACGCACGTGCGCGGGCAACTTCCTCCAGCAACCGCTGTGCTTCTTCACCTGGATTATCAGAGGTCAATGCCTCGATCACTACCGGCGGCAATCCGGCGGCCTTGTATTCTTCCACGCTGGTAAAGCCATATTCCAGCACGCCTTCTAGCCACGCCACAGCACGCGCTTCTGGGTAAATGCAGCGACGTGCCACCCGCTCGTGCTGCACCAACAGTCCACGGTGTTCCGGCTCGCGCAATCCCAAGCGCGCCAACGTGCGTGCTGCCGAAATCAGGTTCTCTCCGGACACTCGATCCAATTGATTCGGATTCGCCGGCGGCTTCTTTCCACTGCGACGTCGCACATACAGATCCTGCTGGCCAATACCTACCAGGCCGCCGTCTTTATCGCGTACCACCGAGGTGTAGTCAATCACCGTCGAGTAGCCACCTTCAGTTTCCTCGTGGATGCGCTGCACCAGCTCGTCGGAAATCTCCACTTCCAAGTAAGTGCCACGCCGGCCGGGACGGATGTATTCAAAGGAGCCCGTACGCGTCCACGCCTCAAACTCATCTACACCCAGCCGGAACATCACCAACGTGCCGAACAACACATCGGTCATAGAGAACAACGTGCCACCGAACGCTGCACCATGCATGTTCGCAATTACCTTGTTCAGCTTCAACTCCAGGCGCCCATAGGACCAATCGTCTGAAATCTCAGTAATCCGAATCCCGGAGGCAAGCAACGGCGGCCACGCATTCAACATCGTGCGTAGGCCCTCCGGAGTTTGTGATTTCTGCTGGATAAACCGCACCGCCGTCGAGGATGCCTTGTTCAACCCACGCGATACCGCCCGCGTCACCGGATTCGCCTGCTCGGATTCGGGTGCCATCTGCCAGGGCTTGGCATTGACCGTCTGCAGGTCGGCTTGGCTATCGGCTGGTTCTGGTGAGTTTGTCATATTTAGCACCCTAGGCCTTCGCTTGCGCTTGTGAATACTGTTCTGTCCCAAAATAGCGAAAAAGCCGACCGCCACTTCCCCTTGGCAGTCAGCTTCGCGCTAAGGATTTTTAATTTTGTGCTTGACGACGGTTAGTGCTTACGCATTCGCGACGTCCCAGATGGTGATCAATTCTTTTTCTGGGGTTTCGCAGCGGACCACGTCGTCAGCTACTCGCTTGCACTGTGCGGTGTAGTTGCCATACAAGCTGCGAGGCGGATCGACCAGCACGCTATCTTCCGGTGATTCCGGTGCTTTTGCCGCAACCAGCGCACCAGAGATCCGCATCGCCTTCATGCATAGCGACAATGCATCAGCCTTGGTTTCTTCTCCACTCGCGCCGGCGAACTTGGTCACACCAACATGGCTAAAGCCGTAGCCGTTGCCAGTGGCACAGACATAAACGTCTTCATCGACCATGCGCACCACTTGGCCTTGCAGCGCAACTGGCATCCCCGGGATCGCGGAGTTGCCGGCCGGATTCGGGCGCTTGTCTTCTGGAGTGACGGTTACTCGGGTAGACGCCACGGGATCGTCGCTGTGCCCGTTATCGTCGTGAGCCTCTACTGACTCCGCGGCGCCTTCTGCCGGATCGTCGGGCTGGTTCTCACGAGGAGAAATCATGGGAAACAACCACGGCAACAGGAATTGCAGGATAGGGGTGGAAAACTCTAGGGAGCTGAGCTGCTCGGCATCCAGGTGGTCGTCGTTGCTCTTCGTAGACGCTGGCACTTCCGGCGCTGGTGCTGCCAGTGCCGGCGCTGCCACGGTTACGGTTCCTAGCAGGGCAATTGTAGATACACCGACAGTACGAGCTAGACGACGAATGCGGGACGCGTTTGCCCGCGCGGAAGACAGATTATTCACTGGCGCTCCCAAGATTTCTGCGCAGGCGCTCTGACCGCCATGCACTATCGATACAGAAGTTTCTGAAGTGACTATAGCGCACTTATGTGACTGATGTGAATAGTGTGACTAACTGTTATCTTTCACGATGCCCATGAAACTGAACTAGGGGACTCCGCCTACAGTGCGCATCGTTGAGTAATGAGGAATGAGCGACGGGTTAAACACCGAAACCCCACGAAATCCACTGAGACTTCGCGGGGTTTTAATTCGCGGGGTTTTAAGCTGAGCCGGAAATGGGACTCGAACCCACAACCTACGCATTACAAGTGCGTTGCGCTACCAATTGCGCCATTCCGGCACCGGACTCTATCGACCACATCTCTACATCGTTAGATAACGGCGTTGACATGGTCGGTTGATTCCTCCACGGAATACTACACACAGGCCTAGACAAACTTCCAACGCCCTCTCCCGGCGCCAAACCACCCCACTACAACACTCGCCAATTTAACCACTCTGAGCTGCAGGTATGCGCTGTTTAGAAAATCGGATAGAGTCACGGAGTTACTACATACTTACCACCAGAGCAGAAAGGGTTAACGACGAACTAATGCCAGGGCAGACTAGCGCCGGCACAGACGCATCCCCATCTAAGCAGAGCAAGCGTAAGGGGATCCGCGGCCGGATTCGGGGATTTATCGTGCCGGAGGGGCCTGGCAACTCCACCGTTGACCTTGTGCACTCCACCCAAATGCCACTTCCGTTGGCGCCGATTGATTACAACAATCAAGAGGAAGTCACCGCAGTACTGGATCTCGCCGCTAGCTTAGGCGGCCTGCTGCTTTCGTGCGGCTCCGGCAACCAAGATACGAAGTTGCAGTTGCAAGCCGTCACTGCTGCTTATGGCCTTACCCGCGTGCAGGTAGACATTACGTTGACCTCAGTGACGGTCTTCGCTCTCACTGGCCGTAACCGGCTTCCGGTAACCGCCATGCGCGTAGTGGATACCCCAGTGCCCAACTTCGAGAAGCTCCGCCTTACCGACCGTCTGCTCCGGCAGATTCGCGGTGGCCAGATCACCCTCGAAGAGGCGATCGAGCGCGTCGAAGAAATTGAAACCATGCCGGCTCTCTACCGGTTGCGCGTGTTGTACTTCGGCTGGGCCATGCTGGCTGCATCGGTAACGATGTTGCTCGGTGCGCAATTGCCAATTGCGGCAATTTCGGCTGTGGTCACTCTGGTCATTGTGGCCACTATCAGTGAACTCGCAGTCCGTGGGCTACCAATCTTCTTCCAAAACATCGCAGGTGGCCTGATTGCCACAGTGTCTGCCGGTACGCTCTATGCGATTCACGATTGGCTGCCGTTTGCCGTCACACCGTCGCGCATTATTGCCTCGGGCATCATCGTGATGCTGGCCGGTCTCACCTTGGTGCAGTGTCTCCAGGACGGCATGACTGGTGCACCGGTTACCGGCTCAGCCCGCTTCTTCGACACCATGCTCACCACCGGTGGCATCATCGCTGGCATCGCCATGGGTATGGAACTAATGAGCCACTTCGGCGTTGTCCTGCCCGAAATCAAAGGCCACGCCGAGCCGAACTTCGCGCAGACGACGGTACGCGCCGTCGCAGGTGTTGTCGCCGCCATATCCTTTGCACTGGCTTCCAATGCCGGACCGAAAGCCTTGGGAGTCTCCGGCGCTACGGCGGCTATGGGATCCGGCCTGTACTACTACTTCCTAGTTCCCATCGGCTTCCACCCAGTGACGGCCGCAGGTGTCGCAGCAACCACCGTGGGGCTTGCTGGTGGCTTGCTGTCCCGGCGCTACTCGATCCCACCGCTGATCACCGCAATTTCTGGCATCACCCCATTCCTGCCGGGTATGGCGATCTACCGAGGCATGCAGGCACTGCTCAACGACAACGCACTCGGCGGTTTCGCCAACCTTGCTACTGCGCTGGCGACGGCTACCGCACTAGCTGCCGGTGTCGTATTGGGCGAATGGGTGGCGCGACAGTTGCGTCGTCCGCGGATTCTCACTCGCGACGGTAACCTCCAGCGCCCACGAATCGTGATTCGCCGTCCGAAGCCACTTCCGAAACCCGCAGCAAAACCAGGAGCCAAGACAGGTACCAAGGCTGCAGCCAAAGCAACCACCAAAGCCAAACGAGCCGCAGCTGCAGACAAGCCAGTGAATCCGGATCGGTCGCCATTTACCAGCGCATATGCCCGCGCTTTCCCGAAGCCTCCACCCCGCCGGGGCGCGTCAACCGCGCCCCTGCGCTTCAAAGGTGGCGCTAGGGTACGCAAGCACAGCCGTCGTAAAGCACAAGAACCTAAACCAGAAGAGCAATAGGAGCTCCACCCGGATCGCTCTACAGTGCGGACGTAGCCTTTTACCTGGTATGCTAGCCGTCTGGCTATGCCGCCCGGAATACGCAACTTCAGGAGGAATTCGTGCCACCAAAGGTCACCGACACTCGCGCCACCCAGAACGAAGCTTTAACCAAGGTTGAAGAAAAAACCGCTGCTGGTGCCCGTCGGATCGTGGCTACCTTCTCGGAGGATTTTCACGACGCCGTGACGCTGATGTGCATGCTTGGCGTGGAACCGGAAGGCCTTTCCTACAAGCGTGTGCACGAAGAGTACATGAAGGAAAACGCTCCGAAGACGGCGAAGCGTACCCGGAAGTCTACGAAGAAGACCGCCAAGAAAGCGGCTAAGAAAACCACCAAGAAGACAACGAAGAAGACCACCAAGAAGGCAGCTAAAAAGACTACGAAGAAGACTGCCAAAAAGGCCACTAAGAAAACCACCAAGAAGGCCTAGCATGAAACGGATCGCGGGCTTTTGTGGTGCTGGCTTAGCGTTGGTGGCTGCTACTGGGCTAGTAGGGTGCTCGGTTTCTGATTCCGAGGAACTGATTGGCCGCACGTTGCAAGTTACCGATGTGTACGACAACCCGGATCTGCCCTCTTCGGTACCGATTGGGCATGTGCCACCACAGATCAGCTTGGGCGGTCAATCTTTTAGCGTGATTACTGCGTGTGGCAGCTACACGGGTGCATTGTCGTGGGATGACAACACCCTGACTATCAATAGCGCGGATCGCACTGCCGATACCGAAACTGAGTGCACGCCAACCGATCAGACCTTTACTGATCGTCTGCTAGCAGCACTGCCGGGTGAGGCTACGTTCACTATCGACGAAAAGAACCGCACCGTGCGCTTCTTCGACCAAGATGGCATGGAGGATCCGAATAACGACGTGATCCCGCATAACCTGCCGGGCTGGTCGGCGCTGGTGCCGGAATAGGCGCTAGTGCCGGAGTAGCCACTGATACCGGTGTAGGCCGCCTACACCGAGGGGCGCTGACGCCATAATTCTTCAGATTTAGCGTCTTGGCCTGCGGTAATTAATTTCGCATACGACGAACGGTGATACACCAGCGGACGCTGTTCAATACGTTGCCCCAAGCCACAGACTCGTCCGATCACGATGTAGTGATCGCCTGCGGGCACTACTTGCTCGATTAAACAATCGAACCACACGGCACAGCCCTCAAGGATCGGATTGCCGTTTGGGGTGCGCTCCCATGTGCCATGGGCAAACTTATCTGGATTGCTGCGTCCGAATACCTCGGAAATTGGGCGATGCTCTTCGGTAAGCACACTGACTGCAAACTGGCCGGTTTCTTTAATGCGCGGCCAGCTGCGTGAGGTTCGCATCACGGTAAACAGCACTAAGGGCGGTTCGAGGCTTAACGACGAGAAAGACTGACACGCAAACCCCACCGGCTGGCCATCGTGTTCGGTAGCCACGATGGTCACGCCGGTAGCAAATTCACTCAATGCCCGCCGTAAGTGTACCGCTTCTGGCGGTTGCATACACTCCGCTCCTGTGGGGTGCGATGGTGTCGATTCCGGATCGGCGGCATCAGAATGCATGGTAGCGACTCTACAACACTCCAGGTTCTACCGCGCCCTAGTTGCGCTGGGCAGGATCCTCGGATCACGCGGGTTGCTCGCCAAATTGCTCAAGCCCGCTTCGGCGGCGCCGTGGACGCACCGATACGAAATGTGGTCGGCAAGATAGTGCGAGTTGGGCTGCTATGCCCTTTCGCAGCTTCGCGAAGTGCCACACCAACCGCGCGGCCTTTTTCCCGATTGGGCTGAATCACTGTGGTCAACTGTTGCATTCGGGCTAATTCGATGCCGTCGAAACCCGTAACGGATAGTTCCTCCGGCACAGAGATTCCCCGTTCCGCTGCATAGCGCAGCACCGCTAAAGCCAAAGTATCGGTAGTGCACACTACTGCGGTTAAATCCGGGTGCGCGTCGAAAAGCTCCACAACAGAATCGTAATTATGCTGCGGATCGTTGATGTGGCGCTGCACGATAGGTACGGCTGGCCAGTGCCCATCCGGATCGCTGGCGCCTATCCCCCACTCAGCGAGCTCTTCCAAGACGCCTTCCACTCGGGATTTTTGTACGTGGTGCTGGGCTTGTTGCAGGTCACGCCAATTTACCGGCCCGTCGTTAGGCTGGCGTGATAGGCGCACACACAGCACCCCAATCTTGCGGTGCCCGAGTTCCAGCAGGTGACGTACGGCGGGTTTGATGGCTTCGCGGTCGTCGATGCCCACAAAAGGCACTTCCGAGTAGTTGGTGGGCTGGTCGCAAATTACGGTAGGCAGCCCGCGCTCCAGCACGCGATGCAGATAAGGATCGCGCTGCGCCACCGAATAGGCCACAAAAGAATCCACCAATGCTCGGTCGATCATGCCCATTGTGGTGTCGGTCTGGCCAGTGGAACTAGCTGGGATCACCAACATCGATTCCCCATAGCTGCCAATTTCCTCGGCCAGACCCGCCATGAACTCCACGGTGGCCGGATCGGCATAGGCGAATTGGAGCAATTCGGTGAAAAGTACGCCGACGGCTCCCGACGAATTCTTCCGTAAGCCCCGCGCCATCGGATCCGGTCCGGTGTAGCCCAAGCGTTCGGCGGTGGCGAAGATGCGCTGACGGAGTTGCTCGGAGAGCTCATCCGGATGGTTATAAGCGTTGGATACCGTCGTGCGCGAAACTCCTATCTCGGCAGCAATCGACGCAAGTGTGCTCCGCTTTTTGCGATAGTGGCGCGCCTGGGGTTGCTGGGGCGGCTGGGCAGTCATGGGTATTCAGCTTACCGCGCGGGTATCGCCCAGATGCCGCGTGTCCTCCCTTGGACTCCGCACCCCACCCGCATGCAAATGAAAACCATTTTTACCTAGTTGGTTTTCGCGAGTACGGTTGATGCCATGACTGTCCAAAAGCTGTGCGTAGCATTCATGGGGATCGCAGGGTTGGCGCTGGCGTCGTGTTCTAGCGACTCTGGCAGCGGCACCTCCGCAGAGGCCAACAACGAGGACACCATCCAGGTAGTCACCTCCACCAAAGTGTGGTCGGACATCGCTGCAGCTGTAGTTGGCCCCGATGCCACTAGCGGCGCGGAGGCCGGAAACAAGCCGATTACGATTACCCCGATCATTTCCTCGAACAACACCGATCCGCACTCCTACCAACCCACAGCCGCGGACATGGCTCTGGTGGAAAACGCCGATATTTTGGTCGCCGGTGGTGGCCACTACGATGCCTGGATCACCAAAGCAGCTTCCGATCAGGGCGATCATGTGATTATCTCTGCACTCGCATTCGACGACGAGGGTCACGCACACGAGCACGCTCACGACGATCACGCTGATCACTCCGAGCACGCTCACGACGAGCACGCTGATCATGACCACGGTGACGCCGAAATTAACGAGCATGTTTGGTACAACGTGGATAAAGTCATCGACTTTGCCGAAGAGCTTGCAAGCGAACTTGATCTAGAGGCATCCGGCGTCGTGAAGCAAATGGAAGAGATCCAAGAGCGCAAAGCAGATATTCCAGCTGCCAAGACAGCACAGATCCACCCACTGGCCGATGATATTTTGGCCGACACCGCCATCGAAGACATCACCCCAGCTGGCTACCGCGCCACCACTTTGGCCGAAGCTGAACCCAGTGCTGCGGACGTCAATGCCATGCTGGAACTGATTAATTCCGGCGAGTTGGACTACCTGATCAACGCACCACAGACTGCGGATTCGATTTCTCAACGCCTGGTCGAAGCCGCGCAAGTCAAGGGCATTCGCATCATTAATGTCTACGAATCGCCTTCGAATGATCAGACGTACTTCCAGCTGTACCAGGAGACCCTGGATCAGCTCGAGGAAGAATAAACCGACGCCCGAAACACTAGAAACGGCTTTTTGAACAGATGGTAGCTACCTCTGCGTCGCACTCGCCTGGAAACGATGCTGGCGTCGATTCTGGATCCGCCCCCGTGCGCGAACCTGTGCGCGAACCCGTGCTCGAAGTTGATTCCGCAACAGTATCGCCGCTGTGGCAAGATCTGGACTTTTCGATCTACCCCGGCGAATTCGTAGCTGTGCTCGGCTCCAACGGCGTGGGTAAATCCACGTTGCTCTCTGCGATTCTGGGCACACGCAAGCTGGATCGTGGGCACATCACCACCCACGGCAACATTGGCTATATCCCCCAGCAGCGCATGTTCGATCCGGATCTGCCCATGCGCGTGCGCGACCTGGTTTATCTGGCAGCGCATAGCTCTAAACAGGGTAAACGTACGCACACGGATTCGCTTCAGCAGCAGGTGACCGCCGCGATCGAAGCAGTCGGCGCCCAAGGCATCGCCTCCCGCCGCGTGGGCAGTCTTTCCGGCGGGCAGCAGCAGTTGGTACGCCAGGCACAAGCACTTGTGACTAATCCCCGTTTATTGCTTTGCGACGAACCTCTGTTGAGCTTGGATCCAGCTACCGCTCGGCAGGCTGTCGATCTGATTGCTGCCCAAGCCAAACAAGGGGTGGCCGTCATCTTCGTCACCCACGGCATCAACCCGATTCTGCAGTGTTGCGATCGGGTGCTTTATCTCACGCCGCATGCACATCGCATTGGCACTGTCGCAGAGATCATGACCTCAGAGACTCTCTCCGAGCTCTACCAAACCGAAATCACCGTGGCTGAAGTGGCTGGAAAGCTGGTAATAGTGTGAGTTTCTGGGATTGGATTAACGGCTTTGCTGCCGATACCAGCACATTATTGCAGGTGGGCTTCGTCCAGCAGGCTTTAATTGCTGCAGCGATTTTGGGGTTGATCTCTGGGATCATCACGCCACTAGTAGTGATGCGTCAGATGAGCTTCACCGTCCACGGCACCGCGGAGCTCGCCCTCCTGGGTGCCTCCGCGGCACTGCTGGCGGGAATCTCTGTGGGAGCAGGTGCAATTGTCGGCTCGGTGATCGCCGCGATTCTCTTGGCTCTATTAGGCTTCCGGGGTGGCCAAGATGCCATCGTCGGTGTTTTCCTAAGCTTCGGCCTGGGCTTATCGGTACTGTTCATTCACCTCTATCCCGGCCGCACCAACGCATCCTTTTCGTTGCTGACCGGCCAGATCATCGGTGTCACTCAAGGCTCACTGTGGGTACTGGCCACTATTGCGGCCATCGTAGTGATTACTGTGGCGCTGTTTTGGCGGCCTCTGCTCTTTGCCTCTGCTGATCCTGTGATGGCGGCAGCCTGTGGCGTTAACGTGCGCCTGATGGCTGTGATCTTTGCGATCCTCACCGGCCTTGTGGCCGCTCAAGGCATTCAGATCGTCGGTGCGCTGCTTATTATCTCGCTGGTCATTACGCCCGGCGCGGCAGCAGCACACGTTACGGCTTCGCCGAAGACTGCTCTAGTCTTGTCGATCATTTTCGCCGAGATTGCCGCAGTTGGCGGTGTGGTGCTGTCGTTGGCACCGGGACTGCCGGTGAGTGTGTTTGTCACGTCGTTAAGCTTCACTATCTACGTGGTCTGTCGCGTGATTGGCTGGCGACGCTCCCGGCGCGTCACCCGCGACGACCACCGCGCTCAGGCTTGGGCGCGACGCTGACGGGCAAACTCGCTAAGCGTCACACCTGCTGCTACCGACGCGTTTAGCGACTCCACCCAATCGGCCATTGGGATCGACATGATGGTGTCGCAAGTTTCGCCCACCAAGCGCGACAAGCCCTTGCCTTCCGAACCCACCACCAGCACCGTTGGCGTGGTGCCGTCGTAGGTATCCAGGGTGTGCTCGCCGCCGGCGTCGAGGCCAACTACCTGGTAGCCGGCCTGCTGGAATTGCTTCAACGCACGCACCATGTTCGTAGCGCGGGCGACGGGTAGGCGTGCTGCAGTGCCTGCCGACGTCCGCCATGCCACACCGGTCACCGACGCGGAACGACGCGCTGGGATCACCACACCATGGCCACCAAACGCAGCGGTGGAACGGATCACCGCACCAAGGTTGCGTGGATCGGTGATGTTATCCAAGCAGACGATGAGGCCGGCTTCGCCCGAGTCGCGCACCTGCTGCATCAAATCAGTAACTTCGGCGTACTTATATGGCGGAATCTGCAGGCCAATACCCTGGTGTAGGCCGTTGCCGGTCATGCGATCGAGTTCGGCGCGCGGGACTTCGTTAATCGAAATGCCACGGCTGGTAGCGATGCGGACGGATTCTTCTAAGCGATCATCGTTTTCCGTACCAAAGGCCACGAATAGCTGATTGCCTGGCACCTTGGCGCGCAAGCATTCCACTACCGGATTGCGGCCTACTACTAGCTCTGGGCCGTCCACCTTGTCCTGATTCGGATTGTGGCGGCCCTTATTGCGACGTTCACGCTCTAATTTGCGACGGTGCGCCGCGTGATAAACCCGATCCTCTGCCTTCGGAGTCGGACCTTTACCGCGCAAGCCACGCTTCTGGCCACCACTGCCCTTGGTTGGGCTTTTCTTCTGTGTCTTACGCGCGTCCGGGCGCGCTCCTGGACGATTCTTTCGTGCCATGTTTAATTACCGTTTAATCCTTGAACGTCTAAATTTGAAAGTCTATTTTGCAAGACTATTTTTGCTTCAGTTCCCACTGCTGCCCTTGCGGCGTATCGGTGACCACAATGCCAGCAGCGATGAGTTGATCGCGTACTTGATCGGCCGTAGCCCAGTCCTTTTCAGCTCGCGCTTGGCTGCGCAAAGCCAGCTGGTTTTCTACCAACGCTGCCAAGGCTTTCGCTGCATCAGCATCACCACTGCCGTGACCACTGCCAATTCCAGCACCTACGCCGGCACTATTCGCGTCGCTAGTACCTGCAGCAGTGCCAGCAGCTATACCAACTTGCCCGCTAAAACCGGACTTCCAGTGTGGCGCAAAAGGATCAACACCCAAAATTGCCGTCATGGCACGCACTGAAAGAGCGACTTGCTGTAGACGCTCAAGTGTCGCTGGTTGGTCTGGGGCTACTTCCGCCAGTGCCTTGTTGCCCGTGCGCACCGCACCGTGTAGGGCTGCCAAAGCCTTAGGCACAGCCAGGTCTTCATCCATGGCGTCCACAAAGGCCTCGGGCGCTAAATCAACCCATGCTTGTTGGGAATCGGGGAGATTGAGGTTTAATTTTTCGTCGTCAAGCGCTTTTTCCAGCACCTTTGCCGCACGCAATAGGAAGTCTTCTACTCGTCGGAAACCACGAGCGGCCTCGAGCAGCGCCTCTTCGGAGTACTCCAAAACCGAACGGTAATGCGCACTACCCAAGTAATAGCGCAGCTCAATCGGACGCACCTTAGCTAGCATGTGCGGCACGGACAGCACGTTGCCCAGGGACTTGGACATCTTTTCGCCAGCCATCGTCACCCAGTGGTTGTGCATCCAATAGCGCGCGAAATCATCACCGGCAGCATGGGATTGGGCGATTTCGTTTTCGTGGTGTGGAAACTGCAGATCCAAGCCACCGCAGTGAATATCGAACTGCGCGCCCAAGTAATAAGTAGCCATCGCCGAGCACTCCAAGTGCCACCCGGGACGGCCTGGTCCCCACGGCGTTGGCCAAGAAGGCTCACCAGGTTTCGCGGCCTTCCACAGAGCGAAATCCAGGTCGCTTGCGTCGCTAAGCATCTCGGCGACGCGGTTGCCGGACAGCGAGCCGTAATCGTCGCCAGAAGCTGCCACCCACGCGTTGACGTCGAAGTACACGGAGCCATCGCGCTCGGAGGCGAACCCGCGATCCATCAGGCGCTGCATGTACTCGACCATCTGCGTGACGTGCCCGGTCGCACGCGGTTCCACGCTCGGAGGCAGCACGCCCAGCGCATTGTAAGCGGCGGTGAACTCGCGCTCGTAGGTAGAAACCCACTCCCACCAGGGGCGGTTGTGCTCTGCGGCTTTGTTTAAGATCTTGTCGTCGATATCGGTGACGTTGCGCACAAACGCCACGTCGTAACCACGCGCCAGCAACCAGCGCCGCAGAATATCGAACGCCACGCCACTGCGCACGTGCCCGATATGCGGCTGAGCCTGCGGGGTAGCCCCACACAAATAAACCGATGCATGCCCAGGGCGCACCGGCTGGAAAACCTCGACCGAACGGCTCAACGTGTTAAAGATCTTCAAACTCACAGTCCCACCTTACAAGTATCCTTAACTCTCATGACTGAACCCGCCCCTTCGACGCTGACCACGCTGCCCGACGAGGAGTTCGACGCTCTTGCAGATCAACTAGCCAAACTACTAGCGCAAGATGATCTAACTTCGGTGGAGAAGATGGTCCATCACATGCGACCCTCCGATCTGGTGCGCGTGCTAGAGCGCGAGGATCCCAGCGACCGCGCGATCATCTACCGCTTGCTGCCCCGCCCGACGGCGCTGGAGGTCTTCGAGCGTTTTTCCACCGGTATGCGCGCCGATCTGCTGACGAATCTGCGCGACGATCACGTAGTAAGCGTGTTCGAGCACCTCGACCCTGACGACCGTGCTGCGCTTATCGACGAATTACCAGCCGCCGTTTCGGCGAAGTTGTTCTCTGGGTTGTCGGAACAGGAACGCCGCCTAACTGCGCCGATGTTGGGCTATTCAGCTGATTCCATTGGCCGTTATATGTCTACCGAATATGTGCGGGTGCGCTCTTCGATGACTGCCGAGGCTGCGTTGGATCATATCCGTGCCACCGGTGCTGAGGCCGAAACCGTGTACCTGCTGATGGTGACCGATGCGGAGCGCGGGCTGATTGGCGTGGTGGGGTTGCGCGAGCTGCTCTTTGCCAGCGATCCGAGTGTCACTGTAGGCGAGCTGATGAAGCACCCTGAATCGGTGACTGCCTCGGATAATGCCGAGATTGCGGCGCGCCGGGCGGTACGTACTACGCACCTGGTGACGCCAGTGGTGGACGAGGAAAACCGCCTGATCGGTATTTTGACTATCGACGACGCCAACCGCATCATCGATCGCTTTGACGAAGAAGATGCCGCACGTGCTGGTGCATCGGAACCACTGGACCGGCCGTACTTGGTGACCTCGGTGGCTACTTTGGTGCGTTCTCGCGTGGTGTGGTTGCTGGTACTGGCGCTATCGGCGATCTTGACCGTGCAAGTGCTGGAGATGTTTGAAGATGCGCTGGCACAAGTGGTGACGTTGTCGCTATTTATTCCGCTACTAACCGGTACGGCAGGTAATACCGGATCCCAGGCAGCTACCACGGTGACGCGTGCACTGGCCGTGGGCGAGGTGCGCTTGCGCGATACTGGCAAGGTGGCCTGGCGCGAAGTGCGCGTAGGGCTAACCATGGGTGTGTTCCTAGGCCTGATAGGTATCGGCATTGCCGGCGCGGTTTATGGCTGGCAGTTCGGCCTGATCATTGGGTTGACGCTGATTTCGATTTGTACCATCGCAGCAACCGTAGGTGGCATCATGCCGATGGTGGCACGCGCCATTAAGGCCGATCCGGCGGTGTTCTCTACGCCGTTTATCTCTACGTTCTGTGACGCCTCTGGCTTGATCGTGTACTTCTTAATCGCCAAGGCGGTACTGGGGATTTAAGCGCTAGCAGCTTTAGGCGTCGAGGTCTGCTGGTTCCACGTCGCCAGCTGGAGCAGCCTTCAATCCCGCACTATTGCGCTCTTCAGCAGCGAGTGCCTGGTGGCGTTCAATCGTGGCATCGATGCGGTCGAAAATTTCCTTGGTCTTGGCCTCGTCTACCCCTTCAGCCAATGCGAGCTCGCCCACCAACACCTGGCGCGCCTTGCTGAGCATGCGCTTTTCGCCTGCAGACAAACCACGATCCTGATCGCGACGCCATAGATCACGTACTACCTCGGCGACCTTATTAATATCGCCGGAACCTAAACGCTCCTGATTAGCCTTGTAGCGGCGAGACCAGTTGCCCGCTTCTTCCACATCGGTTTCGCGCAAGAAGGAGAAAACTTTACGCAATCCTTCTTCGCCCACAACGTCGCGCACGCCAACCATCTCGACGTTTTTGGCCGGTACCTGGATGTTCAAGTCACTCTGCAAGATCTGAAGTACCAGGTAAGTAACGGTTTCGCCGTTAAACTCCCGCTCGATAATCTTCTCGATCTTTGCAGCACCGTGATGTGGGTAAACCACGGTATCGCCGACATTAAACTCCATGGATGTGCACGCCCCTTTCAACGGCCTTCCACCATATCAGAATCGCGTAACTTACCCCCATAAAGTTACGGTAGTATGAGAGCATCCTATGAAGAGGTTAAGGTAATTCACAGCAACACTCCTTGATCCTCAAGACGATGGAGGAAAACTAAGTTATGACTATCAAGTCGCTGAGCCGTCGCGGCGCGGTTGTCACCGCAGCCGTTTTCTCTGCGTTTGCCCTAACAGCCTGTGGCGCAGGCCAGATTTCGCAGACCGCTAACCAGGTAGCTGCGGTTGACGGCGCTCAGAACCCAGCCCAGTCCAGCCCATCCGGCGTAGCGATCCGCGACGTACAGATCGTGGTAGATCCAAACACCGACACTGCAGCTTTGAAGTTCTCGGTTTCCAACCAGGAACGTAAAACCGGCGCTGAATACACCCTGCTTAGCGTCAACGTAGAAGGTGCTGGCGAAGTAGAGATCACCCCTCGTGGCGAAAGCCCAACCTTCCGCCGTGATTCTGGTGCAGACGGCTCCTTGACTTTCGCGCGCGAATGCCAGATCGTGGCCGATTCCGCTGAAGGCCTAGTCACCCAGATGAAGGGCTTCGAAGGCAATCCTTCTTGCGTGGCTTACTTCGAAACCTCGCTGCCAAGCGACACCCTGATTGGTGTAAATGGCAACGCTTCCGGTGAAAACCGCAACGTTACCTTCCGTTTCGACGGCCCAGACGGACAGTTCGAAGAAACCCTGTTCGTAACTATCTCTGCCAACATCCCTGAAGCTGGCAAGCCAATCCGTGAAGCAGACGGCGTTGCTGTGGATACCGAGTCTGACCCAGGCACCCTGGGACCACTACAGACCCGCACCACCACCCCAACGGACTCCTTCTTGGATTCGGGTAACCGCGTAGTTTCCCGCTAGTTTTTCTCCAGGTTGCTGTAGGCCAGCGCCCCAGCTCTAGCGTGCGCGCTACTACTGGGCGCGCTTTGCTGTGCCGCGTAGAGCTGGTCTCTGGCATATTGGTCTGTTGTGGCAAAGTCTTCAACGGTTTTTCGGTGTTCTTCCTGTGGCAAGCAGGTCTCGAAGTGGCTCGGCCAGTGTCCTTCTTGCCGTGAATGGGGAACTCTGGCGGAAGTTACTACCACCCGTGATGCTCTAGGTGCTGCTGGAGTAAAACTTGCCAAACACTCGTGGTCTTCCGGCGCTGGATTGACCGCCACTGCCGCCGCCACTCCGATTACGAAAATCAGTGCCGAACAATCGCGCGCTGTAAGCACCGGAATCAGTGAACTCGACCGCGTACTGGGCGCCGGGCTCGTGCCTGGTTCCGTAGTACTACTTGCCGGCGAGCCCGGCGTCGGCAAATCCACTCTGTTGCTGGAAGTCGCTCACCGTTGCGCTGCCGGCGAACTAGGGCCGACCCTTTACATTTCCGGCGAAGAATCCGTCGGCCAGATCCGCCTGCGCGCCGAGCGCACCAACGCACTGGCGGAAAACCTCTATCTTGCTGCCGAATCTGAATTATCAGAAGTAATCGCCCAAGCCAGCGAAGTTAACCCCGGTGTACTGATCGTTGACTCGGTGCAGACACTCACCGCAGAAGGCACCGAAGGCACCCGTGGCGGTGTTGCCCAAGCTCGCGCGGTTACCGCTGCTTTAACCTCTTTCGCCAAAGCCTCTGGCACCGCTGTGTTCCTGGTTGGGCACGTCACCAAAGACGGCAATGTTGCCGGTCCGCGCACCATGGAGCATCTAGTAGATGTGGTGCTCAATTTCGAAGGCGACCGCAATTCGGGTCTGCGTTTCCTGCGTGGCCTAAAGAACCGTTTTGGCACTACCGACGAAGTAGGCTGCTTCGAGCAAACCGCCGATGGCATCCGCGAAGTCACCGACCCCACTGGCCTGTTCCTCTACCACCGCGCTCCTACCGTGGGCACAGCGGTCACGGTTGCCATGGATGGGCGCCGTCCACTGCTCGCAGAAATCCAAGGCTTGACAGTAGCTAGCGACGGTGGCAAACCTCGACGCAATGTTTCTGGCTTAGATTCTCATCGTGTGCCTATGGTGGCCGCGGTGCTATCTGAGCACGGTGGTATTAAAGCTTTGCCCAGCTTGGAGCTCTATGTCTCAACGGTTGGCGGGATGGTACTTACCGAACCGGCAGCGGACTTAGCTTTAGGGCTGGCCATTGCCTCGGCAGTAGTGAAGAAGATGCCTAGCGCCCGCACGGTGGCTTTAGGTGAAATCGGCTTAGCCGGAGAGATCCGCCGGATTCCTGATCTGCAACGGCGATTGCGTGAAGCCGCGCGTATGGGTTTTAAACGCGCGCTAATCCCACCGAACCAGATTCACTCTGATCAGACCCGATCTAATCAGCCCCGATCTAATCAGATCCGGGGTATGAAAGATGATTTAGCTGGCCTGGAGCTCGTCGAGGTAGCAACCGTCGCTGATGCTCTAACGCAGTTCTGGCACTAGCGATCCACTAATTAAGCCCCAGCGCCAACCCGCACCTAATTCAGATTGAACGTTGCTGGCTCGGAGTTTCGCGAACCTACCAGTCCATAAACCACGTAGTTACCAGCTGGCACCTCGGTACGCTCCGATTCGCCACACTTGCCCGGGCTGCTGGATAGGCGCGACCAAGTTACAGCGAAGGTAGCCTCTTCCCCAGCCTCAATCACCTGGGTGCCTTGGCCTTCAGAATCGTGGCAATCCAGATCAGACCACACCTTGCGGTTCGTAGCTAGGTCGAACACCTCGAAGCGCAGCGTGGCTTCATCCAAGTCAATCTCGCAATCCCCGCGGGTTGGGTTTTGCATAATCAGGGACAGCTGTGGCTTGTCATCACTGCCGTAGTTCGGCTGATTGGTCCGAGCTGTGAGCACCAGATCTCCCAGCTCGCAGTGATCTTTATCCACCTCGGTTACCGTGGTACTTCCTGGCAGTGGCCGTGGCTCTTCGCTGCGCTCGGTGACCTCGGTGCCATCAGTGCGCGATACCGATACGGTTTCACTGGTAGCGCGCGCTTCCACATCTTGATTGTCATCGTTGCCACGGTTGCTGGTTATGGCACTAATCGCCCAAATCAGCAGGGCGATAACCACAACGATGATTACTACCGCAGCGATACGCCGCCGTCGATAAATTTCCGGTGCCAGTGGAGCGCTCATGGGTCTATGTTATGGGTTTTCGCTTACCCCTTTCAGTACAACCGTTTCGGCGTGTCCATCGCGCAGGCGGTAGCGCAGTCCGGCCACGCCCAGTCGTCCGTCGTTAAGCCGAGAACCAATCTCCGGCGAACGGTCGATGATGTGTTCTACGATCTCGGCGACGTGGCGGCGCTCAAAGTCGTCGAGCGTCGTCTGCCCATCCCGGCGCGCAGCCAGCAGAGACGGCGTGACCTTTTCCACGAGGACGCGCTGGAATCCGCCGGGCAGCTCACCACCGTCAAGGGCACTTTTTGCAGCTTTCACCGCGCCACACGATTCATGCCCCAGCACGCAGACCAGCTGTACACCGAGGCTGGCGACGGCAAACTCCAAGCTGGCCAACACCGACAGATCCGTAATTTCCCCGGCGGTGCGAATGACGAAAATATCGCCAAGGCCTTGGTCAAAGATAATTTCCACCGGCACGCGCGAATCCGAGCACGCCAGAATAACGGCAGCGGGATGCTGGCCGTGGGTGAGCTTCTCCCGGCGCGTCAGATCCTGGTGCGGGCGGGCGGATTGATCCTGCATAAATCGGGCGTTGCCTTCTTTAAGGTCACGCCAGACACTTTCCGGGGTACGCAGCTGCGCGGCCTGTGCTGCTTGGGCAGCTAGCTCGGCCATAGGGTCGGTTTCCGTGGTTCGGCTGGTTTCGGGCATACGGGTTATTGTAGGCCGGTGCAGTTGAACGATTGGTTCGAGCAGGTAGGCCGGCCTTTACCCTGGCGCAACCCGGGTGTTTCGCCGTGGGCTGTGTTGGTCAGTGAGGTGATGTCGCAACAGACTCCGGTTGCCCGCGTCGCTCCTGCTTGGCAGGCTTGGCAGCAACGCTGGCCGGTGCCTTACGACGTAGCACACGCCTCCCGCGCCGAGATCTTAAAAATGTGGGGCAAGCTGGGGTATCCACGCCGGGCTTTGCGACTCTGGGAGTGCGCCAATCAACTTGTCGTCGAGCACAATGGCCAGGTGCCGGCCGACGTTTCGCAGCTCCTCGCCCTGCCCGGCATTGGGGATTACACCGCCCGGGCGGTAGCA
Source organism: Actinomycetes bacterium (assembly GCA_023418505.1). Lineage (GTDB taxonomy): Bacteria > Actinomycetota > Actinomycetes > Mycobacteriales > Mycobacteriaceae > Corynebacterium. The sequence continues at coordinate 26,539 of JAEZZR010000012.1, forward strand.
GCATTCGCTTTCGGGCAGCGCGTTGCAGCGGTGGACATCAACGTCCGCCGAGTGTATCGGCGTGCTTGGCTCGGCCAATTCGATCCAGGTGCTGCGACCACTAAATCCGACATCACCGGCGTGCAGGCGGTTTTGGATCGCGATCCTTCCGTGTCGCCGGTATCGCTGATGGAGCTTGGCGCCTTAGTGTGCCGTCCCCGCCCCTTGTGCCCGCAGTGTCCGCTACAGCCGCAGTGCGCTTGGGTGGCGGCAGGCAGCCCAATCCCGGAATCCGCGCCCGCGCGTCGTAAGCAAAAGTACGTGGGTACGGATCGTCAGGTGCGGGGGTTGTTACTGGATGTGTTACGCGCCCATCCCACGGGCTCTGGTGTGGAACAGCGGCTGTTGGATGCGGTTTGGGACGATGCCGTGCAACGCACCCGCGCGTTAGATTCTTTGCTTGACGACGGCTTGCTCACCCGCGATGCCGCCGGTCTGTATTATTTGCCCCACTAAAATTAGTTATAAGGTAGCTGGTATGAAATCACATGGCAGCTCCGAGAAGGCTTCTTCGGCTGCTGTGTTGGGTGGGGCGCGGGTGGCGGAGCGGTTGCGCTTCCGACGGCGCCTGTTAGTTTTGCTGGCCTTGATTGCCCTGCTGATCGTGGTGGCTGTAGGTGCGCTGTTGTGGCGGGCGGCGGATCGTGATCGGCATGCGTCGGAGGAAGTTGCTGCCGCAACCGTGCTGGCTGCGATCGACTGGGATACGCGGCTACCGGCTTTTGCTACCCGAGTGACGTTTCGTTCTTTCGGTGCGCACCTGCAGCCGACGGTGGTTTCTGGGGTGGTGTTGCGGCCTTATGAGCGTGGTGGTGGCGCAGGCGCGGGCACGGGCGCGGGTACGCCAGGCACACCCCGCGGTTTAGTAGTTATCGCACCTGGCACGTTGGGGATGGCGGATCGGTGTGCCTCGTCGATTGCGATTAAGTATGAGGCACCGCCAACGCCACCAACTGAAGAACTGCTAGCAGCTGGTTATGCGGTAGCGATTGTGGACTACGAGGGCTTATCTACTCCCGGCGTACACCCGTATTTGAATCGCCTGTCGGCGGGACATTCGATGTTGGATATGACTCGCGTCGCCCAGCAGATCTTTAGCACCGAATATGGCGAGGCTCTGCCCACAGTGTTGTTTGGTTACTCCCAAGGTGCTGGAGCGAGCCTTGCGGCAGCGGAACTCGTCGAAACATATGCCCCGGAGCTAAAGCCAACGCTCGCGGGAGTTTATGCCGGCGCAGTACCTGCTGATCTCGTTGCTACTGCCGGTCACATCACGGATTCGGCGCTATCGGGTTTGATCGGGTACGTCATTGAATCGGTGGCGGTTTCCTACCCGGAAACCCAACTCGAACTGGAGGCCAACCTCACCGATGCGGGGTGGGATTTCGTAGCAGGCACTGCCGAAGAATGTATCGGCGATACCGTGGCGCGCTGGCCACACTTAGGCGAAGAACAACGCCGGTTTGTCACTGGTGATCGTAGATTCGCCGATCTGCTGTCTGATGGTTCTGCGCCCACGCTGTTGCAGGTACTCGAACAACAAAAGCTGGGGCAATCTACCCCAGCTATGCCGTTATTCATTACGCATAATGCCGCCGACGATGTGCTTCCAGTAGCACCCACCCGCGAATTAGTAGCTGCCTACCAAGCCCAGGGCGCGGACGTTATTTACCGCGAAGTAGATGTCTCGCTCGGCGATGCCTCCCACGGTTTGGCCTATACCCAAACGTGGGATGAGGCCTTCGCGTGGGTAAAAGATCGCTTGGAGGGCTAGCTTTTTACTAGCCGCTACCAGCTATTTCTTCTTCCAGCGTCCCCGGTAAGTCAACCCGCCGGGCAATTTCACCCACAGGCCACCACGGCTGTTAATGGTTACCGGACCAAAGCGCTTCGATCCAGAGACACCAGAGCCCGAGTAATTCAGCCAGGAGTCTTTATCCAGCTGTTGGCGCTTCCGATACTGAAAACCCATGGGCTCTTATGCGTCCTTCTTTTCGTCGCCAGCGTCAGTGCCAGCACCCGAGCCGGTGCTAGCCTCTGCGTTGGCTTCCTCTACGGCGTCGTCAGCTGCGCCTTCGATGTCGCGCACTTCGGCGTCGATAGTGCCTTCCGCGCCACCGAGAGCGTCGAGCTCGTCGGGAATATCCGCATCCGCGTTCGCTGTAGAGCTAAACGTGAACGTGGCCTTGTCGTAGTCCTTGAACTCGCCATCCCAACCAGTGACATCCACGGTGACAGTCTCGCCGAGACCAACCTCGCCGTAGAGAATCTTCTCGGACAGCTGGTCTTCGATTTCGCGCTGGATGGTGCGACGCAGTGGACGAGCACCCAACACTGGATCGAAGCCCTTCTTGGCCAGCAGATTCTTCGCCAAGTCCGTGACCTGCAGGCTGATGCGCTTTTCCTTCAGCTGGTGCGACACACGCCCCAGCATCAGATCGACCATCTCTACGATCTCTTCCTGCGACAGCTGCTTGAACACCACGATCTCGTCGATACGGTTCAAGAACTCTGGGCGGAAGTGCTTCTTCAGCTCGTCGTGCACCTTGTCCTTCATGCGGGCGTATTGGCCAGCGGAATCCTGCTCGCCTACGTCCGAGAAGCCCATACCCACGGCCTTGGAAATATCCTGAGTACCCAAGTTAGAGGTAAAGATCAGTACGGTGTTCTTGAAGTCCACCACGCGCCCTTGGCCATCGGTTAAGCGACCATCTTCCAGCACCTGTAGCAAGGTGTTGTAGATCTCTTTGTGGGCTTTTTCAATTTCGTCGAAAAGCACCACGGAGAATGGCTTGCGACGTACCTTCTCGGTCAGCTGGCCACCTTCGTCGTAGCCCACATATCCCGGAGGTGCACCGAACAGACGCGATGCTGTGTAGCGATCGTGGAACTCGCCCATGTCGATCTGGATCAAGGAATCCTCGTCGCCAAAGAGGAACTCAGCCAAAGCCTTGGAAAGCTCCGTCTTACCCACACCAGATGGACCGGCGAAGATAAACGAACCAGATGGACGCTTCGGATCCTTCAAGCCCGCACGAGTACGGCGAATGGCGCGCGAAACTGCTTCCACAGCTTCGTTCTGGCCGATAATGCGCTTGTGCAGCTCGTCTTCCATCCGCAGCAAACGGCTGGATTCTTCCTCGGTGAGCTTGAATACCGGAATGCCAGTCCAGTTAGCCAGCACTTCAGCAATCTGCTCTTCGCCGATTTCCGCGATGGAATCAGACTCGCCGGCACGCCACTTCTTTTCGCGCTCCCGACGTTCTTGGCCCAACTTCCGCTCGGTGTCACGCAATCCAGCGGCACGCTCGAAATCTTGGGCGTCGATAGCTGCTTCCTTTTCCTGGCGGGCAGCAGCGATCTGCTCGTCGATTTCCTGCAACTCTGGTGGTGCAATCATGCGCTTGATACGCATGCGTGCGCCAGCTTCGTCGATCAAGTCCACGGCCTTATCTGGCAGGAAGCGATCGTTGATGTAGCGATCCGAGAGGTTCGCTGCAGCTACCAAAGCCGAATCGGTAATCGAAATGCGGTGGTGCTGCTCATACTTATCGCGAATACCGCGCAGGATTTCTACGGTGAGATCCACGCTTGGCTCTGGCACATTGACCGGCTGGAAACGACGCTCCAGCGCCGCATCCTTTTCAATGTGCTTGCGGTACTCGTCCAAGGTGGTAGCACCGATGGTTTGTAGTTCACCGCGCGCCAGCTTTGGCTTCAATATCGATGCTGCGTCGATAGCACCTTCTGCAGCACCAGCACCTACAAGGGTGTGGATCTCGTCGATGAACAAAATAATGTCGCCGCGCTGGTTAATTTCCTTCAGCACTTTCTTCAAGCGCTCTTCGAAGTCACCGCGGTAGCGCGAACCGGCTACCAACGAACCCAAGTCCAGCGAGTACACCTGCTTATCGCGCAGGATCTCTGGCACCTTGCCGTTGACAATATCTAAGGCCAGCCCTTCAACCACCGCAGTTTTACCCACGCCTGGTTCGCCGATCAGCACAGGGTTATTCTTCGTGCGACGAGAGAGCACCTGCATAATGCGCTCGATCTCTTTTTCGCGCCCCACCACTGGATCTAACTTGCCCTCGCGCGCTGCGACGGTGAGGTTGCGACCAAACTGATCTAATACCAGCGAACCGGACTGGTGGTTGCCCTCTGAGGTGCGCGAACCGGAAGTGGCGCCTACCGTGCGTGGCTCGCCGCTATCAGAATCGTCGCCTTCAAAGCCACTAAGCAGCTGGATAACCTGCTGACGCACACGCGGCAGATCCGCACCCAACTTGTTCAGCACCTGAGCTGCCACGCCTTCGCCTTCGCGAATCAAGCCCAGCAGCAGGTGCTCGGTGCCAATGTACTTATGGCCTAATTGGAGTGCCTCGCGCAGGGAGTACTCCAGCACCTTCTTCGCCCGCGGAGTAAAGGGCACATTGCCCTGCGGTGGCTGCCCGCCACGGCCGATGATCTCTACGACCTCGGTGCGCACTGCTTCCAGGGAAATTCCCATGGACTCTAAAGCTTTGGCTGCTACACCATCGCCTTCACTAATCAACCCCAGCAGGATGTGCTCGGTGCCGATGTAGTTGTGATTAAGGTTGCGAGCCTCGTCCTGGGCTAACACAATCACCCGACGAGCTCGATCCGTAAACCTCTCGAACATGTTTCTCCTGGTAGCTAGCTAAATAGATTTCTTTTCGGTTGTAGTCTCATCTAGCTTAACGACGGATAGGGCGAACTTGATCCCAGATCGCGTACGCCCATAGCGAACAGAGGATTTCAGGCGGTTGAGGTGGGCGGATGTGAACTGCTTGGTCTGGATTTTCCTGGATGAAAAAAAGCAAGACTTTTTCTTTCAAAATCTATACGCATCGTTCTAAAAACAGTATGGTTATGAACAGTAAATATTATTCTGGATCAATTTCAGGAAGGTTTGGTGCACGCTACGATGTCAAAGAAAAAGCAAGTCAAGATGCCTTTTAGCCGGAAAGCCCGCCACGCAATACGCGGTGCTTCCGATATGGCCCTAGGCCTCGCGCCGGCTACCCAAGCTGGTGTACTCGGCGCGATGGGACCGGCTGCAGCAGCTAAAGCAGTGAATTCCATCTTCCGCTGGGACTTCCTTCCTGCGGGTCTGCTGGGTATTGCGGCAGGCCGCGATCCGCATCACACGGCGATTATTGATGATGGTGGTTCTCTTACTTACGAGGAGCTCCACGAGCACACCACCGCACTCGCCCGTGCACTGCGCCACGGTTCGATTAAGCCACGCAACCGCATCGGCCTGCTCTGCCGGAATCACCGGGGCTTCATCATGGCATTGTGTGCTCATGGGCGTTTGGGTACCGATTTAGTACTGCTCAACACCGGCGCTTCTGCCGAACAAACCCTCGCAGTGATCCGCGAGCAGAAGCTCGATTTCTTGTTTATCGATGAAGAGTTCACCCACATGCTGCCGGAGGATTTCAACCACTGTCCGGTTGCTGTGTCTTGGCTGGAAGATTACGACGATACTTCCTGCGTCCGCGAAGGCTGGACCTCCATGCGCAAGATGCTGCGCACCGCGCCCCCAGAGAACTGGCCAACCGCGGAACTGCCCAAGCGTCCACGTCGCGGCCGCGTAATTATTTTGACCTCCGGCACCACTGGCACGCCGAAGGGCGCGAAGCGTCCCGAACCTAGCTCTTGGATGCCGGCGTCGTCGATCATGTCGCGGATTCCACTGCGCCAGCGCCGTCCCGCGTATCTCGCAGCACCGATGTTCCACACCTGGGGCTTTGCCACGGCTCAGCTGTGCTTGGCGCTTCGTTCGACGATGATTTTGCGTCGTAAGTTCGATCCCGCTGATAGCTTGCGCATCATCGAAGCACACAGCCCGCACACTATCTTCCTGGTGCCTACGATGCTGCAGCGCATGCTTGAGGTTATGCCTGATGATTACGATGTTTCGCACACGTCCCTGCAGGTCATCGCGTCGTGCGGTTCGGCAATTCCGGAGGCCGTCGTGCGCCAGTCCCTGGATCGTTTCGGACCTACGTTGTATAACCAGTACGGTTCCACCGAGGTCAGCTGGGCGACGATCGCAACTCCCGACGAGCTGGCAATCAGCCCTACCACCGCAGGCCGCGCGCCTTTGGGTACGCGAGTGAAAGTGCTTGACGACGACGGCCAGCCACTTCCCGATGGACAGACCGGCCGAATCTTTGTGGGCAATGGCATGCTCTACGAGGGCTACACCCGCCCTGGTGCCGACAAAGAAATCATCGACGGCATGGTCTGTACCGGTGACTTAGGGCATTTGCAACAGGGGATGTTGTATATCTCTGGCCGTGAGGACGACATGATCGTCTCTGGTGGTGAAAATGTCTTCCCTCGTGAAACCGAAGATGCGCTCAGTGATCTGCCGGGCATTCGCGAATGTGCCGTTGCAGGTGTGGAGGACGAGCGGTTCGGACAAGCACTCGTCGCCTGGGTAGTCCGCGATAATTCCGAGGCCGGAAAGGAACTGACAAACGATAAGATTCGTGAGTACGTGAAGCAGCGGTTGTCGCGGTTCTCGGTGCCCCGTGAGACGGTATTTATCGATGAATTGCCGCGCAATGCCGTGGGCAAGGTAGTGCCACGCATGTTGCCGAAGCCGTGGGAGGAAGAAGCCTCGGCCTAGCCGGTCCGATTTTCTATGGGCGCCCGGGTACTCCGATTAATCTTGAGGGTGCACGGACAATCCTAAAGCAGATTGGGGTTCAACGATGACTACTTATACAGCAGTGGCCACGCGGGATGAGGGATGGTGGACCATATCAGTCAAGGAGGTGCCCGGATTGTTCACCCAAACCCGACGCCTTGACCAGATTGAGGACATGGTTCGTGATGCATTGATTTTATTCCCTGAGGTTGAATCCCAGCCCTCCACAGCGGAGGTTGACATTGTTATAGAAGAGCCAATTGCCACCTAACTGAGGCACTCCCCTAGGGAGTTCGTGGCTACTACAGCCGCGTATTCCCGTTATTTCCCAATAAGGGCTAGGTTGCAAAACGAGGATCTCTCACCCGGCCTTAGATCTCCCACGTGAAAAAAAGACCGGCCCTGGACCCCCGCAAAAGCGGGCAGCGGAACCGGTCATGTTGATAGTGAATGTAGCTGATACGAGCCCAGAACGGAATCACGCTGAACTCTCCTGCTACCTTTCACCTCCCCCTACTACTTCAGCTGCTTGGAGGATAGCCCCAAGGTACGGCGGGCTACCACGAGCTGCTGAATCTGCTGGGTACCTTCGAAGATGTCCAGAATCTTGGAGTCGCGGCTCCACTTCTCTAGCAGGTTGCGCTCGGAGTAACCGTAAGCGCCAGCAAGCTGAACTGCCTTCAAGGTGATTTCAGTGCCGACTCGGCCAGCCTTAGCCTTCGATGCCGATGCTTCCAGGGTGTTTGGCTGCTTGTTGTCTGCCATCCATGCGGCACGCAGTGCCAGCAGGTAGGCAGCTTCCCAGTCTGCTTCCATCTTCAGGTATTCAGCTGCGGCTGCGGACTGGGAATGTGCCGGACGATCGTAGTCGATGTCTACGCCAGCTTCTTCCAGGATGCGGCGCAGCTCTTCCAGCGCGGCACGCGAGCAACCAATGGCCATACCAGCCACCAGCGGACGCGTGTTATCGAAGGTAGCCATCGCGCCAGCGAAGGACTTCTTCACGTCAATTTCTGGCGAACCAAGCAGGTTCTCCTTTGGCACGCGCACATTATCCAGGCGCAATACGGCAGTATCCGAGGCCTTGATCCCCAGCTTGTGCTCTAGGCGCTCTACGGTAAAGCCCGGAGTGCCCTTCTTCACCAGGAAAGACTTGATCGCAGCGCGGCCCTTGGTCTTATCCAAAGTTGCCCAGACCACCACAGAGTCTGCGCGCTCACCGGAGGTCACGAAGATCTTCTCGCCGTTGATTACGTACTCGTCGCCATCAAGCTTCGCAGTGGTGGAAACGGCAGAAGAATCGGAACCGAAAGAAGGTTCGGTAATAGCCATGGCAGCCCAGGTCTTGCCAAAGGACTCCAGCTGTTCGTCGGTAGCTACTGCTGCCAACGCGGAGTTACCCAACCCCTGGTATGGCATGGAGAGGGTGAGTGCTACGTCGCCCCAGCACACCTCAATGACATTCAGCAGCGAAGCCATGTTGCCACCGTTGCGGACGCCGGCTTTCTTCTTCTTTTCGTCGCCACGTCCACCAGCTGCGCCAGAGAACGCACGGCCGCCTTCAGCCATGCCGTCCATCATGGAGGTCAGCGTGTCGAGCTCCTTGGGATAGGAGTGCTCCGCGACGTCGTACTTGCGGGAAATTGGGCGGAAGATTTCAGCAGCAGCCTGGTGCGACTGGTTGATTCCCGCCTTTAAGAACTTAGGGAGTTCGAGGTTAATCATGATTCAATCCTCTTGAGTGTTGATAGCGGGTGTTTAGAGAACAACGATGCCTTCGGCAACACCAACGGCACGCATGTCGCGGTACCACCGCTCTACTGGGTGTTCCTTGGTGTAGCCGTGACCGCCGAGCAGCTGCACGCCGTCCGAGCCGATCTTCATGCCCTTTTCGGCAGCGTAGGTCTTTGCCAATCCAGCTTCCCGGGCAAAGCTACGTCCCTGATCCGCCCGCGAAGCGCCACGCAGCATGATCATGCGCAATCCGTCGAGCTCAATCTTGATGTCCGCCACCATGAATGCCACAGCCTGGCGGTGCGATACTGGCTCGCCGAATGCTTCACGCTCGTTTACATATGGAATCACGTAGTCCAGTACAGCTTGTGCGGTACCGCAGGCAAGAGCTGCCCATCCCAGACGCGAACGACGCACTACGTCGCGGTAGGCTTCTTCCAAATCTTCCGGGGACTTATCAGCACCACCGAGGATGTTCTCCGCTGGTACGCGTACGTCTTCGAGAACTAGGCGTCCCAATGCTGCACCGCGCAAACCCATCGACGGATCAGCTTCCACATGCAGGCCTTCGGTATCCGATTCGATAATGACCAGCGCTGGCTTTCCGTCTAGCTCTACGCCTACGACGAACAACTCTGCTTCACCGGCATTTGGCACCATGGCCTTCACGCCGTTAACAACTACCTGATCGCCTTCCCGCTTCGCAGTGGTTTGAGGTGCAAGCGCATCGAAAAGCGGACGGGGCTCGTTCAAGCAGACTGCGGCTGCTGGGACATCTTCACCAGCGAACGACGGCAGGTAGGTCTTCTGCTGCGAGTCCGAACCATGCGCAGTGAGGGTAGCTGCCACACCGGCTGGTGCTAGCACGGCAACCGCCAAGCCCATGTCGCCATAAGCCAAGGCTTCAGCCACCAAAGCATTAGTAGTGGTGTCTTCGCCGGTAGCGATTCCGTCGTAAGCTTCTGGCACGTTAATCATGGTCACGCCGAGCTCGGCGGACTCTGCTAATAAGTTCGCTGGCGGTTTTGCTTCCGCATCACACTTTGCAGCGACATCACGCAGGCGGGACTCGGCGAATTTCTTCAGAGTCTCCACGATCATCTGCTGATCGTCGGTAGGCGTGAGATCAAACATCTTCTTCTGCTTGGCCTCGTCGGCTGCTGCCTGCGCTGCCTGAGCCTCTTCAGTCGGGCGCTGTGGCTTACCTGTGCCCTTTACCTTCTTGAACTGGCGATTCGCAGCACCGAGGGTCTTGAAACCAGTCTTGGTGGATTCGAAAACAACCCGGTCGATCTTATCCGTTAAATTGCGCTTCTTAGCGAAATCCGAGTGGGCGATCGACGAAACAATTCGCATGGCCGCCCCAATTGCATCGCGGCCAGGATTGTTACGGCCAACGGTGGAATCGTCACCGTTGTTCTTCTTGTCACTCATGTTAGGTCATAGCCTTTCGAGTCTTATCTATTACCTTCATAACTATAAAACGATACGTGACCGCTGTCACATGAACGGTAGATAAAGCTCGAAATAACTTTCGAACCCTAACGGAGGTGGGTGCTAACGACGAAAACCAAAAAACCGCTGTAAAGAATGCGCTCTACAACCCTTAGCCGGCCGGACAATACACTACCCAGCCCGAAAAGAAGCCGATTAGCACCTATCGCTTTAGAGCCCTGACGAAGATATTGCCACCGAACGAGATCCAAGCGCATAGTGAGACCACAGCAAGAACCAAGCACGAGAAAAGAGCTGCTACTTCATTGCTAATGCCAACCTGGATCGGGATCGTCAGGATAATCGCGAAAGCTGCCCCTCCAATATTTCTAGTAGCTTGAATCGCACCGCTCGCTGCCGAAGCCGAGGCGTGCAGTTCATTCTTCAAAATCAGCAGTAACATAGTTAGCCCCGCGCCTACACCGATTGACACGATGGCGCCACCAGCTGACACAAACAGCGCAGATGGAAACATTGTGAAGATACAACCAATTGCAGACGCCAACCATGCGATAGGGATCCAACCCCAGAAAGACTTCAGTTTATTGACTAACAATGCGCCAATAGCAGTTCCAAGAAGCAGCGGAAGTATGAAAACCGAAATCTGCGCTGTGGTGAATAAATACTTTTCCTTCAGCAGCAGAGGGACGAAAGTCACGAGTGCAAAATAAACACCAGATAACAGTATTGAATGAATTAGTACTTTTTTTGCTTCTGGTAACCGCCAGATTTCACGCCACTTACTGCCATGAACACCATCGCCAGAGACTTTCGGAAGCGTAGACACAGCTAGGGCAAAGATGATTACCATCAAACCACTAATCACCCAGAGTGAACCCCGCCATCCCAACGAGCCCGACACCAGTCCCCCAAGCGGAGCGCCGATTGCGATAGCTATAGATTGAGCTGCAGCCATAACACCAACGAAGTACCCAAACTGAGAACCTACGATTACGGATGCCACTTCCATTCCAGCTGGAACCAACCCAGCAGTCCCTATACCTTGCACAAGGCGACCAAAGAGAATTTCGAAACCATTATCTGATCCCGCTACCAGAGCAGTACCTAGGAGCCATATAATCATAGCGCTCGAATAAATAGTGCGGAGATCAAACTTTTGTATTAATTTTACAGCGACTGGAATAAACAACGTAGAGGATGCGACATACACTCCAGTAATCCAGCCATACCATGCACTTGCATTAATATCGTGAGAAATTTTCGGTAGGCTCATCGTCAAAAGTGTTTGCATCAGTGCAGAGACCATTGTCCCAAATATAATAGCGGCTAAGGCGATGCGCTTATATATAGCATTCATATTATTGACCAACCACTAATCAACAAAGCTGACTTGCCCACTTGTGCCATCAACCAAAATTCTATCCCCATTTTCAATATCTAGCGTTGCGGTTCCAGTACCTAGTACGGCAGGGATGCCGTACTCTCTGGCGACAATGGCAGCATGCGAAAGAGCCCCTCCGACATCTGCCACTACGCCCCCCGCAATACTGAATAGTGGCGTCCATGTAGGGTCAGTGAACGGGCAAACCAAGATTTCCCCCGACTTCAGCTGCGAGAACTCGGCTGCAGAACGAATTACCCGGGCTACTCCTACTACCTGGCCAGGACTTCCAGGGGTACCCGATATGGTTTTACAATCCCCATTCCCCTCGCTTCGGCTCCACCAAACAGCCTCCGCGCCCCCTCTCTTCGACCGTCGCCGATCGACCTTTTCCTGCAGTAATGGATTAGCCTCTCTAAGGGCTGTACGAACCTCTTCATAATACAGGAACTCTGCACAAGTTATAGTTCGAATGGAGCCGTTTTGTACCAGCCTTTCCGCAAATTCAGCCATCACCATCCGCCCAACTACAAACAGTTCTTCGAGTTCGTATAAGGATCCCTCGCGTCCAACGTGCAAGGCTCGGAGCTTCCGTACCGTCTTTTCCCAACAGCATTGAATTGGACGCGGAAGTGATTCTTTAACTAATTCAGCAGCTGAGTGTCTGTTACTCTCCGATCCAAGATCGGCTCTCAACACTACCGCTATCAATTCGAGAAATTGCTCTGGATTCTCCCGCCAGGAACAATTCGAGAATGGTAGATACATTTTCGCCGTGCGGGCACCTCTATAGTCAAGAAATTCCCAGAGTTCCTTTATAAAATCTTCACCATCCGGGTTCTCGGTGATGCTATCAAGGACATCTCCAGGCGACGCTCTTAAGATAGAGGATTCTAAATTTTTCGAGCGAGCTGATTGCGCTAAAGTAGTTATTCCTGAAGAGATTTCGGATGTTACATAATCTAACTTATTATATAAGTCTTCGACTGAAACCTTGACACTTTGTCCAGACGCCTTAATTTGGAGATTTGCCACTGCCCTCCAAACCATCATCGGGGCAAGGTAAAATAGGAAGCGATTACGCATCAGATAAGATGCTTCGGACAGAACATCCTGCAATAACTCATCAAGCTGATACGGATCCAAACATTTCGCGTCTCTGGCTCGAGTTACAAGGGAGTTTCTTCGGACGAGTATTTCGTTTTTCTCTGATGCCCAATCTCCTGGATCATGAGACATTCCTTTCCTGAATTGCATCGGAAACTTTGCCAAAGCTGATAGCGTTAGCTTCGGCGCCGCTGCGTTAACGCGAATCACACCGTCATCATCCCCAACTATCAACGATTCGGCACGGGGAGCACTAAGGCCTAGCTGGTTCATCATTTTCTGTACTGCATTCTGTAATGCATGTACCGCCACTAAATCAAGCGGGTATGGAGCTGGGTAATGCTCGATCAGATCATCTCGAAGAGCTCGCTCAATCCGATTACTTACCTCGCCATGAGCTTCTTGCTGAGTTACAACAGTGGTAATTGGGCGTGACTGAAGCAAATATAGCTCGTCATCTTTAAAAGCCCACTCAACATCTTGTGGGGATTCATAAAATCGCTCGACTTCGAGGCCTAATTTAACTAGCTTTGCAATATGAGAATCGCCTAAAGATAAGCACTCTCTAAGCTCACGGGGAACCTCTGATACTTTTGTTCCCCCAGGCATCAGGTCAATACGAGTTTCTTTCGCTCCGACAGTAGAGGAAACAACCTCATGATTGCTGCGGGATACCTCGAATATGTCTGGAGTAACTTGCGCCGATACAACACTCTCGCCGAGGCCATAAGAAGCGTTTAGCAGCATATGATCGTCATTGGCCATAGGATTTTGTGTAAATAGGACGCCGGCAACATCTGCTTCGATCATCTGTTGCACTACTACTGCTAAGGCTAGACCATCATTTTCAACCTTTTGCTTAGCTCTATATTCAACTGCCCGTTCACTCCAGAGCGATGCCCAACAATGACGTATTGCGTCCCACAGTTTATCAACACCTTGAATACCTAAAAGGCTATCCTGCTGTCCTGCAAAGCTAGCCTCCGCTAGGTCTTCGGCTGTGGCAGATGATCTTACGGCTACTACCGGTTCGCCTAAGTTTACGTATGCTTCTTCTACAGCTTGTTTCAGCTCATTTGGAATCTCGAGGTCGCGAATTAGCTGCTGTGCGTAGCAATAATTTCTCGCTTCAACAGCTTGAATAACCTGAGCGCTGATTTTCGATACCGCTAGGCGGTAGGCTTCCGTTCCAACCACAAACCCCGGCGGTACGGGCAAACCTGCGTTGAAACATTCGCCTAAATTTGCGCCCTTTCCTCCTGCGACATTGAGGTTTTTCACACCTAGCTGCTTGAACCAGTAGACGATAGGCAAATCATCAAATTTATTCATTTCTCATTTTCCCCTCATTGAGCTGACTAATCCCTGGACGGCAGTTTTCGCAGAAACATACCCTCTCTTACCTTGCTTCGACCACGCTAAAATCGCCGACGCGACACCCACGAGGCTTGGCCTTAGAGCCGGCATGGGAGGTTCATCTTTAGTACACCAAACATCTAATAGCAAGGGTCGTGGATGGTGAATAAAATCATCTAACGCATCATGGAGCTCGCGTTGCGTGGAAACTTTATGCCCGGCCCAACCGTGTGAATCTGCAAATTTGGCAAAATCCATACTTTTAAAGCCAGATTCGAACTCTGGCCAACCACAGATTTCCTGTTCGTACCTGATTGCGCCTAGCCCTCGGTTGTTTAAAACAACGCACAATACAGGTGATTTGCAAGTCTGTTCGATCGCATTCAGCGACATGCCCATGCCCCCATCTCCAACCACAGCAACTGTAGGCAGCCCTGCCAGCTCCGCCTTCGCTATTGGCTACCATTGATACTAGGAAAATGCCTACCGAACCAGCGCCAATTGCCGGACACCAAGCATAACCAACGAGTTCGATTCCAAATGCATAGGCGAGCGCGCCGACCAAGCGCGTCCTTGAGTGCTCCAGCTGCCACACACTAGCAGTAGACTCCCTTATTTTTCGAAAGCGTGAGCAGTTAACACCAGTCACATCTAACACTATGTCTCCCTCGATGCTGTGAGCCCGACTCTGAATCTATTATTATCATTTGGAATCCAAATCATTGCAGTATCGATATGCGGTTACCCCACTCATATAGCTATTTTCACGTTTAAATAACAGGGTGTCGATCTATCCACTCAAAAGCAACTATGCTTGGCCGTCTTCTCTCCCGCTTCGTTTCTAATCATTCAGCTTGAGCTAAACCAACTGCTACTATGTTGCGAGTTGCTTCCATTTAATGCCTAATATGACGAACCGAAGAGGAATGCGACTTCACAACGCGGACCCGGCCTAGTCATCACTACGGCCCATGAGCTAGTACATTAACTTTCAAACTCATTTATACAAGACCTGCCAGATATATTCAGGAAAATTTCATCAAATTATCATTTTTATCTTATACGATTTTTAGTTAACCCTCCCCTTTTGCTCACTAGTTCTCTGGTTTTAATTCCGGATCCTATTTGAGTTCACCGGTACTCTCGAAAGGGTGCCCTGACCTGTAGAAAACCCCAATGTCCAAAAACGCACCCGCCGCACTCTAGAACAAATCATTCGCCTACTCCACGACGCCGACACTATGGCAGCCCAAGAGCATCCGCTCCGTATGCGGCGAACAGCTACCAGCAGCATCGAGTCACCCGTAGTGGCCAGCCGACCAAATCACGTATGGAGGATCGACTTTTCAGTTCCGCGTCACTGCTGATGGGAGGCCGTTGAAGATCGTGTCGACGATTGACGAATACACCCGTGAATCACTGGTTGACATAATCAAACGCACGATCACCGTGGAACAATGGATTTGTCGAATCATTCAACCGACGTCGTCGCTATGAGTGGCTTTCAACGCAATGTTTTCCCCTCGATGCTTGAAGCACGTGCTTTGATCAGAGGGCTTGACGAAGAGTATAAACTGCGTTGTCATCGTTTTCGATTGCTACATCTCACTACAATTCAAGAGCACAATTTTTCCGCTAAAACACCTTCGCACCAACACGACGTTTCGCATACAGGTAGTTCAGTGCTTTCAGGCTGACAGCAACAACAGAAGCAATGAAGCCGACGATGCCCAAGTAATAAAGTGGTTCAGGGATCATTTCCCATAATCTGAGGTCGTAAATCTGGGAATTCAGTACTACCCCGCCATTCTCAGCATTCTGGCCTACCGCGCGCTCGACAACCAAGTCGAAACAGTATCCGATAACCGCGCTCCAAAGCACAAACCAACCGCCTGCAAACAGCAACTTCAGAGCCGTGTCACCGATCAAGATTCCGTCCGGAATCGAACCCTTATCCGCAAAGCGCCGAATATTTGTATCCCTCAGCAAGAAGTGCCCCACAGGCACATAAATAATCAAAGCAACCAAATAGAGACCTACAAACAACACCCAGTCGATCGCACTTAATAGCTGGATTGCATCTGGGAAAAAGTGAAGATCAGGCACATAGCCCAAATATTTCAACGCTAGAGGTTCTGCTAGCCCTAAGCCGAGAAATATACCTAAAATTCCCGCACATATACTGCTAGCCAGCCACGCAATACTTACTCTCTTCACAACTTACCCCTGAAAGGATAGGCCACCCTACTTAATCATGAGGCTAGCCACCTTCCAGGGGATGCAAAAGCAGTACCGGGTGTGATCTACAGCACTATTAGTTCACTTCTGGCTTTACGATTGGGAACAGCACGGTTTCGCGGATACCCAAGCCGGTTAATGCCATCAGCAATCGGTCGATGCCCATACCAACACCGGTGGTAGGTGGCATGCCTTGTTCCATGGCCTGGAGGAAGTCTTCGTCCAGCACCATGGCTTCATCATCGCCGCCGGCAGCCAGGCGCGCCTGATCTTCAAAGCGTTCCCGCTGTACAACTGGGTCAACGAGCTCCGAGTAGCCAGTTGCCAGCTCGAAGCCTCGGACGTAGAGATCCCACTTTTCAGTCACCCCTGGTTTGCTGCGATGCTGGCGGGTTAGCGGCGAGGTCTCTACTGGGAAGTCACGTACGAATACTGGGCCTTCGAGTTGATCCGCGCAGAGGTGCTCCCAGATTTCTTCGACTAGCTTGCCGTGACCCCAACCGCCCTTTTCCGGCACAGCCAGGCCAATTGCAGCAGCGATTTCCTTAAGCTCGGCAACGGTCGAGTCAATCGTCACTTCTGGTTGGCCAGGATGCTTGCGCGCCAAAGCCTCGTTTAGAGATGGGTACATCTCTAGTTGCTTCCATTCGCCACCGAAGTCGAAAGTGGAACCGTCGGCAAGCGTTACTTCAGTAGTGCCAAATACCGCGACGCAAATTTCCTGGATTAGCTCACGGATGGTGCGCGCAGAATCGTCGTAAGTGCCATAGGCCTCGTAGTATTCGAGCATCGCGAATTCGGGACTGTGCGAAGAATCGATGCCTTCGTTGCGGAAGTTGCGGTTGATCTCGAAGACGCGCTCCAAGCCGCCGACGACGCAACGCTTCAAGTACAACTCTGGTGCAATGCGCAGGTAGAGGTCCAGATCCAGCGCGTTGGAGTGCGTGACAAATGGGCGTGCTGCTGCGCCGCCGTGCAACGTCTGCAGCATAGGAGTTTCGACCTCTAGGAAATCGCGACGCTCGAGGGCATTGCGCAGCTCACGGATCACGCGAATGCGAGTCAGGGCGTTGGTGCGCGCCTGCTCACGCATAATCAGGTCGGTGTAGCGGTGGCGCACCCGGGTGTCTTCGTTCATCTCTGCGAAAGACACTGGTAGTGGGCGCAGAGACTTCGCTGCGAAATCCCAGTTCGTTGCCATCACGGAGAGCTCACCGCGGCGCGAAGAAATCACACGTCCGGTAATGATGACGAAATCGCCCAGGTCTACGTCGGACTTCCACGCAGCTAGCGCATCTTCACCGACCTCCGCGAGCGACAGCATCGCCTGCAACTGCGTGCCATCGCCTTCCTGCAACGCAGCAAAACACAACTTGCCGGTGTTGCGCACGAAGATAACTCGGCCAATAACAGTGACCACATCTTGGGTTTCTTCCCCAGTTTCCAGATGACCCCACTGTGCCCGCACCTCGGCCAACGTGTGCGTGCGCTTGACCTCTACCGGGTAAGGGTCAATGCCCGCATCCAGCAAGCGCTGACGCTTCTCGCGACGAATACGCAGCTGCTCTGGAAGCTGCTGTTCTGGAAGTTCACGTGTGGTATTGGCCTTATTATCAGTCACGGCTACCTAGGGTACTAGCTCCGCCTGAAAAGGTGGATTCGCCCCCGCCCGCGACACCGTAATCGCCGCCGCGGTAGCACAGCGGTGCAAGATTTCCTGCCATTGCTCGTGCTTGAGCTTGCCGACGACGCGCTTCGGGTGAGCGTCAGCTTCGTAGAGCGCGACCAACAACGTGCCCATCACAGTATCGCCGGCACCGATGGTATCGACTACTTCTACTTTGGGCGCCGGTACTTCAGCATCAATGGAACCGGTGTGTACGGATAGTCCCTCTGCTCCGCGAGTGAGCACGACAGCTTGCACCCCGGCATCCAGCATCCGCGTAACCGCTTGATCCAAGGAATCCTCTGGGGCAAGCCACTGGCAATCATCATCACTGAGTTTGACCACATCCACCACAGGCAGCCAAGACCAGAACCGCTGCCGATACTGATCCTCGGTTAGTCCTGCTGCTTCGATTACTGCTGGGCGAATATTTGGATCCAAGGCCACCAACGCACCGGCGTCATGCTGGCGACGCATCATCTCCTCATATACTCCCGCTCCCGGCTGAAAGACCATCGAGCAAGTACCAAAGCAGAAGATACTGCCGTCAAGCAGCCCGGGATCAACTACCAAACTGTCGGCGCGACCTTCCCAATCGAATACATAGCTGGCTGCTCCAGATTCGTCGAGGTGCGCCCAAGCGACAGTCATCTCTTCGTCCCCACGCTGAGCTAAAGCAGTATCCACGTGGGATTCTTGCAGACGGTTCAGGGCTTGCTCTCCCCAATCAGAGGTAGAAATCCGTGACAAAAACTGCACGCGGCCTGTACCCGTTTGGCGGCCAGCAGCAACAGCGGCGTTGAAAGGCCCGCCGCCTAAAGTTCGGCGCGTGACCTCTCCATCGGCGTCTACTACAGCGTCTACAAGCACTTCGCCAGCAACAACGATCATGGCCTCGATTCTAGTGGCAGATCAGTGTGGCATAGCTAGGCCAGATTGAGAGCAGATTTAAACGCCAATCCGCCCGCCATCGGTGCGTACTACCTGCACCACTGCAGGACGAGGTTGCGCCGAACCACCTTCGGGCCAGTGCGACAGTGGGTCTGCGGTGGTGGCATCATCATCTTCGCCAGGGTGCTGGACGCTGACAAACACGCGGCTATCTTCAATTACCGGACCGCAGGTTTCGGCACCAGTCGGCACGGTAAGGAAACATTTGGTTTCACCGCGCCGTTCGCCCGCAACCGCCACTGCATACAAACCGTCATTGCCGCCTAAGGCATTGCCATCGGTAGAAATCCACAGGTTGCCGTATTCGTCGAAAGCTAAATTATCTGGGCACGAAATCGGCGAGACATCCTCTTTGTCGAATCCGCCGAAGTAGGTGTAGGCCTCCTTCGGATCGCCACAGACCAGCAGCAGATTCCAGGTACCGGTGGTGCCGGCGTGATCGTCGTCCATTTCCAGGACGAGGCCGTTTTTGTTCTCGGAAACGGGAGCCACTTCGGTGGCATCTTCGTAGTCTCGGCCAGCGCCATCGGTGCCGGCATCGGGCGAGCCAGCCTTACCGCGGTATTTGTTGTTCGTCAGTGCTGCGTACACCTTGCCGGTTACTGGCGAAGCTTCCACATCTTCCGGGCGATCCATTCGGGTGGCACCCACCTGATCGGCCGCCTGGCGGGTGAAAATGCACACTTCGGCTGCATCCATGCCATCGACGTGGGATTGGTGGTTGCCATCGGCGGTGGCGGTCATCAGTGGGATCCAATTGATCGTGCCGTCGAATGTGCCGTCTTCGGGCAGCTCGCCGGAGCCATCGATCTGATCTTTCGGCGAGTTACCTGCGAACTGGGCAACGTAAAGGGTGCCTTCTTCCAGGATCTGCATGTTGTGGGCACGATCCTCGGCAGACAATGCCGCGTGAGCAGCACTGCCCTGCACACTGCCGCGGGTAAAACGGTTGGCCTCTTCCGGCGAGATACCCCGCATCTGCTTCGAAGAGACGAACTTGTAGATGTACTCGAAGCGCTCGTCATCGCCCATGTAGCACACCACCGTGCCATCATCGGCTACGTGAATCTGGCCGGCCTCGTGCTTAAAGCGGCCCAGAGCCGTGTGTTTGACTGGTGTGGAATCCGGATCATGCGGATCGATTTCTACCACCCAGAAGAACCGATTGGGCTCATTTGGCTCTTTCGTTAAATCGAAGCGATCATAGAATTTTTCCCATCCACGCTGGGATTCATTCTTCTTAATCGAATAGCGGTGGTATTCGGCTTTTAGCTCTTCATCGTCGATTTCATCAATGCCACCGAAATACTGATCGACGTTTTCTTCACCAGAAAGCATCGTACCCCACGGCGTCATGCCACCAGAGCAGTTATTCAGCGTGCCTTCCACTTCAGTGCCAGTGGGATCGGCGGCGGTCTGCAGCTTCTTATGGCCGGCGGCAGGGCCTGTCACACGGAATTTCGTGAAGCCGGTAATCCGGCGGTTACGGGAATCGGAGAGATCCGGGGTTAGGAATCCGTCGCCTGCTTCGTCGCAAGCCAGAATCGTGTGCCCATGTGCGGCCAGGCCAATATCCACCTGCTCTTTGGTGACGTCCTCGAGGCTCCAATCGTGGAACATCATCGGCTCGGTGGTGTACTCGTGGGAAGCGACGTAGAGCGCCTTGCCATCATCGCCGCGGGTCACGCCAGCGAAATCGTTGTTGAAGCCGAACTGGACCTTTTGTGCGTCGGCGCTCTGCTGATCGAAATTGAACTCCGGACCGCCCTGGTGAATGGGGTCGCCCCAACGAATCAGAACGTTCTGCTGGTAGCCCTCGGGGATAGTGACCACATCGTCGGTATTCGGCTGAACCGGCTGGAAGCGCATGCCTTCTACCGGGGAAGCCGAAGACTGGTCGATGACGTCTGGTTCGCCGGTGTTGGCGGTGCTCATCGCGCCGGATTGGGCGTGGGTGTCGTCGGAGGAACACGCAGCAAGCGCCATGCCAGCGCCGAACGTTACCGCACTTGCGCCACCAACTTTCAGTGCTGCACGACGGGTAAACGTCCGCTGCCCGGCGCGCGATTGCCGCACCACATCGCCGAAATATTGATTCGGGGAAAATTCGTTTGGCGCATCGGTGGCACAAGCATTGCCGCATTTGAAATTGCAGGTGAGGTTGCTTCGCGACGTAGAAAAATTCCGCAGTAAGTTCTTGCCAATAATGTTCTTGCCAAATTCAATCATGGGAAAGGAGCCTCTGGCTTTCTAACCACCTTCAGCGGCCAATACCGTGGGCTGAGGCATCGGCTTAAAGGATGGTGTCTTCGTGGTGTGTGATCCACGGAGAACTTTAAGAAGGCTGCCTAAATGGCAATTAACTGTTGTTCAAAAGCGCTTTAACTTTTCTATGAACAAAAAGTGAACTACTCCGGCTTGCGCGGATTCTTCAGTCCTGAGCCTTCGGGTACCTCAGCTGGGTCGTCGCCAAGCTCTTGGATCCGGTTGTCGCCATCAACAAAAATCACTTTGGGCTGGTAGGTACGGGCTTCTTCGTCGGTCATCATCCCGTAGCCAATCAGGATCACCAGGTCGCCCGGCGAAATCAACCGCGCAGCCGCACCATTAATAGAGATAATGCCACTGCCTCGCTCGCCGGTGATGCAATACGTGGTCAGTCGATTTCCATTATCGATATCCACCACATCGATCTGCTCGCCTTCCAGCAGATCGGCTGCCTCCATTAGATCGGCATCAATGGTGCAGGAGCCCACATAGTGCAGGTCAGCTTGGGTGACCGTGGCACGGTGGATCTTCGATTTCAGCATCGTCCGAAACATTGGGCTAATGCTAGCAGCGCGGTGGCTTGGTTGCCTATCTAGGGCTATCTAGGGTTCGGGCTCACCGCCGGCTCCTAGTCGGGGCGCCTATTCGCTGAAACCAGCCTCGCCGAGTTTCTGCCGTGCCAGCCGATCTTTCCGCACTTGCTGCACCTGCTCATGCAGTTGCTTGATCTGAGCCATTTCGACTTCGGTGAGTGGTTCGTCGCCAAGCCCCGCCGCATCGAGCGCCGCCTGAGCGATCTCTTTTTGCTCCCGTTCTGCCTGGCTGCGCTCATCTTCGGCGCCCAGGATCACGCCCACGTTGTCCAGCAACCGCGTGGTGCCCACTTTCGCGGCGACAAGTAGGCGTGCCTCAATGGGGGTGGCGGGGGTTGCTGTGCTATCGGTGCTCTCTGCTCCTGTTGTGCTTTGCGACGGCAACTCGCGCAATTGCATATCCCGCAAGACCAGATAATCAACCTGCACCTCTGGGCGCTCGTTGAGCACCGCCCACGCAGTATCCAACACCGCCTGTGCCCCTTGCGCACCCACGTATGCGCCGGCAGTAAGCGCCGCCGAAAGCGTAACTGCCGATTCGCGTTCGTCCGCCGAGAGATACCGGTTGCGCGAACTCATCGCCAGACCATCGCGTTCACGAATCACCGGAATCGCGTGCAACTGCACCGGCAGATTCAAATCCGTGACCATCTGCTGCATCAGCACCAGCTGCTGGTAGTCCTTCTCGCCGAAAATCGCATCGGTGCAGTGGGTGATATTGAACAGTTTGTTCACGACTGTCATGGCCCCGTTGAAGTGACCCGGCCGGGAAGCGCCTTCCAATTCCGTGGATAGCTCCGAGGCCGCCACCGTAGTGCGGAAACCATTGGGGTACATATCGGACGCAGTGGGTGCGAAGACCAATTCGGCGCCGACCTCGCGGATCTTGGCCACATCTTCGTCGAGAGTGCGCGGGTAAGCTTCGAAATCTTCGCCCTCGCCGAACTGCAAAGGGTTAACAAAAACAGAGACCACTACCACCGCACGCGGCAAGGTTTGCGCGGCACGGATCAGCTCTAAATGGCCTTCATGCAGCGCCCCCATCGTGGGCACCAACACCACGGGACGGCCGGTATTGCGCAGCGTTTTACCCACCCGCGACATCTGTGCCACCGAATGAATCACCGTGGTTTCGCCAGGTTGGAATAGGGGTGCGCTGGTAGTGTTCTGATTTTCCACGCGGCTGATTCTACGCCAGAGCACGCCCCGCGTTTAAGTAGGCGCCTAATAATATTGCTGCAATAATTCCAGGATTTCGGCTTGCCTTTTTCTTTGCGCTATACGACGAGCCAGCTGCACATACGAACCTTCAATTTGTGGCGCATCGGCTTCAATTGCGGCTAGGTGTTCGGCCACTCGCTTCTTATCGCCGCGGACTACTGGCCCGGACAGCCCTGCTTCGCCACGCTGCAAGACATTGGTTAACGAGGCTTCGCATAAGCCACGCATCAGTTGTGCAGCCAGCAGGCGTTGTTCTTCAGTGGGCTTGGTGTTAGTGGTGTTAGTGGTGGTGGGTTCGGCGGGGCTGTTGCTTGGGTGCGCGTGATTCGGCTCCGCCAACGCCAGCGCTAACGTATCCACCGCATCCGCGATCACCGCACCTAAGTGATTGGAACCATGTGCCATCGCCGCGTGATACAGCATGCGTGATTGTTCAGGCACGGCCACGGCATAGCCGCCGAGCTCGGAAATCAGCAGCTCCGCGACGGTTTGGCTGACTTGATCGCCAGCAGTGACTCCCCACGCACAACCTTCCAGCTGATCCGCATCGTATTTCGCCGGACCGACAAAGGACATCACGGGGTGAGCGGCGAAGGTCATTGCGCCAGCGAGGGTCAGCCGATCCAGGGCCTGGCGGCCAACCCCGCCAGCGGTGTGCATCACGATCATGCCGGGTTGGATCAAGGGCTCTACTTGTTGGACTACTGCCTCTAATGCATCGTCGGGGACAGCCAGTACGAGTAGTTGTGCGGATTGGTCTTCTGAATTGCCGCGGATCGCGGTTGCGATGTTGTCGGTGATGACGCAATTATCTGGAAGAAACGGTAGTTCTTCGCGCAATTGCACCCGGCGCGTCTGGGAGCGCGCAACCAATCCCACAACATGGTGGCCAGCACTGTGTAAGCAGTAGGCCAAAGCGCTACCGACCCGACCAGCAGAAATTACGGCTACACGCAGCCGTGGTGCCATTACTTGTTGTCCGCCTTCATTTGGGCAAGTAGCTCGGCGACAGTTAAACCACCTTGGCGGTCTTCAGCGCGACGGCGGCCTCGCCTTTCTGGAGCCTTCTCCTGTGGCTTGGCTTGAGCTTGAGTCTTTTCCTGCGCTTGATCTTGCCGTGTGTCTTGAGTTTTGCCCTGTGGCTTCTGGGATTCCTTGTTCTGATCCTTATTCTGATCCTTGCTCTGATTAGAGATGCGATCAGCAAAGCTAGGTGCGCTTGCATCATCCTTGCGACGATGGCTACCCACTGGGGTCTCTAAGGTCTTAGGATCCTGCTTCGTCGAAGGCCGGAATACCTTCTGGTTTTCACCCTGTGGCTTGGTGCCGCGCAGGGAATCGTCGCGAGCTTCATGGCGGGCTTCTTTAGCTCGCGCGTCCTTAGACTCTGCGGAATCTAGCTCCTGCAGCCGGTGAGCGTGAGCGTGCAATGCGACGCGCTGGTCGTCGTAAGCAGCCCCCATCATGTCGGTGAGTTGATCGCGCAATGCCTCGATTTCGGCGCGCAACGCAGCGATGGTGGAATCGTTTTGCTCTTCCAGGGAATCGCGGTAATTCTGCTCGAGGATCAGCTCTTGCTCGCGGTGGGCAGCAAGCTCGCGATCCAGTTCCGCCTGGTGGCGCTTTTCAATCGCCGCAAGCTGCTCTTCCTGATCTTTGACCTGGCTACGGTAGCGGGTAACCAGCACGATAGCGATCACCGCTGCCCAGAGTGCAGCCAGGGCGGCGGTTTTCTTCCAACCATCGGAATCCACGAACAGCATCACGATGCTGGCAAAGACGGCTAAAACTCCGAGAGCCACCATCAGGATCCAGGAAACCAGCTCGTAGCGCTTGGAGGAATCCTGGGACGGCGTATCGGATTCGTAATCGTCGCGGGAATATTCGTCGTTAGCGAAATTATCGCCTTCGTAATCTTCGTTGTACTGCGAATCGTAATCGTAGGAGTACTGGTGGTAGGCGTCGTCGGACGGGTAATTGGAGTCCGTGTAATCGGTGCCCGTGTAATCAGATCCGGGGTAATCGGCACCAGCGAATGCATCATTGCGCGCAGCGTCCGCGCCCGAAGAATTGCGATTACGGTTCGTATCACCCGGATGTGTCATGTATTCCACCCTACCGACGGAGGCAACCTTTTCGGATTATTACCCGCGGAATTATCGTCATCTGGTGGGAGCATACATTCGCGCTCCAGCCACACGCCTGCGACAGCGAGTAAGAAACCCGAAACAGTGCCCACAATGAATATTGGGCCATCGTGCTCGGCGGCTGCCAAGTGCCCCCACAGCGGGATTGCCCACAGCACCATACCGGCGTAAAGACCGCACAATACCGTACCCAACCAGGCAGAAGCCTTGCCCACCACCAGCCAGCGCACGACGATTAAGGGGCTTACTTGGCGGCTGTCTTGGCCGATGCGTTCATTGGCGATCACGCCGCGGATCCAGCGGGCGGCGGCGGCGTTGACCACCGCGAGTACCCACGGGAAGAGCAAGTTAAACCAATTCGCACCCGAAAACGCACCGAAGTAGCTAGACCACAGGATGTAACTTGCTCCGGCAAATCCTGCGCCTATCAGCACTAACAGTGAAATCGGGGTAGGTTTCATGGTGTTGCTCTGAGGTGTTGGGGTCTCTCTGAGAGGGTTGATCGGATCTTATTCGGGCGATTAATCGGGCGATTATTCGGGGGTCACTGGTTGGATCGAATCGCGCTCGGTGGCATCCAGGCTAGCGACGAGTTCTGCCACCGGCGTTCCCTTTAGTTGTGCTTGTGGGTCTGCTTCGAGCCACGGCACCAACACGAACGCACGCTGGTGGGCATAAGGGTGTGGCAGGGTGAGCTCTGGATCCGGACTTTCGATTTCGGCTGAGTCGCCCTTTTCCACCACCTGCACCACATCGACATCCAGGGTGCGCGGCCCCCATCTTTGGTCGCGGACGCGCTGGGCTTGCTGCTCCAAGGCTTGCCCGGCGCGCAGGATCTCCAGGGGCTTCAGATCCGTTTCGATAATGAGCACCGCGTTGAGGAAATCGTCTTGGGCCACGCCACCCCACGCCGGGGTGCCATACACCTGGGAGCGCGCCACAATGTCATCTTTAAAGTGGTCAAACACCGAATCCAGCGCTGCCCACACATCACCTTGATTGCCACCGATGGATAGCACTGCGCGGAACCTGCGGGGTGCGCGTTGCGGCCGGCTCAATATGCCCGACCAGGTTTTTCGCGAACGACGCGCAGTTACGGCTGCATCGCCAAAAGCTAACGGGATCGGCGCCTGAGGCTTGTGCACTGTTACCTCAACGGCATGCAAGAGCGGTTTCAAGCCTTGTTGGGCACGCGCGTCGTCGGCAAGCAAAATCTGTTCCGCAATCGTGGTGGAGACAGATTCAATCAATGCCATGGGCGGGCCGGTAAGCACCTGGTGAGCCAGCTGCGCGATGGCGCCGTAATCGATGGTGTCCGCTAGCTCGTCGGAGGCAGCTGCGGCGCTGAAATCCGTCCACATGGTGATGTCGCAGGAGAAATCCTGGCCGCGGCGACGTTCGAAATCAAAGACTCCGTGGTAGCCGCGGGCTTGCAACCCGGTCAGCGCTATTCGATCTGCCATGGGTTTAGTTTAGGGGATAATCCTGGGTGGCTTGATGGTCTGTGAGCGCGCGACCGGCCTGCCAGGCGTGTGCCACGGCGACGGCCTCGCGGGTGGCGGCCACATCATGCACGCGCACTGCCCACGCGCCTGCCGCTGCCGATAGAGCCGAAATCGCCGCTGTGGCAGGATCGGCTGCTGTGGGTGGGCGCGTATCGCCGTGGAGGCTTGCGACGAACCTCTTCCGCGAAGCTCCCACCAGCACGGGGAATCCTAGCTTCACCAATTGGTCGAGGCCATGGAGCAGCGCCCAGTTTTCGTTGGCGTTTTTGGCAAAGCCCAAGCCGGGATCGAGGATGATGCGCTCGGGTGCGATGCCTGCTGCCACGGCAGCATCGACGCGCTGGAGTAGGTATTCGCGGACCTCCCCGACAATCTGTTCCGGTGCCACACTATTTGGATTACCAGTGCCGGAGGCCGAGCCAAAGCGCTCGGTCTTCCAATGCATCAGCACAACTTGGGCATCGCTTTCGGCACACACCTGCAGCATCGCGGGGTCGGCGAGACCAGCAGAAACATCATTAATGAGCTGGGCACCGGCGTCGAGCGCAGCGCGGGCAACTTCAGCGCGCATGGTATCCACACTGACCGTGGCACCGTGCTGGCCAGCTAGTTGCTCCACCACCGGCACCACGCGGGATTTTTCCACGGCAGCTGGCACACGCACCGCACCGGGGCGCGTCGATTCGCCACCCACATCTACGATGTCCGCGCCATCGGCGATCAGCTGCAAGGCATGTTTCACCGCAGCGTCGGTGGCTAAATACTGCCCACCATCCGAGAAGCTATCTTCCGTGACATTAACAATGCCCATCACCTGGCAGCGCATCGGATAAATCACTAACCGCGAATCAAGCTCAACGCTTCAGCACGCGAGCGCGCATCACGCTGGAAGCCACCGCGCACCGCAGAGGTCACCGTAACCGCACCGGGTTTACGAATCCCGCGCATGCCCATGCACAGGTGCTCACATTCGATCACCACGATCGCGGAGTTCGGCTGGAGCTTTTCTACCAACGCGTCCGCCACCTGGGAGGTCAGCCGTTCCTGCACCTGCGGACGCTTGGCATACAGATCCACCAACCGCGCCAACTTGGACAATCCCGTCACCTTGCCGTGTGTGCCCGGGATGTAGCCAATATGGGCTTTGCCGAAAAATGGCACCAAGTGATGTTCGCAGGTGGAGTAGATCGGGATGTCCTTGACTAGCACCAGCTCTTGATGCCCCTCATTGAAGGTCTTATCCAGCACTTCCCGCGGATCTGTATGCAGCCCGGCAAACATCTCCGAGTAGGCGCGGGCTACGCGCGCAGGCGTTTCTTGCAGCCCTTCCCGATCCGGGTCTTCACCGACGGCTAATAGCAGTTCGCGGACTGCAGCCTCTGCGCGTTGTTGGTCGAAATGTACACTCACAGCTTTTCCTGTTGTTTCCTTAGTTCTCCCGGGGTGGTTGGGGTGGCTGGGCGTCGGGCGCGGCCGGGTTGTCTGGGGTTGGGTTTTGAGAATCTGGCGACGGAGGAACCTGCGAGTTATTCACATCATCCGATGCCACCGGCGAGGATTCTTCGCTGCCACCGAGAGGTTTGCCGTGGTCTGGCTGTTCGTTTTCGGGCAGTCGGAAACCGCGGCCTACAGCAGGTAGCTGCTGGGTGGCGTCCGCATCCTGGTTGTCCGTCTGGTGATTCGTTGGCTGTTCAGCGCGGTGCTTGCCAGGTTGTGGCCCGTTCGGAGTCGGCTGCTGGTTTGGCGCCTGGTATGGGTTCGAACCCTGTCCCGGTGCCGGGTAGTTCTGCCAACCCGGATGCTGTGGCTGCGAGCCGGAGGCGCCAGCGCCGCCCGAAGGCAAGTGGCCTTGGGCGCCATGCTGGGCACCGTGCTGGTTGGTGTTCTCGCGTGGCGGCCAACCCGGTACCGACCAATCCTTTGGTGGCGGGGTACCACCATAAACCGGCGTTGGGATGTTCGAGCCCTGGGCACCCGCAGCACCAGCACCAGCGCCCGGCCCACCATTACCAGCGTCTCCCGCAGCACCAGCACCATTACCGCTACCCTGCTCATCCTCAGCTGGGCGACGCACAGGAGCAAAGATGTTCGCCCGCTTCGGTGGCTCTTCGCCACGTTCGATAGCTAGCTCTACTGGGGTCTTCACTGGTTCGCGGCCATCAGCTGGGTGCGCGGTATCCATATCGAAGAAGTTCAACCGCTCACGAGGCTGTACATCCTCGAACAGTACTTCTAGGTCAGCGCGGCGCAGCGTTTCCTTTTCCAGCAGCTTTTCGGCCAACTTATCCAGGATGTCGCGGTTTTCTTTCAGGATCGCGTAGGCCTCGTCGTGAGCCTTATTGATCAGCAAACGCACCTGCTGGTCGATCTGCGCAGCTACTTCTGGCGAGTACTCCAAGCTGCCGCCGGTCGGTCCGCGGCCTGCGAAAGGATCGCCCTGCTCTTCGCCGTACTTCACCGGACCCAATACTGGCGACATGCCATATTCGGTCACCATCGCACGGGCAATCTTGGTGGCTTGTTCGATGTCTGCAGAGGCACCCGTCGTTGGCAAGCCGAACACCAGCTCTTCAGCAGAGCGTCCGCCCATCGCGAAGACCAAGCGGGCGAAGAGTTCCGGCAGGTTGTACATACCCTTGTCGTCTTCGGGCACGGTCATGGCGTGTCCGCCAGTACGGCCGCGAGCCAGGATCGTTACCTTGTAGACGCGCTCGATGTCCTTCAACGCCCACGCAGCCAAGGTGTGGCCACCTTCGTGGTAGGCCGTGACCTTCTTTTCCTGCTCGGAAATCACCTTCGAGGTCCGGCGCGGGCCACCCACTACGCGATCCACAGCTTCTTCCAAAGCATCGGCGGTAATGATGTCGCCGTTGACACGTGCAGTCAGCAACGCAGCTTCGTTCAGCACGTTTTGCAAATCCGCACCAGACATACCGGCGGTACGCTTCGCCAAAGAATCCAGATCCGCATCTGGGCCTAGCGGCTTGTCCTTAGCGTGAACCTTCAAGATGGCCTCGCGACCCTTCAAATCAGGCGCGCCCACTGGAATCTGACGGTCAAAACGTCCCGGACGCAGCAACGCCGGATCCAAAATATCCGGACGGTTCGTCGCAGCCATAATGATCACACCCTGGCGATCACCGAAGCCGTCCATTTCCACCAGCAGCTGGTTCAGGGTTTGCTCGCGCTCATCGTGGCCACCGCCCATACCGGCGCCACGCTGGCGGCCCACCGCATCGATCTCATCGATAAAGATGATGCAGGGGCTATTATCTTTGGCCTGGTTGAACAGGTCACGCACACGCGAGGCACCCACGCCTACGAACATTTCTACGAAGTCCGAACCAGAGATCGTGTAGAACGGCACGCCCGCCTCACCGGCAACAGCGCGCGCCAGCAAAGTCTTACCCGTACCGGGAGGACCATACAGCAGCACACCACGTGGAATCTTCGCACCCAGTTTTTCGTACCGGGTTGGGTGCTGCAGGAAGTCGCGGATCTCGTCGAGCTCTTGCACAGCTTCATCGGCACCGGCCACATCGGCGAAGGTGTTGGTAGGGGTTTCCTTGTTCAACATCTTGGCCTTGGAGCCACCAAAACCGAATGGCCCGTTCTTGCCACCTTGCATACGGCTAAATAGCCACATGATCAGCAAGAAGAAGATCACCATTGGCAGCAGGAAGCCCAACGTCGATAGCAAGAAGGAATCCTGAGTGACCTCAGTGTTGTACTTCTCGATGCCCTGCGCGCCCGTGACCTTGTCAAACACCTGGTCGGTTGCCCGCGCAGGATATTTGGCCATCACTTGGGAAACGTCGTTAGCGCCGTCTACCTCGATGGCGTCTTTTAGATCGAGGCGTACGCGTTGTTCGCGGTCGTCGATCTGCGCTTCTTTGACGTTATTCGCGTCCAGCTGCGCTAGCGCCACGGAGGTGTCTACTTCGCGGTAGCTGCGCGCATCGTCGGTGAGGTTGGTGAACGCGAACAGAATCAGCAGTATGACTGCGATGGTTCCGGCGACGCGGAATACTTTTTTCTTATCCATGAAGCTTTTTTATTTGATCCTGTAATTGATCTTTATTGATACCAGCTGATCTCTATTGATCCTGGTAGACCTTGGGATTAAGGGACGCCACGTATGGCAGGTCGCGGTAGCGCTCTGCGTAGTCCAGCCCGTAGCCGATTACGAATTCGTTTGGCAGGTCGAACCCAATATCGGCGATGTCGAGTTTGGCGCGCTGCGCTTCTGGTTTACGCAGCAGGGTGATTACTTCCAGCGAGCGCGGATGCCGGTTCTTTAGGTTCTTGATCAGCCACGATAGGGTCAGGCCAGAGTCGATGATGTCTTCGAGGATCACCACGTCGCGGCCTTCAATATCGCGATCCAGATCCTTCAAAATCCGCACCACACCGGAGGACGAAGACGAGTTTCCGTACGAAGACACCGCCATAAACTCCAGCTGCGTCGGCAGGTCGAGTTCGCGCGCGAAGTCGGTCATAAAGAACACCGCGCCTTTGAGCACGCCCACCAGAATAAGGTCATCAGGTGTGTCTTTGAAACGTTCGTTAACCCGTTGCGCCATCTCGGAGATACGTGTTTTCAGCTCTTGTTCGCTGATCAAGATTGCTTCTACGTCGTCGCCGTATGGGTTGGGTGGAACGTCATAGTTCTTCGTTGACATCATCTGGCTGTCCTTTCGGGCGTGTCACATCCACAACACTGCAAGCGTGCCACTTTTTCGGCTGACTACCAACCTACCGCCCCCACGACGCAAGCCGGTGTGCTTTTTTTCTTGCTTTACGACGCTTTTCTCCGCGCGTTTTTCTTGGGGCTGCGGAATAGCCACTGGCCCTTGACCGTGATACTGGCACACCAACTGATCAATCGCCTCTAGCTGAGCGCGGTGTAACTCCGATCCCACGGTCTGCCGAATCCAGCGTTGGTAGATCCGTTTGCGAATGGCTGCTGGGTGGTTCTGGATGGTGGCGATTGGTAAGGCAACTGCCGGGACGCCACTTCCCGATTCCCCATTTCCGCCCATGCCACGTAGCGCCTGCTCCGCCATTTCGTCCAGCGCGTCCAGATCCTCCCGCACATCGGCAGCAGTCTGCGCTAGATGTGTAATCGTTTGTTCGCCTAGTTGCTTCACGACGGCGGGCAGCACCCGATTGCGCACCCGCACCCGCGCATAGCGTTCATCGCTGTTGTGAGGATCCTGCCAATAGTCCAGTTGCAATTCCTGGCAAGCAGCTTCTGTATCTGCCCGACGCAACTGTAAAAGTGGCCGAACTACGAGAGTTCCATCATCCCAACGATGCTTCGGCGCAATGCCGCTAAGCCCATAGGTGCCACCACCACGAGCTAACCGCAGCAGTACCGTTTCCGCCTGGTCATCCAAGGTATGGCCAAGAAGAATGATGGGGTTCTGTTTGTGAGGCTTTGCCACTTTCGCCTGCTTTTCAGCTTTTGCCGTTTCCGCGGCAAACTGACGCAAAGCCTGGTGCCTGGCCTCCCGCGCTGCCGCTTCCATCCCCTGTTCCCGGATGGATGATTCACTGACGTCAACAGCAATCACGCGAGCCTTCGCACCGAGGGATTCCGCCTGCTGCGCTGCTCGCTGAGCTACCGCAGCCGAGCCCTCTTGCAACTGATGATCCACCACCACTGCAGTGACATGCCCTGGATATTCCGCACAGCAGGCAGCTGTTAGAGCCAGTGAATCAGCACCACCCGATAGCCCAACAATTAAATCTGGCGTTCGGACTGCTGCTTCATCCCCACTTTCTACCGTCTCACGCTCATCTTCTACCGCGGCCACTACCGCGTGCCGGATGGCTAAGAAGTGCGGGCTTTTCCGCGGCCAAAAAGGGGCACGCCCCTCAAGCGCCTGCCTATCGCCCAAAGCGTCTGAATTTGTAGATGCCGAATCAGTGGATGGCACGAAGTTGTCCGATCGCATCATCGGCAGCCGCACGCGCAGGAATCACCGAGGCTTCATTAGACAGCATCGCGAACGTGACAATCTCTCCCCCATCTGTAATCACATAGCCGGCTAAAGCAGAGACTCCATCCAAGGTGCCGGTCTTGGCTCGCACATAGCCAGCACCAGTGTTGCCACTGTATCTATTAGCCAACGTTCCAGACACCGCACCCACCGGGAAAGAATCCAACAAAGGACGAAGCGTACGAGTGAGCTTCACATTCTCATCACCTGGCGCATCCAAATCGATACCACGATCATCGGTAGGAATTGGACGCGCTGCAGCATTAATTACGCTGACTAGCTGATCAGCCGTCAAGCGATTATTCGTGCTCAAGCCGCTGGAATCGTAAAAGTTGGCACCGGTGAGATTAAAGCCATGCTCGGTGAGCACGCTAGCTACTGCTTGCGCACCACCAGCAAACGTGGGGTTGCCATCGTTGGCGATTGCGACCTCGCGGGCAATGGATTCAGCTAAGGTGTTGTCACTGTGCACCATCATGTCGCGTACCCGGGTAACCAGTGGTGCCGATTCCACCTGCCCTAGCAAAGAAGCATCTGCCTGCCCAGCTGCCTTTTCGCCTTCTTGCATCATCTGTTCCGCATTGCCGTTCACAGCACCTTCGGCCGCGATACTGCCACCCGGCAACTGGCTAGCATCAGTAGCCACGGTTACCTCGGGAGTAGAAACCTCGCTAACACCGGCTTCTTCCAGCTCTTGCTTCAGCAGCTTTGCAAATTCGTCGCCAGCACTTTGGGCAGGGGTTTCCGTACGCGCTGATTCATCCCGCGAAGGATCCAACCGGCCTGCATCCACGGCAATGCTATCGATCGGTGCAATATAACCCACGGCCATGCCAGAGCGATCCCAAGTGTCGTGGAAAGTCTCTGAGAATAACGTCGCATCCACCACCACACGACCGACTTTCACCGCACCAGCACCAGCACCACCCTGCTTTTCCACTAGCGACTCCACAGTCTGCTGCGCCAGATCCGTCAGCGAAGCCCCACCGGAGTAAAAGCCACTACCCGTGGCATTCAAGGTGGGATCACCTGCGCCAACCAGGACCACAGTGTCGCCGGAGTCGCTGCCGGATTGAGTGCCGTCGTAAAGCAAAGCGCGCGTAGCTAGGCGCTGGCCGTGGTCGAGATCCAGCAGGGCGGCGGCGGCGGTCATGATCTTCAGCGACGAAGCCGGAATTGCCACCTGATCAGAGGACTGCGACCACAGCTGCGTACCCGTCGCGCCATTCGCCACCTGGGCATGCAGCTCGCCCAAATCGGAATTCTGCGCAGCGCGATCCATGATGGGGCGCGCGGCGGCGGCGAGTTCGGCGTCGTTGAGCATCGGTTCGGCGCCAGGCAGACCCACGCCCTGCACGGGTGAGGCGATCTCTTGCACCTCAGGGGCGGCGACAACAGTGATCTGGCGGGCGTTATAAATCAGTGCGGAGGCTACCAACGCAATAATCAACAGCGCGATGACCACCGCGGAGATAATCCACGCTTTCTTGCGACCTGCAAAACGCCCTGCCACTGTGCTCACCGCTGCCTTCCCTGCTGCTATGCCCGCTACTGTGCGCGCGACCGTTCCCGCGCCCGCCACCGTACCCGGTACCACGCACACTACTTGCCGTGTTTGTTGAAGCACCGACTAGAATAAACCCGTTAACGGATTTATACGGAAAAAAGGAGGATTGTAGTGAGCATCGAGGTCACTATCGAAATCCCTAAAGGCCAGCGCAACAAGTACGAAGTGGATCACGAAACCGGCAAGGTTTACTTGGATCGTTACCTGTTTACGCCGATGGCGTACCCAGCTGATTACGGCTTCATCGACGGAACTTTGGGTGAAGATGGCGACCCACTAGATGCCCTGGTGATCCTGCCAGAGCCAGTGTTCCCAGGTGTGATTGTGAAGGCTCGCCCGGTAGGCGTGTTCAAGATGACCGACGAAGCTGGCGGCGACGACAAGTTGCTGTGTGTGCTTGACGACGTTCGCTTCGATCACTTCCAGGACATCTCCGATGTATCCGACTTCGTGAAGAATGAAATTGAGCACTTCTTCGTGCACTACAAGGATCTGGAGCCAAACAAGGAAGTTTCCGGCTCTGGCTGGGAGGGCAAGGACGAAGCGGAGCGTATTTTGCGTGAGGCTGTAGAGCGCCACCAGTAACCTTTGGCTATGCTGGGGCGCCATGGAAATGGTTAATCCGAAAGATGTCCCAGCAGATGCTCAATTGATTGATGTTCGCTCCCAGATGGAATGGGATGACGGGCATGCTTCGATCGCGATTCATATTCCAATGGAAGAGATTCCGTCGCGTTATGGCGAGTTGGATTTGGATCGCGATATTTATTTGATTTGCCGTTCTGGGGGACGCTCTGCGCAGGTGGGCGATTGGTTGGAGCGCAATGGCATCGACACGATCAACGTGCGTGGTGGCATGATCGATTGGGAGTATGAGGGGCTTCCGATGGAGAAGTCTGGAGCTTAAACCCTAGTTCCCTACGTGGAAACTCCACTAAGCTGGGGCTATGAACCCCACGAACGATAACTCCGCCAACAGCACCACCGATAGCGCTGCCAGTGGCTCTACCCCTTCCACGAATCTCGATCCCACGTCGCTGACGGTGATTGATTCTTTGCCTGCGTCAGTTTCTTCTACGCTGACGTGGGCTTTATCTGTTTTAGATTCCTCTCTCCGCGAACGCACCGACGCTGTGCTGAAACGCGCTACCGGCGATGACGGCTCCTTAACCCTGCGCGGCTACTGGCTCCTGGAGGCACTGTCTGCCGGTGCCTTTTCCCAGCGAACTCTCGGCGAGGTTTTGCGCATCGATCGCTCCGATATGGTCCGGTTGATCGATACCGTGTTGCAGGCGGGTTGGATTGCTCGCGTGCGTGATCCGCAGGATCGTCGCCGCTACCTGGTTACCATCACCGATGCTGGCCAGGAGCTCCGCCGCCGAGTACGACGCAACCTCCGCCGCGCCGAAGAAGAAGCACTAGTGGATCTCCCCGACGCCGAGTTCAACACACTCGCCCAGCGTTTCTTGAACTTAGCTCGCGACGTCTCTGCCCCCGATTCCCAGGAGACCACTCTGGATAGCCAAGAATCCCCACTTGAAGAAGTGCTTGCGGATTTGCCTAACGACGTTCCAGCTACCGTAGCCGCCGAAGCCGCAAAGCAAGAGCACAAGGTAGCCAAAGCCGAGCACAAAGCTGTGGAGGAAGTCGCGGAAGTTGCTGCTGAGGAGGCTCTCGACGAAGTTACTGCCGAACTAGCGAAACAGGAAAAAGCAGCCAAACAGAAGGTGAAGCGCGCCAAGGATAAGAAGAAAAAGAAGAAAGCGCTGAAGAAGAAGGCTAAGGAAGCTAAGGCGGCGAAGGAAGCAGCCAAGAAAAAGTATAAGAAGGGCGAAAAGAAGAAAGATAAAAAGGGCGAGAAAAAGAACGACAAAGGCGAAAAGAAGCCCAAGGGCAAGAAGAAAAAGAAGAAGTAAGCCTGAAGTAAGCCTTCTTAGCGCTCGAAGCGTTCTACCCGGAGCCGTAACCGGTACTTATCCCTTAAGTCGGCGATCTGCTTCATCATTGGTGATTTATGGTGAATATCGAGGGCTTCTTGATTCACCCACTCGTCGATAAGCAGCACGGTTTCTGGTTCGGAGACGCTGTGGAAGTACTCGTAGCGGAGGTTTCCTTCTTGAGCTCTGACCTGATCCACCAAGCCAGAGCCGATCATCTCTTCCATGAAGGCCTTCGCAGAGCCATCTTTGCCGGTGTAGTAGAGGTTCATCACTAAGCTCATATAGTCCACCATAGGATTAGAGAAGGTTCCGGCGGGTTTCCAATCTGAAGGATTCCCGTTTTTCAGCTCAGTCCTTATTTGACAATAACGAGGGTTACGCAGCCGCTGAAGCCACGAATTCCACTGGGATAAGATAACCCAACGTGCTGCAGATTATGGTATCCGTGGAATACACTGATCAAGGTACGAACCGCGGGTATCGAGTCGAAGACATTGTGTTTCGAGCCCGGCAAAAGCGACGGCACAGTTCAACGATTCCATTGTTCCATCATGTAAGCGGCAGAATGAAGCACGTCATAATTTTGTCCTAAAACCTTGTAATAAACCGGATAGAAATAAAATCCGATCCGTTATCCGTTGGAAGGATTTCCGGTAGCCAACGGCAATGAGAAATATCAGCTAACCGTGTGCACAGATCATCGGCGATGACGCTGCGTTCGAGCATGCCTATCAGTGAATCACAGGTATATTAGTCAATCACCGAAGGGAGCTTGAAGACGTTACCATCATTGATCAAGTGGAATTGAAAGGCGATATTCCACAAGTGATTCGGAAGGCTGGCCACCACATTAGGGGTGATAGCGCTCGCCTCGATACATAGTATGCACCGGATATGACATGCAAGTTCTTCCTTCTTCCCGCCAAAGTCACTGAACTACCTTAAGGTTAATCGCCATCGCCTGACCATATGCTAGTCAGGCATGGCCCTTGAAATCATGAGAGGATGAGTACCCACTTAGAAACCCTAATCAATACAAGCCACAAACACACATTTTATACTCTAAGGCGACTAAAGCCAATAAGAGATACCTATTATTAAGCTACAGTTTCCGATAATGCAGCACATGAATAATTATAGAGAACAGAGTAATATACGAATATACTGTCATCAACCCGAATAGCAATATTAGCATTTCCCTAACATGCCGAGTGCGCGCAATCTCCTGATTGACAAAAATTAAGTACAAAACACCAACAACAACAATCACGAACAATAGGACATATAGTGCGGCAACAATCCGGGTCAATTCATAAGTCATAGAACTTGTAAGTTTACTACAAAAACTAGGAAGTGCTAAACAGATTAGAATTACATAGTAAGGAATAGAGACAAGGATGAGCATTGACGACATATTGGGATCACCATAAACGAAAACGAGCGGACTAAAAAATGCGATAAGAGCCCCCGGTATGGCAGCAAGTATAAATAAATTCTTTAACAAGCTATCATTAGCGGGAACATTGAAGCATTTCATCCCAAAAGTCTTTTGTTTCTGCAGCAGATATATAGGGAATAACTTAAAAGAGCTATAATCGGCGCCACACAGATTATACTTAACATCATTTGGCGCCAATAATCTATTAAAGATATCAATTAAAGCCAGAGGGATTAGAACAAGGAAAACAAAACCTCCTGCAAACCCAAAATAATAATCAGCGAAATCAAGTGGTTCTGCGGATTTTTTTAACTCCGAAAAACTACCATACATGAATTCTATTTGCAATATACAGACCCCGAGAGCAAATAAAGCATAGCATACTACGCACAATATAAATTTTGGATTAATTATCCTATCTTTAGGATCCACTTTTTTCAAACGTCGGTATTTTTTCAACCGTTGGCAACCCTTGCCGCCCAAGATCCTTGGAGCCACTTACTGCACTCACCTAACTACAAAAGGTTACTTACCGGCTGCGAAAACGCTTTCAAGTCACCCCAAGATTCAGCTCTTGCCGTATCTTGCTCGTAAGCGATTAGGTACCCCCAACTTTGGCCAACGTAATCATCTTCCGCGATCAAACGGCGAACCAACGATTCGGCAGCTTTCCGCTTTTCCTGTACTTGCTGATCATCACGTCCTTTTTCAGATTTACCTTCGATAATCCAATGAACCCCATCAGTATCCAAGGCCACAAAATCCGGGAAATAGCGGTCTTTCACGTTATAAAATACGAAAGCTTTGTCCTGTGGATGTAACCGGTGCCACCATACGATTTCCGGTGAAGTATTCAGTAACCGAGCAAGTACATATTCTCCCGAATACGAGTCAAAGGCTTCCTCAGCGAACAAGGATTTGAACCATCCACCATAAACTCTCCGTTTCTTGAACTCGGCCCGACTATCAATTTGTTCGTAAAACTTTTCGCCGAACGGCAACAGGTATCCCGATCCAGGCATAGTCTTTGGGTGAATAGTTGTAATCTCTCGGGTAGATCGCAGCGTATCATTCACATAGTTTTGAATTAGTTTTTGCAATTCCATTCGTGCTGAATCTAAGGACTTCACAGTCCAATCCTTAAAAGGTGCTGCTTGCACGAAGCGAGGCACAAGGAAAGAAGATACATAGCGGACAGTTTGGGTTGTCTGAGGAACTAAAGGCATGTCGATTACCAATTTGGTTAACGCTTCCTGCACATCTTCAGCTTGAACAGGTATCGAATCGACTTCCGCACTTTCACGGTCTTCACCACGAAGTTTCTTACCGAGCACCGCTACGATTGCTTTGCGGTGGAGGACATCTCCGGTTGAGGTCACTCGCCGAGCAGCGTCTTCTAGGGATCCATCAGGGATCTCAGAAAGATCGATAGAAGGCCGCTTCGCCTCCATCATCGTTACGGGGAACTGATAAGTAACACCCGCAAACCTCGGGTTGCGCTCTATCGATACCGGTTCCCACTGTATCTCGCTTTCAATACCTTTGGTGGCGGAGGGAATTCGCCGAATTCCAACAGTTGGCTGGCCTGGAAACGCAGTATCTAAGTGTGAGCGCTGCCCATCATCTGACAAAGTTCCGGATTCGGGTTCCCCGTCGATCCAGCTTTCCAGCTCTGATCCAATAGTTGGCACGGAATTATCAGTGATAGTGTTGCCCTGCAAATTAACAGCCTCTGCAGCAATAGTAACCTCAGTTTGCTGCGCAACACGACGGATCGCTTCTTCTACACTTCGCTGGTCAGGTATCGACATAGCTTCTTCCAGGCCGAACTGTTGTAATACGTTTTCGGCTTCGAGCAGTTCGGTAAACGACTGGTGAGCGATTATGTCTAATTGATCAATCTGATCAATCCCGGTGTATTCGCCAAATGGTAGACGCAATCCCCGCCCCATCGTTTGTTGCGTAAGAACTTCCGATGCCATCGCACGCAGAGTCACCACAACAGCAATATTCTTAACGTCCCAACCTTCTTTGAGCTTATTCACACTTACAACTGCCAATACCGGTGATTCCGGACTATCAAGTTCGTTTAATCGTCGCTGGGTTATATCGTCTTCGTGCTTCGAATCAACTTGCAAAACTGCATCGTCATTGCCGAAGTATTCCGGGGTACGCAGTAAATCAGCTACTTGAGTTGCATGTTCGACATCTGAACACACCACAAACATCACCGCATTTACACGTTCGCGGTTCTGACTTTTCGCGTAAGCATCGTAGTGTGTTTGCTTAAGGTCTCGCAGCTGTCGGGCATCGCGCAATTGCTGTTCTTCGGAGGCCTCGTCAGTACCGTAACCACTTTTGCGGAATGCTAGTACCGGAGCTTTAACATACCGATCTTGAATCGCGCGATACAGTGGATATTCAAAGATCACATGATCAGTTTTCTTATTCACTGAGGCTGTCAAACCAACTGCTGCTGCTGGGTTCAGCTCCTTCAATGCTGCATGAAAGGCTTTTGCGCTTGAGCCGTAGAGGTGGGATTCATCAGCGATGACTACTAAGTCATCAAGTTCCTTGAGATAGTCAAATAACACACCCGCATTTTCATCGAATCTACGTGGCTTACGGCGGATTGCTTCCTGCGTACTACCACGAGTATCACCTTCGACCGACTTGGGGGCGATTAACTGCTGAATATTGAAAATAAAGGCAAGTGTTGGAACTTCGTATCCTGCAGAAAGCTTGTCAGTGCCATTTTGGCGTGCTATCCACGCAGAATAATCCTGAGGAGTGACTACTTCTGGTGGAACGATTGAGCCTCGGATATAACGTGGAGAACCAGGCGTGAAGTTTTGAATCGTTTTTGCTTGTACTGTTTTTCCAGGGGTAACAATAATGACGTTACCTACACCCTGCCGACGCAAGTATTCGACAAACGCTGCCATCAGATATGTTTTACCAACGCCCGTTGCCAGGTTGAGCACTTGTATCACTTCAGGGTCATAGTCCCCGTCCAGTGTGAAGATAAGACTCCGCAAGGCTTTCTTATTTGGGGCGCGTAGATCGAACTCGGAGCTAATTGATTCCAATAAATCCGAATCAAAGCTAATATTCATCCGAGATTTCATTATTGAACGTCTCCTTGCGTATAACGGAAAACATCACCCGGTAAAGCGACCACCCGCGACCCTTTCACAGCCTTTCGTAAGTATTGGCGTACTCCATCCATCACGCTCGTCGCAGCGAGCTCAATCGTCTCTCCAGGTCTAACGTGGGTTGCTAAAGAATCGACTAATTCTGCTGTCGCGACTCCCTCAACCACCTTTAGCAACGCATTTCCGCGCCGCCCGTCAAAAATGTAATCGTCATCAGCGTGCAGTAGCTTAAATCCGAGGTTTGCTGCAACGGACTCAACTAGTGCTTGACCAGTCGCCTCTGGCGTGAGCATCACCCGATTGAGAACGGGATCATAGTCAAAACATGCAGGTGAAAGATGTGCAACCTGGAATCCACCACCACCTCGCCAGTTGATTACCTCTTTTGTGCGCTTAGTTTTCGCAGCAGCTTTCAACGACTTGACCAGTGGATTCTTCTTCGCCCCTGGATCGTCAGCGATCAGTTTGTTGAGAACGCTGGTGAACTTCGCAGCATCATCAGGTGAGACCTTATCAGGCAGTTCAACACCATCAGCAGCTACTCACTCACCCTTAGTACGGGTGATACCACCCGGATCCTGATCATCCACCACCTTTTCCAGGCGCGGACGCGTAAACGTATCAAACGTGTCCTGCCGCAATTCACAGGTCACCCAACGCCGCCCCATCTTTTGTGCGACTGCAGCAGTCGTTCCCGACCCAGCGAAGACATCTAGCACTATATCCCCAGGATCAGTGGCAATATGAATAATGCGTTCTAGCAACCGCTCCGGCTTTGGCGTAGAAAATGACCCTATATTAGCAAACAAAGATTTAATCTCCGACTTTGCCGCCCGATTATGCCCCACCTGAGAATTGTCCCACCATGTACGTGCAGGCTGCCCCTCTTGAGGTGGATACGCCTTACGCCCAAAACTCTCTTCCGTCACAAAAAACTCTGGCCACTGCCCTTGCTCCATCCGCGCACGCGCAGCACTTGCGCACTCTTCCAAAGGAGCATCAAGTACAATATCTTTCATGTCCATACGTACTTGCTCTTCAGGCAATTCTAGATAATCACACCTTAACCTAAGCCTCTCCCCTTCAGGCTTAACAAGCTTATATGGAGCCCATTCACAAAGACTTTGAAATAATCTGTTCTGCGCATATCGCCAGTGCGCACCTTTTGCTGGAAAAAAATACTTACCAGTTATTGGATGCTGAATAGCCGCCACATAACCGCGATCTTGTGAACCCGGCGCAGAACGATCGGCTGAGAACCAGATACCAAGTGGATCATTGTCGGGATTGGAAAACCGCGCATTATCCTTTTGTGTGCGTGGCATACGTTTAATAGTTGCCGCAGGCGATTTTCCGTAAACCAAAATCGTGTCATGGTCAACCGAAAACGCTGTCGCATCATTGCGCGAGGAATCAGCCTTTTGCCATACCACCTCGGCCAGAAAATTACTCACACCAAAGATTTCGTCCATAAGTACCCGCATACGGTGGACTTCTACATCATCCAGGTGCACCCAGATTGACCCGTCCTCTGATAACAATTTCTTTAAATGCAGCAGTCGGTCGCGCATCATGGCGAGCCAGATGGAGTGCTCCAGGTTGTCCTCATAGGAGGCGAACGTCTGGGACGTGTTAAAAGGCGGGTCGATGTATACCAGCTTGACCTTGCCGACGTACCTATCGGCCAGCTCGGGCACACGGGTGAGCGCTTCGAGCACGTCGCCAGATTCGCCAAGAATTAGGAGATTATCCTCCTGGGGCTCGAGGTCGGCTCGCTCGGAGTACTCAAACTCGTCTGACTTCTCGCTCTGTTCTCCACGCACGTAGTCGTCCATGACGAGGGTGTGGGTCTCGCAGTAGCGTGGATCGGCTGGATCTACCCACGTATACCCGTATTTACCAGTTTCGGTGGGAATGAGCGCTTTGTCCTTGTTGTACCAAGTCAACTGAAGGCGTTGTGCGGTCATCTACTAGCTCATTTCCTTCCTTACGGATTGCATCACCGAAACAAAAACTGCAGGTGCCACAATCCAACGCCAAAATTCGAAACCGGACAGCACCCGATCTGCTGCAATTTCAACGATAGAGCAGTTTCACTTTGAAACCGCCGGTCACTGTACTGCTTGATGTACCCGATTGTAGATTAGAACGCACCATTTCACGGGAACTTCAAAGCTCAAACATTTAGCACCATCATCCGAGATCAGGCGAAGGCTCACGCTTGGAAAGTTACCGTGAAGCATTAAAGTGCCTACACCCTATAGAGTGTTCTGAGCACGCATAAGGCAGCACCTTGATGGTGCTGCCTTGACCTTACTGCACTGGAGATAGCGTTATAGCCCCAAAACCGCAGCAAATTCCTGCTTCAACTGCTCTAGCCGCTCCAGAGCGGTTGTACGATCTGAGGCAATCACTTCGAGATAACACTTCAGCTTCGGTTCTGTGCCCGAAGGACGGGCAACTATCCGATCGCCAGCACTAGTCTCGAGCCAAAAACCGGTGGTGGACGCTAAGTCTCGGAAACCTTCAGAAAGATCAGCGAACTCCGTAACCTCAGCTCCCGCCAAAGTAGCGGGTGGCGCTACCTGCAACCGAGCAAGAGCTGCAGCAATATCTGCAGGATCGGAAAGCCGGAATGTCAGTGGTGCCGTGGCATACAGGCCATAGGTGTCGGCGATTTCGTCCAGGAAATCCTGCAAGGTCTTATCTTCGGCACGCAGCCGATCGGCCAAATCTGCCACACGCAAGCAAGCAGTGATGCCATCTTTATCGCGCACTACCTCGGGATCAGTGCAATAGCCCAAGGCTTCCTCGTAGCCCATCACCATCTCGGGAGTACGGGCAATCCATTTAAACCCTGTGAGCGTCGGTTGGAACTTCAGCCCATGACGCTCGGCGATCTTGCCTAGCAAACGGGAAGACACGATTGAGGCCGCCAGGGTTCCGGTACTTCCCTCGTACTCGCGGGCAATGTCTTCGGCCAGTACTGCACCAACCTCATCGCCAGAAAGCTGGCGCCACCCTTCATCGGTAGGGATAGCCACTGAGCAGCGATCCGCATCGGGATCGAGTGCCAAAATCAGCTCGGCGCCCACAGCTTCAGCACTAGCGATGGATAGATCCAAGGCACCTGCTTCTTCCGGATTAGGGAAATCCACAGTAGGGAAATCGGGATCAGGATCGAACTGTTCTACAACAGCTGTTACCTGGGTGAATCCGGCATGTGATAGGACGGTTTGCAAGATGCGTCCACCTACGCCGTGCATAGCGGTGAATACGATAGGCAGATCAGATTTGCTACTACCACGTCGTAAGCTCACCGCTCGGGCAAGGTACTCCTCGAGTACCTGTTCACCCACCCGTTCGATATTTTCCCTGCTTCGCGGAATTTGATCGGCTGCCGGGGCAGCAGCGATAAGCTCCGCGATTTCTTTATCCGCTGGACTGATCAGCTGTACGCCCTTCTCAGCGTCACTGTTCACCACGCGGCCAGCCAGATAAACCTTGTAGCCGTTATCTTGTGGTGGGTTGTGGGAGGCAGTAACCATCACTCCGGCGTCTGCGTCGAAGTAGCGCACGCAATACGCGGTAAACGGTGTGGGCAGCTGGGGTGGGAGTAGCTTGACGGTGCAGCCGGCTGCCGCGAAGATTTCGGCAGCAGCCTGGTAAAAGTCCGTCGAACCGTGACGGGCATCGCAGCCGACCACTACCACGGGATGCTCCACGCGGGAGATCAGCCATTCTGCCAAACCAGCAGTGGCACGAGAAACCGTCGCGACGTTCATACGCGATTCGCCACCTTCGCAGCGGCCGCGCAGGCCAGCGGTACCGA
This sequence comes from Actinomycetes bacterium, assembly GCA_023418505.1. Taxonomy (GTDB): domain Bacteria; phylum Actinomycetota; class Actinomycetes; order Mycobacteriales; family Mycobacteriaceae; genus Corynebacterium. The sequence goes on from JAEZZR010000012.1 coordinate 70,822, forward strand.
ACTCCAGTGGACCGGCGAATCGCTTGGCCAGTTCTTCGACGTCGCCAGCATCGAGCAGACTTTGTATTTCAGCGGCCGTGGTGGCGTCGGGGTCGTGCTCAATCCATCGGGTGATGCGGGCGGTATCGAGCGTCATTTAGTCCAGCTCCATCAAAATAGCCGCAGACGAAGAACAGCCCAGACGGCTGGCACCCGCCTCGATCATGGCTTCCGCGGTTGCCAGATCACGGATGCCCCCAGAGGCCTTTACGCCTAAGCGATCGCCTACGGTTTGGCGCATCAGGCGGACGGCCTCCACAGTGGCGCCACCGGCAGGGTGGAACCCTGTAGAAGTCTTCACGAAATCCGCGCCAGCGGCTTCGGCAGCCTTGCAGCAGCCGACGATCTCTTCGTCGTTAAGCACTGCGGACTCGATGATCACCTTGAGTAACGCGTGTGGAATGGCGTCGCGCACGGCGGCGATATCAGCCTGCACGGCGTCGAAGTTGCCTTCCTTTGCGTGGGCGATGTCGATCACCATGTCCACTTCATCGGCGCCCTGCTGTACCGCGAGATCTGCTTCGGCGGCCTTGATTTCCGAGTGCACGGCTCCGGAGGGGAACCCACAGACGGTAGCTACTGCTACTCCGTCGGGAGCAGCAATCGGCAGCTGCGAGGGCGAGACACAAATAGAGAACACGCCTAGCTCACCGGCTTCGGCGGTAAGAGCCTCGAAGTCCGCTCGGGTAGCCTCCGGCTTTAGCAAAGTGTGGTCGATGTAGTGGGCAAGTTCGGTTCGGTTCAAGCTCATGAGTCTGGGCAATCTTTAAGCGATGCGGTCGAGAATAATCTTGCGAGCAGGGACAGCGTTTTCACCGATGACGATGCCAGGGCGAATGACGTCGAGAGCCCGCTCGAAACGATCCGGGGTTTCAGTGTGCAGGGTGAGCAGCTTCTGCCCCTTCTTCACGGGCTGGCCGATCTCGGCGTGGATCTCGATACCAGCGGTGGCCTGCACCGGATCTTCCTTGCGAGCCCGGCCAGCGCCCAGACGCCACGAACCCACGCCTAAAGCTAGGGCGTCGAGCTCGGTGAGCACACCGTCGCGGTCTGCGGTAACAATCTCCTGATGTGGCGCCACCGGCAGAGCCGCATCCGGATCGCCACCCTGAGCGTGGATCATCTTGCGCCACGAATCCATGGCGCGGCCATCCTTGAGCGCCTGCTCTACGTCGGGATCGTGCACGCCGGCAAGTTCGAGCATTTCGCGGGCGAGTTCGCAGGTCAGCTCTACTACGTCTGCGGGGCCACCTCCGGCGAGGACCTCAACGGATTCCTCGACTTCCAGAGCGTTGCCGATCTTGCGGCCCAGTGGCGTGCTCATATCGGTGAGCAAAGCGCGGGTGGCCACGCCAGCGTCGGTGCCCAGCTCCACCATGGTGCGTGCCAGTTCGCGAGCCTGCTCGATGTCCTTCATGAACGCACCGGAGCCCACCTTCACGTCCAGCACCAGCGCGGAGGTGCCTTCGGCGATCTTCTTGCTCATGATGGATGAGGCGATCAACGGAATGCATTCCACCGTTGCGGTGGTATCGCGCAGGGCGTAGATCTTTTTGTCGGCGGGGGCGAGGCCGGCACCGGCAGCAGCCACAACTGCGCCGGAATCTTCCAAGATGTTGATGATCTGATCGTTGGACACGTTGGCGTTCCAGCCGGGGATGGATTCCAGCTTGTCCAGGGTGCCGCCAGTGTGGCCGAGGCCGCGGCCGGAAAGCTGTGGCACTGCTACTCCGTAGGAGGACACCAATGGTCCCAGTGGCAGGGTGATCTTATCGCCTACGCCACCAGTGGAGTGCTTATCCACGGTGGGCTTGGACAACGCAGAGAAATCCATGGTCTCGCCGGAGGCAATCATGGCTTGCGTCCAGTCCACGATCTCGCGGCGATTCATATTGCGGAGGAAAATCGCCATGTTCAGTGCGGCCATCTGCTCGTCGCCCACCACGCCACGGGTGTAGGCGTCGATCACCCAGTTGATCTGCTCGGTGGAGAGTTCCCCACCGTCGCGCTTGGTGCGGATGATATCTACCACATCGAAGTTTTCAGCCATGTCAGCCCTTTCTTCCTGGTTGTTCGTGCTTGTTCAAGCGTGTTCCTGTGCCGAGACCCCACCATCTTCGTCACGTCACCGCATCAGTGGCACCCGTTTCGAGGCGCCACTTATCTCGTCTCCCTAAAAGTTAGGTAGGGCCTTGATATTGCTCTTTGAAACCCAGTATCATCCCAGTTAGAACAAATGTCAATACATGGATTAGCAATTGTTCGTCGCCTGCTGTGCACTGCAGTACGGGCTTTTAGCTAGGGGTTGGCGACGCTACGCTTGCTTCTCCTCAGCGAAAGGATCCACCATCATGGTTGATCACGCCAGGCTGCTCTCACACGCACGCAGTGCCGCCGAGCACGCCTACGCACCCTATAGCGAATTCCCCGTCGGAGCTGCGATTTTAACCGCCGACGGCAACCTCTACACCGGCTGCAATGTCGAAAATGCCTCCTACGGGCTGACCATCTGCGCCGAACGCAATGGAGCTACCACTCTGGTTGCTAGCACTTCCCCTGACGATAAGGCTGGACGGCGCATCGATACCGTTGCCTTCGTGGGATTGAAGGCCGCACCTTGCTGGCCGTGCGGCGCCTGCCGGCAGGTGCTGCGCGAGTTCGGCTGCACCACCGTGGTAGTTGAAGACGAAAACGGCGTACCCCTTGCTCTGCCTTTCGACGAACTTCTGCCCTACTCTTTCGGCCCCGAACACCTCCCTGAAGGGGCATAAGCCATGGATCGCTTTCAAGGCCTTGTAGGCATTCTGGTCATTTTTGCGGTGCTGATCGCGCTGTCGTCGAATCGTCGCAAGATCAATTGGCGCACTCTTGGGGTGGGGCTGTTACTGCAGGTCTCCTTTGCCCTGCTGGTGTTGAAGTGGGCTCCGGGGTTCCATGCGCTGGAATCTGTGGCTGGCGCTATTGAGAAACTCATCGACTTCACTAACGAAGGCACCTCTTTCGTCTTCGGCCCGCTGTTTGGGGAAGACAGTGGCTTTATTTTCGCACTCAATGTGCTGCCCGTGATTATCTTCCTGGGCGCGATCATCGGGGCGCTCTACTACCTGCGCATCCTGCAGTGGTTCGTAGAGATCGTCGGTACCGCGTTGCGCAAGGTTCTTGGAGTGTCGAAGGTAGAAGGCGTTTGGGCTTCTACGGTGATCTTCCTTGGCCAGTCTGAAGCACCCTTGGTGATCAAGCCGTGGCTGCCGAAACTGACGCGCTCTGAGCTATTTACCTGTATGTCTGGTGGTTTCGCCGCGGTGGCGGGATCGACGTTGGTGGGATACTCGCTGCTTGGTGCACCACTGCCGTATTTGTTGGCAGCTTCGGTGATGAATGCACCGGGTTCGCTAATGGTGGCTAAGGCATTAATGCCAGAGACGGAAGAATCCCAAGTCAACGCCAATGTGCGTGAAGTTCGCGACGAAGAATCCCGCAATATCATCGATGCTATCGGCGCTGGTGCAATGTCCGGTGGCCGGATCGCTGTTGCTGTGGCGTGCTTGCTGATTGCCTTTATCGCGACGATCGCCCTGATTAACGCTGGTATTGGCGGTATCGGCAACCTATTCGGCCAGGACAATTGGTCTCTGGAAGGTTTGTTCGGTGCCCTGCTTTCGCCACTAGCCTGGGCTATCGGTGTGCCGTGGGACGAAGCCAGCCTGGTAGGTAACTTCATCGGCCAAAAGACAGTGCTAAATGAGTTTGTTGGCTACACCGCATTCTCCGAGCATGTCGATGAACTCTCGGCGAAGTCTGTGATGCTTACGTCGTTTGCGCTCGCTGGTTTCGCGAACTTCTCCTCCATCGCAATTCAGATTGGCGCCTTCGGCGCACTGGTACCGGAGCGTCGCTCTGAGGTAGCTGAGCTAGGCATGAAGGCTCTGTTCGCTGGCTTCTGCACCAATATGCTGAACGCTGCGATCGTGGGGATTATCGCGCTGTAAGTAGGGTGCTCCTGTTGAAGAAGGGGGTACCCCGACAGCTAAACGCCGAGCAGCGTAGATCCCGTTATTTTCGCATTAGGCCTGGGTTAAAAAACGAGGTTCCTCAGCAGGCTTAAACATGGTGTCTTACAAGTCAACATAGCCATCGGTTATTGCATCGTTGTAGCCGTCAATAGCAGACCGCAAGCCGGGAAACCATTGTCGCGTTAAACCCGGTAGATCCTCGTGGATTGCCCCGAGCACTAGTTCCAATCTTCGCAGATTTAGTTTATGATCATCCCTGAAGATTGGTTCATGGTGCGCTATTCGATTACGTAAATTTTTTAGCTTAATCGCATTGTCGAAAAGCACGCCACGGCGGACTTGATTAAACTCTTGACTCAGGTGGTTACGCCAGAGATTCTGCGCATTATCCCTATGGAGCACGCTGGTCCAAAGTCCGAATGTTGACGCTGCCACTACGTCGTCTACAGTTGGTGATTGATTCTTACTTTGTCTGCATGCGTAGCGCTCCGCATCACGAATTTTCTGCTCTAGAGGTCTGGATAAGTTAAGGCTGTTATCTTCCCACCATTTAGGTTGCCCCACAGAGTATTGAAGTGCATCGTGCAACGCATTTCGCAGTGCTACTTCCAAGTAGGACAATGGCCCCCACCATCAAGCTGACAAGCTGAGGTTCCACATATAAAGTCGGGATGCTTCTAATCTGCTCTCGGTACAGCGCTCATAAGTTGAAAACCTTGCAGGCCCAACTTCATAAGAAACATCCAAATCCAAGGGCAACTGAATCATCAGCTAAATATAGCAAACGCCCCACAGGCAGATGCCTATGTGGCACGTCCCTGGGGGCTGACATAACTCATAGTACTCAGCTGCGCGTGAATGTCAATATCTTAACCTGAGACGCTGGTTGTAGAGGTTCTCGATCTAGACACGGCCACCTTGGAGCCTCTTGTCCTAAACTTCCCAACGCCGTCATTCTTCACTTTGGTAGCTCACCCGAGGGAATTTGCGGCTGCTACTACCGGGTAAATACACATTCTCCAAAAGGGTTGGATCCCAAAAAGGGAACCCCAATTAATTTTCTCACCTTCAGCTCTGCCCTTCACTCGCCCACCCGCGGACGATCGCATGTTCTATTCTGCTTCGCCTTCGAGGCGCTCGAGAATCGCACACGCGGTTTGATGGTCGATGACCAAGTGGGTGGCCAATCCCATTCGCAACCCGGCGAGGATCGCATCAGCTTTAGCCATGCCTCCGGCTACCAGGATTCGAACTGGACGGGAGGCAAGATCAGTAAGACTAATAGCCACAGTGCGCTCGTCTACGGACGGTACGGCAATGGTGCCGTCGTTAGTGAAAAATCGCGAACAGGCATCGCCTACCGCGTTGTGCTCAAGTTGTTGGATCTCCTCCTCGCTGAGGTAGCCCATAGACAGTGGCAGGGAATCGCGCTGCACGGCGCCGACGGTGAAGATCACCACATCCGTATGCGCACCTAGCTCGAGGGTGTGGTTGATCAGACGATCCTGCTCCACCACATTCTTGGTTTCGGCGTTATCGAAAATCACCGGCAGGGGCAGGGTGCGGGCGTAGGCGCCGAAGGCTCGACAGAAGAGATTGATGGTCTCGATATCGTTGCTGGAGCGCTCGGTGTAGCTCAGACCACCTTTGAGCTGGACGATCTCTACGCCGTGACGCGGGATATCGCTGAGCGCACGAGCCACCGCGTACATGGTGTTGCCCCAACTGACGCCGACCATATGCCCGTCTTCGACGTGCTCCTGCAGCACCAATGCGCCGACGCGACCAAGTTCTTTGAGGATTTCGCCGGAGGAATCGCGAGCAGGCTGGGCTACCCGCACTTCTCGCAGTCCGTACTGGCCGAAGTGTTCCACGAGCGATTCTGCTACGTGACCACGTTGTTCGCGTGGATCGAGGATCTGGATGACTACGTAACCACGATCCCGCGCGTGCTGGAGCAGCTTCGCCACGGTGGGGCGAGACATTCCCATCTCGTTGGCGATCTCGACCTGGCTCATACCGGACTCGTAATACAGCTTCGCTGCGCGTAGAGACTGTTCATCGCGAGCATCCATACCGGTACGGTCTTTCCTTGTTTCCTTGGGTTAGGCCTGTTTGGCGGGCGGGTAGTTCTGGTTAGCGGGTGGGGACTTCGTGCGGCGCGGGGTTCCTCGGAAGTATGCAAGTGAAGCCGTGTGGCGGTGCATTTGGAATCTCAGTGACCGCACATCTGAGAATATCAACCGGCAAACCTCTACTGACCGGCACCCCGCCGGTGCTGAGAGTGACTTTAACTGACATTCTTTTGTAAGTTTCACTGGGTTTCACAGTTTGTTTGTCACTTTGAGTGTCAGTTTCACTGTAAGTTTCAATACGCAGCTCAACAGGGCAAATCGGCTACAAAATCAGGATCCAAACTTACACTTTTTGTAAGTTAGACCAGAAAGTGACAGTTTAATTGTCAGTTTCGTTGTCGGTTTCACTGTAAGTCTGCATGGCACCTGGTCGGATATTCAAAGCCTTACCGCGTACGGATCCATGATTCCTTCCTCGCACCACTAAAGCGCGGGACTATCCATCATCGACAGCTTCCCGTAAGCGCTTAACATTCTGTCGCAACTCAGACTGCAGACTCTCATAGTCTTCACCCCTTAGCTACCATCGGTGCGACATATGCATTTACTGCAACCGCATAACGTCGGATTGTGGTCATATTGGGGCGCTTATCTCCCCTGGTCACGCCCTCGAACCGATTTACCACCGAACGGTCTACTCCCATAGCCTTGGCGACATCCGATTGCGAAAGACCTCGCTGTTTACGAACTGCGATCAGCTGTTCGATCAGATCGACCTCGGCATCAGCTAGGTCGATACCCAACCGATCATCGTGATCAACCCCTCGCCCGTACAGCACCATACTCCCCTTTCCAATATTGTGTATTTTAATTCAACATCTAGCCTGGATCAACAATCATGAACACCACTTACGAACCGATGGCTTTCCTACCCCTTGACACCCGCCCGTCATAGATGAAACTTCTTGCAAGTTTCCCGTCGATTCACAGTTACATTGTCAGTTTCAGTGCAAGTTTTGATGTAAGTTTCAGTGTCACTTTAGATAAGCCTGCCAACCAGCTTCTGGCCTAAAAGCCAATACAACGGTAAAGGGAACTAAAACACGCTTCACCACCGCATAGATAAAATCCGTCTCCTTCTGCAAGCCAGCGGGACGGCCAGAGCAGACTTAGAACCTTCCCATAGCATCACTGCCGTAAGTGACAGTTTGATTCACAGTTTATTGTAAGTTTGAAAGTGTGAACTGGACGTCTGAAACTTTGGATCGTACTTTGGCCGCATTACGTAGGCGCCGCGGTGATACGACGAACGTCGAAGTTAAGCAGGCTGCAGGCGGAGTGCCGAACCTCAAAGAGACTGTATGCGCATTTGCCAACATGCCCGGCGGAGGAACCATCATCCTGGGCATCGACGAGGCGAATGGTTTGTTCAACGTCACTGGCATCACTGACATCGCCGCTATGGATGCAGGAATTACCTCTCAGGTGAGAAATTCAGTGACGCCGTGCCCCAACCTAGTCTCCCAAGAATTCTTGGTGGATGATCGTCCAATCCTAGTTATTCATGTTTCACCACTGAGCTCGGTCGATAAGCCTGCAAAGGTTAACGGGATCGCATATCTAAGGCAATCTGATGGCGACTGCCCAATGAACGACCATGAATTGCGGATGCTGGAAGTCGATAAGTTACACAGCCAAGAGCGTGTCGACTACGACATTAAAGTGGCGTCGGGGCTGAACGAGAACGACCTCGTATCTGAATTAGTCGAAAGCTATATCGCAGAAGTTCGAAAACGAAACAGCCGCCTAAGAAACCGAAGCCGAGAAGAAATCCTGCGCGCAACAAGCGTAATTACCGCAAATGGCGAACCAACCCTAGCTGGCCTTTATGCACTTGGAGATTATCCCCAAGGGCGGTTCCCATCCCTCAAAATCACTGCAGCCGTTAAGCTCAACGAAGGCTCCGCCGGAAGGCGCAACAAAAACCTAAAAGATTTCGAAGGCCCCGTCCCGGTACTCCTACAAGAACTAATGGAATGGGTGAGTGACAACCTTGGAACAGAGCAGAGGTACCGCGAAGATGGGAATATGGTTCGTCGTCCGGAATTACCACTCCGGGCAATTCGCGAACTGATCGCAAATGCTCTGATCCACCGTGACCTTGGTCCCAACACATTAGGCGTCGGCAAGTCCATTCAAGTGCGTCTCACCGAGCGAGCACTGATCATTCAAAGCCCCGGTGGATTGCAAGGATTATCAATCGCACAACTGGAAAGCGAAGAACATGCACAAGCTGCAGTCAATCAACGCTTATATGATATTGCGAAAAAACTAACAACCGAAGACGGAGCCTCTGTCATCGAGGGTGAAGGTGGCGGTGTACAAGAGGTGTTTCGTGCGGCGGCCGAATATGGCCTAGAGCGACCAAAATTAGTGGATACGGGAGTCCAATTCACTGCCCAGCTTTGGCGACCTACGGGGTTGACCAACAGTGCCCAAAATCACCCAGGAGAAATACCCGAGGTAAACGAACCTTCGATCGAACCGGTCACAAACGAGCGTCGGGTACCTCATAGCTCCTCACCAACCAGACATGAAGAGACGATTGTGTCGCATCTTTACAAAAACTCTGAAATGACCATGACCGATCTTATTTCGGCAACTGGCTTAAAGAGCAACCAAATACGCTACGCCCTGCGCCCACTTATCGCGGAAAATCTTGTAGTGATGATTGGCGGACAGGGTAAAAAAGATACAAAATATCACCTTAATTAGAGAACTAAACCAAAACAGGAAATAATGTATGTACAGTGAAACAAATCCCTATAACCAAAGTCGAATTTCGGGCCCTAGCTATTCTGTAGCTTCATGCATAGTCGAAACTGCCCGGCGACTAATAGCTACACCCAGGTCTTCATCCAGCTTCAAAAGTAAACGAGCCACGGGACACGCACTCCTTACTGCAGAAATTCTATCATTCAAAAAATTAACAGACACTGAGAGATATGAAAAACCAGGGCAAGGATTAGAGATTACGCTAGGATTTTACGATCAACAATCCCTAGATATCACAACAGAAAACAACGGCTTTCTCAGAGAGGAAATATCACTATCCCTCGGCGGATGGGAACATGCCATACAATTAAACAGAGTGCTTTTATCCGATAAAAATAAATGGCTCGGGGCAGCTGGCAAATGGAATCACTACTGGAATAATGAGGTAGACTTTGGCCACCTGGATTCCATTGAATCCCCCTCTGCAAATGAATACCTCGACAAACGTATTTTCAGATTTGCTAAGGAGGAACAACTCTCTATTAATCCCGGGATCGTTGACCTTCTAATGAGAAGACTTCGCTACCGCATTGGATTTGACCACGCCAAACTAGCTAAAGAAGAGATACACTGCGGTTATAACTTTTTTTGGTGGACAACCAAACAAACTGAAGAATGGGTCTCTTTAGCGATGTCGGATTACGAAGAGTATGAACTTTCAAAAGAATTAAAATTCCGATTTCAGCAATTGATAAGAGCATATGCTCATCACGCTCCAATCTCGGGAGAACCTGCCCTAAATTTCGATATCGATTTTATTAAAAACGATCCTGATGACTGGGGTCTTGTTGATTTAGAAAAAGATCCGCTAGTTATTAAAACAGTAGGCCCTAAAAGTCGACGCTCATCTTCACATAACGACGTTCACTACTCGCTGAAGACAGCTGGAAATCAGATAAAAGTCAAATCTCACCATGTCTCCTTGTCGGCAAAGGGGGCTAGGAACCCTTTCCAGCCTTATGCGGAAGAACTAGAGAGCATTCTTCAGGAGATCGAAGAGGGTCAAGATGATTACTTCGATATACTTTTCTTATACCGAGGAGGGTTCGGATACTACGATCGTGGTAAAGATCGTATAGAAGACGACTGTAAGAGGATATTAAATGTAGCCACAAAACTCACGTATTTTGGAAAAGAAGTTGTCTTGGCTTTCGCTCATGGCGACACCTCCATCCGCAGTCATACACAGGAAAAACTTAGCATCGGCGTCTACGAAGCTCTAACGCCTACGGCTGGGGCAAATTGGATCATCAGAGAGCATGTGTGTGGTCGCTTATTGCAAAGCGAAGTTGACTATGGACAGCCCCTCATTCCTTAACTTTCTCATGGTTAAGCTGATGCTCTTTGTAAACTTGAGATTTGGTCTGAAGGATCCTTGTTAGCGTCCAGACCCTACTAGAATTTATCGGTACCGCTGATTAATCACTTCTACCTGTTAGGAGCTTCTGAGAGGTTCCCCGGATTCGAGCCCAGAACCGGAGATCGAACCCCCGCCAGGCGAGCTAAGCGAGTCTTCGATAGGACGCACAGGAGAAAATGTTGGATTCTCAGTGAGACTACATATACTTGATCACAACAGTCCCCCTGCTAAAGCCTCTCTACGGATGCGCAACCAGGGGTCCATTCATGTCAACTACGCAAGCACAGAGACTAAACATGACACACGAACACTACACATAACACTCCTCATGTGCAGTGTTCATGTTGTATGTATGTGTAGTGTTTCGCCACGGTGCAGTGTTGAAGCCTATTAAGCGAACAAGCGTTAGCGCTGCGTGGGGTTGCAGGCTGGCTCACTAAGTTTCACAAGTCCCTTATTCTTAAAAATACCTCGTGAGCACTAGCCTGACTAGCAGGAATAAGCTTCGACAGCGGCAGTGTCGGTAGCAATTTCTCGCAGTTTCGCCATAACTTCTTCGAGTTCCTGCTCTTGCATAGCGATCCCCCGCTCGCGGATTGGAACTGAACACTGCACACTAACACTGCACACGAACACTACACATAACACTCATCATGTGCAGTGTTCATGTTGTATGTATGTGTAGTGTTGCGTCTAAGTTCGGAGCAACAGTGGAGATCTCCAACTGACCAAGAGATCGAAAATTCTCAAATCAGCACGTATCAGAAATCAGCGAAAACACTTAAGCCAAGCCCGGGAGTACTTCCACGCCCAGGGAACCCCTCAGCACTGCAACGCTAACGCAGCCACAGCGCCCCTCATAGCCAGTCACGCACCACATCCCAACCCCTCAGCCCCCGATCCCCAGCTGCCCAATACTGCTGAAAGCCAACCAAACGCCCAAGATTGCCACGAACCACAGCAGCGTCACCTTAGATTCATGCTCCATCCGATCGGCAAAGCGCTGCAATTTCGGTGAGTTGCCACTGCCCACCACCATCACCACGGCTGCTACCACCAATATCGGCACGATCATCACCAAGCAGTAAACAAACACGATGATCAGCTGTACCGCCAGGCTCACTTCCATATCCTGCACAATCGCCATCGCCGCTAAATACGGCAGCATGGTGGCTGCCTCCATCAATGCTGCAGAGAGCCCCAGCCCCACCATCGCTACCGCCGACGTCTTCGCACTCAGCTGCTTCCTGCTCGCCGATTCCCCTTTATCCTGCCTTTTCGGCTTCGGTGCCAGGATGCCAAAAGCCGCCAACGCAATACCTAAAATCAGTTTGATCCAGGCGAACCACTGCTCTTCATTAACCGTGGCAATTTGTTCAAACACCACCCGCAAGCCCAGCAGCAACGCCACGCCTAGCAAGAAGTACACACCGGTAACCGTGCCTAGATAGATAGCAAACGGCCGCACGCACATCCCACCCCACAGCAGCAACAGCCCAATGGGAATCACCAACGTTCCCATACTCAAGCTGTCTACAAGCGCAAGCCCTACCAGCGCAACAAAATCCATGGCACTTTACCTTTACGTTGTCAGCCTTTACCTAGCCGGCACTTCCAGAATCCCATATTTTCTCCATCTACCCCGCACCCGTTGCCCCGCCACCCCATCTCACAATCCTCTACACTGACTCTATGGATATTGTTTCCAAAAGTACACATAGTTCTAAAGGCAGCACTTCCCGGCGCGCCGGCCTCAACGTTGGCTTGACTCCGCTGCGGTTCCTCCAGCGCAGCGCCGCCATCCATCCGAATAAAACCGCCTGCGTCGATGGCACCCGGCGCATCTCCTTCGCACAAATGAAGGCCGACGCCGAAAGCTTCGCCGCCCACCTCCTCCGTCAAGGCATTCAGCCTGGTCAGCGCATCGGGGTGTTGGCGCCGAATAGTTACGAGGCACTGCTGGCTCAGTTTGCGATTCCGCTGGCCGGTGGCGTTGTCGTGGCGCTGAATACCCGTCTTGCGCCCGCGGAGATCGACTACATCGTCGAGCACTCCGAAATCACCCACATGATCGCCGATCGCGAGCTCGCCGGCGACATCCAGCAGCGCAATCCTCGCCTCACCGAGCTTTACTTCATCGCCGATTACCAGGGGCGGGGTTCTACGATGCCGATCCCGTCGGCAAGCAAAGAAGTACAAGAAGTGCCTGACGACGGAACCGCCATGCGCATCGATGAGATGGCTTACCAAGTAGCCGACGAAGATGCTGCCATCGCGATCAACTACACCTCGGGCACTACCGGCAAACCCAAAGGCGTGGTGTACACGCACCGGGGTGCCTACTTGAACGCGTTGGGACAGGCGCAAACGCAACGGTTCGACTTCTCGACGGTGTACTTGTGGACGCTGCCGATGTTCCACTGCTCGGGGTGGTGTACCGGGTGGGCGGCCATGGCTGTGAGCGCCACGCAAGTGTGCATCCGGGCGGTGCGCGGACCGGAAATGTGGCGGTTGATCGCCAACGAAGGCGTAACCGCAATGTGTGGTGCGCCGGCGGTATTGACCACGTTGGTCGACGACGAAAATAAGCGCCGAGTACAGAACTTGCGGATCGTAACCGCGGGTGCGCCGCCGAGCCCCACCATTATCACGCGCTGCGAGAACTTAGGCGTGGAAGTGATCCATGTGTACGGCCTGACGGAAACGTACGGGCCATACACGGTGTGCGAGCCGCAGGTGGAATGGGATGAGATGACGGTGCGGCGTCGGGCGGTGTTGAAGGCTCGGCAAGGGGTAGCCACTGTGACCAATGAAGACGTGCGGGTGGTGTACCAGGATGATGGGGATGCTGGTGGCTCGAACGGGGACTCTGCTGGCGACGGTGCACTCCGCGATGTACCCGCCGACGGCACCACCATGGGCGAGGTCGTACTCACCGGCAATGGAGTGATGCGCGAATATTATCGCGATCCGGAAGTCACCGAAGAAGCCTTCCGGGGTGGCTATTTCCATACCGGCGACCTGGGTGTGATGCACCCCGATGGGTACATTCAGCTGCTGGATCGCGCGAAGGATGTGATCATTTCTGGTGGCGAGAACATCTCCACCATCGAGGTCGAACAAGCCGTGATTAGTTACCCGGATGTGTCCGATGTGGCAGTGATTGGCGTGCCGGACGAGAAATGGGGTGAGCGACCCCGGGCTTATGTGGTGCTACGTCCGGAGGCACTGGGAGACGCAAAGCCGGCGAGCGCCGAGCAGTCTAGCGCGGACGACCACCAGTTCGACCACATTGCTGAGGCCATTATCGCCCACTGTCGGGCTCATATTGCGGGCTTTAAGGTGCCCCGGGAGATCCGGGTGGTTTCCGAGCTGCCCCGTACGTCGACAGGCAAAGTACAAAAGAACGTCCTGCGCGAACAGGCGTAGGCAAGCAGGCGTAGGCGAGCCGGCGGGAAGACTAGCTACCAGCCCGACCCGGCGCGCCTGCCCCACGTCAGTTCCAGCCTCATCCATTCCGACCACGCGTCAGTGTGGGCTGTGGCACACTGGCAGCATGTTTACTCCCCAGGAAGAGTCGCGTTCGAACCACGGCAAGAATCGTCCTGACCCGGCGCAGGACACTGCCGAAAACCAGCAAGAACAGCGAGACCAGCAGGAACAACAAACCCCGCGCACCCCGCAGGCGAAGAAGGCGTTGTTCGTGGTTACCGCGGCGGATACCTGGACGCTCAAAGACGGCGAGAAACACCCCACCGGTTTCTGGGGCGAGGAACTCGCCGTGCCGCACAAGATCTTCACGGAGGCCGGCTGGCACGTCACGATTGCGACCCCGGGAGGTGTGGCGCCTACCGTCGATCAGCTCAGCCTCGGCCTGGCCGGTGGGAGCCCCCGCAAGCGCAAGATGGTGCGCGAGTACCTGGTAGCTATCGACGCTCAACTGAAAACCCCCACCCCGCTCGAGCAGATCAACCACGAAGATTTCGATCTGGTGTTCTACCCCGGCGGTCACGGTCCGATGGAGGATTTAGCTTACGACGAAACTTCCGGAGCACTACTAGCTAGCCGAGTAGCATCCGATCAGCCACTAGCTTTGCTCTGTCATGGCCCGGCGGCGATTCTTGCTGCTGGCGCTAAGGGTGAGAATCCTTTTGCTGGCCGGAAGATGACTGCTCTATCGAACAAAGAAGAAAAGCTCAATATCTTCGGCTGGAAAGCCCAGTGGTATTTGGAAGATGCTTTGACTGAAGCGGGCGTGGAGTTTTCTGCCGGGTTCCCACTGCGGCCAAATGTGGTGGTTGATGGCAACCTGTACACCGGGCAGAATCCGCAGTCTTCAGAGAAACTGGCTCAGCGCTTGATCGAGGATCTGAGCTAGCTGCTTCGGTATTCGTGACCGCATTCTGAATAACTAGTTAAACCTGGCTCCACTGTGATTTTGTGCCGCCTCAACGGTGCCTACACGCTGCCTACACGGCGCCTCCACGGTTTATTATTTAAAGCGTGAAACACCAAATAGTGCCCCGGCCGGGAAATGTCCCTTCTGCGTCGCGTGACGAGGAAGGGCGTGTGGATTGGCAAGTCTATTGGCTCTACACGAAGTACCAGCTGCTCACGAAGTCTTTGATCGCACTGCTAGTCGTGCCAGCATACGCGTGGGTGGCAGCTCGGCTTTTCCATAGCACTGGTCGCCCAGCAATTAGTTCGGGCGATTTCACTGGTTTTTTCACCACCTGGGAAGGGCTGATCTTTGCGCTGCTCAGCCTGGTGATGAT
The DNA here is from genome assembly GCA_023418505.1 of Actinomycetes bacterium. Taxonomy (GTDB): domain Bacteria; phylum Actinomycetota; class Actinomycetes; order Mycobacteriales; family Mycobacteriaceae; genus Corynebacterium. The sequence goes on from JAEZZR010000012.1 coordinate 85,919, forward strand.
GGTGGTGATGATCGGCACCGACATCGCCGCCTTCGCCGTCGCCGAACTAGCACTACTGCGAGGCGAATACCTCACCGCCCGAGGAATGCTCTGGCGGGCAATTAAATCGCTACGTCGCTTCCTGCATCCAGCCACCCTGCTACTGCTGGTCTACGTTGGTGTGCTGGTACCGCTAGCGTCGGCGACTCCATCGCTGCAATTACTGCGCTGGATCCAGGTGCCAAACTTCGTCACGGACGTGATCTGGAATAACACGCTCTACACGGTCGGCTATACCGCGGCGTTGGTGGTCATCGGCCTGGTGTCCTTCTTCTTGGTGTTCACCATCCAGGCGATGTTCGTCGACGAGATCAACCCCGGCAAAGCCATGATCGCCTCGGCGAAATTTGTCCGTGGCCACATGAAGCAAACCATCTGGGCATTCTTGCGTGCCTTTGGTTCGTTGATTGGCGTGATCGTGGCGACCTCGCTGGGCGTGGCGTTGGTGCTGTGGCTGCTCTGGACGGTACTGCCCGATAACCAACTCTGGGAACGCTTCATGGCGATTAACTCCGTGCTGCTCGTCGGTGTGGTCGCCGGCATTGTGGTGTGGTTGTGGCCGCCGATTCGTATCCGCGCGTTTACTCGCCTGTACTACTTTGAAACCACCCCGGATGAAATGCGCTCTTCTACCCCGGAGCACCACGACCGTCGCGCGCGGTGGTGGCTCGCCGGCACCACCGTGGTAGGCGTACTCGGCGTTGCTGCGATTTCTTTTGCGGGCGCGAAGTTCTTCGATGATGTCTTCCAAGACGAACGCACCCCAGAGATCATCGCCCACCGTGGCGGTGGTGTGCTGGATGCGGAAAATTCCATCGCTGGTGTGGAACTCGCCATCGCCGAAGGTGCTGCTTGGACGGAAATTGACGTGCAGCGCACCGCCGACGGCCAATACGTGATTAACCACGATGGTTCGTTTAGCCGCGTGGCAGGCGTGGATAAGTCGTCCAAGGACATGACCCTCGACGAGATCCAGCAGCTCGAGATCGAAAATCAGTTCACCGATGAAGAGACGAATATCGTCAACCGTCAGCCTTCCCCCGAAGCGCTAGAGACCCACGGCGTGGATCCGCAGTCCTTTGCCTTGGATCAGCCTCGTCCGGTGCCCACTATCGAAGACATGATGGATGTGGCCAATGATCGCATCGGCTTGTTCATTGAGCTCAAAGGCAGTACCGCCGACGAGCAGATGGTCGACGATATGGTTGCCCTTATTCGCGAGCGCGGCCTGGAAAACCAAGCCGCCATCATCACGCTGGATTACGATCTGATCCGCTACACCGAGGATCACTACCCCGACATCATCACCGGGTACCTGTACTTCTTTGCAGCTGGCGACGTTAGTGAACTGCGCGCCGACTACCTGATCATGGAAGAGGGTATGGCTACGAATCGGACAGTGGCTAACTTGCAGGCGGCTGGTAAGAAGGTAGCGGTGTGGACGGTGAATCGCCCGATGTCGATCCGTAAGTTCGCCAGCTCTGACGTGGATGCGGTTATTACCGATTACCCAGTAGAGATGCGCGAAGCACTGGAGGAGCACCAGGTGCAGTCGGACTTCGACCGCATCCTGGATGCAGTGTTGCTAACCCGCTAATCGCCGATCTGGTCGCGACCGCGCTTCACGATGGATGGATCTGGCTCGCCGACCAGCTCGTGGTCTTTCTCCGTGTATTCAAACTTCGACAGCACGTAGCGCATCGCATTCAATCGCGCACGCTTCTTGTCGTTGGACTTAATAGTGATCCACGGCGACTCATCCGTGTCGGTGTAGCGGAAGTTCTCTTCCTTCGCGCGGGTGTAATCATCCCAACGATCTAACGACGCCAAATCCATCGGCGATAGCTTCCACTGGCGCACCGGATCCACCTGACGGATCGCGAAACGCGTGCGCTGTTCCTTCTGTGTCACAGAGAACCAAAGCTTGGTCAGCGAGATACCCGAGCCCAAGATCATGTTCTCTAGCATTGGCACTTCGCGGAGGAACTCTGCGTGCTGGGATTCAGTACAAAAGCCCATCACGCGTTCCACGCCAGCGCGGTTGTACCACGAGCGGTCGAAGAACACGATCTCGCCACCCGATGGGAAATGCTCGATGTAACGCTGAAAGTACCAGGAGGTCGATTCGCGTGGCGATGGCTTTTCCAAAGCCACAGTGCGAGCGCCACGAGGATTTAGGTGCTCGTTGAAGCGCTTAATTGTGCCACCCTTACCGGCAGCGTCGCGACCTTCGAAAATAATGATGTGCTTCTGGCCCGTTTCCTTGGTCCAGTTTTGCCACTTGAGAAGTTCGATTTGCAGCTTGCGCTTGGTCTTTTCGTATTCCTTGCGCGTCATCCTTTTGTCGTAAGGATAATCTTCCCGCCAGGTGTCCACGCGATGGCCGTCTGGGGTGACCAAAACTGGATCGTCATCGTCGGTGTCATCAACGATATACCCCTCAGTCTTTGCCAAATCGACGATGTGGAAATCCTCTTCGTTCTTCTCAGCCATGTGATCTATTCTACTCTGTCTACCCTGGCTACACGGGCATAAGGGGATAAATAAGAGCACAGAAAAACCCGCCGGATTCGGCTTCCAAATTGGAAGCTCATCCTGGCGGGTTTCAAGCTAAAAGCTAGCGTTTTACAGCTGCGATTAGGCGCGAACTTAGAAGCCCATGCCACCCATCTCGTCGCCACCTGGCATTGCAGGAGCAGCAGGCTCTGGCTTGTCTGCCACTACAGCTTCGGTGGTCAAGAACAAAGCTGCGATGGAAGCAGCATTCTGCAGTGCAGAGCGCGTAACCTTCACTGGGTCGTTAATACCAGCATCCATCAAGTTGACGTATTCGCCGGTAGCAGCGTTCAGGCCTTCACCCAAAGGCAGGTTAGCAACCTTTTCAGCCACCACACCTGGCTCCAGGCCAGAGTTCAAAGCAATCTGCTTCAAAGGCGCTGCCAAAGCAGAGCGGACAATGCGGACGCCCGTTGCTTCGTCGCCTTCCAGGCCCAGCTCGTCGTCAAGCACATGAGCAACCTGCAGCAGCGCAGAACCGCCACCAGCAACGATGCCCTCTTCCACAGCTGCCTTAGCGTTGCGGACAGCGTCCTCGATGCGGTGCTTGCGTTCCTTCAGCTCAACCTCGGTAGCAGCACCTGCCTTGATCACGGCAACGCCGCCGGCGAGCTTAGCCAGGCGCTCCTGGAGCTTCTCGCGGTCGTAATCGGAATCGGAGTTGTCGATCTCAGCGCGGATCTGCTTGACGCGACCTTCAATAGCGGAAGCTTCGCCAGCGCCTTCCACGATGGTGGTCTCGTCCTTGGTGATCACAACCTTGCGGGCGCGACCCAGCAGTGGCAGATCAGCGGTCTCGAGCGACAGGCCAACCTCTTCAGAGATAACCTGGCCGCCGGTCAAGATTGCCATGTCCTGCAACATCGCCTTACGACGATCGCCGAAGCCTGGAGCCTTTACTGCAACAGATTTGAAGGTGCCGCGAATCTTGTTTACTACCAGGGTAGATAGTGCTTCGCCTTCGACATCTTCAGCGATGATCAGCAGTGGCTTGCCGGACTGCATGACCTTCTCCAGCAGTGGCAGCAGATCCTTGATGTTCGAGATCTTTGCCGAAACCAGCAGGATGTATGGATCTTCCAGAACAGCTTCCTGGCGCTCCATATCGGTAGCGAAGTAACCGGAGATGTAGCCCTTGTCGAAGCGCATACCCTCGGTCATCTCCAAGTCGAGGCCGAAAGTGTTGGCCTCTTCTACGGTGATAACACCTTCCTTGCCCACCTTGTCCATAGCGGTAGCGATCAGCTCACCGATAGCTGGATCGCCTGCGGAAATACCAGCGGTAGCAGCGATCTGCTCCTTGGTTTCAATTTCCTTAGCGGAATCCAGTAGCTTCTCGGTCACAGCCTTGGTAGCTGCTTCGATGCCGCGCTTGATGCCCATTGGGTTGGAACCTGCAGCAACGTTGCGCAGACCCTCAGATACCAGTGCCTGTGCCAGTACGGTTGCGGTGGTGGTGCCGTCGCCAGCGACGTCGTCAGTCTTCTTGGCAACTTCCTTAACCAGCTCGGCGCCGATCTTTTCGTTAGGCTCTTCCAGCTCGATCTCACGAGCGATAGAAACACCGTCGTTGGTAATCAAAGGAGCGCCCCACTTGCGCTCTAGGACTACGTTGCGACCCTTAGGCCCCAGGGTTACCTTTACAGCGTCAGCCAGAGTGTTGAGGCCAGTCTCTAGGCCACGACGTGCCTCTTCGTCGAATGCAATGATCTTTGCCATGAGGCTTACGATCCTCCATAAATATGACGACACTTTTCTGGAGTCGCCCAAGCGCCCGCGACGGCAGCGAACACAGGAAGTGTCACCCGTATTCTCACCTGAGTCGACCTTGTCTGAATGAATTTATCTAGCACTCCCTATGTGGAAGTGCTAACCACGTTTCTAGCACTCGAGGCACACGAGTGCAAGAAGCAGGCATCGCCCTGGTGCCGCGAAAGCCGAGCCCCTACAGCCGCCAGAGCCGAACCCTACAGCCGCGCGATCGGCCCATCCACCGCCGGCGGATTCACACAACTAGTAGGAATCGTGGCCGCAGAGCACACCGCCGGGCGATTCACGGGCACATACCCTTCCGCCACGCCACCACCGCTGATCACCGAAGCATAAGCAGGAACGCCGCTGGTGGGCTTCCGGGTTAGCGCCGGATCAGACAGAATATCGACCTGGTACAGCCCGAAGCGCGCGGAGTAATCACCCCACTCGTAGTTATCCGTAATCGACCACGCGTTGTAGCCCATCACCGGATACCCATCGGCCACGGCGCGTTGAATCCAGAAGATGGTGTCGGTGATGAAATCGCCGCGCTCGGCGCCATCTTCGCGCACGCCATCTTTAGTAGGCATGCCGTTTTCCACAATATATATAGGCAATCCCGGGAAGCTGGCCGCAAAGTGGCGAATCGCCTCGTAGATCCCATCCGGCTGCGGACGCACCTTCGCAAAATCCGCGCTCGCCGCATGAATCGCAGAAATATTGTCCGCACTCAAGCCGTAGTAGTAATCGATGCCCACATAATCCAAGTAATCGGCAATTCGATCCAAGAACACCCGATCCGCCAATCCGGTCACTGCAGGCAAGAAAGCTTCATTCGCCGTGACCATCGCATTCGGATTCGCCGCATGCGCTGCCTGGTAGCCCAGCTTGTGGGCTTCGGCCACGTTCGTGGTGAACGTCAGCATATCGGTGGCTTTGATCTGGCCGATCTCTACTTCGTGGCCAAAGAACACCAGCGGCTCATTGAAGGTCACCCACATGGTGTCGCCATCACCGCCAGGTACATTGCCACCACGCGGCTCGCCCCACCGCGAGGTAATCAGCTGCGCGAAATCGCCGAATTGCGCCACGGCCTCTTCGGTCATGAAGCCACCGCGATCCTGCAACCAACCGGGGTAGACATAGTGCACCATCGTGATCATCGGACGCATCCCGTGGGCACGAATCGTGGCGATGATGTCGTCGTAATGCGCCAGCGCTTCCTCGTCCCAAACGTCGGGCTGCGGTTCAATGCGCGCCCATTCCACGCTGATGCGGTAGGTGTTCACGCCCATCGCCGCAGCATTGGCAATATCTTCCGGGTAGCGATTCCAGAAATCGACCGCATCATTAACGGGATCGACCTTATCGCCATCCTGATTCGCCTCGACGTAGCGCAACCAGTTCGAATCCGGGTTGGAGCCCTCCACCTGGAACCCCGACGACGCCACTCCCCAATGGAAGTTGCTCATCGTCGCCTGCGCATCGGGTGGGTTTGCGGGATTGCTTGCGACGTTCGCGTGCGCTTGGGTCGGAGCGCTGACGACGAATACCGCCGTCGCAGCGAGAATCGCCAGCACGCTAATGGCGAAACTCTTTATTGCCGTTATTTTTATACTCATATAGCTATATTAAGAAATCTTAACGTCGTTTAGGGTGATTTCAGGGCACTTGCTCCTACACTGGAGAGCTATGACTGAAACCAAGACCATCCCCGAAGCACTCACCTCTGCGGTACGCGACCACGTAGCCGCAGATAAAGAGACCATTAAGTCCCAGCTGGCCACGATGATTAGCTACCCATCGGTCCATGGCACCGAAGAAACTCAGCAGGCGTGCGCCGATACCGCCCAAGCAGTGGCCGATATGTTCGCCGAAGTAGGCGTGGAATTGCAACAGCATCACACTGTCGATGGCTCGATTTCACTCACCGGCACTATCGAAGGCACCAACCCAGAGGCCGATGACCACCGCACGGTGCTGCTGTACTCGCACTACGATGTGCAGCCGGCTGGCGACCTGGAGGCTTGGGAATCGGATCCTTGGACTCTCGAGGAACGCGATGGCCGCTACTACGGCCGTGGTGCCGCGGACTGCAAAGGCAATGTTGCCATGCACCTGGCCGCCCTGCGCGCTTTGAATAGCTTGCGGGAAAGCGGCACCGTCGACAAGCTTCCTACTATCAAAATCCTGGTAGAAGGCTCGGAGGAACGCGGCTCGGCCGGCTTGAGCAACCTTTTGAAGACCCAGCCCGAGCTTTTCCAGGCCGACGTCATTCTGATTGCCGATGTGGGCAACGCTGCCGTCGGCCAGCCTACCCTGGTCACCACTCTGCGCGGCAGTGCGGACCTGGACGTCACCGTGAGCACCCTAAAGCGCCCAGTACACTCCGGCATGTTTGGTGGCGCTGCCCCGGACGCACTGGCAGCACTGATCCGCATTTTGGATTCGCTGCGCGACGACACCGGCACCACCGTGGTTGACGGCCTGGATTGCTCGCAGCGCTGGACGGGTTTGCCTTACGACGATGCCACCTTCCGCTCGGACGCAGCTGTACTCGACGGAGTGGAATTGCTCTCCGAAGCAGAGGGTGCTGAAGCGTCGGTAGCTGACCTGACCTGGGCCCGACCTGCCCTGACGGTGACCGGCATCGACTGCCCACCTGCCACCAACGCAATCAACGCCATTCCCGCCACCGCGATGGCACACCTGAACTTGCGCGTCCCGGCGGGCATCGACCCCGTGGAAGCGCAAGATGCACTGGAAGCACACGTGAAAGCGCATGCGCCGTGGAATGTGCAGGTAGATATTAAGCGTGACGACGTAGCACACCCCTTCGGTGCCAACGTTGAGGGCGCGGTGGTACAGCACGTCGCGGCGTCGCTCGCTGCAGCGTATGGCAAAGAAACCGTATCCATGGGCGAAGGTGCCTCGATTCCGTTGTGCGCGGAACTACTCGAAGCTGTGCCAGGGGCCGATATTGCGCTGTACGGCGTGGAAGAACCGCTGTGCGCAATCCACTCGCCAAATGAATCGGTTGATGCAGGTGAAATCCGCGATATTGCAGTCGCCGAAGCACTTTTCCTGGCAACTATTTTATAAAACCATTTGCATCGTCCTGTGACGTGCGTTACAGTCGAACGCACTATGCAGAATCTAAAGCGAGTAGCCAAGGCCATGAGCCCCGGTGGAGGAACAGACTGACCCCTCCACACGGGGTCTCTGGCCGCAACCGCCGCCGCACACCAGGTTGGTCCACCTAACACCGTTTCACTTCGACACGAAGGATCAACAAGATGTTGCATCGCACTCGCACAACCACCCGCACCTATCGGGAGGGTGAATCTGGAAACTCTGGTTCTGGCTCCTCCAATTTCGGTGAATCTGAATCGCAAGAGCCTGGCCACCAGCAGCCTTTAACTCAAATCTTTTCCGAAGATCCTTTCCGGGCTCGTTTCGGCCATCGCCTGCCACGGGGTTTACGCGAAGAAGCTCGCGGGATGTCCTGGAACAACTTCGTGCGTCGCTACAATCCAGCTAGCCAGAACGTCAATCACGGTGGCAGCACCTTGGCGTTGCGCAACTTCACCAGCCAGCGCGGGCGCGCAGGCCGCAACTTCTACCAAGCAGACCTTGTTTTAGGCATTGGATCCGGGCAGGAAACCCACCGTTCGATTCAGGTGGAAGCAATGGGGTCGGTCTCTGCAATTACGAACATGCTGGCTGATTCTGGCTACCGCGTAGAGATCATCGAATTCCACCAGTTCGAAATCTTTGAAGCAACGGTCACTTTCCTCTACACCAGCCACAACCACCGCAAGGTGTGGACGCTTGGCTTCGGCCAAACCTCTGATGGCTCGATCATCAATGCGATGGTCAGCGCTGCACACCGGCTGCACCACTAGGTACTGCTTTCCTGGGCGCTTTGTTGCACAGGTACAGCTACTCAAGGCAAGATAAGTATCGTGACTGTAATTTTGTGCCTGCTGTTTGCTATCGCGCTAATAGCGCCACGCTTGGTGCTGTGGCTGGGCACAAAAGCTTTCTACCTCCTGGCACTACCCGTAGCTGGTGGTGCTGCCTGGACGATTAATGCCACAGTCAAACAAGCTACGGGCACGTTAGAACATGCTCCCGTCGAGCATTACAGCTGGATGCCGGCTGCCCACTTGGATCTCACCTTTCGATTGGGGCCATTAGAGGCACTCTTCGGCAGCTTGGTGCTTACCGTCGGCACGCTCATCCTGATCTATTGCGCAGGCTATTTCCATAATCCCCCGCCGGGCAGAGGCAGGCGCCTAGCGACGTTTTCCGCGCAAATGATGCTGTTTACGGCGGCGATGTATGGCCTCGTGGTAAGCGACAACATCCTGCTGATGTACGTGTTCTGGGAATTGACCTCGGTGCTGTCGTTCCTGCTGGTGGGGTATTACGCCGAGCGAGCGTCCTCCCGGCGCGCCGCTAGCCAAGCGCTACTAGTCACGGCATTCGGCGGTCTGATCATGCTGATCGGCCTGATCGCGATGGGTGCGACTACGGGATACTGGACGTTCTCGGAGCTGACCGCACCTGGTGCGATTGCGCCGGAACAGTTGAACTCCACGGCAGTGCGGATTGCTGTGGTGCTGCTGATTATTGGTGCGCTGACGAAATCGGCCATTGCACCGTTTCACTTCTGGTTGCCCGGCGCGATGGCAGCGCCAACTCCGGTATCGGCGTTCTTGCACTCGGCAGCCATGGTTAAGGCGGGCATCTTCCTGGTTACGCGCCTTTCGCCGACATTTTCTGCTGCCGAGACCTGGCACTTAACGATCATTCCACTTGGCCTGGTCACCATGGTGATGGGTGCGTGGATGGCATTGCGCCAACGCGATCTGAAGCTGATCTTGGCTTACGGCACCGTGTCGCAGCTGGGCTTCATTATGACCGTGGCAGCCATCGGCACCCAGGCTACCCTGCTGGCAGCACTGGCACTGACCTTCGGCCATGCAATGTTCAAAGCCACGCTGTTTATGGTTGCCGGGGCGATCGACCACACCACTGGCACCCGCGACGTGTGTCAGCTCTCTGGTCTGGGCCGCCGGGCACCGCAGCTGCTGATCATTGCCACCCTGGCTGGCGCCTCTATGGCAGGGGTGCCACCCCTATTCGGCTTTGTGGCGAAGGAAGCTGCCCTCGACGCTGTGCTGGAAGCTGATCCTCTGCGTGGTATGCCCGGTGTCTTTACCGCCACAGGCTTGGTATTGGGCTCGATCCTCACTGTGGCCTACACCTTATATTTACTGACTGCGACATTCCGGACGAAGCCCACCGATCACACCTCGGGCGGTGGCATCTCGGATGCCGTCGACAATATGGATAAGCCCAGCCCCGCGATGCTGCTACCCGCCTGGCTGCTGGCTCTAGCTGGTGTGGTCACCGGGCTCGTACCGAAGATTTACGACACAGTCTTTGCCCCCGCACTTCCCGTAGCTGCAGCTGGCAACGAAGACGCCTACTTAAGCCTCTGGCATGGCTGGACGGTTCCGCTGCTGCTCACTGCGATCATTCTGCTGTCTGGTTTGATACTGCACTGGCAGCGCAACCTGGTCAAGCAATTACACTTCGATCAGCCAGCCCTGGGCAATGCCGATACTGCGTTTGAAATGATTCTGCGCTACCTGCGTCGCCTAGCGCTCACTGTCACCGCAATTACCCAGCGCGGTTCACTGCCATTTACCGAAGCCATCATTTTGCTGGTGCTCATTGTGCTGCCACTTGGCGCACTGCTGGCCGGCCAGCAAGACGAACTGCGCATGGAAATCTGGGATAGCGCCCCGCAAGGAGCTGCTGCCCTGGTGATCATCATTGCGGCACTGGCAGCAACGCGCGTGCGCAATCGACTCTCCGGCGTGATCCTAGTCGGCCTTACTGGCTACGGCCTGGCCATTGTGTTCGCACTCTACGGGGCGCCCGACCTGGCACTCACCCAGCTGTTGGTGGAAACCATCGTGGTGGTGTTCTTCATGCTGATCTTGCGCACCTTGCCACCGCGCACCGCTTCCAATGGCGATCGCCTGATCCGGGCGCGCGCGTGGCTGGCCGTAGCAGTGGGCATCACCGTAGCCACCGTGGGAGCCTTTGCCATGGCCGCCCGCCACGGTGCACCCGCATCGGATCCGATTCCAGAGCTCGCCCGCGATATTGGCCACGGTTCCAATGCCGTAAACGTGCTGCTGGTGGACATTCGTGCCTGGGATACCTTCGGCGAAGTTAGCGTGCTGGTGATTGTGGCCGTGGGCATCACTTCCCTGGTGTTCCGTACTCACTCGATGTACGCCACCGAAGGCCTGCGTGCTGCCCGCCAAGCTCAACGCGCCGGCAACCCACGTTGGCTGACCACCACCCCGCTGCTAGAAAATCACCCTGAGCCCGAAAAGGCACCACCGCTGATGGTGCAGGTGGCTACGCGGTTCCTGTTCCCCGCCATGCTGGTAGTTGCGGCGTATCTGTTCTTTGCCGGCCACAATGCACCCGGTGGTGGCTTTGCTGCCGGATTAGTGACGTCGTTAGCCATCACCCTGCGCTACCTCGCCGGCGGACGTTTCGAACTGCTCAAAACTGTGCCCATCCCGTACGAACGTCTACTGGGGCTCGGCCTAGTACTGGCACTGATCGCCGTGGTGACACCAATGTTCTTCCAACGCCCGCCGCTGTCCAGCGACTACGTGGAATACACCGTGCCAGGGCTCGGCGAGGTCGCGCTGGTCTCCCCACTAATTTTCGACCTAGGAGTGTTCTTCATCGTTGTAGGCACGATTACCTCGATCCTGCGCAGCTTGGGAAGCCGCATTGACGTCGAAGAAGGGGCTGTGGCACAGAAATGATCATTAACTTCGCCCTGCTTGCCGCTGCTGCCGTGCTGGTGGCGTGCGGCGTGTTCCTGTTCCTCGATCGGGCGCTGACCCGCATGTTGATGGGCTTGCTGCTGATCGGCAACGGCATCAATCTGCTGATCATTATTGGTGGTTCGCCTCCTGGGGCGCCACCGATTTGGGGCCGTGGTTCCACGCAGTCGCCGGATTCCGCCGATCCGCTGCCGCAGGCGTTTGTGCTCACCGCGATTGTGATCATGATGGGCTTAACCGCGTACCTGTTGGCGCTGGTCTATCGGCAGCACCAATACCGGGTAGGCGATCAAGTGCCTGACGACGCCGAGGATAAATCCATCGCCCAACGCAAGGCAGATGATCCTTCGTCGGCCCCAGATCACGATCGTTCCGACGATCCAACTACCGGCCTGCCTACCGACGCCGGCGATCAGTTCGGCCCGCAAGGGTTCGAAAAGCCTGTCTCCCGGAAGCAAGCAGAAGGACGCAGCGATGATTAACCAGCTAATCCTCTTCTTGATTCCAATGCCGGTGATCATCCCGGCGCTCACGGCGGCACTATCGCTGTTGCTGCACCGCCACCCGCGCATCCAGCAGGCGTTGAGCTTCATCGCGCTCTTGATCCTGTTGGTGATCTCGTTGGCGCTGGTGTACCTCATTCGCCGCGAGGGCATCCACACCGTCCAGGTAGGCGGTTGGCAATCCCCGGTGGGCATCAGTTTGGTTGCTGATGGCTTATCGACGTTGATGATTGCCGTAAGCCAACTAGTCCTCTTTGCCGTGCTCTGGTTCGGCATTGGCCAAGGTATCCGCGATGGTGACGACGACGATCCGGTAGCCGTATTCATCCCTTCCTACATGTTGTTGAACATGGGTGTGTCCATGGCCTTCCTGGCGGGCGACCTATTCAACATGTATGTCGGTTTCGAAGTACTCCTGGTGGCCTCGTATGTACTGCTGACCTTGGGCGCATCGGCCTCGCGTATTCGCGCTGGTGTGTCTTATGTGATGGTCAACATGCTGTCCTCGATGGTGTTCCTACTGGCCATCGGGTTAGTGTACGCGGCGGTAGGCACCGTGAACTTCGCTGATATTTCGCTGCGTATGGCAGAAGTATCCAGCGGTACGCGTGCTGCCATCTTCGGCACTTTGCTGGTGGCATTCGCGGTGAAGGCAGCAGTGTTCCCGATGTCTTCGTGGTTGCCGGACTCCTACCCCACCGCACCTTCGATGGTCACAGCGGTGTTCGCAGGCTTGCTGACCAAAGTGGGCGTCTACGCGATCATCCGGGCGCGCTCGGTGATGTTCCCGCACGGCAACTTAGATACGGTGCTGATGTGGGCGGGATTGGCCACCATGATCATGGGCATCTTAGGTGCACTGGCACAAAATGACATCAAACGTCTGCTGTCTTTTACCCTGGTGTCGCATATCGGCTACATGATCTTCGGTATCGCACTGGGCAACGAGCTCGGACTATCGGGTGCGATCTTCTACATGGTTCACCACATTTTGGTGCAAACGGCACTATTCCTGGTGGCCGGTTTGATCGAAAGGCAAGCGGGATCGTCTTCGCTAAGGCGCTTGGGCAGCCTAGCCAAGGACGCGCCACTGTTGGGGTTGCTGTTCTTGATTCCGGCACTGAACCTCGGTGGCATCCCGCCATTTTCTGGCTTCTTGGGCAAGATCATGCTGCTGGAAGCCGCTGCAGAGGTTAACACTCCAACCGCGTGGATCCTGGTGGTCGGCGCAATTGTGACTTCGTTGCTGACGCTCTACACCATGATTCTGGTGTGGGCGAAGGCTTTCTGGCGCGATCGCAGTGATGCTCCAGATGCGCAAGCCTTTGCTCGGCCAACCATGCTGCGCGAGCAAACCGATATGGTCAACATCGACGATCGCGAAGACGTTGGCCGCATGCCAGTGGGCATGGTGGCACCAACAATGTTCCTGGTAGTGGCCTCGGTGGCTGTGACAGTATTGGCCGGTCCGCTGTCCACTATCACCAACCGCACGGCTGAAAATGTCGCGGACGTCGAAAGCTACCGCGAAGCAGTGCTGGGTATCGATCCGGATCAAATCCATAACCCCGGCCGCGATCTGCATCCATGGGATCCGGACGATCCAATCGAATACCCGAAGCAGACCGATACTGACGAAGGAAGGGTGGCTGATAATGCGAATTAACAAATTCCCAGAGCACCGCCCTTCACTGTTGCTGTTTGCCACCTTGATCCTGATGTGGCTGCTGCTGTGGGGTGAAATCAGCATCGCCAATATTGTCGGCGGTATTGGTATCGCCTTGCTGATCGTGATCGTCGCCCCAATGCCTCGGATCCCCACCCAAGCGTTGAATATCAACTGGTGGGCGATGATCCACCTGTTTGCCAGCTGGACGATCGACTTTGTGACCGCCTCGCTAACCGTGGCGTGGTTGGCAATCCGTCGTAAAGCACCCCCGCAAAGTGATTACCTCACCGTGCCTTTGCGTACCAACGACGATCTGACGCTCGCCTCTGCGGTGGCGCTGATTAATCTGCAGCCGGGTGGTCTGGTGGTGGATATTGATCGCGAGCAGCAAACTCTGCTGATGCATATTTTGGATAGTTCTTCGCAGAAGCAGTTGGATCGTACGCGCGCGCAGTTGATTCGCATGGAGCGGCGCATCATTCGCGCTTTTGAAAACCGGGACGTGGAGGAGCAACAACGCGAGGAGCAAGCATGAATCCACAAATTTTTATGGCTTTTATTGCTCTGGCAGCGGCGATTTACTTTATTGCTACGTTGGTGGCGTTGGGGCGTTTGCTGGCCGGGCCTGGTTCGCTCGATCGCCTGATCAGCTTGGATTCGTTGGTGAACATGACGCACGGCATGTTGTGCGCATACATGGTGTGGTCGCTGGATACTTCGGCGGTGTATGCGATGTTGGTGATTGCGCTGCTCGGGTTCATTAGTTCGTTGGCGGTGGCCAGCTACCGCCGACGCGACCACGATAAGGAAATGGTATGAGCCTGCAATTAGTCATCGACATCATCTCCCTTATCTTCATCCTTAGCGGTGCGCTGTTTTGTTTGGCGGCGTCGATTGGTCTTGCGCGCTTTACGACGACTTTGCAGCGCATGCACGCGTCTTCTAAGCCGCAAACGTTCGGATTAGTGCTAACCATGGTGGGTACCGCACTGTATGTAGTAACCCACGCAGCACCGGGGCCGACTAGCTACGGCGATATTGGCCTGCTGGTGTTGATTACGATCTTTGCGCTGATGACAGCGCCCGTGATCGGTAACCGCGTAGGCCACGTGGCTATGAAAGAAGACCGGGAAGAACCGGAGCCCACTATCGGCACCACGGCCGCAGAGTATTCTGACGTGGTGGAAGCTCGGGTTGCGGAGGGTTCGGAAGAACCGACCGACGAACCGACTGACAAACCGACCGAGGAAAAGTAGGGGTAGCGCACACCCTGCAGCTGCCGCGCCACCGCCAGGCCGCCGCCGCGCAACAGCCACTAGGCCAACAGTTACTTCGCTAGCGGCTTGCCTGCTTGCAACTCGCGTACTGCTAAATCCACAGCTGCCACCCATGGCGTGTGGCCGAGTTCTGCCTCGCGCTCGCGGACCTCGGCCTCTGGCGCTAGCGACGGCAATGCCCCCGCAGCTTGCGCAGCTTTACGCTGCCGCTGATAAGCCGCACCATGATCGATGATCCTGGTTAGATTCATCATCTGTTCCACGCAATTGAGCTGCTCGGCGGTAGGCTCCAACTGCTGCAATAGAGCTGGGATTTCGTCTTTCACCCAGCGCTCGTCGGTATCGCGATTGACGATCAACAACGCATCCATGCCATAGCGCGCTGCCCGCCACTTGTTTTCGGCGTTGTGCCACGGCTGCAAGCTAGGCAGTGGCTTTCCTTGATCCAGCAGATTGTTGTAGTACACCACCAGCGCATGAGTAAGCGCCACAATGGACTCCAACTCCTGCATATTGGTCGGTGAATCAGAGACCCTCACCTCAATCGTGCCGTACTTCGAGGCCGGACGAATATCCAAGTGCATGGACTTCGTATGGTTAATCACGCCAGAGCGCGACTGATCACGCATGTAATCCAGCCACTGCTGCCACTGATAAATATCGGGTGGCAGACCTGCCGTAGGCAGCTGTTGGTATAGCAAAGACCGGTTCGAGGCATACCCCATGTCCTCACCATTGAATGCCGGCGAGGACCCGGATACCGCCAGTAGATGCGGCAGGTTCGTTAGTAACGCTTGGATGATCGGCCAGACTCGATCCTGATGCGGAATGCCCACGTGAACGTGGACGCCCCAAATAATCATCTGGCGGCCCCACCACTGGGTACGGTTAATGATCTCGCCGTATGCAGACTTCGGCGATACCTCCAACGAAGTACCACGGGCAAAAGGATGCGAACCAGAGGTCCACACATCCACGCCGAGCTCGTCGGCAGCTTGATAAACCAGATCAACCTGGCCTGCCAGATCCGCCATCGCACCGCCCACATCGTGGTGCACGCCGGTGACCAGCTCTACGGTGTTTTCCAGAAACTCGCGCTGAATCGGGTGCTCCGGCTTGCGATCCGCAATGATGTCCAACGCAGCGCCAGCAACCGGAACCGTATTGCGAGTCTGCTTATCGACGAAAGCTAGTTCCCATTCCACGCCCAGCGTAGGTTGTGGCGAAGCCTGAAATACTTCTGGCATAGGGGTGATCCCTTCTCAGGATGGTGGTACGTGGAGTACAGGGCAGGCGTGATAGGGCTTTACGACGAGGTGGCGTCTGTAGTCGAACTAGTGGAGCTAGACGTTTCCGTGGTCGATTCCGTGGTTGGCGGCGACCAGGAGATGCGGCGACCGCAAGCGACGACTTCGTCTGCGTCGTCGGCAAGCACCACCGTGGAGAAGTAATTTTCGTCTACTTCTGCTGGGGTGGCGTAGGTGTGTGCCGCGCCGTCGTCTGCCACGTGGATCTCGCCGACTTTGCCGAGGCCTTCGTCGGTGGAATTGCCCACGCCGGGACAGCCCGATGCGCCACGTGCAATCACTTGGTATTTTCCAGGCTCTAAGGTGGTGTGCCAGTCTTCCTGGGTTTCTACTGCGTACCATCCTTGTTTGCTGTACACAGCTACGTTGCCTAACACGGTGGCGTTGCCGTCGTCGGTGGTGCCAACGAAGTTAAAGCCACCTTCGCGTTCCGCGTTGTCGGCGGTAATTTCCGGCGCCGCGGAGTTCGTAGTTACGGGCGCCGATGTTTCTTCTTCTTGCGACGAGCTTGTCGACGCTTCACTGCTGCACCCCACTAACGCCAAAGTCGCGGTAGCAACTGTGGCGGCGGTGATTTTGGGCGCAGTGACCCGCGAGTGGCGGAGAAAAAACATACTTAATCCTAAACCTATAACTACCGGTTGTGTACAACCTGTCTACAACCGGGAGGTTATGCGTCGTTGGTGAGCACGATGACCACGCCACCTGGCTGACCATCTAGGCGCTGGTCGCGAGGCGCTGCTTCCCAACCGTTGTCGTGGGCGATCTGCTCGGCCGCTGCTTGGGCTGCATGGTCAGCTGGATCGTAAGTAACGGTGGTGCGCTCGTAGCGAGCTTGTTCACCTGGCAGGTTCGCCGAACCCACGCGAGTCCAACCTTCGCCGCGCAGACGATCTGCGGTTTCACCTGCGATTGGGCGGCCGGTAGAAGAGTTGTTCAACACCGTGACCTCGATATTGCGATCCACCGCACCAGGTTCTGCAGGAGCTGGTGCCGGCGCTGGCTGTTCTGCAGGGGCTGCTTCTGGATTCTCTGGTGCGGCCGGATCAGCGGCACCAGGAGCAGCTGGGTCTTGTGCCTCTGGAGCTACTTCAGGATTTTCCTGTCCCGGCTGCGCTGGATCTGGTGTGCCTTCAGTAGCTGGCGCTTCGGTGGCGGTGGTGGCGGCAGTGGTGTCTTCTTCGTCATCGCTGCCAGCGGTAACTGCGTAAATGCCGAAGCCGATCAACCCGATACCGATCAGAATTAATAGTGCTGCCAAGCCACGCAGTGGCAGGCCGGCACCCTTCGGGGTTTCCTCGTCTTCTTCAGCTACCTGAGGCTCTGCTGCGCCAGCGGCTGCTGGATATGCACCGTGGTAATCGTCCTGATCTGGGTAATTGCCTTGCTCGGCGTAATTGCCCTGCATGTACTCGGTTTGAGTGTAATCATCACCCTGGGTGTAATCGCCACCCTGAGCAGCCGGTACCTGCGACTGATGCATCGCACCGGCAGCACCAGCTGCTGCAGCGCCACCCGCTAAGCCAGCGCCAGTTTCAGCAACTGGGAAGCTGGAGGTGCTATCCGAGTCATAAGCCGCACCGTCGTACGCTCGACGCTGGTAGCCGGCGTCGACGTAACGTGGCTCGTCGTAACGTGCGTCATCGTAACGCCGAGCTTCATAATTAGCGTCGTCGTAAGCGCGATCGTAATTTTGATCGTCGTACGCTACGCCGTCGTAAGCCTCGTAGTAATCGTCGTAATCATCATCGATACGATGACGCCCGCCTCGCTCTGGACGGGAATCGCGGTAGTTGTCTCTCGGAGGTTTATTCTGATCAGTCACAGAAGCCATCTTAACGGCTGTCACTCCAGTAACAACCCAAAAGCATCGGCGAGAGCTTCAAGATTCCGGGCGCGACCTTATATATAGGCGATGAATCCGACGGTAAATCCGCTCCTACCTCCGCCGGATGCGACGCAGATAAGCCACGGTCACTGGATCAATCTCGTCGATGCCGGGCTGATCTAATAATGCGTTGAGTTTCTGGTGGTAGCGCACGGGATTCATCTGGAAGTAGCGAGCAATCGCACGGTTGCGCATACCAGCATTGCGCCGATTACGACGCGCCGATTTCGCCCAATTGCGCTCGAAAAGCAGCATCTTCTCGGCGAGATCATCTGTTTGATCGGGCTGATTTAGTGTGTCCACATCAGCTCCTTCACACAGATTAGAGGCCACGCTATTGTCCGGATGGCTACCATACTACGATCTATCGCATGACTGTCATGCCTATCGTGATCTCTGGCGATCCGGTACTACACCACCCCACGAAGCCCGTCGATCCTGCTGAAATTCCCGAGTTGCAGCAGCTAATCGCGGATATGTTCGAAACGATGGATGTTGCTCACGGCGTTGGATTGGCTGCCAACCAGGTAGGCGTGGCCAAGCGGTTGTTCGTCTACAACTGCCCCGACGACGAAGGCCACTGGCACCGTGGCTGCATCATCAACCCAACATTGACTACTTCTGAGATTCCTAAGACGATGCCTGCCGACGACGGCTCCGCCGAAGAAGGCTGCCTCTCCGTGCCGGGTTATAGCTTTCCAACTGGCCGCGCCGAAGAAGCTACCGTCGTTGGCCTAGACGAAACGGGCGCCGAAATCGAAGTATCCGGCACTGGATTTTTCGCGCGTTGCCTGCAGCATGAGGTAGGACATCTAGATGGCTACCTCTATACCGATACGTTGATTGGCCGCTGGAAGCGCGCAGCAAAGAAAGCAATCAAACAAGAAGGATGGACTGAACCAGGAAACACCTGGATGCCAGGCGTTGACGAAGATCCCTTCGGCCATGACGACTAATCCAGAGCAGAACCCTGACCAACAGCCAGATCTCGCGCACCTGCCTATTTCCCGTTGGGGTGTAGGTGAAGTGGCGGTTGGCCGGCGCGTGATTGTGCGGCGTTTTCTCTCTGCGGAAGAGCAAGAAGAATCTGCCCGGCTGACCGGTAGTCCAAAGAAAACCACAGACACCATCGGCCGGGTGGTCAGCCTGGATCCTTTTACAGTGCGGCCACAAAATTCTCCGGATACCACCGTGACGTTCGACCCGGCGCGCCTGCAGATCGTCAAAGCTCTGCCTGATCAAACCGTGCGCAATGGCGATATTCGTGCCGTGGAGATTGCTGCCTGTCGCGCCTTTCCTGGCAAAGAGTTCCGCGAATGCGATGGCTGGCTATTGCGTGCTGGCGACGGCATTACGGAGCGCTCGAACTCCGCAATTCCGATTTCCCCATCGGCTGCCACCAGCCCGGTACCACTGCAACAGATCATTGATTTCTACCAAAGCCACCAACTGCCAGTACAGATTTGTGTGCCAGATCGGATCTGCAAGCCGGCACTGGCGCTCATTGGATCGGATCGTCGCACGGAAACCGAAGCGCATGCCGATTCCTTCAATCCCACCTGGCGGCACGGAAAAGAAATCATCATCATGACGCGTCCGCTCGATCTGACAGACAGCGCCGTGGCAATTACCCCGACCACCCCAACCACCGTGGGCTTGCGCTTCGATATCTCCGAACAACCCGATGACAACTGGTTGGCTCTCTATCACTTCCGTGGCGAAAAGCTGCCGCCAGAGGCACTCAACTACCTGCGCACGCGCATCGAAGGGCAGATGGGCTTCGGGCGCCTTCTCAACGCAGCGGGCGAAACCGTGGCGATCACACGTGGCACGATCACCGAATCCGACGATGGGCGGACCTGGCTAGGTTTTTCGGCTGTGGAAGTGGCCGCGCAATATCGTCGTCAAGGCTTGGGAACGTTGCTTGCCTCGCACATGTTGGACTGGGGTGCTGCCCATGGTGCGCAGGCAGCATATCTGCACGTCATTGAGCATAACGCTGCCGGAATTGCCCTGTATCGGCGGTTGAATTTCCAGGAGCACCACCGGCATCGGTATGCGGTGTTAGCGAATCCAGTTAGCGAATTAGAATAGAGCACTATGCGTATTTGTACGTGGAACGTAAACTCTGCCCGCACCCGTCAGGATCGAATTATTGCCCTGCTGGAGCGACACAACATTGATGTGTTGCTGATGCAGGAAACCAAATGCCGCGACGAGCAATTCCCCCACCAGCGTTTCGAAGAGCTGGGCTACCAGATCGCTCACTTCGGGCTGAACCAGTGGAACGGGGTGGCGATTGCCTCGCGAGTAGGGCTTGACGACGTACGCACCCAGTTTTCCAACCAACCGGGATTCCATAAAGACCCCGAGCAAGATCAAGCCGTGGAAGCACGCTACATCAGTGCGTTGGTGGGCTCTACCGAGAAGCCGGAACAGCAAGTGCGCGTCGCCAGCGTCTATGTGCCAAATGGTCGCGAGATCGACGACCCACACTACGTGTACAAGCTGTCATTCTTAGAGCAGTTGCGTTTACAACTGGCGGCGGAGGTGGACGAGACTTCCGGCACCGCCCTGTCCGTCATCGGTGGTGATTTCAATATCGCCCCACGCGATGAGGATGTCTGGGATATGGCCGCCTTTGAGGGCAAAACCCACGTCACCCCACCAGAGCGTGAAGCTTTCGCAGCACTGCAGTCCACTGGTTTCCAGGAAGTTACCCGTGCTCACACCGAGGGCGAATGGACGTACTGGGATTACCAGAAGCTGCGTTTCCAAAAGCGCGAGGGCATGCGTATTGATTTCCAGCTGGCTTCCCCGAAGTTGGCGGAAAAGGTGACTGGCTCTTTCATTGATCGCGAAGAGCGCAAGGGCAAAGGTGCTTCGGACCACGCGCCTGTGGTTGTTGATTACGACGTCTTAGGAGATATCTAACTATCTACCTCGCAACAGCGATAGAGTAGCAGTAACTAAAATTTTTCTTATAAACGTAACCGAAGGTGACCACAAATGACCGAGCCAACCATGCAACCCCAGACTCTGCGCGAACAAATCACACCAGATAACCCGAAGACCGCGCGGCTGCACTCTGAAATTGATGCGAATATTCGCCCTCATATCGAGCAGGTTGCCATCGGTTTGTACAACTTCATTGCCACCACGCGTCGCCTAGGTGAGCGTCCCACGCAGTTGATGGATCTGTCTCAGTCCGAGATGGAAGTCATCCACTTCATCGCTAGCCATCCGGGTTGTGGTGTCTCTGATATTGCGCGGTTACGTTTCCTGCGTCCGTCGAACGTTTCGGCCACGGTGCGCCGCCTACTGGATAGCGGGCTGTTAATTCGCAAGAACAGCAATTCCGATCGTCGCGCCCAGCATCTTTACGTCTCGCCGGAAGGCCGCAAGGTTATCGAAGGCCTGGTGGATCATTGGTGCGACATCGTCGGCCGCATTATCTACACCATGGATCCTTCCGACGTGCGCGCCCTGGTCAAGGGCATGCCGCCTCTGATGAAGCTCGCCGAGCATTCCGAGCACTACGTCGAGCAGATCCAGACCAAGCCGGAGCAGGCTTAACCAGTTTCGTTAGTCCGCTGCCAGCAGCTGTTCAATTCGCTGCCGCACCTGTGGCCAACTATTTCTGAATGCTGGCAGTAGATTGAGCTTGTCGACGTCGTCAAGCACCACCCACTCCAACGCCAGCGATTCTGCATTCGGATTCGTAGCAATCGCAGTATCTGCCAGCGCAATCACGGTGTGGTATGTCCAGTCGCCCGCCAGCTCCGGGCGCTGCGGATCAGCCGGATAAGGCCCGGCAGTAAGCAAAGTATCGCGGACGGTAATCAGGTTCTCGTCGATGGCGGTTTCTTCGTAGGCCTCGCGGATCGCCGCGACTTCTGCCGTTTCGTGAGAATCACGCGCGCCACCGGGCACACCCCACGTCAGCGGACAGGAAGTCCACTCCGCACGATGCTGCATCAAAATTGCCCGCCGATCGGTAGCAACAACCACTAACCCCGCAGCGCCAAAACGCCCCCAGCACTTGGTGCCATCGGGGCCTGCGGACCAACCGTTGCCGTCGTGAAGCATGAGCCCCACCCTACCCCACCTAAATTTGATGCGAGGGTGGGCTCGGTCGCGGAATTGTGGGCGCTGATGCCGGAATTGTGCCTAAAAAATTGTTGAAGCGTACGCTATCTGTTACCAGATGTTACTGATGTGATTAGTGTGACCTTTTTCTGTGGGGTCAATCACAGCTATGATGTGTTGGTGTTCGGTGGTGACTCGCCTAGCGGTAAAGAGTCCAGCACCGGCAAGCTAGAGGGTCGATTGTGGAAAGGCCAGGAAACGTGGAGCAAAAGCAGCGTTCCCCGCGGCGCACAAATTTCCGCGCCCGCACCACCATGATCAACCCAGAATTAGACGGCCCACAGGCGTTTTCCTACAAAGGTGCGAAGGGCGCTGAGGCTGAACAGGCTTCGAATCCTGACCATGCCGGAGAGCCTGGAGCTACTGCATCGGGTTCTGGCGCAGACGAAGCCGAACTTACCGGTGGCCAGGCTGGTCACGCTAGCCAAGCGGATCGAGCTAACCAAGCTGGTCAGACTAGCCAGGCCAACGATGCTGATTCCCAGGTGGATTCCCTGGAATCTCCATCAGTGACGCATTCCACCAAGCAGATCATCATCGATAGCTTGGGACCATCCGCTCAGTACTTAAAGCGCATCGTTACCTTTATCTTTACCTCGCCGGGCAAATTAACTTTCGCCGCGGTGCTGCTGATCGTGGCGATCCTGGCTGCCGGGCTGGCCATGGCGCAGTCCACAGCGAACCGCCAAGAGCAGTTAGCGCAGATGTCGGCGGCCTCCGAGCCGCTGTCGCACGCAGCACAGAACCTCTACGCGAATCTAACCATTGCCGATGCTTCAGCAAACACCTCGTTTTCGCGCGGTAGTTTGGCCGGCGGTGACCAGCTACAACAGCGCTACGCCGATGCGATCGCAGGTGCGAGCCTCGCGGCCACGCGTGCAGCTGCCGGTATTACTGATGTGTCTTCCTCAGAGATGAACCACATCGTCACGATCCAGCAGCAACTGCCTGTCTATACCGGCCTGGTGGAATCGGCGCGTGCGAATGCTCGCCAAGGTCATCCCGTTGGTGTGGCATATCTGGCTTCGGCATCGGATCTGATGACCTCCGAGATCCTCCCTTCCGCCGCTGCCCTATACGAACAGACCACCGCTGCTACCGAATTAGACCGCGCGAAGCTTACGCGTCCGCCTTTGCTATCGCTATCGGGCATTCTGGGCGGAATTGGCTTGCTGATTTTGGTGCAGTGGTTCCTAGCTCGGCGCACCGGGCGCCTGATTAACACTGGTCTGCTTACCGCCACGGGTCTGATGGTCTTGGCGTTTATTGCCGTCGCAGGCACCACGATGTTGACTTGGCAGTTCGACGCCGGCGGCCGCAACAACGAAGCACCTGTAGAAACCCTGGCTGAAGCGCGGATTATTGCCCAGCAGGCTCGTTCGCAGGAAACGCTGAACCTTGTCCGTCGTCAAGCATCGGATGTGTCTACCTTCCAGAATTCTGCTGCCGACGTGCGTGACCTGCTGGCGAAGGCATCGCGGGGGCTCTCGGATCCGAATATTGATGTGGCGGGCAATGCTCTCGACGGATGGGAGCGCACCCACCAGCAAATGCTGAACTTTATCGACGAGGGCGACTACGCTGCGGCCGTAGAGATCACCACGAACGAATCACCGGGCAATGGCGCAGACGGGTTGGGATCATCGGGTAAGGAATTCCAGCGGTTGGATGCGGCGTTGCAATCGGCGATTGGCCACGCTCGTGAGAATCTGCGCAACGAGATTGAGTCGGCGCGGCAGCTGTCGGCGATTCTCTCGACGTTGACCGTACTGCTGACGATCATGGCCGCCATCTGCGTGGTTATCGGTTTCCGCAATCGGCTATTGGAGTATCTATGATGCGGCACTGGGGACTGAAGGGTCTGAAGGGACTGCAAGGTGTGCGGGGTCTGAAGGGACTGCAGCGTCGGACAGGTGTGGCACGAGCTCGCCGCTCGTCGGTGGCTTTGTTCACGTCGTTGGCGCTGACTGGTGGTGCATTATCGGGCTGCACTTTCTCGGGCAGCTTGCCGGAGGATCCGTACTCCGAGTCAGTGGAATCCGCGCGAGGCTCTATTCCTCTGCCGCCGGAAGCGCGGTATGCGCGTGCCAGTGAACGCCCCACCTACGTGATGGATGAGACCAACACCGCCGCCCTGGCACCCAATGGCGCTGATCCCGAAGAGGCGATTCCAGAGATCTACCAGCGCGGGCGTCTGGTGGTGGGCGTAGATCAGTCGTTGAATCTGTTGGGCTTCCGTGATGCCACAACCGGCGAGCTTTCTGGTTTTGAAGTGGCCCTAGCCCGCGAGATTGCCCGCGATATTTTCGGCGATCCCGATGCCGTGGAATTTCGGTATGTGGATTTGAACGAACGGGTATCTGCACTGGTCAACGGCAAAGTAGATATTGTGATTCGTACGATGTCGATGACGGATTCGCGTCAACAGGAGCTGGCTTTTTCAGCGCCGTACTTAACTGCACGAGCGGGTATTTTGGCCGGACCGCGCTCGGAGATTCAGTCTGTGGAGGATCTAAACAACAGCACAGTGTGCGTAGCTGACGATTCCACTAGCGAGCAGATTGCACGCGAAACCGCGCCCGATGCGCTGCTGCTTTTAGTGGCGAATTGGGCTGATTGCCTGGTGGCACTGCAGCAAAGCCAAGCGGATGTGATCATCGGCGACGATACGATCCTGGCTGGCATCAACGACCAAGACCCCGCCACCGCCATCATTGGCCGGGGCTTAAGCACCGAACAATACGGTGTGGCTACTGCACGCGGCCGGGATAATTTGGTGCGGCAGTTGAACGTCACGATGGAGCGCATCCGTAACGACGGCACGTGGCAGCGGTTGTACAACGAGTGGCTGGAGCCTTTCCTGCCAGGTGGTACCCAACCGGAGGCGAATTACGTAGCCGAAGATCCAAATAGCTCTTCGGCCGAGGCAGGTGCACGATGACGCAGCACAAAGACTCTTCCGCACGAGATCAGGATCGCACCCAAGATCAGCATTCCGAACAGCTCGATCCGCAGGACGTGGGCACTGAAGCTTCCCTGCACACCGAAGCAACCGCGCACACCGAAGCAACCGTGCATTCCGATCCCGAGCAGCACGGCACCCAGTCTGTGGCTTTCGATCCTTTCGCTGACGACGATGACGAAGACGACATCGACCTCCACAGCCTGGCAAACCTCGACGACTTAAGTGACCTCCTGGGCAGCAAATCCGGCTCCACCTCGGGCGGCACTGGCGATACTGTCACCGTGCCGAATGCCAAACAGCAGGATGCGCAGCGGCACAAAGCCAAGCAGCAACAAAACGCTGCAGCAGCAAAGAACCAAGTCCCCTACGACCCTTCGGCCGAATCACACCGTCGTGCACTTGATACGTTTCGTTCGCGCCGTTCGGAAGCCCGGCAGGGACGTATCGTGGCCGAAGGTATGGTGCAGCTACCATTCGTGCTGCCCACTAACCCCGAGGACGCACTTCTTACCGAAGAACAAATTCGCCGCAGCAACAAACCTCAGCCGAGGCTCAAAGCCGGCGATATCGTCGCCCAGCAATACGAAATTCAAGGCGCGATCGCTCATGGTGGCCTGGGGTGGATCTATCTTGCGGTAGACCACAATGTGTCGGACCGTTGGGTAGTACTCAAGGGGTTGATTACCTCCGATAACGCCCATAACCAGGCCATTGTGCAGGCCGAGCGCGAATTCCTCGCCGAGATCACCCACCCCGGCATCGTGAAGATCATCAACTTCGTGGACGCCCGCGAATCCGGTACGGATTCCGGCTTCATTGTGATGGAATACGTCGGCGGGCCTTCCCTGCGTGAAAAGAAGCGCTCCCGCGATAACGGTTTGCTGCCTGTCGAAGAGGCCGTGGGCTACATCCTGGAGATCCTCCCCGCCCTGGATTACTTGCATTCGCGCGGAGTGGTTTACAACGATCTGAAGCCCGATAACATCCTGGTCACCGAGGATCAGGTCAAGCTGATCGACGTCGGCGCGGTTACCGGTATCGGCGCCTACGGCCACATCTACGGCACCCCTGGTTTCCAGGCCCCAGAGATCGCCCAAACCGGCCCGACCGTCGCGTCTGATATTTATACGGTGGGTCGCACCTTGGCGTCGCTGATCGTGAACTTGCCGTCCACCGATGGCGTCTACGATCCGGATTTGCCCACGCCCGTGGAATCCACGCTGTTCCGCCGCTATTTTTCGCTGTACCGCTTGCTGCGCCGTGCGTGTCATACCGATCCGGCGGCGCGTTTCGAGTCTGCCGACGAAATGGCACACCAGCTGATGGGTGTGCTCCGCGAGATCCTCGCCCTGCGCGACGGCGTGCAGTTCCCCCACGCAGGCACGTATTTCTCGCCTCAGCGTTCCACGTATGGCACGAAGCATTTGGTGTTCCAGACCGACCAACTCGTCGACGGCATCACCCGCAGCCACACCATCACCCCACTTGAGGTCACCGGTGCGCTGCCCGTACCGTTGGTCAACCCGCACGATCCGGGTGCGCGGCTGCTGGGAGCATCGTCGTTCACCGAGCCCGGCGAACTGATCGATATGGTCAACAACGCGCTGGAAGATCCCGAATACGCCACCTCTGTGGAAATGCCGCTAGCCATTATCCGCGCGCAGCTGGACCTCGGGTGGACGGAAGAAGCTCGCGACGGATTGCGCTCCGCCCCCGAACGTTTGCGCCGCGACTGGCGCTGGAAATGGTACGCCGGGATTACGGAGTTGCTTCTCGACGATTACGATCAAGCACTCCGATCGTTCAACCATGTACTCGATATGCTGCCTGGCGAGCCTGCCCCGAAGCTTGCCTTAGCCGCCACGCTGGAATTGAAGCAGCAGCGCGATGGCTATGCGACGACACAGCTACTCGACCCTATTAGCGCCCGCTCTACCGCAGCACTCGAGCAGCCTTTGGCCAATATTCCCGTGCAATTGCGAGATAGTTTCTCTGATAGTTGGGCAGAACGCTCCATGCCGCCAGCTATTCTGCGTTTTAATACGATGCGTCTCTACGCGTTGGTGTGGGCGACGAATCCCTCGACGGTATCCAGTGCTTTCGGCCTGGCGCGCCAGCTATCTGCGGAGAATCAATACGAACTGGCGATTAGTGTGCTGGATCGGGTGCCGGCGTCCTCGCGGCATTATCGCCTGGCTCGGCTGTCGACGATCTTGATTTTGACCTCGGCAACTCCTGCCACGATGACGGAATCGCGGATCCGTCGTGCAGCTCGTCGTCTAGCAGAAATGCCTACTAATGAGCCTCGTTTACCGCAGTTGAAAATCGCGGTGATGGTAACGGCGCTGAACTGGTTGCGCGCGCACGATCTAGATCATGCGGCCAGTTCCAACAATCTGTTCGACGTGCCATTTTCGATCAGTGGTTTGCGGTCCGGCCTGGAGACAAACTTGCGGATTTTGGCGCGATCCTCGCCGTTTCCGCGACACCGTTATCGGTTGGTAGACATCGCAAATCTGGTTCGACCACGAACTTTGCGTTAGACTCTGACCTTAAATTCAGTAATCGCACTTTTTTATGAAAGCTGTCGACGCCCTCGATTGAAGGACTTTCTGATGTCTTTATTCTCCCGTTTGGCTAAGCCCACTGTAGTAACCGTCTCTGCGGTCACCGCTTTAGTGGGCTTGAGCGCCACACCCGCCAATGCTTTGACGGTTCCAGGCCTGGGACAGATTCCAGGCCTAAACGCGCCAGGTTTGACGGCACCAGCTTTGCCAAGCATCGAAGGATCCGCACAGCTACCAGCTTCGGTGACTGAGGTGCTCAAGCGCATCCAGACTCAGGCCGAGGGCGCGTCCCAGGAAACTGCTGCTGCGTTGCGCACCAATGCCCAGCGCACTATCGACGCGTTGCCAATTGACCAGAACGCGAAGAACGAAGCACACCGCATCCTGGATCAGATCATTCCACCGGCAACCGGTTCGAACAGCCAGCCAGAAGCCATTACGGCACCGGATTCGCAGCAGACGCCATCGGCTCCTTCGGCGGAGTCTCAGCCACAGCCACGCGAGGAAGCACGCCAGGCACCGGCTAATCCATGCTCGCCAACTGCACGTGCTTGTGTGGATCTAGCGAACCAGAAGACCTGGCTGCAGGAAAATGGCCGTATTACCTACGGTCCGGTTCCTATGACCTCCGGTATGGAAGGCTACGAAACCACCCGCGGCAACCTGCATGTGACCCGCAAGGTTAAGGACGAATGGTCGATCCCTTACAACGGACCAATGCCATACTCGGTGTACTTCACCAACACCGGTGAGGCGTTCCACGAGGGTTCGCTGCAGCAGATGTCGCACGGCTGCATCCACCTGTCTAACGAGGCTGCACAGAAGTACTACTACACCCTTGAAGTAGGCGACGAAGTACATATTTGGTAAACGTCTAGCTGGCGCTGGTGACCAGCTGACACAAGCGCCAAACAGCGGAAAGCCACTGTAGAACTCCCCTAGTTGGGAAGCTACAGTGGCTTCTTTTATGTGCTGTGGCTGGCACTCGCGCAGCCGCCAGCCAAGCTTTAGCTCTTAGTCCGCGTAGGTCATTGCGTAGCGAGCAATCGCCAGCTCTTCGTTGGTTGGCACTACGAAGACCTTCACCTTGGAGTCGTCAGAGCTGATCTCACGTGGACCATCAGTGCGCTGATCGTTACGCTCTGGATCGATCTTGATGCCGAAGTGCTCCAGGTTTGCCATAGAGTCGCGACGGATGCCCACATGGTTTTCACCCACACCAGCGGTGAAGGTGATCGCATCCAAGCGACCCAGGTTCAGCATGTAGGAACCAATGAAGCGGCGCAGCTGGTGCACATACATGTGGTAGGCAGCCCACGCAGCCTGGTCGTGGTTATCCATGCGCTCCTGCAGCACGCGGAAGTCATTGGCCCCAGCGATGCCCTTCAGACCGGATTCACGGTTGCAGAGCTTGTCGATCTCGTCGATAGACATGCCACTGCGAGCCAAGTGGAAGATGATGCCTGGATCGATGTCACCGGTACGGGTACCCATCATCAGACCTGCCAGCGGGGTAAGCCCCATGGAGGTATCCACGGCCTTGCCACCACGGATAGCTGCAGCCGAGCAACCATTGCCTAGGTGCAAGGTGATCTGGTTGACCTGCTCGGATGGACGTCCCAGTAGCTCTGGAACCTGGCTAGAGACAAACTCATGCGAGGTGCCATGGAAGCCGTAGCGGCGAATGTCGTACTTCTTCGCTACCTCAAGGTTGATTGGGTACATCGACGCTGCAGGTGGCATCGACTGGAAGAAACCGGTGTCGAACACAGCTACATGAGGCACCTTCGGTAGCAACTTGCGAGCTTCCTGGATACCAACGATGTTCGCTGGGTTGTGCAGTGGCGCCAATGGGATGAGCTCTTCGATCATCGAGACGGTGTCGTCGTCGATAAGCTCTGGACCCGAGAACAACCGACCACCATGGACCACACGGTGACCCACTGCGCGAATATCAGCGGATTCCGGGCCACAACCGTGCTCGTTCATCAGGTCGAATGCGAGGTTGAGACCTTCGGAGTGATCCTTAATCGGCTGGGTGACCTCGTGCTTTTCACCGTTGAACTTCAACGTTACGATGCCATCGTCTTCACCGATGCGCTCGACGACACCAGAGGCGTACGCATCCGCATCAGCATCGCTGAACGGATCTACCAGCTGGAATTTAATGGATGAAGAACCGGAGTTCAGTACAAGCGCTAACTTCGACATTTAGTTTCCTCCTGCTTGAATAGCGGTGATGGCAACGGTGTTGACGATATCTGGCACGCTGGCGCCACGAGACAAGTCATTAACTGGCTTGTTCAAGCCCTGCAAAATCGGGCCGATTGCCAAAGCGCCACCACAGCGCTGCGCAATCTTGTAGCCGATGTTGCCAGCATCCAGATCAGGGAAGACGAATACGGTGGCTTGGCCAGCAACATCCGAATCCGGCATCTTCTTCTTAGCCGTCGATGGCGAGATAGCGGCGTCGAACTGCAGTGGGCCGTCTACCTTTAGCTGAGGAGCTAGCTCCTTGGCCTTATCCAGGCCAGCCTTGACGTGATCCACATCTTCACCTGCACCGGAGGTACCGGTGGAGTAGCTCAGCATGGCAACCTTCGGATCAATGCCGAATGCCGCAGCAGTTTCGGCGGAAACCACAGCGATTTCGCCAAGCTGATCCGCGGTTGGCTTTGGCATCACAGCGCAATCGGCAAAGCCCCACAGGCGGTTATCCATCACCATCAAGAACAGCGAAGACACGGTAGAAGCACCTGGCTTGGTCTTAATGATCTGGAACGAAGGCTTAATGGTGTGCGCGGTGGTGTGAGCGGCACCAGAGACCATGCCATCAGCCAGACCCTTGTGGATCATCATGGTGGCGAAGTAGGAAATATCCTTCATGGTCTCGCGAGCTTGATCCAAGGTGATGCCCTTGGACTTACGCAGCTCGGCGAACTCTTCGGCGAAACCTTCCAAGTGATCCGAGGTGTTCGGATCAAACATCGCTGCCTTGGAAATATCCAGGCCAAGCTCTTCGGCGCGCGCCTTCATGGCTTCTGGCTCACCTAGGATGGTCAAGTCGCAAATATCGTCGCGCAGCAGTTCGTCGGCAGCCTGCAAAATGCGATCGTCGTCGCCTTCTGGCAACACGATGTGGCGCTTATTTTCCTTCGCGCGCTGCAGCAGCCACCACTGGAAACGCTGCGGAGTCATCACACTTGGTACCTCGGCACGCAATGCCTCGCCGAGCTGATCTGCCTGGCCAAGAGCAACTACTGGCACATCGGTGTCGCCAAGATCCAAATCTGGATCAGAGCTCACCACAGCAACAACAGAGGCAAAGTGCTTCTCCGCGGCAACCAGCGCCAAACGGGTGCGCGACGACGGTGACTCTGGATTCGCCAACAGCACCACGCCAGCTCCGGTGACCGTAGCGATACGCAGATCGGTTTCATAAAAACCAGTACCCACCAGCACTACTGGCTGATCAGTTTCGGCGCGCATTGCTTCGAAATCCGTAACCACAGAGTTCAAAGCATGATCAGCATCTTCAATCAGCGCTTCAGTGTGGTCCACATCAGCCATGGAAGCTGCGGAAACCACGTTGGCATTGCCCAAGGCAGCTGCCACTGCGTCGATATGCTCCTGTGGATTTTCAACTTGGTCGATACCAGTAACAATCACTGCTGGGCAGCGGTCGTGATTACTCACGGATTCTTTACCTCTCTCAACTTTCCTAAAGTGTTCTTGTACTAAAATTTGTCTAAAAATAGACGCTTTGATGTAGCTATTCGTAAGTTCTACATCACCGGCCACGGTGGGCGCTATTGTGATACAGCTTACATTGATTTAGGGCAAAACATAAGGTGAGCGGGGACTCAAACCTTTTAAAACACATTAAATTACGGTGTTTGTGATTGAGATCACTAAGGCGCTGGATGGCATTAGGTGGCTCGTTGGTGGCGACCGCAACCTGCCGCCAGCCACACCACCAGCTTGGCAGCCAACCCTGCCGTCACCGCGTGAATACCCTTGAAAGTCTGCCCTAACCGCAGGTATATTCACCAGTGCATTTTGGCTGGACTAACCTGCGGCTAACTTGCGGCTAGCTTTCGGCTAACCGCCCACAACTATTCCGCTCTGACCAGCCCCTGAACTTCGAACTTTGAGGATTATTTCTCCTAATGGCGCACACCGATTCCCGTACCGACGAACCACTGTCCACCGCGGATAACCCGCTGCTCGATTCCAAAGCAGAACGTCCGGTGCGGGTGGCAGTGATTGGTTCCGGCCCTGCCGGCGTGTATGCCTCGGATGCGCTGTTGAAGTCCGATCACAATGTGCACGTGGACATCTTCGAGATGATGCCCGCACCTTTTGGCCTGATCCGTTACGGCGTTGCACCTGATCATCCACGCATTAAGGGCATTATTAAGTCTCTGCACCGCGTGATGGATAAGGACGAAATCCGCCTGTTCAGCAACGTCGAGTTCGGCAAAGACATCACCGTTTCCGATTTAGAGCAGCTTTACGACGGAATTATCTTCGCCACCGGCGCCTACGGCGATAGGGAGCTGCCGATCCCAGGCGCCGATTTGCCACAGCATTGGGGCGCGGGTGAATTTGTGGGCTTTTATGATTCGAATCCGAATTTCCCACGTAACTGGGATCTTTCGGCCGAAAGCGTTGCTGTGGTTGGCGTGGGCAATGTTGGCCTGGATATTTCCCGCATCTTGGCAAAAACTGCCGACGAACTTCTGGTCACCGAAATCGCCGACAACGTCTACGAATCCTTGAAGCAAAACCAGGCCAAGGAAGTGCATGTGTTCGGTCGTCGCGGTCCGGCACAAGCGAAGTTCACGCCTTTGGAACTCAAAGAGCTGGATCACTCACCCACCATCGAGGTGGTGGTCTCTCCAGAAGACATCGACTACGACGACGCCTCGGTGCAGCTACGCCGCGAGTCCAAAATCGTCGACCAGATCTGCCAGATCTTGGAAGGCTACGCCATGCGCGACCGTGTCGGCGCACCACACAAGCTGCACATTCACTTCTTTGAATCACCAGTAGAGATCCTCGAAGGAACTGACGCTAACGGCCAACCATGCGTGGTCGGTTTCCGCACCGAGCGCACCGAATACGACGGCGAAGGTGGCATCCGCGGCACCGGTAAATTCACCGATTGGCCAGTACAAGCTGTGTATTCGGCTGTGGGTTACCGCTCTGATGCTCTGCCAGGGGTTCCTTTCGATCACCAGCGTCATGTCATCCCGAACGCCGCTGGTCGTGTGTTGAATCAGGCAGACGAGGTGGCCGACAGCTCGTCGGCAAGCGCATCGCAAGCTTCTCACCTGCGCGGTCTCTACACCACGGGTTGGGTTAAGCGCGGGCCAGTAGGCTTGATTGGCAACACCAAGGGTGACGCGAATGAAACCGTCGCCTGCTTGCTCGAGGACTTCGACGCCGGACGTACGTTCCAGCCTCAGGATCTATCTAACGACGAGCACTTCACCGCAATCACCGAGCTACTCAAGAATCGTGGTGTGGAGTTCCTGACCTGGGACGACTGGCATGCGCTCGACGCCTTTGAGATCGCTGCTGGTGAAGCTGAGGGGCGCGGCCGGAAAAAGACTGTGGAATGGGAAGACATGGTTCGTTATTCCCAGCAGCGCTAAGGCGAATATGCCGGTGTGACGGAAAGCCAGTACAGCGTCTAAGGTAGGAACATGGCTTATCATGCAGACTCGGCTGAACTACCAAACAAAGAGATTCTCACCTGGGATTTATTTGGCCAAGCATCGCGCGAACTGGCTCAAACGATCGTCGATAGCGAATTCGATCCGGAAATCATCATTGCGGTAGCACGCGGTGGCCTGCTACCTGCCGGTGCGCTGAGCTACGCGATGGGTGTGAAGCTCTCGGACGCAATTAACGTGGAGTTTTACACGGACGTCCACGAAACCCTCCCCGATCCAGTGCTGCTAGAGCCATTGCTGGATATTGAGTCGATCTCGAACAAGCGCCTGCTAGTAGTCGACGATGTGGCTGATTCCGGCCGCACCCTGCAGCTAGTACTCGATATTTTGCGCAGCCATGGCGCTGAGGTGCGCTCTGCTGTGTTGTATGGAAAGTCTGCCTCTGTGGTGGAAGCAGACTACGTCTGGCGCAACACTGACGAATGGATTGTGTTCCCTTGGTCTGCAGAACCACCAGTTACGCCACAGGGATAAAAGCTAGCCCTCACCATTGAAGACTCGGATGCGGCTTGCTGCATCGGCTGCGTGATCGCGGGCGTCGTCGACCGACTCCGCCGTTGATAAGCACACGCCCATGCGCCGCTGGCTTCCGCAGTCGGGCTTGCCGAATAGGCGGACATCGGTTTCGTCGATAGCCATAGCTTCCGCAACACCCGAAATCCGTGGCGCGCCTTCGCCTGCCTCGAGCGGACCGCCATACACCACCGCGGACGCACCCGGGGAGATCAACGTCGTGTCGATCGGCAAGCCCAAAATGGCACGGACGTGCAAGTCGAACTCGGAAAAGCGCTGCGTAGCCATCGTCACCATGCCCGTATCGTGCGGCCGAGGGCTGACCTCAGAGAACCACACATCATCACCACGGACGAACAGCTCCACGCCGAAAATACCGCGCCCACCCAGCGCATTCGTAATGCGGGCGGCCACCGAACGCGCATTGTCCAGCGCCACCTCACTCATCGGCGTTGGCTGCCAGGACTCCACATAATCGCCACCTACCTGGCGGTGCCCAATCGGCTCGCAGAACCACGTCGCCCCGGCGCCGGTCTCCGGGTTGATCGAACGCACGGTAAGCATCGTGATCTCATAATCAAAGTTCACGAACCCCTCCACGATCACGCGCCCCGAAGCGACGCGCGCGCCCGAGGCCGCATACTCCCACGCCCGATCGATATCCGCTTCGCTACGGATCGTCGATTGGCCCTTGCCAGACGAACTCATCACAGGCTTCACCACACACGGCATGCCCACCGTCTGCACGGCCGCACGAAATTCGTCGTAATCCGACGCGAATTGGTACTTCGACGTGGGCAGGCCTACTTCTTCTGCTGCTAAACGACGAATACCCTCACGATTCATCGTCAACTGTGCTGCTTTCGCAGTAGGCACCACAGTGGTAACGCCTTGTTCTTCGAGTTCGACGAGCGCATCCGTCGCTAGCGCCTCGATCTCAGGGACAACGAAATGTGGCCGCACCTTGCCCACCAGATCCTTCACCGCCTGCGCATCCGTCATATCCAGCTGATACCAGTAGTGCGCCACCTGGTGGGCCGGCGCATGCTCGTAGCGATCCGCAGCGTGCACCTCTACCCCCAAACGCTGGAATGAAATCGCCACTTCCTTGCCTAGTTCACCTGAACCCAACAACAGCACGCGCAGCGCGGTATCGGTGTACGGGGTACCAATCTCAGCGGGGGTATACATATGCCCTAGCTTAAACGGCTAACGACGTAACAGCAGCCAAAGCCCGAGCAAACTCCTGCCAAACTTTCTGGCCGTCAACCTGATCGACGAGGTAGACAGTTGCTGCTGGGCGAGTAGTTTGTGCGTGGGTGTTTTGGGTGTGGGCTTTTCTGGTTGTGGCCTGAATGGTGCCACGGTGGTTTAGATCGGCAGCGAGTTGGGTTTCTCTGGTGGAGAGGCCGATTGCTTGTGCCCGGCCACAGGCAATTTGCGCTGCTAGAAGATCGTGAATCTGTGCGCAATAGCCCACGCCGACAGATTCGTGGAATTCGAAATAGAACCGCACTGCATCGTGGACTAGCTGGCGTAGTTGGTGGTGAGAGTGGAAGTTCCAGGATGTGAGCAGTTCTGGGGTGAGAATTACTTGTTCGGTAACTTGCAGCGAAGCCAGGGTTAGCGGCGGGCGTGTGGGATGGTTGGAGTGGTTGAGGTCTGTTGCGCCGTAGGCTTCGAAGACTTTAGCCACTGCATCGGGATCAACCCAGAAATTCCATTCGGCTGTCTCGGTGGTGTTGCCGGGATAATCGACGGCACCTCCCATCACTGTCACAGAGGCGAACTGTTCCAAGGCTGATCCGGCAGGTGATTCGAGGTTAGATTCGCGGACGGATTCAGCTATGAGATCCCGTGCGAGCAGCGTTAAGGGTCCGGTGATCAGTAAGTGGCTTTGTGGGAATTGGTGCCACAGCTCTAGCGCCGTATGGCCGGCGGAGTTGGCGGCCGACGCGTCGTCGGCAAGCAAAAATTCCTGCGGCGCCTGCGCGTATCCCAATCCGGAAGGGCCGTGAGTTTCGGGCGTAGTGGTCAGTTCAATGGCCAGCGGATTCGGGCTGCCGGCGACCACCGGAATCTGGCTCAAGCCACATAAGTGCAGCACATAGCGGGTGTTGGCAGCTGCCTGGATGGCGGTGGTGTTGCCGGCAGACGTGGTGACGGCAGCTAGGTCGATCTCCCCGAGATGATGCATGCCGGCCAGATAGATGAGGGCGAGCATGTCATCGATGCCGGTGTCGACGTCAGCGATGATGCGGCGCCGGTTAGAAGTTTGTGGGCTGGGGTGCGGGGTCATCGAGGGCGAGCTGGCGTGCGGGGTCTTGTGGGTGTCGGCGTGCGAGGTGGTACTGGATCCTGCCATAGCGCTATTGTGCGAGCCCGCTGCCCGATCGGCAATCTAGTTTTCTGCCTAGTTTTAGCCCCTAGCTTTCTCCCCTAGCTTTTGTCGCCAGGCAATTCCATGTCACGATCGGCCATCACCTGGCGCAGCAGGGTTGGGTAGTCGGTGATGATGCCGTCCACGCCGGCGGCGATCTGCTCGTTCATTGTTGCTGCGTCGTTGATCGTCCACGGCACCACTTTGAATCCCAGATCATGTGCGCGGGCGACGAAATCAGCGGTGGCCACCGGATGATAATCGCTATCGCCAGCCGAAGTGCCGTACGGAACCGCGTACCCTGGCGAGAGCACATGGACGCCTAACTGCTGTGCTGCTGCGAAAATATCGCCGTCTACCTCGGAGTAATCGACAGTTCCCGTCCACGGTGAATCGGCCAGCCACGTAGTTTCGTCCCACAGCAGAACCAATGGAATCTCTGGATTGCGGGCGGCTACCAACGGGAAGGTGCGCCAATCGAAGCTTTGGATCATCGCGCGATCGGCGACCCCGGCGCGGTCAATCTCGTCGAGGATGGCGTTGACGAATTCTTCGGGAGTTTTCGATTGATCGGGCTCGGCGGCTTCGATTTTGGTCTCGATGTTGAAGTGAACCTCTGGGTAATCGGTAGCCAGCTCGAAGAGGTCTGCCAGGTTGATCATGGTGTTGCCCTGGATTGCCTCGGCATCGGGGAAGTTTTCCAGTTTCTTATCGCAGGTCAGCTCTTGGAGCTGGGCAAAAGTGAGATCCTTAATCAACTGCCCAACATATGGGCCTGAGCATTTTTCTGCTTCCACCACAGGATCATGCCAAACCACGGGCACGCCATCTTTACTCATGACGATGTCGAGCTCCAGCGTGGTCACGCCAAGCTCCAGGGAATTGCGCATCGCAGCAGCGGATTCTTCCGTCCACTCGCCGCGGCCGCCACGGTGAGATTGCAGATCAAAGCCTTGAGGCAAATTAGCGGCAGCAGCCGGATCGCCAACGGCAGCATCGCCCGAAGCACTGCCCTCCCCCGCAACGCTCGGCGCGGTAGCAACCGAGGTGGCTGCTTCCGGCGCTACCGGCAGGTTGGCGTCATCGGCAGTACAGGCGCCGGCAAGCGGTGCGACAACAAAAGCGGCGGCCGCAATTGCTGCGGTCGCCGCTTTAGCTGCGTGCGGTGCTCTAGTTTCGTCGGCAGCTTCCAAGCCAGCTACGTCCTTGCCTGGTGCTACGATCCCGGGGGTTTTGCGATTCGTCATGGACTAACCGTAAAACGCCCGCACCAATCACGCGCGTTGAAAATTACCTATCAATCACATCGTTGATCACGATGGTCTGGTCGCGGCCAGGTCCAACACCAATGTAGGAAATCGGCGCGCCAGATAGTTCTTCCAGGCGCTTCAAGTAATCCTGGGCGCGTTCTGGAAGCTCATCGAAGGTCTTGCAATTGGTGATGTCTTCATCCCAAGCCGGCATGGTTTCGTAAATTGGCTCGGCATGGTGAAACTCGGATTGCGTCAGTGGCATTTCGTCGTGACGCACGCCGTCCACG
Source organism: Actinomycetes bacterium (assembly GCA_023418505.1). Taxonomy (GTDB): domain Bacteria; phylum Actinomycetota; class Actinomycetes; order Mycobacteriales; family Mycobacteriaceae; genus Corynebacterium. The sequence continues at coordinate 123,652 of JAEZZR010000012.1, forward strand.
TCGTAAGCCACACAAATCGGAATCTCGCCGATACCGGTGAGCACATCCAACTTCGTGATGAACAAATCCGTGAAGCCATTGACGCGCGCGGCGTAGCGAGCCAGCAGCGAATCGTACCAACCGCAACGGCGCTTACGGCCGGTATTGACGCCTACCTCGCCGCCGGTGGTCTGTAGGTACTCGCCCCATTTGTCGAACAACTCGGTTGGGAACGGACCGGCACCCACACGCGTGGTGTACGCCTTCATAATGCCCAGCGTGGAGGTAATCTTCGTCGGACCAATACCCGAGCCCACACACGCGCCACCCGCGGTTGGATTCGAGGAAGTCACGAACGGGTAGGTGCCATGATCGACATCCAGCATCGTGGCCTGGCCACCCTCCATCAACACCGATTCGCCACGATCCAACGCCTGATTCAGCAAGGTGGTGGAATCGACAATCATCGGACGCAACCGCTCCGCATAAGACATGAAGTAATCGAAAATCCGATCCGCCTCGATGGCATTGCGGTTATATAGCTTCACCAGGATCTGATTCTTCTGATACAGCGCGGATTCGATCTTCTGGCGCAGAATCGACTCATCGAGAATGTCCTGAACACGCAGACCCACGCGCGAAACCTTATCCGCATACGTCGGACCGATACCGCGGCCAGTGGTACCAATCGCGCGCTTGCCCAGGAAACGTTCCGTCACACGGTCCAGCGTCTGATGGTACGGAGCCACCATGTGCGCATTACCCGAAACGCGCAACCGGGAAGCGTTTGCCCCACGGGCTTCCAGGCCATCAATTTCGTCGAAAAGCGCCTCGAGATTCACCACGCAACCATTGCCAATCACAGGCGTGGCGTTCTCCGAGAGCACACCTGCCGGCAGCAGCTTCAGCTCGTACTTCTCGCCACCCACAACCACGGTATGACCTGCGTTATTACCTCCATTGGGCTTGACGACGTAATCAACTCGGCCACCAAGAATATCGGTAGCTTTGCCTTTACCTTCGTCACCCCACTGTGCGCCCACGATAATAATTGCGGCCATCGACAAATCACTCCCAGTGAAAACGGTGAATAAAACAGTACAAACGGTTGCGGGCGGTTCGTGCGCAGTAGTGCACGGCTGTGCGGATGTGCACAGTTGCCCTGCAGCAAAACAGCCACGCTAGAGTTTAGTGCTATGCGGACAATAGTGTTGCATTGCGGTACTGACGTTGGTTCTGGCGCGGATGCTGGCGACGTAGCTGGGAGTGCCGGCGGGGGCGCGGGCGAAGTCCACGTCGAGCTGCCCGTACTGCCGGGGCGACGAGATCTGGCGTTCTTAACAGAGATCGCCGCCGAGGTGCTGCCACACGACACCGCACCAACGCCGGAGGAAATCTCCCAGCAAAAGGATGTCCCGCACCTGCAACAACCGAAGCGTGCGCCACAGCAACCTTCCGAGCCAGTGCGTCTGATCGTGCTGGGGCCGGATGCGTCGTTAGCAGCAGTGGTCACCCATTTGATGCGGCGCAATCTGTTGTGGTTCGAAGTTGCTCACGTGCCCGGCGCGTATCCGTCGCCAGCAGCTACGAACTGGGGTATGGAAGCGTTGACCTTGGAGCAGGCGCGCCGGGGTGCGGTCTCTCCGGTGCCACTGATCCGCGACGACACCGGACGCGCAATCGTGGGCTACGCGCTGCTGACGGAACCGGATATCACGGGCACGAGCTCCGCTGACGGATTCGTCGGTGAGGTTTATGTAGACGAACACGAATTGTTTAGCGGACGATCAGCCGGTGTGCAGGTACGGCCGACGACGGGCGCGCCGGGGCTAGTGGCCGCTGAGTTGCCATTTCCGGATGGCTCAGGAGAGCGGGCGGGTGCGCGAACGACGGGTGGGGCTGGCAGCTCCCACGCCCCCTCCCTCTGGTCGCGCATCAAAAATCGCCTGGGCAATTCCCAAACTCCCCTTCAGCGTGAACCCCACGCCCCGATCGAAGGGCGCGCGGTTCAAGCCGGCGGCCCTGGTTTCCGCTATGTCCGCGACGGCATCGAGACCAAAAAGCCTCGCGAAAAAGTAACTATTTATCGCCATTTATTAGATCTACAATTAGTACGTTAAATGGATTAACTAATACTGATCAGGGATTTTGTTGCGTTTTCGTCGTTCGCCAGCCCAACAAGCATCACCCCTGGCACCCTAGCCACCCCCAATTACCCCACCCTTAAAATATTTTATTAGCCCCCGCTGGTTTGCTTCCTTTAAACTTAGGGGCGTTCGGGATCACTAAAAAGTCCTGCACAAAAGTAGGAATGGGCACTAGTAGTCGATAAATATCTGTTATTAGAACTACTGGTCTGGTAACTCGCACAGGGGTAGATGAATGTTCCTCGCGAACTTCCTAATCGCATTACGCGAAGGAGTGGAAGCAGCGTTGATCGTAGGCATCTTGATTGCCTACATCACGAAGATGGATCGGCGTGAAGTACTACCGAAGCTTTGGTTAGGTGTGGCACTGGCTGCAGCGATACCGCTAGCTGCCGGTGCGTTTATGACTTGGGGCCCGTACACTCTTACTTTCCAAGCTCAGGAAATCCTCGGTGGCTCGCTGTCGCTGCTAGCTGTAGCAATGGTCACCTGGATGATCTTCTGGATGGCCAAGCATTCCCGGCAATTATCCGGAGACTTACGCGCCCAAGCCGATACCGCCTTGAAGGGCACTGGCTGGGGCATTGTCTGGCTAGCAATTATCAGTGTGGGCCGTGAAGGTATCGAAACCGCCCTATTCGTGTGGGCAACTGTGAAAGCCACCCAGCAATCAGGCGTGATGGCGCCGGTACTTGGCGTGGTCTGCGGTTTAATTGTTTCGATAATTATCGGCTGGCTGGTCTACACCGGTACTGCTCGAATTAATTTGAGCAAGTTCTTCAAAGTCACCGGCGTTCTTTTGATTATCGTGGCTGCCGGCATTGTGTCTTACGGTATTGGCGATCTACAAGAAGCCAGCGTATTGCCAGGTTGGGGCAATTGGTTGTACGACCTCAGCCCGTACTTCGATGGTTCGAACCCACTACTTCGTGTCGATGCTCTGTGGTTCGTGCTCGCAGAGGCAATGTTCAACTTCAACCTAAGCCCAACGCACCTGCAGGCTGCAGGCTGGGCGCTGTATCTGGTGATTACCCTGCCGATTTTCCTGAAAATTTCTGCTCAATCTCCGAAGAAGGATCATAAGGATCATCATGAAAAGCTCGAAGCATAGCCGTATCGCTCTTGCCTTAGGTGGCATTGCCGTCGTCACGCTTTCTGCATGTACTGCAAACGAGCCCGCAAACGATGCGGCAGGCGAGGGATCCGGCAACGGCGGCCCTATTGAAGTGACAATCACCGACGATAAGTGCGATGTTGCGGTCAGCGAAGTCCCTTCCGGCACTGTGTCTTTCACCCTGGCGAACGAGGGCACGGTTCGTAACGAGTTTGAAATTCTTGCCGAGGATCAGCTGCGCATCGTAGGCGAGCGCGAGAACCTCGGACCGGGTACCACCACTGATTACCGTCTACTGTTGGAACCAGGCACTTACTACACCGCTTGCAAGACCAACATGGTGGGCGCACTGGTTGACGTCCGCGAGTTCACGGTCACCGATTCCGGCGAGGAAGTCACCGTTTCTGCAGATGATCAGCAGCTTATCGACGACGCGGTAACCAACTACACCGCATACGTACGCGACCAAGCTGGCCAGCTGCTAGAGGCAACCAAGAACTTCGCTGAGGTCTACACCTCGGGCAATGATGAGGAAGCCCGCGAGCTTTACGCTCCTACTCGTATGTACTACGAGCGCATCGAGCCAACTGCTGAAGCATTCGGTGATATCGACCCAGCACTGGACGAGCGTGAAGCTGACTACCAGGAAGCCGATGACACCGAGGATCGTCAGTGGACCGGCTGGCACGTGATCGAAAAGGATCTGTGGCGCCCAGAGGGCTACGCTGGCCTGACTGAAGAAGAAGCCAAGGAAATGGCGGACAAGCTGGTTGCCGATACCCAGGAGCTCTACGACCTGGTGTACTCGGACGACTTCAAGATTGGCATTGACGACGTATCCAACGGCGCCATCGCCTTGCTGGAAGAAGTAGCAACCACCAAGATCACCGGCGAAGAAGAAGCGTTCTCGCACACTGACTTGTACGACTTCCAGGCCAACCTCGAAGGCGCTCAGGTGGCATTCGGCAACGTGGAGCCTCTGGCAAAGAAGAACGACCCAGAGCTCACCGACACCATCCACGCGCGTTTCGACGAACTGCAGGCCGAACTGGATAAGTACCGTGACGGCGACGGCTTCGTCTCCTACGAAGATGTCGACAAAAAGGAACGCAAGGAACTATCCGACAAGGTAGACGCACTGCGCGTACCACTAGCAAAGCTAACTGAAGCGATTATCTAATGTCTGTACCTCCTTCTAACCAACCTCCACATGAATCCGGGGCGCCGGAATCACAGCATGCCAAGGATGAATCTCGCCGTGGTTTGACGCGACGCCAGATGATCACTGCCATCGGTTTCGGTGGTTTGGCTACTGGTGCCGTGGGGTTAGCAGGCGGTATGGCGCTGGAGCGCCACCGTGATGATGGCACCCCGTCGTGGGATACTGCCGTGGATTTCCGCGGCGAACACCAGCCGGGCATCATCACTCCGGCGCAGCAGCAAATGATTGCTATCGCGTTCGACATGACAGCCAGCCGCCAAAAGGATCTCATCGATCTGCTGGAGAAATGGTCAATCGCTGCCGAACGCCTGATGGATGGTGATCCGGTGAATACTCCGAAGGTACGCGACGACGTGCCTCCCGACGACACCGGCGAAGCAATGGATCTAGGTCCCGCATCGCTGACCGTAACCTTCGCATTCGGCGCGAGCTTGTTCGAGCACCCAGAAGATGGCGATCGCTTCGGCATCGCCCACCGGATGCCAAGCTTGCTGCGCGACGGCATTCCACGCATGGCGGCAGAAAAGATCGACGAAGATCGCTCCCACGGCGATCTGCTGATTCAAATCTGTGCCGAAGATCCGATGGTGGTGCTGCATGCAGCGCATCAGTTCAAACGCATCGCCTTTGGCCTTGCGACCGTACGCTGGATGCAGCTGGGCTACGGGCGGACGTCTTCTACGTCGAAAGACCAAAAGACACCGCGCAACCTCTTCGGTTTCAAAGATGGCACTGCGAACATCAAAGCCGAGGAACCCCAGGAAGAGCTCAACGAGCACCTATGGATCCAACCCGACGATGAAGCCGGCGACTGGGCTGCCGGCGGCTCCTACTTCGCATTCCGCAAGATCCTGCAGATGATGGAAGTCTGGGACGAGCTGATCCTGTCCGAGCAGGAAAACATCGTGGGCCGCGACAAGCTCGAAGGCGCTCCCCTATCTGGTGGCGAAGAGTTCACCGAGCCCGATTTCAACAATCCGGCTATCGACGAAAACTCCCACGTCCGCTTGATGCACCCGGATAACAACAACGGCCGTCGGATGTTGCGCCGTGGCTACAACTACACCGAGGGCATCGACTACCTAGGTCGCCTCAATGCGGGTTTGTTCTTCATCGCCTATGTGCGCAACCCTCAGACCAATTTCGTCCCGATCTTGGCCAAGATGCGCACCGACCTGATGACCGAATACCTCCAGCACATCGCCACCGGCCTCTACATCGTGCCGCCTGGTATGCGTGACGGGGATACCTACGTAGGCCAGACGCTGTTCAGCTAGCTGGCTTCAGGTAGCTCGGCTCAGCTAGCTAGCTACGACTTGCACCGTTTCTTGCAGAACTGTTCGAGCGTCCGCACGTCGCCAGCAATAATCAAAATATCGCCCGGCAGGATCACATCGCCGGGTACCGTGGGGCGAAACTGCAGCCCAGAGCGTTTAATCGCCACGATATCCGGCTCCGCCACAGCGATATCTAGGCCGTAAATCCAGCGGGGTGCGGCGACCTTCATCATGGCGTAATCGGCGTCGAACTCCGCGTAGTCTTCCGCGTACCCGGAGATCATATGCGCCAAACGCCGGCCACTGGAAAACTCCGGACGGATCAGATTATCCACCCCCAGCGCCTTCAGAATCTTCGCGTGCGCATCCGAATCGGCCTTCGCCCACACGCCCACCACGCCCAGATCATTGAGGTTATTCACGGTGAGCAGCGACGCCGACATATCCTCGCCAATGCCCACAATCACGTGTTCGGCCTCGCGCACACCCAACTGCTTGAGCGCCTCGATGTCCGTGGCATCGGCGATCACCGTGTGCGTGAACTTCTCGGCTTTCATCACCTGAGCTTCACTTTTATCCACGCCGAGCACCTCAACGCCGGTGGCCACGAGCTCCTCGCCCAGCGCCAGCCCAAAACGGCCGAGCCCCAAAATGATTACCAACTGCCTAGCCAATGAGCGGCCTTTCTTTCGGATACGACAAATGACTCCGCTTCTGCGACGCCAAGGCCGCCACCACCGTGATCGGCCCAACCCTTCCCGCAAACATCAATACCACCAAAATCAGTTGCGCGGATACGGGAAGCGCCGCCGTAATCCCCAACGACAACCCCGTCGTAGAAAACGCGCTGATCACCTCGAACGTGATCGCTTCCATCCCCAGCTCCGGCGCCACCGTAGTGATCGCCAACGTGGCACCGATGACCAGCGTGAGCGATAACATCACCACAGCAAGAGCCTGCCGCACAGTTGCAGACGGAATTCGCTTACGACGGATGTCCACCTCTTCCCTGCCTTGAACTTCTGCAATCACTACAGCAATCAGCACCGCAACCGTGGTTATCCGCACGCCACCGGCGGTACCACCGGAACCACCGCCGATTGCCATCAGCACTTCCGTTAACACGATCGAGCCCGGGTGGAGGGTCTCCATATTGATGGCGTTAAACCAAGCGGTCCGGGTAGTTGCCGATTGGAAAAATGACACCAACCAGGACTCTTGCTCAAACACCCTGCCACCCAGCGTGCCGATTGCCAGCAGCAGTACCGTGCCCCACACCGTAAACCAGCCACTTAAAGTGCGGTATGCCCGCCGCGGCGCAATCAACACATAAAACCCCAAACCACCTAGAATGATGCCGATCGCCAGCGGCCCGAGGATAAAAGCGTCGTTAGCGTAACTAATCAACGAATCACTCTTCAGCGCAAACCCCGCATTGTTGAACGCCGAGACCGCGTGGAACGTGCCGTGCCAGAGGGCGTGAGGCAGGCCCATGTGGTAGGTGGTAGCAAAGCGGATGGTAAGGACGCTGGCGACGACCAACTCCACCGCAAGCGACACCCCGGCAATCACCGCGACAGTTTTCTTCACCTCGCCGAGATTCGTCGCCCGACCCTCCGCAGTGGTGGCCAACGTGTTTTTCAAACCGATCTTGCCGATGACGAGCCAGCTGACTAAGACGGTGAGCGTCATGATCCCGAGGCCACCCAACTGGATCAGCAGCATGATGATGCCTTGGCCAAGCGGCGAAAAATAGCTGGCGGTATCCACCACCACCAGGCCAGTGAGGCACACGGCGGAGGTGGCGGTAAACAGGGAGGTCACGGGGTCGAAGCTGACGCCCGAGCCATGTGCCACGGGAAGACTAAGCAGCACCGTGCCAAATACGATCAGCAGCAGGAAACCACCCGCCACGATGAACGCAGGACGCTTCATAAGATCAATGTAGTCCTGTGGTGGCGGGAACAGTAATTTGTGGGCGTGCAGTCGCTGTTGGGACGCCCCACCCACTGTTGGGACGCCCGCCCACTGTTTTGCCACGCATCCACTGTTTTGCCGCCCCTATGCAATTTGCATGCGCAAGCATTTATTTATTGCAGGAAATTGTTGGAGAATGCGGAGGCTGAGTTTTAATTTGTATAGCTGGCTAAGCGCCCTGATCACTGTATCGGCAATTTAAAGCTTTGAGATTCGATATGCAGACCAGAACACTGCGAATAACGACACAGTGACGAAATTAAAATCGAGGGGCTGCAGAAGCCGAGACTTCAGGTTGCGCAGACTTCGAAAATCGCGTCTACCAGTAGGTTGGTGCGGAGCGCACAGTGCTCAACGCGATTTTCACCTGAAATGGAAAAATTGTTGTGCGTTTTGCACCATCGATGGTGCAGAATGTTCAAAAATTATCGAAAAAATCCACGAAAATCGCAACTTTATTGTGCGGTTCTGCACCCTCAGGATGCAGAATGCACAATATTTTAGGCAAAATCAGCGATTTTAGCGAGAATTTATGTGCGTTTTGCACCATGCCATTTTCGACCTCCAGAACGGCAAAAAATTGCCTCTCTTTTCGGCCTCATCCACGGGCCTCACGGAGGCTAAACCGCCCAACCGAAGACCAAACTGGCCTTCCGGCGGATCATTCACGGGCTTTGCGGGGATCACCCGCGGGCCTCACAGAGGCTAAAGAACCCTACCGGAGGATACACACCCCTAGTCAGCCCAAACCTCCGGCGGCACAGCAGGGTGCGGCGTCGTTGGTGGCAACGTCGCCACCGCCGACAGCCTCGACAACCCACACACCTGCAACAAATCCACAGTCAACGAACGACACTGCGCGAATACCACAACCTCCGATAGCGTTTTGCCCTCAATCAGCGATGGATGCATCCGTGCAGCCAGGCGCCTCAGCTGCCGGATGGCGTCCTCGTAGCTAGTAGTGGTGCGCTCTGAAAGCGTGGCGCTATCTTCGTATGGCAGCTCGCCCCACGCCGGGATGTGCTCGAGGTTCGGGTTGTTATCCAGCAGAATCCGCACGGTCCGCGCAGCATCCGACACATCCAGAATAATGTTCACCAACTCCGGACTAATCTCAATGTGGTCCTCCTTCGCCACAATGGATCTTCGCGCCAGGATGCGAATATTGCGCATCGCGTTATCTGTGGGGTGAACGATCCTAGCGAGCGACGCCAGCTTCTCCCTCTGGTGCCACAACAGCGGCGAGACTTTCACTTGCTCTTGGGCTTCAGCAAGCGCGCTGTCCATCGTCGTTACTTCTACCTGCGAGGATCGCCCTACTTGTAGGGCTGCTCGGATGCGCTCGGTGTCGCCGGTCTGCAGTCCGCGTCCGACGTCGTAAAGTATATCGGCAGCAAGATCCAGCACGGTTGCTACGCGTCGACGCACGCCAGGCAGCGGGTTGCGCGGGAGCACCGCCATGATGATCACGCCGATAATGCCGCCGACGAGGGCGTCGATCATGCGGTTGTAGGCGCTCATCGTTCCGGGAGGCATGATCGTGGCGATGAGCACTGCCGACGACGCCGCCTGATTCACCACCAGCGGCCCGCGCCCCATGAACACGCCCACAATCATCGCGGCAAAAACACCGAGCGTGAGTTGTACGGTGCCAGTGCCTAACGACGAAATAATCAAGTCGCCCACAAAGACACCCAAAGCCGCACCGAATACCAATTGGACGGATGATTTCAGTCGCGGCCCTTGGGTTAAAACGTTCAAGCCGATGAAAGCCGCCATCGGCGCGAAGAACGGATTGTTATGGCCTAAGACATCCAGAGCGAACCAGTAGGCGATGCCCGCTGCCAGGGTAGCCTGGATAATCAGCATCATCTTGTTACGCACCCGGGTAAACCCGTGCAAGAAGCGGGTACGTGGGCGCATGCTGCGCCGGATGGCCATCACGGCTCGCGAACCGGTGTGCGACAAAACATCGGGATACCACCCGAGCTCTGGACGCGGATTATTCTTATTGATGTCTTCCATAACAATCAGCCGTTAACGTTTAGGCGTTTTGATGCATTTTGTTCATGTGGATTACGAATGCAGATCGCGCATGCCGATAGCGAATGCGGATTTCATGCGGATAGCGAATGCCGATAGCGAATGTGGCCGGAGGATCAAAGCCAAAACGGCTACTACAGCCCTGTGGCCGCGACCGCCTGCTGATCGCAGTCCTGCAGTAGTGCCAGGCAGCGGTCGTATTCCTCATCTTCGCCGATGGCGCGAGCTGCTTTAGCTAAAGCCGAAATAGCCCGCAGCACACCTTGATTGGGCTGGTGCTCCCAGGGGACGGAGCCGAAGCCTTTCCAGCCGTTGCCGCGTAAAGCATCCAGGCCACGGTGATAGCCGGTGCGCGCATATGCGTAGCCGGGCACCACATCGCCGGCGGCTAGTGCTTCCTCGGCAAGATCAGCCCATGCAGCGCTGTCTTTCGGATTCGCTTGCACGATGTCTGCAGCAGTAGCTCCTTCCTGGCGCATCTTTTCCGCAGCCTCGTCGGCGGGTAAATGCACTGGATCTGGAGCCAACATGTCTTTAAATTGCATGCAGCCTATTCTAGGGAACCATTTAATATGGTGCGCCGATGCGCATCCTGTGCTACTCGGCTACCGGCTTCCATTAGCATCCAGCCAGACAGTTGTACCGATAGATCCCGTTCGTGGATTTCCGAGCCATGCACCGCACCCTGCTTCTTCGCTGCCACGGTGCCTTTGCCGTAGGGGAACTGAGCATCTTTAGTCCAGTCGGCGGGAAAAAGCGGCAGGCCATCGACCTCCAGGCGGTGCATCCAGGCAGCCTCGCCGGATTTCAGTACCATGCGCCGGGCAATGCGCGCGGCTGCCCGGCCAGCCGGATCATTCTGTGGCAGGCGCACGGCCGCATCCGCCAAGTAGCGTGCGAGGATACCGTTGAACAAACCGCCATCACCGCCACCGCAGCCCGGGATCACACTATCGGCAGAAGCCAGATCGCGCGCCACCACGTGAATCAAATCCGACGCTTGCTCGAAGTAGTAGGCCGCCCGCTGTGGCTCGTTACGCTGTAGCAGCTGATGGCCGATTTCTACACAAGCCCCAATCGCCACGCCTTGGTTGTAGCTGTAGATTGCCGTGACTCGTGTGGTTTCGCCGTTTGTGCGGCGAAGTCCGTCGATAAGCAAAGTAGGCTCATCCGCGTCGTGCCCCGGAATTTCCTGGCGGAGGTTGCGGAACATCCACTGGGTGAGCTCGATGGCCTCATCAACGCGCCCCGCCCGCGCCAACGCAATCGCCGCCGGACCATTCGAAGGGGCGTTGAAGAACGGCTCGCCGTGGCGCCAGGGCAGCACACCGAAAGTCTCGTCGCGCCCATTAGACAGCGCCGTAATCAGCTTGTGCGTACTGCGCGAACTACGACGCCGACGCTGCACCCGATCCACACGCTGCAACGCCAACGCCATCCACGCCCGATCGTCGAAGTACTTATTCGACGACAGCGGCGACAAATTCCGACGACGAATCCCCCGCACCGTACGACGCACCACCTGCAATTTTTCTTGCGACGGCACACGCAACGCCGCATCTACCAAACAGTCCAAATAATGCGCCTGCCACCAGTAATGCCAGGTCAGAAACAGCCGATGGGAGCGTGGAGCTGGCCACGAAGGCACCGCCAAGTTCGTGTGTGGCAACGACCACAAGGACGTGGCATGGCGATTGCGAATCGCTTGTTCGGCGACATCCGCCCGATAAGCCCAAACCTCAGCTTCGGAACGGGACATCTTGGCAACCACGGCACTCCTTTGAGGGGTCTAAATTAAGTGGTCGAAATTGTTATCTCTATATTATCAGGCTAATTACCAGGAATTATCCAAGTTTGCGTGCTGCCTGATCCACGCATGCATGGCGATGCCGGCAGCCACGCCCGCGTTGATGGAGCGCGTCGATCCGAACTGGGCGATCGAAACCGTCATCCGCGCTTTTTCGCGTGCTTGTTGGGAAACGCCCGGACCTTCCTGGCCGAATAGCAGCAGGCAATTCTCCGGCAGTTCCGCGGTTTCCAGTGGCACAGACCCCGGCACGTTGTCTACGGCGACAACTTCGATGCCGTGCTGGTCAGCCCAAGCTGTCACATCCGCCACCGTGCTGTGATGCTGCAGATGCTGGTACCGATCCGTGACCATCGCACCACGGCGATTCCACCGCTTCCGCCCCACGATATGCACCGTATCCACCGCAAACGCATTGGCCGTGCGTACGACGGTTCCAATATTCGCATCGTGCTCGAAATTCTCGATCGCCACATGCAAGCTATGCCGACGCGAATCGATATCCGCGACGATCGCCTCTAATTTCCAGTAGCGATAGGCATCGACGACGTTACGACGATCCCCTTCCGCCAACAGCTTCGCATCGTAATGATCGTCGGTTGGTAGCGGCTGGTCTGGATGTTCTTCCTGCCACGGGCCGACACCAACACGGGCTTCGAACCATTCGGTTGGGCCTTTAGCTGGGGGTTCTGAAGCTGGGGGTTCGGGGGTGCCAGATTCGTTGGGATTCACCTACGCACCACTGCTTTCAGCGCCAGCTGCGGATTCACTACGCCCAGCCACACCAGATTCTCCAAGCGAGCCAATGCCGTCGCTTAAGAAAATCTGCGCCACAATGTAGCTGTCCATCACTGCGGCGTCGAGGAGGCGGCCGAGCTTCGTGTCGTCGCCAACTACCCGGTTCAGAATCAGCAGACCGTCAGAGATCAAGAACAGATTGCCTCCATGGCCAATGCCGTAGGCCAGGTCGCCTGGCTCTTTGCCCTGCACCAGCGCGCGGTCATCACCTAACACAGAAGTGCTTGCCAACACCGGACCGTAGCCCAAAACTGCTGGTAGTGCCTTCGGCAACTTCGCTGCCGTCAACGCCAAGCTGCCCGCCAACAACGGCAACCGAGCCGCCACCCGCGCCCACGCCGGCCGCGCACCAGCGCGCCACAGCAACGCCGAATACACGCCATGATTCACCGCAAAAGCCGCTGAACCAGGGTTCAAGCTGGAATTCTTCGGCATCAACAACAAATCACCCACCCAGCCTGCAGCCAGTCCGGCTACTAGGGCGGCAGTGGTGGTTTGGTCGCGGTGGTGGCGGTCCGCCCATACGTCGGCAGCTAAAAGAGGCATCAAAATAGTCTTCGACACCTTCCGCGGCTTTTCCCACCCGAACAGCGACGACACCACATTCACCGCGCCCGCGCCCAACAACGCGAAACGCTGCGGGCGGGCGACGGTCTTCTCCGCCACGGAGTTCATCGCCAGCCAGCCTTCCTTGGTGCGGCTAAGGGCGGTCTTTGCTACGGCCTGCATGATGGAACGCTCGCTCATAGCCCCAGATCCTGCAAGCCCAACAGGTAGCGGTATGCCACGCCCTCTTTTTCGATCACTTCGCTGGCGCCGGTGTTGCGATCCACTACAGTTGCCACGCCAACAACCTCCGCGCCGGCCTCGCGCACGGCTGCCACGGCGGTGAGCGGCGAATTACCAGTCGTGGTCGTATCTTCCACCACCAGCACGCGCTTGCCGGAGATGTCCGGGCCTTCAATGCGGCGCTGCATACCGTGCTTTTTTGCTTCTTTGCGAACGACGAAAGCGTCAATGGTGCGGCCGTCCTGGCCACCTGCGTGCATGATCGAGGTGGCAACGGGATCAGCGCCGAGAGTCAGGCCGCCGACGTGGACGTAATCCCAGTCGGCCGTTAGCTGACGCAACAAAGTACCAATCAAACGCGACGCCTCATGGTGCAACGTAGCGCGGCGCAGATCCACGTAATAATCAGCCTCACGGCCAGAAGAAAGCGTCACTTTACCGTGGACAACAGCTAGTTCTTTCACTAGCTCCGCCAGGCGCGCCTTAAGCTGCGGATCTACCTCAGGCCAGGAGGCGGGGTTTGCGGTCTGATCAGCGGTCATTTGTTGTCGTTTCCTTCGTGTTGTTTGGGTTGCGGTTGGGTTTCCACACTATCGCCGAAAATCATCGCGGGCTTGTCGTTGCGCCGCACGATGCGATTGCGTTGCGGTTGCGCCTGCCGGTGGCGATCGTCCTCGCCGAGCGCGGGCAACGACGATTGCTGCTCGTCAACCAATTCCGCGCCCGAAACTGGCTGTACCCATTGGGTTTCCTCGGACTTCTGCCACGTCTGAGCGCGCGCCCGGGTGGGCAGTTCATCGTCGGCAAGCTGCTGAGAACGATCCGCAGGCGCCGGCCGCCACGAACCATCATCGCCGATCGTTTCTACTTGCGCGGGCTCGGGGCGAGATTGCGCCGTGGCATCGGGTCGCGCACCTGCCACGTCGGGTGCTTCGTCGGGTGATTCGTCGGCTGCAACCGCGACATCGATGATCGTGGGATCGGCTGCGTGCTGCTCGGACATGCGGTGCAACGCCACCTCGCGCGTGGGATCCCACGACGCCGGATCCAGCATCACATCATCATCCGGCTGCGGTGGCAGACGGTGCGCCAACGCCACGACCTGCGTCAACGCCGCCACAATCGCATCCCACCGCTGCGGATCCGTATTAATCGGCACAAACCCGCGCACCCACCGATCCTGAAATTCCAGATGCGAAACTTCCGGTGGCAGCGAGGCACAAATTTCTTGCGCGTGCTGGTCGAAAATGCGCTTGACGACGGATTCTGCTTCCGCGGGCAACACGCTCACCACGCTAGCGTCCTGCACACGCATCGTGACCGGGCTGGCTTGCGGACGCGCCACAGCCACTACCGTGACATCCTGGTAATCCGCGATCACGCACGGCTGATCTTCCCAAAGGATTTCTGCGACTGCCTGGGCATTTTCAGACAGTGCAGCTACCGAGGTGGTGGCTGCGGTGGTGATTGTTGGGTTGGCTGCAGAAGCACCACTGGCCTTCACCGTGCGCCGGTAGGTTCCCCCATGCTGCTTTGCCCACTGCTTGCGGGCACTCATCCGGCGGCGGCGGGCAGACCATTGCTCTAGCTGGCCTGGCTGGGCGTTCGCCTGCTGGCCACTCGGCTGCTGGGCGTTCGCCTGCTGACTACTCGGCTGCCGGTCACTTGCTTGCAGGCTGCCATCCTGACTCCCCGCCTGGCTCCCCACCCGTTCCCCACTATCAGCTCGCCGCTGCCGATCCCAGTGCAACAGCAAAAACGCCAACGCGAACAACACAAGCGCGAAGGCGATAAGGGCGGACAGCAGAAGAACATTCATCGTCCGCCTAGTCTAATCGAGAAAGCTCCTTAAGCACGCACGATTGGCAACGATGGGTTACCTGCCCACTGCGACCAACCGCCGGTAAATAGCGAAGCACCTTCCAAACCAGCAGAGTGCATCGCCTGAATAAACAGCGACGAGTGCAAACCGGAGCCGGAGTACACCGCTACCTGCGCACCATCGGTCACACCGATTTCAGCGAGCTTGGCGCGAATCTCTTCCGCTGGCAAGAATCCATGATCCTCGGACTGCAAGGAACGTGCTGGCAGATTCACTGCACCTGGGATATGGCCAGCTTGCAGATCGACCTTTTCCGAGATCCCGTTGAAACGCTCCACGTTACGGGCGTCGACAAGCACTCCATGATCTGGCCAGTCAAGCACGTCCTGAATGTCAACCACAGGCATGTGCCCTGGGGTCACGCGAATCGTGCCCGGCTGTGGGAGGTTGCCCGGACCGCCAGCGGTGTCGTAGCCAGCGGCGAGCCAAGCGTCGAAGCCGCCACGCAGTACCTGAATGCGAGTCATCCCCGCCCACTTCAGAATCCACCACGCGCGGGACGCCAGCAGGCCATCGCCCTGGTCGTAAATCACCAGGTCGTGGTTGTCGGTCACACCCCAGCGGAACATCGCGCGACGCACCTGCGCGACATCCGGCAGCGGATTACGCCCGGACTCGCGGCTTGGCACACCTGCCAGATCCACTTCCGGGTTGCAGAACATCGCCAACGGAATGTGTGCTTCCGAATAATGCTGGAAAGCTGACTTCTCCCGGGTCCACCGAGCGTCAACTGCAACTACAGGTTTGCCCGACTGGATTAATGCGTGTAGCTCCTGGGCTGAAATAGTCATCGCCATACCTCGCAGTGTAGGTAAGGCGAAGACAAAATGCCCGTGGATGTGAGCACGATAACCGGGATTAACCGGGATCGCGCACCAACCGGGACTAAGCCCGCGGCTGGCCGTCCTCAGCGATGCCCACGATGTTTAGCGATTCACCATCGTCGGCCACCGTGACCTCTACTCGATCACCATCGCGCACATCGCCGGCGAGCAGACGACGCGCCAACTCGTCACCAATTGCCTTTTGAACTAGACGACGCAATGGGCGCGCGCCATAGGCCGGGTCGTAGCCACGCTGTGCCAACCAGTCGAGTGCTTCATCGGAGACATCAAGCACCAAGCGGCGGGCTGCCAGGCGCTTGGCCAAAGCAGCGACCTGAATATCTACGATGCCACGCAGCTGCTGTGCGTCGAGTGCATCGAAGATCACCACGTCATCCAAGCGGTTGATGAACTCCGGCTTGAAGGCCGTTTTCACCGCAGCCATCACCTGCTCGTGCGAACCGCCGGCGCCTAAGTTGGAGGTCAAGATCAGGATGGTGTTCCGGAAATCGACGGTGCGACCTTGGCCGTCGGTTAGCCGTCCTTCATCCAGCACCTGTAACAGCACATCGAAAACATCTGGATGCGCCTTCTCTACCTCGTCGAAAAGCACCACGGTGTACGGGCGACGTCGTACAGCTTCGGTCAGCTGGCCACCCGCGTCGTGGCCCACATATCCCGGAGGCGCACCGATCAGGCGGGCGACGGAGTGCTTCTCGCCGTACTCGGACATGTCGATGCGAACCATGGCGCGCTCGTCGTCGAAGAGGAACTCGGCCAAGGACTTCGCCAGCTCCGTCTTACCCACGCCCGTAGGACCGAGGAAGAGAAACGATCCGGTCGGACGGTTCGGATCAGCCACGCCAGCACGCGCCCGGCGCACCGCATCCGAAACCGCTGCCACGGCCTGGGTCTGACCAACCACGCGACCAGCCAAAACCGATTCCATCTGCAGCAGTTTCTCGGTTTCGCCCTGCATCATCTTGCCGGCTGGAATACCCGTCCACGAAGAAACCACTTCGGCGATTTCCTGTGGAGTGACTTCCTCGTTCAGCATCGAATCGCTGTCGGAACCGTCGGCAGCCCCAGTAGCAGCCACTGCATCTTCCGCGGCGGACAACTGCTTTTCCAACTCCGGTATGCGCCCGTAACGCAACTCCGCGACCCGGCCGTAATCGCCCTCACGCTCGGCTTTGTCGGACTCGGTACGCAGGGCATCGAGCTCCTCGCGAACCTTGCGCACGTCTTCGATGGAGGACTTCTCGTTTTGCCAGCGGGTCTTTAACTGGGTGAGCTTTTCGCGCTCGTCAGCCAGTTCCTCCCGCAGCTTGAGCAGCCGATCCTTCGACGCAGCATCGCTTTCCTTCGCCAGCGCCATCTCTTCGATCTCCAGGCGACGTACCACGCGCTCGGCGGAATCGATCTCCTCCGGCGAGGAATCGATCTCCATGCGCAGCTTCGACGCAGCCTCGTCCACCAGGTCGATGGCCTTATCCGGCAAGAACCGCGAGGTAATGTACCGATCCGACAAGGTTGCCGCTGCTACCAGCGCCGAGTCCTGGATCCGCACACCGTGGTGCACCTCGTAGCGCTCCTTCAACCCGCGCAAGATACCAATCGCATCTTCCACGCTGGGCTCGCCGACGAATACCTGCTGGAACCGGCGCTCCAGGGCCGCATCCTTTTCGATGTACTTGCGGTATTCGTCCAAGGTAGTGGCACCTACCAGGCGCAGTTCACCGCGCGCCAGCATTGGCTTAATCATGTTGCCGGCGTCCATCGAACCGTCGCCCGTTGCGCCAGCACCCACGATGGTGTGGATCTCGTCGATGAAGGTGATGATCTGGCCATCCGATTCTTTAATCTCGTCCAGCACCGCCTTCAAGCGTTCCTCGAACTCACCGCGGTATTTCGCGCCGGCGACCATGGATCCGAGATCCAGGCTCATCAGGGTCTTGCCTTTCAGCGATTCGGGAACGTCGCCTTCCACGATGCGGCGGGCGAGGCCTTCCACGATCGCGGTCTTGCCGACGCCCGGTTCACCGATCAGCACCGGGTTGTTCTTCGTCCGTCGACTAAGCACCTGCACCACACGCCGAATCTCGTGATCGCGCCCAATCACCGGGTCGATCTTGCCGTCGCGCGCCCGCGCCGTAAGATCTGTGGCGTACTTCTCTAGCGCTTGGTACTGTTCCTCGGGATTTTCGGTGGTCACCCGACGATTTCCACGCACCGAGGTCAACGCTGCTTGTAATGCGCTTGACGACGCCCCAAACTGCGCAAGCAACTTCGCCGCTTCGGAATCACCTGTAGCAATACCGATTAACAGGATCTCTGCCGAGACATACTCGTCTCCTAATTCACCTGCCACTTCTTCGGCGGCGGTTAAAGCATTCAGCGCATCGCGGTTGAACTGCGGATTCGCCATGTTCGACCCCGAAGCCGAAGGGTAACCGGCTACTAACTCTTTGGCCTTTGCCAGCACTAGTTGCGGATCAACGCCTGCCGCTTGCAGCAACGGACCGGAGATCCCCTCTTCCTGCTGCAACAACGCCACCAGCAAGTGACCCGGGCGAATATCCGGGTTACCAGCACTCGACGCCATCTTTAACGACTGTTGCAGTACTTCGTTCGTTTTTGTTGTTGGTGTGAAGCTCATTTTTCTTTGTTCCTTTTTATATTTCTGTGTTTGTATCCACGCTATTGAACCCACGCTAGCGAACTTAAGCGCAGCTGGCTCAACTTCTTGATTCACTATCTGAAACGCAGAACAAGTTGAGTCTGTTCCACTCAAGGCAAAGATTTTTCGAAGATTTTTGTGAGTTACTTCACTTGGGGCAGCTAATCCGGGCGTCACGTTATGCTTGCCCCTATGAGCTTCCACCCCGCACGCATCATTGAAGTGCAACGTCGCACCCGACGCACCTACGTGATCCGCGCCCACTGTCCGGATTTTGCGGGCACGGAAGCAGCGTCGCCCTTCACTGCCGGGCAGTACTTTTCCGTCACCCCCGAACTGATGCCGACTCTGGTGCGTCACTATTCGGCAGCGCTGCCACCAACCCCGGAAGGCCTACTGGAGTTTCACATTTCTATCCCGGAGCCGTGCCCACCAGATTCCGGCACCCGGCAGCTACTGGCCACGGTTCGCGTGGGCGATACATGGCAGATCAGCAACCCGCGCGGGAGTTTGTCCTTGCCTGATCAGCCATCGTTTTTGGTTGCCGATGGCACCGGGCTCGCGCCACTGAAGGCGTTGATCCTGGCGCGTGCCGAACAGAGCAACCCACTTCCAGTGCACTTGCTGATGGCTGCGGATAGTCCCGGCGAGCTCTACGACCTGCGCTTCATGGCGCACTTGGCTCACCATCTACCGTTTCTAACGCTGACTACCGCAGTAGAAGCTTACGACGACGCCCCCTTCACCTGGCCAACCCTCGATTGCAGTAGCCCGCAAGCGCCGATTCCGTATTTGGGCACGGCAGCGGAAGTTGCTGCCCGCAGCACCCGATTCCACGATCGAACAATTGTGCTCTCTGGTGGGACTGAGATGCTCGAAGAAACTGTTAGCGCTTTGCAGACTGCGGGAGTGACCAGCGAGATCCTTTACGACAAAATAACCGACGCTCAATCGTCGCCAGCTATGAAACGTTCGAGGTTTGCGCGAGCGACGTCGTCAGGCAATTGCTGCGGTGGAGACTTCATTAAATAGGAAGAAGCCGGCAAAATCGCGCCTCCAATACCGCGATCCTTCGCGATCTTCGCCGCGCGAATCGCATCGATGATGATGCCCGCCGAATTCGGGGAATCCCAGACTTCGAGCTTGTATTCCAGGTTGATGGGGACGTCTCCGAAAGCCTTGCCCTCCAGTCGGACGTACGCCCACTTGCGATCGTCGAGCCACCCAACGTAATCGGAAGGGCCGATGTGGACGTTGCGGTCGTCCTTCTTGTCCTTCAGCGGACCGTCCAGATTGGACGTCACGGCCTGGGTCTTGGAAATCTTTTTCGACTCGAGGCGCTCGCGCTCCAGCATGTTCTTGAAATCCATATTGCCGCCGACGTTAAGCTGCATCGTGCGCTCCAAGCGAATGCCGCGCTGCTCGAACAAACGCGCAAGAACTCGGTGCGTAATTGTGGCGCCTACCTGGGATTTAATGTCGTCGCCCACAATGGGCACACCGGCGTCCTCGAACTTCTGCGCCCACTGCGGATCCGAGGCGATGAACACCGGCAACGCATTAACGAACGCGCAACCTGCATCAATCGCACACTGCGCGTAGAACTTATCGGCCTCCTCGGAGCCCACCGGCAAGTACGAAACCAGCACATCTACCTGACGGTCTTTGAGCACCTGGACAACATCAACGGGCTCGGCGTCAGACTCTTCGATGGTTTCGAGGTAGTACTTGCCCAAGCCATCCAGCGTGGGACCGCGCTGCACTTCGACGTTGAGGTGGGGCACGTCGGCGATTTTAATGGTGCAGTTTTCGGAGGCTTCGGTGGCTGCCGAGAGGTCCAGGCCAACCTTCTTCGCATCCACATCAAAGGCTGCGACAAATTCCACATCGCCGACGTGATAATCGCCGAACTGGACATGCATTAGGCCGGGAACGGTTTCTTCCGGGTTGGCATCGCGATAGTATTCGACGCCCTGGATCAGCGAGGTGGCACAGTTTCCGACCCCCGCAATTGCTACACGAACTGAACTCATAAGGATGACCTTAAGCAGTGGATGCGGGCACGGGGTTGGGGTTGAGTTACTGTACCGATTCAGTTGTGAGGCAGATCACTTAAGCTGGTGGAGTTGCTCGGGGATTAGCGCCTGTACCTTTTGGCCGGGGTGGAATCGGATGGCACCGAGTTCGCGGACACCGATAGTGTGGCCTGCCCACGGGCCGGATTCGACCGCGACTTGGTAGAGCGTCGAATGGCCGAGGAATTCGACCTCGGTGACGGTGGCGTGGGTGGTGGCGTGGGCGTCGTCGGCGGTGGCGCTGGCGTCGCGAGCACCATCATCGGCCGCCTCCAACCGCACCTGTTCCGGCCGCAACACCTGGCCAGCTTCGTTGATCGTGCACGTGCCCAAGAATTCCGCCACCCACGCGGTCGCGGGTTTCGCATACACCGCATTCGGGCGGTCGCATTGCACCACGCGCCCCTCGGAGAACACCGCGATGCGATCGGCCATGGATAACGCTTCGTCTTGGTCGTGGGTGACTAGCACGGCGGAAGCGCCGGCCTGTCGCAAGATTGCGGCTACGTCGGTGCGCAGCCGCGCTCGGAGGGCGGCGTCCAGTGCGGCGAACGGTTCGTCGAGAAGCACTAACGCCGGTTGCGGAGCCAACGCCCGCGCCACAGCCACGCGCTGAGCCTGGCCGCCAGAAAGTTCGGCAGGTTTGCGCTTAGCTAACGACGAAACGCCCACGAGCTCCAGCAAGTCCTCGACGCGTTGGCGTTGCTGCTGTTTGGTGCGGAAGTCCGGATGACGCTTCAGCCCAAACTTGACGTTATCGGCCACCGAAAGGTGTGGGAACAGTGCGGCGTCCTGGGGGACTAGGCCGACGCGACGACGCTCTGGGGGTAGCCACGTATCCGCATCGACAACCACCCGGCCAGCAAGTTCAATCGTGCCAGACGCTGTGGGCAACAACCCTGCGACGGCTTTGAGGAATGTGGTTTTGCCACAACCGGATGGGCCGAGCACGGCCAGCAGTTCGCCGGACTGGAGCTCCAGATTCACCTTGTCCAACACAGGTTGCGGCGAATTGTGATAGGAAACCGTGACATCTTTGGCTAACAGCGCAGGCTGATGCTGGTTCGGGGACATAACTTTCGGAATTACCTTTCTGCACCGGCGGTGTTACTTGCCACACCTGCACCACCCGCGGCCAACCCAATCGCCGGGATGCTTGCCACCAAGATCAACGCAATCGCATAAGACGCCGCCGAACCATACGCATGAATATCAGTAAGCTGCCACAACCGAGTAGCCAAGGTATCCGTGCCGATGGGACGCATCATCAGGGTGGCGGGAAGCTCTTTCATCACAGTTACTGCGACCAACAATGCACCGGCAGCGATACCTGGCCAGGCAATACGGGAGGTCACTTCCCACCACACTTGAATTGGCTTTCGTCCCAAGGAGCGTGCCGCATCTTCCAGCGATTCCGGCACCTGTCCCACCGCCGAACGCACCGACCCCATCGCCTTCGGCACAAACATGATTCCATAGGCGATCACCAACAAAGCCAGCGTCTGGTAAATCCCCGGCACGAACTGCAGCGACATGTACACCATCGCCAAACCAATCACGATGCCCGGCAGGCCATGACCAAGATAAGTGATCGTTTCCAACGCCGAAGACACTCGCCCAGGACGTCGCGCAGCCAAAATCCCTACCGGCAGTGCCGCAAGGGTGGCCACCACAGCACCGGCGACTCCCAGCCCCGTGGTGACAAGTGCCGCTTGCAGCAGCCGTTCCCATTCCACCGAATTATCTGCAATGCTCCTGCTCAAGCGGACTAGCAACGCAGAAACGGGCAGCAACACCGCCAACGTAAAGACCAGAAACAAACCCCCGCAGACCAAGATCTGCACCGGGCGCGAGGGGCGTCGTAAAGCATTTGTATCGGAGCCCACGCGCGTGACGAGCACCGGGCGTCGCAAGAGACGTTCGCCAACGACGACGACCAACGCCATCGCCGCCAACATCACCGACAAAACAATGGCTAATTGCCGATTAAAACTGCCGCCGAACGCGGATTGCACGGCGGTGGTCATGGTAGGAAAACGCATGATCGCCACCACGCCGTATTCGGCGACAGTGTAAAGGGCAATGAGCAAAGCCCCGGCAGCGGCAGCGGGTGCGACTTGGGGCAGGGTCATCGAAGTAAAGCTGCGGATCGGGCCAGCACCTAAGGTGCGTGCGACGTCTTCTACCGAACGATCCGCACGACGGAAAGCCGCGGCCGTGGGCAACGTGACATAAGGCGCGGTGGCCAGCACCAAAATAAACCACGAGCCGAAGAATCCGCGCAGCGAAGTGAAATCGAACCACGCCAGGCCGGCAACATATGACGGCACGGCCAGCGGCAAAACAGAAAGCACCCACCACAAGCGTTTGCCCGGCAGGTCTAGGCGAGCCAGTGCAAAGGCAGATAAAACGCCCACGATGGTGGCACACACAGTTACGGAAACCACCAACAACAGCGTGTTGGTGACCTGCGTGATCGTTGCGGGGCGGGTGAAAGCGCGAACAATGTTGTCGCGATCAGCCGCCGCCAATTCCACCACCAAGAAAATCACAGGTGCGGCCACCAGCAACGTTGTGACAATGGCTAACGGTGTCAGCCACGAAATCCTATGGCGCATCTGCTAATTTTCTCCGGCGCTTTTATTTATTCAGGGTGGGTGCGGGGTGGGCGAGCTCAGTTTAGGCTCGCCCTGAGTTCAGGCTAGTTGAGCCTAGTTCAGGCCAACCTCGTCGATCATGGATGCGGTTTCATCCACAGAGTCCAGGTCAGACAGATCGAACTTTGGATTAGCGTTGACGTCCAAAGCTGGCACGCCTTCAGGCTGCTTCTGGCCCTTCACCAATGGGTATTCGTAGGTGTTTTCAGCGAAGTACTGCTGACCCTGCTCGGAGAGCAGGAACTTCACGAATTCCAAAGCAGCAGCGTTATCCTCGTTGCCCTTCAAAATGCCAGCACCGGTGACGTTGATCAAAGCGGCCAAGTTGCCTGGCTCGCCGTACTTCAGCTGAGCACGCATGTTGTCCGCGCCCTCTTCAGCAGCTTGCTTGTACCAGTAGTAGTGGTTGATCAAGCCCATCTCTACTTCGCCGTTGTTCACAGCTTCCAGAATGTCGCCATTCTTTTCGTAAATCTGGACGTCGTTTTCCTTCAGCTTCTCCAGCCACTCACGAGTAGCGTCGTCGCCCTCAACCACACGCATGGCAGTGACGAAGGAAAGGAAGGAAGCATTACCTGGAGCAATAGCCAGCTTGCCCTTCCACTTCGGATCCACCATTTCCTCTACGGTTTCAGGTACTTCAGACTCTTCCACCGCATCCTTGTCGTATGCCACCACGCGGGCACGGCCGGTCAGACCCACCCACTGGCCTTCATCAGAGTTGAACTCCGATGGAACCTCATCCAGAACCTCGTCTGGCAAGGTGATCAGCATATCTTCATTGGCAACAAGCCCCAGAGCACCAGCTTCCTGGGACAAGAACACCTGTGCAGGAGTGCGGTCGCCCTCTGTGAGCAGCTGCTGAGCAATCTCGGCAGTCTTGCCATACTGCACATCAACATTGATTCCGGTTTCTTCCTGGAACTTAGCGATTAGATCGCCCACCAGGTCTTCACTACGACCGGAGTAGAGCACCAACGTATCTTCAGAAGCTTCCGATGCAGCAGTGGTGGTGCCTTCAGCATCAGGAGTAGTGGTGCCACCAGCTTGCTCGTCGTCAGAGGAGCAAGCGGTAAGGCCAGCAACTAGGCCAGTGGTTGCAAAAGCTGCAAAGGCCATCCGTTTAAAGGAACGCATCGCGTATTAACCCTATCGTTGTTCCGACTATTTCACCTACCAACGTTAGCAAATTAAAGTTCGGCCTAACAGGGTTAATTTCTGGGCGCGAAACCAGGAAAGGAATTAGTACTCCCTTTAAGTATTTGTAGGAGTTACGGCCGGAAGCAGGCAGAGATTCAGGGCGTTTCCGGCGCATCCGGACGCGGCTTAGGCGACGCCGCCTGTCCGCCCGCCGCCCGTCGTTGTTGTTCTTCTTCCAACGCGCGATATTCGAACACCGGCAGCGACCATCCGCGCCAAATCGCAAGCAGGCGAATCGTAAACGCCAAACCAACCGAGGTAATGATGTTCACCGTCTCGTTGAGCCCCACCTGCGTCATCGCCCAGTAATACACCGACGCCAGCACAGCAATCGACGCGTACAACTCCTTCTGGAACACCAACGGCACGCGGTCGCACATCAGATCACGCAGCACACCACCGAACGCGCCGGTTAAAACTGCGCCAACGACGCCAATCACCACACCGTGGCCCATCTCTAGGGCTACTCGCGTGCCAATAATCGCAAATGCGGACAACCCCACCGCATCAAGCACCAGGAAGGCAATGCGGAAGTTGCGCCACAGGAAGTCTGCGAGGAACACCGTAAACAGTGCCGCACCAATAATCACCAACAAGTACTGAGGCGCATCTACCCACACCAGCGGATAGTGGCCAAGCACCACGTCGCGCAACGTACCCCCACCAATGGCTGTCATACATGCGATGGTGCACACACCAAACAAGTCCATTCGCATCCGACCTGCGGCAAGCGCACCCGTCATACCTTCCGCGGTAATCCCGATAACCCACAACACGTGCAACAGCATGATTAGGACTTAACCACAGCTTCCCCACTTACATGACGACAACGCCAATAAAACCTAACCGTTAATATCCGGCTGATCTTCAGTGTTTTTATTGGCGCGAATCTCCAGCACCGGGATGGACTTGCGCAGGCGCTGAATCTCCTGCAAATCAATATCCGCAACCACCTGCTGCGCATCATAACCAGCCGTGGCAATTGGCAAACCATCCGGCGCCACCACCATCGAATGACCCACACCAGTAGGCCCTTCCGCTTCGCCCGCAGCTTTCGCACCACCCGGGCGAGCGACGTCGCAAGCCGCAACAAACGTGGTGGAATCCAGCGCGCGCGCCGTCACCAGCGCCTGCCACTGAGTAACCTTGCCCGGCCCATCATTCCACGACGCCGGAACCACGATCACCTCCGCGCCCAGCTCGGCGAGATGCACAAATTGCTCTGGGAAGCGAATATCGAAGCACGTGGCCAGACCGACGGAGACGGAGGTGCGGGGGTTGCTGCTGTCTGCGTCGGAAGTGTCGTCGTCAGCACCGTCGGCAGCGCCGTCGTCAGCCTGCGCGCCGTCGTCAGCCCGCAACGGAATATCTACCACTACCAGGCGATTTCCCGGCGCGACCGTGTCCGATTCATTGAAACCGAACGCGTCGAAGAGGTGGATCTTGTGGTAGTGATCCGTGTCGCCGTCGGGAAGCGCAACCAGCAGCGTGTTGTGCACCCGGTTGAGCTGCTTGCCGTCGCGCTCCACGGTATCGGCGGGCGTGAACATCCCGGCAATCACCGTCACCTGGTTTTCCTGCGCTGCCTGCGACAACGCGGTGGCGAACTGGCCGTCGAGGGGCTCCGCAACCTCATCCAGACGCCCCGAATTGAACGCCTTCATCGACGCTTCCGGGAACACCACCAGATCCGCACCATCACCCGCCGCACGGGACGTCGCCGCCACAATCTGACGCTCATTCTCCCGCGGATCAGCACTAACGTTCAGCTGGGAAAGCACAATACGCATGCTCTTAGGCTACCTGGTAGGGCGGATTTTGTGTTTAGAGTACTTCGGGTTTGGGTGTTATCCACATGCCCGCAGGGGTCGCGAAGTTATCCACAGAGGTGGTACTTTACGACGGGGTTCGCCGCCCGACATTGCACCCGGCGCGCCATCCTCGGAGCCATGACTTCACAGCAAACGTCTCCCCTGGATCTCGATCATTTGCGGATCAATCCAGACATCGTTCGCAGCCTCGGCATGCACTTTCTCCAAGCAAGTGAAAAGTTAAGGTGTGTTGCTGATCGGCTGAAGACTTTGTCGGCGACGGCTCAGCCGGGTGGCACCTTGCACACGAGCCTGCCGGGGAGCACTCTTCCTCAGCTCCTCCACGAGCTTGCCGACGACGCATGTTTGCTCCTACTCGCCCACACCACACAAGTGCAGCGATTTGCCAAACGCACGGTTAAGTTCGCTGCCGACGTTTCCGAGGCCGACTGCCTAACTAGTTCACGGCTGGCTGAGATTCGGGTGGGCGATGCGTCGTTAGCGGAATTAGGCGTGTGCAGCAGCGGATTTGGGGGTGCGCGATGAGCAAGGCCGGTTCTGCATTGGGAACCCCGGAGGCGCCACTGTCGCTGGCGGATCTGGGAATTTGGGACGCCACGGAGACAATCACCTACGGCGAGTATCTGCACCAAGTTGCCGAGGAACTTGAAGAAATTGCCGCCAGTCTGCGCGATCACACCGATGAGGTGGGCGCGGAGGAATTTGCCGGCGTGGTGCGCGATCGTACGACGGCTGCCGTGGAGAAAGAGGCGCGACAGTTGGTGGCGTTGGCTTATGAGTTCTGGAACTTCGGGGATCTGCTTTGCAGCGGCGGCCAGGATTTGGATCGGGCGTTGCAGCGTTTTCAGGAAGCCCTACACCAGGCGGGCGGTCCGCTGACGATTCATGATCCGGTAGCTCAGGCTGTACTCGAGGCACACACAGTATTGGTGACCAACACCAAGCAGATGAGCGCAAAAATCAGCAAGATGATGACTGATTTCGGCTACGACAAAGGGCTTCCCTTCGTTGGCGATTCTTTTGCTGCGGGCGCGCTAGAGGGATTCGTTCGTGGTGGTGATGATGATGGTGCGGGCGTCGACGGCGACGATAATGGCGCATCCGAAATGGGCGTCGACCGCATCCCCGTCGCACTCGATCCGCACAACCCGTACTGGGCGGCGTCGATAGGCAATCCCGAGACGGCGAAGACTGTCGTCACTTTCGTACCCGGTACCGGCTACGATCCCACAGATCACGACAACCTCGGACGCCAAATCAACCGCGCGTTAGCAACTGCAGCTGACGACGGCGACCCTTCTACCGCCTTCGACCAGATCGCAAAAGGCGAACTCGCAATCACCGTATTGAACTACGAAGCACCCGAACACCTAGGCAAAGCCATCTCCGGGAAATACGTAGACGGTGGCGCTTCCGCTTTGACCAAAGCCAGCCAAATTATGGCGGGCAATATCTCTGGCCAGCACATCGTCGTGGGCTACAGCTATGGCGCAACGGTGGCCACGCAAGCGGCCGCCCAAGGGCTCTACGCGGACAAATTGCTGCTCGTCGGATCGCCGGGAGCTGGTGTAAAACTCAACAGCACTTCAGACTTCAAACTTCATAATAAAGACGGAAAAGTTTATTCGGCTGCGGAAGCTAGCCGACGTACAGGCGTAATCACTAGTGGCCTCGATGCCATCCGAGTTACCGATGCGCTAAGTGTTCATGGGACATCGGTGCGATCACCCGGCTTTGGTGCGGTTGAGTTATCAATGCCTCGAG
Organism: Actinomycetes bacterium; assembly: GCA_023418505.1. Classification (GTDB taxonomy): domain Bacteria; phylum Actinomycetota; class Actinomycetes; order Mycobacteriales; family Mycobacteriaceae; genus Corynebacterium. The sequence continues at coordinate 151,719 of JAEZZR010000012.1, forward strand.
ACAAAGGTGCGCCACTGGAATTGGTGCGCACTGCTGTTCGGGGTTATATGCCATCACTTGGCCTGATCGATTGGGATAGTGGCGGTGGTGGGGGTGGTAGCTCAGGTAGCGACCCCGGCGGAGCCAACCCTGGAAGCTCCAGCGGTAGCAATGGCGGCGCGGGAGGTATTCCTGCCAGTAGCACCCCAGATCCGGGTGGCGGGAAACCCTCGCCTGCGCAGGTATTGCTGCGCGATCCTCCATGCACGATCGCAGCGCTTGGCGGTAGTGCATTGCAGCTTTCGCAACTCGCAGCAGGAGGCATCCCGGCTACGTCGAGTCACGTAATTGGTGTCGGCAGAAGTATCGGTAGTTTGCTCGCTACCACTACGTCGGCGCACTCCGAGCACTACTTTGACGATCCCGAATTCACCGAAGCCATCAAAGCTTGGTGGGATTCAGAATAAGAAAGGATCATCCCTTACCACCTAAACCACCAGCGAATTCACGGGGAAACCTATTGGATGCGGCAGAGGTAAACGTCGTAAAGCAGAACACGAGAAGCTGGCGACACGTGCGCAAGGTACGACACGCCAGCGATGTAATGCGGGCGTAGTTCCCGGCTCCGTAGAGGGTCGCGTTACTACTCCCGGTGTGTAGACGCTTACCGGATTTCAGCTGCCGTTCTGTACTATTTCCAACCGTGACAATTCGCCGCACCTCACACCAGAGCCACCTCGCAGGCTCCTGGCGCCCATCATCGCGCGCGCTGCCTGCTGTGATGGCTCTACTTGTCGTGTCTTCGGTGCTATCACTAGTGGCGTTGGTGTATGGCGAATCAGACTACTGGCCATTCCACCCGGGCGAGGCCGAGGCGTCGATCGTACACCCGGATCCGTTGCAGTTGCAGGCGATCGTTGACAACACCGGGCATATTGCCGCCGATGCTTCCACGCAGCTGAGCTACCTTGACGTCACTACCGGTGAGTTGTTGAATACGTCGAATAGCACGGAGCCGCGTCCCACGTTATCTACCTCGAAGCTGCTCATCGCCGATTACGTGCTGACGCACGGCACAGAAGAGGAGAAAGCAGACGCGCTGACGATGGTGCAAAATTCCTCGGACAGCATTGCGACCTCCCTGATCCGCACCTACCCCAAAGCGATCGGCGCCACCGCGGAAAAGTACCACCTCCCCCACACCTGGGGAACCACACAATGGGGGCGCGCACGCACCACCACCGACGACCTCGTGAGCTTCATCAGCCAAAAGCTCACCGCCAACCCAAACGATCCCCTGTTGGAAGCAATGCGGGCGGCGACTCCTATTGCAGCTGACGGGTACTCGCAAGACTTCGGCACCTACACCCTTCCGGGTGTTACAGGGACGAAATGGGGCTGGTCGAATGATCGGAAATCCACGCATGCGTCGGTGAGCTTCGGCACGGTAGCCGGACATACTTTTGTAGTTGCTGCCATCACCTATGGCACGAAAGAAGAACACACCGCTGCTGTGCGGCAGGCGATTATCCAGGCGTGACACCGTCGTAAGCGAAAAGAAAACCCCGCCTAAAAAGGCGAGGTTCAAACTATCGCTGGTTTTTATTCTTGCGAGTTCGCGGCTCCCACATCACCACCGCGGTGGAGCGTGGGACGTGAACCAATTCCCCCCTACGTCCCTGATGACGAGATTCGAGCACCGCAAGCCGCTCCCGGAGCTGCTCATTTTCGGCAGCTAACCGGTTGCTCTGGTCGCGGAGTTTACGCACCTGGGTGTTGAGCTCAATGATCGCTTTGATGCCCGCGAGGTTCACACCATCCTCCTGGCTAAGGCGCTGGATCTCCCGGAGGAGCTCCACGTCTTCCCGGGAGTAGCGTCGACCGCCACCATTCGTACGGGCGGGTGTGACCAGGCCAAGACGATCGTAGGTGCGCAACGTCTGCGCGTGCATACCGGCAAGATCCGCGGCAACGGAGATCACGAAGTATTCCTCGTATTTATCAGCCATTATTTCGCACCTGCCCATCCCTCGCGGGGGTTGAAACCGGACGCGCGTTCGGCGTCGGCGTAGGTGCGAAGTGCGGATGTTGCGGCGTCGTCAAGCGTCGGCGGGATCTGCACACGCACGGTGACCATCAAATCTCCGGGTGTGCCATCACGCTTCGGAATGCCCTTGCCACGCACGCGCAGGGTGCGACCATCGGCGGTGCCAGATGGGACCTTCACGCGCACCTTGCCATCGAGCGTAGGAACGGCGATGGTGGCGCCGAGTGCGAGTTCGCCGAAGCTCACCGGCACTTCCACGTGGAGGTCGTTGCCCTCCCGGGTGAAGATCTCATCGGGTTGGACGTGCACGGTGACGAACAAATCACCGGCAGGTTTGCCCCGCTGCCCTGCTTCGCCCTGGCCGGCCAGCCGCACTTTCTGCCCATCGACCACGCCCGCAGGGACGCGGACGGTGATGGTGCGACGCCGGGTGGTAACACCCGTACCGTTGCAGTCGGCGCAGGGGTTTTCTACGCGCGTGCCTTGCCCATCGCAATCCGGGCAGGGCGCGGACATGGCGAACGCGCCGCGCTGGTCGTTGGTGAAGCCGGATCCGCCACACCGGGCGCACGTCGACGGCGAGGTGCCGCCCGCGCCCCGGCAGGTGGTGCACGGCGAGGGGCTGGTTAGCTGCAGTGGGATGGTCGCACCTGTCGCGGCTTCGCGGAAGTCGAGGGTGACGTCCGTTTCTACGTCCGCGCCCCGACGCGCCTGGGAGCGGGTGCCTTGCGACGCGCCACCGAAGCGACTACCGAAACCACCGTCGCCTCCGACGAAGCTACTGAAAAAGTCACCTAGGCCGCTGGTACTTGCGCCGGCGGAACCGCTTGTACGACCGCCGAATAGATCGGACAGATCGAAGTCGGTACGAGTTTGCCCGCCGCTGGTACGTGCTGACCCGCCGCCACTTGACCGGAATCCGGGGAATCCTCCGGGAAACCCCATCCCGCCTTTTAAAGCGGCCTGCAGCTCGTCGTACTCTTTGCGCTTTTGCTCATCACCCACCACGGAGTAGGCCTCGGAGGCTCGCTTGAAACGATCCTCGGCGACGCTATCTCCGGGGTTTTTGTCCGGGTGATTCTCCCGGGCGAGTTTGCGGTATGCCTTTCGAATCTCATCATGTGACGCAGACTTAGAGACACCCAAATCGGCGTAGTAGTCCTTTTCGGCCCATTCGCGCTGAGTCATGTGGCATCTCCTCCTTTCTTTGTCACTGATGTTTTCCTGGTGTTGGGATTAGCTGGCGTCGCCGATGACTACCATCGCGGTGCGGATGATCCGCTCGTCGCTTTTGTAGCCCTTGCGGAGTACGGCAGCTACTACTTTGTTGTCGCCTTCCGAGAGATCTTGGACGGCTTCGTGGATATCGGGGTTGAACTCGTCGCCCTCGGCGCCGAATCCCACCACCTTTTGGTTTTCTAGAATGTTGCGGAACTTGCCGGCGAAAGCTGCGATTGGGCTGCCTTCGGCCAAGTCCCCGTGTTGTTCCGCGCGATCAAGATCGTCCGCGAGTGTCAGTAGCTCGCCGATGACCTTATTCTTCGCGTTCGCCTGTTCGGCCACGCGATCGCGCTCCACCCGGCGCCGGTAGTTGGCGAATTCCGCAGACAACCGCTGCAGATCTTCGGTGCGCTCCCGGAGTTCCTCTTGTGCCTGGTGTAGCTCGTCGGCTTCGGGTGTTGGGTCGGATTCAGGTTCGGCAGTATCGCTGACGACGGGTTCGCTTTCCGATCCGTCGTCGGCAAGCCCTGCTTCCTCGAAGACGTCGTTGACCTGGTCGGCGAGGTGTTCCTCGTCGTTGTGGTCGGAATTCGTCATGGTTTACTTGTCCTTTTCGTCTTCTTCGACGACCTCGGCGTCTACGACGTTGTCGTCGCCGGTAGCGCCTTCAGCCTGGGTGGCACCTGCAGCGGCGTCGGCTTCGTAGATAGCCTTGCCCATCTCCTGGGATTCGGTGGACAGCTTCTCGACGGCGGACTTGATGGCATCCAAGTCGGAGCCCTTCAGAGCCTCGTCGACGCCCTTTGCTGCTTCTTCCACGCGGTCGCGGATGTCCTGGGAGACCTTGTCCTCGTTTTCGGAAGCGAACTTGCGGGTCTGGTATGCCATGGACTCGGCGGAGTTGCGGACTTCCTGCTCCTCGCGGCGCTTCTTGTCCTCTTCTGCGTGAGCCTCGGCGTCCTTGATCATCTGGTCGATCTCTTCCTTGGATAGGCCGGAACCTTCCTGGATGGTGATCTTGTTTTCCTTGCCGGTGCCCTTGTCCTTAGCGGTGACGTGGACGATGCCGTTGGCGTCGATGTCGAAGGTGACCTCAATCTGTGGCACGCCACGCGGTGCTGGTGCAATACCGCCGAGCTCGAAGCTACCCAGCAGCTTGTTGGCTGCTGCCATCTCGCGCTCGCCCTGGAAGACCTGGATCTGCACGGAAGGCTGGTTGTCTTCGGCAGTGGTGAAGGTCTCGGAGCGCTTGGTTGGGATGGTGGTGTTGCGTTCGATCAGCTTGGTCATCACACCACCCTTGGTTTCAATACCGAGGGATAGTGGGGTGACGTCCAGCAACAGCACGTCCTTAACCTCGCCGCGCAGCACGCCGGCCTGGAGGGCAGCGCCGATTGCTACGACCTCGTCTGGGTTTACGCCCTTGTTAGGCTCGCGGCCACCGGTGAGCTCCTTTACCAGCTCGGAAACAGCTGGCATACGGGTGGAGCCACCAACCAGAACCACGTGGTCGATCGACGATACTGGAATATCAGCATCGGAGATCACCTGCTGGAATGGCTTGCGGGTGCGATCCAGCAGATCCTGGGTGATGCGCTGGAACTCGGTGCGGGTGAGGGTTTCGTCCAAGAACAGTGGGTTCTTGTCTGCATCCACAGTGATGTATGGCAGGTTGATGTTGGCCTGCTGGGACGAAGATAGCTCGATCTTTGCCTTCTCGGCTGCTTCGCGCAGACGCTGCATAGCCATCTTGTCCTTGGTTAGGTCGATGCCTTGTGCAGACTTGAACTTCTCTACCAACCAGTCCACGATGCGCTGGTCCCAGTCGTCGCCACCCAAGCGGTTATCGCCGGCAGTGGCGCGAACTTCTACCACGCCGTCGCCGATTTCCAGCAGGGAGACGTCGAAGGTACCGCCACCGAGGTCGAATACCAGGATGGTCTGTTCCTTATCGGACTTCTCTAGGCCGTATGCCAGTGCAGCTGCGGTTGGCTCGTTGACGATACGCAGCACGTTGAGGCCTGCGATCTGGCCAGCTTCCTTGGTTGCCTGACGCTCGGCGTCGTTGAAGTATGCCGGAACGGTAATCACAGCATCGGTGACATCCTCACCTAGGTAGGATTCCGCATCGCGCTTGAGCTTCATCAGCGTGCGGGCGGAAATCTCCTGTGCGGTGTACTTCTTGTCGTCGATGTCGGTGTTCCAGTCGGTGCCCATGTGGCGCTTGACGGAACGAATGGTGCGATCCACGTTGGTGACTGCCTGGTTCTTTGCAGACTGTCCCACCAACACTTCGCCGTTTTTCGCGAATGCCACTACCGAAGGGGTAGTGCGGGAGCCCTCGGAGTTGGCGATTACTTTAGCTTCGCCGCCTTCGAGTACTGCTACTACAGAGTTCGTGGTGCCGAGGTCGATACCTACTGCGCGTCCCATTGTGTTGCTCTCCTTTGAAAAATTCCTGGTGTTGTATTTATGCGCTCGTTTTATTTCTTGAGCCTCACCCACTCAAGCTTCTTACGCTTGCAGTGGGTTGCTGGAACCGATTATGGGTTCCGACTTTCCACTAGTCAAGCTAACTTGAGTGCGGGTGACTCAATTCCCTTACACACCACACAACAGGACGCGCGACAAAGTTGTTCCCGATGGACTCAACTTTTTCTATTTTTTCTTTGTAACTTGAGTCACATCACTTACATTTGCTTGTCGACGGGGTCGTCCTGCAATAATTTCGCATTCCTTCTGCCTGCCAACCAGCCCACGAATATCGACCACAGCAACAGCAGCACGATAGCCACCACGATCACTAGTAGCGACACTGGCAAAGTGCTGTTCTGCCACGCTTGGCGCGATATCCCATCCATGCCGCCAACTAGCCAGCTAAGGAAGAACGGCAAGCTACCACCGATAAGCCCTCCGATAATGCCCAACAGCGAGATACTCAACGCCTGTGCGATGCCAAATTTTCGCAGCACGCCCGGGCGCGCGCCAAGGGCGTACATCGTCTGAATATCACGACGCACCTCTGCCGCGGAGAGCAGAACAATCAGCAGGATCACGCCCATACTGAGCACCAACAACACCGACAGCACGCCCACGCTGAAATCGTTAACAATCACGTCAGTTTGCCAGCTGATGTAAACGAAGTCAGAGATTTCGTGCCCATCTTCACCGGCGGATTCGCCGAACACCGAAGCCCGCAATTTTTCCCACACATCGGGTTCGCGTTGCACGAAAAGGGTGCTCTGCTGGTAGCGCGGTTGGGCATCCAAGGCGGCAGCCGTCGCTGGGCTGATGATTACGCGTTCAAAGGACCTTAGCCCCGTGTTTTCGTACCCATCGGGGTTCCAGTCCTCGGCCACCATCAACGTGCTATTCGATTCCAACACCACCGCAGGCAATTCCGTACCGCCGAAGTTCACTTTTCCGTTCGGCGCTAACGACGCATCCGTGACTACCGCTTCCCCACGTTTGTAAGCATCTTTAGCGATAGCGCGGGTGCGCTCGGAGAAAGCGCCAGGTAGGGCGACCGGCAGGGCGTCGAAGAATTCCTCACCGACGATGCGCGGACCAATATCGTCCGTGGACAGCTGCGACCAGGAAAAGACGCTATTTAACTGCCGAGTAGTTTGCTTGCCACCAGCGGGCAACAGGATCTCGTTAGAGTCTGCTTCGGCGCTGGATTGGGTGGCGCCAGCTTGCTCGTCGTTTGCTTCCCCGTCGCCAGCTAACGAAAGTTGGTCGTCATAATTGCCATCCACGTAGCTATCGACGCGCGCCTGCAACCCATATCGCGAGGCCAGGGCGGCAATATCGGGCTCGTAGGGCTCCGGGGTGTTGGTCGTGACCAGCGGCGTGACGCTCACGTAGTTGGCACCTTTGGCCCAAGTAGCGTCGCTGTTATCGTCGCCCATGGTTTCTCCGGTAGAGCGGAAGCTCGACATCACCGGGAACACCAATGCGGAAGCAACTAATGCGATCACGGTGGCGGTCACGGCGGCGACAGCTGCCGACGAGCGCACCAGGTTCCGCACCTGCTCGCGCGCCGCCAACCGCACTGGCAGCGACGCTTTACCCGCGAATTTGCCCAACATCAACACCAACCACGGCGCAGAGAGAATCCACGCTGCATACGCGATCACTCCGAATAGCGCGGTCCATTGGTTGCCCACTCCCAGACTTGAGATCACAAACGCCACCAACGCCACCACAGGTGCGGCAATGTGCCACGGGCGGATGTGAGGCATGACGTCGTTGGTTCCGTCGGCAAGCGCCAAAATCGGACTATCAGAGCTCACGCGCTTCGCAGGCCAGCTAGCCGCCAACAGCCCCACTAGCACCGCAGCAACTGCGCTGGCCAGCGCCATATCCCATGCCCAGGAGATCTGGGATCCGTCGTGAGCTAGCAGCGCCACAATCCCGATACCCACCCAGGACAGCACAATCGCAAGCGCGCACCCCAGCAGCCCAATAATCACGCCGTAAGCCAGCATCACGTTGCGCAGCACCGAAGGGCGCGCACCGGTGACCGCCAGCAAGCCCAGGCGACGCCGCGAACGACGCGCCGAGATCGCAAACAGCGGCGCCACCACCGAGCTCACCACCAACAGCATCAAGCCAATCAACGCGACAGTGTAGATGAAATCGGCGAAAGTGTGGATGCCGGAAAACGTCGTGGCCAGCACAGATTCGCTGCTGACCGTCTGCGACGCCCGCGACAGTTGAATGCCAGTGCCGTCGTAATCGGCGTTTTCGAGCTTGTCGACGATATTCGCGACGCCATCAGCATGCGCATCTGGAATCACCCAGCGAATTTCGTTGAGGTACGCGCCTTTGTGAGCGGAGATGTCACCGCTGATAATCCTCTCTGGTGCGGTGAGGGTGACTGGGACAACCGAGGCGCCACGCTCGCCGATCGAGGTGACTTTCAGATCGGATTCTGGGAGAGCGACCATGCCATCTTTGATGGCTGCGGCCACACTGGAATCTTGCGGTAGCTGCAGGTGCACGGTGTCGCCTTCGGAAACGCCGAGTGCGAATGCGGTGCCTTCGTCGAGTTGAATTTCGCCGGAAGCTAGGGCGGTGGCATCGTCGTGGCTCTGGCGGGATTGCTGCTTCTGCTGGTCGATACCCGCCACTGAGGTGGAAACAACCAGATTGCTGGAGTGGGCACCGGCATTGCCAGCATTACCGGCATCACCAACGCTCAAGTTTCCTTCGAAGTACAGCTGCGGCGTCAGGTATGCGAGCACATCACTTTCGGAAAGACCTGTTGCTTCAGCGATGCGGGCAACATCGGGCTGCTCTGCGAGATCGGCGTGCCCGGCGCGCCCCTCAGACCCAGCGCGCCCCTCAGCAACACACCAACCTAGGTAATGCTTTGGTGCATCGGGCTCGCATGGCGTATTGGTTACTACCACCTCGAGATCGTTCTTCGCGATGTATCCCGATGGCGGTGGATCTGACTTAAAGTTCGACACCACCAGCGAAGACACCATCACAGTCGCCAAAATCGGCAGTGCAAATAAGATCACTGAGGTCAACGCCAGTTTTTTGTTGGCGCGGATCTCTGTCCAGGCAAGTCGCCAAATCATCTAACTCACCACCTTTCCGTCACGCAGGTAGATCACTTCATCCGCGTAGGCCGCAAAACGAGGCTCATGGGTTACCAACAACGCCCCCGCACCAGCATCGACGCGCGATCGCAGCAGCTCCATGATTTTCTCGGCAGTGCTGGTGTCTAAGGCGCCGGTTGGCTCGTCGGCAAGCAACAAATTCCGCTTCCCCACCAGCGCCCGCGCAATTGCTACCCGCTGACGCTGCCCACCCGAGCACTCCGCCGGAAAACGCTCCGCCAGCTGGGAAAGTTCGAGTTCCTCGAGGGCTTTCATTGCTTCACGACGAGCCTCACCGCGCTTGACCCCACCGAGTTCCAGAGGCAGCGCGATGTTTTCCGCCACCGTCAACGTGGGCATCAAGTTGAAGTCCTGGAACACGAAACCGACTTCCTCGCGGCGAATGTCGGCTAACTCCGTGGCAGCGTAACTGCTGATATCACAGCCATTGATCAACACCCGACCGCCACTGGGCGCCGCCAGCGCACCCGCGACATGTAACAACGTGGACTTGCCCGAGCCCGACGGACCCATAATCGCCACGAGCTGGCCTGGCTCTACGGTGAGCGAAACGTCGTCAAGCGCAAAAACCGTATTCGGCCCGTCCGTGTACGACTTCGAAACGCCCTGCAAGTCCAGGATCGGAGGCTGGCACTGCGGATCAGCTTCACGACGAGTAACAGCTGCCGAACCCGCCGGCGAATTCGGGGTGAGATTGTGCGTTGCTTTAGTGTTCATGGCAGATTTCCTCTACTCGGTCGAGCCACCGCAACTGGGATTCCAACTCGAAGATGTGACGTTCGCGCAACAATGCCGAGGCATTACCGCGGGAATTGTGAGGTTGGGAGTTTTCGGCTTGATCGGGGGTGGGATCAGTGCCGGCCTTGCTTTGCGCGCGCAGGTCCGTGAGCTTTTTTAATTGCTTCATCACAGCCAGGCGCTGTGCGTGGATGAGTTTTTGGCTATCCGCACGTCCGAGTGCGTCGGCGAGGGAGAATTTGATGACGAGCTCGTCGCGCTCATCCGGCTTGGCAGTAATAGGAGCCTGCCACCATTGCTCTAGGGTTTCGCGCCCGGCATCGGTGAGGGCGAAAATCTCTGCGCTTCGACCACCACCGGAAGTATCAGTACCGATGGATTCAACAAGCCCATCGCGGTGGAGGCGCTTCATGGTTTGAAACACCTGCCCCACGTTGATCGGCCAGGTGTGACCCGTGCGCTCTTGGAATTCCTGCCTTAGCTGATTCACCCCTCTGGGTTGCTGATCCAGCAGAGTCAGCAAGGCGAATTTAATCGACATGGCAACCGCCTAAATTGTGTAATGACATCTTTAGTTACCCAGTAACTTATCTAGAAAGTTACTCGGTAACTATTAGGGTGTCAATAGGTGTGGCGGGATTTTTTAGTTAGGGACGTGCGCGAGCGGAAGATGGGCGATACCTACAAGCGCACCCTTTGACCCAGACGCTTAAGAACCGGAAGAGAACACCGGATCGTGCACCCTCAAGCCACGCGACACGTTTTCACAGACGGAAGATGCTCCAATTTCCTGAGATCTTGCAGCTGTCGGCGAGTTACACCCCCAATCACCCAGCTGAACAGCGAGGGTATTACCGCCTCCCTCCTGATGCATCACTGCGTTATAGCGATCCAGGATCTCTATCGCTTCCTTGCAGCTCATTTCACCTTTTACTATCTCCGCCAACCGCTGGCCTGTTGCCGCACCACACAACATCGGCGCTTTTTGAATCAGATGATCTCGGCCTTCATAATCGTCGCTCGGGACTACATTCGTCGGAGTAGGTCCAGCAGCTTCTTCCCAAGAGTCAAAAACTTTGCCCATAGTGCGAATCTTGCGGTCTTTGCCCTCGATAGCGAAAGCAGCATTTTCGGATTCACAGATCACAGTTGAATCATCGGGCTTGCCGCAACGCACATCGCCGTAAGAAAAGAAGTCACCAGTCTTCAGCTCTTCTTTCGCGGGCGGCCGCCCTTCCACCATCGTGTAGACCAGCCCCTCCTTACCCAAGGAAATAGCTGATGGCCGCATCTTTGGAAACGGTGGTACTTCAATGTCAGGGACCGAATCCGGCGCTTCGCCGATACACGTGGCGCCGGTATAAATGAAGCACGCACTACGCACACCATCGATTTCGACGATGAAGTCCCATGAACCATTATTAGAAAAGCGCTCTGGCGAAAGCTCGCGCATTCCTTCCGTGTTCAGCTTGATCTTTGCGTCTTTCGATTTTTCCTCTGCTTCAGCAGTCGAAGTCGCACTGGATGCCGATTCAGAAGCAGTAGCTTCGCTAGCTACAGCAGTCCCCTCAGCCGAAGAAGTATTCGCCTCGCTCGAATCATCACCATCACAGCCGACCAGAGCCATCATCGCCGCAACGCTAGTTAAACAAGTCAGAGTCACCTTCGCTAGAGGAAACCCCCTGCCCAGCCCGCGCACCGCGCACACTATTTCGATTCATGTTATGACATTTTATCATGGCACACCTAACTCTTTCTCGCGATCACCCGGCGCCGACTCCCATCCGAATCAAACCCCCACCACCCCGCACTCCACCACGAACACTAAACACAGTTATCTGTTCGCAAAATTAATCGAAAACCTTAATTAAGCGTTAGTTACCCTGTTACTGAAAGTTAGGACTTACTGCAGGTCAGGCGCCGAAAATGAATTCTAAGAATTCTCCACAATAGTTATGTGAAAAGTGCTTACTCGTGCTAAAAATCACATGTATACATTGCTAGATTTTTGCCGATTTAGGCCGGTTTAGCTTTCACCCTTAGCAAACGCATAAAGGAATGTCATGAGCGCGCTACACTCCGCCAGTGATCTGGTGGCCTCAGCATCGCCCAGTGGCTCCCCACTCAGCGCTACCCTGATGGCTGCTGAAGCCGGTGCCACCGACGCCGTGTCGTACAACGGCGTCACGATTGCGATTGGCGTGATCGGTGTTCTGGCTTCGCTTCCGTGCTGGTTCATTTTCATCAAGGGCTTTACCCACATGGTGAAAACCATCTCGGTTGGCCAGTCCACCTATGGTCACACCGGAAATTGGGGCACCCGAGCCTGGACGATGATCCGTGAGATCGCCTTCCACACGAAGATGGCGAAGAAACCAGGTGTGGCGATTGCCCACTGGTTCGTGATGGTGGGCTTCTTACTCGGTTCCCTGGTGTGGTTCGAGGCCTATATCCAGACCTTCTGGCCGGAAGGCGGCTGGCCGATCCTCAAAGATCTCACCGCGTGGCACTTCATTGACGAAATCCTTGGCCTAGGTACCACCCTGGGTATTTTGGCTCTGATCATCGTGCGCCAAACTGATACGGGTAAGAAGCGCCTTAGCCGTTTCTACGGCTCGAATGCGAAGGCAGCTTACTTCGTAGAAGGCGTGGTCTTGATCGAAGGCCTCGGCATGATGATGGTGAAGGCCGCCAAGCTGGCTACCTACGGCGATCATGGCAAGACCGGTTGGGACGTCTGGAACGGCGCCAACTTTGTTACCGGTTTGATCGCGCAGGTTCTTCCGTCGTCAGCCGTCATGGTCTCTGTCTTCGCGCTTATTAAGTTGCTCTCCGGTATGGTGTGGCTCTTCGTTGTGGGCCGCAACCTTACGTGGGGTGTGGCTTGGCACCGGTTCCTGGCGTTTGCGAACATCCTGCTCAAGCGCGATGCAGATGGCTACAACGCACTGGGTGCCGCGAAGCCTATGACCTCCCAGGGCGAGATCCTGAACCTGGAAGAAGCTGATCCTGAAGTTGATTCCATGGGTACCGGCGTGGTTACCGATCACTCGTGGAAGGCGTTGCTGGACTTCACCTCCTGCACGGAGTGTGGCCGCTGCCAGGAACAGTGCCCGGCGTGGAACACTGCGAAGCCACTGTCGCCGAAGTTGCTGGTTAACCGCCTACGCGATCACGCCTATCAGTCCGCTCCTTACTTGCTCAACGGCGAGACCATTCAAATGGCGCGCGAGGGCGAAGGCGAAGGTTCCGCGGTGCTGACCAAGGCATTGGTAGGCGATGGCGACGAGGGTGTTATCGACCAGGACGTCCTATGGTCTTGCACCAACTGTGGCGCTTGCGTGGAGCAGTGCCCGGTGGACATCGAGCACATCGACCACATCATCGACATGCGCCGCTACCAGGTGCTGGTGGAGTCCGACTTCCCAACCGAGCTCGCCGGCCTGTTCAAGAATCTGGAAACCAAGGGCAATCCTTGGGGTCAGAATGCTTCCACTCGCCAAGATTGGATCGACGAGGTCCGCAAGGATGGCGTTGTGGTGCCTATTTGGGGCGAAGACGTCGAAAGCTTCGATGACACCGAATACCTGTTCTGGGTGGGCTGTGCAGGTGCTTACGACGATAACGCCAAGAAGACCACCAAGGCCGTCGCCGAAATGCTGTACACCGCTGGCGTGAAGTTCGCGGTGCTCTCGCAGGCTGAGGGTTGTACCGGTGACTCGGCGCGTCGTGCTGGTAACGAGTTCTTGTTCCAGATGCTCGCGGAGCAGAACATCGAGCAGCTCTCTGAGGTTTTCGATGGTGTGCCTCCGAAGCAGCGCAAGATCGTAGTGACCTGTGCGCACTGCTTCAATACCTTTAAGAATGAGTACCCAGAGTTGGGTGGCCATTACGAGGTCTTGCACCACACGAAGCTGCTGAACAAGCTGGTGCGTGATAATCGTCTGCAGCCGGTGGCTTCTGGCCAGGGACGTCAGGTGACCTACCACGATCCTTGCTTCCTGGGCCGCCATAACAAGGTGTTCGAGGCTCCTCGCGAGTTGATTGGTGCCTCGGGTGCGAATCTCGTGGAGATGAAGCGCAACCGCAACACTGGTTTCTGCTGTGGTGCAGGTGGTGCGCGTATGTGGATGGAAGAGACCATCGGCCAGCGCATCAACATCAACCGCACCGAAGAAGCGGTAGCTACCGGCGCCGAGGCGATTGCGATTGGCTGCCCGTTCTGTAAGACCATGATGTCCGACGGCGTGAACAACGTAGTTGAAGAAGACGAGAAGAAGCCAGAAGTTCTGGATATCGCCCAGATGCTGCGTGATTCTGTGCTTGTCGACGGAAAACTGCCGGAAGCCCGCGAGCCAGAGTGGATCGAACAGCCGGAACGTGGCTATGTGGATCCAGTTAAGGCTGCGAAGGAAGAGGAAGAGCGCAAGGCTGCCGAGGAAGCTAAGGCGGAAGCTGAGCGTAAGAAGGCCGAAAAGAAGAAGGCTGCCGACGCTAAGAAGGCTGGAGCTGCTGCAGGCGGCGCTGCCGCTGCTGGTGCTGCTGCCAAGGCTAAGGGTGGCGCTCCTGCCCCTGGTGGCAAGGCCAAGGGTGCGCCGGCTCCTGGAGCTAAGAAGGGTGCACCGGCACCGGGCGGTAAAGCCAAGGGCGCACCGGCACCTGGCGGCAAGAAGGGCGCTCCTGCTCCTGGCGGTAAAGCTAAGGGTGGCGCTCCTACTCCTGGTGGAGCCAAGAAGGGCGCTCCTACCCCGGGCGGCGCTAAGAAGGGCGCTCCGACGCCTGGTGGTGCAAAGTCGGCTACCAAGACCGGCGCACCAACCCCAGGTGGCGCTAAGAAGGGAGCCCCAACTCCGGGCGGTGCACGCAAGGGAGCTCCAACGCCAGGTGGTGCACGCAAGGGTGCTCCAACCCCAGGTGGCGCAAAGGCTGCTACCAAGGGTGGCGCACCAGTGCCAGGTGGAGCCAAGAAGGGTGCGCCAGTACCAGGTGGGGCCAAGAAGGGCGCACCAGTTCCTGGCGGCTCAAAGAAGGCCACCAAGCCTGCTGCCGAATCCGTAGCACCGGAAACCCAGGATGCTGCCGAAGCTGCACCAAAGAAGACCACTTCTGGTGCTCCAATTCCAGGTGGCGCTCGTAAGGGTGCACCGGTTCCTGGTGGAGCTCGCAAGGCTAAGCCAGCTGCTCCAGCTGAGGTGGAAGAGCCACAAGCTGCAGTTGAAACTGCTGCCGAAGACACCGCTGCCGAAACCACCACAGCTGAGACCACTTCAGTGGCAAAGACCGCTTCGGGTGCGCCAGTACCAGGTGGCGCCCGTCGTGGTGCTCCAATTCCAGGAGGTGCCCGTAAGGCTAAGGCTGCAGGTGCCGCCACCGCTGCTACAGCCGCAGGTGCAACGGCTGCAGCTGCTAGCTGTCAGCCAGAAGCAGCTGAAGCAGCTGAGGTAGAAACCACCGAGGCTACGGAAGCAACTGAAGTAGCTGAGGCCACCGAAGCAACCCAGACCGCTGAAGCTGTGGAAACCACCGAAGCAACCGAACAGGCTCCAAGCCGAGCTGCGGTTCAAACTACTGCTACCGGCGTTCCGATTCCAGGCTTTGCCCGTCGCGGCGGATCTGTTGCTATTCCAAAGGCTGCCGAGCCAGTTGAAGCAGACGAAGCCGAAGAACCTCAGGAGCTTGAGGATCAGGAAGAGATCCAAGAAGTTCAAGAGACCGAGGAAGTAGCAGCGCCTGCTGATGACGCAACTGAGGAAGTAGCCGAGGTTGAAGAAGCCGAGGCAGAGTCGGAGGCTCCAGAAGCAGAAGCTGCAGAATCCGCAGCACCTGCTGCAGGTAACGCACTGGCTGACGCACCACGCAACAGCCATGGAGTACCAATTCCAGGCTTCGCTCGTCGCAATAGTTAGAGCGAGCAAATAGCTAGGCCGTGCAGTAACGGCTAAAGCCACTGCCACCGAGTCCCAATCCCACCCGGGGTTGGGACTTTTTCCCATAAGGACAAACCATGACCACGCCTTCAACCCCAAACCAAGCACCTACCAAACTCGAGCGCAAGAAGCTACTCGAGCGACGCATCCGCATTATCGTCTGCCTCACCATCACTTGGAACGTCATCGAAGCGGTAGTGGCGATTTGGGCGGGCCGTGGAGCGTCGTCGGCAGCGTTAATCGGCTTCGGTCTCGATTCCGTAGTCGAAGTCCTATCCGCCGCTGCCGTGGCATGGCAGTTCACCGCACCCGATCCAACGCGCCGCGAGAAAACCACCCTACGGATCATTGCGTTTTCCTTCTTCGCGTTGGCGGCTTACGTCACGGTCGATGCTGTTATTTCCCTACTGGGCTTCCGCGAGCCAGAACCCTCCACCATCGGCATCGTGATCGCTACCCTCAGCCTGATTGTGATGCCATTCCTGTCCTGGTTTGAACGTCGCACGGGCACCGAACTAGCTTCAGCCACAGCAGTGGCCGATTCAAAACAGACCCTGATCTGCGCGTATCTCTCCGCGGCACTGCTGCTGGGATTGCTCACGCATAGCCTGTTCGGCTGGGGTTGGGCAGATTCGGTAGCAGCACTGGTGATCGCCGTCTTCGCGTTCCGGGAAGGCTTAGAAGCTTGGCGCGGCGACGCGTGCTGCGCTCAATCGGGCAGTCTGCTTACCGGAGAGCTCGACGATTCCTGCACTGACCGCTGTTGCTCGTCGTAAAGCAAAACGAGCCCAGCAAGCTAGAACCCAAGCCCAACATTTACTCGAATTGCCCGCCCTATAAGTGGAATCGGTGGCATGCTGGAACCCGTGAGTTCTACTGATCCAACTTCCAACAACAACGCTGCACCGGAAATCTCGCCGCAGGAGATCAAAGAAACTGCCCTGCGCAAGTCCGCGGAGCTGCTCCAGGCTGCCCGTGTCGAGCAATCCCGCGCGGCGAAGGCGGCGGCTCGGCGTAATATTGCGCGGCCGCGTCGGACGCCGTTGAAGTCGTTGGATCAGTCCAGCAAGCTCAAGAACGTGTTATACGACATCCGCGGTCCGGTAACCACACTGGCCGAAGAGATGGAGGCCGACGGCCACCGCATTTTGATGCTCAACACGGGTAACCCGGCGAAGTTTGGGTTCGACGCGCCCGACACGATCGTGCAGGACATGGTGCGCGCGCTGCCCCACGCGCAAGGATATTCGGAGTCGAAGGGCATTTACTCGGCGCGGCGTGCCGTGGTGACGCGCTACGAAATGGATCCCACGTTCCCGCGTTTCGACGTCAACGACGTGTGGCTGGGCAACGGCGTCTCTGAGTTGATTTCGATTGTTACACAGGCGCTGTTGGACACTGGCGACGAAGTCCTCATCCCCGCGCCGGACTACCCGCTGTGGACTGCGGCAACCACACTGGCTGGTGGCACCCCGGTGCACTACCTGTGCGACGAGGAAAACGAATGGCAGCCAGATCTGGAAGACATTCGCTCGAAGGTTACGCCACAGACCAAAGCGATCGTGATCATTAACCCGAACAACCCCACGGGTGCGGTGTATTCGCGGGAGATCCTCGAGGGCATCGTGGAAATTGCGCGCGAAAATTCGTTGCTCTTGCTTTCCGACGAAATCTACGACCGCATTTTGTACGACGATGCGCAGCACATTCCTACTGCTTCGCTGGCTCCGGATCTGATGTGCATTACTTTTAACGGTCTGTCCAAGACTTACCGCGTGGCCGGCTACCGCGCTGGCTGGATGGTGGTGACCGGCCCGAAGTGCCATGCTGATGGCTTTATCGAAGGCATCAACTTGCTGGCTTCCACGCGCTTGTGCCCGAATGTGCCAGCTCAGCACGGGATTCAGGTGGCCTTAGGCGGCTACCAATCCATCGAGGATCTGATTCTGCCGGGTGGGCGTCTGCTAGAGCAACGTGATGTGACCTGGGAAGGCCTGAACGCTATTCCTGGGGTGAGCTGCGTGAAGCCGCGCGGCGCGCTGTACGCGTTTCCGAAACTGGATCCGGAAGTTTATGAGATTCACGACGACGAACAACTGATGCTCGATATTCTGCGCGAAGAAAAGATCCTGATGGTGGGTGGCCGAGGATTCAACTACCCAACCCCGGATCACTTCCGCATCGTCACGCTGCCGTGGGCGCGGGAACTGAAAGAAGCCATCGAGCGCCTGGGTAACTTCCTGGCTAGCTACAAGCAGTAGCCGACTGTTGTTGGTTCTGGCGCCGGTTACCGCCGGCACCTTTCATTAGGATCCATAATTTAAATCCGCGGCTCGCGCTATCTTGGAGGCTATGAAGAACCTCCGGGCGCGGATCAACACCCCAGCGAAGAAAACTCTCGCGGTTTTCCTGGCAATTTCAGCTTTGGCCACTGTGATTGCCACTATTTTGCTGTGGCCAGATCACGAAAACCCGGAACCTCAAGCTGGATTGGCTTTATCGCAGGTGATCAGTGGCCACTCAGTAACAGGCGAAGTGGTTTCGGTGTCTTCCGGGCGGTGTGGTTCGCCTTCTAGCGGGCAGTTGTTTAGTGGGAATCCCACGCCTGCACCGGAGCCTCCCGAGGTGCCAGGGCTTTCTTACGACATTCCCATGTGTAACCAGCACATCGTGGAATTAACCAGTGGGGATCACGAAGGCCAACGCACCTTGCTAGAAAACAGTGGCCTTCCTGGTGAACCGAAATTGCAGGTAGGCGACGACATTCGCCTTGGGTTTTCCAACGAACGCTACATCTTCCTGGACATGCACCGCACTGTGCCGGTACTGGCGTGGGTGGCAGTGATCTTGCTGGCTGTGTTGGTGATCGGTGGACTGCGTGGCGCTCGCGCCCTGTTCGGTTTGGCCATGACCCTGGCGTTTATCCTGGCCTTCCTGTTGCCTGGCATCCTGCAAGGCGGTCCGCCCACCTGGTTGGCCATCATTGCAGGCTCGTTCATTTTGTTCTTAGTAGTACCGATCGTCCACGGAGTGAATTGGAAATCAGGCTCTGCTTTGGCGGGCACCGTGTTGGCGTTGATGCTCACGGGTGCGATTGCACAGTTAGCGATCTCTACTACGCAACTGCGCGGCCTAGGTGATGAAAACAATCTGGTGCTCAGCTTAAACTTCCCAGAGCTAAGCATTGTGGGGTTGATGCTCGCTGGCTTCATTATTGGCGCTTTGGGTGTGTTGAATGACGTAACGATTTCCCAAGCATCCACCGTGCGTGAGCTGCACGAAGCTGATGAAACGGCCTCGGCAAAAGAGCTATTTACCTCTGCGATGCGGGTAGGCCGCGACCATATTGCCTCGATGGTGTACACCTTGGTGCTCACTTACACCGGCGCAGCACTACCACTGTTGTTGCTGCTGATGTCTTCTGGCCGTGGCTTTATTCAGGTGCTGACTAGCGACGCCATGGCCACCGAGGTACTGCGCTCCGGCATTGGTGCTTTAGGGCTGACGTTGGCGGTACCGATGACTACGTTTATCGCAGCCTCGGTGTACGCGTCTTCGAAGCGATCGGTTTCGGCACGATCGGCGTCGGCACGATCGGCGTCGGCGGATTCGGAGCTACCAGATTGGGCTACAGAGTATTCCCCGCGCCACGCCGCTAACCCCGACCCAAGCAGGTAACCTTCCAGCCCGCTGCTTCCCATCGATCCAGCGGCAGGCAATTGCGACCGTCCACTACTACCTGGTGGCGCACTAATTCTGCAGCTTCGCTCGGATCGATCTGTTGGAACTGCTGCCATTCGGTAGCAACCACCACTACATCAGCACCGGCCAAAGCATCCTCGATCGACGAACTATACGCCAAAGTAGGAAACACCTTTTTGGCGTTTTCCATAGCTTCCGGATCGTAGACCTGCACACTGGCGCCAGCCAAAGACAACGCACCAGCTATCGACAGCGCCGGCGAATCGCGCACATCATCACTATTGGGCTTAAACGCAGCGCCGAGGACTGCCACGGTACTTCCCAGCACCGATCCCCCGGATTGCTGTTTGACTAGCTCAACTGTCTTCTCCCGGCGTCGCATATTAATGGCATCAACTTCGCGCAGGAACGTCAATGCCTGATCCACACCTAGCTCACCAGCACGAGCCATAAACGCCCGAATATCCTTAGGCAGGCAGCCGCCACCAAACCCAAGACCGGCATTAAGGAAATGCCGGCCAATGCGCTGATCCATGCCAATGGCATCGGCCACCGTAGTCACATCCGCACCAGCTACTTCGCAGATTTCCGATACCGCGTTGATAAAGGAAATCTTGGTAGCCAAGAAAGCATTTGCGGTTACTTTCACAAGCTCTGCGGTAGCTAGATCAGTAGTAATCAGCGGGGTACCGCGGTTAATCACCTCAGCGAAGCACTCATGGAAGCGCTCCTTGGCTAACTCGACGCCCGCGCCACGTCCTGCCCCCGGCAGCCCCAACACAATGCGATCCGGCTGCAGACTATCGTCCACCGCCTTGCCCTCCCGCAAGAACTCCGGATTCCACACCACAGTCAACGAATGCTCAATGGGATCCAGGCCGCGTTCGCCCAGAATATCGTCGGCAAGCTTCTGAACCTCCTCTGCCGTACCCACTGGAACCGTGGATTTACCCACCACCGTGTGGTGCCCCTGCACCCGGCGCGCAAGCTCGGAGACGGCCTGGCCCACATACGTGGTGTCGGCGGCGAAACTGCCCTTCAGCTGTGGTGTGCCCACGCCAATGAAGTGGAACTGCGCGAACTCGGCGGCGCGATCGTAGTTGGTGTTGAAGTGCAGGCGTTCGCATTCGATGTTTTTGTGCAGCAACTCGGGCAGGCCGGGTTCGAAGAACGGCAGCTGAGCTGTGGAAAGTGCCGCAATTTTCGCTGAATCCGTATCCACCCCCAACACCTCGTGGCCGAGTTCCGCCATCGCTGCGGCGTGTGTTGCTCCCAGGTATCCAGTTCCGATCACCGTGATCCGCATGCCTTCATCGAAACATGAATGCGCCACTTCCGCGACTTGAAAATGCGACTAGGGTGGCGAACATGGCTTTATCTTCATTTACTCTTACGCAGGGCGTCGCGGATCAGCCGGTAGAAATGCCTGCTGTGGGCTTTGGCGTATACAAGATCGACCAGCCTGGCCAGTGCGAAACGGCTGTGCGCGAGGCCCTCGAGGTGGGCTACCGCCTGATTGATACCGCGCAGATGTACCAGAACGAGCGTGAGGTAGGCCAGGCACTCAAGCACGCTTTCGATTCAGGCGAGGTCTCCCGCGAGGACGTCTTCGTCACCACCAAGCTGTGGATCAAGGATCAAGGCTACGAGGCTGCGAAAGCTGCGGTGGATCGCAGCCGCTCGGCACTGGGGCTTGACACGATTGATATGTTCCTGATCCACCAGCCGTACGGCGATATTTATGGCACGTGGCGGGCTTTTGAAGAATTGCTTTCCGACGGTGTTCTCCGCGCTGTGGGCGTTTCCAACTTCACACCGGACCGGGTGGTGGATTTGTGCCTTAATACTTCTGTGGTACCTGCGGTGAACCAGATTGAGCTGCATCCGTTCTTGCAGCAGAAGCAGGCGCGGGAGATTGCTGAGGAATTTGGCGTGCGCCTGCAGGCGTGGGCACCGTTTGCTCGCGGTAAAAATGGTTTGTTCAGCAACGAGGTGCTAGGTGCAATCGCCGAGAAACACGGCGTGGGCATTGGCCAGGTAGTGATCCGCTGGCTGCTGGATAGTGGCATTTCGGCGATTCCGAAGAGTGTGCACCGCCACCGCATGGAGTCGAACTTCGACGTTTTTGGCTTCCAGCTAGACGCCGACGATCAAGCAGCCATCGCCGGCCTTGACCTAGAGACCAGCTTCTTTAAAGATCCCCGCGATCCTCAAGCGGTAAAGGATCTGTGCGCTCGGGATGCTCAACTGGCCCGGGCGTGTTAGTCGCCTTGGAAGTTTAAATACGCTTTCGACGGAGTAGGGCCACGCTGGCCTTGATACTTCGATCCCAGCTTGCCCGTGCCGTATGGGCTTTCTGCTGGGGTGGAAAGCTTAAACAGTGCCAGCTGGCCTACCTTCATATTTGGCCAAAGTGCGATGGGCAGGTTTGCCACGTTGGAAAGCTCCAAGGTGATGTGGCCACTAAAACCGGGATCGATAAACCCAGCGGTGGAGTGAGTGACCAGGCCTAAGCGTCCCAGTGAGGATTTACCTTCCAGCCGGCCAGCTAGGTGGACTGGAATATCGAAGTATTCCAGGGTTGAGGCCAACACGAATTCACCTGGATGCAGGATGAATGGTTCGTCTTCTGGGACTTCGCGCAACGTCGTGAGCTCTTCTTGTGGCAGCTTCGGATCAATGTGCGTGTACTGCGAGTTGTTAAATACGCGGAAGAACTTATCCAGGCGCACGTCGATGGACGATGGCTGCACCATCGCATCATCCAACGGAGTGATGCCTAGGCGTTCCTTGCCTTCTGCAGCTAGAGCTACTCGAATATCACGATCTGAAAGAAGCACGGTGCCAAGCTTACTGGCTTAATAGCGCATCCAAATACATCAGTGCTAAATTGTCTGAGCAGAGGACGTTTACCTTCCCCTTCACTGGGGTTCGGATCAGTGCCAAACTGTGCCAATAAAGTGCACTAATTCAGGGTAAATGCCCTTAAAATGCCGATGTAGTTCAATGGTAGAACTCCTGCTTCCCAAGCAGGCGGCGCGGGTTCGATTCCCGTCATCGGCTCTGTAATCCGCCGCATTGGAAGTGAATCCGATACCCTGCTCTTAACCGTTCAGCCCGCCTCAGTTGTTTTCAACTGAGAGTGGGCTGGATCTCTCTTGACTGGGCGAATCTAAGCTCGAGCAGCTGGGCGCCTTGCGATAAGAATCGCGGCACCATGGCTCCTTCAATTGATATGGATCAGGCCCGTGATTTTCATCAGCAACTAAGCCAAGCAATGATCGACGCCAATGTGGAAGAGATGGAGACACTGCTTGACGATGCGGCAACGCTGACGCACATGAGTGGATACGTACAGTCCAAAGCTGAATGGCTCGACGAAGTAGCATCCGGCTCTATGGCGTATCACAGCCTAAAGACCGTCAGCGAAAAGATTGAAGACGGACTTTACGTGGTGACTACCATCTGCGATGCCACCATTTGGGGTTCGCGCAATGACTGGCATTTGGGTTTGCGCTACCAACTAGATTCATCGGGCACTAAAGCACTGAAAATAACGGCGTTCTCTTGGTAGAACCTGCCAGCCACCACTGGCTGCTAGCACGGCTCCCTCGAGCGGAATCCACCGATCCACTGAAAGATCTACTGAAAGATCGAGAGCTTTCTTAGCGCGTTATGCAGGCGTTGTTCGTCGAAAGGCAAATACTCCGCAACGGTGAGCCCAACGACGTTACACGTCTGGTCGATGGTGGCGAGCACGTCGGCAAGCTTTTCCATGGTCATCTTGCCGCCTCCTGAGCCATCGCCGGTGAGCTCAGAATTAGCGAAGTAGGTGGAGTGGAAGCGCGCCGGGTCGAGGACGTCAATGTCCAGATGCACCAGAACGTAATCGAACTTCGCCACGAATTCTGCGATCCGCGACGTCGCAACATCCTGATCTGTGCGCTGCGAGGCGACGATCCCTGCGCCTTCCAAGTAGCTGCGCTGGTGATCCAGCAACTCCTGTAATCCGACGTAGAGCACCTGCTCGGACTTAAAAGGAGCGTTGCGCAACTTGGCACTAATTGGCACGTCTGGATCGCCCAGCAGTGAAGACAGCGTCATGGCGTGGGCGTAAGGATAATCATCGGCCGGGGTACTGACGTCCGCATGTGCATCAATCCACAGCACGCCAACCGAATCACCGTAGCGACCATGCAGATAATCAAACGGCGCCTGCGACACCACGCAGCTACCACCAGCGGTGATCACTCGCGCGGGCTGCGCGTCCTGGAGAATCTCCCACGCAGCGTCGATGCCCGCTTCGACCTGGTCTAAGCCGTAAACACCCTCATGAGTTTCCAGTTCACTATCGGTTGGCGGATCAATCGGAACCTCCTGCCACGGCTGGTCTGGGTTCGCCGGCAACAAATGCGGCAGCAACCGGCCACCGAAGTAATAAGTATCCAAGCCACCCGAAACGTGATCGGGGTAAGACAGGCGCAGTGTGGTCATGGGATCCTCCCTATCGATTTTCACTTCAAAAGCACCACAGCACCAACACAGGTACCGTGGCTGGTATGACCCAGACTACGCAGCACACCCCGAACAACTCGATCGATATCCGCCCGGCGCGCCTGGGCGATGAAGAACAGCTCCTCGGCCTAACTAAGCAGATCGCAGCCGCGGAAGGCGATGTTAATTCTTGTACCGCCACTGCAGAGCAGTTCCGCCGCGTGCTACTCGAGGAAAAGCGCGCGCATGTACTGGTGGCAGTTGAGCCTGACGACGACAACCGCCTGCTAGGCATGATCATTTTCTACGACAGTTTTGCCAGCTTTGCAGGTGAGCGCGGTTACTTCTTAGAAAACTTGGTTGTGGATTCTGGTGCGCGTGGTCGTGGTGTGGCACCGCAACTGATGCAAGCACTGAAAGACGCAGCAATCGAAGCTGGCGTGAAGAAAATCGAGTGGGCATGCGATCGGAATAACAAGCCAGCGCGGAAGTTCTACGAGCAAGGCTTGAAGCAGATTATGGATGTCACGCCAGAAGAGTCCTACATGATCTACTCCACGAAGTTCGACTAATCCGGTTGTTACTAAACCTATTGCCTCGCCATGGCATAGGCGGTAGCATCCTGATCGCGAGCCAGGGTTGAGCATTTGCAAGAAGACCCCGGGCAGCAACTCCAGGGATCTAAGCGCAACCGCGCTTGGATCCCTGTGCTTTAACTGCCGGCGGCTCCTGCCAAACCACCTGCAACCGCCCTACCAGCTGTTTTCCCGCTTAAACCTTAATCATATTTGGTTATATTTTAATTGGTTGTTCCGTCAGCTTTCTGCCATACTTATCCACCTGGAATTCAACACTGGGATATCTGGATCTTCAGCCCGTAGTATCCAGGCCACCAGAAGAGGGTTCCCAACATTATCCGGCACCACCCCGCCGAATTAGTACTTTTCAATACAATATGTAGAGCAGCGTTATTAAAACTAAAAGCAGGGATCATGTCTGAAGCATCCAACTCCACCAGCGAAGCACCTGCGATCATCGCGGATCAACTGTCCTTGTCCGGCACCGAAGGCTTGGTCTACCGGCCTACTACCTTCGAGATTCCTGCCACCGGCATGTCGGCCATTGTTGGTCGTACTGGCTCTGGCCGCACTGCGTTAGCGATTACGCTCGCTGGCCGCATGGTTCCCGGCAACGGCTACTTAAACGTGCTGGGCCACGAGGTTTACGGTAGTGAAGAAGACGAACAAAGCAGCAGGGAACGTCGTAAAGCACTAAAAAATATCCGTACCCAAGCTGCTATTGCCGGTGTGGAGCAGATCGACCTACTGGATCGTGATCTGCGCTTGAAGGCGATCCTTACGGAACACCGTGCGTGGTCTGCGCCGTGGTTTAGCTGGCAGCCTGCTGCTGATGAAGAGTACTTCGAGGAAATTGCCCGCCCGGTTTTCGGCGACGACGAACTTCCGCCGTTGGATGCGTATGTTTCGGAGATTCGCGGCGTCGAAAAGCATATGTTGCGTATTGCTCTGGCGCTGCGCCCAGTACACAACACCGAAGTGAAACTACTGGTCGTAGACGATATCGAGCAGGTGCACGAACTCAACGACCGCATGCTGCTACTGGAACGATTCGCAGAAATTGCGCAATCCATCCCGGTGGTTTTGACCGCCGCCAACCCTGTCCCGGAGGAGTTCATTGCCAAGGAACGGCAGATTGACCTCCGCAACGACAAAAACGCCATGACTGACGAGGAGGCCTAGAGCGATGATTGCAGGCTTAAAAGTTGGCTCTGAATTAAAGCGCTACCACCGCTCCAAGATGACGCGGATCGCTATCTTCGCGATCAGTATCCTGCCGATCTTGTACTCCACGGTGTACCTCTGGAGCTTCTGGAATCCGTTTGGCAACGTCAACTCGCTGCCCGTGGCTCTGGTTAATGACGACCGCGGTACCGAGATCGACGGCCAGCGCCTCGACGCCGGCGACCAGGTGGTACAGGGGTTGCTGGATGATAAGTCTCTGAACTGGCAGGAAGTTTCTAACCAGGAGGCTATCGACGGCGTGCGTAAGGGCGAGTACTACTTCGCTTTGCGCTTGCCAGCGGACTTCAGTGAGGCGGTGGCGTCTCCTGCCAATGCTCCGGGCTCTCCTGGTGCGGCGGAAACGAACCCGGCGCCTGCGAAGGCCGTGCTCGAGGCCACCTACAACGACGCCAACGGCTTCCTTTCCACCATGATCGGCGAAAACGCGATGCGCTTGGTGCTGAACGTGGTTTCGGATCAGATTGGCGAGCAAGCGGTGGACCGGATTCTGGTGGGCATCGTTAACGCCGGTACGCAGCTGATCCAGGCTGCCGACGGTGCTACCGAGCTCAACGAGGGCATTACTCAGCTTTACGACGGCTCTAATACCCTGGTCGATGGTTTAACTCAGGCCAAGGATGGCACGAGCCAGTTGGTGGATGGCACCACGCAGCTGGTAGATGGCACCGATCAGCTGGTGGATGGTACTGGCCAACTCAAGGATGGCTCCTCGCAGCTTGCGGCTGGTACCGGCCAGCTGCGCACTCAGGTGGACGCAGCCATCGGCACTGCCGAGCGCTTCGCCCCAAGCGTGGAAACCGCGATTGGTTACGCCGATGATTTGGAGCGAGCCTTGGATTCCGCTGGCGCTGGTGTGGCTGCCACGGATCAAAGCGTGCAGCGCGTGCGCGAAGGCGCCAATGCGATTACGGATGTGCAGGCGTTCAAGTCCTCTGAGGTACGCCAGATCGCGGATCTGATTCGCCCGCTTCCAGATCCGGCATCGCAGTTGGCGGTAGCGAAGCTCGACGCACTGGCTGCGGCTCTGGACACCGAGGTGCTAGGGCCGGCTTCCCAACTCCACGCGGACATCAACCGCCTGGCTGATGCCTCTACGAAGGTAAACACTCAGGTCAACGATCCAAACTCCGAGGTGCGTTCCGCGCTGGATCTGGTCACCGATGCCACGGGCAGCTTGGGTGGCCTGCAGGAAAAGGTCACCGAGCTACAAAACGGTGTGCATCAGCTTGACGACGGCGCGAAGGCTCTCGACGCAGGGCTGACCCGTCTGGCGGATGCTTCCACTCAGCTTAACGACGGTGCACACCAGCTCAATGACGGCGCTGTCCAGCTCAACCAGGGTTCAGTGCAGCTGTTGGATGGTTCGAAGCAGCTGAACAGCGGTTTGCTGGAAGCCCGCGACGGTTCGGCGCAATTGGCCGAAGGTTTGAACGATGGCTTGGAACAGGCTCCAACCTGGGATCCGCAGCAGCGCACGGACGTCGCTAGCGTCATGGGCGGCCCGGTTCAGGTGAACAGCTACAACGATGCTGGCTCGAATACCTTCGGCGCTGGCCTGGCTCCGTTCTTCTTCGCGCTGTCGCTGTACATCGGTGGCATCATCATCTTCTTCCTGATGCGCCCAATGCAGCAGCGTGCAGTTGCCGCTGGCATGAGCCCACTGCGCACGGCAATCACCAGCTTCGTACCAACCGGCCTGATCGGCCTGCTGCAGGCAACTGCAGTGATTGGTCTGACTCTGCTGGCCACCCCAATGGAGCCAGGCAGTGTGCTGGGTTTATTCGGCTTCGCGTTCTTGGTCTCCATGATGTACATCGCAATTAACCAGATGTTCATGGCAGTACTAGGTATGGGGCCGGGCCGTGTGGCGGCGATGGCGTTTCTGATTATTCAGATGGTGGCCTCTGGTGGCCTCTATCCGGTGGAAACGCAGCCGGAGATTCTGCAGTGGCTGCATCCGTTCATGCCAATGACGTACGCCGTCAACGGTTTCCGCCAGGTGCTCTACGGTGAGTTCGACTACCGCATGCCAGTAGCAATCCTCATGGTGCTGGCGTTCTGGATCGGCGCACTGCTAGTTCTGGCGGTCACCGCCAACCGCGACCGCGTGTGGACGATGCGTCGCCTGCATCCACCGATCCAGGTGTAGTGGCGCGGCGTGGTCGCGTAATACACTTGAACAGTATGAGTGACCACGCCAGCGACATCTCCCCCGCCGATTCCGCGCCCACCGAAGCTCCGCGCCACGACGATCGCATTACGATGTTGATCGCTTACGACGGTTCCGCCGAGGCCAAACGCGCACTTTCGTGGGCCGGCAAGCTGCTTAGCGTGGAAACCGCCTACATCATGACGGCCTGGGAGCCCATCCAGCGCCAAGCTGCTCGCTCTTACGGTGCTACGGCAATGATTCAGCCGGATTGGGATATGACGGCTTCCGAGCAAGACCCAGCCCTGGCCGAAGCAGCACGCATCTGTCGCGAGGGTGTCGATGTGGCCGAGACAGCCGGTTTAGATGCCGAGGCCTATCTAGTGGAAAGTGAAACCACGATCTGGTCGGCGATTGTGGATGCCGGGAATCAGCTAGATGTCAGTGTGATTGTTTCTGGTACCCGTGGCATGTCTGGCCTGCGGGGATTATTATCAACGTCAACGGCTGATGCTGTGGTGAAAAATGCTGGTCGCCCAGTTTTGATTTGCCCGCCACCAGCTGAAACTCAATAAATCTTAGATTTATTTTCCAAAAAATTCCCATTGGGACACAAAATGGTCTACAGTCGTCTTCATCCGAAGCTTTAGGGTTATTCCATCGTGGCTCCACGATGAGATCCATGTAAAAGCTTCCCCGATTGTTTTCTAAGAGGAGAATCCATGGCACAGCAAACTGATTCCGCGCGTCGCTCGCTCGGCCCAGCTTTAGCTTCAGCTTTGGTGGGCGCTTTGTTCGGCGGTGCAGCAATCTTCGGAATCGCTCAGGTTGTTTCGCAGGATGAGATTCCTGAGGCACAGGCAGTAACCGCAGACCAAGCACTATTGGGCAGCGTTGAATACGGAGAGCGCTAAAACTCCTACTCGGCAGCTTGCCCCTTGGTGGGCACTGCTCACCGTATTAGCTTTCATCCAGTCCCCAGGACAGATGGTTGCTGATACCAAGCACAATCTCACCGTGGATCCCGTTGGGTTCCTCGGTGATTCGCTGTCTATGTGGTCTGAAACCATGCCACTGGGACAGCTACAAAACCAGGCATACGGCTACTTGTTTCCTCAAGGAGCCTTTTTTGCTGCCTTCCAGCCTTTAGAGGCTGTCTTCGGCCAATCCCACTGGTGGGTAGTCCAGGCCTTGTGGTGGGCTCTGACGCTATGCGTTGCCTTCACCGGTTTCTATAAGGTCGCAGAGACATTCCGGATCGGCACTTATCCGGCGCGCGTGATTGCAGGCCTCCTGTTTGCGCTATCGCCTCGTGTGATCACAACGTTGGGAGCTATTTCTTCGGAAGCCTGGACAGTAGCCATCACACCATGGATTCTGCTTCCCATCGCGCGCCTTGCGATGAAGCATGCCGACGCTAGCAACCTTGCCGGCAGAAACCTTGCCAGCAGAAATTTTGCCGGCAACACGCCAGCTCCATCGCTGCGCCATAAAGCCCAGCGCCTGGATCTCTTCGTCGCCGTCGGCCTTTCCGGTGTTGCCGTTCTCACTGCTGGTGCCGTCAATGCAGTCAGTACTGCTGCTGCCTGCATCCCTGCTGCTGCCCTACTACTGGCCTGCGTCGTGCGCACCTGGCGTACCGGCGACCGTGGCTTTTGGCTTACTGCTGCCTTTAGCTGGCTTGTGTCTTGTGCCGTCGTAAGCATTTGGTGGCTAGTGCCACTGCTGCTACTCGGCGCCTACTCCCCGCCGTTTACGGACTACATCGAATCTTCCGGAGTAACCACGCGCTGGCTCGGACTAGGTGAATCGCTGCGAGGAACAACTTCGTGGACTCCGTTTGTCTCCACCGAACGCGTGGGCGGCAACGCACTAGTATCCGATCCGATTCTGATCTACGCCACGGTAGCCATCGCAGCTATCGGGCTTCTGGGGCTGGCGATGCGTTCGATGCCGTGGCGTCGCTTCTTTTGGCTGCTCACGTTACTTGGCGTGGTAGTGCTTTCGGCCTGGACCACTCCATTTGGCAGCTTCGCCGATTTCGGCCGCGACCTGCTTGATGGCGCACTCGCGCCCCTACGCAATATCCACAAATTCGATGCTGTTTTGCGTCTGCCACTTCTGCTTGGATTCGCGCACGCGATTGCCCGGCTGCCCTGGAATTTCCGCAGCCGCACCGACCGTCAAAGTTGGCTGCATCCCGAAAAGCAACGCACTGCAGTAGCAGCCATGCTGGTGCTGACCGCACTCTTCGCAGCCACATCACCAGCCTGGTCGGCGCGTCTGGCCCCCGACGGCGCCTTCACCAAAGTTCCCGATTACTGGGCAGAAGCCGCTGATTGGCTAAACGAAAATGCCGAATCTAGCCGCACCCTGCTGCTGCCTTCCACTCCGTTTGCCGTGCAACAGTGGGGCAACACGCGTGATGAACCGCTACAACCGCTAGCCGACGTGCCGTGGGTGGTCCGCGACGCCGTACCACTAGTGCCCCCAGAGGCTATCCGTGGCCTGGACGGCATCCGCGACCGTTTCGTTTCCGGCAGAGGCATCGATTCCCTTGCACCAATGCTGAATAACCAGGGCATCGGCTACGTCCTGGTGCGTTACGACCTCACTCAATCCCACCGCGAAGACCAAGTGCAAGCAGTGGCAAAAACTCTGCACAATTCACCTGGGGTTACTCTGGCTGCTGAATTCGTCAGCGATGGCACGGAAGTCTTCTTCACCCGCGAAGGCCAAACCAAGATCGAGATCTACCGCATCGGCGAACCCGAAAACCTCCTGGCGCCCCACCTAGTTGACGCCCAAGAGGTGCCGCTAGTCACCGGCGGCCCGGAGGTGCTCACGCGCCTCGACGAAATCGACCACGACGCTCCCGTGCGTCTGCTTACCGGCAACGACGCCGGCACCATCACTGACACCCCTGCCCGCCGCGGCCGAAACTACGGCGAAATCAACGGCGCTACCAGTGGCATTCTGTCGGTTGATGAGGATAGCGGCGTAGCTAACGTCGTTAGCGATTACCCTGTTGCTGGGGTACCTTTGCTCACCACCACGCATGGGGGCAGTGCGATTGCTGTGTCGTCGTCAGCTTCGGATCCGTACAACGTTGGCGGTGCGCGCACCGAGCACAGCGTGGCAGCGATGCTCGACGGCGACCCCACCACCTGGTGGGAACCCACCACCGGCACCGGACAGGCTGAATGGGTAGAGATCACCCTCGAGGAGCCTGCCGACGACCTCACCCTCGAGCTCACCGGCGCCCTCGTGCCCTTCGAGGTGCGCATCCAAGGCGATCGTGGTTCAACGTCGGCGATGGTGATGCCTGGCGATAAGAAGTCGTTGTGGATCCCGGGTGGTCAGACCGAAACCGTGCGCATCACCGCCACGCGCGCTCGCCTGGGATTCGCCCTGGCAGAACTGCGGTTGTTGCAGCACGCGAACACCCCCGCCGAGCAGGATCTCACCCCGATCCGCGTGCCGACGGTGCCCGATTCTTCCCTCTTCGTCGGCCGCTGGTCATTCGGCCAGGAGATTTACGAATCCACCATGGTGCGCCTGTTCCACGTGCCACGCCCGATGCAGGTACGCGCCGATTCTAATGTGTGCCGTTCCTCGCTCGGCGAGTCCTGGACGTGGCTCGATGGCAGCCCGGATCAGCTGGCTTGCGGCGAGGAGTTCGAGCTCACCCCCGGTTGGCATCGCCTGCAGTCCAAGGCGCAGTGGGTCTCCGTGACAGACATCAACTACCGACAGCCCGCACGCGCCCAGCAGAACATCACCACTGTGCTTGACGACGAAATTGCGGCTAGCGACGTTGCCCGCATCCTCTGGCGCCCGATGTCCGTCAATCAGGGGATGGTGGCGCGCATTGGTGGTGCAGAGTTGGAGCCGATCACAGTCAATGGGTGGCAGCAAGGGTGGCTGGTGCCAGAAGGTATCGGCGGGGCGCTGACCATCGAGTTTGAACCGGCGAGTACCTGGCGTTTCGGCATTATTGCTGGCGGCATTGTGGCGGCAGTGTTTGCGGTGGCAGTGCTTGGTTTGGTGTTGATGCGCCGGCGACTAGTGGGAGCGCCAAGTAGCAGTATTGGTACTGCTGGAGCTGCGACTGGTGCAGCAGACAGCGCCCGCGACGACGCACAAGCGGAAATCGCAGATAAGAACTCGGCGCTCTCCTGGCCAATTCTGGCCGCAACGCTACTGGCAGTGGCGTTGGTATCCAGCTGGCCAGGGCTGATTGTTGCTGGTGTGGTGTTTGGCGGACTTGCAGTGGCGCGCCGGCGCCTGCCGGCCAAGTGGCTGGCAACCACCGCGGAACGCCCTTCCCGCTTGCGCCGAATGGGCTACGCATCCTTGGCAGTGCTGCTAGTGCTAGCTGCTGGTTTGATGGCCGATCAGCCGTGGCCGAATCCGAATTATGCGGCTGGTAGCTGGACAGTACAGCTGCTCTTTACAGCAGCGTTAGCGCTGGTGGGATACCTCAACGCTTGGCGGCGGGATTAAGCCTCCCAGCTACTTCCGCTCTGAGTTCCGGTACACCCAGTTCTTGGCTAACCATTTACGTGCTGGCTCTTCCACCAGTGCAAAGGAAGCGGCTGCTGCGGGGATGGAAAGTCCCAGTGTCACTGCGGTCACGGCCAGGATATGGCCGTCGAAAAGCGGAATACCCAGCAACGGAAATGCCATCGAAAGCATCGCCATGTGCCACAAGAAAATGCCGTAGGACCAGCGGCCGAGCGCCTGCATGATCGGATGGGTAAGGAAGCGCGATTCGGGGGCGATTGCCCACGGGCCGATGATGCAGGCACCGAAAACCAGGCCACACCAGAGGCGGCGCAGGAACTCCCAGTTAGTCAGATCGACCAAGCCTTCGGGGCCAAGTTCGGCCGCCAGGATCAACGCACCAACAGCCAAGCCCAGCCAAAGGATCCGCACCCGGGCAATACGCTGCAGCAAGCTGTACACCGCGATGCCACGCTCAGTGCGTTTACCGGCCAGGGACTCTAGCTCGGCGAAGATCATGCCGGCAGCAAACCAAGAGAAATAAGCAGCCGGTTGAATGTGTGGATTGACGCCCTCGGGGTACGGCAATGGCAGCCACACCCAGCTGAAACTAGCAATCGACAGTGCCACGATCACAGAAATACGCAGGCCTTGGCGATCTTCCGGGCTGATACGGATCATCGCTGCGGCAATGACTGGCATCACCACATAGAAGGCCACTTCTACCGCCAAAGACCACAGGTGCGTAAGCCCACCGTGCAGGCCGTCGGCCACATAAATCTGGGTAAGTGTGAGGTTTACAAACCACGTCTTTGCGTTCGCATCTGCACCTACCGGCAGGAACAGCAGCACGATCAACACCAGTACCCAGTAGGCAGGCATAATGCGCGCAATGCGCTTGCGGTAGTAGATACCCCAGGACTGCCGTGTTGGGGTCACGGTCCGATGCGAACGCCACAGCAAGAAGCCAGACAAAGTGAAGAACACGGCGACGAAGAAATCGAAGCGCCCTAACACACGTTCCCAGAGCGCTCCTACATCGTGGCCGGTTTGGAAGGCCACGTGGGTGCCAATAATGCCGATAGAGGCAACTGCTCGCAGACCTTCTAGCGAAGGCAAGAACCCAGGGCGAAATGCCGGCCGCTGTGTTGGCGCTTTCACGGCGGCACGCGCTGGGGGTGTGCGTTGCAGTTGGTGTTTACCCACGGGTTTCAGGCTACCTTCCTGGTGGTCTTCCTGGTGGTGTAGTTCACTCCGAAATCCTATTAACCTGGCAAATCTAAAAACTTTTTTCAGATTTTATGCTTTTTTGGTTACTATACGAAAAACTTTGGTTTAGACTCTATAAACAATCACCTTCAGTACTGTCGCTTTCCGGCCTTGGAGCCGCATAAAGACACCAGGCCAGGGCAGCAATAGCACTGTAGGTGGCTAACCCTTTTTGTTTTACCTGGGGATGTGACACTGTGTTGCGCGATACGCACCGTTGTGCCATACGCACCGGGGAACTCGATAAGTAAAGGACACTTTTCGCCCATGGCCAAGAAATCACTTGCACATGTGCTGATCATCATCGGCGCGGCGTTGCTGATCATCGCCGTGTTGCTGCCAACCTTCCTGGTGCCTCGGTTGAAGGTGGTTCCCCTAGATCTAACTAGCTCTACGAACACCATCATTCAGGATGGTGCGCTGTTGGATTCGCGTCTGCTAGGCGAAAATAAGCCAGCTAAGGGTCGGGAAGACGATCCTCGCTGTGAAGAAGGCGAAGAACCTCTTCCGATTCACTGCTTCATCAGCGATGAGACTCCGATTCAGTCCAAGCGTTGGGTAACCATCGAAGAACCTGCGGATAGCGAAGTTGCCACACTGCAGGTTGGTACGACCTTGATCCGCCACGATCGGGAAGAGCCAGCAAACCTGATTAACGCAACGATTGACCGCATCACCATTGATCGCTCCACCGCTTGGCCTGTTGACGAGCCTGTTTCTACCGTGGAGATCAACGCCCCAGCTGCTGGCAGCGATGTTGCTCCACCAGCGTTTACCCGTGGTGGCGTGCAGTACCAGTTCCCATTCGATGCTGATAAAAAGACGTACGATTACTTCGACGTGCAGTCGATGGAACTGTTCCAGATTGATTTCCTCGGCGAGGAAGAGCAGGACGGCACCACCGTGTACAAGTACCAGATGGTGATCCCGCCGCAGAACCTCTACGAGAACCTCACCGATCACTTCACCCGCGATGGCCGGGAGATGACTGAGGCCGACGAAGCTTCCCTGGCTGCCTTCCGCTTGAAGTTCCCAGCAAACATTTGGGGTGAAGAGGGCGATGAAGAAATCGAGATGGATCGCTACTACACCAACACTCGTACCGTGCGTGTGGAGCCTTCCACCGGCATGATCGTTAACGGCCGCGAAGAGATGTTCATGTTCTACGCCAAGGATCAGGAAGAAGCGAACGAGATTGCTTCTACCCAGGGCCATGAGCGTGAGCGCGCCGAGCGCAACCGCACCGCACTGGATTACGTTGCTCAGTGGGACGACGAGTCTAAGGCTCGCCAGCTGGCTAAGGCCAACGATTCTCGTTCGAAGTTGCTGTGGGGTGGCACCATTGTGCCAATCATCCTGGGTATCATCGGCCTGGTGATGATCCTTGTGGGTATCCGCATCCACCGTCGCTCCTAGCAGCATCCCACGCGGGAGCGATTCCAGCTCGAGAAAAGCGTGGTAGCTAAATGAGTACTTCTCCGCCTCCTGGTCACTTCCGACCATCGGGGCGGAGTTTTTTTGCTTTACGACGGATACCGCACGGCGAAAACCACGCCACGCTATCCCTAATACCGGTGGTGCTGGTGGCAGCAGTGCTGACGGCATGCAGCCTCTGGCCACTCTGGACCGTCCAGCTATTGGGATCCGACCATCAGCTACTACTGCGCGACATGGTGGTTGTACCAGAACCTGCAATTACCGATGCTGTCTGGGGTTTGGGCAGCTCTGCGGCTCGTGCAGTCCCCCAAGATATTTTCCTGGCCTACGGCGCACAGCTGATAGAAGCAACCGTGCTAGCCAAAGTCTTGTTGACGCTTGCGCTACTCGTCGGAGGCATCGGCGCTGCCGCACTTGCCCACCGGCTGGTGGGCGTAGGCTGGCTTGGCCAAATCAGTGCCACGGCGCTCACGCTATGGAACCCATATGTGGTGGAGCGGCTACTGCAAGGCCAATGGTCTCTGGTGATCGCTGCGGTGCTGTTCCCTGCTATTGCTTATGCCTGGTTGCCGGATCAGAATCGGCCGGGTCAGAATCAGCCGTATCCGCGGGATTCGGAGCTATCGGGTACCAGTGTTGGACGAGTGCGTTCGTCACGAGCAGCTCGGTTGTGGTCAGCCCAAAAAATATGGTCAGCCCGCTTGTGCCTGATGGCTTGCGCTGCTCTCACCCCAACGGGAGCGATCTTGGCCACGATTGTGGCAGTTATCGCTGCCAGTGGGCATATCCAGTTACGTCAACGGTCTCATAAACAGCCGAATAGGCAATCACTTCTGGCGGGGCTCACCGGCATCGTCGTGAGCTTGCCATGGTTGGCCGCTACAGCGCTTTCAGAGTCTGCTTATAGCGGCGCACTTTCGGATCCCACAGCCGCAGCTAGTTTCGCTGCCCGGGCCGAAAGGTTCGCTAGCACATGGGGTGCGGTTATTGGTCTTGGAGGGATTTGGAATTCCCAAACTGTTCCACCTTCCCGGGAGGAAGGCGTCGCTGCTTTAACTATACTCCTTCTGCTGCCATTGTTGGTATTGGGAGCCCGGCGCGTCTGGCCAGGGGCTGCTCGATTCATCGTCCTGGCACTGGTGTCGGTGGTGTCGATTGCGCTTTTGGCCTCCCCATGGGGCATTGCGTTGATGCAGTGGTTGCTGGCAGAAATCCCTGGTGCGGGATTGCTGCGCGATACGCAAAAGTGGGTGGCATTGGCCCTGCCCGGCTATGTGGTGCTGCTGGCTACTGGCGTGGAGCAACTACGTGATTATTTCGCCGGTTCGCTCGCCAACAACAAAGCCCTGGCCACCGCTTTAAGCGGCGCTATCGCTGCCGTCGCAGTCTTTGGCGCGGTACCGGATCTACCGAAAGCAATGGCACCACTTCGGCCAGTCGAAGCGTGGGCAGATTGGCAACACGTTACAGATAAGATCACCGATTCCAGCGATACGGTCGCAGTGCTACCAGCGGGTAGCTACCGTGTGATTGCCGAGCGGCCGGTACTCGATCCAGCTTGGAAAATTATCCCCGCGGAAGTGTTGGCCACTGGGGATCTAATTGTGAAGCAAGGTGACACTGCCACGGTGGTTGCTGGGGAAGGCAGCAGTGATGCCGAGACCACCCTACTTGCTGCTTCCGAGCCAGAGCAGCGCCGGGAAACACTGCAATCCTTGGGCGTGAATTGGGTGTTGGTAGAAAATTCACCCGGTGCATTTGGCGATTTCGCTTCCCTACAGACACTACTTCAGCCGGCATATGTAGGCGAGAATCTGCAGCTCTACCGGGTGCCAGCTGCCAGCGAATCAGCAACACCGAGACCAGAAACCACCGCCGCTTCCAATACCCCTAGTCCCACTGTCCACTTTCTGATGTGGACGAGTTTCCTGCTGTGGCTCGCGTGTTTCTTAGGCGGAGCAGCCGTCTGGCTGGTGCTTAGTGTGTTTGGCCGGAGGCCACGTCGTTAAGCAAATCCAATACAGCCTGGCCGGTGTGCTCCCAGGAAAACTGCTTCGAACGCGTACGAGCTGCCTGGGACATCTCCTGGTAGAGCTCAGGGGTCTGCAAAAGTTTGCGAGTAGCTTCGGCGAGCTGGTGTGGTGTGGTCGCCAAGATGCCGGTCTGGCCGTCGATCACTGAATCGCGCAAGCCAGCGGAAGCCGCATAGCCCACCGTGGGCACGCCGTGTTGGGCTGCTTCGATCACCGCAATGCCCCAGCCTTCTTTGCGCGATGGCATGAGGTGTACGGAGGCTCCGGAAAGGATGCGGTGTTTTTCCTCTTCAGAGACCTGGCCGTGGAAAACCACGTGGTCTTCGAGCTCGAGTACCGATACGTAGTGGCGTAATTCGGCTTCCCACCAGCCGGAACCGATGATGTCTAGTTTGATGCCGGGGAAGATCGGCTCCAGGGCTGCCACCACATCGATCGCGTGTTCGATCTGCTTGTGCGGTACCAAGCGCGACAAGGTAACCAGGCGCGGGCTGGCTTTGCTGACGGTGCTGGCTTTGCTTTCTATGTTTTCTTCGCTGCCTGGCTCGCCCAACTTACCCGGCACCCCCAACTTCCCCGGCGCGCCCAGCTGCTCTGCCAATCCTTCCGGAATCGGGCTGATCCCGTTGCGGATGACGGTGATGCGCTCACCTGAGACTCCCAAAGCCACCAGATCATCAGCACTAGGCAGGGAAACGGTGATGTACTCGCAGTTTCGGTGCACGCGCGGGGATGCCCACGAT
Source organism: Actinomycetes bacterium (assembly GCA_023418505.1). Taxonomy (GTDB): domain Bacteria; phylum Actinomycetota; class Actinomycetes; order Mycobacteriales; family Mycobacteriaceae; genus Corynebacterium. The sequence goes on from JAEZZR010000012.1 coordinate 189,420, forward strand.
TCAATGAACCATCCCACTTTGGCTTTAACCTTGCCGGCTACTGGCCACTGTTCTTTGTGGCAATGGTGGGTGAGCACCACTGTGGGCGCACCGGAAAAGATCCGCGCAAAAAACGGCACCCCGTTTTGGGTATCCACCACCACATCGGGCTTGCCGCCTAGCGCCCGGCCGATCTTGCCCAGGCCAAACCGGGCCGCCAACATCGCAAACCACGCCCGGATATACACCGTGATATTGCCGCCACCGCGGGAAAACACCACATTATTGCGGATATTCTGCTTCGGCGCGCCGGGATAGGCTGCCGTTCGGTAGACCACCTGGTGGCCGTTGTCCGCCAAAAATTCGGCCACATTTTCCAGATACCGCTCGCTGCCGCCACCTTCGGGGTGCCCGGTGTCGCGCCAACAGAGCAAGAGTATCTTCATAGTTTCTAAAGCCTAATACGTCGGCTAAGTTTGGATTTGTGTTTCCCCTGATTCGCAACGCATGCACCCCCGGTTTTGCTGCGCTGAGCAGCTTGCGCCCTTTTGCTACTTTGCGCCGTTCCGTTGGGCTGTTGCGCGACTTCAAATACGAACAAACCGATCCCGCCATCTTCTACGGGCACATTGCAGAAGACACCGCAGAGATGCTCCAACGCATTTGCGAATCGAACGACGCCACCTTAAACCAAGCATTGGTGCTCGACGTGGGTGGCGGCCCGGGGTACTTCGCCACCGCGTTCGATAAGCGTGGCGCTACCTACTTCACCTGCGAACCAGATGTGGGAGAAATGGCTGCTGCGGGTATTCGCCTCGATTCCTCGGTGCGCGGCAGTGGTATGGAACTGCCGTTTCGCAACGATGCTTTTGATGTCACTTATTCGTCGAATGTGGCAGAACACGTCGACAAGCCCTGGGTGATGGGCGAGGAAATGCTGCGCGTGACGAAACCGGGCGGGCTGATGGTGTATTCCTACACCGTGTGGTTCGGGCCGTTCGGAGGCCACGAGATGGGGCGCACGCACTACCTGGGCGGCGATCGTGCGCGCCGGATGTACGAGCGCAAGCACGGCAAACCGCCGAAGAATTACTTTGGTACCTCGCTGTTCCGTGTGGATTGCGCGGAGGGGTTGCGTTGGGCGCGGCAGGCAGCGGAGGCTGGCGACGCTGAACTGCTCGCCGCATTTCCCCGCTATCACCCTTGGTGGGCGTGGTGGATGGTGCACGTGCCCCTGTTGCGGGAGGTCGCGGTGTCGAACCTGGTGCTGGTGCTGCGCCGGAAGTAGCACCCGGGCGTAAAACGCCATACCTAAATACCGAAATAATCATGCCAATCCAGCAGGACGACTACAGTGGTGGGTGATCCAGAACACGTATAAATCGATATAGATAGGACTGTGTTGGCATGACGAACGCCAGTACTCCAGCAGGCAGCGAGGCTTTCATTTACGAAGCCATTCGCACGCCTCGTGGCAAGGGCAAGAAGGATGGCTCGTTGCACGAGGTGCGTCCGGTTACTTTGCTGGTGGGTTTGATTGACGAGATCCGCAACCGCTTCCCACAGTTGGATGAAGAACGCATCGCAGACATGATCATCGGCTGTGTTTCTCCAGTGGGCGATCAGGGTGCGGATATTGCGCGCACTGCAGCGCTAACTGCTGGCCTGCCTTATCGCACCGGTGGCGTGCAGATTAACCGGTTCTGCGCTTCTGGTTTGACGGCGATCAACATGGCAGCCGATAAGGTTCGCGCAGGCACCGACGAGTTGGTGCTCGCTGGCGGCGTGGAGTCCATGTCTCGCGTGCCAATGATGTCTGATGGTGGCGCGATGGCGATGGACGCGCAGGTCTCTTTCGCCACTGATTTCGTACCACAGGGCATTTCCGCAGACTTGATTGCTTCCCTTGATGGTTTCGAGCGTGAGCTTCTCGACGAGATGGCGGTACTATCCCACGAACGCGCTGCTAGGGCGTGGGCGGAAGGTCGCTTTGATCGCTCCGTAGTGCCAGTGAAGGATCAAAACGGCTTGACCATCTTGGATCGCGACGAAACGGTGCGTGAAGGCGTTAGCGTCGAAGGCCTGTCCAAGCTACGCCCAGCGTTTACGGTGATGGGCGACCAGGGTGGTTTCGACGCCGTGGCTCTGAAGAAGTACCCACAGCTACAGCAGATTAACCACGTGCACCATGCGGGTAACTCCTCGGGCATCGTCGATGGCGCTGGCCTGGCTTTGGTGGGCTCGGAAAAGGCTGGCCAGGACATGGGCTTGGAGCCACGGGCTCGCATCGTGGCCACGGCAGTCAATGGCGTGGAACCCACCATCATGCTCACCGGTATCGAGCCTGCCGTCCGCGAAGCACTGGCAAAGGCCAATTTGAGTGTGGACGACATTGATGTCTGGGAGATCAACGAAGCGTTTGCTGCCGTCGTTAAGCACGCACAGCTGAACCTGGGTATTGACTACGACAAGCTGAACATCAACGGTGGCGCAATGGCAATGGGTCACCCACTGGGAGCAACGGGTGCGATGATTACCGGCGCTGCTATCGACGAACTGCACCGCACTGGCGGCCGTTACGGCTTGATCTCGCTGTGTGTCGCCGGTGGCATGGGCGTGGCCACCATCATCGAGCGCGTGTAAGCACTACCGGAAACATTTTGGAAAGGACAGAACTAAACAATGACTACTGACAACATGTTCCGGTACGAGCGCGACGACGCCGGAATCATCACGCTGACGATGGACGACCCGAATGCGCCGGTCAACACCATGAACGCCACCTTCCAGAACGATATCCGCACTACGGTGGAGCGTCTGGAAAAGGACATCGCCGAAGCTGCAGAGACCGCTAACCCAATCGCGGGCGTAATTATTACCTCGGCGAAGAAGACGTTCTTTGCTGGCGGCGATATTAAGCAGATGTCGCAGGTAGATGAGTCGAACGCCCAAGAGATGTTCGACATGGTCGAAGACATGAAGGCCTCGCTGCGTCGCATCGAATTGCTACCAGTGCCAGTAGTGGCTGCGATTAACGGTGCAGCCCTTGGCGGTGGCTTGGAAGTGGCTTTGGCTGCCAACCACCGTATTGCGGCCAACGTGCGTGGCTCGAAGATTGGCCTGCCAGAGGTCACTCTTGGTCTGCTGCCTGGCGGTGGCGGCATTACCCGCGTGGTACGGATGCTGGGCATCCAGGCTGCGCTGATGAAGGTGATTCTCACCGGTGCTCAGATGAACCCTGAAAAGGCGTTCAAAACTGGCCTGGTGGACGAGCTGGTAGAAGCTGATCAGCTGTTGGATCGGGCGCGCGCCTGGCTGGCGGGCTCCACTGATGAAGATGGCAATGTGGTGAAGCCTGAAGCTGCCCAGCCATGGGATGTGAAGGGCTTCAAGATTCCAGGTGGCGCCCCAAATAACCCGAAGCTGGCTATGAACTTGCCTAGCTTCCCTGCGAACCTGACCAAGCAGCTGAAGGGCTCGCCGATGAAGGCACCACGCCGGGCGATGCAGGCTGCCATCGAAGGCGCACAGGTGGATTTCGATACCGCGATGCGGATTGAGTCTCGCTACTTCACCGAGCTGGTCTGTGGCACGCAATCGAAGAACATGATGCAGGCGTTCTTCTTCGATTTGAACCACTGCAACGGTGGCGGATCGCGGCCAAAGCAGGCCGATGGCACCCCTTATCCAAAGCGCGAATTTAAAAAGATCGCTGTGGTGGGTGCCGGCATGATGGGTGCCGGTATTGCCTACGTGTGTGCCAAGGCTGGCATGGATGTGGTGCTCAAAGACATTTCGATGGAAAACGCCGAGCGCGGCAAAGCCTACTCGGAAGGGCTAGAAAAGAAGGCTCTGGAGCGTGGCCGCACCAACGAGGCAAAGTCTGCTGCACTGCTGGCGCGTATCAAGCCAACCGATTCCTACGATGATTTGTCTGATGTAGACCTAGTGATCGAGGCTGTCTTCGAAAACACCGATCTAAAGCACAAGGTCCACGCAGAGATCGAAGCTGCTGTGCCAAAGACCTGCATCTTGGGTTCGAACACTTCTACCCTGCCAATTACCGAATTGGCCTCGCACGTAGAGCGTGAAAAGGACTTCATTGGCCTGCACTTCTTCTCTCCTGTAGACAAGATGCAGCTGATCGAGATCATCTCTGGCGATAACACTGACCCAGAAGTACTGGCTGCGTCGCTGGACTTCGCAGTGGCCATCCGCAAGATCCCAATCGTGGTCACCGACTCCCGTGGTTTCTACACCTCCCGCGTGATCGGCACCGTGATCAACGAAGCACTGCGCATGGTGGCTGAAGGCTACGATCCTGCTGTGGTGGAGGCTGCTGGCCGCCAGGCTGGCTACCCAGCACCGCAGCTGCAGCTGGCCGATGAGCTGAATCTGAAGCTCATGGAAAAGATCGCCCATGAGACCCGCGTAGCTGCCGAAGCTGCCGGCAAGCCACTCGATGAAGGCGGCGTGCCTGCGCTGGTGGAAGCGATGCTGCACAAGTTCGAGCGCCCCGGCAAGCTAGAGGGCAAGGGCTTCTACAACTACGAAGATGGCCGCCGTGCTGGCTTGTGGGATGGCTTGTACCAGGAGCTTCGCGACGAATTGGGTATCCAGCCTATTGATGCAGCCGATGTGGACTTCCAAGAATTGGTAGACCGCATGCTGTTCATTGAAGCTATTGAAACCCAAAAGTGCGTGGACGAAGGCGTGGTACTGCACGACGCTGATGCCAACATCGGCTCCATCTTCGGTATCGGCTACCCAGCTTGGACCGGTGGTACGCGCCAGTTCATCAAGAACTACGACGGCGCCACTGTGGTCGATCCTGATGCAGCCCGCCCAGAGCGTCGCGGTATCGCAGGCTTCGTAGAGCGTGCCGACGAACTAGCCGCCAAGCATGGCTCGCGCTTTAGCGCACCAGATAGCTTGCGTTAAGTGGTTTGAGGCTACGGCCATCCGGCTGGAGGTTATTAGCTAGCAAGCATTAGAACGCGCGTGGGAGTTTTTCTCTCACGTGCGTTTTCTTTTTCTTGACTTCGGCACTCGCGATATTTAGACCCTTCTATCTAGATTCCATCACCTCCAGGAAGTGAGTTAACCTGCTTTTTTGAGACCTCCCTCGCACATTCTTGCTTAACCTGAACCGGGCTGTCTATTGTTAATGCGTTAATAACTGGATCATTACTTTAGAAAGTCCCCTATGAGCTCTGTTAACACCCCGGAGGCCACCCCAGAGGCCACCCCGGAAGCTAACACCGCTGCCTCGCCCGAAACCCGGGCAGGTAAATCCAACCGTTTAGTAGACCGCTTCTTCGACAGCATCGAACGAGTAGGTAACAAGCTGCCGCACCCGGCAACCCTATTCGTGTTCTTATCCGTCATCGTGGTGTTTGCCTCGTGGCTGTTATCCGTGAACAACGTCACCGCCACCAACCCCAACGATGGCAGCACGATTGAAATCTTCAATCTGCTTAGCGGCGAAGGCATCGAATGGATGTTCACCAGCGCCATCGATAACTTCGTGAACTTCGCGCCACTCGGCGTTGTGCTGGCCACCATGATGGGTGTCGGCATGGCCGAACAAAGCGGCCTGATCGGCGTACTGCTACGCAGCTTTATCCTGGCAATCCCGAAGTTCCTAATCACCGTGGGTATCGTGTTCGCCGGTGTGATGTCGTCCGTCGCTTCCGACGCCGGTTACGTCATCCTGCCGCCACTAGCCGCAATCCTGTTCGTCGCGGTCGGCCGCCATCCACTGGCCGGTATCGCCGCAGCCTTCGCAGGTGTCTCCGCTGGTTACAGCGCGAATTTATTGCTCTCTAGTACGGACGTGATCCTCGGTGAGCTGACCATCGAAGCAGCTGCCACCGTCGATCCCGAATACGCCTCGCAGATGAATATCGCAATGAACTACTGGTTCATCATTGTTTCCACGTTCTTGCTTACTGTGGTCGGCTCGCTAGTCAGCCAGTACATCATCGAACCTCGCCTGGGTAAATGGGAAGGCGAAGGCGTAGTTGCTGGCGACTCTGAAGAAAACCTCAAGATCTCCCCACTAGAGAAAAAGGGCATGATCTGGGCTGGTATCTCCCTAGTGGTTACCGCTGCCCTCGTTTCGCTGCTGATCCTGCCGTCGAACGCATTGCTACGCGGCGAGGATGGCTCGATCGTGCAGTCGCCATTCATGTCGTCGTTAGCCGTCGTACTGATCATCTTGTTCTTCGTACCGGGCTTGGTCTACGGCATCGTAACGAAGGTGATTCGCAACGACACCGACGTCGTGGAGCAAATCAGCAAGACCCTAGCCGGCATGGCCGTGTTCCTAGTGATGGCGTTTACGGCAGGTCAGTTCATCGCCTACTTCGCGCAATCCAACATTGGGTTGTTGGTCTCTGTGACGGGCGCGAACTTCCTGGAATCCATCAACCTGACCGGCTACCCGCTGGTGCTGGCCTTCATTCTCTTCGCTGCACTGGTGAACCTGCTGGTAGGTTCCGCTTCGGCAAAGTGGGCGATGCTTGCGCCGGTGATGGTGCCAATCATGATGCACCTGGGCATTTCCCCAGAGTTCACCCAGGCTGCCTACCGCGTGGCGGACTCGTCAACCAACATCTTGAGCCCACTAATCGCCTACTTCGCCATCATCATCGCCGTGGCACAACGCTACGACAAGAAGCTAGGCATCGGCTCGCTGCTATCCGTGATGGTGCCGTACTCGCTGGCGTTCCTCGCCGCATGGACCGCCATGACGATGGGCTGGATGGCACTCGACCTCCCACTCGGCCCCAACGCACCGATCTACTACGGCAGGTAATTAACCGGTAGCAGTCGCACCTATACAAAAAGACAAAAAAGCCAGGCTAGGCAGTTTCCCGCTCTAGCCTGGCTCTTCTTTGTGGCTAAATCTCTTTTAGGCCTTTACGGCAGTTTCCTCTTCTTCGGCGTAGAAGTCTTCGTACTCGTCGTAAAGCTCGTCATTTTCTAGCTCACGACGTTCCTGCCGCCGCACCACCAGGGCGCTAATCGCAGCTACCCACAAGCCAATCAACGCCGGGATAGACAGGTACCACGCGCTACCGGCAAACATCTGAGCAAACAGCACTGGCGGCGCCAACAGGCCAGCTTCGGTGAAGAGCCCCACAGTCAACGCAAAAGCCGTGGTGACAATACCAATCGTGGCACCCATACGCACTGCAGTAACTGCGCCACTGCGCGGATACAAGCGTCGTCGAGCATACTCATTCACCTTACTGAGCAGGTACAACGCAATCATGATGTACACCAGCACGTTAAGCAGCAACACGAATAGTGCGGCGCCAATCGGCACCCCATCGGAATAGTTCGGAATTGCCAGGACGAACTCTACCGTCATAAACAGCAACACAATTACAGCGGTAACCGCACCTAACCGACCGGACACAACCGACACCTTCCTACGGCCTTAGCCAGGCCACTTTCTCTAGAGTTAGCAAGCTCGTTAACTGAAGACTTACCTTAATGTCCTTATTATTCTCTTTCCGGGGCAGATTTCCAACACTTCGGCATGCGTATTTTTGGGGCGGGTTTTGAGGCGGGTTTTGGGTTGAATTCTGTGCTGGCATTGGGTGGGCGCCGCTGGCAATAGTTTTCGCCGGTACGCTGGATAACTATGACTGCACAACTACCCCTACTTACCTCCCAACAAGTACTAGACAACATGCCTGATCCACTGCGCGCCGTGGAATTGATGCGCGATGGTTTGATCGCCATTGCTGATGGCAGTGCGTCTACCACGCCGAAGGCTCAGGTGAAGTCCGGTTTCGCTGACACCAAGAGCGCGAACAACGCTGGTAGCGCCATGCCTGCCGCCTGGCCGGATCGCAATCTGCTGGGCATTAAGTGGCTGGCCATTACCCCGTCGAACGCCACCGATAAGGAAGCAAACCCGAACGGCCTGCCTACCATCGACGGCGTGATGGTGCTTAACGACGCCCGCGACGGCCACATCCGCGCCATCATGCCTGCCGCGGAACTTACGGGACTGCGGACCGCTGCGGTAACTGGTGCCTCGCTAGCTATCGACGCGGACAACGCCGAAGGCACTTTCGATGCTGCCAAACTCCGCCCGATTACCTTCCTGGGCACCGGCGTACAGGCACGTTCGCACGCGCAGGTGCTCTCTGCGATGGGAATTGAGAAGCTGACCGTGTGGGGCCGCCGCGAAGAGGCTCTCGAGGAACTGAAGCAGTGGGCGGCGGAAAACACCCCTGACCTAGAGCTAGTGACCACCACGGATCGCACGGAATCGCTGAAGGGCGCCGGCATCATCATCAGTGGCGTGGCCATGTACCAGCCGGGATTGCTATTCGATCCTGCCGAAATCGCTGACGACGCCACCTTGCTACCACTGGACTACGGCACGATGGTCGGCGCAGATCTGGTAAAGAAGGGACTGTTGGTCTCTGATGATGCCGATCAATTCAAGGGACTCATGCCTAAGAAATTCCCGAAGGAATACCCAGCACCTGAGGGCTACACCGGTGAGCTATTGACCAAACCACGCCCAGATGGCCTGGTGATTGCTCAGAACTTGGGCTCGGGTTTGAATGACCTGCTGATCGCAGACGAGATTGTTTCGTCGCTGGGGTACTAGAGGGTTCTAGTCAGAGTTACTGGCAAAGTTATTGGCAGAGTTACTGGCAGAGGCGTGATGCAGGACTTTTCTTTAGCGCAATTGGTGCCACTGGCTGATTATCGCGATGGGCTCAGAGCATGCGAGCTGGCCTGGATGGACGATCAGCTGCTCTTGGCAGTGGCGCGGGTGGCAGGCCACGGAATCTATGATTCGAAGCTTTCGCCATTTTCGAATAATTGGGCAGATGGCTCACCGGCCTCCGTTGCCCGGCGCGTATTACAACACCAGTGGCAATTGCGTGGTGAATACCTGCAGGCTTGCTTGGATTACGGCAGTAGTGCGGATTCTAGTGGTGCCAACCTAAGTAGTCGCCTGCCCGAGGATTTCGATATTCCGTTTGCGGTGCTCTACGAAGGCCAGGCTGTAGGAGTACAGAATCTTCGGGCGAAAGGTTGGCATACCCGGCGCACCACCGAAACGGGTTCCTGGGTGGGGTTGCCGTTTCATGGCCTGGGCATTGGGACCGCAGCTCGGATCCTGGTGGCGAAACTAGCTTTCGACGTGCTTGGCGCGGACGCCATGGAAACCGAAGCTTTCAGCGATAATGCTGCTTCCCGGCGGGTAACGGAAAAGCTTGGCTACCAGCAGGTTGGCCAGCGCTGCCCTGACGATTATGGTGGCCGGATCATGTATGAATATCGGCTGGATCGGCACACCTGGCTAGAAAAACGAGAAAGCCTGCTGGATTAATACCAGCAGGCCGAGGGACTTTAATTCCTACGTTTTAATTCCCGCGTCTTAATTGCCGCGCTTGACCGCGATAATCCAACCGGCATCACCAGTTTGTTCAAACTGGGTTACCGCATGGCCGTCCTTGGCTGCCCACCGCGGAATCGCATCTGTGGCCTGGGTGCAGTCGAAAGTAATCACCAGCTCCTCGCCCACTGCGATGCGCTTGATGGCATCTTTGGCTTCGATCAATGGGAAGGGGCAGACCGCGCCCAACGTGTCCATTGCCCACCGGCCGTTACCTAATGGCTTCAGCTTTCCGTTCTGATTCTTTTCCAATACGGCTACTGGAGCCACACCGAACGATAGGTTGCTTGACGCTGCAGTAGAAATCGACGAGCTGCTTTCCGAGCCAGATCCAAGAGTGCTGGCCTCGGCGAAGCGGGAGTTTGCGGTGCCAGAGTCCGCGAAGCCAGAATCTGCGAAATTTGGCTGCTCCGTACCTGGCTGTGCTTGTGCCGGATCTGCTGCTGGCTTCAACCAAATCTTCGCTGCCACACCGACACCGATCGTGATGAATAGCAGTGCGATCCAACCTTGGTAGGAAAACAGCGAGGTTTCCACCATGCCATTGCCCACGGTGCAGCCACCTGCCCAAGCAGCTCCCACACCCATCATCACACCACCCACTACAGAGCGTGCAGCCTGGGTGGCATCAGGAACCCGCAAGCGGAATTCGCCAGACGCCTTCGCAGCGATAAACGAACCCACCAGGATGCCGAGTACCAACATCACACCCCAGTCGAAACGGCTGAGATCACCAGTGACCACACCATTAGCCAAGTTTGCCGATGGCGTAGTGATACCAAGACCAGAGTTCCGCCCTGCTGCCGCAGACAATGGCCACGCAATCACACCAAGCACACCAACAATTGCGGCAGTGGCAAATACATGCCATGGCTTTTCGGTCAGCAAATGCGCCAAACCGGTCTTGCGTGCAGCCAGCTGCACTGGTTTTGTACCAGTCAGTTCATCTTTGAGGAAGTTGAAAGTGAGCACACCAGTAAGCGCCACAAAGCCGATCACAAACACCCAAGGGGTAACTCCTAGGGTCTCTGGGATGGTGGTGGCAGCGATAGTGCGATCGCCAAGGAAGTCATTCATCCCGCTGAGCACACCAGTTTTCATCGCAGCAGCCGAAAGCGCGTACATCACCAACGCAATCCAGGAACCGATCAACCCTTCACCAGAGCGATACCACGTTCCCGATGCGCAACCACCAGCTAAAACGATGCCTAAACCGAAGATAAAACCACCAAGGATCACGGCCAGTGGGGCAAAATCATCCACGCTCGGGGTAATCACGCCAGCTTGGGTCAGCGCAGTCAAACCCACCGCGTGCACTGCAATCACAATGAACAAGGCGGTTAGACCGCGGTAGCTGCGCTGGGTGAAAATATCACGCAAGAATCCAGTCACACAGAATCGTCCTCGCTGCATCACAAAACCCAAGACGCCGCCGAGAACTAGCCCAGTAACCACCATGAATCGAACCTCCTTCTAAACGAACCAGTCTGTCTTTTAATGGGGTTCAATCAACATAGCAAAACCCGGGAAGCACAATCAAGGCCTCCCGGGTTTCTTGAACTATTTCTGCTTACCGCTGATCCTCAAACCATCCGGTTACAGCAGGCTCGGTGTTTTCGTACACCAGCTTTGGCTCGGTGTATTCCTCCAAGCCCATTTCGCCTAGCTCGCGGCCGATACCGGACTGGCCGAAACCGCCCCACTCTGCCTGTGGCAAGTATGGGCCGAAATCATTGATCCACACGGTACCGTGGCGCAGTCCACGCGACACGCGTTCTGCCACGCCAGAGTTGGTAGTCCACACCGCGCCAGCCAAACCGTAGTTGGTGTCGTTACCAATCGCGATGGCTTCAGCTTCGGTACGGAAGGTCTCTACGGTCACTACCGGACCAAAGGCCTCGTCATGCACGCAATCCATCGACTGATCGACCTGATCAATCACGGTGGGCTGGTAGAAGTATCCGTCGTCAAGCACTCCGGAACCATCGGCGGTCTTGCCCGTGGCACGCGCACCACCGCAACGGATCCGAGCTCCCTGCTCACGCGCCTGATCCACATACGCGGCCACCTTGTTTAAGTGCTGCTCGGAAATCAACGCACCAGTTTCTGCCACTTCGTCGAAAGGACCGCCCAACCGGATGTGCTGGGTGCGCTCCACAAGATCGTTGACGAACTGCTCGGCGATGGACTCTTCCACAATCAACCGCGCCCCCGCCGAGCACACCTGACCCGAGTGCAAGAACGCCGCATTCAACGCGTTATCCAACGCAGCTTCATAATCGGCATCAGCAAACACAATGTTCGGGTTCTTGCCGCCGAGCTCCAGGGCAACCTTCTTCACGCTCTTGGCAGCTTCGGCAGCAATCAAGCGGCCAGTTTCCAAGCCGCCAGTGAAAGACACCATGCTAATGCGCGGATCCGAAGAGAGCGGCGCACCGGCTTGCGCGCCCGCGCCGGTCACCAAGTTGCCCACGCCTGCTGGCATGCCCGCTTCTTCCAGCACGTGCATCAGCAAAATCGCGGTATGTGGCGAGAGTTCTGCTGGCTTCAACACGAACGTATTACCAGCAGCCAAGCAAGGCGCAACCTTCCACGCCACCTGCAGCAACGGGTAATTCCACGGCGTAATCAAACCGCACACACCAACTGGCTCACGCACTACGCGCGCAATTACAGTCGGATCGCCGGCATCCACCAAACGTCCGGAATCATTGCCGGCCAAACGCCCGAAGTACTGGAAGCAGGCCACAATATCGTCCATATCCATTTCGGATTCTGGAATACGCTTGCCGGTATCTAGGGACTCCGCCAAGGCAAATTCTGCTTTACGACGACGAATGCCATCAGCTACCTGCAGCAACAGCTCTCCGCGCTGGAACGAATTCCAGGACGCCCAGGTGCCCTCGCCGGTGGCGTTGAAGGCGCGTTCGGCAGCGTCGATAGCCTTTTCCGTATCAGAGGCCGCAGCTTCGGCAACCTCGGCCACAAAGCTGCCGTCGGCGGGACACGAGATGGTGCGGGTTTCGCCGCTGTCCGCTGCTACCCACTGGCCATCGATAAATAAGGTCTTGGCGCCCTCGTGGATTTTTGCCACGGAAGCCACCAGAGCCCGGTTGTCGGCGCCGTACTCGCCGCTTTGCGCTTGCGCTGTCATTATGGGAAATTCCTCGTTTCGAAAAGGTTTCAGATTCTATTTTTATGATCGTGCTGATTTAACAGCTGCACTGTGGCGGGCTAATGCTCGCCACAGCACGCTACTGCCACAGCCTACTTATCGGATCCCAACCCTTCAGTGTGGTAATCCTCTACCCACTGGGTGATGGGCTCTGCATTATCGGAAAGATCCGAGTTGCCTGGCAAATCACGCTGCAAGTGCAGGAATTCCATGTGGCGCTCGTACAAGTCCAGTACGTTTTCGATCATTTGCTGCTTGGTGTAGCCGTAAACGTCGTAGCCCAAGGAACCGGTCAGCGAGTACACCTCGAGGCGGTAGTAGTGGCTATCGGCGTCCTGATCCAAGTGCACGCGGCCTGCGAACGACGGCGTTGGGCACTCGTGTGGATATACCTGGTAGCGGAAGTTGCGCTCGTCGCCGAAGTTCACCAACAGATCCAGCTGGTCAATATCCAAACCATCTACTTCGCGACGATCCAAGGTCACATCGGCGCCTTGCTCGCGGATCGCATCGGCGACCTCTACTAGCGCAGGCTCAACCACCTTATCCAAGTGAGCATTGACCTGGCGTGCCGATGGGAAGGACATGGAACGTCGTAAGCGCTGGCGCCAGCTCTCGTGTACGCCCGGCGACAAAGCTCGCGACGACATCGCCCCGTGCATCGCCACTGCCGTCGAGCGCTGTTCAATGATTTCTAGCCGCAGCGACTTAAACAGGCCGTACATCACCAGATAAATCACGATGGAAAATGGCAAGCCCATCACAATCGTGGCCATCTGCAACGTGGAAACACCATCGACGTAGAGCATCGCCACCGTCAAAATACCCACGGTGACCGCCCAGAAGATACGAGACAGGGTCTTGCCATCCTGCTGGGTATCAGTGATCTTCGAGGTGAAGTTACTCATCACCAGTGCCGCGGAGTCCGCCGAAGTGATGTACAGCAAGAAGCCAATCAAGGTAGCCACGATTGCCACAATGGTGGCAAATGGGTACTGCTCGAGCAGCAGGTAGAAGCCACGTTCTGGGTTTTCCACTGCCATCTGGCCGAAGGTGGTGTCGCCATTCATCACAATGTCCAGCGCGGAGTTGCCGAAGAAGGAAACCCACAGCAGCACGAAGATGAATGGAATAGTCATCGTGCCGATCACGAACTGACGCAAGCTACGGCCACGCGAAATGCGAGCCAAGAACAGACCCACGAATGGTGCCCAGGCGATCCACCAGGCCCAGAAGAACAGCGTCCAGGCATTCAACCACTCTTGCGCATCCGAGAATGCGTAGGTTTCCAAGGTCAACCCTGGGAACTTCGAGACATATTCGCCTACGTTCATCACCAACGCATCCATCAGGAACGAGGTACGGCCGGTAAAGGTGATGTAGAGCATCAACGCGATTGCGAGGCCAACGTTGATCTCCGAAAGCCGGCGAATACCCTTATCCACACCCGATACCGCCGAAATCGTGGCCACGGCTACGGCGATCACAATCAGAGCCACCTGCATTGTGACGTTTTCTGGCAGATCAAACAGCACATTCAGGCCGTAGTTGAGCTGTACGACGCCGATGCCCAGCGACGTTGCCACACCGAACACGGTGCCCAGCATCGCGGCAATATCTACGGCGTCACCCGCCGGGCCATGAATACGCTTACCGATGATCGGGTAGAGCGCAGACCGGATAGTCAGTGGCATGTTCAACCGGTAGGCAAAGTAGCCGAAAGCCATACCCATCAGGGCGTAGAGTGCCCAGCCGGTAATGCCGTAGTGGAACAGCGTGAACATCACTGCTTCACGGGCAGCTTCGACAGTTTCTGGGTCGCCCACTGGTGGCTCAAAGTACTGCGACAAAGGTTCGGCCACAGAGAAGAACAGCAAGTCGATACCAATACCAGCGGCAAACAACATCGACGCCCAGGCGTAGAGGTTATATTGCGGCTTCGCGTGATCGGGGCCAAGTTTGATTTTGCCCGTCTTGCCTGCAGCAATCACAATCATGAAAACCACTGCCACCGTGGCTGTCACAATATAAAACCAACCCAAGTTATTGGATACAGTTTCCACGATCGTCGCCAGCGAATTAGCAGCAGAATCTGGCGCCACAATTGCCCACAGCGCCACAGATAAAATCAAGAAGCCTGAAATTAGGAAAACAGGCCAATTTACTTGTGGAGATTCTCGCTTTTCACTAGACATTTTTTCACTAGATGTCCCATCAGATACCACAGTGGGTGATTCACTCATGAAATTATTTCCTTAAACTCGAGAGTCTTGCCCTACTATACAAAACCCCCTCGATTTGCCTCCCAGGCCTGCAACAATTGCTCCCAAAAGTAACTGGCATCAGGCATTTATCTATGTAACCCTGGATGGGTAAAACATAAACTTGTGGAGGATATAGAACTTCATGGCTTTCCCATTTATCAACCGAATTCCGGGCTTGAACCGGATCACCGGTAGCACCAACAATTCCGAGGTAGAACACCGCGACGTGGTAATTGTTGGCGCTGGCTCGGCTGGCTCTGTGCTGGCCAACCGCCTGTCTTCGGATTTCGATACCAACGTCTTGGTATTGGAAGCAGGCCGGATGGATTCACTTTGGGATCTGTTCATCCACATGCCTTCGGCTTTCTCCTTCCCTATTGGGAATAAGCATTACGACTGGGCATATGAATCCGATCCTGAACCAGAGATGAACAACCGTCGCGTTTACCATGCGCGTGGCAAGGTCGTGGGCGGCTCCTCGTCGATCAACGGCCAGATCTACCAGCGCGGCAACCCGATGGACTACGACAAGTGGGGCGAGCGCGCCGGCTTGGAAAACTGGGGCTGGGCAAACGTGTTGCCGTACTTCAAGCGGATGGAAAACGCGCTGGGCTCTGATCCATCGGATCCTCGCCGTGGCCACGACGGCCCGTTGCGCATGAAGCGCGGTCCAGCGAACTCCCCGCTGTTCAAGGCTTTCTTCAAGTCCATCGAGCAGGCCGGCTACCACTACACCGAGGACGTCAACGGCTACCGTCAGGAAGGTTTCGGGCCTTTCGACGCCAACATCGCCGATGGCAAGCGCCTCTCGGCTGCGCGTGCCTACCTGCACCCAGTGTTGGATCGCCCTAACTTGGAGCTGCGCACCCGCGCCAATGCCACCCGAGTGCTTTTCGACGGCACCAAGGCCACCGGCGTGGAGTACACCTGGAAGGGTCGCACCCGCCAGGTACACGCGGACAAAGTGATTCTGTGTGGTGGCGCCTTCAACTCGCCACAGCTGCTGCAAGTTTCGGGCGTTGGCGACGAAAAACTGCTGAACAGTGTGGGTGTCAACGTCGTAAAGCACCTCCCTGGTGTGGGCGAGAACCTGCAGGATCACCTGGAAGTGTACGTGCAATATAACTGCACGAAGCCAGTGTCTTCGCAGCGCTACCTAGAGAAGTGGCGCTGGCCATTCATTGGTGCCTGGTGGATTCTGACCAAGAAGGGACCGGTGGCAACCTCGCACTTTGAGGGCGGCGGTTTTGCGCGCTCGAATGAAAACGAGAAGTACCCGAACCTGATGTTCCACTTCCTGCCACTGGCGATGCGCTACGACGGCACGAAGCCAGAAGGCGACGACGGCTTCCAGTTCCACGTAGGCCCGATGTACTCCGATGCGATCGGCCACGTGCGCATTAAGTCTGCGGACATCAATGTGAAGCCATCGATCCTGTTCAACTACCTTTCCACCGAGCAGGATCGACGCGAGTGGGTTGAGGCCATCAAGGTTTCGCGCAAGTTGCTGGATACCCCGGCGATGCGTGAGTACTGGGATCGCGAGACCTCCCCAGGTGCGGACGTGCAGTCTGATGAAGACATCCTGGAATGGGTACGCAACGACGCCGAAACCGCGCTGCACCCATCCTGCACTTGTGCAATGGGTCCAGCTGACGACGAAATGGCTGTTGTCGATCCAGAATCCATGCAGGTACACGGCACCGACGGCTTGTACGTGGTAGATGCGTCCGTGATGCCAAGCATCACCAACGGCAACATCTACGCCCCAACGATGATGATTGCCGAAAAGGCAGCCGACATCATCGCCGGCAAGAAGCCACTGGCGCCCATCACCCAGGAAGAACTGCCGTTCTACCGTGCCGGTGAGAACATGCCTCTGGATCCGCCACAGGCGTAACTCTGGGCAGACCTGGGCGCGGTGGGCGGCGGATCTCGGCGCGGTAGGCAACTGCGGTTTTCGTGGCTTTTGGCGGTATTTTGGAAGGTATGACTGATACTGAAATAACTGCTAAAAGCGCCGTAGTATCAACCGATAATCCGGTAGGTAAACCCCTGCCGGTTCCCCAGTTGACCAGCACTTTTCAACTCCTGCAATCCAGTGTGGATGCACTGAAGGACACCTTGGGTGCGCCAGTAGTGCAGCAAAGCCACAACACGATTGCAGCTTTCATTGCTGATGCCGCCGAACCCCACACCGGCGATGCTGATATCGCCCGCCAACTTCAGGACGATCTGAAGTCCTTCGCCGCAGACCGCGAAGCCGCCGGCACCAGCTGGCTGGCCGAAAAGTGGCTGGATGATTATCTGGTCACCCGCACCAGCTTGCCTTTGGCCTCTAACGTGGGCTTCCAGATCCACGTGGAAACCGCGGACACTGGATTGGGCCGCGTCGCTGAACTAATTCACCGCGCCGCATTGGTGCACCTAAAGCAGGCCGAAGGCACGATGCCGCAGGAAAAGGACTTCCGTGGCAACGACATCTTCCCACTGCAGTGGGAGTGCTTCAACGGCGGTATGCGCGTGCCAGCCGAGCACATCGATCGCATTGAACGCGCGGAGCACACCGTCGCCAGCCGCGAAATCGTGATTTACCACGGCGGTAAGGCGTGGGCGATGCAGGTTACTGATGCTTCTGGCACAGTGGCTGCCCCGGGTGCGATTGCGAATCAGCTGCGCACGATTCTCGCGCACGACGTGGATACCAGCGATGCCGCGGCGCACACCTCCTTCACCGCGCCTTCCTACATCGGTTCCGAGCAGCTCGCCCCGCTCTACGCCGAAATGCTTGACGACGAGCGCAACGCCGCAGTCCACCAACGCCTCTCGGGCGCCCTGTTTTGCGTCTCTTTACTCGACGACACCGATGAAAAATCCACCGAAGAACTCCTCCACCTGTCTGCTTTCCAGCCAGGGACGGCGTGGGTGTACAAGCCACTGACGTATGTGATGGGCGTGGATTCGGCCTGGCTATGCCTGCATGTGGAACACTCCACCATCGATGGTGCGACCTTGGTAGCAGCCGTGAAGCTGTTGCAGGAAACTGCAGTAGCTGATGGTACGGGTGCTGGCCGGGACGCTGAGTTCGCTATCGACGAGTTGGCCTGGCACTTCACCGAAGACCAGAGCGCTCAGCTGGAACAGGCGGTAGCTACTGTAAGCGCACAGGCGGATCAGTACCGGTTGAACCTGGTGCATGTGCCTACTCCTGATCTGAGTGGCCTGCCGTTTAAGACCAGTGCTGATGCTTTGTTCCAATTGGTGCTGACTACGGCGCAGCAGCTGGCTTATGGCAAGGTGCGTGGCGTCTATGAAGCCGTGGATATGCGGGAATACGTCGCTGGCCGTACGGAATGCTTGCGTCCGGTAACGCAACCTGCTGTGACTTTGGCTCAGGCATTGGTTGCAGGCCAAGAGATCACGGTGGGCATGGTGGAGGCAGTCTTCGCCGAACACCGTGGGTGGGTGAAAGCTTGTAAGTCTGGCAACGCCTTCGATCGTCATTTCTGGGCGTTGCGCTATATGGCCGAGCGCCGTGACATCGAACTGCCAGCAGTATTCACCGATGAGGGTATTACGGCGGTGCGAACGGACTTCCTTTCGACGTCCTCAATTGGCTCGGATCAGCAGATCGTCCGCTTTGCGTTTGCACCAACCACCCTGCATGGCTTTGGGGTGAACTACACGCCGAAAGATGGCGGCGCCACGATCGAGTATTTGGTCAGCAGTGTTGACGACGCTACCGATCAGCCGACTGCTTTCTTAGGCGCATTACCGCAGGCTGCGGAGTTGATTGTCGCTGCCGTCGCCAAGCTCTAACGCTAGAGGTCGCGAACCGACTGTGTGAATTGATTTCGCATGGCCGGGTCGCGCATCAACTGCTGGATCGTGATTGGATCCAGGTAGGCGAAGAACGCTTCTTTTGCCCCGGCGAGCGCATTGCGCAGCGAACAGCCGGGTAGCAAGGGGCAATCGCTGCCTACGCAATCGACGACTTCGCCGGTTTCGAGTGCACGCAGGATGTAGCCGACGGATTTTTGTTCGGCGCCTTTGGCGAAGTAGATGCCGCCGTAGCGTCCTTTTACGGCTTCTACGAGGTCGAGTTCTGCCAGGCGTGTGACCACTTTGGACACATGCGCGCGGGAGGCGTTGAGTTCGTCTGCTACTTCTGCGGCGGTGAATTTTTGTCCGGGTTGGCCGACGGCAAGGCGTAGCACGATGCGAAGTCCCAGGTCTGAGAACATTGTCAGCTGCATGGGAGATCCTCGCTGTGAAACATCGGGCTGGGGTGGGTTGGGGCTGGGGTAGGTGGGCTGGACGTGGGGTGTGCTTTTTAGGCTACTAAAAAAATCCGGCTCAACCCGAAATGAGTTGAACCGGATGGTGGTTTAGCTAGCGGTTGCTAGCGCTGAGCTAGTTGTAACTAGCTCTTGGTTGCTAGTTCTGCTTGCGTAGCTTGTCTGCCACACGAGCCTTCAGAGCTTCGTATTCGTCCCAGACTTCCTGCGGTACGCGGTCGCCGAGGGACTTCAGCCACTCTTCGTTGTCTGCCAGGTCGCCATGCCACTTCGCAGCTGGAGCCTTCAGAGCTTCCTTGACGTCCTCTAGTGGGGTGTCCAAGCCGCTGAGATCCAAGTCTTCTGCTTCTGCGGTGTAGCCAACCACGGTTTCGCGGGCACCTACGCGGCCTTCGATGCGGTCGACGATCCACTTCAGTACGCGACTGTTGTCGCCGAATCCTGGCCAGAGGAAACGTCCATCGTCGCCACGGCGGAACCAGTTGACCAAGAAGACCTCTGGCATCTTGTCGCCGCCCTTCTTGCCCATGTCGATCCAGTGCTGCAAGTAGTCGCCTACGTTGTAGCCCAGGAATGGCAGCATTGCCATTGGGTCGTGGCGCAGCGAGCCAACCTTAGCTTCTGCGGAAGCTGCGGTCTGGCCGGATGCCAAGATGGCACCGATGAAGGTGGCGTGGTTCCAGTCGCGTGCCTGGGTTACCAATGGCACGGTGTCTGGGCGACGGCCACCGAACAGGATTGCGTCCACTGGAACGCCCTGAGGATCGTCGTACTCTGGTGCAGCTACTGGGCACTGAGCAATTGGGGTGCAGTAACGGGAGTTCGGGTGGCTGGAGAGCTCTTCCGAATCCGGAGTCCAGTCGTTACCCTTCCAGTCGATAGCGTGGTCTGGCTTGTTCTCCAGGCCTTCCCACCACACATCGCCGTCGTCGGTCAGTGCAACGTTGGTGAACAGGGTGTTGCCTGCTTCCATCGTCTTCATAGCGTTCGGGTTGGAGCTGTAGTTCGTGCCTGGAGCAACACCGAAGAAGCCGTTTTCTGGGTTTACGGCGTACAGCTTGCCGTCCTTGCCGAACTTCAGCCATGCAATGTCGTCGCCCACAACCTCGGCAGTCCAGCCTTCGATGGTTGGGGTCAACATTGCGAGGTTGGTCTTGCCACAAGCCGATGGGAATGCAGCACAGATGTGGTAGGACTTGCCTTCTGGCGAGGTGAGCTTCAGGATCAGCATGTGCTCGGCCATCCAGCCTTCTTCCTTGGCCATCACCGAAGCGATACGCAGTGCGTAGCACTTCTTAGCCAAGATGGCGTTGCCGCCGTAGCCGGAGCCGTAGGACCAGATTTCCTTGGTCTCTGGGAACTGAGAGATGTACTTGGTCTCGTTGCATGGCCAAGCAACATCTTCTTCACCTTCAGCCAGTGGAGCACCTACGGAGTGCAGTGCGTGGACGAAATCGCCATCCTTGCCGATCTTGTCCAGAGCGTCCTGACCCATGCGAGTCATAATGCGCATGGATAGAACCACGTATTCAGAGTCGGTCAACTGAACGCCAAGCTTTGGCTCTGGGTCGGTAATCGGCCCCATGCAGAAAGGCACTACGTACATGGTGCGACCCTTCATCGAACCACGGTAGTGCTCAACCATTTCGTTCTTAAGCTTCGTTGGATCCGCCCAGTTGTTGGTTGGGCCGGCATCTTCTTCCTTCTCGGAAGCAATGAAGGTACGGGACTCTACACGAGCAACGTCGGCTGGGTTAGAGCGAGCGAGGAAAGAGTTCGGGCGCTTTTCCTCGTTCAACTTGATCAGAGTGCCCTTTTCAACCAACTCACTGGTAAGGCGATCCCATTCCTCTTGAGAACCATCTGCGAAAACTACGCGCTCTGGCTGAGTAAGTTCTACTACTTCGCCAATCCAACGCAGCAGTTCAGCATTTTCGGTTGGAGCCTGGCCCTCGAGGCCTGGAATGGAAGGTGCGGACATCAGTTCTCCTGACTAGTTTGGGCAACGGTAATTCGCTTCTACAGAAACTAGGCTACCGATCGTGATCAGATTTCGCCCTGATCCCAAACGGTAAACGCTACTAGCTGCAGGTTTAACGCTCGATTTGGTAAAACCCTTGGGGTAATTACTACACTAGCTGTCGTTTTACCTTTTTCGGTTAATAAGGTTCCCCTTACCACTGCCATTGCTGTGACGCAGCTCGCTCCCAATCTTCAATGAGATCTTCAGCAACTGCGTTGAAGCCATTTTCTTCCGCGAGTGCTCCTGGTGCGACTCCTTCCGAGGCCGCTCCTTCCGAAGACGCTCCTTCTGTGGCGGTTGCCTCCACGCTGGCTCTCTCTGAGCCAGTAGCAACCCAGGATTCCCAACTGCCGTCGAAGCGCATTGTGGTGACATGATCTACGGCACCATCGCCGTCCAGATCCGAGTAAATCGAAACACCGCGCTCATCGGCTAGAGTCACATCGCTATCAGTGCTCAGATTCAGATCGGCACTAAGTTCGGAATCTGATCCAGAATCAGAACCGAGGTCGTACACTTGACCGCCCACTGTGACGGTTAAACCAGTACTGGCTGCACCGGGTTCAAGTGGCGTGGCACCTTCAAGACCACACACGCCATCGAGCTGTTCGACATGCGACCCACCGGCAAGCAGCTGATCACTAGAAAACAATTCCCCAGAAAATAAGCCGTTATCCATTGTCTTGTTTTTCCTTCGCTAGTGCGTTTTCTAGTTCTTGGTAACGCCAGCCCAGATATTGCTTGTTATCTATTGCCGTTGCTTGGTCTTCAATCATTTCGTGCATCCGTTGCTCCCAACTACGGCGCAGCCGGGCAATCCATGACGCTAACCACCGCATTCGGGCACTATGTTTCTTCCGGGAGATCCCACCGAATGCCATCGCAGTGGCCAAGGTGATGCCAATCAGCAGCAACATCCCATTAGCCGCCCCTGCCGGCAACATTGCAATCCGTTCGGTAAAACCGCCTGCAAGTTCGCTGAGCACCCGGATACAACCAATCGCCGCACCGCAGACCAATACAGAAGAGACGGCCTCTAACCAATATTTATTACGGTCTAATTCCGGAGGAAGTGGCACTGGAATCGCGTGTCGAACGCGAGCTTCCTGTCGCGCCTGCTGTGCAGATTGCTGTGGCGGAAACTGCTGTAGCCCGATCGCTTGGAATTTCTCTACCAGTTCGTTTCCATGCTGTGCCATTACAGCTGCAAGTTCAGCCTCGTCGGGCTGTCGCCACACGGATCGCTCTGACAAACTCTGTGTTGCATCGTCTGCTAATAGCTGTAGCTGCTCTTGCAACACCATCGGCGCATGCCGTTTGATCCGCGCTAGCTCTTGAGTAGCACCACGGTGACGATAGACCTGTTCACCAGACAGCTGCTTTCCCAGTAGTTGCCGGCGACGCTGCAATGGAGCCTGTACACCAGGTCGAGCGGGACCTTGCGCCAGCAAAAGCAAGGTAGTCACCATCGAAGCATCGAGCATCCCTACCGGTATGTGTCGCGGTACTGCAGCACGCCATTGCTGGAGGAACACCGCACCCTTCGTAGCTGAAGCCTTTGTATCCGCATCCCGGATTGCTAGCCCGACCGCGCAACGTCCGGTAGCAGCGGACACAGCATTAATTAAGTCCACTTCTGCCCGATTGGGTGCCACAGTGCCATCAACCAAGATCAAGATCACTGCGGCTCGATGATTCACAAAGTTCACCTTCCGCCCGGCGCGCTTCTCACCTGCATCGCACTCGCGGCCACCGAGTTCACCGCCATCGGATTCACCGTCCCCGAATTCATCGCCACTACTTGCCGGCAATTCTTGCATTCCTTGCAGGTCAGCCCACCGCTTGGCCGGTCCGGTTAGCATCACGTCCGTTGTTTCTGTGTTCCCGCTCAACAAGCTGCTCCATGCCGCTTCGCGTTAGTCCATTTCACTGCTCGGGATCGCTGGTGGGAAGACGCTGCAATCTCCACTAACCCGTCGGCAAAAGATGGCAAGGCGGTAGAAATTTCCACGAGTCCCTCCCGCAAGCGCTGTGCGCGCAATTGCAGCAGTTTCTCGCCAGTAAAGTAGCTTCCGATTACCGGTTCTAGGGCTTCGGCACATTGCTGCCCAGTAACGCACTGATTGATGTCTAGCTTCACGGTTTTCAGCAGCACGATCGGCTCAACAGGTTCGACTGGAACAGCGAGATCGCGCACTACGTCTACGTATAGATCAGCCACGGTATCTAGCCGTTGGGAAATTGTGGTGGCCTTAAGAACCTGCCACGCTCGCCCTTGCTGGCCAATCAGCTCGCGCAACGCTTCTGCTACCACTGAAACTGGCATGCCCGGCCGGCCAGCCACACAAACGTTCGGGGGATCATTAAAACCGTCGAGCAGCATTGCCACTTCTACCGACGCTGGATTATCTACTGGCACTCGGCTTAGCCAATCAACGGTGGCACTAAACAGCTCGTCAAACTCCATTACTGCTACTTCCCCCTTCGCGTCTTATCCCCGATCACAGAGACCTCCAATCAGGAATACTGTTTGCGCCATCATGCACTCCAACGCCACCCAGCCTCGCACCCAGGGCCACAAAACCACCCCACCCTGTGGATAACTTCGCCCCTGTGGAAAATGCAGAACACCACTAATCCACATCCAAGCCAGCCACAACCACAGCCACATGATTCGTTCTCACCGGCGCAAATATGGACAATGGTAAACGTGAATCACGAGTCAAAGGCAGAAAAAATTCAGCGCGACCCCGAAAAAGGCGATTTGCCTTACGGTCGCCCACTTCAAACCGCGTTTGACGACGACCTCGATTACCCTCGCCTCTCCGGCGTGAGCTTCCGCCGTGGCACGCTTACCCCCAACCAGCAAGCCCTTTGGGATCAATACTGGCCGGAGTACGGCACTGTGCTCTCCGATGAACAGATCGATCCCACCGCTTGGTTTGGCCGGCCAGGACCCACCATCGTAGAAATCGGTTGCGGCACAGGTACCTCTACCGTCGCTATGGCTCCAAAAGAGGCAGATCACAACATCATTGCTGTCGAGCTCTACAAACCAGGCCTAGCGAAACTGCTCTCAGCCATGGTGCGCGAAGATGTCACCAACATCCGCATGGTGCGCGGCGATGGTGTTGAAGTACTCCAGCGCATGATCGCACCGGAATCTCTGGATGGGGTACGCCTATTCTTCCCTGATCCGTGGCCAAAAGCACGTCACCACAAACGCCGCATCCTTCAAAGTGGCACGTTGCGTCTGATCTCTTCACGCCTCAAGCCCGGCGGCATCTTCCACGCAGCTACCGATCACGCCGGTTACGCCGAGTGGATCGACGAATTAGTCAACGTCGAACCCACCCTGGAACCGATGCCGTGGCCGTGGGAAGATTCCCCGATGCTCCTAGATCGCCCGACTACCAAGTTCGAGCAGCGCGGCCTCAACCTGGATCACTCGATTCACGAGTACGTCTGGCGCAAGAAACAGTAAGAAACAGTAAGAATCAGTAGGAACCAGCGAAGGCAATAAGGAGCACTCATGGGTTTGTACGATCCTCCCACGCAGTCTCATCCCACGGTTCTGCTGGTGTGGGATGCGCCGAACGTCGATATGGGAATCGGTGCGATTCTGGGCGCTCGCCCTACTACGGCTCACCGTCCGCGTTTCGATGCGGTAGGCCATTGGTTGCTCGATTACACCGATCAGCTGCAAGCCACGAAAGAGCCGACAACCGAAAAGCCCCTCATCCCGGAAGCGGTTGTCTTTACCAATGTGGCTGCCGCTTCGACTGATGTCATCCGCCCGTGGGTTGATGCCCTACGTAATGTAGGCTTTGCTGTGTTCGCGAAACCGAAGACAGATGACGCCTCTGATGTCGATCCAGACATGCTGGAGCACATTCAGCGCCGTCGCTGTGAGGGCGTACTCGAGGCCGTCATTGTGGTCAGTGCAGATGGAAAGAACTTCCAGCCTCTGCTAGAGGAATTAGCTGCCGACGACGTGCCGGTCACCGTACTTGGGTTTCAGGAACATGCGGCCTGGGCTGTCGCGGCAGAGGATTTGACGTTTATAGATTTGGAGGAGATACCCGGTGTCTTCCGAGAACCACTCCCCCGAGTCGACCTGGACAACCTCCCCGAAGGCGGAGCCTGGCTCCAACCCTATCGAGCCCTCGCCCGCCTCAGAGACTAATAACCAAACTCCTGCCGCCGAATCCGCTGGAAACGTCGTCGGCAAGCAAGCTCGCCGTCGGAAACGCAGGCGCGCACGTTTAAAGCGCATCTGGCAGTACACCGCACGTCTGAAAGATGCGGGCTGGGTGCGTTGGGGCTTGACGCTGCTGATTATTACTGTCGCTGCGATTTTGACGATCCAGAACCAGGAAATGATCGGCGAAGGTTGGGAGATCCTCCGCAAAGCTGAGATTGGGTGGATTCTGCTGTCCGCAGCGGCGGCGTTGCTGTCTTTGTTTGCCATGGCCGAGGTCATGCGCCTGCTATTCCATGCCGCTGGAGTGCGTGCGACGATGTGGCAGACCACCAGCCTGACGCTGGAATCAAACGCTTGGTCGGTGAGCGTACCTGGTGGCGTGGCTTTTTCTACTGCCCTGCAGATCAAGCGGCAGATGGATTGGGGCGCCTCGGTGGTGGTGGCCAGCTGGTTCATGCTGTTTTCCGGCGCGCTTTCTACGTTGGGCTTGATTTCGCTGGCCATTGGCAGTTTGTTCTTTATTGGCCAAGCACCTGCGCCGGGCATGTTGGTGCTCACTGGCGTGATTGTGCTGGCAGCCACGGCGCTTCTGTGGTGGATTTCCCAGAACGTTGAAGTCCTCGAACGCATCGGCCAGTGGGTTTTGCGCCACATCAATAAGTTGCGCAAACGCCCCGCCCATACTGATCAGGTGGCGTTGCACAATTTGCTGCAGCAGCTCACCTCGGTGCAGCTGGGGCCGGCGAAGATGGGTGTGGTCTTCTTCTGGTCGCTGACAAACTGGATCACCGACGTGGTCTGTCTCTACGCAGCAACAAAGGCCGTTGGTGCCGATGGGATTTCCATGGCAGCGGTGTTGCTGGCGTTTATCTCTGGCAAGGTTGCCGGCATGATTCAAGCTACCCCTGGTGGTGTAGGCCCCGTGGAGGCGCTACTGACAGGCATGTTGGTAGCCGCGGGGCTTACCGGCTCGCAGGCTTTTGCCACAGTGGTGATTTATCGTCTGATTTCTCTGGTTTTCGTGGCGATTATCGGCTGGATTCTGTTCATCTTGGGTGGCAGCCAAGCGCCGGACGTTTCGAAAACTGCCCAGGGCAAATCCGCGCAGCGATAAGAGCTCAGCGGTAGCCTCCCGGTAGGCTAAAGATCATGAGCAATGCCCTGATCGATAACAAGTCTGACCGGTGGAAATTACTAGCTTTCGACGTTGCAGCCGTCTTCGTTTTCGCGCTGCTGGCGCACATCGCCCACCGTGGCGATAATCCGTTCAGCTTCCTCAAGGTGCTAGATATTTTCTGGCCGTTCCTGCTGGGCTTGCTGATTGGCTGGGCAATCCTGATCTTCCGCCAACTACCACCACAGCCCTTTAAGCCCTCGGGGTTAATTGTCTGGGGCACCACAGTGGTTACCGGGCTGTTTATTTGGGGATTGCGCCACGCAGCATTCCCACACTGGTCTTTTATCCTGGTGGCTTCCATCATGAGCGCGCTGCTACTGATTGGCTGGCGCTACGGCGTCGCAAAGCTCTCGCGCTCCTAGTTAGATTTCCTGCCCGCATTCCCCCTATCTGCGCAGCAGTATTGCAATTCAGCTTAAGCTGGGCGAATACTAAAGGGCATGGATAATGCCAATCGCAGCGACCCGCAGCACGATACCCGATTCTTCGGGCATCCGTGGGGTCTAGCAAACCTCTTCGGCGTAGAGCTATGGGAACGCTTTAGCTTCTACGGCATGCAGAGCATCCTGGTGCTCTACATGTACGACTCTTTGACCAACGGTGGCCTGGGCATGGATCGGCTCACCGCCACATCCATCGTGGGCGCCTACGGTGGCTTGGTCTATCTGGCATCCTTGCTGGGCGCATGGATTGCCGACCGCCTGTTGGGATCAGAGCGCACCCTGTTCTACTCGGCAGTGCTGATCATGTTCGGCCATATTTCTCTGGCCATTCTGCCAGGTACTACCGGCCTGACAGTGGGCTTGCTGTGTGTTGGCTTCGGCTCTGGTGGTCTGAAAACTACGGCCTCGGTGGTGCTCGGGCAGCTCTACAGCAAGAAAGATACGCGCCGTGATGCTGGATTCTCGATCTTCTACCTGGGCGTCAATATCGGTGCCCTATTTGGACCGCTACTTACCGGCTGGCTGCAGGTAGAACGCGGCTACCACTGGGGCTTCGGCTTGGCCGCCGTCGGTATGGCCATCGGCCTGATCCAGTACACCTTGATGCGCCAAACCACCATCGGCGTTGCTGGACACGAGGTACCTAATCCACTGCCACGCTCGCAGTACCCACGCGTAATCGGTATTTTCGTCGCTACCGTGGTGGCCATCGTGGTCTTGATTGCCGTAGGCATCATTACGGCCAACCGCATGTCCAACATCGTGACCGTCATCGCCGCCATCGCCGCAATCTTCTTCTGGCAGCAGATGTACCGCAGCCCCATGACCAACGAAGTAGAGAAAAAACGCCTCATCGGCTTCATTCCGATGTTCTTCGCAGGCGTGGCGTTCTTCGCCATCTTCCAGATGCAGTTCACCGTCGTGCTGATCTACGCCGACGAGCGCCTCAACCGCACCCTCGGCAGCTGGGAAATGCCTACCTCGTGGGTGAACTCGATCAACCCCGTGTTCATCATTCTGTTCTCTACCCTGTTCGCAGTGATGTGGACGCGCCTAGGCAACCGTCAGTGGACCTCGCCAGTGAAATTCGGCGTCGCCAACATCATCATCGGCATCTCACTGTTCCTGTTCGTGCCGTACGCGGGCGGCGAAGCAAATTCCACCCCTCTGCTGGTGATCGTGTTCATCTTGTTCCTGTTCACCATGGGTGAGCTACTGCTATCCCCTGTAGGCAATTCGCTGGCGACGAAACTCGCCCCCGAAGCCTTCCCCACCCGCATGTTCGCTGTATGGATGGTCGCGGTATCAATGGGTACCTCGCTAGCTGGTTCGCTGGCAGGTTTCTACCATCCAGAAGACAAGGGCACGGAAATCACGTTCTTTACTAGCTTGGCTATCTGCGCGATCCTGCTTGGTATCGCTCTAATCCTGGCCAAGAATTGGATTGTGAAGCTCTTCCAGGGCGTGCGCTAATTAATTCAGCTGTGGGTCGATCAGGTTGCGCGCCCAGCCTTCTACCCACGCCAGCGCCGGGGTGCCGGGGATGACGTCTTCGTTGAAAGCGTACGACGCATGAGCACCCGCTGCGTTAAACATCTCCTGGGCCCGCGCTACCGCGTCGAAGATTGCCGGTGGCACATCACAGATGGAGTCGCCCGGCGCGCAAATATCTTGCACTCGTTCGTTCAACGCTCCGAATCCAGCACGTGGGCCGCGCATGGTGGCACCAGGGGCTACCTGGTTCACAATGACGTTTACCGGAGCCAATGCCAATTCAATACCCACACCCGCCAATGGCACACCTGGGTTCATACCTTGCTCTGGGCTACGGCGTGGATCGCCAATCAAAGCCACACCAGCGACGTTCTCAGCGGGTACCGGACCATTGCCCGCACCAATCGCTTCAGCTAAATCACCGGCAATTGCCGCGCCCTGGGAAAATCCCATCATCACAAATTGCGTTAGCGGACAATCGCTGTGCATCTGTGTCAGCTCCGCGGAAACCACATCACGGCCAGCAGCCAAAGAGTCTGCGTAAGTCAGCAGCTCTGGGGTATTAAAAGCCTTGATCTGTGCTGGATAGGGTGCGGTCCACACTTTTACGTCGTCAGGCGCATACGTCTGTTGTAACGGGGCGGTGACATTCGTCAGCATCGCTTGGGGCAGGGTGTTCGGCGTGACCGGATCGTCGTCCACGCGGGACTCGCCAGTACCAGGCACCGAGATTACTTCCACTGCTGGGCACCATTCTGGCTGTTCGGCGAGTACCCCATCGTCGGATTCCGGATCTTGGCCCGGCAACACCCCGTCGTGTTGCCCCAGCCATTGGGTGACACCAAAAACGATCGCCACCGTCAAGCCAATGACGGCCAAAAGAGCCAGAACTTTACGCATGTGCTCTAGCAGTACGCCTTTTTACCTGCGGTTGCAATTTCGTTTGCTACTTCGTCGGCATTGCCATCGGCACGATCTTGGGCGATCATCTGCCCTGCCACTGCTTTGGTGATGATGTCGCGCTCTTCCGGCAGATCCGAAATATCGCACTGCGCGTTGCCAGCGGCGATCAGTTGATCCTCCGCGCCTTCCACGTCGATGCCCGCGTCGATAAGCGCATCCAAGTAGTCCTCATCCGCCTTCGATAAAGGCATCGTGCCTTGCGGAGGGGTGCTCACACGGGTGGCGCCGTCGTCGGTGATTTCGCGTTCCGTAGAGCGTGCCGACGTTCTGCTTGCCGACGCATCTCGCTCGGCGTCCTGGCCATCCGCATCCCGATCGGCATCCCTATCTTCCGAAGTGGTGGTAGTCGTCGGCGACTGCGATGTCACATCCTCGGAATCTACGGTGGCACCACCACAGGCCACCAACAGTGTGGCAGCGGCGGTGGAAATCACGGCCAATCCAATGCGCTGGCGCATTAGTTACGCTCCTCTACAATCTTGCCGTTTAGCTGACGGATCCAGCCGCCCTGGAACTGCTGCTCCAAGCCACCGGCACGCACTGGCTGCAGTGGGCCAACTGGGTAGCCGAAGTCGCCATTTTCCCAACCGGTGCTACCCCAGTGGTCGAAGATATCGCCATACGGCGTTGGCTGTGCACCAGTTTCTTCAGACCAGTAGATGTTGCCGTGCTCGAAGCTCTGGAATGCACCACCGCGCAACGGGATTTCGTTGGAGGTAGGCAGGCCAAGATCAGAGTTCTCGGCACCGAGCTCGCGGTATTTATCGCCGATGGCACCGCGGACAATGCGGGCTTCTCCGTCGTCAAGCTTCAATAACGTACCGTGCTGGAAGTTCTGCGCCACCCCGCCAGGTACTTCGCGGCGAGACTCAACTGGGTAGCCAAGCGGGCCGAGCTCCCAACCGGAAGCACCCCAAGCGTTCATCATGTCGCCGAGCACAACCTGCGCACCCGTTTCCGGAGTCCAGTAAATGCTGCCGTGCTCGAAGTGGTTGAAGCGGCCGACGCCATCAGGGGTAGCCATTTCGTTGGTCACTGGGTAGCCAAGCGGCGAGGCAGGCCCGCCCATCTCGGCATAACGCGAACCAATGCGACCCCACACCACGTGCGCTCCGGTATCAGGGTGCCAGTAGGCGCGCCCACCAGTGAAGTCCTGGATGCGGCCGCCGTTGGCGCCTTCGTACTCGTTGCTCAAGCAGGTACCGATGCCGGCTAGCGACGCAACAGCCTGCTCGATCGCACCGCCGACCTCACAGATGGCGCCACGGTCTTCTTCCGGCAGCTGCAGCGCGTTCGCCAGCGTTGGCCAGGCCTGGCTGACCTCAAACTGCCAGTACGGCCAGGTGTGCGTACCTGCCTCGCGGAATTTCACCGTGGTATCCAGGTTCAATTCAGCAGCGCGCTGCAAGAAAGTCTCGGAGGTAAGCCGCGACAGCACTTCCAAGGCGTAGCCGGTGGGGTTATCTGGAATCGATGGATCCAGCGCACTTGGGCGATCCCACTCACCGGTGTTGCCGTTGCCGGCAGAGATGTACAAAGACATGCCTTGGTACTTCTCGGCATTCAGCTTCGGATCGTTATCCTTCCAACGCTGGGAGCCAAGCGGGCCCCACATCTTCGTGGCGTCATAGCCACCCGCATTGCGCATGGACAGTGCCATGGCCTCTGGCATACCAGGCGAGGTCATATCCAAGTACCCCGACAGCGAGCCCACGAACTGCCACAATTCGGGACTATGCGCAGCAACGTTCATCGCAGAAGTTGCCCCCATCGAGATACCAAAAATGCCGCGCTGATCCGAAGCACGCCAACCACGGTCGAGCACAGGGATGAGCTCGTCTAACAGGAAGGTTTCCCACATGTAGTGCTTGCCATTGTCTGGCTCGTTCCAGTCCGAGTAGAACGATGCTTCGCCACCAGCTGGCATTACTACCAGTACGTTCTTGTCCTCGTAGAAGCGGGCAATATTGGTAGCGCGCATCCAGCCGGAGTAATCGTCGTAAGCACGCATCCCATCGAGGTGGAAAACGCTATCGAACTTACGATCCGGATCGCGGTACCAATCGCGAGGCAGCAATAGCTCGACCTGGATGGGCTTTTCTGGCATCGCTGCAGAATTAATATGCAGCACTGCGTGGCGGTCGGTATACCAATCGACCTTTTCTACGCTCACCCCAGCTGGCAAGCCAGGTAGATCCTGGTGGGTGGTGCGGAACGGATGACGCTCGGCACCCGGCAGCGGCTGAGGCATGAAGATCGCGGAGCGATACTGTGCCTGGGCGCGCTCTTCTGGAGAAAGCTGCGAGAGATCAATGCCATTAGCTTGGGCTGCGCGTCCCAGGGCACCGAGAGCGCCAGCTGCCGAAGCACCAAGTTCGCCAGAAGCGCCAGCCACGCCGGTAGCGGCGGCGGTGGCCTCATTGCCGGCGGTGGCGCCGGTTGTAGCGTCGGCAGCGTACGCCGGAGTGGAAACTAGCGCGGTGGGTGCAATCAAGCCTGCAGCTGCGGTGAGCGCAACAGCCGCTACAACAACTCGGGAGCGTTTCCGCCGTGGCAAAGCAGTTACTCGCATATGAGAGTTTCCCTTAAATTATCGAACTGGCAATAAAAAGAAGTTAGTGAATCAACGTTAACCGGCTACACCTGCGAAGTTGGCGAGGACACGTCGAAGACACACGAATATCTCAAGTTTAACTTGAGACTTTAGATTTTGGTAGATGCCAGGGGAAACTATCTGGCGCTTAGTGGCGGGGCCGGCGGTTGCAGGAGATCGTTAGGCACAAAAAAGCCACCGAGGAAAAATCCTCGGTGGCATCTATCTAGCTGTATCTAGTTGGGAGTTACTTACGCGCCCAATGCGGCCAGCATGTGTGGCTTAGCGATATTCAGATCGTGCTCCCACAACTGCCAGGAGTGGATACCCGTTGGCGAGTAGTTCACCACTGGGTTCAAACCTGCTGCGCGAGCCTGACCTTCAAACATGATGGTCGATGCGCGGGACAGAGCTTCCATCGTGGCACCCGTCATCACATTTGGCAGGGTAGCTGGATCAGCGAACAAGGATGCCGGATCCATCCAGTTCGAAGGAACGCCGGTAGCCGAAGACAGGAACATAGGCAGACCCTGCATCTGATCCAGCAGCTTTGCAGGATCGTTGCGGATACGCTCTGGGCTAGCTGGAACCGCTGGACCCCACATCGCCGTTGGGTCGAAGCCACCGTTGACTACCTGGGAGGCAGCCACTGCGGTTGCCATCACCGGGTTAGACAGCTGCAAGTAACCAGAGAACGAAGACGCATGGCGGAACTGATCGCGGTGATTAGCAGCCAAGGAAAGTGCTGCCGAGGCACCCATCGAAATACCTGCTACCGCATTGTTAAAGCGGGAAACACCGAAGTGCTGCTCCAAGTAAGCAGGAAGCTCTTGGGTAAGGAAGGTTTCGTACTTGTAGATACGCACCCCGAATTCAGCGGAAATCGCTGGGCGATTCCAGTCGGTGTAGAAACCGGACTTACCACCGGTTGGTGCCACGAGGGTTACGTTGTCGTGTTCGAAAACGCGAGGCGCATTGCCACCCCAAATCCAGTTGTTGTACTGGTCGCGGGCATGGATGCCGTCCAGCAAGTACAAGCCACCGTTACCACCACGGGCTGCAGGCTTAATGTGAACAGCAACGTTGCGGTTCATCGAAGGCGACCAAACCTGGCAGTACTGTACCCAGTACTGATACAAGTCCCAGTCGCAACCTGGACGCAGGATCTCCTGATTTGCGGCGGCCTTCTCAGTATTAGCCAGCTGCATCACGCCGAAGACAGCAGCGATTGCGGCCACTACGGCCACAACCTTGGTCTTCCAACCGCGCGAAGTGGTAATGAAACTCATCGTTCTCCTTGTACATACCTTGTAAAGGTGCGCGTCTGATAAGTCTCACTCTGAGAAGGGTGCTTAGGCTTTTTGACGCGCTAAGCCACACCAAGCCACATTTCCATCAGTTTATTGCGACTTGGTAACAGCTTGTGCCAGACAACGTTACCAAACCGCTATCTAGCTGCCAAACTTTCTGTAATAGAAATCATCTATCAGGCGGGCTGTATCAGGCGCCCCACGCCCCTCGCCTGACGCCGGGTACTACACCCAATAAACCGCAATCGCGATGGAAACTGCCCACAGCACAGCCAGTGCCTGCAAGGCACGATCCTTCAGTGCGATTTCATCCGGGCTGCCGGCCACACCTTTATCCACGTCGAGAGCAAAACGCAGGATAGCCACGGTAAATGGCACCATCGAGATCTGGTACCACACCGCTGCACCACCGCTCACACCCGGCGCGCGAGACATCTCGAAGCCCCACAAAGCGTAGGAAACCACCACTGCGGTAGCCGAAAGTGTCCACGCGAAACGCAAGTACGTTGCCGTGTAGCCCTGCAAAGATTTACGGATCTTCTTACCAGTCGCTTCAGCGAGCAACAGCTCGGAGTAACGCTTACCAGCTGCCATGAACAGCGAACCAAAAGCGGCCACAAGCAGGAACCATTGCGATAACTCGATACCCGCAGCCACGCCGCCGCCCATCGCGCGCAGCATGAATCCGGAACTCACCAGTGCGATATCAATCACAGGCTGGTGCTTCCAGCCGAAGCAGTAGCCCAACTGCAAGCCGATGTACACGGCAATCACGATCGCCAGGCCGGCGCCTTGGGCAGCAAAGAAGCTGACGCCGATGGCAGCCAGGATCAAGATCACAGCCATCGCGTAGGCCAGGTTAATTGGCAGCACACCGGCGGCAATCGGACGGAACCGTTTCGTTGGGTGTGCCCGGTCTGCTTCTACGTCGCGCGCGTCATTAATCAGATAGATCGAGGACGCCGCCATACAGAACACGGCAAACGCAATGAAAACGTTCCACACCAGCTCGCCCAGGGAGGTCGTCTCCCCGAGGGCAGCACTACCAGCGGCAGCAGGCGCTGCAATAACCAGGACGTTTTTCACCCACTGTTTTGGCCGCAGTGCCTTCATCATGGCGTCAGCCAGGTTTTTCGGCGGTTGACCTTGCGGGTTCGTGGGCTCGTCGATGCCGTAGGTGTGTGGCTCAGGTCCGAAAAGCTGCGGATTTCCCTGGGAGGAACCAGCAGAGCCCTGGTGGATCTTGTCGTCAGTCACGTCGCGATACCTTTCTTATAAGTCAGAGCTATGCCGCTTGGTCAGCGCTTATCCGCTGGAAGCTTCTCCACAGCCACAGCAGTTGCCGCACCGAGTGCCGCACCAGTTGCCACATCAGTAGGGTAATGCACTCCCAACACCAGTCGCGACAACATAATCGCAGGCACACCCAGCAACAGTGCGTTCTTCGTCGTCGTCGAGCGCGCCAAATACCGCAGCGAAATTAATGCCGCCGTAGTTGACGTCGCGTGTGAGGAAGGGAAACTCAACTTACTAGGAGTACCTACGCCGATGCGAATTCGCGGGTCATGCGGACGCGGGCGCCGGACGATGCGCTTAATAATCACCGACGCAGCGTGCGACGTAAACGCCGACGCACCAACTTTCACCCATGCTTGACGACGAGGACCATCAGCCACCGCACCGAGAGTGGCTAGCGCCAGCCAACCGGCTGCGTGTTCGCCGAAGAAACTCATGGCTTTAGCCGCCGGAATTATCCCAGGCTGATCGAGCAATTGGCGCTGGATCGCGACCAGGGCGTCGGATTCGCCGAAAGGATCGCCCGCGATGCGCTGTTCAGCGTCGTGTTGCGCGGTAGCGCTAGAGCTTTTACTGCTTTTACCGCTCTTACTGCGCTTCAAAAACATTTGCCCAGCCCTCCCTGCTCGTTAGCTCTGCATGGGCATCGCGGTAACGGCGACGCATCTCGTCGAAACGCTTCGCTACCTCGGACTGCAACCGCCACGATTCCTGCAACAATTCCTTGGCTTGCGCTCGGTTGCGCTGGCGGTAGACCACACCCCTGCCATCGGCAGTAGTCACAGTGGCACCATCGACGCGCGACAGCGAGAACCACCGTGCTTCAATCGGCGCGAAATTCGCCTGAGGCACCTGATGGTGGGTCTTGTCTTCTTTGCGCAACGTATTGGCCAGGCCTTTCGCCAGCCAGACCGACTTCTTCAGCGGAGCCAACCGGCCACCAATATCCTTAATCGGCACACCTGGGATACCAGATGGTTTTGGCAGTTCTGCAGCAGAAGGCAGTACCACTGCATCCGGGTAGTTCTTCCGCATAGCGTTGATGCGAGGCAGCGAAGTCTCCAGGATGTCGAAGAGATGTTCTGGGCCGGCCAAGAAATCCTTCATCGCTTCGTTCTGAATCGCCACAGTGGAGTACTCCAGGCACAACAAATGCTTGGCGGTGGCTTTGCGCATGGAGGACACAATGCCGTCGGTAGAGCCGTCGTGCTGCAAAGCCGCCACAATCAAGCGGTTGCGCAGGTGGAAATACGCTTGCCAGTCGATCGCATCGTCTTTATCCGACCAAGCCATGTGCCAAATCGCGATTCCAGGCCAAGTAGCCGTAGGGAACCCAGCAGCTGCGGCGCGCAAACCATATTCGGCATCGTCCCACTTGATAAATAATGGCAACGGTTGGCCGATCGTCTCTGCCACCCGGCGCGGGATCAAGCACATCCACCAGCCGTTGTAGTCCACGTCGATCCGCCGGTGCAGATCCTTGGAATCGATGGTTTCACCAGTGGCGTTGGTGCCGTGCTCGCCGCGGTCGCGCAGCGGATGGGCGTAGAAGTCGTGGTCGTAGTGCACGTGCGGTGCGGAAGTCCACATGAAATCGTGGCGGCCGACAACTTCACCCATGGAGTGCAGGTGCGAACGCTCCTGCAGGTTCAGCATCTGCCCACCCACCAGAATTGGCTGCTTCGCAAAGCGGCCGACGGCTACCGCACGCAGGATGGAATCTGGCTCGATAGCGATATCGTCATCCATGTACAGGATGAATGGGCTATCCGTCGCCCGGCTGGGATCGCTATCTGGGCCACCCAGCGCTTCGTACATGATGCGTGAGTAACCGCCGGAACCACCTAAGTTTCCTTGTGGGAAGATGCGCAGACGATCACCAAAGTGGTCAGCTACTGCAGCAAATCCCGGCTGATCTGCTGGATGCTGCGTGCCTTGATCAGGCATCAAAACCGCATCGATAATGCCATCGACTTCTGGATCAGATTGCAAAGCTTCCAGCGCAGCTACGGCATCAGCTGGACGGTTAAAGGTTGGGATGCCTACCGTGACTCGGCCTTCTGGAGCCGGCTGAGTAGAGCCATCCGG
Source organism: Actinomycetes bacterium (assembly GCA_023418505.1). Taxonomy (GTDB): domain Bacteria; phylum Actinomycetota; class Actinomycetes; order Mycobacteriales; family Mycobacteriaceae; genus Corynebacterium. Next base: position 226,163 of record JAEZZR010000012.1, read on the forward strand.
CAGTTGCTGCTCGCCGGCAGCTTGTGGCGACCACCAACCAGCGGAAATGATCTCTACCTCGGTTTCGCAGGTCAGATCGAACCAGATCCAGCCGCCGTCTTCGAACTGTGCGATTGGGATTTCTAGCTCGCAGACCGCCAGATCAGCGAGCCCATCAGCACCGATGACCTCACCGGTGACCGCAATACGCGAGCCATCAATCTTCGACCGGAACACATCTACGCGCGCGGTGCCTTTGAGCTCTAGGCGCAACACCACAGAACTGAGCTGGGACCAACGACGCCAATAGCTAGCCGGGAAAGCATTGAAATAAGACTCGAAACTTACTTCGCTGCCAGCAGGAATTACTGCAGAAGTCCGGGACTTCGCTTGCACCCGCCCTGGATTGGTATCAGGCTCCACCACGTACAGCGAACGCACGTCGCGAGGCTCCCCCAACTTCGGCAAGATCACACGCTGAAGCCGTTCAACCGATAGCCGCGGCATTTCAGGCGAGGGCAAATCACCCTGGATGGTGGGCTGGTTCATCCGAAAACATCATCCTTTACAAAAACTGCTGCAGTAAATTACTCGGAAACTCTACCCGCGTTAGTGCCCGCGGCTTTGTTCCAACGCAGTGCCGTCTTGCCAGAAAGGCACCAGCTTGTTGTCATACATATTCAGCGCCGACGCAATCGCCATGTGCATATCCAGGTACTGATAGGTACCCAACCGGCCGCCGAAGAGCACCTTATTATTAGCTGCTTCCCCAGCTGCCCGAGCACGGTACTTCTTCAACATCTCGCGGTCGTCGGGAGTGTTGATTGGGTAATACGGCTCGTCTTCATCGGTAGCGAAGCGGCTGTATTCCTTCATAATCACGGTCTTATCCGCAGGGTAGGAACCTTCGCGCTCCGGATGGAAGTGGCGGAACTCGTGGATGCGGGTATAAGGCACATCCGCATCGTTGTAGTTCATCACAGGGGTGCCCTGGTAATCGCCGGTTTCGTGAACTTCGGTCTCGAAATCGAGCGTACGCCAGCCCAAACGGCCTTCTGCATAATCGAAATACCGATCCAACGGTCCGGTGTAAACCACTGGAGCTTCCGCACTTGCTGCCCGCAAGGATTCGCGGACTTCGAACCAATCTACGTTGACAACGACGTCGATAAGCTCGTGCGTTGCCATATTTTCTAGCCAAGCAGCGTAACCGTCTACCGGCAGCCCCTCGTAGGTGTCGTTGAAGTAGCGATTATTAAAGGTATAGCGAACTGGCAGGCGCGAAATATTAGACGCCGGCAGGTTCTTCGGATCGGTCTGCCACTGCTTGGCCGTGTAATCGCGCACGAAAGCTTCGTAAAGCGGGCGGCCGATGAGCGCGATACCTTTTTCTTCCAGGTTTTCTGCAGCCGCGGGATCCAAGCCGTCGGTCTGATCCTTAATCAGCTGACGTGCCTCATCCGGGCTGTAGTACTTACCAAAGAACTGATTGATCAGACCCAGGCCCATCGGGAACTGGTACGCCGTGCCCTTATGCATCGCAAACACGCGGTGCTGATAGTCAGTGAAATCCGTGAACTGGCGCACGTAATCCCACACGCGCTTATTCGACGTATGGAACAAGTGCGCACCGTATTTATGCACCTCAATGCCAGTTTCTGGTTCTGGTTCAGAGTAGGCATTACCGCCGATATGCGAACGACGTTCAACAACTAACACTCGTTTACCCAGTTGGCTGGCCGCGCGTTCTGCCACGGTGAGGCCAAAGAAACCGGAACCGACCACGATCAAGTCGTAAGAGTTTTCCTGAACCTGATCCAAGGTGCGCAATTGCAGAGAAGAGGTGGGAGCCTCCGAAGAGGCTGGGGTGGAATTGTCTTCTGCTGCGCCGTCGGTAGCTGTATCAGTTGCTGCTGCACTGTAACTCATAGCTACGAGTGTATAGGCCGATAGTCCAACTGCCAGTAGGCCTGGCCGTAGATGGGTTACCGGGCGTTGGTGTTCGTCGGAGTGGTGGCTGGATTGGATTCGGTGGCGGCGGCGCTAGATTCAGCGGTGGCAGTTGTGGTCGCCGACTTCGCACCCTCAGCAGAAGTACCAGCCTTGCGTGGATTCAACTCCACCAACGCGGAGGCTTCGACTCCTTCGGCACGGTTGGTACGCAGCTCTGCGATAGCTTCTTCTAGGAATTCCAAAACAGAACGCCAGCGCACCGTGGTTTGTTCGATGTAATGATCCAGGTTATCTACTGCCTCATGCTGCAGTTCGGCATCCAAGATCGTTTCAGCGGTATCAGGGTTTTCGCGCAACGCAGCCAAGTCGCGCCGTAGACGCGCTACGTATTCTTCTGCCTCTGCCAGTTTTGCTTCGAGACGTGCTTCTAGTTCAACTACGCGTTGATCGATCACAGGGTTCTCCTCAAAAACGTCAGAAAGCTTAGAACAAATTGGTGAGCAAAATTAGCACAAGTGGCAATACTAGGAAGACTCCCAGTGTCCACACCACTGCCCAAATCTTCTTCGTCGCAGCTGCCTTTGCCAGCAGCTCAGCTCCCTTCAATGGCAGCGGACGCAAGAACGGCAGACCAAAGATAATCAAAGTAGCGAAGACGTTAAACAGCAAATGCACGAATGCTGCTTGCATCGCCAGCGTGCCCTCGGCGCCGCCGAAACCAAATGCCGCAATCAGGGCGGTGACGGTAGTACCAATGTTTGCACCCACGGTGAATGGGTAAATCTGACGCAAAGTGAACGTACCCGAGCCAGCCAACGGCACAGCCAAGCTGGTGGTCGTCGAGCTGGACTGCACCATGATGGTCATGAAAGCACCAGAGACAATGCCAGTAACTGGTCCGCGACCAATTGCCTTGTGCAGGATCTCCTTGGCCTTGCCCACCATCAGCACCTTCAACAGCTTGCCGATGTTATTAATAACAGCCAGGATCAGCGCCACACCCAGCACGATCAGGATGATGCCTACCCAGACGTCAGAGAAACCGGTAGCTGCCACACCGGTCTTGAATAGATCGGATAGTGGCGTGGTCACGGTCTTAACGAACGAACCAATCGCACCGAAGATCGCTGCGATAATACCGCCGTCGGAGCCAGCGGTTTGTTCTGCCATCCAGTGGGAAGACTTCTGCAGAATGCCGAACATCAATTCCAGTGGCAGCAAGATTGTCACTGCCATCAGGTTAAAGAAGTCGTGCACTGTGGCCGCAGCGAATGCCCGTCGGAAAGCAAATTTATCCCGTGCCATACCCAAGCTGACCAGGGTGTTCGTCATGGTCGTACCCAGGTTCGCGCCCATCAGCATCGGAATCGCGGTAGCCATGGGCATGCCACCGGCAACCAAGCCCACCACGATGGACGTGGTGGTGGAAGAAGATTGCGTCAGTGCCGTCGCCAGCAAGCCAATCATCAACGCGATCAGCGGGTTAGACGCGAAAGAGAACAGAGACTCGGCCTGATCGCCCGTTGCAGTCTTAAAACCAGAGCCGATGATCTGCACGGCCGTGATCAGGATGTAGATGCCAACGGCAACACCGATCCAGTCGCGGACATTGGCAGCAGTGCCGGTGACCTTAATAAAGGACAGCGGGCTACGCGGAGTGGGCGTCTCCTGCGCTAACTCCTGGGGCGTCTCTGATACCCGGGGTTCGCGGCTTAAAGTCTGCATGAGTTTTCAAGTCTCCGAATGACACAGGAACACGGTCGAGACAGATTCAATAGCAAGTACCTAACGGCCAGCGGAACCGAAGGTAAACAACAGGTGAACTGCAGAACAATTTCTCTAGATTTTGAGTGATTCTGGTCACTTTTTGCGCTCGACTTAGATTCGGTATTGCTTCACGACGCTTCAATTCACATTCGTCACATCAGTAACAGCAGTATCAACTAGACACATCCGCCTCGTCTGATAACATAGGCAACTGATCTTTACTCTGATCTCACTTGTTATTAATCATTTGCACCCAACAGCTCTGGAGTTATCGCCTTGCCGAATCGTCGTCGCATTAACACCCCATCTGTTGGCCGCCGCTCGTTTTTATTCGGGCTAGCCGCTACTGCAGCAGCTGTCCCACTTGGAGCATTCGGCCTGCATAAAGCCACAAATGGTGGTCTTTCCACCGCCAATGGCGCCGGCAGTGGTGCGAAAGCAATCACGCCAATTGTCAATGAAGCTCCACTGGCTGAAGCCATCTCGGTTTTGGTTGATGATGCTGCGATTGCCACCCAAGCACTCGTGGATCAGATCAACCCACATCGTGGCGTGGTGAAAGAAATCCGCAGCGACGTGGAGTTCTCGCAGTTCGCTTTAACCTGGCAGGGCGATCCAAATATCAGCACCTACGTGCGTGCCCTCCGCCCGGACGGCACGTGGTCCCAGTGGTTTACCGCTGAACCGGACTACCCTGCCGACGGCACCGGCAATGGCCTCAACGGCACCGAGCTGATCTACGTAGAACCCACCACCGCGGTGCAAGTTTCTTCTAGCGGCATCAACGTCTTCGGCCCAGGTTCCGGTACCGATTTCGTGGATATTAAGGGCATCGACCGACTGGACTTCTCGCAGATCGACATCGCAGCTTTGGGTCTGGATCCCAAGAAGCTTGCCGACGATCTACACAAGATCGGCGTAGATATCGACGTAGCCAAGCTGCTGCCCAGCCCACAGGTTCCTTCCATCGATAGTCCGAACCTGGGTAGCGCTGTTGATGCCGGCACCGAGGCAGCTGAAACCGGCGCTGAAGCGGCTACTGCTGCCAACGATGCAGCAGCAACCGCCACTGACGCAGCACAAGATGCTCCGCTGCCATCCGACATCGCTTGGGCAGACATCAAGCCTGTCAATGATGCCCTGCCGCTCAATGCGGTCAACGCAGTGATGATCGACGGCACCACGGCCGCCGGTATCGCACCAATTGCCGATGTGGTGAACATTTCCGGTATGCCAGCTGTGGTGTCCCGCGCCGGTTGGGGTGCAAACGAATCCATGCGCCGCCACAACGCAGCGATCGATCCAAAGCTGGAAGCTGCCACCGTGCATCACACGGCAGGTTCGAACAATTACACCCAGGCTCAATCGGCCGGCATTGTGCGCGGTATTTACCACTACCACGCACAGACCCTGGGCTGGGGCGACATCGGATACAACGCGCTGGTAGACAAGTTCGGCACCATCTTTGAAGGTCGCGCAGGTGGCTTGGAACGCAATGTCCAAGGCGCTCACGCCGGCGGTTTCAACAAGGGTACGTTCGGCATTTCGATGATGGGCGATTACTCGGCAACCGCCCCGTCGCAAGCCATGCTTTCTTCCGTGGGCGCGATGATCGGTTGGCGTCTGCGCTTGGCTGGCATTGATCCGCTCTCGGAGACGCGCCTGACCTGCTCGGGATACTCCGGCGCGCGCTACTCCAAGGGTGAGACGGTCACGCTGCCTGCGATTTTCGCCCACCGCAACACCGGACACACCACATGCCCGGGTGCGGCTGGCTACTCGCAGATGGGTACGATCCGCACCTTGGCAAAGGAAGCTTACGACGGTTCGGCACGCGATGTCGCAGCTACGGATCGCGAATCCGCCGGTGAAGTTGCCGTTGGCGCCCCTGAAGGATCGTACCGCGGATCGCTTGGCGAGATCGCCGAGGGAATTGAAAACTTCGAAATTCCACCAGAGGTTGTCGATGCAGCCCGGAATTTCGCGGAAGATTTTGCGAAAAACACTGCCCAGTAAATAACTAGCGGTTACGGAGTCTCATCGTGTTTAAGTTCTTACACACCCGCCGGAGGATTAACGGTCGCGCTTCTTCGCGTAGCTCCGTGATTTTCGGCGCAGTAGCAACCTTGGTGGCTGCCCCGCTAGCAGTGGTAGGCATCAACCAGAGCATCGAGTTGGTAGACGGCGATGGTTCCGGGCCTATCGACGCCGTGGTGCAAAAAGAGTCGCTAGCCAGCGCGGCCAATGTGTTGGTCGATGACGCAGCGATTGCTACCCAGTCCATCGCCGACGAGCTGCACCCGAACCGTGGTGTGGTCAAGGAATTCCGTCGCGACGAAGAGTTCTCGATGTTTGCACTCACCTGGTCGGGCAGTGCTGACGTCGCCAGCTACGTTCGCGCACAACGCGCTGATGGTTCGTGGTCTGAGTGGTACGACGCCGAACCGCACTATCCACAGGCTGATGGTGTTAACGGCACCGAGCTGATTTACGTGGAGCCAACCCGCGCGGTGCAGGTTTCCACGCACGGCTTTGACGTCTACGGCGACCTGGATTTCGAAGAGCTCAGCAACGTCGACGTCCCTGGTGAGATCGAATCTGCGCAGGAAGCAGTTACTGACGCGGTTTCGGAGGCTGTCGACGAAAAGCCTGCGAACTGGGTAGACATCAAGCCAATTGCCGATGAAGAGTCGCTTGACGACGTCCAGGCTGTATTCATCGATGGCCAGGCAGATGCCTCTGAGAGCATCGAACCGATCGTGGATGCGTCGAATGTGACGGGTATGCCTCGCGTGATTACCCGCGCGGGCTGGGGTGCCAACGAAAACAACCGTTGCTTGCGCCCTACCTACGATCCACAGCTAGTGGGTACCACTGTGCACCACACGGCTGGTTCCAATAACTACACCGCAGCCCAGGCTGCTGGCATTGTGCGTGGCATCTACGCCTACCACGGCCAGACTTTGGGTTGGTGCGACATTGGATACAACGCGCTGGTAGATAAGTTCGGCAACATCTACGAAGGCCGTTACGGCGGACTGGATAAGAACGTCCAAGGCGCACACGCTGGCGGCTTCAACCGCGGCACTTTCGGTATCTCAATGATGGGTGATTACTCGTCCGTGCAACCGTCGCAAGCCATGATCAACTCTGTAGGCAACATGATCGGCTGGCGCATGAAGGTGGGCAAGGTCAACCCAACCAGCACCATCAAAATCACCTCCACGGGATTCTCGGGCGCACGCTACGCAGCAGGTCAAACCGCTACACTGCCGGCAATTTTCGCCCACCGCGATACCGGCTACACCACCTGCCCAGGGGATGCGGGCTACGCACGGATGGGTACGATCCGCTCGATTGCGAAGCAGAAGTACGACGCGCTGAACTCCGGCCAGGTACAAAACGAATCTGCCGAAGGCGACACCAACCTCGTCGTCGGCGATACCGCTGCTGGCGCCACGAATGGCGCTGCGGAAACAACGACGGGCACGACCACTGCAACTGGTACCACGACGGCTACCCCGAGTACGTCGAACCGTCCAAGCATTCCGACATTGCCAACGACGCCACGTACCCCGGCATCGCCAAGTACCTCCAGCACGGAGGCTACGACTCCAAGCACGTCTAACTCGGAGACCACGGCGCCGGGTACTGCGTCCGAAACCACACCGGCCAGCCCAAGCTCGTCGGCAAGCCCTACCACGCCGAACAGCCCAAACAGCCCGGAGCTCAAGCGACCAGAGATCTCTGACGAAGATCGCGCGGCTGCCGTACAGGCCATCGCTGGCGCACAATCGATGTTGGCTTCTGCCCTCGGCATGCTGGGTGCTCCTGGATTGGGTGCTACCGCCGAGGCCATCCTCGGCGCCCTGGGACGCAGCGTAGAAAACGGTCCGTCCATCGATGACCTTCCAGTACTGGTCGATCAACTACTGAAGATCAACGATGACAATGACCTGGCAGCCGAATGGCGCCACATCACCGAACTGTTCGGCAATGCCTTGGGCAATGCGCTCAGTGGTGTACAGACCGGTGCCACCTTGTCTAACGAACAAGGCCAGACCGATACCTTGCGCTACGTAAAGTTCGAAAATGGTGTGATCACCAATTCGCCTCTGACTGGTACCAACGCTATCTGGGGTGAGATTGCCGAAGCTTGGGCACAGCAAGGCTTCGAAGTTGGTGAACTTGGTGCACCGATCTCGTCGCAGAAGGTCACTGAAGACGGCCTCGAGAAAGCTGAATTCCAGTACGGCTCGATTACCTTCGATCCAGCTACTGGTGCGGTAAAGGTGAACCTCGCCGATAAGTAGGCCAGAAAGTAGGCCGGAAAACCGGCTCAGTACCTAGAACCAGCGTTCTAGTACGCGCGCTACACCGTCATCATTATTGGTGGCGGTGATTTCGTCTGCAATGGCTTGAACCGATTCGTGGGCATTGCCCATCGCCACCCCGGTGCCCGCCCACTGGAGCATCTCGCGATCGTTGGGCATGTCGCCGAAGCAGACCACGTCGCTAGGCTCTGCTCCTACCAATGCGGCTACTTCTGCCAAGCCCACTTGCTTGGTCACACCTGGCGCGGAAATCTCCAGCAGCCCATCGGGCATCGAATAGGTAATGTGTGCCAGGTCGGTGGGAATCGCTGGGGCGATGATGTCGAACATCTGTGCACTGGGAATCTCTGTGGAGCGCAGCAGCAACTTCGTACATGGCGCACCGGTAACCGTGTCTTCCGAACATGTACCGTGCAGTGCGGATTCCCACGCGTGGTCGTAGCCGAAAGAGACCACGAATAATTCTTCGGCCGGATCCAGCGCACTTGTACCGGGACGCTCCACGGCCACTCCCAGTGACAACCCGTGCTGTTCCATCGCCGCCCGCGCCCGGCTAATCACCTCGTGCTGTACTTGTGGCGCCAAGGTGCGCGCCGAAACTACTTTGTCGGTTTTCGAATCATAGATAATCGCACCATTGGCACAGATGCACAGTGGCTGTACGGTTAGTTGCTCGAGGACGGGATACATCCAACGGGGTGGCCGTCCCGTCGCCAGCGTCAACGGCACGCCCTTGCGAAGCATCCGCGCAATCACTGCTTTCAGCCGGGGCGAAACGCGTTCGCGCGAATCAATGAAGGTGCCATCAATATCCGATGCCACTAACAAAGGTGCCGATGTTGCCATTATTTTTGCTGCCGACGACGCCGGCGTTCCTCTTGCTCTTTCCGATCCATGTCATTTGCTTCTTCCAGCGTAGGTGCGGAACCACCCAGTTTCGCTGGCAACCAGCTAGCACCCGGTTCACTGCCATAGCGCATCAGGTAATCCTCTTTCAGCCGATCCAACTCTTCGGACATGGCCTGCTGGAGCTTCTGGTTGCTCTCGGCGGGATCGTCGGTAGGCATGATCGGATCACACACGCGGATCCAAATCGGCACATTGACGCGGCCTAATTGGCGCTTGCCCTTCTTCGTCCATACTCGCTGCGAACCGAAAATCACCACAGGCAACAGAGGTACGCCTGCTTCGTGGGCGATGCGCACGGCACCGGTCTTGAAATCTTTGATCTCGAAGGAACGAGAGATCGTGGCCTCTGGGAAGATGCCTACCAGCGCGCCATCTTGCAGCCGACGCACAGCCTCCTGATACGCCCCGCGCCCGGCAGAACGATCTACCGGAATGTGCTTCATGGTGTTCATAATCGGACCGACACCACGCACATCGAAGATTTCCTTCTTCGCCATAAAGCGCACTAACCGGCGGCCGTTAAGAAAGGCCGGAATGCCACCGTAGACAAAGTCGAAGAAACCAGTGTGGTTAATCACCACCATGCCGCCGCCATCGACTGGCATTTTCTCGGCGCCTTCAACGGTGATGTCTAGCCCCTGGAAGCGCATGTAAGACACCGCTAGCGGCAGAATCGTACGGCCATAAAACCACTCGCGGGCTTCCTTCGTCTTCGCTGCGGGTTGGAAAGATTCCGGCACCCAGAAGGTGAAGAATTTCTTAAAGCCCGGGCGCTTCTTCCGGCTCGGTTTCTGTGGCTCGGTTGGCCACGGGAAGGCTGCATCCGATGGCCGATCCGGATTCGCATCCGATGGCGAGTGGTCTGACATATTGCTCCTTATTCACATGTGCGCATCTGTGGCGGGGCGATCGCACCAGCAAATCGCCGAGATTAATTTACGCCACAACTATTTCACTGGAGATAATACGTCAGTGCCTACGAACGGCTGCAATGCAGCAGGCACCGCAACCGATCCATCGGCTTGCTGGTGGTTTTCCAGGATGGCGACCAGCCAGCGGGTGGTAGCCAAGGTGCCGTTCAGCGTCGCACAGTACTGTGGTTTGCCGTTGTCGTCGCGGTAGCGCGTCTTCAACCGGCGTGCCTGGAACGTTGTGCAGTTCGAAGTAGAAGTCAACTCCCGGTAGGTGTTCTGCGTTGGCACCCACGCTTCGGTATCGAACTTGCGGGCTGCCGACGAGCCCAAGTCCCCACCAGCCACATCAATAATGCGATACGGCAGATCCATCGCTGCCAGCATGTCCTTTTCCATCTGCAGCAGCTTCTGGTGCTCTTCAGCTGCATCTTCCGGACGGCAGTAAGAGAACATTTCTAGCTTGTCGAACTGGTGGACGCGCAAAATACCGCGAGTATCTTTGCCATACGAGCCAGCTTCACGACGGAAGCACGAAGACCAACCAGCGTAACGGCGCGGACCATCAGCTAGATCAATGATTTCGTCACTGTGGTAGCCAGCCAAAGCCACCTCGGAGGTACCAACCAAGTACAGATCGTCTTCGGGCAAGTAGTAGATCTCATCAGCGTGAGCGCCGAGGAAACCAGTACCGCGCATCGTATCCGGGCGTACTAACACTGGTGGCACCATCAACTGAAAACCATGCTGTACTGCCTTTTGCGCTGCCAGGTTCAGCATGCCTAGCTGCAGCATCGCACCATAGCCGGTAAGGAAGTAAAAGCGCGAGCCCGAAACCTTCGAGCCACGTTCCATATCGATCAAGCCCAAAGATTCGCCGAGCTCCAAGTGATCCTTAGGCTCGAAATCGAATTCGGGGATCTCGCCTACTACTTCGAGCACCTCGAAATCGTCTTCGCCACCAGCTGGTGCACCTTCTACTAGGTTGCCGATCTGCATCTGTAGTTCGTAGACCGCATTTTCGGCGTCCTTTTGCTTGCTTTCTGCAGCTTTTACCTGGTCAGAAAGACCTTTGGCGTGCTCTAATAAAGCTGGGCGCTCATCGGCAGAGGCAGCCCCGATCTTCTTACCGAAGGTTTTCTGCTCGTTGCGCAGGCCATCGGCTTCGGCGATAGCGCTGCGTCGCTGCTGATCTGCGTCGAGAAGCTTATCTACTAAACCAGGATCCTCGCCGCGGGTGCGCTGAGACTGGCGAACTAATTCAGGATTATCACGCAGGTACTTAAGATCGATCACGCCAATTAACGATACCCGGTTCACCGCCAGATTCGTTTAAGAGAACAGCCCACCAACGCCTTGGATCACGAACACGATACTGATCAACGCGAATAGGCAGCCGGCCACAATGTCGATATAGGGCCCTGCCGCCAGGAAATGACGCACGATGCGCTTCGAAGACACCAGCAGTGCTACGGGCATGAAGAACGCCAACGTCATGGCAAAGAGCAGCCCAGCTAGCCCCGCCAGGAACCACGCGGGCGCTTCTACCGGCACAAACGGCGTCATCACCGCAGTAAAGAACAGCACCGCCTTCGGGTTCGACAGGTTCGTAAACAACCCCTGGATCAGATACGTGCGCGGAGATTTGAGCTTGGCGACGCTACCCACATCCGCATGCGCCGCACTGTGCTGCATCTGCCGTAAAGAGATGATGCCTGTGCGCAGCATGGAGTAACCCATCCAGCCCAAATATGCGCCACCTAGGACTTGAATCCCTGCCATCAGTGATGGGCGAGCCACCAGCACAGCGGCAATGCCGAAGACTGTCAGGCTGATCCAAATCAGCGAACCGAAACATACCCCGAAGGCTGCTGCTACTGCGTGGCGACGGGATTTCGTGGCTACGCGCAAGATTAAGAACAGGTCTGGTCCTGGCGAAGCCATGCCGGCGAGCATCAGCCCGAAGAGGGTAAAGATGGCAGAGGTACTCATCACGAAGGGTCATTTTAGGCAGCGATAAGGCACAATAGACAACATCATGGCTAAGCGACGTTCGATTAACTCTTTCTCCGGTGGCATCGGCACTCACATTGTGATTGTGGCGATGCTGTTTGGTGCGGTCGCGTTATTCGTTGTCGGCCGAACTACCGATGCGTTGCAGTGGGCGTATTCGGGCTCTGATGATAGTGCGGAGTCTTCGTCGACAAGCACTACGGAACTGGCACCGGAAGTCGCCGCTTTTACCTCTGCGAAGACCGGGTCGTGCTTGACCTGGGAGATGGAGCAGGATCAGACGATCAATGATTTCCGGATCGTCGATTGCGCGGAGCCTCATATCTACGAGGTTGCTTCCGTGTTGGATATGCGCACCGCCTCGCAGATGGAGGTCGCGCCCGAGTTGCAGGCGCGCTTCAGCGAGAACAACGAGTACCCCACCCAGGAAGAGTTGGTGGGCTTGCGCGATACGGTATGCCACGTTGAGGTGCAGGAATACTTAGGTGGGCAGTACGACGCCACGGGTAAATTCGCGTCGGCGCCGATCATTCCGCCGCGTTCTGCGTGGGATCAGGGCGATCGCACCTTGCTGTGTGGCGCGCAGGCAGTCGGTCCGGGTGGCGTTCCGGTGAAGATTGAGGGTCATGCGCGTGAGCAGGATCAGTCGCGTCTCTACGAACCGGGCGCGTGCGTGTCGATTACTGAAGACGCCCGGCTGCGGGTAGTCGAATGCGCCGAACCGCATGCGATGGAGTCGGTGGGTTTCATTGATGTGCGCGCCGAATTGGGCGATAACGCCGCCGATGCGCAGGCACAAAACGATCTACTCGCCGCGCGCTGTACCGACGCCGCGATTGCCTATCTGGGCGACGAGGAAACCCTGTACCAGTCCACGCTGGTGCCTTTCTGGACGGTACTATCGCCGGAGTCCCTGGCAGGCGGCTCGAATTCCACGAACTGCTGGCTGATCAAAGACAACGGTGCAGGTGGATTTTCCACCTTGCAAGGCCACGCCGGCCAGGATTTGCTTATCGACGGAGTACCACCGGCTGCCCCACCCCGCAATCCCATCCGTGGGCAGTAGGGTCTAAGCAAGCGTCTCAGCGCTAGGTAAACGATCGGGGCAGCCATGTATCCAGTTTCTGAAGAACACTTCGACAACCTGGTGGACGACGCCATCGACAAAATCCCCCAGAATTTCCTCGACCAGCTGGGCAATGTGGCGATTCAGGTACAACCCGCCCACCCGGAGAACCCATACTTGCTTGGCCTCTACGAGGGTGTGCCACTGACCGAACGTTCGGCGAATCATTGGGGCTTTCCCGACGTAATTACGCTGTATTCCCAGAACCTCTGCATGATCAGTAATAGCGAAGCAGAGCTGGTGGAAAACATTCGCGTGACTTTGCTCCACGAGGTAGGCCACTTCTTTGGTTTAGATGAAGACGACCTCGAGCGCCTGGGATACCAGTAGAACCGGCTCTTACTCCCACCGCTGCCGTTCTTGTTGCAGTGGCTCGCCGGACAGATCACCCCACCGAGTTAATGCCCATTGGCCGGAAGCTAGCACCGGCTGAGTTTCGTCGCCAGCAAATTCCAGTTCAATGCGCTGCGTATTTGCCAGTGGGTTGTTCGCCATGAACTCCCCGCCCAACCCCGTGAGGTGACTAGTTGCCAGGCGCATCGCCGCACCATGGGTGATGATGATTTCGGTGTCGCGCGGCGAATCAATCACTTCGGCCACAGCAGGCAGGTAGCGGTTGAGGAAAGTCTCTGCGGTATCGCCACCGGGCCGGCCAACATCCAGGTTGCCCAACATCCACTGGTGGAAGACCTCGAAGAACAAGCGGTGCGCATCGAAATCATTGCGACCCTCCAGGTCGCCTGCCTGCACCTCATGCAGCCCTTCAATATGCTGCAATCGCGTCCCCGATCCGGAAATCTTGTGCAAACTACCCACGGTTGCTGCCCCGGTTTGCATCGCGCGCAACGCCAACGACGTAGTAATACACCCCGTATCTTCAGGCAGTACTAGGTGCAGGGATTTTGCTAGGCGACGCGATTGCACCACGCCAGCGTCCGTCAATGGCGCTCCGGGCAATCGAGTATCCAAAGCCATGCGCACATTGGCAAACGTTTGGCCGTGGCGGATCAGAATCAGCCGTTTTGCAGTCATTATTGCTTCACCATCATCATCTGGTTACCTAGCTCCTTGCTGCAGCCGATCCACCCACGCCATCGACGCACTAATATCCGGCGGTGCGCTGCCACCAGCTTGAGAATGCGCTGCTGGCCAAGAGCCAAGGAAGCGTACGTCGTGAGCCTGATCGTGTAGCGCTGCCAGTGCATGTGCTACCTGGGAATCGTCAATGTGGCCGTCGAACTCGAGGTGGAAGCGGTAGGCGCCCATCACTTGCCGGGTGGGCCGCGATTCGATCCGCGTGAGATTCACCTGGCGTACGGCAAACTCATTCATTGCCCGCATCAGCGATCCTGGTGCGTTCGGCAGCGTGAAAGACACTGAAGTGCGATCACTACCGGTGCGCGCAGTGGGCACTGCTGGCTTGCCTACCAGTACAAATCGGGTAGTGGCGCCGCGGACATCGGCTACAGATTCGGCTAAAGCTTCCAGCTTGAGCAGTTGCCCGGCGCGCGCAGGTGCAGCACAGGCATCGTATTGGCCTTGCGCTACCTGGTGGGCGGCTGCTGCATTGGACTTGGCTTGGAAGACTTCCACGCCAGGCAGGTTGGCCTCTACCCAGGAGCGCACCTGCGGGTAAGCCACTGGGTGGGTGACGAATGTTCGAACGTCGCTAGCTTTCGTACCGGGGCGCACCAGAATGGAAAAGACGATGCCAATTTCGGTTTCGCGGAAGATCTGTAGCTCGGAGCCTTCCGTTAACGCGTCGAACGCTGGCGTAACCGGACCGTCCACACTGTTTTCAATCGCGATGCAGGCGTAAGTGACCTCGCCACTGCGCACCTTAGCCAGCGCATCTTTCGGCGAATCGGCTGCCACGGTCTGTATATCATCGCGAGCGTTGCCGGTATGGGAATCTAGTTGCTGCGGGATCAACCGTGCGTCGATCAGATCCAACAAAGCCTGTTCGGTGAACGTGCCCGAAGGGCCTAAGAAAGCGCAAGAAATTTCAGAGTTCATTTGCACCTCGCCTCGTTCACCAGTGTCGATCCAGCGCCGCAGTTAGTGCGACGTGGGACTTGTGGGAGATTTTACCGAAATTCGTTGGCGCTGATTATTGGACGGATTCCGGGCTGGCTTCGAGTTAACTCCGCCCTACAGGTACCTACGTGCCAACGAATAGGCTTGCTGCGCGTATCCACCGCCGAACAACACCGCGTGCATCAGCACCCCATAGAGCTGGTGGATACCTTCGCGTTCTGCCCGACCTGGCAGGGGGTGCACGCTTTCGTATCCAGCGATGATCTCGTTGGTCACCGATGAGTTCCCAAACAGTGTAAGCATCGCTAGATCTTCTTCGCGGCTACCACCGTGAGCAGCGGGATCGATCAGCACTGCTTCGTCGTTAGTCCAAATAATGTTGCCCCACCACAGGTCGCCGTGCAGGCGCGCTGGAGCGTCGTCGGTATTGAACTCGCCGTCAAGCAGACGCTCGATCACGCGGTCGAAAGCTGCAAACTCGCGGTTGGTGTAAACATTCTTGAGCTGCCGCAAACACGGTTCCACGCGGTGTTTCACCCAGAATTCGCCGAAAGTATCCTCGGCAACCAGCGCCATCTCCCGTGGATCGTCGAGTGGCCCGAAGAATCCTTTCTTGTGCGGCCAGGTATCGGGAGCAGCTCCCCAGCCCGCGGCACCGGCACCGTGGGAGTGCGCCAACTTCGCGCCAAACTCGCGCGCCTTAGCTGTCGACGGTTTACTGGGCTCGAAGCGTTGTAGCTTCAGGCTCGTCCGAGAAACCTCGAGTACGTCAGCAACTGTGGCACCGCCGGAGGATTCTGCTTCTTTTAGCCACTGCAAACCGGCGGCCTCGCATTCGAAAAATCCCGTCGGAGCACCCGGATGAGTTTTTACATAAACATTTCGGTCGGAGCCATTGGTTTCAGACATACCTCCACTGTAGATTTATGTGTAATGAATTCGGAGGTAAAGACGATGAAGAATTCCCGTTCGATCTGCGTGATGCTCGCCTCTAGTGCATTGTTGCTGGCTGCAGCATGTAGCTCCGAAGATGCTGATGATTCTGCTGTTTCGCTGCGCGACGCTCAGCAAAGCAATTCGGCCGCTAGCAGCGCTGGCACGGATACTTCTGCAGAGACCGAAACCACTACCACCCGCACCACTGAGACTGTCACCCAAACTCAGAACAACCAGGGTGGCTCCCAATCAACGCCACGCACCATCGAGCAAGATGAAGGACCTACCGATGGCCCTGGAAAAGACTTCTCCATGGAGCGCCAAGAAAAGATGGGCAACTCCGGTGGCATGGGAATCGAAGATATTCGCGTTGGCTCGCACAAGGGGTACGACCGCATCGTGGTTGATCTAACCGCCGGTGAGCACGCTGGTTCGAAACAAGAGCTGGGTTGGTTCGTGATGTACGACGATCAGCCTGCTCAGCAAGGCAGTGGCTTCCCGGTGGAGTACTCCGGCAAGAACGCTCTGGTGATGTACATCCAGGGTGTGGCGTTGCCGTTCGAGCTGGATATTGAAGACCTGACGATGGCATCCGTTGAGGTACCGAAATCGGATCAGATCATCGACATCACTGGCCACGGCGCTTTCGAAGGCCAAGCAATGTATGTGGTGTCTTTGAAGGGTGAGAAGAAACCATTCCGGGTATTCCAATTGACGAATCCAAACCGGATCGTCGTGGATATCGAAAAGTAATTTTCGAAAAGTTAGCCCATACTTTAACTTATGGATTCTCAGCAGCCGCGCCGTCCACAGCGTCCACGTCGCAACGATGACCCCCAAACCGGGCAGTTTCTGCGCGACAGTTCCGGCAACATCGTGCGCGACCGCTACGGCCGCCCTGTCGGACGCCGGCATGCTACACCGCCGCCTAATCGGGATCGGGCACATCAGGATCGGGCACATCAGGACCGCGCTTTCTCGGAGCGGCCAGCGCGTGGCGACGCTGGACGACCAGCACGTGGCTCCAGCCAACGTCCATCTCAACGAGCCACGGATTCCGGGTATCGCCGTGGCGAGCGACGCCCTAGTAGCGGGCAGCGGCCTGGTAGCGAGCGACGTGCTGGCAGCACACAGCGTCCGATGCCACGCCAAACCATCGATCAGACTCGGATCGAACCGCTGCCGCCGCAAGCTCATGCGCAAGCACCGCAATACCAACAGCAGTATCAACAGCAGCAGCACCAACAACAGCCGCATCCGAACCAAAAGCGTGGCCGGAAACGGCCGCGGTTTCGCATCGGCAAAGCTCTGAAAGCTTTTGTCCTTGTTCTGATTCTGGTTTTCGGCGGAGGCTTTATCTGGGCAGAGATCAATATGGATCGCGTCTCTGTGTTCAGCGATCTGGAAAACCGTCCTGGTAGAAGCTTGACGACGAACTGGCTGCTCGTAGGATCGGACTCCCGCGATGGATTAACCGAAGACGATGCTGCCGCGCTTCATACTGGTACCGGCGACTTTGGTCAGCGCACAGACACCATCATGATTGCGTCGGTGCCACTGATCGGCAAACCAACATTGCTGAGTATTCCGCGTGACTCTTACGTCAACATCCCTGGCTATGGGATGAACAAGATCAACGCGGCATTTTCCTTCGGTGGCGCGCCACTGCTTACCGAAACCGTCGAGCAAGTTACGGGCATCCGGATCGACCACTACGCCGAAGTAGGGTTCGGCGGATTCGCCCATATCGTTGATGCCATTGGCGGCATTGAAATGTGCCCGCCAGAACCAATCGACGATCCACTGGCCGGCATCAACATCCAAGCTGGTTGCCAAAAGTTCGATGGCACTACTGCACTGGGTTACGTACGTACCCGTGCCACCGCTATGGGAGATCTCGATCGTGTTGCTCGCCAGCGGGAATTCATGAGTGCACTGATGAAGCGCGTCGCCAGCCCATGGGTGTTGCTAAACCCCTACCGGCTGATTCGCCTGGTTGACTCCGGCACCAAATCACTTGCCGTGGGCGAAGGCGACCACTCGTGGAACCTCGCCTGGCTGATCATCCGCATGGTCTTCGGCGTCAATTCCGAAACCGTCCCCACTACTTCTTCGATGGATACCTGGGATGCGGGCAGTGTGCTGCTCTGGGACGAAGCAGCAGCCGAGCAAATGTTCGCCCAGCTGCGCTAGCCAGACGGGCGCGAATCAGGCTCGCGCTCAACCTTCCTACCGCAACGTCACCTGACGAGACACGATCGTCTGACGGGACTTCCGCTGCTCTGCAGTTAGTGGTTCTTCGGATGCCAAAGCCTCTGCGATGCGCTTATCTGCATCCTTGATTTGCTCCGACCATGCGTCGTAAGGCTTCGAATTATCCAGATCCCA
Organism: Actinomycetes bacterium; assembly: GCA_023418505.1. Taxonomy (GTDB): domain Bacteria; phylum Actinomycetota; class Actinomycetes; order Mycobacteriales; family Mycobacteriaceae; genus Corynebacterium. Next base: position 244,516 of record JAEZZR010000012.1, read on the forward strand.
CACCGGTACCAGCACGCCGTTGGCACGGAAAACGCCAGCGAACTTCGTGCCCTCGCCCAGCGACAAATTATCGGCGGCATGCACGCGCGCCAGGGCGTCCAGCAATTTCGCTTCTGGCTCACGACGAACCCAGCGGATGTGAGCGCGCTCGCCCGGATCGATCCACCAGACAGCACCCGAAACGTCGAGATCTAGCCGGTAAGACGGCATCAGAGAATCGTTAGCCACGCGCATGTTCTGCTCTACCAGGGAGGTGCGCTCGGCGCCTTCGGGCAACCACCACTCGAAATCCTGATGTACTTCGATGTCCGCAGGATTTGGCTGCTCCAAGACATCCGTCAATGTTGGGGCTTCACCCTCACCGGCGCCGGCAAGCTGCTGGCCAGCTGGAGCGTCCTTCGCCCAGGTCAAAGCCCGCGCCAAATCGGCCGCTGCATCATTGGTGCGCACGGTGGTCTGCAGGGCAACGAAAGCCTCGTCGCCTTCGCCTTCCGCGCGAGTCAACGCAGCAACCGCACCAGGCAAAACAGTAACCAGGTTGATCTTGCGCTCACTACCTGCCACCGATACTGGCCATACAGCAGAAGGAGCGAACTCGCGCATTGCTACCAAATCAACCTCAGCCTCAAAGTTTTCAAAAGGCCGAGGGTTTCCTGCCAACCGTGCGCGTTCCGCTGCGCGGGCAGCCAACTTCGCTTGACGACGGCTCATGCCCTCTGGCGCATCTGCATTACGGTTCTTACGAGACTTTTTACCCATGCGCACCAGAGTACTAAACCTAAAAGAAGTCTATGTTCCATAAGACGGTTTGGGCATCAAAGTAGATGAGAAGTGGCTTTGAAAGGTTCCTCTGCCGCTAGGCAGCTCCTCTAAGTTTTCTCTTTGAGGAAGCTGATTAGATGGAAGAAGGTCGGGGTAGCACAGGTGATGAACTACCTTTCGATCAGACGTATTACCCCCTGGTCTTGGGCTGTCGTGGTGTAACGGTTGTGTCCGTTAGTGTCGCGTACAAGTAGCCCCGCGCCCAGCCCCGTGCTTAGCGAAGATGCTCCCGCGTTGCACGCGGATAATCTGCTTAGAGAAGTCACTCCTTAGAAGCCCATGAGAGATAATCGTTGTTATATACAAAGCAGGTGGCTAAACCTACCGGCCAAATAAGAGCCATCAGTCCAGAATAGGGAAACTCCACGTGCAACGCACCGACGATAGGCACTGCGAAGACGGGGATGAAGTACAGAAACGTTTCCTGCAAGAATTCTCGAACTGGGCGCTGGGAAAAGAGGTGAACCGATCGCCATACTGCAATACCTGTCATCCCGAATCCGACGAGGCCAACGACAGTAGACAAAGCATTGTCCTGACTAAGAAAGGTGTAAAAGCAGTAGTACAAGGCCAAACCCGTAAAAACTACGGTGAAGCCCGCTTTTACCTTATGCTGCCGCGTTGCCTTAGCCATTACGAACAACCTTTTGAATAATGCTCAGGAGTCACTCCAATAGAAGGGAGCCAAACATTACCAGTTGCCAAAACCTTTAGAGGGAGACACTTGTTCTTCGCGTGAGCAGCGGTGGCCCAACCTGAAATAAGTGCGCTGTGACTTCCCCACCAAATCTCAAGTTTCTGGCCGAATGGAGGCGGAACAGCAAACCAAAATGGTGAAATAGCAGCTACTCCCACAACGCCCGCTACCATTCGCCTAGTTTCTTCCTTACTGAAATAATTATGCTCCGACACCATACCCCAATTAACTCTCAGATTCGAGGTAATAGGATACGAAGTATCTGCGTCAGGAATGACAATCTGGGTTACTGGGTTACCAGCAATTTCATAGTAGGTCGGCAGATCCTTTCCAATGGCATCCTTAGCCCAGGGAGCATTGATCAGTGTGCAGGGTGCCGGGGATCCAGACATAAAAAGAACCGCCACCGAGTGAAACTCAGCGGCGGCTATTCAGCAGGATTTACTTGGAAGCTGCTGCGTAACGCTGTGCAACGTCAGCCCAGTTGAAGACGTTCCATACTGCTTCTACGTAGTCAGCCTTTACGTTCTTGTACTGCAGGTAGAAAGCGTGCTCCCACATGTCCAGCATCAACAGTGGGGTGAGGTTGATGGAGATGTTGCCCTGCTGGTCGGTCATCTGCTCGATAACCAGACGGCCTGCAACGTGGTCGTAACCCAATACTGCCCAGCCGGAGCCCTGCAAGCCCAGTGCTGCACCGGAGAAGTGATCCTTGAACTTCTCGAAGGAACCGAAGTCGCGGTTAATTGCCTCGGCCAGCTCACCGGTTGGCTCGCCGCCACCATTTGGAGACAGGTTCTTCCAGAAGATGGAGTGGTTGGTGTGGCCACCCAAGTTAAACGCCAAGTCCTTGGAGATACCGGTAACTACCGATGCGATCTCGCCATTTTCACGAGCAGCCTGCAGCTTCTCTAATGCAGCGTTGGCACCCTTGACGTAGTTCGCGTGGTGCTTGCTGTGGTGAAGCTCCATAATCTCAGCCGCAATGTGTGGCTCGAGAGCGTCGTATGCGTAGTCCAGTTCTGGTAGTTCGTAAACAGCCATGTCTTCTCCTTTAAAGATCTATCTTGTCGCTTAGCCCTTACAACCACCGCCGTACAGGTGATATTCCAGCATCAAGCGACGCGTGTTACCCAGGTTACAGAAAGTAGATGATTTCGCAACAAGTTTGGGTCGAAAGTAAGTTGCTCCTCTCAGCAACCCTCACCCGTAAGATGGCGCCATGGAACCAAACGAGCACACGAACACCGACACCCCAGACCACACCAATTCAACACCCGTCACCCCTGAGAATCTCGTCGGCAATCCCGAAGCTCTTCCTCAGCGCCACGTAGTTTTAGAAACTGATGCGACCACCTGGCCGGAAGACGCCGAAGTTTTCATTGCGGCTGCCGGCTGCTTCTGGGGCGTAGAGAAATTGCTCTGGCAAGCCGAAGGCGTTTACACCACCGTGCCCGGCTATGTTGGTGGTTTTACTGAACACCCGGATTATCGTTCTGTATGCTCCGGCCAAACCGGCCATACCGAAGGTGTGCTGGTGGTTTTCGATCCCACCCATACCTCCTTTGAGCAGCTCTACCAGCTAGTTTTAGAAAATCACGATCCAACTCAGGGCAATCGCCAAGGCAACGACATCGGCACCCAATACCGTTCCGCCGTCTTCCCCCTCAATGAGCGCCAACTGCACACCGCTACTGATTTATTAGAGCGCTACGGCAAGCGCCTATCCGCTGCGGGTTACGGGCCGATCACCACGGAAGTCACCGAATTACAACACACCCCGACGGGCAAGTTCTGGGTAGCCGAGGATTATCACCAGGGTTATCTGCGCAAGAACCCCGGCGGTTACTGCCCCATCCACGCCACAGGTATTAGCTGTGGGTAGTAGACATCCTTCGGATCCACTTCACAATTCTTTTTAGTTGCTTACGACGAATAGGCTTCAGCGCTTCATTCAGAGGCGCTACCGAACCTAATCCCACTGTGGTTTCGGCTTCTGTGTTTCCGGGCTCTGTATCCCCAAACTCGCGTGGGTTTTCGTCGTCAGCTCCCGCGTCAGCGACCTCATCACTTACTGGCGCTCCTACCGAAGAATCCAAGCCCAACACCGCCGCCCAAGCGGGCACTACCGAATCTTCGTAGCGGTGACCCATATCGGCGGGCGTATCGGTAGACACCAAACCGTCGATCAGCACCTGCAGGAAAGTTACGGCCGGATACCAACGAATCGATGGCAGCACCCCAGTGCCACGGGGTTCTCGCAACCAATCCGGACGACGCCACGCCAGCGGATAATCCCACCACACAATGGGATCCGAGGGGTTCTGCAGGAAAACAATCCGGGGGAATAGCCACGGCGCTGCGGCAGTCTGTTCCAGCGCAGCCTGCCCCTGCTCAGTCTGCTCTTTCTTAGACGGGAACAACCGTTCGTAAACCCGATCCGCGAAGAACCGAATGTGCTTGCCACCATCAATCACCGGTTCGATCTCTAGCGAACCAGGGTCACGGGCGGGCACGAGCTCTTCCCAAATCGGCGTAAACCGTGGCGCACCAGTGAAAACCGCTCCATCGACTTTCTCCAACAGATCATCAGCATCCGCAAAAGCCGAACTACCGCCAAATGCGCCTAAAGATTCGCCAGAGACATACAACTTCGGGCGTGCCTGCGCCGGCAGCTGGCTCCACTCCCGATAGATCCGCTCGAATACCACTCGGGCCGCTTGCGGCGCCGTATCGTGGTCGGCCAACCACGCCAACGGCGAGCGCAGATGTGAATACTGAAAGCCCACCTGCGCGCAATCGCCCAAGGTCAAAAATTCCACTGCCGCCATATGCCACGGCGAGATCCACCCCGTGCCCGTGCTGGTGTGAATGACCAGGTGGGAGCGTCGAAAAGCACCAGTGCGATGTAACTCGCGCACCAGCAGATCAGCCTGCGCCTGCAAAGAACGCCCGGCCACCTTCCCGGCATACAGGCGCATCGGCTCCATCACGCAGTTGCGCTCTTGCTTCATCACCGCCGAAATGTCGCGAGCCCGCGGCCCATCAGAGACCATCACCCGCCCCTGCGCGCCCAACGCATGCCACGGCTCCAGCGACCATGGACTGCCCGAACGCTCCGGCTCCCACGGCTGCACCCGTCCCGGCAACAACCGACGATTCACTTCCTCGGCATTCCGCGAAATAGCCTCTAGCGTGCGACGAATCACGAGTTTGTCGACGGTAAGCGCCACGCTGCCACCCACTAATACCCCCGCTAGCGCTGGAGCCACCCCACGAGGCACCCATGGTCGGATCGAGTGGCGCAGGTGGTCGTACATCCAGTCCGCACCGGCGGCGAAGCCCCGCGAGGTAGCAAAAGCTGCAGTTGCTACCACTGTGCCCGCCAAGTGGGCGCGTGCCGAGGTCACACCATCTAAGCCCACAAGAGCACCCAGTTCACGCTGGCGGTGCAGGGAGCGCAGCCACAGTGTTGCCGTCGTCAAGCCCATTCCAGTGTGTACTACTGCCGGAATAATCAAGCGCTTGGTACGCGAAGAACGAGGAAGTTGCCACGGCACTGCTGCCGAAATGCGTCTTTGGATACGCCGTTGGGTGTACCCCACAGCCACGCCTACGATGTTGCCGGTGAGTTGCGAACCGAACGTCACAATTGCCGTCGACGCCCACGGCCTGGGCAACAACGATGGCGATAACGCTGCCCACGATGCCACCTGCGCCCCCAACCAACCCGGGTTGCTTAAAGTACGCGCTTGGGAACGCAGCCAAGAACGCTTCCTCATACGCTTCATAGTGGCACACATTTTAAGTGAGCACCGCCACCCAACTCGCCCAATGTGACGAATTTATTACCACCGCACCATCGCAGAGTTGAGCAACCGTGCGTATCTTGGGCACTACAGGCTCCACGACGAAAACCGGCGGCCTTCATACGTCGGCTTGAAGCGTCGGCAGGCTATAAGAGTTTCTCTTTCGCGTCCTAATTTCTTTCAAGTCCTAAAAAGGAAGACACATGAAGGTATCAGCCGGAAACAAGATCGTACTCATCGGCGCAGGCGACGTGGGAGTTGCTTTCTCCTACGCGCTGGTCAACCAGGGTATTTGCGATCACCTAGCCATTATCGACATTGACGAGCGCAAGACCGAAGGCAACGTCATGGACCTCAACCACGGTGTGGTTTGGGCTCCAAGCCGCACCAAGGTCACCCGCGGTACTTACGCGGACTGCGAAGATGCCGCCATCGTAGTAATCTGCGCCGGCGCTGCCCAGAAGCCAGGCGAAACTCGCCTAGAGCTGGTGGACAAGAACATGAAGATCTTCAAGTCCATCGTGGGCAGCGTAATGGAAAACGGCTTCGACGGCATCTTCCTGGTAGCTACCAACCCAGTGGACATCCTCACCTACGCCACCTGGAAGTTCTCCGGCCTGCCAGCCCACCGCGTGATCGGCTCCGGTACCGTGCTGGATTCGGCTCGTTTCCGCTACATGCTGGGCGATTACTTCGAGGTCTCGCCAATGAGCGTCCACGCTTACATCATCGGCGAGCACGGCGACTCCGAATTGCCAGTGATCTCTAGCGCCAACATCGCAGGTGTCGGCCTGTCGAAGAAGTTGCGCGATAATCCAGAGCTTCACGACGAGTTGGAGCAGATCTTCATCCGCACCCGCGACGCTGCCTACGAAATCATCGACGCTAAGGGCTCTACCTCTTACGGCATCGGCATGGGCTTGGCACGTATCTGCCGCGCTATCCTGCAAAACCAGGAAGTAGCTGTGCCAGTTTCCGCACTGCTTCGCGGTGAATACGGCCACGAGGACATCTACATCGGCACCCCAGCGATCGTGAACCGCAAGGGTATTCGCCGGGTAGTTGAGCTCGAGCTGGACGAATACGAAAAGCAGCAGTTCGATAAGTCTGTAGCCACCCTCCGCGAGATCCAGGATCCATTCTGGGCAGACGGAAAAGACGGCGAAGTTTAAATCTGGCAGCGCCTAGGATCTCGCAGAGCCTAATATCTGGCAGCGCCTAGAATCTAGGCAAAACCTAGATACAGGCAGGGATTAAGTGACTCCTGAGGAAGAAAACCGCATCAACGAGCCAGCGCAACGCGCTTTATCGCAGCTGTCCTTATGGGCACAGCTGGGATTCTGGTTTGCGCTGGCCAGTGCGGTTTTCCGCGCGGTTTCCTATAGCGATACCACCGAAGCGAGTCTTTCTTCGGCCACTATCAACATGTTGGCCGAGATCCTGGGCACCTTCGTCTTTTGGGGTGCCATCCTGGCGTGGCTGGTGATGGCCGTGCTGATCTGGAAGTCCCTAACTGCCCTGCGCGATCGTGCTTTGGCCTGGCAGCCACTGTTAGATCGCAGTTACGCCAGTATTGATGCGATGCATAAGTGGCCGATTGTAAATATCGTCGGACCGATCATCGCGCTGGTAGAAACTGGCCACCGGCAGCTCCAAGTGTGGGGCGTGGCCTTGTGGTCGCTAACAAATCTGGCGTGGCTTTCCGGAATCATCTGGTACATCACCAGTGATTCCGCACTAAACACCTTCCGCGCCACCCTCCTTTTGGCGCTGGCCTCGGCGGTTACTTCCTGGTGCGCCCGGTATCTTGCCGTGGCGCTCACCCCGGAAGCCACCGCACGCCGCTACCAATTGATCCCCGATCTCACCGCCGAAGCCTCGCATCCTGGCACGGCTGGATTTTGGGATAAAGGCCTCCAACGCTAGCTTTTGCGCATTAAGCTGCAGGCCATGGAGCTTCTTTCCCAGCCACAGCAGCACTCATTTGGTTCCCATGTTGTCGTCTCTGTCGGCGATCTTGTCGATGGAGTACGCGTTGCTTTCGTTGAGCTCGCCCGCGAAAACAAGCTCAACGGACTCACCTTAGACATGCTGCAAGGCTTGCGCGACGCCGCCCGATTCCTCTCCCGCGATCGCGAACTACGCGGCGTGATCCTTACCGGCCGTGGTACCAGCTTTACTGCAGGCCTAGACTTCGCCGCCGCATTAAAAACCCCTTCGTCGATAGCCAAAGCGTTCGTACCTGGTCTGCATGGTACAAATCTTTTCCAAGAATGCTGTCTTGCTTGGCGACGTGTGCCTGTCCCGGTAGTTGCCGTGATCGACGGGCACTGCTTTGGCGGCGGCGTGCAATTGGCCCTAGGCGCTGATTTCCGGATCACCACGGAACAGGCGCGATGGTCGGTGCTGGAAGCCAAGTGGGGTTTGATCCCCGATATGTCTGGCGTGGTCACTTTGGTAGAGCAAGTGGGGCTGGATCGTGCCAAGTGGTTGGCGATGAGTGGCGCTGAGTTTTCCGGCAGCGAAGCCGTTGCCTACGGGCTTGCCACCGAGGCAACCGAGACCGCCGAAGATGCGATGGCACGTGCCATCGACATGCTGCTGGAATTAGCCACTCGCTCCCCGGATCAAGCTGCGGCAGCAAAACGCTTGTTTAGCTATCAGCGTCGTAGTGCCCGAGCTACCTTGCGCGCGGAACGATGGAATCAAATCTGGCTGTTTACCAAGGAAAATACGGTGCGGGCGCGCAAAATTGCCCAGAAGCGAGCGAAAGCGGTAGCAGATTCTGGTGGTGGGCTTGGTGCTGGCTTTGCCCGCCGAGGTCAGCGGATTGGGTTCGGGCGCTCAAAGCGTGGCTAGGCGCCGTATCCAGTGGCTAGGCGCCGTATCCAGTGGCTAGGCGCCGCATCCAGTGGCTAGGCGCCGCAGCTAACCGTTCGCACTGACGTTAGCCCCATACGGGATTTGCTCTAGCGTCTGTGGGTTATCCAACCAATCTCGGATGACCAGCATCGAACGGCAATCATCGCCGTTGTAGCGCAGCAGCTGTTCACGGGCTGCTGCGGGCTCGGGTTCGTCGGTCGTGCTGGCCGCATCGTTGTGGCGCACCATCCCGGCAGCTAATTCGTATAGTGGCAGTGACGCCGCGCCATCGACGCCTTCGTCGCGCCACCGGAAACCTGCCCAGGGAGCCACTGTTTTCAGGCTCAAGCCACTAGGTGAAAGCAATTGTTTGCGCACCACCGCAAACAGATCCGTCCACACTTCCGAGCGAATGAAACGCTCTACTTCCACCAAACTTGGTACGGCATAGCCGTCGAAAAGCACTCCCCCAAAACGGGAAGCCGTACGACGCATCCAGTGATTCTCACCTTCCGCCGCCCAGCAATACGCGCGGAAGGTCTTGCCAGCCTCTTCGGTTTCCTGGCGCTGGGTGTGCAACCAATCCCAGAAGCGGGCAAAGTTGGCGGCCTCTGCATCGCCACCCAAGCCGGACGCACTGGGTGGATCCCAAGTCACAAATGGTTGGTAGGCGCCACCGGCCACCCAGGTACCCCACAGGTAGGCGCCGCCAACAGGGTAGGCCTCCATATCAACATCGATTTCCACATCGGCACGAGGCACCATCAGGTGTTCGGTCCGGCGCACCGCGGGAAGATCGTGCTGCCAAGCACGTGCCAACCAGGCCGAATCTTTCGCACTATCCTGCTGGGCAAGCAGTGCCACCGTATCGATGCCCCTCTTGCGCCACGATGCGGCGCGGTCGCCAGGTAGCACAAGAGAAATATCGTCGATAGCCAGCAATTCTTCGTGGCAGATCTTTTCAAACCGGCAACTCTTGCACTGGCGTACCTGGCGGGGATAATCAGGCAGGTTATCTAGCTCCGAGGCTGCCAGATAAGACTCCTCAGCCCGGCGCGCCTTCGATACCACCAGGTGCGAGCGCCCTTCTTCCAAAATCGCAACGAAATCGCAAGCGACATCGTAATCGGCCAATGCCGACGCCATCTGGCCGAGGTGCACCATGATGCGGCTGGTGGCGCGGAGCTTCTTGTCTGGCAGTTCCAAGATGCTGGCGCGTATATCCACCCCGCCACGGGGAGTACGGCCGAGTAGGGGTTTACCCAAAGCGCGATCGATGGCGAGTTGGAACACAGGCTCGGCAACGGCACCGAGATTCTGGCCAGCCGTATTGGCAATAGGACGGCGCGCTTTCAGCACACTCGAACCACTAATCATTACCGGCAGGTACTTCGGTGTGGCTGCGATGGTCTCGAGCTTGACCAGGAAATCTACTTTCGCCACTTCCAAGGCGGCTTCGTGTTCCATCTCCCGCAACAGCACCGGCGAAAAGATTACGGAAACCCCTGCGGCCAAAGCATCCAGCGTGGCTAAGTACTGCGCTTCGAGGTCGCCGTCAGCGCCATCACCATCACCAGCATCACCACCATCGCCAGCATCCTCGCCGGTCTCATCGCGCACTTGTGCAATGTCGCAATAGCTCGTGCCCAATTTCTCGCAGCGAAAGCGCACATCCTCCCTAGTCAGATCATGAATCGCCAAGGCTTCGTGGCGCACGTGCGGGCTAATGTCGTCGTTAGCTAAATCGTCGTCAAGCAAATCCCCCTGAGCCTGACGGAACTTCTGCACCAACCGATACCGGCACCCCACAAGATCACTGCCGTACACCTGCACGGACGGTTCAACTGGGGCATTCACAAGGTAAAAGCGTATCTAAATGTCATTACCTGTAATAAACTGGAAAGCGATTAACTTTTCGAAAATTTTTCCATGCGATAAACCACAACAGGATTTAAGCTGATCACTATGACTTTTTTGGGCAAGTTCCGCCAATTGCGCCGCGAAACCAAGCTGCAGGTCAAAGCTGCGACCGCCAAGGCAAAAGAGGCCGCAAAGCACGAAGCTAAACTACGCCGCGAAGTGCACAAAGAGCGGGTGAAGGCCGATAAGCGGGCGGCAAAGGCAGCTCAAAAAGATCAAGCCAAGCAGAATAAGCGCGCACAGAAGGCCGACCTGAAGGTGCGCAAGCAAGAGCAGAAGCTGGATGCGCGGGCTCAGAAGCGCTTAGAGAAAATCCGCCGCAAGGAGCACAAAGACGAGCAGAAGTCTTTGAAGGCCAAGCACAAGCACCAGCAGAAGATGGCCGAGAAGATCCTCGAGCAGCAGCGCAATTCCGGTTTCACCGCCGATAAAGCCAAGAGCGCCATTGGTGGCGCCCGTCTGCTGATTCCGCTGGCGATTCCTTTTGCCTACCGCGGTGCTACCTGGCTGCAAAACCGCTCGTTGAACAACGACGCGAAGAAGTTCGGCGTCTCTGGCAAGGATGCGGCTCGCCACTACGGCCACGGTGCGCCACTGCGCGCTCGCATTGAAAAGGCGCGCGAATCGCTGAAGACCCTCCAGGAATCCGGCCCCTCCAACTCCGCTGGTTTTGTGACCGACGCGCGTAAGCGTCTGGATTTGCTTAACGACGGGCTGAACACCGCCGAGCGCATGACCCCAGAGCAGCGCCGTCGGGCATACAAGTCCATTGTGGGCGAACTGGATACTCTCGACGCCGAGATCCTGAAGCACATGGGATTGAACTAGCGGAAGTGGCGCTGAGCTAGCCACGAAGTTTCCTGCGATTTTGTTGCCCGGGTACCCCCTTAACGGGGTATCCGGGCATTTTTAAGTCGCGCTAATAGCTATTTCAGGCTGTCATAGAAGGATGGCAGACTTCACCCCTAAAAATACTTCGCGCGACGGTGCTGAATCTAGCTCTGGTGCAAACGCGCGTCGCAAGCCCACTCGTCGTTCTGTACTACGCGCCGGTGCTACCGGTGCCATCGTTGGTTCAGCTGGCATCGTCGCCAGCAAAGCAGCAGCGCAACCGGTACCTAGTAGTGCTTTGTTGGGTGCGAATACGGTGTCTCCGCGGCAGGCTGAAAGCGATCACGCGGTATTTCAGCATGGCGTTGCCTCTGGTGATCCACTGCCCAATGCGGTGATTATCTGGACGCGCGTGACCTCGCACCCGGCGGACATCCCCGGCGACGGTGTTGGTGAACCTATTGCCCTGCGCTGGGAAGTATCGCCTGCGGAAGATTTCATTGAAACCACCGCCAGCGGTGAGGTGACCTCGAATCCGGATAATGACAATACGGTGCATGTTGATGTGACCGGTCTAGATGCGGATCGCTGGTACTACTACCGCTTTACGGTGCTTAGTGATAACTATGCCGGGCAGCAGTCTCCCGTGGGGCGGACGCGCACTACCCCGCCCGCTGGCGCTTCCCCTGAGCACTTGGGGATCGCGCTGACGTCGTGTGCAAACTACGAATCCGGCTACTTCAGCGCCTACGCCGATATGGCGACTAACCCGAACATCGACATCGTGATGTGCGTGGGCGACTACATCTACGAATATGGGGTGAACGAATACGCCGGCAAGCTTGGTCCGATTCGCGAACATCAGCCACCGCACGAAACGATTACGCTGCAGGACTACCGCCGGCGCTACGGCACCTACCGCACCGATGCCGATCTGCAGGCCGCCCATGCTGCGAAGCCATGGATGGTGACGTGGGATGACCACGAGGTAGCCAACGACAACTGGGCTGAAGGGGCAGAGAACCACCAGCCTGAAGAGGGAGAAGGCGACTTCATTGCCCGGCGCGATGCTGCCATGCGCGCCTACATCGAATGGTTGCCAATCCGCACGGTGCATTTGAGCGAAGGTGGCAAGATTTACCGCCACTTCCAATACGGCGATCTTGCAGACATTGTGATGCTTGACCTGCGTACTTATCGCGATCGGAAGCTTGAATTCCGCGAGATTGGTCAGCTGGATAACCCGGATCGTTCCATGCTGGGATCCGAGCAATTTAATTATCTGAAGGATAAATGGGCATCGTCTACTGCACTATGGAATCTGGTGGGTAATTCGGTGATGTTTACCCCGGTTTTGATCCCACCATTAGATCCACAAGCCACTGCTGCGATCACGGAATTGATGGGATTGCCCGAAGAAGGAATGCCCTACAACTTGGACCAGTGGGATGGCTATCCGGCGGATCGACGTCGCCTAATTCAAACCATCACCGAGATGGGATTAGACAATATTGTGTTCCTTACCGGCGATATCCACAGCTCTTGGGCATGCAATGTGCCGGTTGCTGCTGGCCGGTATCCCCGCGATGGCATCGCTGCGGTAGAGCTGGTTTGTACCTCGGTTTCTGCGCCGAATATCGATGACATTGTGTATTTACCACAACGCAATCCGATCACCATTGCTGCTGAAACTGGCTTGACCACTGCTAATCGCCATGTGAAGTGGATTGAATTCGACCATCATGGTTATGCAGCCATATATGTAGGCCGGGATGAAATTACCGCTGAATACCGCTGGGTAGAGGATAAGGCCATTCCTAATCAGCCACTCTACGTAGCGAAAACATATAAAGTGCAGCGCGGAATTGGCGTACTCGAGGTTTAGATACGTTATCTGTATCATGGCTAGCAAATAGCATTTCCCTACCAACTCTATAACGCGCGATAAAGCGATTTATGTAACCTTTGTTGGGATCAGTGCTATTTGCAGGCTCATAAAGACTACGAAAATACCCTAGGAGTTCACAATGGCACGCAGGGAACTTATTCAGTACATTGACGACCTCGATGGCAAGCCGTTGCAGGACGGCGAAGTAGAAATCGTCCGTTTCTCACTCGACGGCCGTAACTACGTTATCGACCTATCCAAGGAAAATGCAGCCCAGCTGCGTTCCACCCTAGCTCGTTACGTGGATGCTGCTTCTATCGACCAGAATTCGAACGAACGCCCACGCCGTGGCGTCCAGGCCGCCGAAGCACGCCAGAAGCGCGAACTAAACCGTGCGCGCCGTGAATGGGCTCAGCAGCAGGGCTACGACGTCGCAGACCGTGGCGCGCTGCCAAAGAACATCATCGACGCCTACAACGAAGCACATCGTTAAGAGCTTCGAAGCTCGTGCTTTTCGCCGCGAGCGATAAATAACTGCCAATGGTCTTTTCAGATCATTGGCAGTTTCTTTATTCTTATATAGCTGATCCGTTTTCCTGCGACCGCGACAAGTGGGGTATCCATGCTGCTAGAGCCATTGGTGTATTTGGTCTCTGCGGTAATGAAGGTATGGCACCTGTTCTTCGCCCATGTCGTCGGCGCTGTCGTAGAGATCAATCCATCCACCACCTGGCTGCTGTCGATTGTGTTTTTGGTGGTAAGCGTGCGGTTGGCGATCTTTCCGCTGTATCGTCGCCAGCTAATTAATGGGCGTCGGTCTGCGAATTTGCGGCCTCATATTGCCGCGGTGCAAAAGAAATATAAAACCAATGCGGATCCGCATGCCCCGCTGTATCAAACGTGGGCAATCCAGGAATTGCGCCGGGATAGTGGTGTGAGTTTTTGGGCTGCACTTGGTCCGACGCTGATTCAGATTCCCATTATTTTGGGTTTGGTGCGGATGTTACGCCGGATGGTGGCGGCGGCATCTTCGCCGGGAAATCCCGCAGATCATGGCGTGGGTTTTCTTAATGTTTCGGAAGTAACGGACTTTCTGCGCACTGACCTTTTCGACGTGCCAATTACGGCCTATATTGCGATGCCACCGGATCGCTATCAGGCATTGGGTACAAATTTCCGCGATGTAGTGACACTGGCCGGGCCGCTAGTATTCGCTGCAGCCACTTTTACTGGCATTAACCTGATTATTTCTTTACGACGGACTAAGCGCACGACGGATGAAAACAGCAAGCTCTCCCGATTCTTGGTGCGCTGGTTGGCAGCAATGATTGTGATTGCACCAATTTTCTTGTTGTTCATTGGTTTCTTTGGGCCAGCCCCAATCGCGATCGCATTGTATTGGGCGTGCAATAACTTGTGGACGGCCTCGCAAAGCTTCGCCATGACCAAATACCTCGATCGGCGCTATCCACTATCCGAAGAGTTTGTCAGCCAACGTGTGGAGCTCAGAGAACAACAACAAGCCGAACTACTGCGCCACAATCGCATTGAGTATCTGCGTCGGCGGAAAGAAAAGAACAAGAACTTCACGCCGATTCACCAAAAGATTCTGGAAAAGCTCGAAGCAGAACTGGATACCGAAGCGAAGAAAGAACAATTGCTCTCGGCGAAGGTGAATCAATACCGCACGGTGATTTACTTCATGCGGTTAAAGCAACAGGAGTATTTGCCTTCTTTTGGGCAGAAGCTTGCGACGGTGTTCACCGTGACTGTGCCGGACAACGCAGTACACCACACGCCCATCGAAATTCCGGCCATTGTAAAGGTGCAGCAGCCTGCTGGACCGAGGCATGCGCTGGGCAACCGGCGGAAAGAAAAGCGTGCGCGCAAATTGTCGAAACCAGAGCTACTCGCCCGCCAGCTCGGTACTGCTGCATATCAGACGGGACGCCGCCACATAAATAAAGCCACGGGAAAACGCGAATACCAGTGGAAGCGATTCCGGGATTAGCAGTGGAAAGCACAAGCAGGCGCGCTGGCTAAAATCGTGCGCGTACCGCACGCCGCGTGGCTCTAGCTTTCTTGATAAACCAAGTCCCGTGCTAGATCGCGAGCCGTTTGCAGTGCAGTGAGATCCTTCGTCATCTTCGCACCTGATAGGCCACCTTCAAGGAAAATCATCAATCGGTTGGCATTCAGCGAAGGCTGTGGGCGTCCCAAAGAGTTCAGCAGATCGCGGATTTCCTGCCACATCCACTGGCGGTGTGCAACGGCTGCAGCACGGATGTTCTCTTCGTTTTCGTTTTCTGGGCGCGGGTATTCGCTAGCGGCATTCTGGAAGTGCGAGCCACGGAAATCCATTGCTGGCTGCTCGAAAATACACTGATCAAAAAACGCCAGGATCTTTTCTTCTTCCGAATCCATGTTGGCTACCCTCTGCTGCCATTCTTGGCGCCACTTGGTATCCAGTGCCTCTAGATAGGCGATCACTAGCTTATCTTTAGAGCCGAACAGCGAATACAGCGATGCTTTTGCCACATCAGCTTCGCGCAAAATGCGATCGATACCGATCACACGAATACCTTCGGTGGTAAATAGCTTCGTGGCTGCGGTGAGGAGACGATCGCGGGGGCTAGGGCGATTCCGACGACGCGAAGGAGCGCGACCTCCACCAGGCGATTTCGCCTTAGAATCCTGCGCCACTTGCTCTCCCTTTGTGTTACTTAAAAAGCCACTACCGAAAAGTTGTTCGGTGCTTTGTTAATTATATGTGGCTGCGCTTTAAAGTGCACCTAGATAACTAGCCAAAAACAAAACCCGGTGCCTTGGCCTCAAGACACCGGGTTTCTAAGTCTTAAAAGCAGCTAGCTTGCAGCTAACTCTTTAAAAGATCTTTAGCTCTTCTTCTGGAAGAAGCTGACGATCCAGATCAGGATGCATGCACCCAACAAGCAGGTGAGGAAGCTGAAGAACAAGCCGCCGCCAGCAACGTCTACACCGAATGCGGTGAGTAGCCAGCCACCGATGAAGCCACCGATGATACCGACGATGATGTTCAGAATCAGACCCATCTGAGCATCGGTGCCCATTACCTTGGATCCAATCCAGCCAGCCAAACCACCGATGATGATCCAGCCGAAGAAGCCTAGAGCTGGGGTGGAAGAATCGGCTGCCAACAGAAGCTCAGTCATTGGAAATACCTCTTTCATATGGCCGACAGTTAGGCTGCCGACACTTGTTACCGGAATCCGGCGCACACCGAGTGCTGCCAGAGATTACTACACCATGGTAAACGAATACGTGGCCAAATTGGATTTCTATTTGGTAACAGTCTTACTTCGTTTCCTACCTGCTTCGTTTCCTACTTCTTGTCTTTCCGCTTATCCTGCTTGCGCTTGCGTGGCTTCGCATCCGGAGCATCCTCCGGGCGCACCACCATCATTGGGCAAGGCGAAGCCTGCAGCAGCGCGCGCGAGGTCGAGCCCAACAGCATGCCACGGAATCCACCACGGCCGTGCGAACCAACCACCAGCAGCTGTGCGCCCTCGGCAGCGTCCGTCAAAGCCCGCACCGGACGATCACGGGTAACAACCTTCTCTACTTCCACATCTGGGTACTGTTCAGCAAAACCAGCCAAACGATGGCCTAGCAGCGCATTCTGCTCATCTTCAACCACCTTCCACTGCTGCTGTGCAGCCGAAAGACCAGCCAAGGAAGCCTGTACCTGCATATCCATCCAGGTGTGCACGGCAACCAGCTTGGCGCCACGGGCATCTGCTTCGCGGAAAGCGTTTTCTACCGCCTTCTGCGAAACACCGGAACCATCGACACCGACAACTACTGGGCCGTACTTGGTTTCCTCCGTGACGTCGTTATCCTCACGCACCACCACCACTGGGCAGGAAGCGTGGCTAACCACAGCAGCGGAAACCGAACCCATCACCATGCCAGACAAGCCACCGAGACCACGCGAACCCATCACAATCATCGTGGACTGTTCGGACAGATCCAGCAGCATGTCGATTGGGCTGCCTTCTTCGATCTGGTGGGACAGCTCTACCTCTGGCACGAAATCCTTCGCAACCTTCTTGGCTTCATTGATTTTCTCGAGGGTTTCGGCCTCTAGATCGTCGTAAAGCTCCTGAGGTGGCACCATTCCCTCCGCATACAAAAATTGCGGCATCGAGTAGCTGCTCACCAGACGAAGGGGCACACCCCGTTTCACTGCGGTATTCGCAGCCCACTTCACAGCGGTCTTCGACGCCTCGGAGCCATCGACGGCACACACAATAATGTCTTGCTTCGGCATTGCCAGTGTCCTTTCTGCGCTATTCAACTACCCCAAGCCTACCGCGCGAACCCCTATCTCACTAGGAAGTTTTCCAAGCCTGGCCAATCAATTCAATGGATCGATTTCGCACTTCCGGATCGTGGGCGTAGGTGGTCAAAATCAACTCGTCCGCGCCCGTGGCAGCCACGACATTTTCCAGATCCGCAACCACTTCATCGGGGGTGCCTACCGCACGTACGCCTAACGACGCTTGCACACGCTGCCACTCCGCCGGGCTCGCTCCCGCTTGCGGCGTAGTAGTTGGTTCTGGCAGTGGCTTGCGCGAACCGCCACGGCCTAAGCGCAAGAACATCTGCTGTACCACGGAAAACTCGAACTCGGCCTGCTCGGTGGTTTCGGCAGCCATCGCATTTACTGCCACCATTACCTTTGGCTCCGAGATCTGTGCCGTTGGGGCAGACGCATCAAAATGCTTGCGATACAGATTGATGGCGTGCTCCAACTGAAAAGGTGCAAAGTGGGAGGCAAAAGCAAACGGCAAGCCCAACATCGCGGCTACCGTGGCACCCCCACCGGATGATCCCAACACATACATCGGTACCTCGGTGCCTTGCCCCGGAAAGGCCACAATCCGGCCGCGCATCCCCGGGCTACCGGATAGCGATCCTGCACCTGCGAAGAGATTGTGGGTTTCGGCCATCGTGGTGCTGGTTCCGTCGTCAAGCCCTTCGAGCTTGTCCAGCTTCTCTGGATCGGCGAGGTAGCGCTGGAGCTGGGAAATATCGTCGGCGAAATCGGAAACGTCGGAGGCACCTCGGCGCAGCTCGGCAGCGGTGCGGGGATCTGTGCCCGGCGCGCGTCCCAACCCCAGATCAATGCGATCGGGGTACATGGTTGCCAGCGTGCCGATGTCCTCTGCCACCCGCAGCGGCGCGTGATTTGGCAACATAATGCCATCCGAACCGATGCGAATCTTCGACGTGGCCTGCGCAAACCTGCCCATCAGCACCGTGGTTGCCGAAGAGGCAATATTTAAGGTGTTATGGTGCTCCGCAACCCAGTAACGGTGGAAACCCGCCTGCTCGGCGACCTGCACGGTGCGCACGGAATTCTCAATCGCATCGTGGACGGTAGAACCTGCCACCACCGGCACCAAATCCAAGAAAGAAAGGGGCACGTGGGATGGTTGACCCTGCTGCATTTCAGTGCTCATACCAGCTACCCTACTCACTATGCCTCACGCGCCACTGCCAATTCGCGATGGTTTGAACCCCTCTCGCCTGATTGTTCCGGGGCGTCGGGGTGATAATCCCGTTTCCGCTCTTGACCTGCTCACCGCCGCCATTTACGGCCAGCGTCACCGCCACCCTGATGATGATCACGAGGCAATCGCGCAACGGTTCCGCGACGGCCTGGTAGTAGATGCTCGGGGACGGAAATTAGCTGGCGACGAAAAACTCAAGCCCGGCGCGCTGGTGTGGTTCTACCGAATCCCCGCTCCAGAGCCAGTTATCGCAGGTGAGATGCCAATTATCTACGCTGACGACGACTTAGTAGTGGTGGACAAACCGCCTTTTTTAGCCACCATTCCGAAAGGCCGTCATATTACCGAGACAGCTGTAGTGCGGCTGCGGCGGGAGCTGTCCAATCCAGATTTGGTGCCTGCGCATCGGCTGGATCGCGTGACCAGTGGGCTACTGATTTTTACCGCGCGGCCTGAAATGCGCCAGCAGTACCAGACACTCTTCGCCAACCCCGGGATGGTGACCAAGCGTTATCACGCGCTGACTCGGCCTGGGGGTGAAGGGGTTGGCGGTGTGGAGTTGTCTGGTAGGGCGGGGTTGTCCGGCCGTGTGGGGTTGTCCGAACTGCCGCAGACGCCGTGGCAGATCTCGACTCGCCAAAAGAAAATCCCTGGCGAGCTCCAGGCGTTCACTATTAGTGGCGAACCCAATGCCCATACGGTGGTGGAAGATGTTCAACCGGTTGCGTTTCCGTGTGATGGCGAGGGTGGCGAGGTTAGTGATGCTAGCGATGGTGTTGTTAGTACCGATACAAAGATTGCCTGGCGCTGGATACTCCGCCCACTAACTGGCCGTACCCACCAGTTGCGCCTGCATTTACTCGAGCAAGGCACACCAATCATTGGCGACCAGGTTTATCCCGACATTTTGCCTACCGAGGCCGAAGACCCCTCGAAACCGTTGCACTTAACCTGCGCCTATATGGGGTTTCATGATCCATTCACGGGCGCTTGGCGTGAGTTTCATAGCCGGAGAGATGTTGCGGATCCACTAACGGTTTCGAGCTAAACGGAAACGCTATCCACGCACTCCTCCCCCTGGTACTCTGGCAGCATGACGCATGCAACCTCCGATGGCTCTTCGTCGGCAGCTAAATCAGCAGCCCAATCGGCCGCCCAAACTGGAAACCAAGAAACGAACACAGCTTCCTCTAGTTCCGCACCGAGCACCGCGGATCGTGCATCTTCTGCAACGCCTGCTGCGCGCGCGGAAAAGCTTTCCAAGATATATGGCGCCGGCGATACCGCGGTGGTGGCATTAGACCAGGTAGACGTCGCATTCCGGCAAGGCGAATTTACCGCAATCATGGGGCCATCTGGCTCTGGCAAATCGACGTTGATGCACATTATGGCTGGACTTGATTCCGCATCGTCGGGGCAATCCTTCATCGGCGATACCGAGTTAAGCCAGCTGAAAGATAAAGAAATCACGGCACTGCGCCGCGATCGTCTGGGCTTCGTGTTTCAATCCTTCAACCTGGTTCCCACGCTTACGGCCGCTGAAAACATCACCTTGCCTATCGAGATTGCGGGCAAGAAGGTGGATCAGCAGTGGTTCGAAGATGTCACTGGGCGTCTGGGCTTGAGTGAGCGTCTGCAGCACCGCCCTTCGGAACTCTCCGGCGGCCAGCAGCAGCGCGTCGCCTGTGCGCGTGCGTTGGTCGGCCGCCCCGAGATCATCTTCGGCGACGAACCAACCGGCAACCTGGATTCGAATTCCTCCCGCGAAGTCTTGGAGATTCTCCGCACGGCAGTGGATGAGATGGAGCAAACGGTGGTGATCGTGACCCACGATCCGCGGGCTGCGTCGTACGCCGATCGAGTTGTGTTCCTTGCCGATGGCCGAATCGTCGACGAGCTCTCCCACCCTGAAACCGAGTCGATCCTCGAGCGCATGGCCGCAATCGAGAACTACTGAGGCACTGGCGTTCACCAATGAATAAAACTCTAGTTAAAGTCTCTTTGCGCAATATCGCAGCGCACAAACTTCGCCTAGTGCTCACGGTGCTGTCGGTGCTGCTCGGCACCGCGTTCATCGCGGGGTCGCTGGTTTTTACAGCGTCGCTGAACAAGACGTTTTCCAGCGTCGTTTCTACGATGTACGACGGCGTGGACGTCGTCGCCTCTGCCAACCCCAACCAAGGCGAGACCATCACCCCGGAGGTGCGCGAACAGATCGCCAACACCCCGGGTGTTGCGCGGGTGAATGTCGATGGGAATCAAAAATCCATTGTCATGACCGATTCTGCTGGCGATCCGATCCAGACCAGCGGCGCTCCGTCCTACGGCCTGCCCTATTACCCCGATGACCAGGTGGTAGGCGAGGCTTATACGCTTATCGACGGAAAAGCACCTGAAGCGCCTGATGAAATCCTGATCAACACCACCGCAGCCCGGCTCGGTGATTTACAGATCGGTGACACCACTACCGTCGTTTCTCCTACCGACCGCCAGGAATTCCGAGTCAGCGGTATCAACGAAAGCCCCGCGGATGCCAGTGGCGTAGTCACGGTTGCTATGCCAGAACAGACGTGGATGGAGTTCTTCTCTGGTGCTGGAGTGGGTGCGGGTGATAGCACCGCTGCGGGTGCCGGCGATGCCGTAGGTACCGGCGATGATGCTGCTGCCCCGGACGTCGAAACCGTGATTTTAAGCGTCGATTCTCCCGATGATGTGCAGGCAGTCATCGATCAGCTCCAGAGCGAATTCCCGTATCTACAGATCTCTTCTGGCGAAAAGCTCGCATCAGATGCTGCTGAAGAGATTTCCCAAGCCCTCGATTTCGTAGGCTACTTCCTGGTTGCCTTTGGCGTAATCGGCCTGGTTGTTGGCATTTTCTTGATTTCGAATACGTTTTCGATGCTGGTGGCGCAACGCACTAAAGAGTTCGCTTTGCTGCGCAGCTTGGGTACCTCGCGTGGCCAGCTGACTCGCTCGGTGTTGCTAGAAGCGGGCTTAGTTGGCCTGGTCGGCTCTGTGCTTGGTGTACTGGCAGGCTTTGGGCTGACGTGGGTGCTGTTCAAGGCGTTGGCGGCTTTCGAAATTGAATTGCCGAACGATGGTCTGACTTTCACGTCGCAAGCCATCTTCGTACCAATCGTCGTTGGCTTAATTATTACGCTGTTGGCAGCATTTGCCCCTGCTTACCGCGCCGGCCAAATCCCTCCCGTTGAAGCCATGCGCTCGGCTGGTATGGAGACCTCCGCGATTAGCAGCGACGGAAAGCGCGGCGGTGTGCTTGGCGTCGTCCGCTCTCGTTACGCATGGGGCTACCTGTTCGTGGCAATATCAATTGGGCTGCTGGTAGCTGGTGTGGTCTGGAACGATGGCAGCACGCAGGCTCGTGCGTCGTTTGTTGGGTTTGGCAGTGTGCTGGCGATCCTGGCGCTGTGGTTGGTCGGCCCGCATCTGGCGAAACCTGTGGTGGGTGGCCTCGGCCGCGTCATCGGCGCACCGTTTGGCATGGTGGGGCGTCTCGCAGCCACCAATTCCGGACGCAACCCAAAGCGCACCGCCACCACTGCCTTCGCCTTGACCTTAGGGTTGATGCTGGTAGTGAGCGTGAGCATGCTCGGCTCTTCCATGAAAGCCGCCGTGGATAATTGGACAGAGAACAACAACCGCGCCGATTTCTTCCTGATGCCGCCGCAGGGCTCGATGTTCCAGATGCCGCGCGCAGTAGCTGACGACGTCTTAGCACTCGACGACGTCTCCGAAATCGCTACCCAATCCATCGCACTCGGTACGGTAACGCGCCCCGAAACTGCCCGGCAGCCTGTAGACGTGGATAGTGACGCAAATGGCGATGTGGCTGGTAGTGCCGGCGGTGGCGCTATGGGTGGCATGACTGGCCCGGCCTTCACAGCCACCTTCGATGCAGATTGGGCTTATTGGTTTAACACGGAGCCGGTTGCTGGTTCGTTGGATCTTGCTGCCGAAGATGCTGGAGCCATTATCAGCAAGGGGTACTCTGAAGCGGCTGATCTCGAGGTTGGCGACCTTCTGCTGTGGGATTCCCCGATCGGCCAATTCGACGTTCCGATTACTGGTATTCAAGACGCTCTGCCCGAGCGGGTCACTCTTTCAACCGGTCTTGTGCAACTGCTTGTTGAAGAAGCCAATGCCGGCAATGTTCCGAGCGGTTTCTTACAGCCGGTCGCACTATCGATCATCGCTACGGATGGTGGAGACTTAAATCGCCTCCATGGCGAACTAGATGAGATTGCTGCTAAATACCTAGTTATTCAGGTAATGACTCCAGAGGAAGTCGCCGGAGTTGCAGCCAACGCAGTTAATGCCATGCTCGGTGTGGTTTACGCTTTGCTGGCCTTGGCCATCGTCATTTCGATCTTGGGCATCGTCAATACCCTGACACTTTCGACGATCGAGCGACGCACCGAAATCGGCATGCTCCGAGCTGTGGGCTTACAGCGTAAACAGATACGGTCGATGGTTCGCCTTGAAGCATTGCAGCTCGCGATCTTTGGCGCGCTGTGTGGTGTTGGCCTAGGCCTTGCCGTTGGCTTTTGCCTGTTGAAAGCTCTGGAGGATGTTGGCATCTCTACGATCAACGTTCCATTCGCTGAGATCGTTGGAGTACTTGTGGTTTCTGCGATCGTTGGTGTGTTGGCGGCGGTGAGCCCGGCACGCCATGCAGCGAAGACGCCACCTCTGGCGGCACTGGCTGAATAAACTGGCGACGTTGACTGAATAAAGTCGCCCTATAGCCCGTGGTGGTGCTCTTTGATGATCGAATGGCTATCCAGGCTGGAGCGGATATTCGGCTCTAGCCACATATGATGCCTACCGCCATGGAGCCAAACTGCCTTTGGAGCCTAACTGCCTATGGTGCCTAAGTGCCTATGGTGCCTGACTGCCTATGGTGCAGGTTGCACAGTAGAACAGCCCAAACCACCTTCAGCAGGGTGAGAATACTGTGCAGACTGCACCATGCAATGCGGAAACGTCCAATGAATCGCTCTAACCAGCCAAAATCAGACGATAATTATGTGCAACCTGCACCCTAGACTTGCCTGTTCACGCTGATATTCCAATTGCCTGCATCTTCACGCAACGACCAGAACCGCCGGTAGCGGAATGCACTGCAAAAGATCAAAGCCGTTCCTGGCGGACCAATTCAAGAAGAAATCGGGCTCCTTACGCGAGCACCGCCTTCTATGCGGTTGTATCCAAGGGATTGTTGGCCACCATCGTTAATAACACACACCGAGTAAGCGTCCGCTGTCGGCGGGCGCTTTCCATATATCCCTCCCCACCATTGTGGAAAAGCGGCGCAACACGAAAAACGGATTAGGTGCGGATTGCACAACAAACCCCAACCACAACACACCCACAACAATCACCGGCAATGACTTCTGCACCCTCATGGTGCAAAAACGTCCAACAAACCCAGCCCAACACCCGAAAAACAGCGTTGTTTACTGTGCTTTCTGCACCGTCGAAGATGCAAGGCGCACAATCAAATACGTCATAAACACCCTTTGCAGCCTATTTAACTGTGCATTCTGCACCCTCGAAGATGCAAGACGCACAATAAGAACCGCGAAAACGACGCATCCAAGCCAGGGTTAGTGGACAAACCGCACCCCCAAGACCCAACTACAGGCCCCCACACACCAGCCGATATACACAAAAAAAAAGGGAGTCCACCAAACCCAACAACCAGGTTTGGTGGACTCCCACAACGATATGAAGTTAAAAAAGAATATTTTTTTTGCCGGCAGCGACTTACTCTCCCACACCCCCACGAGTGCAGTACCATCAGCGCAGGCAGACTTAGCTTCCGGGTTCGGAAAGGAAAACCGGGCGTGACCCCACCGCAAAAAACCACCGACAAAAAAAAACCCAACAGGCACACACAAAACAATGTGTGTTATGCCAGATACTAGACAACAGACGCGAAAACACTCACACCACAACCACACCAACACAAAGTTGATACGCGGGCTTTCCTTATACTTCGTGAACACTTTTTTAGTTGTGCTGAAAAGTGTCAAGCAACCAACAAATAATGACACGCGTGTACGTAATAATCTCGTTTAGTGTTTAAATTCGGTGGATTAGTACCGGTCACCTCCACACTTTACAATGCTTCCAGATCCGGCCTATCAACCCAGTCATCTACTGGACACCTCACATGAAACCTCATCTCAGAACAGGCTTCCCGCTTAGATGCTTTCAGCGGTTATCCCTTCCGTACGTAGCCAACCAGCCATGCCCCAGGCAGGACAACTGGCACACCAGAGGTACGTCCATCCCGGTCCTCTCGTACTAGGGACAGCCTTCTTCAAGTTTCTACGCGCGCGGCGGATAGAGACCGAACTGTCTCACGACGTTCTAAACCCAGCTCGCGTGCCGCTTTAATGGGCGAACAGCCCAACCCTTGGGACTTACTCCAGCCCCAGGATGCGACGAGCCGACATCGAGGTGCCAAACCATCCCGTCGATATGGACTCTTGGGGAAGATCAGCCTGTTATCCCCGGGGTACCTTTTATCCGTTGAGCGACACCACTTCCAC